>CAWBVV010000006.1:0-558860 GCA_963792345.1 uncultured Alphaproteobacteria bacterium
CGGCGGCTTCAGCGCCGTGGTGAAGGCGATGGCGCCGGTTGCCGAACGCGGCAAGACGCTGATGTTCAGCGTCGGTGCCAACGCGCCCTCGATCGCCCACCTTGGCGACTACACCTACACCACCTTTCCGCTGGCCGAGGTGGATATGCGTGCCTTTGGTGCTTATGTGCACGGTGAAATGGGCAAGCAGCGTGCCGCCGTGTTGTATGCCAACAACGAGACCGGCGTTCCGGGTTCACGTGTGTTCATCGACAGTTTTACCAAGGCCGGCGGCAAGGTGGTGCTGGACGAGGCGTACGATCCCGGCGCAATCGGACTTTACCGGCCTGATACTGAAGGTGCGGGCGCTGAATCCCGATGTGATCCATGTGCAGGGTGTCAACTCCGACATCGTCACGGTCATGGCGCAGATCCGCCAGCTTGGCCTGCAAACCCAGTTGACCAGCTATCAGGGTGCCTTCAGCGACGCCTTCGCCCATCAGCTTGGGGCCGCGGGTGAGGGACTGACCGTGACATCGTTGGCGCCGACGGCGGAGCAGAACCCCAACGTCGCCGCTTTTGTCGCGCGCTGGCAGAAGGAGAAAGGCCGAGCGGCGAATGGACTGCCGTATACTCAGTATTTCTATGATGTTCCGTATGTAATAGCGGGGATCGTGCACCATCTGCATGAGAAGAACCTGCCGATGACTGGTGAGACCATGCGGCAAGCGCTGATCGAGGTCCGCACGTTCGACGGTCCGATGACCGGGCCGGTCACCTTCAACGCTGATCATACCGTCGACAAGCCGGTCTATGTCTGGCGCGTGAAGGATGGGCGTTTCCAGTACGTGACAAAGATCGGCGGTTGAACGGCGGTGTTCGATCTATCCATCCTGGCGCAGTTGGCCTGGACGGGCTTTGCCAATGCCAGCTTTACTTGCCTGTTCGCGATCTCCCTGTCGCTGGTGCTTAAGGTCAACGGCGTCTGGAATTTTGCCCAGGCCGGCATGATGGTTGTGGCTTATAGCTGCATGTTCGCCGCGACGCGCTGGCTGGACCTGGGCCTGGCGCCGGCGTTCGTGCTGGGCCTGGCCGGAACCATCGTGATGTCGCTTGGCCTGGAGCGGTTCGGCTTTCGCAAGCTGCGCCGGCGCGGATCGTCAAGCCTGACGTTCTTCATCTTCACCTTGGTGGTCTCTCAGCTTTGCACCTATGTGGCGGAGCTGATCTTCGGGACCGAATCGACGACGTTGATCGACAACGTGGTGACGCCGGTATCGCTGGTCGGCGATGTCGCGGTCAGCCAGTGGGACGTGCGCGCGATAGCGGTGACCTTGCTGTTGGCCGCCGCGCTGGCGTTGTTCCTGAAGCTGACAAGTTGGGGTCAGCGGCTGATCGCTGTCGCCGACAGCCCGGACCTGGCGGAGCTGTACGGCACCAGCCGCGATACCGCCTATGGCATCACGATGGCCATCGCCGCGCTGCTGACGACGGTGGGAATGCTGCTGCTCGGCACCAAGGCGGCAACCGTGCCGTCCTCGCCGTTGCAGGAGTTCCTGGTGCATGGCATTGCTGGCGACGATCCTGGCCGGTGTCGGCAACGTATTCGCCGCCGGTGCCGCCGCACTGCTGCTGGGCATGGGCCAGGGTTTCGCCGTGCTGTTCATGCCGTCGCAATGGACGCCGCTGCTGGTCTACGTGCTGATGGCGGTTGCCATCGTGCTGTTTCCCGGCGGCGTCCGCGCTGCCCACGCCTGGCCCTGCGCGAGGGCGCTGACATGCCGGTGCAGTATCTGATTACTCTCGCCACGCTGGCCGCCTTGTCGGGCCTGCTGGCCATGAGCCTCAATCTCGTGCTGGGCTATGGCGGCCTGCTGAGCGTCGCGCATCCGATCTTCTACGGTATCGGTGCCTATGGATCGGCGCTGCTGGTGATGCAGGCCAATGTGCCGATCCCGGTCGCGGTGGCGATCGGCGCGCTGGTGCTGCGCGGTTGCCTCGATGCCGCTGGCGCTGTGCTCGCTGCGCGTATCGGGCGATTACTTCGTCATCGTCAGCATGGGCTTCCAGCTCGGCGTGCTGCAGATCATCAACAACGTCGACATCACCGGCGCCACCGGTGGGCTGAGCAACATCCCGTCGCTGGCGCAAGGAAGTTATCGCGGCGCGGTCTGCCTGGCGATCCTGCTGGGCGCCGTCGTATTCGTCCTGCTGCTGACACGGGCTTTGATCAACAGCCCGTTCGGCCGAGCGCTGACGGCGATGCGGAATGACGAACTGGCGCTGAGTGCGCTGGGCCGCGATCCGGTGCGCATGAAGATGGCGGTCTTTGCGCTGAGCGCCGGCGTTGCCGGTCTGGCGGGTGCGCTGTATGGCCATATTTTCCAGTTCCTGTCGCCGTCACAATTCGGGCTGGAAACGTCGACGGCGTTGCTGACCATGGTCGTGGTCGGTGGTACCGCGACGATCTGGGGGCCGCTGCTGGGTGCGGCGGTGATCACGCTGGTGCCTCAGGCGATCCAGTTTCTGCACCTGCCGGTTTCCGTCAGTTCGCCGCTGCAGGGGATCATATTCTCAGTGCTGGTGCTGGTGTTCCTGTTCCTGCGGCCGCAGGGGCTGATGGGCGGACGGCGCGGCGGAGGGGGGCTGGACGCCTGGAGCGGGCGTCGCCGCCTGGTCGCCGCATGACGGCGGTGCTGCGGGTCGAGGGCCTGTGCAAGAGCTTCGGCGGGCTGGTCGTTGCGGACAGTATCACATTGGCGTTGCTGCCGGGCGAGGTGGTCGGGTTGATCGGCCCCAACGGCGCCGGCAAGACATCATTGTTCAACCTGATCACCGGCGTGATCCGGCCGGATGCAGGCAGCATCTCGATGGATGGCACGCGGATCGACCGGTTGAGCGTATCCGAGCGGGCCAAGCTGGGCATCGCGCGGACCTGGCAACATGCACGGTCGTTCCGGTCCCTGACGGTGTTGGACAATCTGCTGCTGGGCGTGCGCGATTATCCGGGGAATTCCATGTTGCGCAGCCTGATGCAGCGCCGGCGCGTGCGGGGGATGGAGACCGAGGCGGAGGCGCGGGCGATGACGTTGCTGCGAGCGGGTGCGGCTGGATCATAAGGCGCACGACCTGGCCGCCGACCTGTCCTACGGCCAGCAGAAGCTGATGGGCATGGCGCGCGCGCTGATGAACGACGGTGTCTGCCTGTTGCTGGACGAACCGATGGCCGCGGTGGAAGGCCGCACCTATGCGATCATGCGCGAGGTAATCGCGGAAGAAGCGAGCGCGGGGACAGGCGGTTTGCCTGATCGAGCACAATGTTGGTTTCGTACGTGACCTGTGCTCGCGCGGGGTGTTCATGGCGACCGGGCGCGTGCTGGCCGACGGCCCGGTGGACGAACTGATGCGAATGAAGGACCTGAACGCCTTGTATTTCGGTGCCGCGGCATGAGCTTTCAGTTGCAGCATGTCAGCGCCGCCTATGGCGGCAATGTCGTTGTGCATGACATCAGCCTGGACATTCCGCTGACCGCTGCATCGGCGTCTTCGGTCACAACGGGTCCGGCAAGTCGACGCTGCTGAAATGCATGATCGGGCGCATCAGCGCGATGACCGGTGAGCTTCGCTTCGACGGACAGAAGGTGATCCCCGACAAGGTGCATCGCAACGTGATGCTGGGTATCGGCTTCGTGCCGCAGACCCATAACGTGTTTCCGACCCTGTCGGTGGAGGCGTGCCTGCGTTCGCGGCGATGAACCATCCGCCGATGGACATGGCGGTGCTGGACCTGTTTCCCGCCTCGCCTCGCGCCGGCGCCAGCGGGCCGGGTCGCTCAGCGGCGGGCAGCAGCAGATGCTGGCGGTCGCGATGGCGCTTGATGACCCGCCCGAAGGTGGTCTTGCTGGATGAACCAACCGCCGGGCCTGGCGCCCAACCTGGCGGAGGAGGTACTGGCCAGCCTGGCCGACATCAACCAGCGCACCGGCACCGGGATCATCATTGTAGAGCAGAATGTCATGACGGCGTTGCAGATCACCGAACGCGCGATCATCATGCGCGGCGGCCGGGTTGCATTTGATGGGGCGAGCGAAAACCTGCGGTCGGAGGAAGATCTTTGGCAATTCTTCTAGCATCGCGCATCTCTGCGATTGGGTACTAGCGAGGTTCGCGCATTAAAGGTCACTGATTGGAGGATGCGATGATTCCCTGTATCGATCTGGCTCCGTCGTTTTCACCGCATGGGCGCGCCGGCGTTGCCGCACAGATTCGGGAGGCGTGCGAGACGGTTGGGTTCTTCACCATCGTCGGGCATGGCGTTCCGCAGAGCGTGGTCGCGGACCTGCAGGCGGAGGCCCGTGCTTTCTTCGCCCTGCCGGAAGCCGAAAAACTGCGTGTGCCACAGCCGGAAAACCGCAACAGCCGGGGCTACATGCCGCCGAAGCAGCGGGCGTTGGGCTATACTCTGGGAGCCGAGACTCCGCCGGACTGGCAGGAGGGCTATGGCATGGGGCCGCCGGAGGACATGCCGGCGCATCTGGCGGGTACGCCGGCGGCGGCGTTCTTCTTTGCGCCGAACATCTGGCCTGCCGACCGGCCGGGATTCCGCGAGGCCTTCGAAACGTATTTCCAGACCATGCAGGGGCTGTCGGTGCATATGCTGCGGCTGTTCGCGGTGGCGCTGGGGCTGGATCACACGTTCTTCGACGACAAGGTGGATCGCGGCGCGAGCGTGCTGCGGGCGCTGTGGTATCCGCCACAGCCGGAGCCGCCGGAACCCGGGCAGTTGCGGGCTGGGGCGCATAGTGACTATGGGACGCTGACCATCCTGAAGGGTGACGACGTGCCCGGCGGACTGCAAGTGAAACTGCGGGAAGGCAACTGGATCGACGTGCATCCCCGGCCAGATGCTTTCATCTGCAACATTGGTGACCTGATGATGCGCTGGACCAATGATGAATGGGTATCCAACGTTCATCGCGTGGTCAATCCACCCCGGGAGTCAGCGATGATCGGGCGCTTGAGCATTCCGTTCTTTCACAATCCAAACGCCGACGCGATGGTCGAGTGCATCACCGGCTTTTATGGCGCCGACAAGGCGGCCAAGTATCCACCCACGCTTTTTGCCGATCACTACCTGTCGAAGTTCAACCGGGCCATCCAGATGAGGGTTGAGCCGGCGCTGGAGGTGAGTGGAAGATAGTCGTGTCGCAGTCTGAAACTTTGCATCTGGCGGCGGACGTTTCGTTTATCCACACCGATCATCTGTGGAGGACGCCAGGGTCCTGGGTTGGCTACCAGTATTACGGGCCGGATTTCTATGAGGACATCGCCCGCATCGCGGAACGCGGCGTGTTCGACATGCTGTTTTTCGGCGACGCGGCGGAAACCCCTGAGATCTATGGCGGGAATTTCGACACCGCGGTGCGCCTGGGCGTGCGCTGGCCGAAGCATGACATGATGCCGATGATCCCGTTGATGGCTCGGGTGGCGCCGCACCTGGGATTTGGCACGACCATGTCAACCACCTATCACCATCCGTTTCATGTGGCGCGCCTGTTCAGTTCGCTCGACCACATTACCGGCGGCCGGGTGGGCTGGAACGCGGTGACGTCGGCGTATAAAAACGAAGCGGCGAACTGGGGGTATGACGAGATGCCTCCGGCGGCGGATCGTTATGATCGGGCTCGCGAGCACATGAAGGTGGTGACCGACCTGTGGGCGAGCGTGGAGGCGGACGCGATCATCATGGATCGCGAGCGCGGGGTGTTCGCGGACCCGTCGAAGGTTCATCTGCTCAATCATCGGGGCAAGCACTTCAACGTGCGGGGGCCGTTGCCGGTGCTGCCGTCGCCGCAGGGAAGGCCGATCATCATCCAGGCAGGTCAATCGCCGGACGGAATGGATTTGGCGGCGCGGTATGCCGATCTGCAGTTTGTCGCGCGCCGCAGCACGGCCAGCATCGCCGAACATCGCGCTACGCTGGACCGTTTGCTGCTCCAGCATGGCCGCGATCCGCGCGACCTGGGGTGCCTTTGGCTGACGCGGGTGCAGGCTGGGCATACCGAAGCGGAGGCGCGGGAAAAGGAACGGCGGTTTCTGGACCAGGTGCCCCCCGAAGCCGGGCTGATCGAATTGTCGTTCCACTTTGGTGTAGACTTTTCCGGCATCCCTGGCGATATGCGGCTGGCGGACGCGGCCGAACTTGTGCGGGCGCAGCAGGTGCACTGGGGCAGCTTCCTGGAGATCGTTGATACGGAACCGCCGCAGACCACGGTGGCGGAGATGGGGCGGCGGTTTATCGGCGAACGGTCGTCGCACATCGTCGGATCACCGGCACAGATCGCCGACCGGTTCGAGGTGTTGCATGAAGCCGGCGGCCGCAATGGCGGCATCATCCTGTCGAAAAGCTTTTCGGCGCCGGGGATGTTGCGCGACTTCGTTGAACTGGTCGTGCCGGAGTTGCAACGCCGCGGCCTGACGAAGACCAGATATGGTGGCGCGACCCTGCGGGAGAACCTGAACAATTGACCGCCTGTCCTGGTCGTAAGGCCCCGACGGCTTGGCACGCGTGTTGCTACCCCAGGGCAAGTCCTTTGCCGAGGAAATGGTGTCATGAACAAGCTGTCGGGTTTATCTTGCTGGGCTGCCTGCGGCCTGATGGCAGGGCTGGCCTTGGCCAAGCCGGCGGCTGCCGCCGATGTCAAGCCTTGCCACCCCGAGCAGGTGGCGACACGGTATCCCGGCCTTGCCGGCAAGACCATTGTCGTGGGAGAGGACGGCGTTTCACTGCCCTATAGTTATCACGACCCAGAAAATCCTGACCGCATCCTTGGCGCGGATGCCGACTATGCTCGGGCGGTGTTCGCGTGCATCGGCGTACCTGTGACCTTCCAGATCGGCGCGTGGTCAGGGTTGCTGCCCGCTGTCGCGTCCGGACGTATCGACCTGATGTGGGACAATCTATACTACACGGCGGAGCGCGCGCAGCGGGTTGATTACGTGCTGTACAGCCTGGCGTCCGACACGGTCGTGCTGCGCAAGGGCAACCCGAAGAACATCAAATCGCTTGATGATCTCTGCGGGGTTCGGGCGGTTGCGGGTCTGGGCACTGTCGAGGCCATGCTGCTTAGCAATCTTACGCAGAAGTGCACCGATGCCGGAAAGCCGGCGATCGAGATCAACACCTATCAAGACCGGCCAAGTGCCTGGCAGATGATTCAAACAAACCGAGCGGACATTGTGCTTTCGTCATCGGCGAT
Source organism: uncultured Alphaproteobacteria bacterium (assembly GCA_963792345.1). Classification (GTDB taxonomy): domain Bacteria; phylum Pseudomonadota; class Alphaproteobacteria; order Acetobacterales; family Acetobacteraceae; genus Rhodopila. The sequence goes on from CAWBVV010000006.1 coordinate 7,239, forward strand.
GGCGGCGGCGGCGACGGCTGAACGCCCGGACATGGAGACGGGTTTCAACTTCCTTCCGGACGTCAAGGTTGGTGTCGGGATCGCGAAGGGTAGAACGGAACTCGAGCAGGCGATCGCGGATGCGATGGCGGCGACGTTGGCCTCCGGGCAGATTGCGAAGATCTATACTTCGTACAAGCTTGATCCAAAGCTGCTGCTGTCACCTGTCATCCTGACGAAATGAACGTTGCCGCGAGTCATGCCGGGCGGGATCCGGTGTGGGGATGGTGGGCGCAGGCGCCGTGCCCGAAAATGGTGCAGTGTGCCGTCCGGCGCAGGACAGTTGCATCGACAGGCGTCATCGGCTGGTGTTTTGCGCTGAAGCCGCGCAATTCAGGCATGGGCTTTCCTGGCAGGTCATCAGTGCAATGCCGACCCACTTCCTGAGCTACCTGACCTCATCGTTCCTGATGCAGGGCGCTTTACTGGCGCTCGAGATCGCGGGATTGGCGATGCTGGCGGGGCTGATCCTGGGGCTTATCCTGGCGATGCTGCGATTGTCGCGCAGCCGCATCCTGAGCGGCAGCGCCTGGTTCTACATCTGGTTCATGCGCGGCACGCCGCTGCTGCTGCAACTGGTGTTCATTTTCAACGTGCTGCCCGCGGTGGGTTTGACATTCGGCAGCTTCACTACCGCGGTGATCGGCTTTTCGCTGAATGAAGCCGCGTTCACCGCTGAAATCATCCGTGGCGGCATTGTCTCGGTAAATCGAAGCCAGACGACCGCCGCAACCGCTTTGGGCATGCCGCCGCTGCTGACGCTGCGGCGGATCATTCTGCCGCAGGCGATGCGGGCGATTTTTCCCGCGCTCGCCAACCAGACGATCAGCCTGATCAAGGGGACATCGATTGCATCAGTGATTTTCGTGAATGAGTTGACCTTCCGCGCGGAACAGATCGTGGCGCAGAATTTCCGCTTTTTCGAAGTGTTCAGCGCAGCCGGCGTTATCTACCTGGCGATGACAAGCGCGGTCGCGCTGCTGCAACTTGGCGCGGAACGCAGGTTCGATTTCATGCGGGACGACCGCCGCGGGATCAGGGAGCGCCTGTTGGCGATGGCCGGGCGCGGCGGGGCGCGCGACCCGGGTGCGGTCACCGCTCTACGTCCGGAACCGCCTCGGGAGCGTCTGCCGAGCCTGATCGGCAGCATCTGTCATGATCTGATCAGCACTGACGCAGCGCCATGCGTGGTGTGCCGGAATGTCCAGAAATCCTATGGCGAGCGGGAGGTGCTGAAGAGCGTCGACATGACAGTCGGCAACGGCGAAGTCGTAGTGATCATGGGGCCAAGCGGGTCCGGCAAGAGCACGTTGTTACGACTGATTAATCATCTGGAGCCGTTGGACTGGGGTGAGATCACCGTGCACGGCAGCCATGTGGGCTATGAGAAGATCCCCGGTGGCGGGGTGCGACCGACACGCAAGCTGGCGCAGGCGCGGGCCAAGGCGCGGATCGGGATGGTGTTCCAGCACTTCAACCTGTTCGACCATCTGACGGCGCTGGACAACATCGCCGAGGCGCAGGTCACGGTCTATGGAAAATCGCCTGAGGCTGCCCGCGCGGTTGGCACGCGGTTACTCGCCGCGGTCGGGTCTGGCTCGTCACGCCGGGCATTATCCGCATCAGTTGTCGGGCGGGCAGCAGCAGCGGGTGGCGATTGCGCGGGCGCTTGCGGTTTCTCCGCGGGTGATGCTGTTCGATGAGCCGACCTCCGCGCTGGACCCGGAACTGGTGGGAGAGGTGCTGGCGGTTATACGCGGGCTTGCCGAGGCGGGCATGACCATGGTGATCGTGACGCACGAGGTGCGTTTCGCCCGCGATGTTGCCGACCGCATCCTGTTCATGGATGGCGGCGTGATCGTGGAGCAGGGCGATGCGGAGCAGGTCCTGGATCGGCCGGCGCAGGAGCGCACGCGGCGTTTCCTGCGCATGGTGAACAAGACCGAGGAAGAGGTGGTTTAGAAGGCCAGCAGATTGTCGCGGAAATGGGCGTGCTGATATGACGAGCGCACCAGCCCACGCCGTTTCAGTGCAGGAACCAATCCGTCGGTGATCTCGGCAACGGTTTTGCGGGTCAGTTGATCCTGGAACAAAATTCCGTCGCCGCCGATTTCCTGCATGGCCTCGCCCATTTCGGCGGCGATGCTGTCTGGGGTGCCGACGAAGTCGAGACCTCCGCCGCTGGGATCGAGCAGCATTTCCCGCAGTGTCTTGCGGCCTTCGCCTGACAGGTAGGCCTCGAACGACGCGCGCGATGCGTTGGTCTTGATTTCGGGCAGCGGTTCGTCGAGGTCGTATTTGGAGAAGTCGACCATGCTCAGATAGGACATTCCACCGAGCCTGGTTTCCATGGAGTTCGCGAGGACGGCGGTCATGCGGGCGCGTTTGTCGCGTGCCTCCTCCATGGTTTCAGCCATTACGACCGAGGTGGCGAAGAGCACCTTGCAATCAGCGGGCAAGCGGTTGCAGGATACCATATTCGCGGTCATACGCTGGCGGAATGACTTCGCGGCCGCGACGCCGCGGACCTTGGCGATGACGCTGTCGGCGTGTTTGGCGGCGAAGGCGATGCCGGCCGGGGAGCCGCCGGCCTGGCAGATTACCGGGCGCCCCTGGGGTCCCGGTGCGGTGTTCAACGGCCCGCGGCATTTGTAGAACCGGCCCTCGAAATCGATTGGATGGACCTTGGCCGGATCGGCGAACACGCCGGAGGACGGGTCGGCCACGATTGCGCCTGGGTCCCACGAAGTCCAAAGGCGGTTGGCTACCTCCATCCATTCGTCGGCCATTTCGTAGCGCAGATCGTGCTCGTAGTGGCGATCGAGGCCGAAGTTCTGGGCGGCGCGGTCGTTGTGTGCGGTGACAATGTTCAGCCCGACGCGGCCGTGGGTGAGATGATCGAGTGTTGCACCGAGCCTTGCGGCGAGGAATGGCGGGTAGAAGCTGGTGGTTACAGTTGGAACGATGCCAAGGCGGCTGGTGAAGTAGGCGAGCAGGGGGACGAGCGGAACCGGATCCGACTTTGGAACGGAATAGGCATTGCGCAGGTACCAGTCCGGGGAGCCTTGGTAGGCGTCGGCGACGAACGATCCGTCCTCGATCAGCATGTAATCGAAGCAGGCGCGTTCCAGGGCCTTCGCGAGGTCGATATAGATATCGGGTTCCATCCAGTCGGATGCGATCGAGCCGCTCCAGGGCTGGTTCCATGCGTGGACGGAGTAGCCTTTGCCGACGAACCATCCCAGGTGGAACATGCAGATCTCCGTTGGGGCCGAGCGACAGGGGAATCCCGGGCTATTGACCAGCAATTTGGGTGCCAACCGGGGGATGATGCCGTCACTACAGACGGTGTGAAATGTTGTTTGCGCCGGCGGGAAGCGGGGTGGAGGCTTGGTCGAGATGTGCTTCGGCAGGGCGCACAAAAGCGGCACGCTTGGCGCGTGGAAGCTTAAAGTCCGTGCGTTTGATCAGTTAGTGGTCATTCTGTCTCGTGGCTTGGCGTTGCGGGCGGCTATTTTGTGGCACATCGCTTGCTACGTTGGCACGGCACTGTTGAACGGAGCTTGGCCGAATGTTGTCTCGCCGCGCGATCCTGGGTTCCACGACCCTGGCCGCACCCTTCATCCTGTCGGGTCGCTCCGCGTGCGGCGTCGCTGCGCAAGGTTCGCCTGACCCTGCCGTGGGTGGCCGAGGGCTCCAATGCGGTGGCCTTCGTGGCCAAGGCCAACGGCTACTGGGCGGAATGCCGGGCTGGACGTGGAGATCACCCGCGGCTTCGGGTCGGTTGCCGCGGCGCAGGCTGTTGGTGCCGGACAATTTGAATTCGGCATGGCGGCGGCTTCGGCGGGCATTCAGCAGGCGGCGAAAGGGTCTGCCGACGGTATCGATTGCCTGCCTGGGGTATGATGCGACGATGTCGGTGGCGGTGCTGGGGGACTTGCCCGGCGCATTCGCCGAAGGACCTGGCGGGAAAATCCATCGGCGGGACGGTAAACTCCGGCGAGTATCCGTTCCTGCCGGCGTTCGCCAAGAATGCCGGGCCTGGATCTGGATAGTGTCAAGCTGGTGCAGGTTGATCCGAATGTTCGTCAGCGTGTGCTGATGGAGCGTCAGGTTGATGCGATCTGCGGCTTCGCCATTTCGATCGCTCCGGTGTTCGTGGCGAACAACAAGACGGTGCGGTTCATGCCGTACAGCGCGTATGGGTTGAAGTTCTACAACAATGCGGTGCTGACGCGGCCGGAAACACTGAGGTCTGATCCCAAGCTGTGCGAGGCGATGGCGAAGGGGTTTACCAAGGCCGTCAAATTCTGCCTGTTGCAGCCGCAGGACGCGGTCAAGCTGTTCCTGAAGCAGGTGCCGGAGGCCGCGCTTGCCGCCAACGGTCCGAAACAGATCCAGACTGGGCTTGGTATCTTTGCGCTGACCGCGATTGCGGAACCGGCGAAGAAGTACGCGGTCGGCCGGGCGGAGGAAGCGGATTATGCCAGCATGACAGAGATGGTGATGCAGTACCTGGGCGCGGCGGGCGACAAGGCGCCGGTGCCCTCGGACCTGTTTACCAACGACTTTGTGGGTGACGTGACGCTTTCGGCCGAAGAATGGACGAAGGCTGATGCAGCAGTGAAGGAGTATCGCGATCTCTTTGTCTGAGGAAAGAAAGCCTGGGCCGGATGACAGCACCCGCGGCGAGTGCATTCGCGCGGAAAACGCGTGGAAGATCTATGACTCCGCGAAGGGTCCGGTGGAGGCGGTGGCCGGCGTTTCGTTCTCTGTGAAGCGCGGCGAGTTCGTGGCGATTCTCGGGCCGTCCGGCTGCGGCAAATCAACGTTGCTGATGATGTGCGGAGGATTGGAGAGCATCACGTCGGGCACGATCAGCGTGGACGGTGCCGCGATGACCGGTCCGCGCACCAGCATCGGTGTGATGTTCCAGGAGAGCACGTTGTTGCCGTGGAAATCGGTATTGGACAACGTGATGTTTCCGATCGAGTTGTTGCATCGTCCGCGCAAGGAGCACATGGCGCGGGCGCGCGAACTGATCAGCCTGGTGGGGCTGAGCGGGTTCGAGAATCACAAGCCGCATCAGTTGTCCGGCGGCATGCGCCAACGGGCGGCGATCTGCCGAGCGCTGGTGTATGATCCGGATATTCTGTTGATGGATGAACCGTTTTCGGCGCTGGACGCGATCACGCGCGATGAGATGAACGACGCGCTGATGGATATCTGGAGCCGTTACACCAAGACGGCGCTGTTCGTTACTCACTCCATCCGCGAGGCGGTCTATCTCGCTGACCGGGTGCTGGTGATGAACCGCCGTCCGGCGACGGTGGTTGCCGATATCACCGTGCCGATTCCGCGCCCGCGCGATCCCTCGGTTGGCGAAACGAAAATATTCAACGAGCTATGTGGTGAATTGCGGGGGATGATCGAGCACTCGCATCGGGCGGCGCGGATTCCGGCGGATGCCTAATGCTGGGCACAGGTCCGCGCTTCTTGTTTGGGCCGCCGGGGTTGATCGCGAACAGGCGTTGACTGTTGGCCTGCCCAGCCTGACGGCCGGGGTTTTCCTGGTTGCCTGGCAGATGGTCACCAAGCTTTGGGTCATTCCCGCCGTCCTGCTGCCCGCGCCGACCGACATTTTCCGCCAATTGGAGGCGGTGTGGCCGGAACTGCTTTACCAGGGCAGCTTTACCGGCGCCGAGGTCGGTTGCGGCGTGTGATCCTGTCCGCCATGCTGGGTGCGGGAACGGCTTGCGTGCTTGCCGCGTCGCCGCGGTTGCGGGAGATGCTGTACCCGAATCTTGTGGCGTTCCAGCTAATCCCGAAGATCGCGCTGGCGCCGCTGTTCGTTATCTGGCTTGGGATCGATGCGCCGTCGCGACTGGTATTTTCCGTCTTCATCAGCTTTTTTCCAGTCGCCATCGGAACTTTGACCGGGTTGCTGGGGACCAATCCCAATGCCATCCGGTTGTGCCAATCGCTGACCGCGACGCCGGGGCAGATTTTTCGCCACGTGCAGGTGCCGTATGCGCTGCCGTTCTTCTTCAGTGCGATGCGGGTTGCCGCCACGTTGTCGGTGATTGGGATCATTATTGGCGAATTCATATCCTCCAAGCGGGGCCTGGGCTCCTACATCCTGCTGGCGGGGTCGCGGGCTGAGACGGCGCGCATTTTCGCCGCCCTGGTCGTGCTGTGCGGCATTGGACTGGGCCTGTACGGCATTATCGCGGCGATGGAATGGCGCGTGAAAAAGGCATGGCGCGGATGAGTGGCTGGTTCCCGTTTCCTGACGCGGCCCGCGCCGAGCGCGTTCGGACGGACCGTTTGACGATGTTCGTGGTGGAGTCCGGGGAGGGACCGCCGGTCGTGCTGATCCATGGGCTTGGATGGGATTCAGTCGCTTTGGCATCCGACGATGTCCCAACTGGCGTCGCGGTATCGGGTCATCGCGGCTGACACGCGTGGCCATGGCGAGACCGATAAGCCTGACGGGCCCTACAGCATTGCCGGTTTCGCGGCGGACTGGGCGGCGCTGCTGGATCGGTTGCAGGTGAAACAAGCCTGTGTCGTCGGACTGTCGCAGGGCGGGATGGTTGCGCAGGCATTGGCGCTGGAGCGGCCCGACCTGGTTTCCCGGTTGGTCCTGGTGGCGACCGCCTGCCGATCGCATCCCGCGGCCCGCGAGAACATGGAGGCTCGGATTCTGGCGCTGGCCGATGCCGGTCCGGAGGCGGCGGCGCGGGTTGCGGCGGACAGTATCTTTTCCCCCGCGTGGCGCGCGGCGAACCCTGCCGCGCTGTCGCGGTTCCTGGCGTGGCGGTGCCTGGCGCCGGCGGCGCCTTTGATCGCCGCGATGCGGGCGGTTTACGACTTTGACCTGTCGGGGGACCTGAAGTCGATCAGGGTGCCGACACTGATCCTGTCCGGCACCGCCGATACGCTGACCAAACCCGAGGCGATGCGGGAGATCGCCGGGTTGATTTCGGGTGCTGAACTGCATTCCATCGAGGGTGCGGGCCACATTATTCCGGTCGAGAAGCCGGATGCATTCGCCGAGAGCCTGGATCGGTTTCTGGAACGGTTTCCGCTCGCCCTGGCTCACGGGCACCGTACCAGTGCTTTGTCTGATAGCGTGATTTACCGTTCCGGTGATTCCACCTGAGGAGTGAACAACCATGAACGCAACTGTTTCTGAACTGCCTGGCGCATGGGACCTTGTCTTGAAGGGTGCGAGGGTCGTCGATCCGGCGACCGGCACCGATGGGACCCTGGATGTCGCTGTTGCCGGCGGGAAGATTGCCGCGGTGGGTGCCGACCTGCCGGTTCCCGCCGGGGCGACGCGCCTCGATCTTTCCGGGGCTGTCGTGACGCCGGGGCTGATCGATACGCACGCGCATATCTATGAGCATGTCACCGGCGATTTTGGTTTGAATGCTGATCTGGTCGGGGTGCGCGGCGGTGTCACCACAGTTGTCGACCAGGGCGGGCCGTCGCCGCTGACGTTTGGCGGCTTCAAGCAGTTCATCGTTGAACCTTCGGAAAGCCGGGTGCTGTGCTTCATCTCCAGCTACCTGGCCGGCGGACTGCTGGGGCATCGCTATGTCGATCTGTATGGGCCGACCGGGATCAATGTCGCGGCTATCGTGAAGACGGCGCGGCAGTATCCGGACCTGATCAAGGGCATCAAGGCGCATGCGGAACCCGGCGGATTCTCCCGCTGGGGTCTCGAATCGCTGAAGCTGGGCAAGCAGGCGGGGCGCGAGTTGGGACTGCCGACCTATGTCCACCTTGGTACGCTGTGGCCGCAGAAGGAAGGCAGCAACGTCAACCCGCAGGAGATCATCGAGCAGGTGGTGCCGCTGCTGGATGCGGGCGACGTGCTGGCGCATCCGTTCACGCGCTACCCGTCCGGATTTGTCGGCGCGGACGGCAAGATCCATCCGTTGATTTTCGAGGCGCTGGCCAAGGGCGTCACCATCGATGTCGGGCGCGGCGCGCATTTCAGCTTTGACAACGCGCGAGCGGTGATCGAAGCGGGGATACTTCCGACGACACTGGGTGCCGACCTGCACGGCTACAACATCAAGTATCCGGACGGGGGCCGCTGGTACCGCGGCATGTTCACCGACACGCAGGATATGGTTCCCGCCGAGGACAAGGCCGAGGAAGCCGCTTTGCCGTTCTCCACCCCCTATGGGTTGCACCACACCATGAGCGAACTGATGGCGCTGGGTGTAACGCTGCCGCAGGTGGTCGCGATGGCTACGTCCAATGCGGCGAAGCTGCTGCGGATGGAGGATACGATCGGGGCGTTGAAGCCGGGAATGGATGCCGACATCTCGGTGTTCCGGGTGCTGAACGGAGAGTGGACGCTGCGTGATTCGAACGGCACGGAGGTGGTCACGAAGCAGTTGCTGCATCCGGAGAGCGTTGTCCGTGCCGGCAAGGTGATCCGGACCGACAGCCCGCTGCTGCCGGACCTCGCGCAACTCGCGGCGTGAGGTGTTCTTCCGACCAAAGCCGGCCTCGCGGCAGGACCGATAATATTTCTTATTGTGGAGTAACGAACTCATGCCCGCATTTCGCCTGACCCGCCGGGGCGTCCTTGCGGGCGCTGCCGCCGCCGGACTTGCCCGGCCCGCGATCGCGCAGACGCGCGCCGTCAAGTTCACCCTGCCGTGGCTGGCGGAGGGAAGTTCAGTGTTCCTGTACGCGGGCAAGATGAAAGGCATCTTCGCCAAGCACGGCATCGACCTGGACATCAGCCGTGGCTTCGGCTCCCTCGCCGCGGGGCAGGCGGTCGCCGGCGGACAGTTCGAGTTCGCCACGATGATCAGCACGCCGATGATCCTGCTGGTCGCCAAGGGGCTTCCGCTGGTTTCGCTGGGCATCCTGTCCTACGACGCCGGCATGGGCGTAGGCGTCCTGGCCGACAGCCCGATCACCACGCCTGCCATGCTCGCCGGCAAGAAGATCGGGGACGTGCCGACCTCGGCGGAGTTCCCGTTCTTTCCCGCGTTCGCCAAGAAGGCCGGGTTCGCCACGGAGGGCATCCAGTTCGTCAACACCGACGCCAAGGTGCTGGAGCGTGTGCTGTCGGAGAAGCAGATCGATGCGATGACCGGCATCGCCTCCTCCAGCCTGCCGATCTTCATGTCGAAGAACATCCCGGTGCGCTGGATGCTGTATTCTTCCGTGGGGGTGCCGTCGTATGGCACATCGGTGACCGCCACGCAGGCGACGCTGGCGAAAGATCCCGTGCTGTGCGCGGCGATGATGGACGCGGTGTGCGAGAGCCTCGCGTTCACCCTGGTCAATCCCGATGAGGCCAGCGCGCTGTTCCTGAAGGCTTTGCCCGAAATGGGGCTTAATCCAGGGGTCAAGGAGTTCCTGCGCATCGGCATGGGGCTGAACGACTTCGCCATCGCGCGGCCGGATGCGAAACAGCATGGGCTGGGCTACGGCAACCCCGAGACGCTGTCCGCCATGGTCGACCTGGTGATGCAGTATGTCGCGACGCCGGAGATGAAGCGGCCTGAGGTCGACAGCTTCTACAAGCCGGGCCTGGGCGGCAAGGTCAAGCTGACGGCGGCGGAGTGGGCCGCCGTGGATGCGCGCATCGCCGAGTTCGGCAAGTACCTGACCTGATCCGATGTCGGGTTACCAGCGCCTCGCGACCTACTTTCCGATCTGGCGCCTGCCTGAGGTCCCGGTACCGGACGTGGCTGCGCTGGAGCGCCTGCCGGCCCATCGTCCTGCCGGTGCTGTTCGCGGGGGCGATGCTGCTGGTGTGGCAGGTGCTGACGGTCCGGCTCGGGGTTTCGTCAATGTTGCTGGTGCCCCCGACCGCGATCTGGGACGTGCTGGTTCAGGCGTGGCCGATACTGGCCGCACAGGCATGGCCGACCCTGGTGAACGCGGTGGCGGGCTTCCTGCTGGCTGCCGTCATCGGCATCGGGCTTGGCGGCGCCCTGGTCGTGTCCCGGCGGGTCGAGCAGGCGTTCTGGCCGCATATCCTGATCTTCCAGTTGATCCCAAAGGTCGCCGTCGCCCCGCTGTTCATCATCTGGCTTGGGATGGGGCCGACGTCGCGCTTGTGCTTCGCGGTGTTCCTGTCGTTCTTTCCGATCGCGGTTTCGGCGGCGACGGGGTTCCGCTCGGTAGACCGGACCGCGCTGCGGCTGTGCCAGTCGCTGACCGCAAGCACGTGGCAGACTTTCTTTCACGTCCGGATGCCGTATGCGATCCCGCACATTTTCGCCGGCCTCAAGGTCGGGGTGACGGTGGCGATCATTGGCGTGGTGATCGGGGAGTTTGTCACGGCGCAGGAGGGGCTTGGCTACATCATCATGTTCGCTTCCTCGGCGGCGGAGACGGCACTGGTGTTCGCGGCGATCACACTGCTCTGCGTCATCGGGTTGGCGATGTACGGAGCGGTGGCGCTGGCCGAGATGTTTGTCCGTCGGTGGTACGGTGCGCCGATCAATGTGGGCGGGTTTGAGTGAGTAAGCGGGGTCGCCTGAGGCGGGACGTCCGGCGATGACGCCGCTTTGCGCGGAAGCGGACATCAACCTGGGACTGCCGGTGATCGTCCGGCTGTCGCCCACGGCATCGGTGATCGTGCTGCGCCTGGAAGGCGGCCTTGTCGCCTACCGCAACGTCTGCCCGCACATGGGCATCGAACTAGACTGGGAACCGAAGCGGCTGCTGACGAGGGGTGGGCGGTATCTGCAATGCACCGGGCACGGGGCATGGTTCGATCCCGCCAGCGGCGTTTGCCTGCGCGGTCCTTGCGCCGGTGAAGTCGCTGGCCAGGCTGCCGGTTCGGATCGATGGCGACATGGTGGTGCTGGATGAGTAGGCCCCAGGTATTGAGCGGCAAGCGGGTACTGGTGACCGGGGCGTCGTCCGGCATTGGTGCCGCGACCGCCCGAGCCTTGGCCGCTGCCGGGGCGGATGTGCTGGCGACGGGGCGGAACCGGAACGCGCTGGCTGAACTCATTGGCATGGAGACCTTGTCCGGGGACCTGACCGACCCGGCTTTCCTGGCCGCCCTGGACGACCGCGCCGGTGATATCGACATTCTGGTCGCCAATGCCGGGCGGCTGAAACACGCGGCGTTGCTGGACGGCAATCCCGAGGATTGGCGCGCGGTGTTCGAGGTGAACGTGCTGGCCACGCTGATGCTGCTGCAGGTGGTTGGCCGGAGGATGGTGAAGCGGGGCGTGGGGCATATCGTCCTGATCAGTTCGCTGCTGGCGCGCCGCGTCGCGCGCAACACGATGGTCTATGCGGCATCGAAGCACGCGGTCGCGGCGATCGCGGCGGGGCTGCGGCTGGAACTGGGACCGTTCGGGATCAGGGTTACCGAAGTCGCGCCGGGGCTGGTGCAGACCTCGATCTTTCGGGACGTCGATGATGCGGCGGTTCGGGCGTCCTATGCGGCCATGGATTTTGCCTTCCTGCAGCCCGAGGATATTGCCGCAGCAATCCTAGCGGCGGTGGCCGCGCGTCCGGGGGCCTGCACGGACCTGATCGAACTGCGTCCTTTGGGGCAACCGTAAGTGCGCCCTGTGGAGCGCCCGCTTCGCCGCGAACCCGTTCACGGGCTTTCACCTGCTTCCCGCGTCCTTGCCCCCCTGCTGGGGCGAACATAGGAGCCTTGCCATGCTGGTCGCGCTGCGCTCGCGCCGACAGATTGCCCCGTTCACCATGCATCGGCCGGCATCCGTGGCGGAGGCGCTGGCCTTGCGCGCCGAACCCGGGCGCGAGCGCTTTCCTGGCGGGCGGGATCGACCTGATCGACTGGCTGAAATACGGCAACCCGGTCGATCGCGTGATCCGGCTGGATGGCATTCCGGGGCTGGCCGAGATCACCGGGGATGCAGGATCGCTGCGCATCGGCGCCATGGCGACGCATGCCGCCATCGCCGCCAGCCCGTTGATCCGCGACGTCCTGCCCGACCTTGGCGTCGTTATGGCCGGTTGTGGCCAATCCGCGCGTCCGGTTCACCGGGACGATCGGCGGCAACGTCATGGCGGCCAAGCCGGAGTACGATGGGCTGCCGGCCCTGATGGCCCTGGGCGCCGTGGCCGAGGTCGCATGGCGGGACGCAGGTCGCGCTCGACGCCGCGGCATGGCGCTCTGGTCACCGCTTTCGTCATTCCCGAACCCGCCACGCTGCGCCTGTTCACCGATCGCTCGCTGCGCCCGGCGTTGGCGGTCTGGCTTGGCCTTTACACGGATGGCGACAAGGCGGTGTCGGCTGCGGGTCGGTGTTGGCATGGCGCATCCCCGGCCGGTCTGCGTCAGCCTGCCGCTCGATGTTCCGATGACCGCGCTGGGCCAGGCAGCCGCCAGCGATCGCCGCCGATGTCACCGGCCTGCTGCCCGAACCGGCTACCGACGGCAGGGCCAGTGCGGCCTATCGCCGGCGCATGGTCGAGCGTCCTGACCCGCCGCATCCTGATCCGAGCGGGAGACAGCGCATGAGCACGCGGGAGCGCGGCTTCACCATCAACGGCGTGGCGCGCCAACTGATGGTGGCCGACGAACAGACATTGGCGGAGATGCTGCGCGAGCAGCTTGGCCTGACCGGCTGCAAGGTCGGCTGCGACCAGGCCGTGTGCGGCGCTTGCACGGTGCTGGTGGATGGCGTGCCGGTGACCGCCTGCGCCTGCTTCGCCGCGACGGTTGAGGGGGCCGCGATCGAAACCATCGAAGGGCCTTGGCCCGCGCGGGCAGCTCGATCCGGTGCAACAGGCGTTCGTCGAAACCGGCGCGGTGCAATGCGGCTTCTGCACCGCCGGCATGATCATGTCAGTGCATGCCCTGCTGCGTCGCGACCCTAACCCGGACGACGCCACCATCCGCCATTGGCTGGAGGCGCATGTCTGCCGCTGCACCGGCTACGCGGCGATCCTCGACGCCGTCCGCCTGGCGGCCCGGCGCATGCTGCAGGAGGCCGCGTGATGGACGGCATGTTCCCCGTGGTTCCGCTCCGCCGCGCGCGACCGCGTCACCGGCGGCACGACCTACAGCTTCGACGTCGCCTTGCCCGAACATGCAGCACGGCAAGCTGCTGCGCAGCCCGCACGCCCATGCCCGCATCCGCGGCATCGACACGACGGCGGCGCTGGCGATTCCCGGCGTGACGGCGATGCTGACCGGCGAGGACACCGCCGGGCTTGCCGACCCGTTCTATGGCGTCGGGCTGCGCGACCAGCCGGTGATCGCCACCGACCGGGTCCGCTACATCGGCGACACCGTCGCGGCGGTCGTCGCGGTGGACGAGACTCACCGCGTTCCGCGCGGCGCAGGCCATCGTGGTGGATTATGAACCGCTGCCGGCGCTGATGACGCCCGATGCGGCCGCTCGCGCCCGACGCGCCCGCCTTGTTCGACACGCCCGGCGGGCGGCACGATCACCCCGGTCGGCACCGCGTCCACCAACGTCGCCGAACCGGCGAAGAACGTGCTGTGCGAATACACCTTCGGCTACGGTGACGCCGATGCTGCGCTGGCGGCCTCCGCCCATGTCTTCACCGACAGCTTCGCGTTCACCCGCATCCACCACTTCCATCTGGAACCGCACGTCAACGTCGCGCGCTGGACCGGCGAGCGGGTGGAACTGTGGTCCTGCAACCAGGACCCGTTCGTCATCCGCGCCGACATCGCCCGGGTGTTCGGCATGAAGCTGCACGACGTCTGCTTCCACACGCCCGGCGGTCGGCGGCGGTTTCGGCGGCAAGTCGTACTGCAAGATGGAGCCGCTGGTCGCGCTGATGGCCCGCGACGCCGGCGTGCCGGTTCGCCTCGGCCTGACCTTCGACGAAAGCATGCTGACCACCACCAAGCACGCCGCCGTCCTGACCTTGACCACCGGCGTCGATGCCGGCGGCCGGCTGACGGCGCGGCGAGCGGACATCGTGCTGGACGGCGGCGCCTACAGCGATGCCTCGGTTACGGTGGCGATCAAGGCCGGGTTCCGCATCGGCGGCCCGTATCGCTGGGCAGGCGATCGACAGCCAAGGCGCGCATCGTGCGCACCACCTGCGTGCCCGGCGGGTCGTTCCGCGGCTTCGGCGGCACCCAGGCATCCTGGGCCGGCGAGCGGCAGATGGACATGATCGCGCGCCGCATCGGCATCGATCCGCTGGAGTTCCGCATGCGCAATTTCCTTGGCCCGATGGAGCCGTTCGCCCCCGGCGACAGCGGCATGGACAGCGACCTGCGCGCCGGCATGACCGAGGTCGCCGAGCGCCTGGCCGCCACCGGGCCCTGTCCGCCGGGGCGTGGCCGAGGTTACGCGGTCGGCTTGAAGGATGCCGGTGGCACCGGCAACCACGCGCAGGCGATCCTGAAGGTTACCCAGGGCGGCGAGGGAATGCTCAGCGCCGCGGTGGTGGAAATCGGCCAGAACGCCGGCGCGGCGCTGGGCCGGATCGCCGCCGACGTGCTTGGGCATTCCCGCCGAGAACGTTGCCTATGCCGCGCATCGACACCGATCATACGCCGCCTGACAACGGCACCCATGTCAGTTGCGGCACCATCGTCACCGGCCTTGCGGTCGAGCAGGCGGCACTGGAGGTTCGCCGGCAGATCGTCGATTTCGTCGCCGACCGGCTCGGCTGTCCGGCTGGCGTCGATCACGCTGGACGGCTGGACCGCGCGCGTCGGCAACCATGTGCATCCGCTGGAACCGATGATCCGCGCCCATTACGGCGGCATCGGCTGGGAATTCATCGGGCGCGGCGCTTTCAAGGAGCCGTACGACATGGCCGCCCCGTTACGCGCAAAGAACATGTGCTGGATGCCGTGCTGGTCGGGCGCGGAGGTCGAGGTCGACCGCGAAACCGGCCGCGTCATCATCCACCGCCTGATCGTCGGCGCCGACGCAGGGCGAGCGGTCAATGTGCAGGCGTGCCATGGCCAGATCGAAGGGGCGGCGATGCAGGCGCTGAGCCAGGCGATGTTCGAGGAGTTGCGCTATGACGGCGCCAACCCGGAAAACGCCACGCCGCGCGGCTATCGCGTTGCCCAGACCTGCGACGTGCCGCGGATTTCCAGAGCCTGGTGTTCGAGCACGGTCTGGGCCGTGGCGTCGGCAAGCTGAAAGGCATTGGCGAGGCCGGCATCCTCGGCGTCGCCGCCTGCATCGCCAACGCCATCGAGGATGCCTGTGGCGCAAGGCTGACCGCCTGCCGTTCACGCCGGAAAAGGTCCTGGCCGCATTGGAAGCGGCCGCATGAAGATCGCCGTCCCCGACCTGATCTCGCCGTCCTATTTCCCCGCGCTGGCCGCCGTGGAACTCGGCTTCTTCGCTCGCGAGGGGCTGGACATGACGCACGACCTGCGCGCGCCGGCCAACCGCACCTATGAGGATATGCGCGACGGGGTGGTCGATTTCGTCGCGGCGCGAGGCGCACGCCGCGCTGCCGGCTTTCCCGAACTGGCGCGGCGTCAAGCTGCTTTGCGCGCAAGGGCAGGGGATGTACTGGTTCCTGGTCATGCGCTCCGACATCGGTGCGCGAACGAAACGACCTGTCGATCGTGCGCGGCCGGCGCATCGGCGCGGCACCCTGGGTCGAGATGGGCCTGCGACGGATGCTGATGGCATCTGGCATCGACCCCGTGCGCGACAACGTCGCCATCGCGCCAATCCCCGGATCGCTCGGTCTCAAGGTCAACACCGGCGTAACGGCGGCCGAGGCGCTGGAGGACGGCCGCATCGACGGGTTCTGGGCCAACGGCATGGGCGCCGAGGTGGCTGTGCGACGCGGCGTGGGCACGGTGGTGATCGACGCCCGCCGTGGCGACGGTCCGGCCGGTTGTTTCGGCTATACCGCCGCGACGGTGGCCACCACCGACCGGCTGATCGAGGAAAACCCGAAGGCCGCCGCCGGCGTAATCCGAGCGATCATGGCGACTCAGGCGGCGCTGCGCGCCGACCTGTCGCTGGCGACGAAAGTCGGCCGCAAGCTGTTTCCGCCGCTGCAGGCTGAGTTGATCGCCGAACTGATCGCCCGCGACTTGCCGTTCTACGATCCGGCGCTGTCGCGGGAATCCATCGGCTCGCTCGCCCGTTTCTGTATCGATATGGGTGTGCAGACGGAGGAGGTGCCGTATGAGCAGATCGTTGCGGCGCAGTTCAGTGCCCTGTGGGGCGGGGCGTGAAGTCGTTTGCTGATGGCGGGCGGGTGCGGGAAATCCTGGCGCGGTTGGAGGCTTCGAGCGAGGTAATGCTGCCGGCCCCGTGCTACACGGACGCGGATTTCTTTGACTTTGAGCGGCGAGCCGTATTTCCGGGTTGTTGGCTGTGCGTGGGCCGGGTGGAACAGGTTCCCAATCCTGGCGACTGTTTTTCCGCCGCGCCGGCGGGGGAACCGGTTCTGGTTGTTCGTGATCAGGACGGCCTGTTGCGGGTGTTGAGCGCCGTTTGCCAGCATCGCGGGGCCATTCTTTCGTGCGAGCCTGGGCAGCGCCATCTTCGCTGTCCTTTGCATTTCTGGAGTTACGACCTTGAGGGTGCTCTTGTCGGGGCGCCAAGAACAAATTCCGAGCAACTGCGGGACCTGCGGCGGACGGTGCGTTTGCCGGAGGTGCGGATGGAGTTGTGGCACGGCTTCATTTTCGTGAACCTGGACGGGCGGGCGCCTGACCTGGCTTCGTCCCTGGCCAAGGTGGAACCGTTCTGGGCCGGCTATGAGGCGGCGGACCTGGTGGCGATTCCGCCGAAGATGGCGGACACGCCGCTGCCGTGGAACTGGAAGGTGCACGTTGAGAATTTCACGGATGCCTATCATCCGGAGTTTGTTCATCGCGGCACGCATGACTTCGCACCGAGCGTGCACCCGGAGGGCGGGGTGCGTTTTACGCCGATGCAGCCGGGCGACAATGCGATCCTGCGGACGGTGCCGTTGCTGCAAGCGGATGGCGGAATGATGGCGGACGGATGGGGCACGCCGGCGGCGTTTCCGGCCATTGCGTCGTTGCCTGCCGAACAGCGCTCGCGGCTGGTGTTTGTCCTGATTCCTCCGAGCCTGACGATGGTTTTTGCGCCGGGGGCGGTGGCGTATACGCTGGTCAGCGCGATCGGGCATGAGGCGACTCTGGCCTCAAGCGACCGCGTTACGGCGGGTGGATGGCTGCTGCCCCGGGCCACGCGGGCATTGCCCGATTTTGATCATCGAGCGGGCCTGGTTCTGCAGGGTGCGGCAAAGATCTGGGCTCAGGACGTGCCGCTAAATCAGGGGATGCAGGCGGGGAAGCGGTCGGGTTTCGCGCCTGCGGGCCGATACTTGGACCTGGAGACGACGCTGGTGCAGTTCAATTCGTGGCTTCTTGAGGCGTATCGGCGGGCGGCGGACAGTATTGCGTAGGTAGTTTTACTGACTGGCACGCGCATTGCTTGCCTTCCCGCGGTGACTTTTGTGGAGGAGCCTCATGTTCCGACGATCGGTTTTGACGGGCGCCGCGGCGACCTTGCTTGCTACGCCTGCCATCCACTCCGCCCGCGCCGACACATTGGACGAGGTCAAGAAGCGTGGCCGTCTGATCATTGGCACCGAAGCGGCTTATGTACCCTACGAATTCTTCAAGGAAGGCAAGATCGTCGGGTACGATCCAGATATAACGGAGATCATGATTGGTCCGCTTGGCGTCAAGGCCGAGTTCATCGACACCGCGTGGAACGGCATCATTCCTGCTTTATATGCCCGCAAATTCGACTGCATCATCTCCGGGATGACGATTACGCGGGAGCGGGCCGAGAAGATCCTGTTCTCCATGCCCTATGCGGACGCGAGCAACATGATCCTGCTGCGGGGAGATGAAGCGCGGATCACGTCGGCCGCCGACTTGTCGGGCAAGACTATCGGCGTGCAGCTTGGGAGCGCGGCGGCCAACATCATCAAGGTGTTCGAGGCGAAACTGAAGGATGGAGGAAAGCCGGGCTACGCCGACGTCAAGCAATACGAGCACTATCCGGAGGCTTACCAGGACCTGATCAACAAGCGGATCGATGCCGTGGTGAACTCGCGGTCAACGATGATGGTGGTGATGCGGGACGCGCCGGGGAAATTCAAGATGATACCTGGAATTTCCGATATCACCGCGTATTTTGGCATGGGTTTCCGCAAAGAAGACGCCGCGTTGCGTGATTTCGTCAATGTGCAGCTTGCCGCGATGAAGTCCGACGGCACCTTGTCCAAGCTGCAGGAGAAATGGTTCGGCAGCACAATGGATACGCCGAACGCCGTTCCCGACATCCTGCCGTGACATTATAGAACGATGGATGGTTTCGACTGGGGTGCCATCTGGTATGGCATTCCGTATATGCTGAAAGGCGCGGCGGTGACGCTGGAGATTTCAGCGTGCGCCATGGTTGTCGCGTCGCTGGTCGGGCTGGTTATGGGGTTGATCAGCGCGTCTGACCTGCGCATCCCGAAGGCCTTCGTTCGTGCGTATGTCTATTTTGTGCGGGGCACCCCGGCGCTGGTGCAGATTTTCCTGGTGTACTTTGCGTTGCCGCGCATTGGATTTGAATTTTCGGCCTTCTGGAGTGGCGTGGTCGCGCTGGCATTCAATTCCGCCGGGTTCATTGCGGAAATTGTGCGTGCGAGCCTGCAATCGATCGATGCGGGGCAGAGCGAGGCGGCATTGTCCATCGGAATGACCAACCGCCAGTCGATCCTGTTCATTCTGCTGCCGCAATCCCTGTTGCGCATGACTCCGCCGCTGACCAACGAGGTCATTACGCTGGTAAAGAGTTCTTCCTTGTTGTCGGTGATATCCATTACTGAACTGACCCGGTCGGCGCAGCTTATCATTGCCGAGCGCTTTGTTCCGTTTGAACTGTACGCTGCGCTGGCGGTTTACTACCTGGTGATTATCTCACTGCTGTCGTGGGGTTCCGAGTACGTGGAGCGCCGGCTGACATGAGGGCGTCGCCGCTGCTCAGTATACGGGGGTTGTCGAAAGTCTTTGGCGACGTTCCAGTTGTAGACCGGGTCGATCTGCAGGTCACGCAGGGCGAGATCGTCATGGTGATCGGCCCGAGCGGGGCCGGGAAATCGACGCTGCTGCGGTGCATCAACCGGATCGAGATCCCGTCTGAAGGTGAGGTCCTGCTGGATGGGGTGAACATGGCGGGCGAGATGCGTGGCGGCAAATTCGTTGCCGATTCCGCCACGTTGACCGCGGGCAAGCGCCGCCGCATCGGCATGGCGTTCCAGCGCTTCAACTTGTTCGCGCATCTGACGGCGCTCGACAACGTCGCGATCGGTCCTCGACGCGTGCTGGGGATGCCGCTGAGTGCCGCCCGCGCGCTGGCGGCGGAACAACTGGCTCGGGTGAAACTATCTGATCATGTCATGAAACGGCCGGCGCAGTTGTCGGGCGGACAGCAGCAGCGCGTTGCGATCGCGCGGGCCATGGCGATGCGTCCGGTATTGATGCTGTTCGATGAGCCGACGTCGGCGCTTGATCCAGAGTTGGTCGGGGAAGTGCTGGAGGTCATCCGGTCCTTGGCGGCGGAGGGCATGACGATGCTGGTTGTAACACATGAAATGCAGTTCGCCCGCGATGTCGGCACGCGTGTGTTGTTCATGGATGGCGGGCGGGTGCTGGAAGACGCGCCGCCGAAGGTGTTCTTCAGGGAACCACAGCAGGCTCGGGCCAGGGAATTCCTACGGCGGATCCACGTTATCGCGGATGCTTGAGGTTCTCTATTTGATTTTGTCGGACAACGATGCTGCCTTGCGGACGAAATCGAGCGGGCCGGAGAAATCGAACGAATTGTAGACCGCGGCGAGATGATTGAAGTGCGGTGCCTGGGCGAATTGCACGAAGGTCAGCCGATGGCCGGCATAATCCGAATTCAGCAGGTCCCGGGCGAAGGCGAGCAGCTTGCGCCGATCCTCGGCTTCCCATTGTTCATTCAGGGTGTAGAACTTCTCGAGCCAACCGGAGGTTCCGGGGTTCTGGAATGCCGCGGCGTTAGGAGTGACGCAAATCTGTCCGCCGCACAACTCGCGGGCAATGTGCATCATCTGCGGCAGATTTGAGCAGGCGAAGACACGGCCGGCGTAGAGCATTGACTGGTGCGGCATCAGCAGGCCCGCCGGGCTGCGCTGCGCCAAGGCGATCGCACTGGTCAGGTGTGCATTGATGCCTTCGCGATAGCAAACGAGGTCGGCCAACTTTTCTTTTACCGCCTGAAGCTTATCGAGACCGGTCTGCCTGGCGTTCCACATTGCCGCCCCGATCATCATGTCGGCAACGTATTGAATGCGCAGCACATAGGGGAAGGCCGAGTAGCGGTGCAGTGTGGCCCGCACATGCTGGGCCGCCTTGGTATGACGATAGAAGAACACATCCTCCCACGGGATCAAGACGTCATCGAGGACCATCAGCACATCGACTTCATCGAAACGATTCGATAGTGGGTAGTCGGCGAGGCTGCCTCGGCCGGCGAACCCGGACCGACAGATATGCTTGACCCCTGGCGCACCCATCTTGACGATGCAGCCGACGGCGTAGTCGGACAGCGTCTCGCTCGTCCAGGGGCCAAAGGTAGGTTTGAGAAAGGCCTGGTCGGCGTAGGCGGCGGCGGTTTCGTACTTGGCTCCGCGGATGATGATTCCGGCGTCGGTTTCCCTGACCACGTGGACCATCATGTCGGGATCCTGATCCTGCGGCGCGCGCGATCGATCGCCTTTCGGATCGGTGTTGGCGGAGACATGGAACACGTCGTGTTCGACCACCGCCCTTATGTGCCGGTCGATATTGTCGGCAAATCGCGGGTCGATTTCGGCGAGCACGTCGCGCCCGTCCAACAGCGACCACATCTCCCCGACCGTTTCGTCCCCGACCCGGGTCACCACGCCGCCGATATCATTGAACACGAGATCCAAAGCCGCCGTCTTGTCGGTCCAATCGCTGGCCTGGCGGGGCGGCCGCTGAAAGGTGGAGTGCCGAACGCCGTCTTCGGAATAGGTCAGGGCGTCGCGATAGGCCGGTTCGCCAGCCATATCGTACATCCGGGCCTTGACGTCGATTATCGGTTTCAATGCGGGATGGGTGGTGACGTCGAGAACGCGTTCGTTGTCGATCCAGACTTCGCGCCCATCGCGCAGGCCCTGACGGTAGGCTTCCGCCGTGCGTATCATTTCAGAATTCCCGCAGGGTGTCGCGCAACAAGGTCTTGGTATAGTTTTTACGCGCAAGTCCGCGGCGTTGCAAGGCCGGAACGAGCCCCTCGCAGACCTCGGTGATGAATCGGCGGCTTATCCGCTGGAACGGCGTGCTGATCAGGAAGCCGTCGCCGCCGATTGCCTCCATTGCCTTGCCCATCTGTTCAGCGACGGTGTCGGGCGAGCCGACGAGTTGGATGCCGGCATCGAAACGTTCTTGGGCAAGTTGACGCAGTGTCTTGCCGCTGCCCCATTGCGCGAACTTATCCAGTGAGCCTTGCTCCCCGTTGGTGGTCAGATGCGGCAGAGGGGCGTCGAGGTCGAAGCCGGAGAAGTCGATGTCGGTGACGGTGCCGACCGCCGCGAGTGCTGCCTCCACAAAGCCGGGCGAGTTGACCATGCGATGATGCCGGGCGTGGGCCTCATCGTCTGTCTCGCCGAGGATTGGGTAGACGAGGAACAGGACTTTCACGTCGTCGGGATTTCGCCCTGCCGCCACCGCGTGCCGTCTTACGTCGTCCCGGTAGGCCTTCATTCCCTCTACGCCGTTGCCGACGGCGATGATTGAATCGGCGTGCCTGGCGGCGAAGGCACGTCCGCGCGGAGACCCGCCCGCCTGGACGAAGACCGGCCGGCCCTGCGGCGACCGCACGGTGTTCAGCGGGCCACGGACCTTGAAGAACTGGCCCTCGAAATTGATGGGATGGACCTTTGTGTGGTCGGCGTAGGTGCCGGTCGCTTCATCCTTCACCACCGCATCAGGGTCCCACGAGTCGAACAGCCTGCAGACGACATCGACATATTCATCGGCCATGGCATAGCGGGTTTCGCGCGGCGGCAATTTGTCGAGCCCGAAATTCTGGGCGGCGGTGTCCTCGCCGCTGGTCACAATGTTCCAGCCGAAGCGCCCGCCGGCGATGTGATCGAGTGTCGAGGAAAGACGCGCCAACATGAAAGGGGGGTAGGCAAGCGTGGACATTGTAGCCACGACCCCGAGTTTTGAGGTCGCGGCGGCGATCATCGCGGCGAGCGGCATTGGATCGTGCTTGGGCACCTGCAGTGCGTGCTTAAGTGTTGCCTCCGCCGTGCCGCCATATGCCTCTGACACCATCAGGGTATCTTCAAGCATAATGTAGTCAAAGCAGGCCCGCTCCATGGCCTGGGCCATCTCGACAAAGAATTTGCCATCCCAGTCGCCGGTGCCCTGAGATACCGGATTGATCCAGTCGCCCTGGGTGAAGTTGGTGAACCAGGCCAAATGAAATGGCTTTTGCATCAGGTGCCCCTTGATCCTGTCGAAGACATCGCCGGCGCGGGTGCCGGCTTGGGACAGAGGCAAGCAACCGGTGTGCCATTCCGGCCGCGGTCAGTCGATTGCTGGTCGAGTGGGGGCGACGATCTATCGCGTGAACAGGCCCTTCTTGGGGTCCCCCAGCGACTGGCTATCGCGTGTCGCGGCGGGATTGCCCGGATCTTCGGGTTTATCGGGCGCCTTGGCTTGGGATTGCCGGGGGGTGGGTGGCGGACTGATCGAGGTTCCAACGGGATTGGTGGTTGTGGTGGTCTTGCTTTCGGCGCCTGTGCCCTTGGTGTTCTGCGCCAACGCCGTTGTTCCAACGCACAGCGCGGCGATCAACATCGTGAAGAATATTCGCATTGGTCCGGTTCCCTGATTCTATCCGTGAAGGGAACTCGGACGGCGTTGCCGGGTTGCGCGGAAGCAGGTGGCCCCGCGAAGCCTTGATCGCGGGACCCGCATGGTCGAGGTTATTCGGCAGGGGCGACTGACGCGGCGGGGATCCGGCGCGGAATATGCAGGCACAGTGCGGCGATCAGGGCGCTGACGCCGGTGAACACGGCCATCCCGTACAGTCCGCCTGCATAACTTCCGGTGGTGTCCTTGAGCCAGCCGACGACAGCCGGCCCCACGGCGCCGCCAATATTGCCGAAGGCGTTGATGAATGCGATGCCGCTTGCGGCTGCCGCGCCGGTCAGGATCATGGTCGGCATCGCCCAAAACGGACCCTTGGTGCCGTAGAACCCGGCCGTAGCGATGCACATTCCCGCCAGCGACCACCAGGTGCCCATGGTGGCGCCTGCGATCACCAGGCCTATCGTTGCCATAATGCAGGTCGCGACCAACAGCCAGCGACGGTCGCCCAGTCGGTCTGAAAGCCAACCGAACAAGACCATCGATGCCGCGCCACAAATATAAGCGAGGCTCGTTGCGTATCCGGTACTCATTGTCGAGGCGCCCAGCGACTTGATGATCTGCGGGATGAACAGCAGCAGGCCGAGGCTCGCGGTCACGATGCCCAGGTAGTTGAGCGACAGCAACAAGACTTTTGGGTTGGCCATGCCCTGGAAGACGCTGAACTTTCCGCCTGCCTCAACCGCGCGACGCTCCGACTGGAGCCTGTTGCTCAGCCAATCGCGTTCGGGTTCGGTCAGCCATTTCGCGGTGCGCGGACTGTCGGTCATCGCAACGAGCACGAAGACACCGACGAAAACGGTTGGTATGGCCTCCAGTATGTAGATCCACTGCCAGCCCTTGACGCCGAGAAAGCCGTCCATCCCCAGGATTGCCGTGGAGATTGGCGCGCCGAGGGCAACGGAGACGGGCAGCGCGAGGGTGAAAAAACCGATGATGCGGCCGCGATGTGCGTCGGGGAACCAGTAGGTGAACAGCAGGATCGTGCCTGGAAACAGTCCGGCTTCACCGGCGCCCAGAAGAAAGCGGATCAGCAAGAAGGTGTTTGGCCCAATGACGGCGGCGGTGAGGCCTGAGATGATTCCCCAGGTGACCATGATGCGGGCCAGCCAGAGCCGGGCGCCGACCTTGTCCATGACGAGGTTGCTGGGGACCTCGAACAGCACATAGCCGATATAGAAGGCCGTTGAGCTAAAGCCGTAGGTCGCGGCGGTCAGCCCGATGTCCTTGTTCATCGTCAGTGCCGCGAAGCTGACGTTGATCCGATCGATATAGCACAGAAAATACATCAACATCGTCAGTGGCAGCAGGCGCAGATAAACCTTGCGCATCGCCGCCTTCTCGATTGCGTTATCCATCGCCGACCTCCCAGGCGGCTGTTGCCGCTTATTGGCCGACCACCCGTTTTCGACTTTGGCCGGCCTTGGACGGAAGCTTTGCGCTTCTGCGGGACGGCCGCAAGTCCTGGATAATGAGGCCTTGGGTACCGACTGTTGGCGATTTGACTTTAGATCAGCAGCTTTGATCGGACGGCCGCCCCCGGGTACGCTGTATCATGTGGAGACCATCTGCTAATTATCCACAAAGCTCGTGAGGGAGGCGATTGTGATCGATCCGAAGACCGATCGTGTGCTGATTACCGGTGCCGCGGGCGCTATCGGCACTGCGTTACGCGATGGTTTGCGCCAGCACTGGAACCATCTGCGCCTGATCGATATCCGGCCAATGCAGAACGTGACCGATAACGAGGAAGCCATGGTCGTCGACGTGGCAGATCGTCTCGCCATCGAATCAGCGATGGAAGGAGTTAAGGCGGTCGTTCATCTGGCCGGCGTGCTTGGCAACTATGACCTGGAGACGTTGTTCCGAGTGAACGCCCGCGGCTTGTTCGACGTATTCGAATCGGCACGACTGGCCGGCGTGGAGCGCATTGTCTTTGCAAGCAGCAACCACGCCTTTGGCTGCTATCCTATCACGGAGCCCGTCTCACCGGCGTTGCCGCCGCGGCCTGACAGCCTTTACGGCGTGTTCAAGGTGCTGGGGGAGACTATGCTGCGCAACTACTACGACCGCCACGGCATGCGATCAGTTTCGTTGCGCATCGGGACCTATCGGCCGTTGCCGATCGACCAGCGTTCGCTCGCGACCTGGCTGAGCCCGGCTGATGTCGCGCAACTGGTGGATCTGTCGCTTCGTCATCCCGATCCTGGTTGCATGGTGGTAAACGGCTATTCGAACAACACGCGGCTTAAGACTTTCGATCCGAACTGGGCCGTGCTGGGCTATCACCCGCGTGACAACGCCGAGGATTATCGAGAGATGCTGCGGGACCAGGGTATCGACGTAGACGGACCGGACCGCGACGAGTGGGAGTGGCCGGAACATGGAGGTTCCCACGCGCGGGTGCCGGAGCGGCCGGCCCGTCATTCCTGATTTGGCCGGTGTGGCTAGTTGGCTGTCAGGCCACCGTCTATTACGAGTTCGCTGCCTGTCACCCATGACGACTTCGTCGGAAGCGAGATACAGGCAGCCCATCGCGATATCGATCGGTTTGCCGAAGCGGCCCAGCGGAGTTGCATCCATCCGTGCCTTGCCGCTTTCGTTGCCCAGCAGGCCGGGCCGTGCCATCGGCGTATCGACGAAGCCGGGATGAACCGAGTTCACCCGTATCTGGTCTTTCGCGTATTGTATTGCCGCCGATTTGGAGAAGATGCGGACCGCGCCTTTTGAAGCGTGGTAGGCCGCGTTGGCGAATGAGCCGACGATCCCGCAGATGGACGAGATGTTGATGATCGAACCGCCGCCGGCGCGCTGCATCGCCGGGATCACGCTCTTGGTGCCGAGGAACACGCCGGTGGCGTTCACCTCCATGATGCGGTTCCAGCTCTCCAGCGTTTGTTCCGCCAGAGCCGTGCCGGCGATGTTGCCGACCTGAACGGTCATTCCTGGCGGCCGGCCGGAGATGCCGGCGATATTTCCGAGCACGTCAACCTTGCCGTATTTCTGTTCGATAGCGGCAACGAGCGCGATCCACTGTTCTTCGTTGCAGACGTCTAGCCTTCGGTATTCCGCAGTGCCGCCGGCATCGGAGATTTCGTTCGCCACGGCTATGGCCGAGGTCGTCCTGTAGATCGCAAAGCATCACGCGGGCGCCATGTGCGGCAAAAATCCGAGCAGTCTCCGCGCCGATGCCGGAGGCGCCGCCGGAGATGATAGCCACTTTGTTGAGAAGACGTTTTTCAGGTTGCATTGTGTGTTTCCTCCGCCTGCCTTTCTACGCGAGGATTTTCATTTGGCCACCCCTTGGGGGGCGCTTGGGGGGTTGCATTGTGCGGATTGCGGTATTGGGATTTTGCGCGTGGAGGGCGACCAATTGCTCTGACGGAAATGCTGCGATAGGACTTCGCGGATGGGTGGCGTTCGACAGCGCATCCGGACGGAGGTTGATTATGCTGTCGCCCGAGCAGATCAGTTGGACGGAGAAGTTTGTCGGCTTCCGGTTGTCGGATTCGGAGGTGCCGGCTGGTTCGGGGATGAGCGATGGGGAAGACCCGTCCGCCGGCGGGATCATCGATAGCATCAAAGGGTTATTCAAGTCGAAGCCGCAACGGCCGGTGCCGCGTGCGGATCTGGGCAAGCCGCAGCAAGATCGCGCTTCCGAGTTGATGGAGGCGATGCCAGACGATGATCGCGCCAAGGTTCAGAAATTGCTTAGCCAAGCCAAGGGTGATGAGAAGAAATATCTGACGAAGGCGGTCGCGAGCAAGCACAGTGCAGCCGAGTTGGAGGTGTTTTACAAGGAGATCGCGGGCAAGGACCAGAAATGGATGGATGAAAACCTGCATCTGATTGGGTTGTCATCCGGCAAGGGCATCAAGCAGCAATGGCATGATTCCTGTGGTCCTACCACGGTGCAGGCAATGATGGGCGAACTCGATCCGGTGTATGCACTGAAGTTACACAAGGAGAATAAAGACGTTACGAAGTCCAACGAGGCGGATGGCGAGGCGATGGATCCGAAGATGGCCGAGGAACAGCGCGCGATGCTGGAGGACCGAGGCGGCGGCGTTGCCGTGTCGCGCGATCAGCACGAGGGCACCGGCAAAGGCATGAATATCACCAATCTGCTCGGAGATCAAACTCCGAAGATCGGCTTGAAGTTTTCTCTGGAAGGCACCGAGACGGACGAGAAGATGACCAAGGGATTGAACGATGCCGCGATCGCCCTGAAGAAGGGACTGCCGGTGCCGGTTCGTGTAGGCGGCGCGGCCGGAGGGCATGCCGTGCTGATGACCGGGATTGATGATGGTCCGCCGCGGCGCATCAGTTTCCATGATCCGTGGGACGGCAAGACGCTGGTGTTTACCGAAGAGCAGATCAAGACAAACAAGATCAATATCGCGGGGTGGACAAAGATGACCCATGTCTGGGCGCCCTCAGAGGATGAGCCGACACCCGCGGCGCCGCCGCCGCCGGCGCCCTCCGGTGGGGTGTAGGGGACATGCGCGAATTCTCCCGCGAGCAATGGCTGGAACTTCGTCCGGAGGTTTACCTGGCGGATGGTTATCTCGACGAAGCCGGAAGGTTGCGTGGCGATTTCGTTGCGGACTATGCCACCGCGGCTGCGATGCAGTTGCTGATGGCGGAGTTATCGCCGCAGGAACTGGCGCTGACGTTCGAGGGGATCCGCCAAACGCTTCCACTGCATGAAGGGACCGCGCCGGAGCGGCTATCCGGTGCACTGGACGAGACGCTGTTGGTGGTTGCTCGGGCGATGCGGCAGGCGAACAACGAGGGGATGGTAAAGTGGCTCAACGAATGCGCTCTCTTCGTGACCACGCCGAGGGAACTGGACGGCTTCATGGCGCATGTTCAGGCGGTCATGCGCCTTTACGGCATGTTGGTCGCCACATTGCCGGAGGAACTCCTCTGGCTCTTCCTCGGCATGAGCCCGGCCGTGGCGGAGAGCCACCCCATTGCCGCGACGCTGGAGAGCAAGGGCATCACGGTCAGTCTTACCGAGCAGCCTGAGCTGGATCGTTTCGTGTCAGACGTAAATGCAAGGGCCAGGATCAAGGGGCTTGATGATGCGGTCAATCCCGGGATTCTTGATCCGGCGAAATTACGTGCGATGGTGGCTTTGTTGCCGGCTCAGGCCGAGGAGGTGCGCGCGGCGCTGGCTGGCCATACCCTGATGATTGACGCGCCGGTGTTTGGTGTGCTCGCGGTCGAGCCTACGCGGGCTGATGCCTTTGGTCCCAACTACCGAATTACGATACGGCGGGTGGCGGGCACGCATGTGCTGGCGGCAGGAAATGCAGCGATGGACCCGGCGTTGGGCCGCCTCCGTTCCGAAGCCGCGAGGTCTGCCACCGAGGCGGCGGACAAGGCTGTCAGGGCGGCGGAGAAGGGGCGCCATGATCCTGACGGGATGGACCTTGGCGGGCTGCGCTGGCGTCGAGCGCAGGCGGCGATTGGGTGGAGGATTGCCGCACGCGGATGGAAGAGCGCGGCGCCCGGGGACCGCGCCGCCGCCCGCGCGGTTGCCGCCGCGGAGAAGGCCGCCACGACGTATGACATGCCGTCGGGCGGGTTGATCTAATGCCGATTGGTGTAGGGCTTTTCTCTATACGGGTATAGCTACAACTGTCCGGCGAAGTGGCAGCGCGCGAAGCGGCCTGGCGTGATTTCCCGCAGCGCCGGTGCTTCCTGGCGGCATCGATCCTGGGCCTGGCCGCAGCGCGGGTGGAAGTAGCAGCCTGATGGCGGCGCGGCCGGGTTGGGCACCTCGCCGCGGAGGATGCCTTCGTCGTTGCGCACGCGCGGGTCCGGCACTGGGACGGCGCGCAGCAGTGCGGCGGTGTACGGATGAAACGGTGCGGCGAAAATCGCGGCGGTTGGTGCGAGTTCGACGAGTTGGCCGACGTACATGACGGCGACGCGGTCGGAGATGTGCCGCACCACCGACAGGTCGTGCGCGACGAACAGGAACGTCAACCCCAGCGATGCCTGAAGCTCCAGCAACAGGTTCAGCACCTGTGCCTGCACCGAAACATCCAGTGCCGACACCGGTTCATCGGCGACGACCAGCCGCGGGTTGGTGGCCAGGGCTCGCGCGATGCCGATCGCTTGGCGCTGGCCGCCGCTGAAGGCGTGCGGGAACCGGTGCATGAATTCGGGCCGCAGGCCGACGAGGCGCAGCAGTTCGGCGACGCGGTCCATGCGCTGCGCGCGGCTGCGGACGCCGTTGACCAGCAGCGGTTCGCCGACATTGTCCAACAGGGTCATGCGTGGATTGAGCGATCCGAACGGATCCTGGAAGATCATCTGGATTTCCTGGCGCAGCGGCGCCAAGGTCCTGACGCGACATCGGCGCCAGATCGACAATGCGGTCATCGCGGGTGCGATACAGCACCTGTCCGCCGGTGGGATCGATCGCGCGAAGGATGCAGCGTGAGACGGTGGTTTTGCCGCAGCCGCTTTCGCCGACCAGGCCGAGCGTCTCGCCTTCGTTCACGGTGAAGCTGACGTCGTCAACGGCGCGAACGTGGCCGGTGACGCGGCGGAGCAGGCCTTTCGCGATCGGGAAATATTTGCGCAGGCCGCGAACTTCAAGCAGTGGCGCCGGTCGATCCATCATGGTGCTTCGGCTTCGTCATGATAGCAGGAAGCAACTGACGATCCTTGTTGGCCTCGACTTCGCGCGGCACTCGGTGTGCGTGCGGCGCAGCGGGCCTGGCATCGCATCGGCGCAGCGCGGATGGAAAGGGCAGCCGGCCGGGCGATTGAACGGGTGCGGCAAGGTGCCGCTGATGATCGGCAGCGCGACGCGGGTTTCGCCCTGCATGCTTGGCATCGATCGCAGCAGCGCCTGGGTGTAGGGATGTTTCGGGGCGTGGAAGATTTCGTCCACCGGACCTTCTTCCATCACCCGGCCGAGATACATGACCACCACATGGTTGGCCATCTGCGCGATCACGCCCAGATCGTGGGTGATGAAGATGATCGCGGTGTCGTATTTGCGTTGCAGATCGCGCAGCAGCGCCAGGATCTGCGCCTGGGTGGTCACATCGATCGCCGTGGTCGGCTCATCGGCGATCAGCAGCCGCGGGCGGCAGGACAGCGCCATCGCGATCATCGCGCGCTGGCGCAGGCCGCCGGACAACTGCCAGGAATAGGCGTCGACACGCTGCTCCGGCATCGAAATGCCGACATCGCGGAACAAGCTCGATCGGTCCGGCGCGCGGGCTTCTTGGCGAGAACCGGCGCGCCGTTGGTTCGTTCGTGCAGCCGGATGGCCTCGATGATCTGCTCGCCGACGGTGTGCACCGGGCTGAACGCGGCCATCGGTTCCTGCGGGATCAGCGCGATCTCGGCGCCGCGCAGGGCGCGCATCGCCGGGCCGCGCGGGGTCAGGCGGGTCAGGTCGATCGGTTCGGTTGTCCTGTGGCGATACAGGATTTCGCCGCCGGTGATGCGGCCGGGCGGGTCGATCAGTTGCAGGATCGCCTTCATGGTGACGCTTTTGCCGCAGCCGCTTTCGCCGACGATGCCGACGACCTGGCCGGGCAAGACGTCGAAGCTGAGGCCATCGACGGCGCGCACGGTGCCTTCGTCCAGCTTGAACGACACGCGCAGGTCGCGCACCGCGCAGCAGCAGGTGCTGTGGCGTCAGTGGCTGTAGGGGTCGGAGGCATCCCGAAGTCCGTCACCCACAAGGTTGAAGGCCAGCACCGCGACGATCACGACGACCCCGGGCAGCAGCAGCCACGGGCGCCAGGGCCAGGGTCTGGATGTTCTGCGCCTCCTGCAGCAGCACGCCCCAGCTGATCGCCGGCGGCCGGATGCCAAGGCCCAGGAACGACAGCGAGGTTTCGTTGATGATCATCACCGGGATCGCCAGCGAACTGGTGGCGATGATGTGGCTGAGGAAGGTCGGCACCATGTGGCGCAGGATGATCCGCATCCGGCTGCAGCCGGCGAGGCGAGCGGCGAGGACGAAATCCTCCTCCCGCAACGCCAGGAACCGGCCGCGCACTTCGCGGCCCAAGCGTGGTCCAGCCGATCAGCGACAGGATGACGGTGATGGCGAAGAACACCTGGATCGGCGTCCAGTCGCGCGGCAGCGCGGCGGACAGCGCCAGCCAGATCGGGATGGTCGGCACCGATTGCAGCAACTCGATCAGCCGCTGGATGACCTGGTCCGGCAGGCCGCCGAAATATCCGGAGATGCCGCCGAGCACGACGCCGAGGATGACGCTGAGCGTGACGGCGACGAGCCCGACGGTCATCGAGGTCTGGGTGCCGTGCATGATGCGCGACCATTGATCCCGCCCCAGGCGGTCGGAACCGAGCAGGAAAATGCGCTGCGCCGGGGTGGCGGCGGCGATCAGATGCGTTGTGCTCGGGAACAGGCCAAAGACGCGGTAGGCGTCGCCGCGGCGCGAAGAAGCTTACGCGGACCTTGCGCGCCGGATCGGTGGTCCACTCCATCCGCAGCGTGACCGGGTTGCGCTTGCCGACGATGGCGGGGACCCAGGGATTCCAGCCGCCGTCATCGAACAGATGCAGCGTCTGCACCGGGATGAAGGCCTGGCGCGCGTCGGTCTGTTCGGGGTTTTGGGTGCTGAAGAAGTCCGGGCACAGAACGACGAGATAGAATCCGGCGAGGATGCACGGCGCTGAACACCGCGAGATGGTGCCGGCGGAATCGCCACCAGACCAGCTTCCAATTCGATGCGACGGCGATCCGGTCCTCGGCGACCGCGCCGATCTCGGCGACCGCTTCCGACATCGGTCACTGGCATCAGTTTTCCATCCGGATGCGCGGGTCGATCAGGGCCAGCAGGACATCGGACAGCAGCGTGCCGACGATGGTCAGGAACGAGTAGATCAGCAGGATTCCGCCGGCCAGGTACATGTCCTGGTTGATCAGCGCGCGCAGCAGCAGCGGCCCGATGTTCGGCAGGTTCATCACCGTCGCCACGATCAGGCTGCCGGAGAACAGCGCGGGCAGGTACCAGCCGATCGTGCTGATCAGCGGGTTGAGCGCGAGCCGGACCGGATAGCGCAGCACCAGCCGCCACTCCCGCATGCCCTTCGCGCGCGCGGTCACCACGTAGGGCTTGTTCAGTTCATCCAGCAGATTGGCGCGCATGATCCGGGTCAGCCGCGCGGTGCCGGCGATGCCGAGCACGATGGCGGGCAGCCAGATATGCGCCAGCAGGTCGAGCAACCGGCCAAAGCTCCAGGGTGCATCGACGTATTCCGGGGAGAACAGTCCGGTGACACTGATGCCGAAATAGGCGAACGCGATCCACATCAGGATCAGCGCCAGCATGAAGTTCGGCGTTGCCACGCCGATGTAATTGATCACGGTCAACACATGATCGATGACCGAGCGCTGATGCGTCGCGGAATAGATGCCCGCCGGCACCGCGATGACCCAGGTGAGGACGAACGACATCAGCGCCAGGGCGATGGTCAGAACAAGCTGCTCGCTGATCAGGTCGGCGTTGGGCCGCTGATACTCCAGCGACAGGCCCATATCCCCGTGCAGCAGGTTCATCAGCCAATGCAAGTATTGGATGATGAACGGCTGATCGAGTCCGTAGTCGTGACGCAGCGCCTGGATCATCTCGGCCGTGATCGACGTGCCGGACGCCGACAGGTTGGCGACATAGGCGGTCAGGAAATCCCCAGGCGGCGCCTTGATGATAACGAAGATGACGAACGAGTAGACCAGCATCAGGAACGGCAGCAGCAGCAGCCGTTGCGCGATGTAGCGGATCACCGGACGGCGGTCAGTGCGAGGCAAAGAAGAACTGCTCGGTGCGCGCATTGCCCGGGCTGCGCAACGGCCAGTCGTTGCCCATCGTAAGCCGGCACGTTATGGAATTTGGTGTTGATCACGACGACGCCCTGGATCATCGGCGTCAGGCCGACGGTGCCGATCTCGTAGATCTGGTCGGCCCAGATGCGGAACAGTTCCTGCGCGGCCTTGATCTGCCCATCGGGGCCGACCCTGCGGGCGGTGTCGACGAGTTCCATGATCCGCTTGATCGGCGGCGTCGGCTCAACGCCCTCCTTGCCCTTCGAATTGATCCAGGTGGTGAACAGCGGGCCGAGAGTCAGGATCGGCGAGTTGCGCGGGTCGACCTTCGAATTGCCGGTGAAGGGGAAGCCGGTGGAGTCCTCGTTCCAGATCTCGCGTCATGAGCTGGTTGGCGTCGCGCATGCTGAAATGCAGCGCGCGTTCGCGGATCTGCACGACGGTCTTGATGCCGACCGCCTCCCAGTCCTTGGCGACAAGCTGCGCCGACGTCCGGCCAGGCGCCGAACGCCGGGACGACGCTGATCTCGATGGTCGCCGGCTTGCCGTTCTCCATCAGGCGGATGCCCTGAGCGTCGCGCTTGGTAAGGCCCGAGCGCGTCGAGCATCTTGTTGGCCTCGTCGGGGTTGAACTCGGTGTATTTCGCGGCCCATTCCTGGCCGGGGAAGTTCGGATGCCAGGGCGCCGGCACGGCCTGGCGCGTTCTCGCCCAGGCCGAGGAACACCGACTCCCTGATCTGGTCGCGGTTGATGGCGTAGCGACAGCGCGACGCGGAAATCCTTCGTCGCCATCAGCTTGCCGATCGCCGGATCGGCCGTGTAGGTCTGGTTGAACGCGATCACCGCGTCCGAGCCGCCGAAGGTCGGCCAGGTGATGACGTGGTATTTGCCGTTCTTCTCCTGCTCCTTGAACACCGGATAGTTGGTCATCTGGATATGGCGCGCCTGCATGTCGAAGTTGCCGGCGATGGCCTGCAGGTTCAGCGCCTGCGCGTCGGCGAAATAGGTGAAGCGCACCTCGTCGATATAGGGCAGCTGGTTGCCCGCCGGATCGACGCCGATGAAGTAAGGATTGCGCCGCAGCGTGAACACCGGATCGCTGACGCGGGTGACCGGCGCCCAGGCGGCCATGGTCGGACGCTCGGGATTTTCCGGAGGCGCGTTCCGGGTGGCGAACAACTCCGTCCAGTTCTTGAAGCCGGCCGCCTGCGCCAGCTTCTCGATGTCCTCCTTCGGCGTATAGCTGGGATGGAATTTCTTCAGGTAATGCGCCGGCAGGAACATCGCGTAGGTGCGGTCGGCGCCATCCGGCGTTGGCGACCGCGGTCAGGAACAGCGTCGCGGGCTCGTTGTAGGTGAACCGGACGGTGATAGTCGTCGACCTTCTCCACCTTGGCGGGCGTGCCGTCGGCGTTGCGGATCCAGCCCGGCAGCGGGGCGTCAGGTCCTTGTACCAGCAGGACGTCCTTGTACCAGAACAGGATGTCGTCGGCGGTGAACGGCTCGCCGTCGGACCAGCGCGAGCCCTTGCGCAGCATGATGGTCCAGACCTTGAAGTCCGGCGAGGACTCCGCGCCGGCGGCGATCTTCGGCTCGATTTTGGCGCCGTCCGGGGAGAAGCGGAACAGGGCGTCATAGACGACGCGCACGTAGTTGTTGGCATCGGCCGGGCCGAGGAAAGCGCGCCGCCAGACGCCGCCGTATTCGCCGGTTTTCTCGACCACCGGGACGACCAAAGGCTGTTCGGGCAACCTGGCGTCAACGGCGGGCAGCTTGCCTGCCTTTACCTGTTCGGCAAGCAGCGGCGATTCTTTATACTTTCCGGACTGCGCCCATCCGGTGGTGTGGAAGACAAATGCCAAGAGTGCCAGGAAGCCGAGCGCCGTGACAGCCGCGCGCCGCACGCGCCGTATGAACATGCGATCCATTTATGTCTCCCCGCGGGTGCGGCTTGTTTATTGGCTCCTTCGCCTGGGCGGTGTGGCCGAGGCGGAGTGCCGTTTCTTGTTTTCTTATGTGACGGTGCCCAGGGACAGGCGCGCCGTCAAGGGACCGAATGGCGGCGGGTCAACGGGGGTTCGTGTTCAGTTGCCCCGTTCGAAGCCGGGACGTGGCACGAGGCTCATGAGCATATGCTCGAAGCCGCCATCGACGATGATTTCCTGGCCGTTCACGAACGATGCACGATCGCTGGCGAGGAAGAGCACCACCTGGGCCATGTCCTCGGGGGACCCGATGCGTCCGAGCGGGATAGAAGCTGAGCGGCGCTGGAGGATTTGAGGATCCTGGTAGAATGTCTCGCTCATTGGGGTGCGGACGAGGCCCGGGCTCATGACGTTGCTGCGCACGCCGTGCGGCCCCCATTCGACCGCCAACTGCCGGGACAGCATCAGCACGCCGGCCTTGCTGACGCTGTATGCGCCGGAGAACCCCTGGGGGTTGCTGCCGGCGATCGATGCGGTGTGCACGATGGCGCCACGTTCGCGCTCGATCATCGATTTCCCGAAGGCCTGGGCACATAACAGGTAGCCGGTCAGGTTGACGGCGAGCAACCGGTTCCAGTCCTCGAGGGATACCGTGGCGAGCGGCCCGGACAGCAGCATGCCCGCGTTGTTGACCAGGATGTCGCAGGGACCAAGCGCCTGTGCGCGACGCTCGGCGGCCGCGACGCTGTCCGGGTCGGCGATGTCGCACTGCAGGGCGAGCGTCCTGGCCCCGGTCGAGGCGAGTGCGTCAGCGGTCGCCTGGCAGTTCCCGGCGTTGTTGTCGAGCAGGACCACGGATGCTCCGGCTTGTGCCATGCCGAGGGCGACGGCGCGGCCGATACCTCCGCCGGCCCCGGTGACGACGCAGACGCGGTCCTGAAGTCCGAGCCAGTCACTGTTTTGCGGCGCCATTGTGCGGTCCCCTCCGGTTTTGGGCGGGAGTTTAGCGGCAGAGTGGTGCCGGGGGTAGCGGGGCATAGGCGGCTGATGCGCCGGCGGAGGCTTGGCGCGGGCGGCGGAGATTTTCGCCGATCCCAAAACACACATACACTCAGCCTTTGTTTAGATCTGGGCATTGTTCGGCGCCGTCCTGGGGGACGGGCCGGCGGACGGGAGGGGTTGATGGATCGGGCATTTGGGAATGAGGCATTCGTGCCTGGGCCACGCTGCCACGTGGCCGGCGCCGGTGCAGGACCGCTGGCCGGGATGACGTTCGCCGTGAAGGACCTGATCGATGTCGCCGGGGTGCCGACCGGCGGCGGCAATCCGGACTGGCCGAGGTTTTATCCGACGCCGGAAAAGCACGCATGGGTGGTTCAGCGTCTGCTCAATGCGGGGGCATCGGTGATCGGCAAGACGGTCACGGATGAGGTTTCGCTGGGTATCCTGGGCGAGAATGCGCATGACGGCACGCCGTTGAACCCGGCGGCGCCGGACCGCGTGCCGGGTGGGTCGTCCAGCGGATCGGCGTCGGCGGTCGCGGCGGGGCTGTGCGATTTCGCGCTGGGCACCGACAGCGGCGGATCGGTGCGGGTGCCGGCGAGTTTCAGCGGCCTGTATGGCATCCGGCCGACGCATGGGCGGATGGATTTCAGCGGCATCACGGTGCAGTCGCCGAGTGCCGATACATGCGGCTGGTTCGCGCGCGATGCGGCGACGTTCGCGAAGGTGGGACAGGTGCTGTTCGGGGTTGAACGGCGGCGGCTGAATTGCCTGAAGCGTTGCCGACGAGGTTGCTGGTCGCGACGGACGCTTTCGGTTTCGCCGACGAGGACGTGCAGGAAGCGCTGGCCCCCATGGTGGAACGGCTTGCGGCACTGATCGGTTCGCGAGAGGATTTGACCTTGGCGCCGCAGGGTCTGTCGGTCTGGCAGCGGGCGCAGCGCGTTCTGCAAAGCAGCGAGTCGTGGCAGACGTTTGAACCATGGCTGGATAAGTGCAATCCGCGCCTCGCGTTTGGGGTGGCCCGCAACCTGGTGCTGGGTTCGATGATGACGGATGCGGAGCGCGGTGCCGCGTCGCTGATGCGCATCGAGGTGCGGGCGAGGCTGCGGCATCTGTTGCCACGCGGCACGGTGTTGTGCCTGCCGACGACGCCGTTCGTGGCGCCGTTCAAGGGCTTGCCGAACGGCGTGCTTGGTCCCGTGCGGGACCGCATCAGTTGCCTGACCAGCCACGGCGGCCTGACCGGCGTGCCGCAGGTGAGCATTCCCGGTGCGACGGTGAATGGCGTGCCGGCCGGGTTGTCGGTCATTGCCGCACGCGGCGCCGACCTTGATCTGCTGCGGGTCGCGGTGAGTTTCGCGGGCGCCGGTTGATGCCGTGGTTGCGAAAGATGCAGTTTCCTGCAGGGGCCGATCGTGTTCGCGCCGGTGATCCGGATCAGTAGGCCAGCAGGTTGTCGCGCAGCATGACGTGTTCGTACTTCTTGCGGACGACGCCCAGTTTCTGCAGTGCGGGGACCAGTCCGTCGGCGATCTCGGTAATGTAGCGGCGGGTGAATTCCGGATCGATGATCAGAAATCCATCGCCGCCGACCGCATCGATGATCTCCGACATCTGGTGGGCAACGGCGTCCGGCGTGCCCACGAGGTCGGCGTCGCGGAGCGAGCGGCCCGCCTGGATGATCTGCCGCGGGGTGCGTCCGGAATACTGAGCCGCCACGGTCTGGTGCCCGTTGGAGGTCAGGACGGGCAATTTTTCGTCGAGGTCGTATTTCGAGAAATCAATTCCGGTGAGGCGGGACATGTTCGCGAGGTGAAAGTCCATATGGGAATTGGCTTCGTCGATTCTCGCCTGTTTGCGGGCGAGGGCGGTATCGTGGAACTGGTCGACGATCGGGGCGACCAGGAAGAGCACTTTGATGTGGTCCGGATTGCGTCCAAAACCCGCGGCCTGGGCTCGGATATCGTCGCGGAACTCCTTCATGGCGGCGACGCTGGAGGCGGACGAGATGATCGTTTCGGCCCATCGCGCCGCGAAGGTGCGGCCCCTGGGTGAACCGCCGGCCTGACAGATGACGGGATGGCCCTGCGGCGACCGTGGCGCGGACAGCGGGCCTCGCGAGCGAAAATAATGCCCCTCGTGGTGCACCGGATGGACCTTGTCCGGATGGGCGAAGATTTCCTGCTCGCGGTCGATCACCATCGCGTCGGCGTCCCACGAATCCCATAGCTTCTGCACCAGTTCGACGTATTCGTCGGCCATTTCGTAGCGCTGGTCGTGCGGATACTGACGCTCCAGGCCGTAGTTCTGGGCGCCGCCGTCATTGCTGCCGGTCACGAGGTTCCAGCCGGACCGCCCGTCGCTGACATGGTCGAGCGTGTTGGTCAGACGGGCGAGCATGAATGGGTTGTACTCGGTGGTGGACAAGGTGGTGATGATGCCGATCCGGGACGTTGCCTGGATCATGAACGGGGCCAGCACGGAGGGGTCGAGCTTGGGGGAGTTGACGGCGAGACGCAGGTAGGTCTCATGCGAGTTCTTGTAGGTGTAGGGTATGTTGGAGGAGTCCTCGATCATCACGTAGTCAAAGGCGGCGCGCTCAAGTTCTTTCGCCAGATGCACCAGCAGATCGGGTTTGACCCAGCGGTGCGGGTCCGGGCCGCCCCATGGTTGGCGCCAGCCTTTCGGCCCGTAGCCCTTCGAGATGAACCATGCCAGGTGAAATTGCCGCTTTGCCATGGTGGTTGCTCCGTGCTTGCCAAAGGGTGTGTTTGGTAGGGCGTGTTGGCGAACTCGGATTTCCGCGTGCAAGACAGGTGCCATGACAGTCCGCGGGGCGTTCCCGGCGGCGAATGATCCGGCGAGGTTTTGATCCGGCCTGTGGCGGCGGCGTTGGGCTGGGCTACACCTGGCCGAGATAGGCGCTGTGGAGAATTTCACTGCCGGCGAGATCCTTGGCCGGGCCCTCGTGGACGACGCGTCCGGTCGCCATCAGGTAGCAGCGGTCGGCGTGGGCCAGTGCCTTCTCGACCAGTTGCTCGACCAGAAGCATCGCGACGCCGTCCGCCGGCAGCGCTCGGGCGACATCCAGGATGCGATCGATCACCAGCGGCGCGAGCCCGCCCGATGGTTCATCGAGGATCAGCAGCGCGGTTCTGCGCGATAATGCCCTGCGCCACGGCCAGGATCTGCTGCTGGCCGCCGGACAGGCGGGACGCCGGCTGCCGGCGACGTTCGGCCAGTCTCCGGGAACAGCGTCGTACATCGCGCGGCAAGCTTCGTCCGGTCGCCGCGCGGGTGCGCGCGCGTAGGTGCCGATCAGCAGGTTGTCCTCGACGGTCAGCGGAGTGAAAGACGCGGTGTCCTTCCAGCACCTGCACAAGCCCGGCGCGGACGATATCGCGCGGGCGTGGCGTTGGTGATGTCGCGGCCGTCGAAGCGGACCGTGCCGGCGAGCTTGCCGATCAGTCCGGAGACAGCGTGCAGCGTCGTGCTTTTGCCGGCGCCGTTGCGCCCGAGCAGGGTGACGAACTCGCCTTTGTTGACGCGCAGACTGGACGCCGTGGACGACCTCCGCCTTGCCATAGGCGACCTGCAGGCCGTCGATTTCCAGCAACGGCGTCACTCATGCGCCCAGATAAACACGGATGACCTCGGGATCGTTGCGCACCTCTGCGGCGGCGCCGTGGGCGAGCACGCGCCGAGGTTGAGGGCGGTGACGCGATCGCAAACGCGGAACACAAAATCGGTGTGGTGCTCGACCAGCAGCACGCCGATGCCGCTCGTCGCGCATGACGCCGATGATGGCGCCGAGACGCTCGATCTCGGCCACGGTCAGGCCGCCGGCGGGTTCGTCGAGCAGGAGGAATTTTGGCCGCATCGTCAGCGCGCGGGCGATTTCCAGGAAGCGCTGGGCGGTGTGTTCCAGCAGGTCGGCGCGGCGGTCCAGCACGCGGTCGAGGCCGACGCCGCTGCAGCATTGCGGCGGCGCGGGCGACGGATTTCGGCTTCCTCGCGCCGCGGGCGCGGGGCGGCGAGGGCGGTTTCAAGGAATCCCGAGCGGACGTCTGGCCAGCCGCCGAGCATGGCATTGTCGAGCACCGAGAGCGAAGGCAGCAGCTTGGGGGTTTGAAAGGTGCGCGCGACGCCGAGGCGCGCGCGGTGCTGCACTGCTGGCGCGTGATCAGGTCCTCGTCACCGAGGGCGATGCTGCCTGGTTGATCGCGTAGTAGCCGGAGATCAGGTTGAGCAGCGTGGTCTTGCCGCTGCCGTTCGGGCCCGATGAGGCCGTGGACCTCGCCGGGGCTGAGTCGAGCGAGACGTCGTCAACGGCGACGAGGCCGCCGAACCGGCGGGAGACGGCGTCGCGCGCAGCGAGGTCACGGCCGGGAACTCATGCCGGTTGGGCGGATGGCGCGTGCGCAGCGCTCTCGAGGTCGGGCTCGATGCTGGTCTTGGCGACCTGTGGTTCGCGGCGCAGCGCTGGCGGAGAGGTTGCGGATCAGTTCGTTGAACCCGCCGGGCATCACAAGCACGACGGCAGCAGGACGACGCCATAGAAGAAGGTGCCGTATTTCGCGAGCGGGCCGACGAGTTCAGGGATCGCGGCCAGCACGGCGGCACCGACGAACGGGCCCATGATGACGCCGCGGCCGCCGATGATGATGGCACGAAGAAGAAGATGCCGAGATTGACGATGAAGGCGTCCGGCGTGATGTAGCTCTGCGAGGTCGAGTACAGCGCGCCGGCGATGCCGGCGGTGAAGCCGCAGAAGACGAACACGATCAGCTTGGTGAGGTAGATCGGCACGGCGACGGATGCGCCGCCACCGTGCTGTCCCGCAGAGCGATCATCGCCCGGCCCCACATGAGGCGGGCGAGGTTGCAGCTGAGCCAGGTAATGAAGGCGGCGATCCCCATGACCAGCCAGTAGAACCCGGCATGGCTATCGAACGGGGGCGGGAAGTCGGGCGCGGACATGCCGACGCTGCCGTTGGTCAGCCATTGTTCGGCCAGCGCGAGTTCGCTGACGATCAGTCCGAAGGCGAGCGTGGCCATGGCGAAGTAGAAGCCCGGCAGCCGCAGCGACGGCAGGCCCAGCAGCAGTCCGATGACCGCGCAGACGGCGCCGGCGCCAGCAGGGCGAGGAATGGGTCGTCAGCCTGCCCGCCCGCCAGCAGGCAGAACGCGTAGGCGCCGACCGCGAGCAGGCCGACATGGCCGACCGAAAGTTGGCCGGTGAAGCCGACCAGCAGGTTCAGCGTGGCGATCAGCACCCAGTAAACGCCGATCACGGTCGCGACATGCAGGTAGTAGAGGTTGCCGGTGAGGAAGGGCAGCAGCCGGCGAAGACCGCGAAGGCGCCGACGAGGGCCGGACGAGATGGTTATGCGTCATACGTGGCGCACGCGTGGGTGCCGAACAGTCCTTGCGGGCGCACCACCAGCAGGCAGGACAGCAGGCCGATGGCGATGGTCTTCTGATACTCCGCGCCAAAGTAATGCGTGGTGAGCGACGTCAGCAGTGCCAAGTATCGCCCCGCCGACCAATGCGCCGACCGAGGCTGCTGCCGATGCCGCCCAGCGCGAGCGCGATGAAGCCGGACAGGCCGAGCGTCGTGCCCAGGGCGAAATCGGCAAAGGTCAGTTGGCCGGCGGCGAAACCGCACATGGCGCCGAGCACCCGGCGAGGACGTAGCTGAGCGCGCGCATCTGGTCGGTTGCGACGCCGCGGGCGCGGGCTGCGAAGCGTCCTCGGAGATTGCGATGAAGAGTTTGCCGAGCATCGAGTGGCGGTAGAACAGTTCGAGGCCCAGCGCCATGAGCGACCGCGGTGATCGATCGGCAGCCAGAATTTCTGGTCGAAGCGCCGGCGAATTCCGCGGGAAGACGCGCGGAAACGGCGTCGGGTCGGTGCCCCACCACATGGCCCATCGCCTCCTGCACCATGGTGGACAGCGCCAGCGTGCTGAGCACCCAGAGATGCTCATCGGAGACCGCGACGATGCGGCGCACGGCGATGATTTCGCGAAGCCAGCCGAACACCCCGCCCGAGAGCAGGCAGGCGGCGAAGCCGACCCAGAGCGGCAAGTGCAGGTTCAGCACCAGAAGCGCGGCGCAGATGCCGCCTGCCATGGCGAACTGGCCGGTGCCGAAGCTGAGCACCTTCGAGGTCGAGTACATGACGTTGTAGACCAGGGCGGTCATGCCGTAGAGGCCGCCGAGCGCTAGCCCGCTGACGATGACGAGGAGCAACGACGATCCGCAGACTATTTGCGGCTTCACCGTGTGCCCGCCGTTCGGCAACTGCGCGGAGTTGGCGACGACCATGACTCATGCCGATCATCCTCGAAAGCCGTTGTGGTCGGTCGGGGTAGTAGATGAAAGGTCCATAACCGACGTCGAATCTGCGCCGGTCGAATTCCAGCGCCGCCTTGACCGTGAACGGGTCGCTGTCGCCGGCCTTTGTCGGACGCCGGTCAGCGTAGATCATGGCCGCGGCGTTGCCCTGCAGGAAGCTGTGCATGCCGGCCGCCATGTAAGGGCTGATGGCATCCTTATGACGGTCGATGAAGGCCTGGGTCATCGGCGGCAGCTTGCCGTTGGCGTCGACCACGCCATGGGCATAGCCGAGCGCCGTAGACATTGTCCCAGTACGAGCGCTTGGTCAGCAACTTGCCGACCTGGCCCTGAGATGGTCGGGGATGGCCGACCAGCGGCACGTTCCAGTTCTGCTCACCGCGGGCATTGACCACGCGGGCGACGAAGCCGGTGGCGTTCGACCAGCTCTGTGATGACGTCGGCACCGGCATTGCTGGCCTTCAGATCTCATCGGTCACATCGGGCTTGTTGGGATCGACGGTGGCCGTATAGACCGGCTTGAGCTCGTGGGTGGCCAGGAACTTGGTCAGCGCCGCATGGCGACAGCACGCCATAGCCGGTATTGTCGTTGATGATCGCGATGCTTGGTTGTCATTCAGGCCTCGACCAGAACGGTTCACCGCCACTTGATCACTGCCGTTGGTGTTCAGGTTGCGGAAGCCCAGCGGGTATTTGACCAGGTCGACCAATTCGTCGACCGATCCGCCGATCAGGTGGAGCTTCT
This sequence comes from uncultured Alphaproteobacteria bacterium, assembly GCA_963792345.1. Lineage (GTDB taxonomy): Bacteria > Pseudomonadota > Alphaproteobacteria > Acetobacterales > Acetobacteraceae > Rhodopila. Next base: position 50,053 of record CAWBVV010000006.1, read on the forward strand.
TGGCGCCGGAGACGATGCCGAGCGTCGGCAGCGCCTCGCCACTGTTGATAGGGCCGCAGAGCACGTCGATATTTTCATTGTAGACGAGTTCCTTGGCGAAGCTGACAGCCTTGGACGGGTCGGCGGCGCATGTCCCGCATGACGATTTCGATCTTGCGGCCGAGCAGGCCACCGCTGTTCGTTCAGGTCGGCGACCGCCATGTGAAAGCCCCAGTCCTGGGCTTGGGCGTTTGATGCGAACATGCCTGAGACGGCGGCGATCCAGCCCATGCGGATAGGCTTGTTCTGGGCGATCGCGGGAGCGGCCAGACCGAGAGCGAGGCTGCCGCCGACGCCTTGGATGACACGACGGCGTCCGATCCCGGTGGCCGGGCTCGTTGATGATGACATTGTTTCCTCCGAGTGGGGTCTTTTCATTGCCCCGTCTGGCTTGCGGAGATGATGCCTGGGACCAGCGGTCCTGACAACACGCGAGGGTACGGGCTGGACGTCGACTCGATGGGGCCGATGGGAATCACTGCACGCTTCGTCCAAGAAGATGGGAAGGCAACGATGAGTCGTCTTGATGGCAAGGTCGCTTTGATCTCCGGCGCGGCGCGCGGGATCGGCGGGGAGACCGCCAGGCTGATGGCGGACGCGGGCGCCATGGTGGTGATTGGCGATGTGCTGGATGAGCGGGGGCGGGAGACGGTCGCGGCGATCAGGCAAGCCGGTGGTCAAGCCGAATACGTGCACCTGGATGTAACGAAGGAAGCGGAATGGGGCGCCGCGGTTGAGCTTGCCGTTGGCCGTTTTGGCAAGCTCGATATCCTGGTGAACAACGCCGGCGTGTTCATCGGCAAGGGGATCGAGGAGATCAGCATCGCCGAATGGGAAAAGCTGGTGGCGGTGAACATGACCGGTGTGTTCCTGGGGACAAGGCTCGCGGTGCGGGCGCTGCGGGAGGCGGCGGTGTCGAGCGAGCATGGCAGCGCCATCGTCAATCTTGCCTCGATCGCGGGCATTGTCGGTTCGCAGCTTGATCCGCTGTATTCGATGACCAAGGGCGGGGTGACGCTGTTCACCAAGTCGGCGGCGCTGGAGTTCGCGCGCAAGGGCTACCGGATCCGGGTCAATTCGATTCATCCCGGCGTGATCCAGACCGACATGGGGACGCAGACCTTCGTCTCCCGCGCGCGGCGGTCCGGCACCAATGACACCGCCTTAGTGCAGCAGGGTGTGACGGAAAGCGTGCCGTGGGGCCGGCTGGGCGTGCCGGCGGACATCGCCAAGGGGATCGTGTTCCTGGCGTCGGATGATGCGGGCTACATGAACGGCGCCGGGCTGGTGGTCGATGGCGGCCTGACGGCGGCCTGACGGCGGCCTGGCCGGTTCGGATATCGCGCGAACCCTCGCGGCGGAATCCGTTGGTCAGGGACCGACGAAGGCGCCGCCGTTCACGTCCAGGATGGCGCCTGACAGGTAGCTGGCTGCCTGCGTGCACAGGAAGGCGATCGGCCATGCGAGTTCTTCCGGCCGCCCGATACGGCCCATCGGCAGGGTTGGCCCGAGGTTGAAGCCCCGGGTCATCGGGGTTTCCACGGGGCCGGGCGCGACGGCGTTGACCAGGACGCCGCGGCCGACCGCGTTGCGGGACAGCCACTTCACCAGCGCGTGGACGGCGCCTTTCGAGGCGGAGTAGTCGGGCGGCGTGGTCAGCGAGGTGCCGCCGGTCTTGCCCGCCACTGACCCGACCAGGGCGATGTGACCGCCGCCGTGCGAAGCCATGTGGTCTGTCGCGGCGGCGGCAAGCTGCAACGGGACGCGGACGTTGATATCCATCACCCGGTGGAAGCGCTCGTGCCAGGCGTGGTCCTCGGTCCATGGGCGTCCCTCCAGGATGCCGGCACAGTGCGCCACGGCATGGATGCGGCCGCCCGCGAAGAACGAGGCGATGAAGGCGTCGTCCGCCAGGTCGCCCTGCATCGCGGTGCAGACGCCGCCGGCGGCCCGGATTTCGTCGGCTGTCGCGTCCAGCGCAGCGCGGTCCGAGATCAGCAGTTCGGCGCCCAGTTGGGCCAGGACGAGGGCGGTGGCCTTGCCGATGCCGCTGGCCGCGCCGGTGACCAGGGCGCGCTTGCCCTGCATGGATAATGCGGCGGGCAGGGGAAGTGTGGTGGTGGCGTTCATGCTTTCCTCCAGCGGTTTTGCCGCGGATGATCCGGCCTGGATGAATTTCTGTCCATGGTGATCGTTCCCAATGGTTCCGATTGACCTAACGCAGCCCGGTCCATAGCTTCCGGCTCATGTCCGAGACAGTTCGCAACAAGGTGTCAGCAATCCCGAAGGCATGGCCGTTCGAGGAGGCGCGGAAGGTCGCCGAGCGTTTGGCCGCCTCCGGCAAGGATCATGCGTTGTTCGAGACCGGTTATGGTCCGTCCGGCCTGCCGCATATCGGAACGTTCGGGGAGGTTGCCCGCACCACCTGGGTGCGTAATGCATTTACCGAAATGACCGGCATGGCGTCGAAGCTGCTGGCGTTCAGCGACGACATGGATGGGCTGCGCAAGGTTCCGGACAACATTCCGAACAAGGAGATGCTGACGCCGTATCTGGGCAAGCCGCTGACGCAGATTCCGGACCCGTTCGGCACGCATGAGAGTTTCGGCGCGCACAACAACGCAAGGCTGCGGGCGTTCCTGGATTCGTTCGGATTTGAATATGAGTTTGCGTCCTCCACCGATTACTACAAGGCTGGGCGGTTCGATGCGGCGCTGGTGCGGATATTGGAATGCTACGATCCGGTGATGGCGGTGATCTTGCCGACGCTGGGGCCGGACCGCCGAGCGACCTACTCGCCGATATTGCCGGTGCATCCGCGGACGGGGGTGGTCATGCAGGTGCCGATGGAGCGCTTCGATGCGCAAGCGGGGACCGTGACGTGGAAGGACCCAGCCGACGGTGAAGTTTTCGAGACATCGGTGAAGGGGGGCGCCTGCAAGTTGCAGTGGAAGGCCGACTGGGCCATGCGATGGTATGCGCTTGGTGTTGACTACGAGATGTCCGGCAAGGACCTGATCGATTCAGTGAAGCTGTCCAGCCGGATTTGCCGGGTGCTTGGCGGCCAGCCTCCGGAGGGCATGACCTATGAGCTGTTCCTGGACCAGGATGGCCAGAAGATCAGCAAATCCAAGGGCAACGGGTTGTCGGTCGAGCAATGGCTGAGGTATGCGCCGAACGAGTTGCTGGCCCAGTTCATGTACAACCAGCCGCAGCGGGCGAAGCGGCTGTATTTTGATGTGATTCCACGCGCGGTCGATGAATACGTTGGTAATCTGGACAAGCTGCGGGCGCAGCCTGAGCCGGTCAATCCGGCGTGGCACATTCACGCCGGGCGGCTGCCGAACCACGCCGGCAGCCCGATTTCGTTCGGCATGCTGCTGAACCTCGCCAGTGTGGTGAATGCGGACAACCCGGACATTCTTTGGGGGTTCATCAGGCGGTATTCGCCGGGTGCCAGCCCGGAGAGCGAACCGCTGCTCGCGCGTCTCGCCGACCACGCGGTGGCGTATTACCAGGATTTCGTGCGTCCGGAGAAGCACTACCGCGAACCCGACGCGATGGAGCGTGCCGCGCTGCAGGACCTGGCCGAGACGCTGGGGGCATTGCCGGACGGTGCGGCGGAGACGATCCAGCACGCGGTGTTCGAGGTCGGCAAGCGACATCCGTTCGCTGACCTGCGGAGTTGGTTTGGCTGCCTGTACCAGGTGCTGCTGGGCCAGCAGGAAGGGCCTCGGTTCGGTGGGTTTGTCGCGCTGTATGGGGTGCCGGAGACGATTGCCCTGATCCAGTCCGCGCTGGCGCGATCCCCGGTGACACATCAAGCGGCGCCGGCCTGAGGAATGGCCAACGGAGTCCGGCACGCGTTGAAGACCTGGGCTCGGCATGTGCCGGCGGTGCTCGGGCTGGCGTTGTTGATCGGTGCGATCTACGTCGTGCAGCGCGAGTTCCGCCATCTGCGGATGAAGGACATCGGGGAGGCGCTATCGGCGATTCCGGCGCAGGCGTTGGTATTCTCATTTGTGTGGACGGTGCTGTCCTACTTCATCCTGACGTTCTACGACCGGTTGGGAACGATCTATGCGGGCCACAAGGTGTCGTACGGGCGCGTCGCGTTCGCGTCGTTCTGCGCCTATTCGCTGTCGCACAACCTGGGGTTCGCCGCGGTGTCCGGGGCGGCGGTGCGATACCGGCTGTATGCCCATTGGGGGCTTACGCCATTGCAGATCGCCAAGACGGTGGCGTTCTGCAGCCTGACCTTTGGCCTGGGCGGGATGGTCCTGGGTGGGGCGATCCTGTTCCTGGAGCCGCGCGCGATCCCGTTCTTCGGGCAGCATTTGCCGAAGATGGCGCTGTATGGCGTCGGGGTGCTGCTGTGGGCGATCGTGCTGGGCTATGTCACGCTGTCGCGGGTGTTTGGTCGCATCAGGGTGTTTGGCCATGAGATCGAGTTGCCGGGCTGGCGGATGGCGATCATCCAGGTGCTGCTGGCGACGGTCGATGTCGCGACGACGGCGACAATCTTCTTTGCGTTGCTGCCGCATGCGGAGGGGCTGACCTGGCTGATTTTCCTGGGCGTTTATGTCGCGTCCTACACCGCGGGGCTGGCGGCGAATTTGCCGGGCGGCATCGGCGTGTTCGACACGGCGATGTTGTTTGGCCTGGAGCCGTTCATGAGCGCGCCGCACATCGTCGGCGCGATCCTGGTTTTCCGGCTGTATTACTACGTGATTCCGCTGTTCCTCGCGGGCTCGCTGTTTGCCGGCAATGAGATCCTGCTGCGCGGCGGCGGGCTGCTGCGGCACGTGGGCAGGCTGGCGCCGGTGCAGGCGATCGGGCGCTGGAGCGAGCCGGATTTCGCGGTGACGGCGGCGACCGGCGCGGTCGGGTTGTGTGGCGTACTGATGCTGTGCCTGGGCGTGCTGGCGCCGCAGGCGGACTTTTCGTGGATCGATCCGGACTACGGCGTGCTGGCCAGCCAGGCGGGGCAGTTCATCCCCTCGTTGATCGGAGCGGCGCTGGTGATGCTGGCGATCAGCCTGTCGCACCGGGTCAACCTAGCCTGGAGCCTGACCATCCTGCTGCTGGTGCTGGGCGCGGCGTTCGCGGCGACGCAGGAAAGCCGGCTTTGGGTATCAGGCATCCTGGTGCTGACCACTTTGCTGATCGCGCCATTCCGGGCGTGTTTTTATCGTCATGCGCATTTGCTGAGCGGTCCGTTGCGGCCGGGCAGTGCGCTGACCCTCGCGGTGCTTGGTTTCTGCCTGTTCTCGCTGGCGATGACGCGTCCGCATACGCATCTGCTGCAGAACAACGCGTTCTGGGCGGTGATCATTTCGCCCGAGTTGCCGAATACGGTTCGCCTGGCGGTGGCGATCGCGATGTTCCTGGGCCTGAGCGCGATCTGGCTGCTGCTGCGGCCTGGGCGGGTGCGCTATCTGCCATGGGACACCAGCGCAAGGCAGCTTTTGTATAGTTGGGGCGGGAGCTTCGGTGCGGGCGCCGATGGCGTTGTCCTGGGGGAGTCCGGGCGTGCGGCGATCCCGTTCCGGCGCTGCGGCAGGGTGCTGCTGGGCCTGGGCGATCCTGTCGGCGATCAATCCGACCGGGTTTCGGCGATCTGGCGGCTGCGTGATCTTGCGCAGCAGGAAGGGCTGGATGCCGCGGTGTGGCATGCGGGACCGGACCTGCTGAAGGTTTATGGTGACCTCGGGCTGACCGCCTTGCCGCTGGGAGCGGACGGATTGCCGCTTCCGGAGTTGAGAGGGCGATACGCCTCCGGCGGAGCAGTACCTGGTGTGCAAGGCGGAGCGCGATCTTAATCTGCTGCTGCCGGTGCTGCCGATCCTGGCAAAGGGGTTGCGTCCTGGTGTGCCGGTCACCGTCTGACGCATGGATTCTGTCCTGTCGACGCTGCTGGGTGTGAACCTGCCGAACCTTGGCCGGCTTACTCCCGGCGTGCAGGGGGTGATCCTGCTGGGCCTGAGTTTGCTGGGCGTGATCCTGTTCATCAGCATCGTCAGCTGCGTGGCGGTGCTGCGCCAGGGGCGGGCGATGCAGGCGCTGCGCCTGCTGGCGGAACAGACTCAGGCGGGCCTGAGGTCGGAGAGCGAGACGACACGTTTGGCGATGCAGGCGATGGAGACCGGGACGGCGGAGCGGCTGGCGGGATTGCGTGGGGCGCTGGATGTGGCGACCGAGCGGGTCCGGACGGCGCTGTCACGGGACCAGGGCGAGTTGCGGGTGGCGTTGGCGGAGGGGCAGGCGAGGACGATCGAGCAGACCGGCGCCCAGTTCGAGTCGGTGCGGCGGTTGCTGGATTTGAAGCTGCGGGAACTGCGGGAAGGTAACGAGGCAAAGCTCTCGGAGATTCACAAGACGGTGAACGAGCAGCTTCATGCAGCGGTCGAGAAGCAGATGAGCGAGAGCTTCAACCGGGTCATTGACCAGTTCACCGCGGTGCAGAAGGCGATGGGGGATGTCCAGGCGGTGGCTGCCCAGATCGGCGACATCAAGCGGCTGTTCAGTAATGTCAAGACGCGCGGCGGTTGGGGGGAAACGCAGGTCCGGGCGATGCTGGACGACATTCTGCCGCCGGGTGCGTATGAGACCAACAAGAAGGTCCGCGCGGACAGTGACGATGTCGTGGAGTTTGCCGTCATCATGCCGATGCGCGGCGAAAATCGGCCGGTGTTGCCGATCGATTCAAAGTTTCCGGTGGAGGACTACGAGCGTCTGCTGGCTGCCTCGGAGGCCGGGGACATCGAGGCGGAACGGACGGCCACACGCATGCTGGAGCGGCGTGTGCGTGACGAGGCGCGCAAGATCGCCGCGAAGTATATTGCTCCGCCGGTGACGGTGGAGTTCGCGATCCTGTATCTGCCGACTGACGCGCTGTATGCGGAAGTAGCTCGTATTCCGGGGCTTGTGGACGATATCGGGCGCGAATGCCGGGTCCTGCTGATGGGGCCGACGCTGTTTCCGGCGCTTTTGCGGACGATTCACCTCGGGTTCGTAACCCTGGCGCTGGAGCACAAGGCGGACCTGATTCGCGATCTGTTGGGTGCGACGCGGACGGAAATGCTGAAGATGGATGTGGTGCTGGAGCGGTTGGCCAAGCAGGCTGGGACGTTCTCGGTGACGATCGACCGGGCGCGAGTGCGCACGCGTGCAGTGGGACGGAAATTGCGTGGCCTGGAGCAGATCGATACGGCGGAGGCGGAGGGAATGCTGGACCTGGCAGGGGTATCGGAGGCTGACGATCTGGATGAAATAGAAGTCGAATCAAATGTCTGAGCCGCGTCTTTAGTTTGGGTCGTGATGCTGGGCCTCTGGTCATGGTTTGCGGGGCTTGACAAAGATGAAAAGAACCCCGGCGTTTGCGGGGAATTATCCGATTCGCTCTGGCGCGCGGCGCTCCAAGCGCTATAGTGATTCGACTGTCGTGATGATTGATCTGCGGTATGCAATGCAAGGGAAGGTTGATATAGTTTTTCCAGGTCGTGCATCCGAACGGGAGCAAACCGGTGATCTTGCCCATGCGGGTCTTGGTCGCCATTAACAACGCATATGATAATAGGGACGTTTTTCTCTTGAACATGACCAACCGCGGCCGCGGACGCCCAAGCCGGCGCCGCGGCTTCGATGACGACTTCAGCTTTGACCGTGCCCCGCCAGGCGACATGCCGCGGCCCGCACCGTCTTGGCCCTCCTCGGCGGGCTTTGGCCCTGAGCATGACGCAACCGTCAAGTGGTTCAACCCCGAGAAGGGGTTTGGCTTCGTGGCGCTGTCCGATGGATCGGGCGATGCGTTTTTGCATGCCAACACGCTCAATCAGTCCGGTCACAGTGCGGTAAGCCCAGGTGCGAGCCTGCGGGTGCGCATTGGCCAGGGGCAGAAGGGCCGTCAGGTGTCGGAGGTACTATCGGTTGACGAGAGGACCGCCACGCCCACGGCCGGACGTGGTGCCGGTGCGGCGCGCGCGCCGGGTGGTGGCTTTGGTGACCGCGCGGGTGGCGGCGGTTTCGGTGCCGGTGACCGGGGTGCGGCGCCGCGTCGTGGCGCACCGACCGGCCCCGCGGTCGAGATGCAGGGCACCGTCAAATGGTATAATGCCACCAAGGGCTTTGGCTTCGTGGCGCCGTCCGAGGGTGGCAAAGATGTGTTCGTGCACGCCTCTGCCTTGCAGCGGGCTGGCGTGATGCAGCTCGCCGAAGGCCAGACCATCTGGATGGACGTGGTGCAGGGTGCCAAGGGGCCGGAAGCGGCTTCCATCCGCATCAGCTAACGCTTCGGCTGGCTGCGCCGCTGGTATCCCAGTGGATCAGCCGGCTCGCAGATTGAGAAAGACCCGGCGCGGCGTTGCTCGCGTTCGGGTCTTTTTCCGTTTGGGGTTTTCCTGGGGCGCGGAGTGCTGCATCCTTGCTGGAACGAGCAAGGAGAATCTCGATGGCGCCAATCGTCGCTGTGATCGCACCCGGCATGATGGGGAGCGCTGTTGCCAAGCGGTTGACCTCGGCGGGGGTTGAGGTCCGAACGTTGCTTGCCGGCCGTTCCGCGGACACGGCAACGCGCGCCCGGGCGGCTGGAATGATTGACGCCACGCGAGAGCAGATCGCGGAGGCAGATTTCATTTTGTCGATCGTGCCGCCTGGCCAGGCACTTTCCCTGGCGGAGAGCCTTGCGCCGGCTTTGCGGGCGGCGAGGCGCAAGCCGATTTACGTGGATTGCAATGCGGTCAGTCCGGACACTGTGCTGCGCATTGATCGGGTCGTGCGAGAGACGGGGGCCAGCTTCGTTGATGGCGGGATCATTGGGCCGCCGCCGGAGCCGGATTCCAGCAAGACGCGGATCTACCTGTCGGGGCCGGATGCGGAAAAGGTGGCGGTGCTGCGGGAATACGGTCTGTCGCTGCCGGTGCAACCGGGTCCGGTCGGCGCGGCGTCGGCGATGAAGATGTCCTATGCGGGCATCACCAAGGGGTTCACCGCGCTTGGAGCCACGATGATGTTGGCGGCCACGCGTGCCGGCACGGCGGACGCCCTGATAGCGGAGATGAAGGTCAGCCAGCCTGCGCTGCTAAAGTGGCTGACGTCGCAGATGCCGAAGATGCACAGCAAAGCGTATCGCTGGGTCGCGGAGATGGAGGAGATCGCCGCGTTCGTCGGGCCGGGCCAGACGGGGGACGGATTCTATCAGTCCGCGGCGGCTTTGTACGAGAGGATCGCCAGGGACTTTGAGGGCCCTCGCGCTGAAACCAGTGCCTTGGATGGGTTTTGCGAGAAGGCTGGATAGGAGGCTGGTGCGGTCCGGATGGCGCCTGGTCGGTTCCATCCGCCGCATTGCCGCCCACGGCTGATCGCGCAGGCAAATCGCCTTTATTCCCTTGCCTGGCCCTGAAGAAATCGGCGGGCGCGGGCTGCGGATCAGAGAGCGTGATCCCTCGTTGCCGGCGGGTGGTTTGAGGGGGCGGTTACGCTGTCGGACCTGAATTATTTTACGGGGATCCTGTCCTGATCGACCCAGCCTGGGGCGATGCCTGTCATGTCGGGTAGCTGGTGGGCTATGCCCTTGTGGCAGTCGATGCAGGTGCGCTGACCGGTCAACAGGAACTTTGTGTGGATCGACGCCGCACGGGGCGCTTGTTTGGTCAGGTCCATCGCCGCTGTGCTGTGGCAATTGCGGCATTCAAGGCTGTCGTTCGCGGTTAGTCTCGCCCACTCGTGGCCGGCGAGTTCCCGCCGTTTGTCGAGAAATTTCTGCCTGGTGTCGATGGTTCCGAAGATGGCGCCCCAGACCTCCTTCGAGGCCTGCATTTTGCGCGCGATCTTGTTGGTCCAATTGTGCGGCACGTGACAGTCCGAACACATCGCTCGGACGCCTGAGCGGTTGGAGAAGTGCACGGTCTGAGCGAGTTCCGGGTAGACGTTGTCCCGCATTTCGTGACAGCCGGTGCAGAATGCCTCGGTGTTGGCGAACTCGAGAGCGGTGTTGAAGCCGCCCCAGAAAACTACGCCGGCGGCAAATCCGCCCAAGGTCAGGAAACCCAGGCTGAGGCCGGTGGCCGGCCGGCGCACGATCGCCCAGAGACATAGTCCGAGGGACATCAATCGGCGCATGTCAGTGCCCGTTTCCGGGGGATGTTCCGTGCCCGCTCGCGGGCGATGTTCCGTGCCCGTCTGCGGGAGATGTTCTGTATCCGTCTGCGGGCGATGTTCTGTGCCCGTCTGCGGGCGATGCTCCGTGCCCGTCTGCGGGCAATGCTCCGTGCCCGTTTGCGGGCAATGCTCCGTGCCCGTTTTCGGGCAACGCATCGCGGAAGGTGTTGGCCACGAGTGGCGGCGCGTCGGTTTGTGATACGTGGCAGGCGGTGCAGAAGTAGCGGCGGGGGGTGACGTCGGCCAGGACCTGCCCGTCGCGATCCATGAAATGAGTCACGGAGATCATTGGGGCGCCCGATCCCTGGACGAACTGCCTGGCGTGGCAAGTCAGGCAGCGGTTGGTATTGAGGGTTAGTTGGTAGCCTTCGATAGCGTGCGGGATTACCGGCGGCTGTTCCGGATAGTTGCGGGCCTGGCGCACGTCGTTAGTGATGGAAGAAGGCACCGCGAGCGCCTTCATCGGTTCGGTGGGCGGTGTGTTGCCCGACAGGCGCGGCGTATCGGGAAGACGTGGCGTGTCGGAAAGGCGTGGCGTGTCGGAAAGGCCTTGGGCATGCAGGCCTGTCAGCGGCGACATCACCAGAAACAGCAGGGCAAGCAGGCGGATCATGCCATCACCGGCACGATCTTCACCGCGCATTTCTTGAAGTCGGCTTGTTTGCTGATCGGGTCGGTGGCGTCGAGGGTCACCTGATTGATAAGCTGGCTGGCGTCGAACCAGGGAACGAAGACCACACCCGGTGGCATGCGGTTGCGGCCGCGGGTTTCGATCCGGCTGCGGATCATGCCTCGGCGCGACATGACCTGGACCTCGGCGCCCTGGTTGATCCCCATCTTGCGGGCGTCCAGGGGATTCATGAAGACCCGAGCGGTGGGAAAGGCGCTGTAGAGTTCCGGCACGCGCATGGTCATGGAGCCGGAATGCCAGTGCTCCAGCACACGGCCGGTCACCAGCCAGAAGCCAAATTCCGCGTCCGGACTTTCCGCCGGCGGTTCATAGGGCGCGGCCAGGATGACGGCTCTTCCATCGGGGCGGCCGTAGAAGCGTATGTCCTGGTCTGGCTTTATGTAGGGATCGAAACCTTCGCGATAGCGCCAGCGGGTTTCCTTGCCGTCCACTACCGGCCAGCGCAGGCCGCGAACCTGGTGATAGGTATCGAACGGAGCGAGGTCGTGGCCGTGACCGCGGCCGAAGGCGGCGTATTCCTCGAACAGACCTTTTTGCAGGTAGAAGCCCTGGCGCTTTGAATCATCGCAGGCATAGCCGGCTTCGATGTCGGTCAGCGGGAACTTGTCGACGGCGCCGTTACGGTAGAGCACGTCATGCAGGGTCTTGCCGCGATATTGTGGGTTGGCGGCGAGGATTTCGGCTGGCCAGACCTCCTCGGTGGTGAAGCGCTTGCTGAACTCCATCAGTTGCCAAACGTCGGAGCGGGCCTCGCCGGGCGGAGGGACGAGTTGGTGCCAGAAATGGGTGCGGCGTTCGGCGTTGCCGTAGGCGCCTTCCTTTTCCACCCACATCGCGCTGGGCAGGACCAGATCAGCGGCTTTTGCCGTCACGGTTGGATAGGCATCGGACACGACGATGAAGTTCTGGGGGTTGCGGTAACCGAGCCAGGTTTCGTTGGCACTGTTGGGGGCGGCCTGGAGGTTGTTGTTCACCTGCACCCAAAGGAAGTTGAGCTTGCCGTCCTTCAGCATCCGGTCCTGCTGCACGGCGTGGTAGCCGGGCACCGGGTTCAGCAGACCGAGCGGGATTTGCCAGAGTTCCTCAGTATGTTTGCGATGATCGGGGTTCGCCACCAACATGTCGGCGGGTAACCGGTGGGAGAAGGTTCCCACCTCCCGCGCGGTGCCGCAGGCGGATGGCTGGCCGGTCAGCGAGAAGGGGCCGTTGCCTGGCTCGCTGATCTTTCCGGTGAGGAGATGCAGGTTGTAGACAAGCTGGTTTGCCCAGACGCCGCGTACGTGCTGGTTGAACCCCATGGTCCATAGCGAGACGACCTTGCGTCCAGGGTCGGCGTAGAGTTCGGCGAGGTCGTGCAGCATCGTGGGCTCGACGCCGGTGAGGGCGGAGACTTCCGCGAGCGTGTAGTCCTTCACGAAGTTGGCGTAGGTGTCGAAATCGGTTGGCGTGGTGGCGCCTGGATCGGCGGCGCCCTTGGCCTGCTTTTCCAGGGGATGATCCGGGCGCAGTCCATAGCCGATGTCGGTCTGCGCCTTCAGGAACAGCGTGTGCCTGGCAACGAATTCCCGGTTCATGCGGCCGGTGGTGATGATGTGGTTGGCGATGTAGTTCAGGATCGCGAGGTCGGTTCCGGGCTTGAAGATCATGGGGATGTCGGCGAGGTCGGAACTGCGATGGGTGAAGGTGGACAGCACCGCCACCTTGCAGTTGGGGTCAGACAGTCGCCGGTCGGTGATGCGGGTCCAGAGGATCGGGTGCATCTCCGCCATGTTCGAGCCCCACAGCACGAACGCGTCGGCTTGCTCGAAATCGTCGTAGCAACCCATCGGTTCGTCCATGCCGAAGGTGCGCATGAAGGCGTATGCGGCCGAGGCCATGCAGTGACGCGCATTGGGATCGAGATTGTTGGAGCGGAATCCCGCGCGCATCAGCTTTGTGGCGGCATAGCCCTCCCAGATTGTCCACTGGCCGGAGCCGAACATGCCGATGCCGTTGGGACCCTTTTCCTTCAGGATGCGCTTGACCTGGCTTGCCATGACGTCGAAGGCTTCATCCCAGGAGACGGGCTCGAACGTTCCTTCCTTGTCATAGACTCCGTTGCGCTTGCGCAGCAGCGGCTGGGTGAGGCGGTCAGCGCCGTACATGATCTTGGAGAGGAAGTAGCCTTTCACGCAGTTGAGGCCTCGATTGACCTCGGCGAGGGCGTCTCCGTGGCTGGCCACGACGCGGTCGTCCTTGACGCCGACCATGACGCCGCAGCCCGTGCCGCAGAACCGGCAGGGCGCCTTGGACCATTTTATCCTCAATGCATCGGCGCCGCCGGCGACAGGCTGGGCGGCGGCGGGCAAGGCGATGCCGGCGGCGCTCGCGGCCACCGCGGCGGCCTGTGCCTTCAGGATGTCGCGCCTTGTGGTGTTCATGTTGTTTCCATCTCGTCCGGATCGAGGGCCTGTTCGAAAACCATGGAGGCTGCCATTACGAGCGGCAGGGCGGCGATTGCATTCAGCCGGTCGGCCAAGGCGGCGGCGTTCGCACCCTCCATCACGATGACGATGCGGTGGCCGGAGACGGCGTGGATTTCGGTTCCAGGCAGTTCGGAAATCAGGGCGGCGACCGCTTGCGCGTGCTCCGGCCTAGCGGTGACGACTGCCGAGGAAATGTGGGCGGTGGCTTCAGGCATGGGATGGTTGCAATCGGATGGCGCCGGTGGGGCAGATCGGGACGCAATCGCCGCAACCGGTGCAGCGTTTTGGGTCCAACAGCAATCGCGGCGCGGAACCGAGGCGCGGGCGGAAGCGGATCGCGGTTTCGGGGCAATGGTCGGCGCAGGTCTGGCAGACGATGAAGCGCGTCGCGAAGCATGCCTGACTGACCGCGATGCCGGGGCGGGAGGGTTCCGGCGCTGGCAGGTTCAGGGCAAGAAAGGCTCGGCGCGATGGATCAGCGCGCATGCGATGGGTCCACCATGTGCGGCGGGCCGAATATCTGCTGCTGCATCCAGACCGTGAAGCCGTAGAAACCGACGATTCCAACGGCGGCGATTGGCCACACCACCACCGTCAGCAGCAGGAAGACCAGCAGTTCGTTGCGCGACCGGATGTTGGGCGCCGCGTTCGGGGCGGGGTTGTTGGCCGGTTGCATGGAGGCCTCTTGGAGGTTGCGCGAACCCCGGGAGAGTAGGCGCTGTCCATGCAACTGTTGATTGATTTCAGATCAAGCGGCACAATCTAATGGTGCTGAGGGCCGGGGGGTCCTTATGTGTCCGCCAGCGCGGCGAGCATGGCGTCGCGGCCGGTGGTGTCGCCGGCGGCGTGGACCGGTTGGATCGCGACATGGGTTGCTCCGGCGTCGAAGTGCGCCCGCAGTTTTGCCTTTACCTGATCGGCGGTGCCCCACAGGACCATTGCGTCGATGAATGAATCCGAGCCGTCATTGGACAGATCGGCTTCGGAGAAGCCCATGCCGAGCCATGCGTTCCGGTAATTGTCGAGTACCATGTAGCGGGACAGTTCCTCGCGGCCCAGCTTGCGGGCCTTGGCCGGATCGGTTTCTATTGTAACTTTTTGCTCAATGGCGAGCCATTTGCCTGGTCCGAGGATTTTGGCTGCCTCGGCCGTATGTTTTGGAGTCGTATTGTATGGCACCGCGCCGCGGGTCATTTGTCCGGACAGTTTCAGCATCAGCGGACCCAGCGCGGCGAGGCAGATGGGGAAGTCCGTGGCGCCAGGCTCGTCCTTCATGATTGCGTTGAGGTATCCCCGCATGGCCGGGACCGGCTTTTCGTAGACATGGCCGCGGATACCCTCGACCATCGGCACATGGCTGACGCCCAGGCCGAGGATGAAACGATCCTGGTACAACTGGTTCAGGCTGATCATGCCGCGGCGCGAGGTGAAGGCGTCCCTGGCGTAGATCGAGGCGATGGAGCTGCCGATCTTCAGAGTCTTGGTCTGTGACAGCATATAGCCGGCGACGGAGAAGAATTCATAGCCGCGGGATTCAGGGTACCACAGAGTATCGAATCCGAGTTTTTCGACGTTCTTCACGAAGTCGGCGATGGCGGAGGGATTTGGGTGTTTGTCGGTGGAGTACCAAACTCCGAGACGTCCCAGTTTCATATCGCGTTCCTGTCAGATGATATTGGCCGACTTGAAGCCGGCGATTTCGGTTGAAGTATAGCCGAGTTCCGTCAGGACCTCATTATTATGCTGGCCGAACATCGGCGGCGGCCGATCGACGCGCGGTCCGTCATGGCCGAATTTGAAGGCTGCGACGGGGACGGTGAACGCGCCTTGGATGCCGGGGACGTTGTCGTGGCGGTGCAGCAGGGCGCGCGACTGGAGTTGCGGATCGGCCAAGGCCTCACCCATGGTGCGCACGCGCGACGCCGGAACATGACGCTCCTGCAGGAAGTCCTCCCACTCGGCGGCGGTTCGGGTTCGCATGAGTTCTGTCAGGGTGCGGACCTCGCGGTCATGATCGGCATCGCGTTCATCGTTGGTGCGTTTGATGAGGTCCGGCCGTTCCAGAACCGTCCACAGGCGCTTTTGCTGGCGCAGGTTCGATGCACCGAGCATGACCATGCCCTCGGCGGTGTGGTAGGCCATGGAGGTTGCATGGGGCATCCGATTGCCTGACGGCTTGGGGTGCTTGCCGTTGCGCATATAGCCGGTGACGTGGCTTGCCATCAGCATGATCGCGACGTCGAGCATCGCCATGTCGACACGCTGGCCCTGGCCGGTGCGCTCGCGCTGGAACAAGGCGGCGGACAGGGCGTAGGCGCCCATGGTTCCGGTGGCGTAGTCGATCGCCGGGGCGCCGATCTTGATTGGATTGCACTCCGGGGTGCCGGTCATCGCCATGATGCCGGAGGTCGATTGGATGACATGGTCATACGCTGTCCGCTGGCGTTTCGGGCCGCCCTGGCCGAACGCCGAAAACGAAGCGTAGATCAGCTTGGGATTGATCTTCCTGAGATCTTCGTATCCCAGTCCCAGGGCTTCGAAGGCACCGGGCCGGTAATTCTCCACCAGCACATCCGCCGTCGCCACCAGTTTCTTCAGGATCGCCCGCCCCTGGTCGGTTTTCAGGTTGAGCGTGATGGCACGTTTGTTGGATCCCTGGGTGAGAAATCCGGTTCCCATGCCGCCGTGGTTCAGGTCGTTGTCCGAGCCTGAGTCGCGGCTTTGATCCGGGTCGTTGGGATCCTCGACCTTGATCACGTCGGCGCCCATCAGGCCGAGCTGATAGGCGGCGAACGGGCCGGCCAGAACGTGCGTGATGTCGATGATGCGGATGCCTTCGTACGGACGCGCCATGGTATCCTCCAGGGACTTGGATGTACCGTGCCGCCTTGGCCTCACAGCGTCAACCGCCTGGGGAGGGGCTTGACCCTGGCCGATATCGCTTGGGCGAGCGATAAACGTTCGATGCCCAGTGTTTACTTTGTCACCCACCCGGACGTGTCGATAGATCCAGCTTTGCCGGTCCCGGATTGGCGGCTGTCGAGCCACGGGCTGGAGCGCATGAGGCATGCGCTGGCGCTACCGTGGGTCGCCGGCATTCGGGCGATCTGGAGCAGCGCGGAGCGCAAGGCTCGGGATGGGGCGGGGGTCCTGGCTGAACACCTGAAGCTTCCGGTCAATGAACTGGCGGAGTTGGGTGAGAATGACCGTTCGGCGACCGGATATCTGCCTCGGTCGGAATTCGAGGCCTTGGCGGACGAGTTCTTCGCCAACCCCGGGCGGAACGTGCGTGGGTGGGAGCGCGCGATCGATGCGCAGCGGCGTATCGTGGCGGCGGTTGATCATGTACTGGCGGCTTCGGCGGGCTGTGACATCGCGATCGTCGCTCATGGCGGTGTCGGAACGTTGCTTCTATGTGCCTTGTACAACGAGGAGATCAGCCGGAGGCACGATCAACCACCGGGCAACGGCGGCAACTATTTTTCTTTCGATACCGATACAAGGCGGCTTCATCACGGCTGGCGTCGGATTGACGAATGAGGTTGATCCCGAGAAGCCCGTCGCGGGGGCGACGAACTTCCGGGGCCTACCAGGTTTTGGTCTGAAGCGGCCGATTCACGCGGGCGAATCGCTGACGCCTCGCGCTGCCCTGCGACCGGGTACTAGCGTCCGGCTATTTCGACCTTGGGGCCGGTGTTGAAGGCGGGCATTACCTCTTTCGCGAAGCGCTCGACCTGTTCCAGCCAGACGGACAGAGGCGTGCCGAGGGGGAGGGTGACGGTAACGCGAGAGAGTCCGGGGTAGGCGGCTTCGATCTTCTTCAGGCTTTCGATGATGTCGGCGGGGGTGCCGGTCAGGAAGCCGCCGGCTTTCACCGCATCTTCGATCCGGGGCAGCTTGGTGTTCACCGCCAGCTTTGGGTCCCGCATCGCGGCGATCTGTTCGTCCGTCAGCGCTTTGACCAGGCGCAATTCGCCGAACATCTTCATGTTTTCTTCGTAGTATTTGCCGGCTTCGCGGATACCTTCCTCGATGCTGTTGGCGATGAAGAACTGGAAGCCGATGGCGAGGCGTTCGCCAAGTTCGATGTGCTTGCCGATGCGGGCATAGGCGGCCTGGAATTCCACCATGACCTTGTGGACGATGCCACCTTCGGCTGAGCCGCCGCCGATGACGCCCTGGATACCGTGCCTGGCCATGAAGTCGAGTGCACGGGCGGAGCCGCTTTGGATGGGCTGCCAACATTCGACCGGCAGGCGCTGCGGGCGCGGCACCAGGGTGATTTCCTTGAGGGTGTAGCCACGATAGGGCACCTCGGGCGGCAGCGTGTAATGCTTGCCCTGGTGCGAGAACGAATCATTGTTGAAGGCCTTGAAGATGATATCTACCTGTTCCTCGAACAGTTCGCGGTTGGCTTCCTGGTTCAGCAACGGGGCGCCGAAGGTCTCAACCTCCCGCGTGTGGTAGCCGCGGCCGACGCCGAACACGACGCGGCCGTGCGACAGGATGTCGGCCATGGCATAGTCCTCGGCAAGGCGCAGCGGGTGCCACATCGGGGTGATGTTGAAGCCGCAGCCGAGCTTGATATTCTTGGTCAGGTGGGTGAGGTGCAGGGCCATCAGCAGGACGTTGGGAATGCACTCGGTGCCTTCCGGCTGGAAGTGGTGCTCGGCCATCCAGAACGTGCCGTAGCCGAGGCGATCGAGTGTTTGCGCGGTTATTTCCGCCTTGTGCAGCGCGGTGGCGAGTTGATCATTCGGATAGCGGCGATCGTTGACCGGTGTGCCGGCGTAGCCGACGTTCTCCAGGTCGATGTGGCCAGCGTAGGTGCTGTCGAATTGGCGGATCATTGGTTTCGCTTCCCTGAATTTATGGCAGGAGGCTAGACCCGATCGGCGCACACGCCAAACGCGGCGGCATCAGGTGGCTGGGCGCAATTCCGGCGAGATCATTACGCGCTTCTTCCGAGCGAGGTCGTAATGCATGCTGACATAGGTTCCACGCTCACCGAATTCGATGGTGTGTCTTCGATCGGGATGAAACCTGAACCAGAATGGCGACGTGTTCGTGGGATGATAATGGGTTACGCAGGACAGGCGGCTGGCGTCGCCGGGCATCGTGCGGGGATGGCTGAGGTGGACCAGGTCGGCGGTCCAGAAGAACACATCGCCCTTCTTTGCCAGAAAGCGCCGGTATTGCATGCCTTCGCGAAGGCACGCGGCCTCCAATTCGGCAGCGTAGCGATTTCGATCGTCCCGCGCGGCATCCATCCTTTTGGTGCCGTCATTGAACAGGTAATGCGGCAGGCGATGGCTGCGGTCGTAAAAAGCAAGCTCCCCGCTGCCTTCGACGACGTCTTCGAGCGCGATCCAGGATGCGACGAGCAACATCGGGTCCTCCATCGCGACGATGGAGGTATCCTGATGAACGGGATGACCGTTGCTGCGCTGGAACAGTAATTGCTGGTTGACCACCGGCTTGGTGCCAAGCACCAAGGAGAGGAACCGGGACAGGCGGGGGTGAAGACAGACCGCGCGGGCGGAGGGCAGGTTGACGTAGAGGTCGAACAGGCTTTCGAAACGATCTGGTGTGGCGCCGGAGAGTTTGAGTTCCGGCTTGTTGTTGCGGTGGTCGGTGGTGAGGAATTTGCCTGGATGGGTGTGATGGTGGCGGACATCGGCGGCGAATTTGTCGATCAGGTCGGGTGGTATGGCGGCCGGCATGACGAGCCAGCCATGGTTGATGAAATGGGTCAGTTCGTTGCGCTCAGGGTCGGTGATCTGGCGTGCCTGACGCAACCCGAGGACGCGCTGCAGCGCGTAGGGTGTGTCGGTCCATAGCGCCTTCATGTTCAGGCCGTTTCCTGGCGCCGCCCACATGATGATCTCTTGGTTGTGCAGACTGGTGATTAGACACCGGGTATCTGGTTTTCAAGCGGAATAGATTGTTGACGTAATGTGTATTGCGTCAGACGCTGTGTATATCAGAGACGATTTTTGGTTCACGATCGACACGGTGTAATGCCACGTGCGATCGCACGCTCGGCTCAGGCGCGCGCGACCGCACGCGGGGCTCAGGCGCGCGCGATCGCACGCGGGGGCTCAGGCGCGCGCGACCGCACGCTGGGGCTTAGGCGCGCGCGACCGCACGCTGGGGCTTAGGCGCGCGCGACCGCACGCGGGGCTCAGGCGCGGCGGCGGGTCTTCTTTGGGGCCTCGACGGCCGGCAGCAGCGGGGCGAGGAAGCGGCCGGTGTGGCTTTCCGGATTGGCGACGATGTCCTCCGGCGTGCCCTCGGCGACGATGCGGCCGCCGCCGTCGCCGCCCTCGGGGCCAAGGTCGAGGATCCAGTCGGCGGTCTTGATGACTTCCAGATTGTGCTCGATCACCACGACGGTGTTGCCCTGGTCGACCAGCGCGTGCAGCACTTCCAGCAGCTTGCGCACATCCTCGAAATGCAGGCCGGTGGTGGGTTCGTCCAGGATGTACAGCGTGCGGCCGGTGGCGCGGCGGGCCAGTTCCTTGGACAGCTTGATGCGCTGCGCCTCGCCGCCGGACAGCGTGGTGGCCTGCTGGCCCGAGCGCGATGTAGCCGAGGCCGACCTGCTGCAGGATTTTCAGCCGGTCGTGGATGCGGGGCTGGGCGCTGAAGTAGGGCACCGCTTCGTCGACCGTCATCGCCAGCACCTCGGCGATGGACTTGTCGCGGAACTTGATCTCCAGCGTTTCGCGGTTGTAGCGTTTGCCCTTGCAGGTGTCGCAGGTGACGTAGACGTCGGGCAGGAAGTGCATCTCGATCTTCAGCAGGCCGTCGCCCTGGCAGGCCTCGCAGCGGCCGCCCTTGACGTTGAAGCTGAACCGGCCGGGCTTGTAGCCGCGGGCGCGCGCTTCCGGCAGTTCGGCGAACCAGTCGCGGATCGGGGCGAACAGGTCGGTGTAGGTCGCGGGGTTGGACCGCGGCGTGCGGCCGATCGGCGACTGGTCGATGTCGATGATCTTGTCGAGCTGGTCCAGGCCCTCGATCCGGTCGTGCGGCGGTCGGGCACCGTGCCGGCGCCCATCAGGCGGCGCGCGGCGGCCTTGTACAGCGTGTCGATCACCAGCGTGGACTTGCCGCCGCCGGACACGCCGGTGACGCAGGTGAAGGTGCCCAGCGGGAAACTCGGCCGACATGTTCTTCAGGTTGTTGCCGCGCGCGCCGACGACCTTCAGCACGCGGTCCTTCTGCACCGGGCGGCGCATCGGCCGGGATCGGGATCATGCGGCGGCCGGACAGGTAGTCGCCGGTCAGCGATTTCGGGATTGGCGGCGACCTCGGCCGGGGTGCCCTCGGCGATGACGTGGCCGCCGTTGATGCCCGCCGCCGGGCCCATGTCGATCAGGTGGTCGGCGGCGCGGATGGCGTCCTCGTCATGTTCCACCACCAGCACGGTGTTGCCGAGGTCGCGCAGGCGGCGCAGCGTGCCCAGCAGGCGTTCGTTGTCGCGCTGGTGCAGGCCGATCGAGGGCTCGTCCAGCACATACAGCACGCCGGTCAGGCCGGAGCCGATCTGGCTGGCCAGGCGGATGCGCTGCGATTCGCCGCCGGACAGCGTGGCGGAGCCGCGGGCCAGGGTCAGGTAGTCGAGGCCGACATCGACCAGGAAGCGCAGGCGGTCGACGATTTCGCGCAGGATGCGGCCGGCGATTTCCTGGCGCTGCGGGGTCAGTTGCGGCAGCACCTCGGCGAACCAGCCGAGCGCGGCGCGGATCGAAAGGTCCGAGGCCTCGGCGATGTTCTTGCCGGCGACGCGGACCGACAGCGCTTCCGGCTTCAGGCGGGCGCCGTTGCAGACGACGCAGGGTTTTTCCGCCTGGTAGCGGGACATTTCCTCGCGCACCCAGACGCTGTCGGTTTCCTGCCAGCGGCGCTGCAGGTTTTTCAGCACGCCCTCGAACGGCTTGGTCACGGTGTAGCTGCGGACGCCGTCCTTGTAGGTGAAGGCGATCGGCTCGTCGCCGGTGCCGTGCAGGATGGCGTCGCGCACGTCGGCGGGCAGGTCGCTGCCAGGGCGTCTTGGTCGTCTGCTTGAAGTGCCGGGCGAGGCTTTGCAGCGTCTGGTCGTAGTAGGGCGACTGCGCGCCGGTCCAGGGCACGATGGCGCCGTCGGCCAGGCCGGCGCGGTCGTCGGGCACCACCAGTTCGGGGTCGAAGAAGCTTTCCACGCCCAGGCCGTCGCAGGCCGGGCAGGCGCCGTGCGGCGAGTTGAAGCTGAACAGCCGCGGCTCGATCTCCTCGATGGTGAAGCCGCTGACCGGGCAGGCGAAGCGCGAGGAGAACACGGTGCGTTCGCCGCCGTCGGCGTTTTCGGCGTAGACGACGCCGTCGGACATGCCGAGCGCGGTTTCGAAGCTGTCGGCCAGGCGCGAGGCGATGCCGTCGCGGACGACGAGGCGGTCGACCACGGCCTCGATCTCGTGCTTGGTCTTGCGGTTCAGCGCGGGGACTTCGGCGATTTCATACAGCGTGCCGTCGACCTTCACGCGGGTGAAGCCGCGGCGCTGCAGTTCGGCGAGTTCCTTGCGGTATTCGCCCTTGCGGTCGCGCACCACGGGGGCGAGCAGCAGCAGGCGGGTGCCCTCCGGCATCGCCATGACGCGGTCGACCATCTGCGACACGGTCTGCGCCTCGATCGGCAGGCCGGTGGCGGGGGAGTAGGGGACGCCGACCCGCGCCCACAGCAGGCGCATGTAGTCGTGGATTTCGGTCACCGTGCCGACGGTGGAGCGGGGGTTCTTCGAGGTGGTCTTCTGCTCGATCGAGATCGCCGGCGACAGGCCCTCGATGCTGTCGACGTCGGGCTTGCCCATCAGTTCCAGGAACTGGCGGGCGTAGGCGGACAGCGACTCGACGTAGCGGCGCTGGCCCTCGGCGTAGATCGTGTCGAACGCCAGCGAGGATTTGCCGGAGCCGGACAGGCCGGTGATGACCGTCAGCGAGTCGCGCGGGATGACGACGTCGACGTTCTTCAGATTATGTTCGCGCGCGCCGCGCACGTGGATGTTGCCCGACCTGGATTGGGCCCCACGTGATGGTTTGGACCATGGAGTCCTGCTGTCCCTTCGGTGTTCCGCTGTTGTTCCCGGTTTGCCAGAAACCGGGACGGGTTGGAAGCGGTTTAACCCATGTGGGCCGCGGATAGTGGACAGTCGGCTAGGGGTCGGCCGATTGGATCCGTTCGGTCACTTGAACGACGCGCTGGACAGCTACTCCGCCGGGACGACCTCGGGGCCGGAATCCTCGATGATGTCCACTGCCACGTCGCCGGCCAGCACCCGTTTGGCCAGCGCGACGTCCAGGTCGCCCTCCCAGGCGCCGATGACGACGGTGGCGACGCAGTTGCCGATCAGGTTGCCCAGCGCTCGGGCCATGCCGACGAACCAGTCGATCGACAGCACCAGCACCAGGCCGATCGCCGGGATGGCGGGCACCGCGCTGAGGGTCGCGGCCAGGATGACGATCGCGGAACCGGGAACTCCGTGCGCGCCCTTGGAGGTGACCAGGGAGATGCCGAGCACCAGCAGCAGGTCGCCGAACGACAGGGGCGTGTTGGTGGCCTGGGCGATGAAGACGGTGGCCAGGGTCAGGTAGATCGAGAAGGCGTCGAGATTGAACGAATAGCCGGTCGGGACGACGAGGCCGACGATGGAGGGCTTGACGCCCATCCGCTCCAGCTTGCGCATGATCTGCGGCAGCACGGCGTCGGAGGAGGCGGTGGCGAGGACGATGGTGAGTTCCTCGCGGAAGTAGTTCAGGAAGCGCAGGATGTTGAGGCCGCTGGTCACGCGCATGACGGTGCCGAGGACGACGATGACGAAGAAGGCGACGGCGACCCAGAACAGCGCGACCAGGGAGATCAACTGGCGCAGCGAGCCCGACGCCATACTGGCCGACGGTGTAGGCGACGGCGCCCAGCACGCCGAAGGGCGCGAGGCGGACGATCAGGCCCATGGCGCGGAACAGGACCTTGGCCACCGTCTCGATCAGGGTGGTCGACGGGCTGGCGCGGCTTCACCGACCAAGGCCAGGCTGATGCCGAAGAGGATGGCGAAGAACAGCACCTGCAGCACGTCGTTGCGGGCCAGCGCGTCGAACGAGGTGGTCGGGATGATGTTCAGGATGAAGCTGCCGATGCCGCCGCCTTTCAGCTTGTGGGCGTTGTCGGCGTAGGTGCTGAGGGCGTGGGAGTCGAGCGAGGCGGTGTTGATGTTCATGCCGTCGCCGGGGGCGAACACGAAGGCCAGGATCAGGCCGACGATCAGGGCGACCGTGGTCATGACCTCGAAATACAGCAGCGCCTTGCCGCCGACGCGGCCGACTTTCTTGAGGTCTCCGGCGCCGGCGATGCCATGGACGACGACGCAGAAGACGATCGGGGCGACGATCATCGAGATCAGCTTCAGGAAGGCGTCGCTGAAGAATTTCAGGCCGATGGCGAAGCCTGGGGTCGGCCATGCCCGAGGACGATGCCGAGGATCAGGCCGGCGACCACCTGGACGAACAGCGACTTGTAGAGGGGTGGCGCTTGGTCGCCGGGGTTGGGATGGTGTCAGGCGTCATGGCGCGGTTCCTTCGGAAGCTGTCTGCGGGATTCGGTGTTGGACCGGCGGATGCTCGCGCGGCTTTGGGAGGGCGTTCGGCTGAAGGTTAAGTTGCGTTAATGGTGCAACCGGCGTGCCAGGCTGGCGGATCAGGCGCGCCTGCCGTCAACGCGGTGCTCGGGAGCGAGTCCGGAGCGGGTAGGTTCTTGTTTTGTTCGCGTGGGCGATGTAGGGTCGGCTTATGTTCGATCCCTCCCCCGAACCTGTTCCCGATGCTGAGCTGGAGGCTGTGCTGGCGGCGGCGTTGCGCTCCTCCGGCGGCCAGATCACCCGTCCGACCGAGTGCTTCATGGCCGACGACGGCCGCTCGGCACCTGGTGGACCGATTGGCCCTGGCGGGACTGCGCGTTGTACGGTTCCCTGAGCGGCGAATGACATAGGGGGAGCGGCAGATGCAGGCGGATCCAGGTCATCATCACGGGCGGGATCGTGCTGGTCTCCGGCGAAACAGCGGCGCGGCGCGGCGGACATCGTGCTTGACGGCGATACGATCGCTGGACATTGTCGCGCCGGGCAGCGCGCAGGCGCCGCGGACGCATTGACGCGGCCAACCGGCTGATCATTCCCGGGCTGGTCAATGCGCATACGCACGGGCATGGCGGGCTGGCGAAAGGGGTCGGGGACCGGTGGTCGCTGGAACTGCTGCTGAATGCCAGTCCGTGGGTCAACGGCGGGCGCACGAGCGACGACCGGTATCTGTCGACCTTGCTGACGGCGGTGGAAATGGTCCGCAAGGGCTGCACCGCCTGCTACGACCTGTCGGCGATGCTGCCGATACCGAGTGTCGAGGCGCTGCACGATGTTGGCGCGGGCGTATGCGGACGTTGGGATGCGGGCGGTGATCTCCCCGATGATCGCCGACCGGACGCTTCTACCAGGCGATTCCGGGGCTGCTGGACGCGTTCCCGGCGGAGCTGCGGCCACTGGCGGAGGCGATGCGTGCGGCGATCGGGCGAGGCGATCGCTGGCGCCGATCCGCGAGGCCGCGAAGCCTGGCCGTTCCCAGGGACCAGATCCGGCTGGGGATCGCGCCGACGATTCCGCTGCATTGTTCGGATGATTTCATGCGGGCGTGCCGGGAACTGGCGGCGAGTTTGGCCTGCCGGTGCAGACTCACCTGGCGGAATTCGCCGGTGCAGCGGGCGGCTGCGCTGCGGCATTATGGCATGACGCTGACGGCGCATCTGGAGAAGGTAGGGCTGCTGGGTCCCCGGTTCAGCGGTGCGCACGCGATCTGGATCGACGATGCGGAGATCGAACTGATCGCCCGGCATGGCGGCGCGCTGGCGCATAATCCGGGCTCCAACCTGCGGCTGGGCAACGGGATCGCCGATATGCGGCGAGCGATTGCCGGTGGGGTTGCGGTTGGGGTGGGGACCGACGGGTCCTCGTCGGCCGACAACCAGAACATGTTCGAGGCGATGCGGCTGGCAGCGTTTGTGTCGCGGGTGTTCGACCGGGCGCCGGAGGACTGGATCGGGTCGGCGGAGGCGTTGCGGCTGGCGACCGAGGGCAGCGCGGCGGTGTTGGGCATGGGGGACCTGATCGGACGCATTGCTCCGGGGTTCAAGGCGGACCTGGTGTTCCTCGACCTCGACCACGTCAACCTGGTGCCGCTGAACAATGCGGCGAACCAGTTGGTGAATACCGAGGATGGAGCGGCGGTGCGCGACGTGATGATCGGCGGGCGGTTTGTGCATGCGTGACGGGGTGATGGTGGGCTGGACTGGCCAGGGATTGCCGGCACGCGCGCGGGCGGCGGCGGCCGGTTGGCCGAGGCGAATGTGGGCGCCGAGGAGGCGGCGGAGCGCTTGGCGCCGGTGGTGAGCCATTTTTGCGTTGGCCTGGGACGGTGCGCGCACGATTTGCCGCGCAAGCTGTCGGCTGAGTTGGTCGTGCCCTGACCGGCGGCGCGAGCCATAAGGGTTATTTAACCATTGGCCGGTAGGATCGCCGATCGGTGAAGGCGATCGGTCGTGGGCTGGGCGACGAATGTCGTCTCGCGCCGGGCTGTGATCGGGTAGTAGATGGGGCCTGGGTTAGGGTTTGGAGTCTCGGGAAAGGATTGGGACGATGGCAGGTTCGGTGAACAAGGTGATTCTGGTGGGCAACCTGGGGAAGGACCCGGAGGTCCGCTCTACGCAGGATGGCAGCAAGATCGTCAACCTGACCTTGGCGACCAGCGAGACGTGGAACGACCGTGCCTCCGGCGAGCGCAAGGAGAAGACCGAATGGCACCGTGTCGTGGTGTTCAACGACCGGGTCGCCGATGTGGCTGAGCGGTTCCTGAAGAAGGGTGCGAAGATTTATGTCGAAGGTTCGCTGCAGACGCGCAAGTGGACCGATCAGCAGGGCCAGGAGCGCTATACGACTGAGGTCGTGATCGGGCGGTTCAACGGCCAATTGACGATGCTGGACGGCCGCTCCGGTGGTGGCGAGGCCGGCGGGTACGGCGGCGGGTCGGAGGGTGGGTCCGGCGGTGGCTATGCGCCGAGGGAACGCGCCCCGGCTTCCGCCGGCAGACCCGCCGCGGCTGGTGGGCGTTCGGGGGGGCCGTCGTGGGATGCGCCGAAGGGCGGCGACCTGGACGACGAAATTCCGTTCTGATCCGGGTGCGGCGGAGTTCCGCCGGTGGCGGCGACATCTCGTTTGGCCGCTGGGCGGCCGTGAGGCGGTCACCGGTATTTGTGATGCAGGTATAGTGCCAATGTCGTAATAAATACAGGACGGTAGTCCTGCGCACCGTGTTGCCTGACCGAACGGGGAATCGGCCGGGGTTTGCGGTCCAGCCTGTGGCTTCCGCCAAAGGGCCAGGAACGGGAGCGAACTGAGCATGGATACCGAGAGGGCGCTACCGCAGTACCGTGAGGCTGCCTCCTGGCCCGCCGAAGAGGCGTTGGCAGCGATGCTGGACAACCAGTTCAATGCGTTCGCGGCGGTTCGCTTCGCGGTGCCTTCGATCGCGGTTGCGGCTGTCGCGGCGGCGGGCCGGCTGGAGGCCGATCGATCGGGTGCCGATCGGCTTGAGGCTGATCGATCGGCTGCCGATCGGCTGGGGCAGCGTGGCCGGTTGATCTATTGCGGTGCGGGAGCCTCTGGCCGGCTCGCGGTGCAGGACGGCGTCGAGTTGCGTCCGACCTTTGGGTGGCCGGCGGAGCGGATCGTGTATCTTATCGCCGGTGGTGAGCGGGCGCTTTCCCAGTCGGTCGAAGGGGCGGAGGATGACGAGGATAGCGGGGTGCGTGAGGCCGCCGCGCTGCGCCCTGGCGCCAACGATGTCGTGGTGGCGGTGGCGGCGAGCGGCACAACTCGATACACGCGCGCCGTCCAGCAGGTTGCCCGCCAGGCGGGTGCGCTGACCGTTGCCATGGCCAACAATCTGGGAGCGCCGTTGCTGACAGGGGCGGATCATCCGGTGCTGCTGGATACCGGGCCGGAGTTCCTGGCCGGTTCGACACGCATGGCGGCCGGCACGGCGCAGAAGATCGCACTCAACCTGTTCTCGACCCGGCTGATGACCGAACTGGGCCGCGTCTATCAGGGCCATATGGTGGATATGGTGCCGAGTAGCGCGAAGCTGGTTGCGCGCGCGCAGGGTATGGTGGCCGCGATTGGCGGCGTTCCGATGGCGCGCGCCGTGACGGCGCTGGAGGAGGCCGGCGGCAAGGTGAAGGTCGCGGTGCTGATGCTGGACGGATTGAACCGGGCTGATGCCGAAGCGAGGCTCGCCGCCGCGGGCGGCCGCCTGGATCGTGCCAGAGATGGCGGCTTCCGAGGGTAACACCTGGGCTCTTCATTTGATCGCGTGTTTCGGCGTTTCGATTGCCCTGAGCGACGCTGCAGGTTCCGACAGGGACATTGGTTCCTCCGACGGCAGACTGTGTTTGCACCGGCGTGAGCGGCGGTGAGGTTTGGTCGGCCGCGCGCCTGCTGGTCAAGCGGCCGCTTCGCCCCGAAGATGTGGCGGCGAAAGCAACCGGCCGCGCCATCCGGCCGATCAGCAATTTAAAGAAGCCGAGGAGGATACGGGTGATCATTGACGTTCATGGGCACTACACGACAGCCCCGAAAGCGTTGGAGGCGTGGCGTAACCGGCAAATCGCGGGGATCAGCGACAAGTCAGCGATGCCCAATGTCAGTGAGTTGAGGATCAGCGACGATGAGTTGCGGGAGAGCATCATCGGCAACCAGCTTGCGAAGATGCGGGAGCGGGGCAGCGACCTGACGATTTTCAGTCCGCGTGCCAGCTTCATGGCGCATCATATCGGCGACTTCGCGGTTTCCTCGACCTGGGCGGCGATCTGCAACGAGTTGTGCTACCGCGTGAGCCAGTTGTTTCCTGACCACTTCATCGGGGCGGCAATGCTGCCGCAGTCGCCGGGTGTGGATCCCAAGACGTGCATTCCGGAGCTGGAGAAATGCATCAAGAATTATGGTTTCGTTGGTATCAACCTTAATCCTGATCCCTCGGGCGGGCATTGGACGTCGCCGCCGCTACCGGACCGGCAATGGTATCCGATCTATGAGAAGATGGTCGAATACGACATTCCGGCCATGATCCATGTCAGCACAAGCTGCAACGAGTGCTTTCATACCACCGGCGCGCATTACCTCAACGCCGACACGACGGCTTTCATGCAGTGCCTGACCTCGGATCTGTTCAAGGACTTTCCGACGTTGAAATTCCTGATCCCGCATGGGGGCGGTGCGGTGCCGTATCATTGGGGGCGGTTCCGCGGGCTGGCGCAGGAGATGAAGAAGCCGTTGCTGACCGAGCTTTTGCTGAACAATATATATTTCGATACTTGCGTTTATCATCAGCCCGGCATTGATCTTCTGACCAAGGTGATCCCGACCAAGAACATCCTGTTCGCGAGTGAGATGATTGGCGCGGTGCGCGGGATCGATCCGGAGACCGGGTTCTACTACGACGATACAAAGCGGTATATCGAGGCTTCGGCGAGCCTGTCCGATGATGCCAGGAGGGCGGTTTATGAAGGGAATGCACGCCGGGTGTTCTCGCGGCTGGATGCGACGCTGAAAGCCAAGGGACAGTGATGCCGGTCGGCTAACCGGTCACGGGTTGAGCACGTAGGTCACAACCGCCGGTTCAGGCATGGGTATGAGGTGGTTGCTGGGCTGGCTGGTGAGCGAGGTGTGCCGGGGTGCGGCGATTCGAAGCGAGGCAGGTGGCCGGCCGGTGGGTTTTGTTTACCCACCGGCGCGGTTTGGATCAGGGCTTCATGGGTCCGGGCCCGCCGTCCGCCGGTCCGCGGTGGGCTGGTCCGCCTTGCCTCGGTCCGCTGCCCCCTGGTCCGCCGTGGCCTGGTCCGCCATGTCCTGGGCCGCCATGTCCTGGTCCACCCGGGCGCATCTCGTTGTGGGCGTGGAAGACCGCGTCCGCGTTCTTCTTCTGGTCGTCCGTCATGGAGGCGTAGACGGCCTGGAACGCGGTAGCCAGCTTTTGCATATCCTGGGCGTGTTCCTGGGCAATCTGGGCGTAGGACTGCATGTCATCGGCGGCGTTCATCGCGTCGAAAGCGCTTCTGCGCCGCTCGAACGCCTTGCTCATGTTCGTGGCGTTGTCCCGCATGACCTGGGCGAACTGATCCCATTGTCCCTGCTGGGCCGGAGTGATGCGCAACTGGGTGTGAAGTTCGGTGATATGCTGTTCAACCCGGTCGGCCATGGAGGCTGAATTTGGCCTCATTGCCTTCGGCCCCCCCATTGCCTTGGGCCCCCCCATTGCCTTGGGCCCCCCCATTGCCTTGGGCCCCATCGTCCCGGGTCCCATCGCATCGGGCCCCATCGGCTTCGGCGCCATGGGCTGGGGCTTTTGTGCAGGGTCGGCGTTTCCGGGCGAGGTCTGGCTCTGGTTCTGGCTTTGGGCGAATGCGCCACCAGGCAACACGACGCCTTGCAGCAGGAAGCTGCCGAGTAACAGGGCGGCGTAAGAAGACTTCATGGTCATTTTGATCTCCAAGGGAAGAGTCGGCAGCGCGCCGTGCTTGTCTTTGTCACTGCTACGGATCAGCGGGCTACGGATCAGCGGGCCACGGATCAGCGGGCGACGGATCAGCAAGCCATGGATCAGCGGCCATAATATGATGGAGGCGGTGCGTAGTAGGCTGGCGGAGGGGCATAGTAGGCCGGTGGAGGCGTGTAATACCCCGGAGGCGCTGGTGGCGGAGCGTAGTAAACGGGCGGCGGCGGACGATAGGCTGGTGCCGGTGCGAGCAATGCTCCCCCTACCAGGGCGCCGACGCCGAGTCCGAGCAGGGCGCCGCCGATTATGGCACCGTTGTTGTGATCGCGGTCACCGCGGTGCTCGTAATGTCCCTCACCATGATAGGGAGATCCTCCATGATAGGGATATCCGCCGCGGTCGTGGTCACGCTGCGCCACAGCGGTTGCCGCAGGCGCGATCGCCAATGTGGCAGCCAGCATCGAGGCGCCGATGGAGCGGATCATCGCGGGTTCCTTCTTTTTGCCGGCACACAATCAATCCCAACATTGAATCAAAATCGTGGCGGCCGCGTTGCGTTCAAGGTGCGCCGACTATTGGCGGGGGTGCATTGACCGAGGTCAATGGCGAGCAGGATACTTCCATGGAATTGGCTTCCCGCGTTTCCAGGGACCGGATTTGATGTTTGAGAAGACTGTCGGTTGGCTGGATTGGTATGCGGGGCCCGCGAAGCCGCGATACGAGCTGCCGGAAGGAGCCGTGGATGCGCATTGCCACGTCTTTGGTCCCGGCGCGGAGTTTCCGTTCGCGGCTGAGCGCAAATATACCCCGTGCGATGCGTCGAAGGCCGAGTTGTTTGCGCTGCGTGATCACCTCGGCTTCGCGCGGAACGTCGTGGTGCAAGCGACCTGCCACGGCGCGGACAACCGGGCGATGATCGATGCCGTGGTGAACTCGGGCGGCAAGGCCAGGGGCATCGCGACCGTGCGGCGCGATGTGGCCGATGCGGAGTTGCATGCGATGCACGAAGCCGGGGTGCGCGGCGTGCGGTTCAATTTTGTCAGGCGTCTGGTCGATTTCACGCCGAAGGACGAACTTCTGGAGATCGCCGGCCGCGTCGGGAAACTTGGCTGGCACGTGGTGATTTACTTTGAAGCCGTGGACCTGCCCGAACTGTGGGATTTCTTTACCGCGCTGCCGACCATCGTCGTGGTGGACCACATGGGGCGGCCCGATGTGACCAAGCCGGTTGATGGCGCGGAGTTCGAGCTTTTCGTCAGATTCATGAGCGAGCACCCGAACGTCTGGTGCAAGGTGACCTGCCCGGAGCGTCTTTCGGCCGCGGGCCCACCCGCGCTGGATGGCGAGCAGAACGCGTACCGGGATGTCGTTCCGTTCGCCCGCCGCATCGTTGAGACTTTTCCCGATCGGGTGTTGTGGGGCACCGACTGGCCGCACCCGAATTTGAAAGATCACATGCCCGACGACGGGTTGCTGGTCGATTTCATTCCGCACATAGCAACCAACCCGGAGCGGCGGCAGAAGTTGCTGGTGGATAATCCGATGCGGCTTTACTGGCCGGAAGTTGTCGGGGAACGAGGGTAGAGCGGTTTCCGTTCGGCTTGGCCCCGGACGCCGCTTTTGTATGAAGGGCGTTGTGCGTCCGAGGGGCAACTTCCTGGCAGCGACATCTATCGCTTGAGGTGGGAGGGTTCGGCGTCGCGCCTATTTGGCGAGGTCGCCGAGGCAAATTCCCAGGCCGCGGGCGGTATGCACGAGTGTGTCGTCGGCGGCCACCAACAGGGTAGGCTCGAACGCCGCGGTCAGCGGCACGTCCACCACGCGGCGGTTCTGCCAGGCGATGAGGCGGTCGAAGCGGCCCTCGGCGACACAATCGACAGCGTGGACTCCGAAGGCCGAACCCACCATGCGGTCGTCCCAAGTGGGTGCTCCGCCGCGCTGGACATGGCCGAGTACCGTGACGCGGGTCTCGGCGTTGGTCAGCCGGGTGATGGCGTCGCCCAGGAAATGGCCAATTCCGCCATAGGTGGAGCCGCCCAGCGAGTGGCGCCGCTCGACGTGCTCGCCACTGTTGTCACGCACCGCCTCGGCCACCACGACGATGGCGAAGCGTGCGGTCTGACGCAACTTGTTGATATGTGCGGCGACGACATCGATATCGTAAGGGATCTCCGGCACCAGGATCACGTCGGCGCCGCCGGCGATGCCGGCCGCCAGTGCGATGTGACCGCTGTCGCGGCCCATCACCTCTAGGATCATTACCCGATCATGGCTGGCGGCGGTCGGCTGCAGCCGATCGATTGCCTCGGTCGCGACCATGACCGCGGTGTTGTAGCCGATGGAGTGTTCGGTGGCGCCGACATCATTGTCGATTGTCTTGGGGATGCCGACGAAGGGAATATTCCCTTGCTGGGTGAGGCGGCGGAGGATGGCCATGCTGCCATCGCCGCCTATGCCGATCAGGGCGTCGAGTCCGAGCAGACGGACGCCTTCGATCAGCTCCTCGGATCGGTCTTTCACGGTGCCATCCG
The DNA here is from genome assembly GCA_963792345.1 of uncultured Alphaproteobacteria bacterium. Taxonomy (GTDB): domain Bacteria; phylum Pseudomonadota; class Alphaproteobacteria; order Acetobacterales; family Acetobacteraceae; genus Rhodopila. Next base: position 82,563 of record CAWBVV010000006.1, read on the forward strand.
GCATTGGGTAGGCGAACGGATCGCCGCGGTTGGTGGTGCCCAGGATGGTGCCGGCCATGCGTGCCATGGCGGGGCTGGCGGCGTGAAGATCCAACGCCTCAAAGTCGACGGGGCGGCGCAGCAGGCCCTGGGTTCCTTGCCGGATGCCCAGAACGCGCCAGCCGTAGCCGAGGACCGCGCGGGAGACGACGGCGCGGATGACTGCATTGAGGCCGGCGCAATCGCCGCCGCTGGTCAATACGCCCAAGGTTTTGGATGAGGTCACGATGATATTCAACCCGATGCTGAAATAAAATCCGACAATGGCACGTGGGATGTTGATCCGCCACTGATTTCGGCAAGTTCATTTCAGCACCCAAGTATATCTGAGGGCGAGCAGGTTGAGGGGGTGGTGAATGAGCCGTTGCCGTGAAGAGTTGGGGATGGGGATCGCGGTGCTGTTGCGCGGATAGCCTCGTTCATTAAGCTGACGGGCAGAACATGAGACAGCGCAAGCCGCTGCATCCTGATTGGGGGTAGACGTGGGAAAAGTTGGCAGAAGAATGGTGGCCGGCGCCGGGTTGGTTGCGCCGATGCTGTTCAATATCGGCAAGGGGCGAGCGCAGGCCGCGGAATTCGTTTTCAAATACGGCAACAACGTTCCGGCGACGTATCCGCTGAATATCCGGGTTTCACAGGCGGCCGAACGGATACGAACCGCCACGAACGGGCGGTTTGACTTGCAGATTTTCCCGGCTGGGCAACTGGGAACGGACACCGACATGCTGTCCCAGGTGCGGTCGGGTGCGATCGAGTTCTATACCGCGTCCGGCCTGGTCCTTTCGACTCTTGTTCCACTCACCGCCATCAATGCGCTTGGCTTTGCCTTCAAGGACTACAGCCAGGTGTGGCCGGCGATGGACGGCAAACTCGGTGCGCTGATCAGGGGAAAGATCGATGCCGCCGGCCTGCATGCAATTGACAAGATCTTCGACATTGGATTTCGCGAGGTTACGTCGAGCACGCATCCGATCACCGGTCCGGATAGTTTCAAAGGCTTCAAAATCCGAATCCCACCGAGTCAGCTTGGGGTCTCGATGTTTCGCGCGCTTGGGGCGTCGCCGGCGACGCTGAACTTCGCGGAGGCCTACACCGCGCTGCAAACCCATGTCGTGGACGGCCAGGAAAATCCGCTGTCGATCATTGATACGGCGAAGTTCTCGGAGGTGCAGAAATACGTTTCCATGACGAACCACATGTGGGACGGGTATTGGCTGCTGTGCAACGGGCGCGCGTGGAGGAGCCTGCCCGCCGACGTCAGCGCGGCGGTTTCGCGAGAGTTAAACCGAGCGGCGGAGGAAGACCGCGCGGATATTGCCTCGCTGGATGCATCGCTGAAGACCAAGCTGGAAACACAGGGGATGCAGTTCAACACTCCGAACCCGGAGGAATTCCGGGCCATCCTGAAGCGGGACGGGTTTTATGACCAGTGGCGCAAGACCTTTGGCGACGAAGCCTGGGCAGTGATGGAGGCCTATACAGGTCGTCTCATTTGAAACCTTCCAGCACGATCTTACCGCGGGCGTGTCCGCTTTCGATCAGCGCATGGGCTCGCCGCAGGTTGGCGGCATTGATCGGGCCGAAGTTCTCACCCAGCGTTGACTGGATTGTCCCGGCATCCACCAGATTGCTGACTTCGTTCAGCAGGTCGCCCTGGGCACCGATGTCGGCGGTGTGGAACATCGAGCGGGTGAACATGAGTTCCCAATGGACCGACACGCTTTTGCGCTTGAACGGAACGGCATCGAGCGTGGCGGGATCGTCGATCAATCCGAAGCGGCCCTGGGGGGCGATCAGGTTGGCGATTTCCTGGAGGTGCTTATCGGTGTTGGTGGTCGAGAAGACGAAGCCCGGCGCGCCGGTGCCGAGTGCGGCGACCTGATCGGCGAGTGGCTTAGAGTGGTCGATGACGTGGTGGGCACCGAGGTCCTTGACCCATGAGCGGGTTTCCGGCCGGGACGCGGTGGCGATGACGGTCAAGTCGGTCAGCCGCCGGGCAAGCTGGATGGCGATCGAGGACACGCCGCCGGCGCCGCCGATAATCAGGATCGCATTGGCGCCGGGGACGGGCTTGCGGACATCCAGGCGGTCGAACAATGCCTCCCACGCGGTGATGGCGGTCAGCGGCAGGGCCGCGGCTTTTGCCCAGTCCAGGTATTTCGGTTTGTGGCCGACGATGCGTTCGTCGACCAGATGCAGTTCGGCATTAGTGCCTTGGCGCGTCATGTCGCCGGCGTAGAAGACGGCGTCACCGGGTTTGAACAGGGTGGCCTCGGGGCCGACGGACGTCACGATGCCCGCGGCGTCGTAACCCAGGATCTTCCAGTCGCCGGCTTCGGGTTTTGCGCGCCGGCGGACCTTGGTGTCGACCGGGTTCACCGAGATTGCGTGGACCTGGACCAGGAGGTCCTGGCCGGTGGGGACTGGCTTGGGGAGGTTGATATCGACGAGGGCGGAAGGGGCGTCGATCGGCAGCGATTCCTGGTATCCTACGGCGCGCATCGCGGGCTCCTGTGATCTTGGCGACCAGATGAGTTGGGGGTGGTTGTTGGCAGCACGGTTGAATGGTGATTTCTGATGGGGGAGGCGGAGGTTCGATTTGGATCCCTGGGGTGGGTTAAGCGTATCCCCAGCAGGCGTCGGCGGGTAGGCCTACTGTTATGGTGGCTTCGGTTTCGTGGCGGATGGAACTGCCCACTTCCACGGCTTCGATGGTTTGGCCGAAGATGCTGATTTCGTAGACGGTTTGGGTGCCTTGGTAGTGGCGCGAGGTCACCCGTCCGGGGAATTGGTTGGGTCCGGGGAGCACGGGTTCGAGCAGGACGTTGTCTGGCCGCAGGGCGACACTGATTGGCGTGCCCGGTGCGGCGTTTTTGGCCAGGCGCACGGTCAGCGAATGACCGCCGCCCACGGCGACCACGCCGAAGCCTGCTTCCTGCGACACCAGTTGTCCGTTGATCACGTTGGAGGCTCCGGTGAAGCCTGCAACGAAAAGATCGGCGGGGCGGTTGTAGAGTTCGTCGGGGGCCGCGAGTTGCAGCAGAAGCCCGTCGCGCATGACGCCGATGCGGTCGCCGAGGACGACGGCCTCCTGCTGGTCATGCGTCACGTACAGTGCGGTCAGGCCGACGCGCTTGATGATCCGGCGCAGGTCGTCGCGCAGCCTTAATCGCAACTGCGCGTCCAGGTTCGAGAGCGGTTCGTCCAGCAGCAGGATCTGCGGTTGGTAGACCATGCTGCGGGCGAGGGCGACGCGCTGCATCTGGCCGCCGGACAACTGGGTTACCGGGCGGTCGGCGTAGGCGGACAGTTCCACCAGGGCGAGCGCCTCGTCGATGGCCTTGGCCTGGTCCCTTCGGGCGACGCCGCGGGCCTTCAGTGGATAAGCGACGTTCTGGCGCACGGTCATGTGTGGCCAGACGGCGTAGGACTGGAACACCATGCCCAAATTCCGGGACCGTGGCGGCACCAGGACGCCGGCCTGGGGGTCGGTGTACATGGTGCCGTCGATGATGATGCGGCCGGAGGTGGGGTGTTCCAGTCCGGCGACGCAACGCAGCGTCGTGGTCTTGCCGCAGCCGGAGGGACCGAGCAGCACGACGATTTCGCCGACGGCGATGGTGAAGGAGACATCGTCGATGGCGGCCTTTGCCACCGGAGTGCCCTTGGTGGGCGGAAAGACCTTCCGCAGGTTCTCGACGCGTAGTTCCGACGACATTACTGGCGGTATCCGTAGATCTTGTTCCAATCGTCCAGCCAGGCGTCGTGCAGGTTCTGGAAGTCGGTGAATTTCGGTGTCCACAGCTTGTCGATCTTCGGATCGAAGGCCGGTGTGGGGATTGGCGGGTTGCGCAGGGCGGTGACGTTGCCCTGGTCGCGGATCGATGCGATCTGGCCGTCGTCGGACAGGTTCCAGTCCATCCACAACCTGGCGGCGTTGGGGTGGCGGGCGGTGGCGGCGATGCCGGTGCCATAGGGCGTCACGGGGACGCCTTCGGGGCCGTAGATCATGTCGATGGGCGCGCCGTCCTTCTTCTTGCCGTAGACGATGCTCATGAGGATTGGTCCCATGGCGACCTCGCCGCGAATGACGGCGTCGCACAGCGGGGCATTTGATGGGAACAGCTTCGGCTTGGTGGCCGCTTGCCGGGCCCAGTAATCCTCACCGAGCACCTGGCGTTCGAACATGACGCGGGTCCACGTGGTGCCGCCGGAGGGTGCGATAACCTGGCCGATCTTGCCGTCGCCATACTCCGGCTTGCACAGATCCATCCAGGTCTTCGGCGGATTGGACACGATTTCCGGGTTCCAGGCGATGCACCAAGCCGGGGTCGTGGTCGGCCACAGCTTCGGCGAGACCAGCGTTTCGGGCAGGTAGTCGGCGGCGTTGGGCGGCGCGTAGTCGGCGAACAGTGCCTCGATTGACTTGGACTGGCCGCGGTCGGAGTGGTCGATCACGTCGGCTTCCAGCTTGCCGGCGGCGGCCTCTGACCGGATGCGGGTGATCAACTGGCCACCGGAGGCGCGCACCAGGCTGACGCGAATGCCGGGGTAGGCTTTGTTGAAGACGTTGATGGTCTCCTGCACGACCTCGGTCAGTGCCGCGGTGTAGAGGACGAGCGCGCCTTCCTTGTTCGCCGCGGCCACCAGGGCCGGGTCCGGGGTGAAGGGCTTGGCTGCCCGGGCGGGGCCGAACCGGGCGATCAGGCCGGCGGACGCAAGGGCTGCGAGCGACTGGCGACGGGATAGTTGCATGGTTGTTTCCTCAGCCTGTTCTAACGGGTCCGGCCGGCGTGGCGCCTCGGGAAAGCCGGTTGGTGACGGTAATCAGCACGCCCAGCAGCACCATCTGCACCAGGCTGAAGGCGGCGGTGATGCCGATGTTGCCGCCCTCGTAATAGCCCAGAAGCTGGACCGCCATCACCATTGTCCCGCTGGAGTAAAGGAACAGCGATGAACCCAGTTCGCGGATCGCCAGGATGAACAGCAGGGTCATGGCGGCGACCACGCCGGGGCGGGCGAGCGGCAGGATGATGGAGGTTATGGTGCCGACGGTGCCACGGCCGCAGATCCAGGCGGCTTCCTCGAGTTCGCGGTGGATCTGCATCAGGGAGGTGGACAGCGCCTTGACGGTGTCGGGCAGGAAGCGGGCGACGAAGGCCAGGGCGAGTATCCACAATGTGCCGTACAGACCGAACGGCACGCCGATCCAGGCCCAAAGATAGGCGACGCCAATGACGAGTCCGGGGATGGCGACGGGGATGGTGGTGACGATGTCGATCGAGAGGCGTCCGGGGGCGCGGGAGCGGGTGACGGTGTAGCCGATGGCGAAGGCCAGGGTGCCGCCGATAATCGCGGTGATGACTCCGACCTTCATCGAGTTGACGATCGAGGTGATGGTCAGCGGATTGTCGAGCATCTTCGTGAAGTGCTGCCAGCCGTATTGCCTGGCGTCGAACAGCGACGGGATGTCGCGGATGAACAGGAATTTCCGGAAGGCGGCGATAAACAGCGCGATCGACGGCAGGATCACGACAACGAACAGATAAACGATGGCCATGGCCAGGGTGAGGAAGCGCCAGGGGCCGAGGTTCAGCGGCCTGGGGCGGAATGCCTTGCCGGCGACGGTGGTGTAGCTACGGCCGGACAGGGCTTTTTGCTGCATCCATACCAGGAAGCCGGTGACGATCATCAGGATCACGGCGACCGCGGCGGCGGTGTTGTACAGCGGCGGCGACCAGGCGGTCAGGGCGAAGATGTAGGTCGTCAGCAGGGACAGGTTGGCTGGCGAGCCCAGGACGGCGGGAATGCCGTAGATACCCAGCATGACGACGAAGGAGAGCAGCATTCCGGAGATGATCGCGGGAAGGATGAGAGGGAATGTGACGGTCGCCATGGTGCGGGCGGCGCTGGCTCCGGCGATTTCGGCGGCTTCCTCCAGCGAGGGGTCCATGTTCTTGAGGGCGGCGGCGGTGAACATATAAACGTAGGGCGCGTAGTAGATACCGAAGACGAAGATCATCCCCGGCATGGTGTAGAGGTCGATGTGGAAGGGGATGCCGGCCTTGGCGGCCAGCAGATTGATCAGTCCGGTCTTGGGCGAGCCGAGTATGCTCCAGGCGACGCCGGCGACCAGTGGCGGGACGAACAAGGGCAGCATGCCGGCGCTGGCGATCAGGCCTTTGCATGGCGTGTTGGTGCGTACGACGACCCACGCGAAGGACAGCCCGATCACGACGGCCACGATGGTGCCGCCGCCGCAGGCGATCAGCGAGTTCGCCAGGGCGTTGCCGACATTGGGATTGGTGGCGACGGTGAGGAAATTGCTGATCGACAAATCGGCGAAGTGGTAGCCTTCGACGACGGGGTTGGTCGTGGTCAGGGCGCCGATCACCAGCATGGCCGTCGGATACAGCACCAGAAAGCAAAGAACGGCGATCAGCACGCCGGACCACACGGCAGGCAGCCACCGCCGTTCGGCGTGCCGGTGCGCCAACGGCATGGTCAGACTTGTGGCCTGTGCATCCACTCTGGTTCCTCCCGGAGACATGTCCCTGGGTGGTCGTGTCACATGGCGCGTATCGAAGTGCAACGGCGTTAACGCGAATGGGACCCGGAAGCGGTTGCGGCCGGGTCCCCATCGGTCACGGGCGGCGTTTCAGCACGGGGAGGTGTTTCCGCGCTGCCCGCAAGGCATCAGGACTTAGCTGGGGCGACTGGCTTCACATGCGGCGCGCGGACCGTGTTCATGCCGTGGACCTGGGCTGTCAGTGGTTTTCGCGCCGGTGGCGGGGGCCTTCCCACCGGTCTTCGCGTCGGCTGCCTGGTTGCCGGTGTCCATCGCCGGGGTCTTGGCGTCGGGCTTGGAAGCCTTGGCGGTTGTCGTGGTGGCGGTCTTGCCGGCGACCGGGGCCGTGTCCTGGACCGACGTGGTGACGGCGGCCGGGGCGGTCGGCTTGGCCGGCACGGCGGTCTGCTGCGCGAAGGCGCTGATCGGCAGGATCGCAAGGGTCGAGGCGACGAGCAGGCTGGAGATGCGGGTCATGGTTGTTTTCCTATCGCCGGGGGTCATTGGTCGGTTCCGGCTGAGGAGGATAAGGCCATATGATTATGACGCCCTGGCGCTGGAGCGCGCGGCGGAAAAATGGCGAACGATACTTTATCGCATTAAAAGCGGACACTTTGGAAGTTGCGCACCTTCGCAAGGTTGGCGGCAGATGAGACAATAGGGCGTTCAATCGTTCAGGAAACGTTCATGCCGCTGTCTGGAGTCAAGGTCCTCGACCTGACGCGTGTTCTGTCCGGCCCGTTTCTGCACCGCTCTGCTGGGCGACATGGGCGCCGACGTCATCAAGGTGGAGGCGCCGGAGGGCGACTCGGTCCGCGGCCAGGGCGCGATCAAGGATGGGCTGTCGTGGTATTTCGCGCAGTTCAACCGCAACAAGCGCTCGCATCCGGCTGGATCTGCGCAAGCCGGAGGCGAAGGCGATCCTGGCGCCGGCTGATCGAGCGTTCGGACGTGCTGGTGGAGAATTTCCGGCCCGGCGTGCTGGCGCGGATGGGGTTTCGACGAGGACCGGCTGAAGGCGTTGCGGCCGACGCCTGGTGACCTGCTCGATCAACGGGTTCGGCAGTACCGGGCCCTATAAGGATCGGCCGGCTTTCGACTTCATCGCGCAGGCAATGAGCGGGTTCATGAGCGTCAACGGTGGTCCGGATGATCCGCCGCTGCGCTCCGGGCTGCCGATCAGTGATCTGGTCGCGGGGTTGTATGCGGCGCTCAGCATCGCCGCCTGCGTGTCCGCTGCGCGGGCGAACGGGCAGGGGCAGCGCGCCGAGGTCAGCCTGACCAACGGGCTGGTCAGTCTGCTGAGCTATATCGCGACCAATACGTTCGCCACCGGCAGCGACGCCGCCGCGCAGTGGCAACGATCACCCGATCGCCGCGCCGTATGGGTTGTTCCCGACGCGGGATGGCCAGATCGCGCTGGCGCCGGCGGATGACGCGTTTTTCCGCCGGCTGGCGGATGCGTTGGAGCGAGCCTGGGCTGAAGACCGATCCGCTGTATGCGACGCAGTCGGCCCGGGTGGCGAACCGCGCCCGGATCAACGCCATCGTTGGCGGCAAGCTGGCGGCGAACACGACCTCGTACTGGGTGGAGACGTTGAACCGGGCCGGGGTTCCGTGCGGCCCGGTGAACAGCGTCGCGGAGGTATTCGAGGACCCGCAGATCCGGCGCAGGAAATGGTGATGGATGTCGATCATCCCGGCTACGGCATGGTCCGCATGCTGGGTTTTCCGATCAAGCTGTCGGACAACGCCGTGCCGGGTGCGGCGTTCGCCCCGGCGTTGGGCGAGCACTCCGACGAGATGCTGGCGGAACTGGGCTATGCGGCGTCCGACCGGGCGGCGTGGCGGCGACGATGGGGTGATTTAATCGGGTTGCGCGAAGTTGGTGCTGACCTGAGTTGGCGATGACGGTGCTCGGTGCCGCTGGCTGGTCTTGGCGGGTCTGGGAGCGGCTGCATTGGCGACGGGCGGCGGCCCGGACCGCGGCCCGGACCGCCGCGTGCGATGGGCTTCGAGGTGAACGGCATGCACTATGAGGTGTTGTTGCCGTGACATTATGACCGGCTCTCGCGGTATCCGGTGGTGCTGTATTTGCATCAACTCGCTATGGGAAACTACCGGAAGGATTTGCTGAAGCAGGTCGATGCCTGGTTCAATCCGGACGTTCCGGATCGCGTTATCCCGCAATTGTTGTTGTGCCGATGCTGGACCAGACCAATGACTCCGAGCGGTCGGCGTGATCAATTTCGGCGGCAAGCGCGAGGGCCATGTGGGCGAGGAGAACACCATCGCCGCGCTGAAGCGGGTGATGGATCGTTACCTGGTCGATCCGGGACCGGATCTATGTCACGGGCAACTCGATGGGCGGGATGGGGACGTGGCAGATGCTGCTGGACTACAATGTTCTGACCGGAACGAAAGGACATATATTCGCTGCCGGAATGCCGCTTGCCGGGACCAACCGGAAGGCCGATCCCGCGGCGGCGGCCAAGGCCTTGCGGCAGGTGCCGATCTGGGCGATTCATGGCGCGCTGGACAAGGAAGTTTCGCTGGACTGGGACCGCGACGATGGCAAGACTGTTGTCAGGCAGCCCGACATTCCGCTACACCGAAGATTCCGGACGCGCCGCACGATGTCTGGGACACCTATTACTCGGCCAGAGGTGTGGGACTGGCTGTTCGCGCAGCGTAGCGAGGGAACTGAGCACGTTTCGGTCTGGCTGATGATACTCTAGATCCATTTGCGCCAGCGGAAGACCGCAAGCGGAATCAAGCGTGGTGACGATGATCAGGCCCCATCCCCAGGCGTAGCCATAGGCCCAGTCCAATTCCGGAATATTCTTGAAGTTCATGCCGTAGATGCCGGCGATCAGCACTGGTGGAATGCCGACCACCGAGGCAATGGCCATGACCTTCATCACATTGTTCTGGGCGATATTGATAAAGCCCAAGGTCGCATCGAGCAGGAACTGCAGCTTGTCGTTCAGGTGGGTGTCGAAGTCGCTGACCGAGGCGATGTCCTGGCGCAGTGGTCACCAGCGGGGCGCCAATTCCTTTGGCAGCCATTCGGCGGTCATGGCTTCGACATAGGGTACGATGCGGGCCGCGCCGACCTGGGTGTCCCGAACATGGGAGATCAGATCGCCGATATGGCCGAGCTGGCCGAGCGTGCGGCGCAGGGTGGCGTCTTCGGCTTTGCGGCCGCCTTCCTGGTTGACGCCCATGGCGAAGATGGTGTGCGAAATCGTGTCGAGATCGGCGCTGCACCTGTTCCAAGCGCGTCGGCCTGACGGTCGACGATGGCTTCCAGCAGGCCGACGAACATATGGGCGCCGCTGCTTGGCGCGTCTCGATCCGCGCGGCAGATGTTCGGCGTAGGTATCGAAGATGCGATTGGGCGGCGAAGCGGACGGTGATCAGCCGTGTCGGGAGCGAGGATGAAACCGGCGGAGACACCGCGTGGGCCGTCGGTGGACAACCTGATCAGCGGCATGCTGAGATACAGCGCGCCGTCGCGGCTGGCGAGGCGGCTGGATGTTTCGATTTCGCTGACCTCGGCTTCGTTCGGCACGGTCAGGCCGGTGGCTGTCTGCACGCGGTCGATTTCGTCCGGCGTCGGCGTTCTGCAGGTCGATCCAGACTGCGTCGCTGTAAGCTGCTCGACCGAGGTATCGGTCAGCCGCTGCAGCTGCTCGGTTGTCGCAGGCAAACGCATTGAGCATCGCGCACCCTCTCCAGGAGCGAGCGATCCGTAGCTAGGTCGGGCTGACCGGCCGGTGGACTATAGGCACAGGGTCCGAAGCCGCGTCAATGCCTTGGCGATGTTGTGACGGCGACGGCCGTCATGGTCCGGGTTGCGCCGGACCATGACGGTTGAGGCAATCAGTTCCTGGTCTTGTCGACCAGGGCGTTCTTGCTGATCCACGGCATCATCGCGCGCAGCTTGGCGCCGACCTCCTCGATCGGGTGTTCGGCCAGGCGGCGGCGGGTGGCCTTGAAGCTGGACTGGTTGACCTTGTTCTCCAGCATCCAGTCGCGGGCGAAACGGCCGGACTGGATGTCGGCCAGCACGCGCTTCATTTCGGCCTTGGTTTCGGCGTTGATGATGCGCGGGCCGCTGACATACTCGCCGTATTCGGCGGTGTTGCTGATCGAGTAGTTCATGTTGGCGATGCCGCCTTCATAGATCAGGTCGACGATCAGCTTCACTTCGTGCAGGCACTCGAAATACGCCATTTCGGGGGCGTAGCCGGCTTCGACCAGGGTCTCGTAGCCGCCCTTGATCAGCTCGACCAGGCCGCCGCACAGCACGACCTGCTCGCCGAACAGATCGGTTTCGCATTCTTCCTTGAACGTCGTCTCGATCACGCCGGCGCGGCCGCCGCCGATGGCGGAGGCGTAGGACAGCGCCACTTCCAGCGCGTTGCCGGACGGGTTCTGCGCCACCGCGACCAGGCAGGGGACGCCGCCGCCGCGCTGGTATTCGCTGCGCACGGTGTGGCCGGGGCCTTTCGGCGCGATCATGAACACGTCGATGTCGGGGCGCGGGTCGAGCAGGTTGAAGTGCACGTTCAGCCCGTGCGCGAAGGCCAGCGCCGCGCCGGGCTTCATGTTGGGGCCAAGCTTTTCGCGATACAGGTCGCCCTGGCCCTCGTCGGGGGTCAGCACCATGACCACGTCGGCCCATTTGGCGGCGTCGGCGGGGTCCATGACCTTCAGGCCGGCGCCTTCCGCCTTGGCGATGCCGGCGGATCCCGCGCGCAGGCCGATGGCAAGCTGCTTGACGCCGCTTTCCTTCAGGTTCAGCGCATGGGCATGGCCCTGGCTGCCGTAGCCGATGATGGCGACGTTCTTCCCCTTGATCAGGTTCACGTCGGCATCGCGATCGTAGTAAACGCGCATGGTACGCTTACTTCCTTCTGTTCGCTTCAGTCAGTCAGATAACGCGGGTGCCGCGGGCGAGCGCGGCGATGCCACTGCGGGAAACCTCCGCCAGGCCAAGGTCCCGCATCAGTTCGATGAAGGCGTCGATCTTGTCGACCGCGCCGGTCAGTTCGAACACGAAGCTGCCCAGCGTGGTGTCGACGACACGGGCGCGGAACGTGTCGGCGATGCGCATCGCCTCGACCCGCTGCTCGCCGGTGCCGATCGACCTTCACCAGGGCAAGTTCGCGCGCGACGTGCGGCCCGTCCATCGTCAGGTCGGCGACGCGGTGCACCGGCACCAGGCGGTCAAGCTGCGCCTTGATCTGCTCGATGACCATGCTGGTGCCGGAGGTGACGATGTTGATCCGGCTGTGCAGCCCGGCGGCATCGACCGGGGCGACGGTCAGGCTGTCGATGTTGTAGCCGCGGCCGGAGAACAGGCCGATGACGCGGGCAAGCACGCCGGATTCATTGTCCACCAGGACAGAGATCGTCGCGCTGCGTTGCGGTCGTGTCGGTGGGGCTGGGCATTGTCGAAACCAGAGATGCGAAGGGAAAAGATCATCGCCGCGCGCGGGGTGATGCCCCGCCGCGGTCATGCCCCGCGACGAGTAGGCAAGGGGCAGGCGTGCGTCAGACCAGCGCCATGCCCGCGTCGGTGACGCCGGCGCCGGAGGCTTCATGCTCCGGACCCAGCAGCATCTCGTTGTGCGCCGCGCCGCTGGGGATCATCGGGAAGCAGTTCTCCGCCTGATCCACGGCGATGTCGGCGATCACCGCGGTCGGGCAGTCCAGCATCGCGTTGATGACGTCGTCCAGTTCATCGACCGACTTCGCCCGCATGCCGGTGGCATGGAACGCATCCGCCAGCTTGACGAAGTCGGGCAGCGCGGCCGAATAGGTCTCCGAGTAACGGCTGCCGTGCAGCAGTTCCTGCCACTGCCGCACCATGCCCATGTACTGGTTGTTCAGGATGAACACCTTCACCGGCAGCCGATACTGCGCCAGCGTGCCCATTTCCTGGATGTTCATCAGGATGGACGCCTCGCCGGCGATATCGATCACGCAGGCGTCCGGATGGGCGATCTGCACGCCCATCGCCGCGGGCAGGCCGTAGCCCATGGTGCCGAGGCCGCCGGAGGTCATCCAGCGGTTCGGCTTTTCGAAGTGGAAATGCTGGGCGGCCCACATCTGGTGCTGGCCGACCTCGGTGGTGATGAAGACTTCCTTGCTGCGGGCCCGGGTGATCTCGAACAGGCGCTGGATGGCGTATTGCGGCTTGATGATGCCGCCGCGCTTCATGTCCTGGGTGAATTTCAGGCTGTCCTTGGCCTTCCACTCGTCGATCTGGCGCCACCAGGCCGCCAGCGCCGGCTTGTCGGTCGGCTCGTCGCTGGCCTGCCACGCCGCAGCAGCGCGTTCAGCGCCTTGCCGGCGTCGGCCATGATCGGGACCTCGACCGGCACGTTCTTGTTGATCGAGGACCCGTCGATATCGATGTGGATCTTCCGCGAACCCTGGCTGAAGGCGTTCAGCCGGCCGGTCACCCGGTCGTCGAAGCGGGCGCCGACCGCCAGCAGCACGTCGCAGCCATGCATCGCCAGGTTGGCCTCGTAGGTGCCGTGCATCCCCAGCATGCCGAGGAACTGCGGGTCGCTGGCGGGGTAGCAGCCCAGGCCCATCAGCGTGTTGGTGATCGGGAAGCCGGTCAGGCGGGCCAGCTTGGTCAGCGCCTCCGACGCCTCGGGGCCGGAGTTGATGACGCCGCCGCCGGCGTAGATCATCGGCCGCTTGGCCTGCTTCATCAGCGCGACGGCCTTGGCGATCTGGCCGAGGTCGGGGTCGGTGCGCGGGCGGTAGCTGGGGTGCTGCACCGTCGGCTCCGCATACGGGGCCGGGTTGATGACGATGTCCTTCGGCAGGTCGATCACCACCGGACCGGGCCGGCCGCTGCGGGCGACGTAGAACGCCTCATGCACCACGCGGGCGAGGTCCTCGGGCCGCTTGACCAGGTAGTTGTGCTTGGTCGCGGGCCGGGTGATGCCGGTGGTGTCGGCTTCCTGGAAGGCGTCGTTGCCGATCAGGTGGGTCGGCACCTGGCCGGTCAGGCAGACCACCGGGATGCTGTCCATCAGCGCATCGACCAGGCCGGTCACCGCATTGGTGGCGCCGGGGCCGGAGGTCACCAGCACCACGCCGACCTTGCCGGTGGAGCGGGCATAGCCCTCGGCGGCATGCACCGCGCCGCCTTCCTGGCGAACCAGGATGTGGCGAATGGCGTTCTGCTTGAACAGCGCGTCGTAGATCGGCAGTACGGCGCCGCCAGGATAGCCGAAAATAACCTCTACGCCCTGGTCCTTAAGGGCGCGAAGAAGGATTTCTGCTCCTGACTGAGATCATGTCCGCCGACATATGTCCGGCTCCCGTTGCTGAATAGAGGCGGACGGATAGGCTGGTTGAAACCGTCGGGTCAACCCAAATTTTCAATAAACAGTGAACAAATCAGTCGCGTTCTCTTTCCGAAAATTGCGTCAAACGACGAAAATCGCGCATTTATCGTAAAAACGCGGGTCTGGGGTGCAAGGGCGTGATGGCGAAACCAGGTTGCCTGGCGCTTGGTGTACTGGCCGGTGACGAGTTCGGTGCGGCGGCCGGCCTCCTCCAGGGACAGCGTGCCCCGCCAGGTAGGCGGACAGTTCCGGCACGCCATGCGCGCGCATCGCCGGCAGGCTGGGATCAAGGTTGAGGGCCAGCAGCGCGCGCACTTCCTCCAGCGCGCCGTCGCGCAGCATCGCGTCGAAACGGGTGGCGATGGCGGCGCGCAGGGCGTCGCGCGGCGGGTCGAGGCGGATGGCGGTGAAGCGCCACGGGGCGGGGTCGCTGCGCCGGTTCTGCCAGGCGGCGAGGCCCAGCCCGGTGCCTCGCCAGACCTCCCACGCGCGGGCGATGCGCTGGCTGTCCTCGGGGTTCAGGCGGGCGGCGGTGGCGGGATCGACATGTGCCAGGCTGGCGTGCAGGGCGGCGGGGCCTTGTTCGGCGAGCAGGCGGCGGGCTTCGGCGCGGGCGTCGGGACCGGGGTCGGGGATGTCGGCCAGGCCGTCGGTCAGCGCGGCGAAATACATGCCGGAGCCGCCGGTCAGGATCGGCAGGCGGCCGGCGGCGTGCGCTTCGTCCATCGCGGCGAGGGCCTGCTCGCGCCACCAGGCGACGCTGCCGGCCTCGCGCGGCTGGGCGGATGCCGTACAGGCGATGCGGGACCTGGGCTTCTTCGTCCGGCGGTGGGGCGGGCGGTCAGGACGCGCAGTTCGCGGTACACCTGCATGGAGTTGGTGTTGATGATCGTGCCGCGCAGCCGTTCGGCGATCGCCAGCGCCAGGGCGGATTTGCCGCTCGCGGTGGGGCCGGCGACGATCAGGGCGTGCGGCAAGTTGTCGGGCATGGGTGACGACTACCGGTTGTCCGCCAGGTGTTCGGTGAGTTGGTCCGGCGTTGTTATTGACACCTCCCAGGATCGACCACGGCGGGACGGCTGGAATTGCCAGTCCAGCAGATGCAGCACTGTTAGCCGGCTGACCAGTTCGCGCTTTTCGCTCCGGCCGATGCACTCGATTTCCTCGACGATGTGCGGAATATCGGCACGCGACAGGTTGCCGGCACGCAGCAAGCCAGCCTGTTCCGCGGTCCATGCGTAGAGGTCGCGATCATACAGGTCGCTCATCTTGGTCCCTGGTGGCCTTATAGTATCATGATACACTTAAGGGCGAGGACGTGGCATCGGCCAATCAGGCTTCGCGCCGCATCGAGTCGGCACGAGCCAGCCAAACACTTGCTTGCCGGACTGGCGAGCGGCTGTCAGGTTCCGCGCCGGCATGACCGAAATACTGACTGTCGTCGCCCAGCGCGAGGCGACAACCCTGACGCCGGCGATGCTCAACCAGATCCGCAACGCGGTGCGCGGGGCGCCGCCGGTCGTGCTGTCGCCGGGCGAGGCGGCGGATATTCCGCTGTCCGTGCCGCTCGACCAGACGGCGCTGCGGGCCGCGCTGGAGGGCAAGCCGATCGATGCGATCGTCACCAAGGCGCGTGGCCGGCGCAAGGCGCTGCTGATCGCCGACATGGACAGCACCATGATCCAGGGCGAGACGCTGGACGAACTGGCGGGCTTCGCCGGCATCGGGCGAGAAGATCGCCGCGATCACCAGGCGGGCGATGAACGGCGAACTCGATTTCAAGGCGGCGTTGCGTGAGCGGGTGGCGATGCTGAAGGGCCTGGAGCTCGATGCGCTGGAGAAGACCTGGCAGCAGGTGCGGCTGACGCCGGGCGGGCGGGAACTGGTGGCGACGATGCGGGCGAAGGGGGCGCTGACGGCGCTGGTGTCCGGCGGGTTCACCTTCTTCACCGGCAAGGTGGCGGCGCGGCTGGGGTTCGACGTGCACCGCTCGAACACGTTGCTGGACGATGGGTCGGCGCTGACCGGGCAGGTGGCGGAGCCGATCCTGGACCGCGACAGCAAGCTTGCGGCGCTGCACGAGTTGGCGGCGCAGCGTGGGGTGAAGCTGCACGCGACGCTGGCGGTAGGGGACGGGGCCAACGACCTGGACATGATCCGGGCGGCGGGGTTGGGCGTGGCGTTCCATGCCAAGCCGATCGTGGCGAAGGAGGCGCGGGCGAAGGTCGAATCATGCCGACCTGCGGGCGCTGCTGTTTGCGCAGGGATACCCGGCGTCGATGTTCGTCGAGGGATAGAGCGTCGTTGCCGAGGAAAGCTGTCCCTTCCGGCGGCTGATGGCGCTTGCGCCGGCCTGGACGCGTAAAGATGCCGCCGCCGGCAGCGGGGCCGCCTTCGGCGGTCGCTATGCCAGGCTTGGCCCGGCCATGCCGGCGAAGCGGGGCCGGTATCGGATGTGCCGAACGGTTTCGTCAGCTTCGGTTCGCCGCGCCCGGGACAGCGTTGCCGGTAACGACAGCTAGCGCGTGGCGACGATGAACAGCCGCGGAAACGGCAGCAGCACGGAGCCGTCCGGCAGCGGCGTATAGGCGTCGGCCAGTGCCGCACGGTAGTCCGCCAGGAATTCGGTGGTTTCGGCGGGGTCCAGCGGGGCCAGGAACGGCCGCAGGCCGCTGCCCTTGAACCATTCCACCACCGCATCCGTGCCGCCCGGCAGCACATGGTGATAGATGGTCCGCCAGACATCGACCCGGCTGGCATGCGGGCGCAGCAGCGAATAATACCACTCAGCGCCGGCAGCCGCGGCGCCCGCGCGCCGGCTGACCCGGCGAGCTTGTCCGCCCAAGGTCCGGCAGGCGGCGACCTGGCGCATCAGCCGGTGGGCCGGTTCGTCCAGATTGTCCGGCATCTGCACCGCCAGGCTGCCGCCATCGGCCAGCTTCCCGGCCAGCCGCGGCATCAGCGTGTCGTGGTCCGGCACCCATTGCAGCGCCGCGTTCGCCAGGATCACGTCGAACGGACCGTCGGCTCGTCCCAGGTCGGCGATATCAGCCAGATCGAACCGCAGCGCCGGCAGCCGTTTGCGCGCCGCCTCGATCATGTCGGCGGAACTGTCGAGGCCGGTGACTGTCGGCGTCGGGAAACGCCGCCGCCAGCACTTCGGTCGAGTTGCCCGGGACCACAGCCCAGATCCACCGCACGCCGAACCACCGCGATTGGGCACGCGCGTGCAGCAGGTCCCGCACCGGGCGGGTCCGTTCGGCCTCGAAGCTGGTGTACTGCCGAGCGGACCAGGTCATGCGGTCATCCTGGCTGCTTGTCCTTGCCGGCGGCGGTCTTGGTCAGCGACAGCGGCACGTATTGCACGCCGCCCTCGCGCTGGATCAGCATCAGGACGAATCTTGCGGTCGGCCTTGCGGGCGGCGTCGACCTGCTTCTGCACGTCGGCAGGGCGCGGCGACTCGGTCCCTGCTGCACCTCGACGATCACGTCGCCGGCCTTCAGGCCGCGTTCGGCCGCCGGGCGTGTTGGGCGAGACATCGGTGATGACGACGCCCTTCTGGCCGGCCTGAGCTGGAACTTGTCCTTCAGGTCCTGGCTGACGGGCGCGACCTTCAGGCCCAGGCCCGAGATGTCCGTGGGCTTGGTCGCGTCCGCCGGCTTGGTGGCGTCGGCCGAGGCAAGTTGCGACGTCGGCGGGCCGTTCCGCCAGCACGGTCTGCACCGTCACTTCCTTGCCGTCGCGCCACAGCACCACCGGCACTTCCTTGCCGACCTCGGCATCGGCGACGATGCGCGGCAGGTTGTGCATTTCCTTCACGTCCTGGCCGTCGAACTTCAGGATGATGTCGCCGCCGCGGATCTTCGCCTTCTCCGCCGGGCCGCCATCGGTCACGCCCGCCACCATCGCGCCGTTGGCATCCTTCAGCCCCAGGCTTTCGGCGATTTCCGGCGTCACCTGCTGGATCTTCACGCCCAGCCAGCCGCGCCGCGGATGACCGAATTCCTTCAACTGGGCGACGATGTTCTTCGCCATGTTGGACGGGATCGAGAAGCCGATGCCGATCGACCCGCCGGACGGCGAGAAGATCGCCGTGTTGATGCCGATGACCTGCCCGTCCATGTTGAACAGCGGGCCACCGGAGTTGCCGCGGTTGATCGCCGCGTCGGTCTGGATGAAGTCGTCGTATTGGCCCTGATGGATATCGCGGCCGCGCGCCGAGACGATGCCGGCGGTGACGGTGCCGCCCAGGCCGAACGGATTGCCGATCGCCAGCACCCAGTCGCCGACGCGCGACTGCGATGAGTCGCCGAAATCGACCGTCGGCAGCGGCTTGTCGGATTTCACCTTCAGCAGCGCGATGTCGCCGCTTTCGTCGCGGCCGACGATCTTGGCCTTCAGCGTGGTGTTGTCCTGCAGCGTGACGGAGACCTCGTCGGCGCCCTCGATCACGTGGTTATTGGTGACCACGAAGCCCGACGGCATCGACGATGAAGCCCGACCCCAGGCTCTGCGCCCGGCGCGGCGCCGGTGATGGCTGGTCACCGCCACCGCCGCCCTGGCCCGGCCGGTTGCGGTTGAGGAAGTCCTTGAAGAACTGCTCGAACGGCGAGCCGGGCGGGAACATCGGCATTTCCGGGCCGGCGCCCGGCGGCCATGGCGCCATTCTTGGCCGTGATCGTCTGGGTGGAGGAGACATTGACCACGGCCGGCAGCAGCTTGGCCGCCAGGTCGGCGAAACTGTCGGGCGCGGAGCGGGCGACGGCCGGCTGCATCGAGCGGGACGAGCCGGCGTCACCAGGGCGAAAGACGCACCCAGCAGGGCGGCGCGGGCGACGGTGGAACGAAACAGGCGCATGATCGATTTTCCTGGCGAATAAGCCGCATATGGTCCGAACACGCAGGCTAGCAACTTATCCAGCGAAAGACACTGGTAGTTCTCCGGGCGCGCATCCGTCTCAACTCGTGTTCCCTAGCGCGCTTTAGCGCGTGCGGCAGGGCGCGTCCCAACGCGTGTGCAGGGCGCGTGTCAACGCCTGTGTTAACGCGCGTCTCAACACGTGAGTTAAAGCGCGTCTCGACGCGTGAGTTAAAGCGCGTCTCAGCGCGACGCATTGAGCCTGATGCGTCGGAAGGTGACGGGCCGGCTGGGGGCGCCTGGAGATACTTCAGGTAGTCGTTGTCCGGGGACACCACCAGCCGGGCCGTTCCGGCGTCGAAGATGTCGCGATAGCCCTGCAACGTGCGCCAGATCGAGAAGAACGCCGGGTCCTGGCCGAACGCCTTGGCGTAGATGTTGGTCGCCTCGCCCTCGCCCTCGCCGCGCAGGTTGTCGGCGGTGGCCTTGGCATCGGCCACCAGCACCGTGCGCTCGCGCTCGGCATCGGCCTTGATCCGCTGCGACGCCTCGGCGCCCTCGGCGCGGGCCTGGGCGGCGACGCGCTGGCGTTCCGACTGCATCCGCGACAGGATCGCCTGGGTGTTCTCCTGCGGCAGGTCGGCGCGCCGGATGCGGACATCGACGATGGTGACGCCGAAGTTCTGCATCTCGGTGTTCACCTGGCCGCGGATGGTGGACATGATCCGCTCGCGGTCGGCCGACAGCACGTCCAGCAGCTTGTTGTTGCCCAGCACCCGCCGCAGGCTGCCGGTGACGACGGAGTTCAGCCGGCCGCGGATGTTGTCCGGGATCGGCCCGATCGCCTGGTAGAAGCGCAGCGGATCGGTGATGCGGAACACCGTGAACGTGTCGATGATCAGCCGGCGCTGGTCGCCCAGGATCACTTCCTCACCCGGCAGTTCGACCGCCAGCAGGCGGCGGTCGAAGGTGATGACGTTCTGCGCGATCGGCCACTTGGCGTGCAGCCCGGGTTCCTCGATCGGCCGCACCACCTTGCCGAACTGCACGACCAGCACCTGCTCGGTCTGCGTCACGGTGAACAGGCTGGCGCCGGCGATGAACGGCCAGCACCACGACCAGCGCGATGCCGGCGATGGTGATCCGGTTCATCGGCTGGTCCCCCATGGGCGCGCCCACCGAGGCGGATGAAGCAGGCGCGGTTGGCGCCACTGCCGCGGGCGGCGGCACGTTCAGCGGCAGGAACGGCACCAGGCCCTTCAGCTTGTCATCGACGACCAGCGGCTGCGCGTGGCTCAGCACGTCCTGCATGGTGTCCAGATACATCCGGCGCAGCGTGACGTCCTTGGCCGCCTGATAGGCTTTCAGCACGCTGTCGAAGCGCTGCGCCTGGCCGTTCGCCTGGGCGACCGAGGCGGCCTTGGCGCCCTGGCCCTCGGCGACGATCCGGGCCGCGTCGCCGCGCGCGCGCGGGCACGATGTCGTTGCGGTACGACTCGGCCTCGTTGCGCATCCGTTCGGCGTCGGTGTTGGCGCGCTGCACATCGCGGAAGCTTTCGATCACCGCGGCCGGCGGATCGACCTTCTGCAACTGCACCTGGGTGATTTCGACGCCGGCCTTGTAGCGGTCCAGGATTTCCTGGGTCTGCTTGAGCACGTCGGTCTCGATCTGGCCGCGCAACTGGGTCAGCGCCGGCTGGATCGGCGTGCGGCCGATCACCTCGCGCATCGAGCTTTCGGCGACGCCGCGCACCAGCGTTTCCGGATTGGCGGTGTTGAACAGGAACGCGGAGGCGTCGTTGATGCGCCAGAACACCGCGACGTCGATGTCGATGATGTTCTCGTCGCCGGTCAGCATCAGGCTTTCGGCCAGCACATCGCGCCCGACGGTGTCGCGGCCGGTTTCGACGTTGCCGCCGGCGCCGGAGCGGAAGCCGATCTCGGTGCGGTTGATGCGGGTGACGGTCGGCAGTTCGACGGCTTCGACCGGCCAGGGCAGGTGCCAGTGCAGTCCGGGCGGGGTCCAGTAGGAATAGGCGCCGAAGCGCAGCACCACGCCCTGCTCGTCCGGCTGCACGCGGTAGAAGCCGCTGCCGACCCAGAGCGCGACGACCGCCAGCAGCAGCAGGATCAGGCCGCGGCTGTTGGCGAAGCCGCCGAACGAGCCGCCGCCCCGGCCGCGGCCGGAGCCGCCGCCCATCAGGCCGCGGATATAGGCCTGCGCCTGGGCGATCAGCCGGTCGAGGTCGGGCGCGTTACCGCCGCCGAACGGGCCGCCGCCGAACGGCCGCCGCCGCCGCCGCCGCCGCCGAACGGGCCGCCCCGCGCCGCCGCCGAGGGCCGCCGCCGCCGGGACGCCGCGGACCGGGATCGGGTCGGTCCGGCCGTCGTTGCCGCCGCCGCCTTGTTCCCGCCCTGGCGTTGCCCCAGGGGCCTTGGGTCGGCTTCTTGTCGTCGTCTCCGCCGAGGAGCCTGACGGGTTGCCCCATGGACCGGGACCGCCGTTATTCCAAGGCATGTAGGGGTGGCTCCTGTCGTAATCGCCCAGTTGATCGCCGCCGAATCGCCGCTGCGCGAGCCGTTGGCGGAAACGCTGTGATGCGCCATATCCGTCTGGACAGGCGCACGCGGCGCGGTGCTTATCCGCTCGGCCGTGTCTGGGTTTGCAAGGTGAGGGTTTAAAAACCATGGTCGATATTTCCCCGGATGCCCTGCGTGCCGCGCTGCGCGCGATCAAGGACCCGGCCTCCGGGCGGGATATCGTCACCGCCGGCCTGGTCGAGGGGATCGAGGTGCGCGGCGGCCTGGTGCAGGCGACGCTGCTGACCGACCGCGCCCATGCCGCGGCGATGGAGCCGGTGCGGCGCGAGGCCGAGGCGGTGCTGATGCGTCAGCCGGGCGTGACCAATGCGACCGCGATCCTGACCGCGCACAAGCCGCCGGCAGCGCCGGGTCCCGCCGCGGGTCCGGCGCGCGGCCGGCAGGTCCGGGCCAGGGTGGGCCGGCCAGCAGGGGCGGGCACGGCGCGGGCGGTCATCCGGCGCAGGCCAGGCGCCAGGCGGGAAGCCGGCGCTGCTGCTGCCGGACGTGAAGGCGATCGTTGCGGTTGCCTCCGGCAAGGGCGGCGTCGGCAAATCCACGGTGGCGGTCAATCTCGCGGTTTCGCTGGCCCGGCAGGGGCACAAGGTCGGGCTTGCTGGATGCGGACATCTATGGGCCGAGCCTGCCGCGGATGATCGGGCTGAACCGCAAGCCGGAGGTGCGGGGCGACAAGATGATCCCGCTGCAGGCCTGGGGGCTGTCCTGCATGTCGATCGGCTTCCTGGTGGACGAGGAAACCCCGATGATCTGGCGCGGCCCGATGGTGATGGGCGCGCTGGAGCAGATGATGGGCCAGGTCGAATGGGGTGCGCTCGATATCCTGGTGGTGGACATGCCGCCGGGAACCGGGGACGCCCAGTTGACCATGGCGCAGCGTGTGGCGCTGACCGGGGCGGTGATCGTCTCCACGCCGCAGGACATCGCGCTGATCGACGCGCGGCGCGGCGTGCGGATGTTCGAGAAGACCAAGGTGCCGGTGCTGGGCCTGGTCGAGAACATGAGCTTCTACTGCTGCCCGAACTGCGGCCATCGCGCCGATATCTTCGGCCACGGCGGCGCCAAGGCCGAGGCGGCTCAGCTGGGCACGGAATTCCTGGGCGAGATTCCGCTGCTGCTGGATATCCGCATGGCGTCCGATGCCGGCACGCCGATCTGCGGCGCTGGCGCCGGAAAGCGATGCGGCGAAGGCCTATGGCGCGCTGGCTGCGCGGGTGTGGGAGAAGGTGTCCGGTGCGAGCACTGCGCGGGCCGGCGGACCGCGGATCGTTATCAACTGAGCGCGCTGCGCGGTGACATCAACCGAGCGCGCTGTGCGGCGACATCAACCGAGCGCGCTGTGCGGCGAGATTAGCCGGGCGCGCTGTGCGGCGACATCAACCGAGCGCGCTGTGCGGCGAGATTAGCCGGGCACGCTGCGTGGTGACGTGCTCCTGCTTCGTGGCGGCTTTGTCGCGGGAGCGACGGGGCGGGCGGAGCCGGGTGGACCTAACGCTCGCCCGGCCGCTTTTCGTGGGCGGCTGGAGCAACTGGAGCGGGTCGGGCAACCGGCGGGGGTGCGGCGGGACGAGCCACCGGTTGCGGCCGAGGCACGGAAACGGGCGGTGCGAAGGCGTGTGGCTCCGGCCGGGGCGCGGACGGCGGGGGAGCGAAGACACGCGGTTCTTGCCGAGGCATGGAGGCGGGCGGGGCGAAGCTGTGCGGTTCCGGCCGGGGCGCGGATGGCGGGGGAGCGAAGGCGCGCGGTTCTTGCCTCGGCGTGGAAGCGGGCGGGGCGAAGGCATGTGGCTCTGGCCTGGGCGCGATCGCCTGGGGGGTGATGACCCGCGGGATGGCAGGCGGTGCGGCAAAACCGTGCGGCTGCGTGCTGGATGATCCCAGGGGAGCCGATCCCACGGGGGCCGATCCCAGGGGGGCCGATCCCAGGGGGGGTGATCCGGGCGCGGGTGATCCGGGCGGGCGTGATCCCAGGGGGGGTGATCCCAGCGGGGGCGACCCGGCCGAGGGTGCGAACCCGCGCGGGGCGGCGGGGGACACAGAGGCTGAAGGTGGCGCGGCCGGAGCGGTCAGGTTGCGTGGTTCGGTATGTGCCGGAAGGGACGGCACGGCGGGCGGGGCGCCCGGAATGGGGCGCGATGCCCCTGGTTCGGAAAGGTGCGGTGCCTCCGCGCCGGGCCCAGGGCGAGCGAAGCCGGGTCCGTTCGGTCGATTGACGCCCGGCACGACTGGCCCTGAGGGAATGCCCGGAGCCGGCGGCGCCCCAGGCGACGGAAGCCCGGGTGTCGCGAGGGCCGGACGGAAGGGCTGCGATGCCGCGGGCAGGCCCGCATTTGGCCGGGTCGCCGGCGGCGCGACGGGCGTCGTTCCGGGTGCCGCGCCGGGTGCCGCGCTGGGTGCCCCGCTGGGTGCTGTGGCTGGTGTTGGACCTGGCCTTGCGCCCGGCGTTGGGTTTGGCGCTATGGCTGACGCGGGGCCTGGTGTCGCGGCTGGCTCGGGCCGAAATGCCGCGTTGCCGGATTCCCGGCGTCCGGCGGGTATCAGTGCGGGACGGGTGAAGGCGGCGGCCGTCGCGCCGGGACCTCGCGCGGGGACCGCGGGACCTGGGGCTGGCCGGGGCGCCACACCGGGTGCGAGGTGCAACTGCCTGGCCACGGACGGCGTGATGCCCGCGGTGCCGACTATCGGACGCACCGGTTGCTGGCCGACGATCGGGCGCGCGGCGGCGAAGTCCTGCGCGCTGACCGGCCGGCCGATGCCACGCACCGGGCGCGACTGCACATCGCCGCGGCCGGGACCGCGGTGGCTCCGGCGCGATTGAAGTTGTTATGTGACGGTGATGTTGGTGATGTCTCACGTGATTGACGTTGACCTGTCGCACATAGCGGTCGGAGGCATGGTACCACGGCCGGTATGGCTCCCTCGGGCCTAGCGGCACCCATCCGATCGGACCCGCGAGGCGAAGGCGGCACCCAACGGCAACGCCGGCCCCGATGCCGATGAAGGCCACCAAAGCGGGAGCGTAGACCGGCGGTCCCGCCGTGACGCCACCGGGCGTCCAGGCCCAACGGTTCGCCGATCTCGCAGCCAGCGCCCATAGTGGAACGGGGCGAAGCCCCAGGGCGCATCATCGATCCAGGTCCAGCCCCAGGGCGCGACATAGGCCCAGTGGCCCTCGCGATAGGGCACCCAGCCGGCTGTTACCGGCGGATACCAGACGCGGCCGTATTCCGGCGCATCGCTCCAGCTGCCGTACACCATAGAGGTCACTGCCGCCGGGCATCGCGGCTACCTGACGCCGGGCATTCTGACCCGATGCCGCGGCCGGAGGGGGCGGGCGCGGCCGTTCAGCATCGAGCCTGGAGGTCAGGAAAGCGTCGCGCGCCGCCGGCCCGACGCTGCCCTGGAAGGTGTCGGTGCCGTCGATCGTGGCGGTCTGGCCGGCGTCGACCTGCAGCGATACGCCCGGGCCCTCGATCTGTGCCGATCCGTCGACCACGGTGATCAGCGTCGGCTGGTCGGTGGTGCCGACGACGATGCCATAACGGCCCTCGCCCGCGAGGCGCACCAGGCCGCGCGGGGTTTGGACCGACCATGCCTCGCTCGGCGCGAGATCGCGCAGGTGGATGAAGGTCTCGCCCTGTGCGGCGACGCCCTGCAGGCCGTTGGCGTCGAGCGTGGAGACGTCGAATTCGGTGCCTCCGGCGAGTGCGATCCGGCTGTCGGAAATCTCCAGTTGCGGTTCAGCCGAAGGTTCGGTCCAGAATGCGTTGCCGGCGCTTACCGGGGTAATTGACGCTGGCGGTGGCTCCATTGCGTGTCGCCCTGGTTGTGGAACGAGACTGCCCCGGTGATGCGGGCGACGCGGCCGACGCGGGCCGGCGGATCGCCCTGGTTCTGATCCGGCTGGCCCGATGTGGCCGGGCGGGCGGCAACGGAGGCGGTGCGGGCTGCGCGACGGCAGCGAGCGGCAGCATCGTGTCCCACAGCAGCGCGCCGAGCGCGACGGTGGCGGTCAGGCGGAAAAAGCGGGGATTGCTGCGCATCGTTCGATCCGATCGCTTAATTGGTATAGGGCATTGTTTCACCCGCGATGGCAGAACAAAGTCGCATTGCGGCGGTATCGGTCATCCGAGATGGCGAGACGCGGAGGACGGCAGACGAATCACATGCCGGATTGACACGCGCGCTGCCGCCAAGTCGCCGTCGAACGCATCCCCAATACCAGGGTAATGTCAGGAGGGCACATCCCATGGCAAAGTTTCGCTTGCGTTCGATGCTGCCAGCGGCTGCGCTGGGCTTGTCGCCCTGCTTGGGCGGCTGTGTCGCCTACCCGGCTTATCCCATCCTACCGGCGTACGGCTACGGGTATGGCAATAGTGCGCCGTATTATGGCGGTGCCTACGTCGGAGTGGGCGGCGGCTGGCATGATGGCTGGCACGCGGCAGACGGTGTGGCCCGGGGCGGCTGGCATGGCGACCGCTGGCGGCGCTAAGCGGTTACAGTCCCGACGGAGTGCCAACCGCAGGATCGCGCGGGCGCAGGCCTGGGCACGCGGAACGAGGCTGTCGATGCGCAGGAATTCTTCCGGGCTGTGCGCATTGCCGCCGACCGGTCCCACCGCGCATATCGTCGGCGCGCCCACCGCCGCGGTGAAGCCGGAATTGGCGCATCCGCCGGTAAATTCACCCTCGGTCCGGAAGCCGGAGGCAGCGGCGGCGTCGACATAGAGTTCGAACAGGCGCTTGGCGGAGGGGCTTTGCGTCAGCGGCAGGAACTCGCCCCGGACCGTCAGTTCCGCCCGTGTGCCGGGGACGAAGCTGCGATCGATGATCGCGCCGATCCGAGCCATGATGTCGTCCTTGTCGCCGGGCTCGACATAGCGCAGGTCGATCTGGCCCTCGGCCCAGGGTGCCACGGTGTTGACGCTCTGGCCGCCGCTGATCAGTCCGACATTCAGCGTGATGCCGCGATCGAGGTCGGTCAGCGCATGGATCGCCTGGATCTTGCGCGCCAGTTCCTCGATGGCGCTGATCCCGGCGGTGAAGTTGCCGCCCGAATGGGCCGCCTTGCCGGTGACGCGCATCGCCATGAACACGCCGCCCTTGCGGCCGGTCACCACATTGCCCGATACCCGGCCAGGTTCGCTGTTGAACACGACGCGGGCGCGCCGGGCCTCGGCCTCGATGACCGGGCGGCCTTCCGGGGAGCCGATTTCCTCATCGCCGGTGAACAGGCCGACGAGTGGGGCGGGGGCGCCGCCGAAATTGGCGAAGGCGGCGAGGACGAAGCAGTTCATCGTCAGGCCCGCCTTCATGTCGGCGACGCCCGGGCCATAGGCGATGCCGTCGCGGATGGTGAAGGGGCGGCGTGCCGCTTCGCCATCGGGGAACACGGTGTCGCGGTGGCCCATCAGCACAATGTTGCCGCCGGCATTTCCGGCCGAGGATTCGTGCCCGCGGGTCCTGAGGCGGGAACCGTGGCGCGCAGGCAGTCGCCGTGGCGGCTTTGCGGAACGCTTCGACGGTCAGCCCGTGGTTTTCCAGGAACCGGCGGACGACCGCGCCGACGGCGTCGATGCCGGCCTTGTTGTAACTGCCGCTGTCGATATCGACCATCTCCCGCAGCATCGCCACCATGGCATCCTGCTGGCCGGCCAGCCAGGCGGTGATTTCGGTTTCGGACATGGTCGATGGCCTTCGTGCTGTGGTGCGCCAGAACGGTCACTTAAGCTATGCATGGCACAAGGGGTTGTCGCGCGGACCGCGCCTTGGCGCGGATGCGCGGGGGGTTGTCGCGCGGGACGTGCCTCCGCAAAGAGGGAACGTCGACGTCAAATGAGTGCTACCGTGTCTCCGGCCAGTCCAGGAAGGCCAAACCGTTTCCACAGCGGGCGTAATTATGCCCGCCGTTACTGGCTGTTCGCCCTGCCGGCGGCGATCATTGTCGCCGCGGTGATCGTATTCCCGTGGCTGTTCACCCTGTTCATGTCGGTGCACGACTGGAAAGTGTCCGGCGCGACCCCGTTTGTCGGCCTGGCGAACTACACGAAGATGTTCGTGGACGAGCGGTTCCAGTGGGCGATTGTGCGCACCTTGGTGTTCACCGCCGCGTCTGTCGTGGCGCCGGTGATCCTGGGTGTATGGGCAGCGGTCTGCTTTGCCTCCAATTTCCGTTTGCGGGGGTTGGCGCGGACCATCTTCGTGCTGCCGATGATGGCGACGCCGGTGGCGATCTCCCTGGTGTGGACGATGATGTTTCATCCGCAACTAGGTGTGCTCAATTACCTGCTTAGTCTCGCCGGACTGCCGCCATCAGCGTGGGTTTACGACAGTGCCACGGTGATCCCGACCCTGGTGATGGTCGAGACATGGCAGTGGACGCCGTTGGTGATGCTGATTGTGCTGGGCGGGATCGCCAGTTTGCCGACTGATCCGTATGAGGCGGCGATCCTGGACGGCGCCAACACCTGGCAGATGTTCCGCCACATCACCTTGCCGCTGGCCTGGCCGTTCATTGTCGTGGCGGCGGTGATCCGCATGATCGATGCGTTGAAGGCGTTCGACACGATCTACGTCATCACGCTGGGCGGACCGGGCACCTCGAGTGAGACCCTGAACATCCTGCTGTACCAGACCGCGTTCGCCTATTATGACCTGGGATATGGTTCGGCGATGGTAGTGGTGTTCTTCGTGCTGATACTGCTGGTCAGCATGTTGTTGCTTCACATCCGTCAGAAGCAGGTGTGGCAATGATGCGCGGCACAACCACGCGTCGGTTGCATCGTCTGCTGGGACGGGCCGGGTTGTATTTCTCGGTCGTCGTGCTGGTTTCACCAGCGATTTTGTTTTTCTTGTGGATGTTGTCACTGGCTTTCAAGAACGAGGCCGACAACACGGCGTTTCCGCCGGTGTTCATCCCAAATCCGCCGACGTTCGCCAATTTCATTGACGTATTCGCCAAGAACGACTTCCTGACCTATACCATCAACTCGGTGATCGTATCGTTCAGCGCGACCGGCCTTGCATTGCTGCTTGGGGTTCCGGCGGGCTACGGCATCGCCAAGGCGAATGCCAGCAAAGCCGCGGTGCTGATCCTGATTGCCCGGGTGACGCCGGGCCTGTCGTATCTGATCCCGCTTTTCCTGTTGTTCCAGTGGCTGGGCCTGATCGGAACCCTGGCGCCGCTGGTGATCACGCATCTTGTCATTACGGTGCCGATCGTGGTCTGGATCATGATTGGCTTTTTCGAGGGCCTGCCGGGAGAGTTGGAAGAGGCCGCGCTGGTGGATGGGGCGACCATCTGGCAGGCGTTCCGCTACGTGGCGATGCCGCTGGCTCGGCCTGGGATCACGGTCGCGATGATCCTGGCTTTTATTTTCAGTTGGAACAACTTTATTTTTGGGGTGGTGCTGGCAGGACGCTCGACGCGCACTTTGCCGGTGGCGGTTTATAATGTTCTGACGTTCGAGCAGATCAGTTGGGGCCCGCTGGCTGCAGCCGCCTTGGTGGTGACTGCGCCTGTACTGTTGCTGACGCTGCTGATGCAGAAGGAGATTGTGGCGGGACTGACCGCCGGTGGGGTGAAGGGGGGTTAGCGGCCCATTTTCGGGGAACGCTTGATCAGGCCGCTTTTTTGGCGGATTTTTTGCCGCCGCCGGAAGCTTCCTTCATGATGCCGCGCAAGTCGCGCAGAAACGCGGAGCCCCTGGGTGTACGTTGGACGAGGATGCTGCGCCGGTCCGTTGGATCCACCTTCCGCCGGGCGAGGTCGAGTTCACCAAGCCGGTCCAATGCGCGGGTGATCGCGGGCTTTGACACGCTGAGTTCGGCTGCGAGGCCGCGGACGGTGTGGGCGCCTTCGTTCAGGTAGCAGGTCAGGAAGACCCCAAGCTGACGGGCCGAGAGATCGGCGCCGTCCCGGCGAACGAGCGCAACGACCGTATCACGCAGAAGGCCGACTTGCGCGTCCGATACCGGGTTGGGGGGAGCTGCCACTTCGAAATCCTTTCTCAATATAGAGGGAGTGCCAATCGCATTTCCCGGGTCAGTGGCTTAGCTAAAAAACGAAACGATGTCAACCTTATTTCAGTTAACGGAAGGTTGATCGGGTCACAAATGCGCTATGTTCATACCGGTTCCGTCCCGAAATTTGGCAGTTCCCGTTGAACAAGGGCAAAAAGCGCCCGCATGGCCATTGCCTCACCGCCTTCCGGACGGCCGGGCCGGGTTTGATCATTCCAAGCATAAAGATCGATATGCATCCACGGAATCCCGGGTTTGACGAAGCGCTGCAAGTAAAGTCCAGCAGTGATCGCGCCAGCAAGAGGCTTCACAGAGACGTTATTCAGATCTGCGACTGAACTTTTGAGCCAGTCATCGTATCCAGCCCATAATGGCAGCCGCCAAACCGGATCGTGAACCTCGTTGCCCAGGCGCTGAAGTGAAGCCGCCAGGCCATCGTCATTGCTGAAGAGCGCCGGTAGGTCGGGTCCAAGTGCCACGCGTGCCGCACCGGTAAGGGTCGCGCAGTCAACCAGGAGCGAAGGCTTCTCATCCGACGCCTCATCGAGCAGGTCGCACAGCACCAGACGGCCCTCGGCGTCGGTGTTGCCGACCTCGACCGTCAGGCCTCGCCTTGTGGTCAAGACGTCGGAGGGCCGCATTGCCGTTCCGGAGACGGAATTTTCGACGCAGCCGATGCGTACGGCCAGCCTGACCGGCAGATCGGCCTGCATGACGATCCGGGCAAGACCGAGCACGGTGGCGGCGCCGCCCATGTCCTTTTTCATTCGGAGCATGCCGGCGGAGGGCTTGAGGTCATAACCGCCGGTATCAAAGCAGACTCCCTTGCCGCACAAGGACAGCAGTGGCGAGGCGTCGGTCGCTGATCCGCCGCGCCAGTGGAACGTGGCGACGCGCGGTGGCCGGACTGATCCGCGTCCGACCGCCGCGATCGTGGGATAGGCTTCTTCCAGGGCCGCGCCGGCTGTTATCCTGGAGACCGCGCCATAGCGCTCGGCCAGGGACACGGTGAAGTCGGCAAGCTC
This sequence comes from uncultured Alphaproteobacteria bacterium, assembly GCA_963792345.1. GTDB lineage: Bacteria > Pseudomonadota > Alphaproteobacteria > Acetobacterales > Acetobacteraceae > Rhodopila. Next base: position 113,052 of record CAWBVV010000006.1, read on the forward strand.
TACGGGACCGAGGATATTGGCGGGCGTATTGATCAGGTCACGAACCATCCATGCGGAGGCGGCCTGCGACAGGCTGGTTTCATGTCCGGGGGGGACGTAAAGCGATGCGGGCTTGCGGGCGGGAGTTACGAAGCGTTTGTAAGTATAGGCACCGAGACAATAACCGAGTGTCGCAGCGTGTTCATCGTAGTCACCCGCCAGCAGGCGCCAGGCACAGACATCCGAAAGCTGCACCGGCAGGTTGCCGAAAACGAACGGCGACGTTTCCGTGCCGATACCCAGCACCGCACCCGCTACGCCATCGGGTCCGGGCAGCAGCCGCAACTCTCCGGGCTTCGCGGTGAAACGGGAGTCACGCAAGAACGCGGCCTGACCGGGGGGCAGCGTATCAAGGAAAGCGGCCAGACCATCCGGCCGTATAACGCTGATCGGGCGGGTGCCGTCAGGCGACGTGACAATGAAGTCGAGGCTTTGTTCCAGCATGAGCGGCGATCCCGGTGATGACCTCCGACCATGACAAGATGCGGCCGGAAACGGAAGACCAGGGCTGCCGGCCACGACAGGGGGCTTCAGGCGATCCGCGGCGGATGATTATCCGGCCGCGCCTTCCCGAGGCACGGCCGGTGTGGGTCGGGATCAGCCCAGACTGCCCGCGAGCAATGCCGTGACCCGGCGAGCGAAGCCGGCGGCGTCGGTGGGGAGATCGCCTTCCTGCACCCGAGCGAGGTCCAGCAAGGTTTCGGAGGCGGTGGTTATCAGCGCGGTGTCGTCCAGCTTGGCGGCCAGAGCCTCGATCAGCTTGTGCCGCGGGTTGACCTCCAGCACCGGCTTCATGGGCATCACCGCCCGCCCGGCGCGCCGCATCAGCCGTTGCATCGCCAAATCCGGACCGCCGCCACTGGATGCCAGCACCACCGCGCTGTCGGTGAGGCGCGCGGTGGAGCGGACGTCGGACACGTGATCCGTGATGGCCGTCTTCATCGCCGCCAACAGGTTCGAGATGTCCGGCAGATCCTCGCCCTTGCCCAATTCCTCGGCCGCCTGGGTCACGCTGCGCAGCTTCTTGCCGTCGAAAGTGTCCAGGCGCTCAGGCCAGAACGAGTTGATCGAGTCCGCCATCAGCAGGACTTCCCAACCCTTTGCCCGGAAACCCTCCAGTTGCGGCGAGGTCTTCAGAGCCTCCTGATCGTCGCCGGACAGGTAATAGATGGTGTCCTGACCTTCCGGCATCCGCGAGACATAATCGGGGAGCGAGGTCCATCCCTCCTGCGTCGAGGAATGGAAGCGCAGCAGCGGCGCGATCTCGGCCCGATGCTCGGAATCCTCCCACACGCCTTCCTTCAGGATGGAGCCGAAATTGGTCCAGAATTTCGCGTAGTCCTCGGCGTCCTTGGCGCGCGTCTTCAGTTCCGACAGCACGCGCCCGATCAACGCCTTGCGGATACGCGCGAGGACCGGGGTGGTCTGCAGCATCTCGCGCGAGACGTTCAGCGGCAGGTCCTCGGTATCCACGACGCCGCTGACGAACCGCAGCCAGTGCGGCAACAATTCGGCCTTGTCGGTGATGAACATGCGCCGGACGTGCAGCCGGACATGGGCGTCGCGGTCGCCCTCGACCGGGTCGAACGGCTTCATTCCGGGGATGAACAACAGGCAGAAATACTCGAGCGTGCCTTCGGCCTTCCAGTGCAGGGTCGCCCACGGGTCGTCGAAGAAGTGGCCGAGGTGGCGGTAGAATTCCTTGTAGGATTGTTCGGTGGTCTCTGACTTCGCCTTGCGCCACAGGGCGGTGCCTTCGTTGGCAGGCTGGTCCTTGCCGTCCTGCGCCACGGTGATCGGGAGAGTGATGTGGTCGGCCCATTTGCGGATGACGGTTTCGAGCCGCATCGGCTCCAGGTATTCCGTGGCATCCGACTTGATATGCAGCACGATATCGGTGCCGGCCTGCTCACGGGTGGCGGGCGCGAGGGTGAATTGACCGGCGCCTTCCGAGGCCCAGGTGAAGGCTTCATCGGTGCCGGCCTTGCGGGAGGTTACTTCGACGCGGTCGGCGACCATGAACGCCGAGTAGAAACCGACGCCGAACTGGCCGATCAGGTTGGGCCGGTCCTCGGGCTTTGCGTTGGCAAGGTTCTGGGCGAACGCCCTTGTGCCGGAACGGGCGATGGTGCCGAGATTGTCGATCATCTCCTGACGGGTCATCCCGATGCCATCGTCGGAGATCAGCAGGGTGCTGCCGGATTTGTCCGGCACGATCCGGATCTTCGCATCGGCCGGCGGCGCGAGGGTCTGATCGGTCAGTGCCTCGAATCGCCTGCGGTCGACCGCATCGGCCGCATTCGCCACCAGTTCGCGCAGGAATATCTCACGCTCGGAATAAAGCGAGTGCACCACGAGATCGAGCAGGCGGCCGACCTCGGCGCCAAATGAATGTTCTTCCGTAACGGCTTCGTTCATGGGGACCCTCCTTGCGCCGCGCCATATGCGCTTGGACGCCGCCAGTTTCAATCCGCCGGTGCATCCTTGGCGGCCGCGGTGAAATGAAAGGCCGGCGGGCCGAAGCCGATGGCGTAAAGGGGGCATTACGGGTGGACGTTACGGGGACTGCACCAGTCTTTGGCCGGTGACCCGCGCCAGCGCGCGGCCCACGGAGACGGAGTGGCTGATCTGGGCTGCCTCATTCAGATGGTCGGGCGTGTCGAAGAATGCGCTGCGCGGGTAGCGCCCGCGCTCCGGCGTTTCGAGGAACCCGGCGCCGTGGCCGCGGAAGACGGATTGGATCGCGGTCAGTTCGTCCGGGCTGATCGGCGAGTCGAGGAATCCGGCTGGCAGGCCGCCGATCACGGTCACTCCATGCGCTGCCGCCCAACCCAGGAAGTCGACGACGAGGCGCGAACCATAGCCGAGGGTGACCTGCGCCGCGGTGGGATGGAAGGGCGTGATGGAGGCCAGGGAGGATTGGTTCGGCGCCGCCAGCGTGGCGGTGTGGCCGATATGGTCGCCCCAGGCATTATAGCCGCCGGTGGCGGCGAGGCGCGGATCGGTGAAATCATCATCGGCCAGTGCGGTTTCAAGAATGCTCATGACCGCCGCACGAAGGTCGCAGGCGAACATCGCGGCGATCTGACGGCGCAATGGCAGCGTCCAAAGGGTGGTCCTGTCGTGCCGCAGCATGATTGCCGCGTCGGGTCCAAGATCGCTGGTGGCACGTGGGCGGACATACTGTGCTTCCTCGAGCGGCAGATAGACGATGTCGCCTGGGCGCAGCCATGGTTTCCAGCGGGTGAACAGGTAGTCGAGACCAACGCCGATAGCGATTCCGGCGTTGATGCAAGGCCGGCCGATGATCGGCTCGATCGTCTCGCAACGATGCGAATAGGGGCCGTTGGAGCCCGCCAGAATGACGAGTTTGGGCTGGAGGATGGTTTGGCCGAGTGCAAGATTGGCCTCGATGCGCCCGCGCAGCGCACCCAGCGTCAGGGGGCGGTCGAGCAGGTAGGCGAAGGCGGCGCCGTAGAGCAGCAGCGAGGCCAGGCAGGCGAAAAGCAGGCGGCGCATCAGAATTGGAAGTAGAGGAACGGCGCCACGTGCGGTGCGAAGAACAGCGCCTGCACGGCGAAGGCGAAACTGGCGGTCAGGCTCCAGTGACGGCTACGCCCGGTCATGGTGTGAACGTTCGGCAGGGTCAACACGATCAGCCAGCCCAGCAGCAGGCAGGCGGAGACCTCCGGGAAGCTCAGAGTGCGGGCGTCACCGAGGAACGGCATCACCGAGACGGGTTCGACCACGATGGCGAGGGCCGGCAGAGTGGAAACGATGAGCCTTGGCAGGGCGATGCCGTTCAGTCCGGCCATTCCTTGCAGGACGTCCAGGGTGCATGCCAGTGACCCGGCGCGAAACGGCACCCAGGCCAGGACAACGGAAAACAGGGTAAGCGCATGGGCGAGCGGGGCCGGCATGGGGCGGAACAATCGCCGGTACTGGTGGTGGATGACGAGGAAAGCCCCATGCAACCCGCCCCAGATGACGAAGTTCCAGGCTGCTCCGTGCCAGAGGCCGGCCAGCAGCATGGTGGCCATCAGGTTTGCCGATTGGCGAACCGGCGAGACCCTGTTGCCGCCGAGCGGGATGTAGAGATAGTCGCGGAGGAAGGCGCTGAGGGTCATGTGCCAGCGCCGCCAGAAGTCGGCGATGTTGGTGGCCTGGTAAGGACTGTTGAAGTTCAGCGGGAAGCGTATGTTGAGCATCCGGGCGAGGCCGATTGCCATGTCGGAATAGCCCGGTATTATGTATCAAACGCCACAGCAAGCAAAATCAATGGGTTGGCGTTTTGCTATCGGAACGGCATTCCGCCAGTTCCCCACCCCCACGCCGTCGCGCGTTCGCGCCTTTCACCACATCCGGGGGAGGGTAAGGTGAGTTAGGAGCGGCCTCGTGGGGGCGCGTTTTTGGATCATCTTTGGGGTTGTCCTAGTCGGTATAAGCGCCGGTATGCCATTCTTGGAGAGCCAATTTATCCGCAGGAATATCACCATCCTCAACATTGACCAGAAGCCCCGGAACGCCGTGGCGGTCCCGAACCGAAATGTTATAGATAAATCCCGTCTGGTGAACTTCGTCGATAAATGCCAGTCTGTAGGTGACAGATCCGACCACGAAGACTTGGACGTGGTCGTCGCGAAGGCCAAGGAAATCGGTACGTGCGCCTTCGATTTCATCAAATGGGATGGTGGTCCCAATGTGGCGCCGGATGGGCGCGTTCGGGAAGACGATGTTTCCCATGCCGTGTTTTGTAGCGCCGGTATTCGCCATAGCGAATTTCTGTTGCTCGACCTGGGGGTTATGTCGCGATTGAATCCGCAAATATGCAAGCATGTTAACGCGGGTGTGGAGAGCGGGACTCTGCCCGGTGTTTTTGAGGGTAAACATCAACCCGATATTCATCCCGTTCACGTTATATGTCAGTGGCCCCAATGCAACCGCCTCGATTTGCATCCATGCGCGCTGCGCTATTCGCAAAGTGTTTTCAGCCACTCGGACGCTGTCTGCCGTAACTCTCAATTGCCGGCCCATTATGCGGGCCTGGATCCAGTAAACTACGATCTGGACAACGCCGACACCAACCAATGCGTAGGTCAAGTTGGCGACCGTAACAGCACTGCTGACCGACTGTTCGTCGGTGCGCTTGGAAGCGCAAAAGAAGTCCTGAATCCACCTTCGTGGAGATTTATCTGGCGTCTCTTCTGCACAATATGTGGCTTTGCGCTCGGTATCCCAGCCGGCGAATGCTTCTGGCGTCAGCGGTATATTATCGGATCTATTGTCGGACTGCTTGGGTTCCTGTTGGCCTGCGTCGGGGTAGTACAATACTGAGCGGCGCTCCAGTGCGATTTGGATACTTAGGCCAGAGCAGATCGCCAACATCATTAAAGCGGCCACTGCTGCTACGATCTTTAAGCTCTCTTTCATGAGAGAGTGGTTAGCTTAATCGGACGACAAGTCCAGGGACCTGCAACCGATAAGATTCTAATACCTGCACCATAAACACCGCTGTAAACTTCCCTCTCGCGATCTTGTTGCGCATGTTTACCGGGGTGTCATGCACCCCTAGCGCAGCTAACCGATCGGCAAGCATCTCGTAAGAAATGCCTCTGCGCACCATTTCGGCGCGCACTATGCGCTTTGCCTGCTCAGCCCACTCGTCCTCGGTCTTCATGGTCACCCCGCCACCGTAGATCACGCGGATGCCATCATACGCGTTACTTTTGTCATTGACAATGAGATGGAGATGCCATCATATGCGTTACATCAGTAATGCAGACGGTGGCGCTTCCCGTGTCCCAACATTTTCTCCTTTCTGCCAAGGCCCGGACGCTGTCCCTCAGAACCGTCTTGCGCATGACGGACCTGGAAGCCGAGACAGTGTTCCGCTGCGTCCGCTGGACCGATGGCAAGGCCATCTGCCCGCACTGTGCCTGCCCGACTGTGTATGAGTGCCGCCGCCCGTCTGGCGCGCTTCGGTTCCGCTGCAAGGCGTGCCGTAAGGACTTCTCGATCACCAGCGGCACCCTGTTTGCCTTCCACAAGATGCCGCTCCGGAACTATCTTGCGGCCATTGCCATCTTCGTGAACGAGGTCAAAGGCAAGTCCGCGCTGGCGCTCTCTCGTGACCTGGACGTGCAGTACAAGACGGCGTTCGTCCTGGCGCACAAGATGCGGGAGGCGATGGCATCTGAGTTGAAGGGGATGCACCTGGGCGGCGCTGGCGAGACAGTGGAGGTCGATGGCGGCTACTTCGGCGGCTACATCAAGCCCGCGAACCACAAGGAATACCGGCGCGATCGCCGTCTTGCGAAGAACCAGAACGGCAAGCGCAAGGTGGTTGTCGTCATGCGCGAGCGTGGTGGCCGGACGCTTCCTGCCGTATTCAAGTCCGAGAGCGCGGCTCTGGGCTTCATCATCAACCGCGTGGCGCCGGAGACACGCCTGATGGCGGACGAAGCCGACTCCTGGAATGACCTACAGGCCGGTTCGCCGTGTCCCGGATCGACCATAGCAAGCTCTACAGCGACCAGTCCGGCGTCTACACGAACGGCGCGGAGGAGTTCTTCTCCCGGATGCGTCGGGCCGAGATCGGCCATCACCACCACATCGCGGGCGCCTATCTGGTCCGGTATGCCCAAGAGAGCGCGTGGCGGGAGGATCATCGCCGGGTCGCCAATGGCACCCAGGTCCGGGGCGTGGCTACGCTGGCGATGGCGGCGCCTACGTCGGTGGACTGGTGCGGGTATTGGCAGCGGGCAAGGAAGGTGTAATAGAAATTCTACGTGGCCAATAAAAGAATGGTTGCAAAACCTTGCTTACTAGAATTCAACTCCCCCACCTTGGCATGCTTTGATCGCGGCGGTTTCCTCATTGGTGTAGTCAGGCATGGGCGATAATCCTCATAATATTCCGGACAGCGACACAGCAGCCCAAGTAGCGGAAGCGGCTGCCCGCATTTTAAGCGAAGGGCGCTTTGGATTGCGACACCTTAGGCACAGCGAACGTGGGGCAGCTCTATCTGCTGTCGCTGCGATAGATCGCACTTTAGAGGAGCTTTTGCTGGCGCGATTTATTCGGAACAAATTCTCTGAAAGTCAACTCTTTAGGGCAAACTTTCCGCTTGGCAGCGTGGCAGCTAAAGCGCACGTTGCATTTATGCTGGGATTAATAACCAAGGATATTAGGTCAGATCTTCTGACGATAACAAGCATACGTAATCGGTTTGCTCATGCCGAAGAGGCCGAAAGCTTTCGTGATGAAGGTATACGCCAAGAAATTACAAAGCTAAAGACATTTAATGCCAAAGAGGCGATAGATAAGCTACCTCTTGAGATTTTAGAAAACCCCCAATTAAATGAGCAAGTCCTAGAGCAGTTAAAAGATGGCTTTGTATTCGAATACAACATCAGAGCAATACTGTCTATAATGCAGACGTCACTTTTACAGATGAGGAATGCCTCCTCAACGCCACCTGATGCATCGTCTGATAAATCTTAACAACCAGGTCGTGCTCTGAGTCCCATTGATTAGATCGGCTGGTCATAGCGTGAACGCCTGCCTCTGTCATCTCCGCCGTCACCTCGATTTCATTATCCGCAGCCGCCCTAACGGGCGAGTCTGTTGATAGCGGCATGCCTATCTCCAATACGTAAAGCAAGGTAGCAATCCCAGCGACGATTGCTATCCCCATAGATACAGGTCGTTATCATGATGTACAGAGTCTCATTTTTGAGTATGTTCCGGAAACCCCACCGCGCCGCCATCCCATTTTTGCTGAGCTGGTTCATCTGGCGGAAACCCGGCCCTCCTGCCACAGTTGACCTATGATGTTAAAGACGGTTGCTCGCTTGCGCGAGGAAATGGGAATCACCCAAAGGGTAAGCAGAAAGCGCCTCGCGGAAAGCCAAGCGTTGCTGGCAAAGGTGGCTACCTCCAGAACTTATGGACCGCCGCTCGCCGCCCTTGGCTGCGCCAAATCCATCACCTTTAGCTTGGACTCCAGATATCCAATCAGTTCAGAGATCGTCCGGCGGTGAATAGCGTCTTTGGTAACTGTCAAAAGTTCCCGACACCGGCTCAAATGATCAACCAGTTCGGCCCGCTCGTCTTTCGCCATTCCCGTGGTGCCCCTTAGCCCATTACGTGGTTACCACACCGAAACGTGAACGAGCAAAGACTTAGTCGGGGATTGAATAAAATATTTGTGCCATATCCCCCCATAGGGTTTCGTCCTATGGTTGGGCATGACGATCGATCCAGAAGGGTCTTGGCCTACCTACTGGGTGTGCTATCGCGCATCTCCGGAGATCGATCTCAGGCTGAAAGTCAAGAGTAGGGCCGCGATCCGGCACAGCCGGGAACTACTGGCGCAAATTGCAACGAAGGAACAACTCGCCAGAGAGGCCAGAATGGGGCTGTCCGTCGCTTTTGTGGACCTCAACAATCCAGGGGCAACCCCCACCGCGCCGCCATCCCAAATCCCTCTTTCGTAACAGCCCCACGCCCAAGCATCCGGTTCAACGTCCAGGCAATCCGCTTGGTGAAGTCAGCCCGCAACTCCGCATCCCCCGCGTCCAGCCCTTTGCCGTGCAACGCCGTGACCGCGATCTCCGTGGCCGTGATAGCCCGCCCACCAGCCTCCCGCAGGCTGTCCTGGCACTGCCGCGTCAGTTCCCCCGTCAGGAAGTGCGCCGACCGCTTGAACCGCGTCGCCTGGCGCTTGGCGTCGATGATGCTCGGGGCAAACATGCAGATCGTGGCGTCCAATTGCCCGATCTCCGCGCGCCGCATTCTGATCTGACGCTCTAGCTCCGCGATCGACCGCTCAAGGTCCGCGCGCTTTTCAAGCAAGCCGCTGATAACGGGTGCACTTTCGGTCACTGTTCCTGTTCCGTCTCATCGTTTGATTGGTATCAAAACCGTTGGACAAGACTAGAACGATGGCCTAGATTTTGCTTCCGCAGCGTGGTGGCGGGTGCTACCTAATACCGGAATAGCCGGAGAAGTCGAAATAGATCTGCAGGGCGTAGGCGAGGGTGGCGTACCAGGCCTCGAAGAAGCGTCAGTGTCGCGCCGTTGGCGGCGGCGTCGAAGCCGATATCGGCGAAGCCGCCGAACATGTCGGCCAGCACGAGTTTCTTGCCGAGACCCAGCAGGAAGATCAGCATGCCGTCGGCGAGGTTGCCGATGCGGGGGCGGATCAGGCCGGGGCGGTGAGTTGCGGGATGATCTCGGAGGGGCGGACGATGGGGCCGGCGATCAGGTGCGGAAAGAAGGTGACGAAGGCGGCGTAGGGAGCAGCGACGGTGCGGTCCGTCCGCCGATCGGACGTGGCGAGGCGGTGTGGCCGCGCGGCCGTGTCGACCAGGAACATGATCTGCTGGAAGGTAAAGAAGCTGATCGCCAGCGGCAGGGTGATGTCCAGGGCCGGCGCGTCGGGGGCGACGATATGCAGCAGGAAATCGGCGTATTTGAACCAGCCGAGCAGGCCAGGTTCGTCGCGACGCCGGCGGTCAGCCAGGCTCGGGGCTGTGTCGTATGCCGCAGCTTCCAGGCGATCGCATAGTTGCCGACGACCGAGGCGACCAGCAGCGGCACATGCGCGCGGGTTCCACCACGCGTAGAAGAACAGGCTGCGAGCCACCAGCCAGCGCAGGGCGCCAGTTGTGCCGCAGTAACGACCGGCCGTGAAAAAGCCAGCCAGGCAAACCGGCAGAAAGCCAAGGATGAACGGGACGGTGTGGAACATCATGGCGCGTAGAGGACCCGTGAGCCTTTTGCGTTGAAGCGTTCGCGCGCGCTGCCGCCGGGCAAGCCGGGCGCCGGTTATCAGGCACGGCCGTCGCATACAGTCATTGAGCGTGACTTGAAGGTGCCGCGGGCAGATTAGGCACGAAATGCTAATGAACCGTTAACCCGGGATGCGGCTGCGTTCTGCCATGATAATCGTGCATCCGCTTTATTCGGATGCATCCATCCGCCTTCAGGCTGACTGTTGGACCCTGCATCGGCGTTTGGCGGCTTGCGGGCGGTCCTGGCCAGAGGTGCCATCTTGTGACGAATGGCTGTTGGGTGCGGGACCGGGCGGGCGGATTTGGTCTCGTTCCCAGGTTGATGCGACGCAGGTGTTTCCCGGCGGCCGTTTGCTGGTAGCTGACGCCTGCCATGACCGATGATCTGCCGCCGAACCCGGCGCTGCTGCCTGCTGGCCTGCGCGACCTGTTGCCGCCCGACGCGGAAACGGAAGCCTCCGCCGTCGAGGCGCTGATGACCGTTTTCGCCGCGCACGGCTATCAGCGGGTCAAGCCGCCGCTGCTGGAGTTCGAGGACAGCCTGCTCGCCGGGCTCCGGCATCGCGGTGGCGGACCAGACGTTCCGGCTGATGGACCCTGACAGCCAGCGGATGATGGGTCTGCGGGCCGACACCACGCCTCAGGTCGCGCGGATCGCGACAACGCGGCTGGCCGGCGGCACCACGGCCGCTGCGCCTGTCGTATGCCGGGCAATGTCTGCGGGTGCGCGGCAGCCAGCTTGCGCCGGATCGGCAGGTGGCGCAGGCGGGGGTGGAACTGATCGGACATGACAGCCCGGAGGCCGACGCGGAGACCGTCGCTGGTCGCGGCCGAGGCACTGGCGGCGGTGGGCCTGACGCGGGTCAGCTTCGACCTGACCTTGCCGATGCTGGTGCCGTCGCTGCTGGACGATGCCGGGGTGACCGGGCCTGACCGCGTCGCCGCTGGCCCGGGCGCTGGACCGCAAGGATGCCGCGGCGGTGTCGCGACACGGCAGGGCGCTGGCGCCGGTGCTGACCGAATTGCTGCTGGCCGCGGGTCCGGCGGACCGAGCGCTTGCCGCACTGGCGGAGGCCAAGCTGCCGAACCTCGGCGGGGGCGCTCGCCGAACGGGTGGCGCAGACCGTGCGCGGCGATCAGGGAGGCGGCGCCGGCTCTGCGGCTGACCGTCGATCCGGTTGAATTCCGCGGGTTCCGGTATGAAACCGGCGTGTCGGTGACGGTATATGCCCCGGCCGGCATGAGGAACTCGGACGCGGCGGCCGTTATATCTGCGGCGAGAACGAACCCGCGACCGGGCTGACCCTGTATCCTGACGCGATCCTGCGGGTGGCGCCGGCGCGGCAGGCGCGCCCGAGGGTTTTCGTGCCGTTTGGCTGCCGACCGGCGGCGGTGCATCCGGTCTGCGGGCCGATGGGTTTCGCCACGGTGGCCGCGTTGGCGCAGGTCGCCGATGATGCGGCCGAGGCGGATCGGCTGGGTTGCTCCCATATCCTGCGCGACGGCAGGGCCGCGCTTCTTCATACCGAGGGCTGAACAATGGCCAATGTTGCCGTAATCGGCGCCCAGTGGGGCGACGAGGGCAAGGGCAAGGTCGTGGACTGGCTCGCCAGCCGAGCCGACGTGGTGGTGCGGTTCCAGGGCGGGCATAATGCCGGGCATACGCTGGTCGTTGGCAACGAGACCTATAAGCTGTCGCTGCTGCCATCGGGCCTGGTGCGCGGCAAGCTGGGGGTGATCGGCAACGGCGTCGTGGTCGATCCCGATGCGCTGCTGTCGGAGATCGCGCGGGTGCGGGCGCAGGGCCTGACGGTCACGCCCGAAACGCTGCGCATCGCCGACAACGCGGTGCTGATCCTGCCGCTGCATCCGGCGCTGGACAAGGCGCGCGAGGAAGCCCGTGGCGAGCGCAAGATCGGCACCACCGGCCGCGGCATCGGGCCCGCCTATGAGGACAAGGTCGCGCGGCGGGCCATCCGGGTGGCGGACCTGGCGGAACCGGAGACGTTGTCGCACAAGCTGGATGAGTTGCTGCTGCACTACAATACGCTGCTGCAGGGGCTGGGCGTGGCGCCGTTCGACAAGGAGCACGCTGCTGGACGGCTTGCTGACGCTGGCGCCGCAGATCCTGCCGTATGCCGAACCGGTGTGGGAGCGGCTGGATGAATTTCGCCGCGGCGGCAAGCGCATCCTGTTCGAGGGCGCGCAGGCGGTGATGCTGGATGTGGATCATGGGACCTATCCGTTTGTCACATCCTCCAACACGGTGGCGGCGACGGCGGCATCGGGCAGCGGCGTGGGGCCGGGCGCGGTGGGCTTCGTGCTGGGGATCGCCAAGGCCTATACCACGCGGGTCGGGTCGGGGCCGTTTCCGACCGAACTGCACGACGACATCGGCCAGTTGCTGGGCGACCGGGGGCACGAGTTCGGCACAGTCACCGGGCGGCGGCGGCGCTGCGGCTGGTTCGATGCGGCCTTGGTGCGCCAGGCGATCAAGGTTGGCGGGGTGCAGGGCATCGCACTGACCAAGCTGGACGTGCTGGATGGATTGCAGGAGCTGAAGATCTGCACCGGCTACCGGATCAGACGGCACCTTCTTCCGTCATCTGCCGGCGGCGCCGGGTGCGCAGGCCGCGGCGCGTTCCGGAATACGAGGCCATGGAGGGCTGGTCCGGCTCATCCCGCGGCGCCCGGTCCTGGGCGGATCTGCCGGCGCAGGCGGTGAAATACGTGCGGCGGATCGAGGAACTGGTGGAGGCACCGGTCACGCTGCTGTCCACCAGCCCGGAGCGGGACGACACGATCATGGTAAAGGACCCGTTCGAGGGCTGAGGCCGCGCATACGATCCTGCGCCCGGCGTTTGACGGTTGCGGTCCGGCTTATGCAAATGCGCCCGGCTTATGCAAATGTGTCCGGCTTCGCGTCTGTCTTGACAGTCGGCGAAGGGTCCAGCATCAGGACGCCGGGCGAGCGATAGGACCATGCGCTGCGACCTGACATCGACCGCCGAGTCCTGTCGAAGGGCGGTTTGGATGATCCGCCTGGCAGGCGGAAGGTCGTATGCAGTGACTGCCACTTTATGACTGGTACTTTATGGCTGCCGCCACTTGTCAGGGCCCTGGCGACAGGGCTGCTTGTCGTATCCGCGTCAGCGGTTGCCGAAGCGCTTGGGCCGTTCTGGGGGGCGTTGATTGCGAGCCTTCCGGTGTCGGCCGGCCCCGCATACGTATTTCTGGCAATGCAGCACGGGCCGGAGTTCGTTGCCGGCAGCGCGCTCAGCAGTTTCGCGGCGAATGCGGCGACTGGCTTGTTCCTGATCGTCTATGGGAAGCTGGGCGGCAGCATGTCGCCGTGGCGAGGCCTTAGGACCGCGGTGCTGGCATGGCTGGGAGCATGCCTGGCGACGCATCAATTCGCCTGGACCCCGGCAATGGCGCTGATGCTGAACCTCGGGGTTTATGGCGTCGGTTTCCGTTTGCTAGGCACGGGAGGCACGCAACCGCAAGCGCCACCGTCCCTGCGACGGGGCCGGCTTGACCTGCCGCTGCGGGCCGTGGCGGTTGCGGGCTTCGTCTCGCTCGTCGTCGCGGTGAGTTCGATCCTTGGTCCGGAGGCGACCGGGATCGCCGCGGTCTTTCCGATCAGCCTCATCAGCCTGATAGTCATCGTGCGGCCGCGGATCGGCGGTGCGGCATCTTCATTACTCGCGGCGAATGCCTTGCGTTCGATGCTCGGATTTGGCATTGCGCTGCTGGCCCTGCATCTCATGGTCAAACCGTGGGGAGCGGCGGGCGCAATCTTGATCGCGCTGCTGGTGTCGGCCTGCTGGTCTGCCGCGTTGCTACTGCTTCGGAATGCCTTCTCCGTGGCTACCAGAACTACCCGTGCTTCAGATCAAGCACCACCGGTCCGGATACCGCATCAGTGACTCCAATTCCGGAGCCCAGATCCTCCAGCGTTTCACGAAAGCTATTCAGTGTCTCAATCATTTTGCTTCGCGCCGCGGTGAACGCGTTGAGGTCGCTCCATTCGCCGATAAGACAGTAACATTGGTCCCCGGTTTTGATCATCGCGCCGTTTACCAAGCCGGGCCAGTCGGCTTTGCCGTCCCGGTGTGCCTCCAGGAACCTGGTCTCCTGGCCTGACTTGACGCGGAATTTTACGACATTGAAAACCGGCATTTGTACTCCTCCCCGTTGCGCGATGAATTACTGGCCCGTCAGCGGATCAGGGATCCCACGCCTGGATGGAGACCTGGTTCTTGATCCTGCCGCCAACCAGTTCCAGAGTTGCCGAACAGAACACACGTTTTCCGTCCGGATAGGTGCAGGTCTGAGTGAAAGCGAGCCGGTCCCCAGCAATCAGGCCAGTATCGAGACGATGGGTCATCGTGCGCCCGCAGACATCATCATAATATGCGGCGATCGCTTCACGTCCGGTTATTTCCTGTGGCCTGCTTGGAGGATTCATCTGATCGATGATTTTCAGCGTGGCGTCATCAGCATAAAATCCCGCCAACGTTTCGCCATCGCGGGTTTCAATCGCTCGGCGGAGCGACGGGACACTGAGCATTTCCATGTTTACCTCTCCTGCTGGTTGTAAATGTGCACGTATTGATTTGTTTGACTTGTAGCAGTGTCGTTCATGGGCGGGCCTCCAGAACCAGATTGAACGGAGTTTCCGTGGCGCGGCGAAAGCGCTCGAAGCCGCCCGCCTTGACGACTTCACGCAGGCGCAGTTCCCCGGCCTGGGCACCGAGAGCCAACCCGACCTCCTGAGACAATGAGGCCGGGGTGCAGATCATTGTTGAAGCGGCGTAGTAGATCCGCCCGACCGGATTGAGGTTGTCATGGAGTCGGTCGTGGGCGAACGGTTCCACGATCAGCCACGTCCCGTCCGGCTTTAGCGCGGCGCGGACGTGCGCGGAGGCGCCGACCGGATCACCCATGTCGTGCAGGCAATCGAAGGATGTGACGAGGTCGTAGTTGCCGCCCGGGAAACTCTTCGCGGCGGCGACCTCGAACGTGATGCGATCACCGACGCCTGCCAGATCAGCGGCTTTTCTTGCTTCCTCGATTGACGGCAAGTGGTAGTCAAAGCCGAAGAAGCGTGACGCGGGAAAGGCCTTCGCCATCAGGATGGTCGAAGCGCCGTGGCCGCAGCCGACATCGGCGACCGATGCCCCGCGCTGCAATTTTTCCGTGACGCCATCCAGCGCCGGCAGCCACTCGTTCACGAGGTGGTGGCGGTAACTGGTCCTGAAGAAGCGTTCAGTCCCGCAGAACAGGCACCGATGGTGCTCATGCCAGCCGACACCCCGACCGGAACGGAATGCATCCGTGACTTTTGGTATTGAACGAAACGAAGCCTCGGCGATCTCGAAGAAGCCGGCAAGAAAAGCGGGACTGCCTTCCTCGGCGAAGACCATCGCCTGTTCGGGTTCAAGATGGAATGTCTGGGTACTTGCCTCGTAGGAGACATAACCGGAGGCCGCCTGGGCGGACAGCCATTCACGAATGTAACGTTCCGCTGTACCGGTGCGGCGGGCCAGTTCACCGGCATTCACCGGTCCCGAGGCAGCGAGTGCCTTATAGAGACCGAGCCTGTCGCCGATCACCACGAGCGCGGCGTTGAGCGTGGCCCCCATGTCAGCGAGCATTTGGCCCATGAAGGTGTTGAGCCTGGCTTCATTTACTGTAACCATGTCCTGCATTGCCTGTCTCCCTGGCCTTTGCCAACGCAGGCGATGATGACGATGTGCGCGGCATCCCGCATCGCCCAAAGGAGCCAGTTCTGTATGGCTCTTTCGGCGGATCGGCCGCCGACTGACCTGACACCGGGTGTTGTGCGGCCGCGTTGTCTGCTCTGAGACGGTTCGCTAGAGCAGCCGGTGATGCACGGCGAATGCCGCTGCCGCGGAGCGGTTGGCCAGATCGAGTTTCGTGAGGATATTCGTTACATGCCGCTTGACGGTGTGCTCGCTGAGATCAAGCTGGGCGGCGATCTCGGCATTCGTCAGGCCGCGCGCCACCACCGCCAGAATTTCGCGTTCGCGCGGGCTGAGATGCGCCAAGGTCGGGCCGCGCGCGGCAGTGGTGGCCGCCCCCGCCGGGGTGCCATCGGCGTCGAGCACGAGAAGCTGAGGCATCTCCCCGGGCTCGGAGGATAACCGGCCCGTGGCGGCTGAGAAGCGCAAGCCCGATCCCGCCACGATATCGCGGACGGTGGTTGAAACCAGAACCTCGTCCGCATGGGCGGAAGCGGCGATACGGCTGACCACGTGCAATGCAGAGCCGCCGACGTCCTCACCGGCGATTTCGACCTCACCTGTATGGATGGCGCCGCGAAAGACCATATCGAGCGTGCGCGCGCCTTCCCGGATGGCGAGGATGCAGCGCAGCGCCCTTACCGGTCCGTCGAACATGGCGGTGACGCCGTCGGGCCGCCTGGCGATGGCGCGTCCCCGATATTGGGTCAAGGCAAGATCCACCAGTTCGCGGAAACGGCGCATGCGATCGAGCCAGGGCTGTTCGCGGCGGGCCGCTTGTCGAGAGGCATCGGCCACATCGGCGGCAAGCACGGTCGCCAGGATGCGATCAGGTTCGGGAACGGGTCGAACCCCGGTGAGGAATTCCTCGATCTCATCTACGACGCGGTCGGTGTCGCCGACCCAGATCGGGTGATCCGTGCCCGGGATCTCAACATGTTTCGACTGTGGAATATGTGCCGCGAGGTAGCGCCCGGCGGCGACATTCACGCGCGCGTCCTGGTCGCGGTGAACGATCAGGGTCGGCACGCGGACGGTATGGAGGACATCGCGGACGTCGATCTGGCCATTCATCCGAGCCAGCGCGATGGCGCCTGCCGGGCTGGTCCCAAGCCGCTCGAAGCGGGCCCACCATGCGCGGAAGCGGTCGTCCGCCACGAGATTTGGTGCAAAGCTCTTGAGGCTGCCGCCGGTTCCCCAACTATCCTCCGCGGCGGCGGCGAACGCCTCGACTTGTTCGGGTGACAGCACCCAGGAGTAGAAATGGGCGTAGGCGCCGTAGAGGATCAGGGCGCGGGTGCGCTGGGGATAGGTGGCGGCGAACAGGATCGACATTGGCCCGCCTTCGGATGCGCCGATCAGCGCGGCCTGCTGGGACCCCGCGGCATCCATGACAGCGCGAACGTCGTCCATCCGGGTTTCCAGGTTGGGCATGTCGTTGACACGGTCGGAGAGACCGGAGCCGCGCTTGTCGAAAACAATGAGCCGAGCGAAGGAGCCGAGGCGATTGAAGAGATGGGTAAGTCCAGGATCTTCCCATTGGACTTCAAGGTTAGAGATAAAACCTTGCACGAAGACGATATCGATCGGGCCCTCGCCCACGACCTGGTAGGCGATATGCACATCGGCGCTTCTAGCATATCGCGTTTCAGGGCGGATCAATTCCCGGCCCTCCCGACGTGTAACGTAGCGTAACCGTCAACGAAAGAGAAGTGAGGGTTGTGGCTTCGCGCGCCGCATTTGGCGCGGCGGGGTCATGAATTTGGTCTCGCCGTTAACCATCCATCAACCTTTCGGCGGTAACCTGCACCGGCCCGACCCAACGGTTCGCCCGCATGGCTGATGACTTCGCTGCTGACACTGTCGAACACGCTGATCGGCGGCCGCTACGCCATCGATACCTCCCAGGTGCTTCTGGACGCCGGTGGAGGGATACCGGCGTATCTCGCGCGCGACCGGTTGGCCGCCGATGGCAGGCGTGTGGCGTTGTCGGTGTCGCGCGACGCGTCGCCCAATGCCCGGGCCTTGCGGATGCTGACGGACCCGATCGACAACCTGATGGTCCCGCTGGGGCACGGCCTGGCGCCGTTGCCGGGCGGCAGGGGCGAGGGGTATTTCATAGTTTGCACTTCTCCTCCTGGGCCGTCGCTGGCTGCGTCGTTGAATGCCTGGCCGGACAAGGCACTGATGGATCTTGTGCTGCGGCCGATCGCGCGCGTGCTCGATGCCCTGCAGGACCGCAAGCTGACTCACCGGGCGATCCGCCTGAACAATGTATTCCAGTCAGCGCCCGGCCAACCTGTCACGCTGGGGGCTGGTTGGGCGGCGCCGCCGGCCATGCATCAGCCAGCGGTGTTCGAATCCGCCTACACCGCGATGTGCCATCCAGCCGGCCGGGGCCCGGGCACCATAGCCGATGACGTTTACGCGCTGGCCGTCCTGTTGCTGACCTTGGCAACCGGCTCGGTTCCGATGGAGAACTTGGATGACGCGGCGGTCGTACGCTGGAAGATAGACCTGGGCAGTTTCGCCGCGCTTACCCGTGACCGCCCGGTCGCCGGGGCATTCGCGGACCTGTTGCATTCGATGCTGGCGGAAGACCCGGACCATCGCCCATCGCCGTTGCAGTTGCTCGATCCGGGCAGCTTGCGCGGGCGGCGAGCCGCGGCCCGTCCGCCGCGGCGCAGCCAGCATGCGCTGATTCTGAATGAGATAGCGGTATTTGACGCACGCATGCTGGCGTATGCATTACTGATAGACCACAAGAAGGCGGTGCAGTTCCTGGCCAATGGGCTGGTCACCCAATGGCTTCGCCGCGGGTTGGGCGACGCCAGCCTTGCCACACAGATAGAGGATCTGGTGCGCGGCCGGTCCGGCGATACGCGGTCCGGTCCGCTGAGCGACCCGCTTCTTGTGATGCACACGATCAGCGCGATCAGCGCGCGGATGCCGCTGTGCTGGCGCGGCATCGCGCTGTGGCCGGATGGCCTGCCAGGCGTGCTGGCCGCGGGCGTGGCCGGGAAGCGGACCTGCTGGTGGTGGCCGAGGAACTTCTGGTCAGCGACGCCGCCACGGTCTGGCGGCACGCCGAGTTACGACCGGGGCGTCCTGAGCCGCCGGACGTATCGGCTCAGGTCTCCGAGGCTGCCGGCCCGAATCCCTTGTACCGTCTGTTCTACGAGTTGAACCCGCTGCTGCCGTGCCGCGCGCCGGCGATGGCGGGAGGGTGGGTCTGGGACATTTCGGGGTTGATGAAGTTTTTGGAGCGTATGGCCGGGGGCGGGGGCGAGACCCTTATCGACCTGCATATGTCGGCGTTGATCGCGACGCGAGCGGACCGCAAGAGCCAGATGCAGGTCAACAACCTGGCGGGTGCCAAAAGTGCTGAGATATTCCGGCACGGTGAGTTGGCCCTGCTGCGGGACCTGCAGATCCGCTACCATCCAAGCCCGATGCCAACCCTGGCGAAATGGGCGGCCGGGCGGCTTCGTCCAGGTCTTGAGCGTTGGCGCAACAAGCCCCGGCGGGAGGGCCTGCAGGCGCGATTGGATGTTGTGGCGCAGACCGGATTACTGGCGCGGCTCATGGAACTGACAGACGATCCGGGCGCCCGGGCGATGGATGCCGCGGGAGCGATACGCGCCGAGATGGAACTGGCGGCGATCGATGCCGAGGTGGCGGCGATCGATGACGGGGACAAGCTGCGCTTTGCCGATGCTGAGCGCTTCGGCCAGGCGATCACCGGCGGGGTGGGGCTCTCGGTGCTGATTCTTGTAGCAATGTCAGTTCTATTGTGATGAGCGGCAAGTCGAAACTCGGGCGTGGCCTGGGCGGGATGCTGGTATTGTTGCTGGCGCTGGCGAGCGGCGGACTGATCGCGCTGTCACCGGACATTGCGCTTCCGATGGTCCTGCTGCTGCTTCCCGGGTTGCTCGCCCTGGTGCTGGACCGTTCTCCCGGATGCGGGGTGGCGCGTGCCATCCTGCTGTTCCAGGCGGCTGCCTGCGTGCACCCGGTGATGGGGGCGTGGTACCGCTGCGCCGGGATTGATGGCTGCATGAGCTACCTGACCGAACTGCCGACGCTGCTGCCGGTCTGGCTGGCAGCAGCGGCGGCGTGGGTGATGGCCGAGGTTCTACCAATCGGCCTCAAGCTGTTGGACGATCATCGGTTGCGGCGCCGGGCGGCGTCACTGCTTGCCCGGCGGCAGGCACTGGTGGAGGAATGGGGACTGGAAGATTGAGTGCCGTGGCGCGCGGTCAATCAGCGGGTTCGCGCCGAAAGATCCTCCATATCCCGGTCCAGCCTTGCCGAAGCGCATGACGCGCGTTGCCAAGCACCGGTGTTGAACGGGTCGGTCCCGACCTGCATGAATGGGCGGGAGCGAGGCGCGGCTAGCCTTTGCACCAGGCCGCTATTTGGGCATGGGTTGCGAACCAGCAGCCACCCTTCGACTTCATGTGCCTGATCAGGCGCTGCAGCAATGGCAACCGCGAGCGGTGGCCGGTGATGTGCGGGTGCATCGTCAGCAGAAACATCCCACCTTCGTCCCATGCGCCATCGAATTCGGCGGTGAAGATCTCCTCCACAGCCGAGGGCGGCGTGTATGGCCGCAGCCCCGAGAATCGCAGCATGTTGAAGTAGACCGCGTCATCACGGATCCATTCCGGCGGCAGCTCGACGATGCCGGTCGGCTGGCCCTGGTCCTCCAGCTCATAGGGATCGTCATCGGCCATCAGGCTGCTGTCGTAAAGCAGCTTCATCTCGCGAATGATATCCAGTGTGTTGACCGAGAAATCCCAGCTTGCGGTCCTGATCCCGACTGGTTCCTTGCCGCTCAGTTTCGCCAGCGTGTCCCGCGCGCGCAGGGTCAATTCGCGTTCGGCTTCCCTGGGCAGGGTGGTGTTGACCTCGTGGATCCACGAATGGATGCCGATCTCGTGCCCGTCACCGGCGACCGCACGTACCTCCTCTGGATGCAGCAGGGCGGCCACGGCGGGGTAGAAGAACGTGGTTGGGATCGACTCGCGTTCCAGCAGGCGGCGAATCCTGGGCATTGCCTGGCGATTGCCGTACTGCCCCTGACTGATCCGCATGGGGCTTTCGTCGTTGTCGCGCAGCGGGATGGTTTCATGGTCCGCATCGAAGCTGATCGCCACGGCGCAGCGTGAACCGTCAGGCCAGGATGCCGGCTTCAGGCTGCGTCCGGCCCGGGCGCGGCCGACCATCTTGCGCCAGGTCGCTTCCGGCCATTGCCAAGGTTCCGGATTGGGCTGGGCCAAATCGGGGCGTTCAGTGCTCATACGGGGTTCCCTCCATGCGCGGCGGGCGCCATGCTGCACCCAGTTCGCCCAATCGGAAAAGAGCCTGCATGTCCGACATTGATTCTGCCCCGCCGCGCGGCCAAACCGAGCCGGACGATGCCGTTACGCCGGGCGACCCGGCACTGCTGAGCGCGGAGGAGATGCTGGCTGCATTCTCCAGGCGGCAACTGACGCCGGTCGATGTGCTTCAGGCGATAACCGAACGGGTTGCCCGGTTGAATCCGAGCTTGAATGCGTTCGCCGTGATCAATCCTGGCGCCCTGCAGGCGGCCGGCGAGAGCACGTCCCGCTGGCGTTCCGGCCGGCCGATGGGCATTCTTGACGGGGTGCCCTGCACGGTGAAGGACCTGGTGGACCTGGCTGGTTTTCCGACCCGGCGCGGCAGCCGCACCACCAGCGCTGACCCGGTGCCCGATGATGCGCCCATGGTAATGGGCCTGAAGGCGGCCGGCGCGGTGATTTTTGGCAAGACGACCACGACGGAATTCGGCTGGAAAACCCCTGGCGACTGCCCCTTGCACGGCATCACGCGCAATCCCTGGAATCCGGCGTATACGACCGGGGGTTCTTCATCCGGCGCGGGCGCCGCCGGTGCGGCTGGCTTTGGACCACTGCACATCGGCACCGATGCCGGCGGATCAGTGCGCATTCCGGCAGCATGGTGCGGCCTCGTGGGACTGAAACCCACCTACGGCCGCATTCCCCAATGGCCGGCCAGCGCGTTTGCCAGCGTTGCCGCCGCGGGTCCAATGACCCGGACTGTTCGCGATGCGGCGCTGATGCTCTCGGCGATGGCGCGTTGGGATCTGCGAGACCCATTCTGCCTGCCCGACGATCCTCGGGACTGGACTGAAGGCATCGAGGCCGGGGTCGCGGGGCTGACGGTCGGCGTGCTTAGCAATCCGGGGTTTGACGCGCCGGTGGATCCTGATGGTGTTGCCGCCGTGGAACGGGCGGCGCGGTTGCTTGTCGATGCGGGCGCCTACGTGGAAGCAGCCGAGGCAGGGTTGCCGGACACCAGCCTGGTGTTTGGGCGGGTGTGGGGCGCGGCATTGGCACGGCTGGTCGCTGGACTGCCGTCCCAGTTGGCTGGCCTGGTGGACCCCGGTATCCGCGAGGTTGCCGGGGCCCTTGGCGGCATGACCGCGGTCGAGTTCATGGACGCCGAGGCGACCCGCGCCGCCGCCGCCCATGCCATGGCGCGGTTGCATCAGCGCTATGATCTGCTGTTGTGCCCAACCGTGCCGGCGGGTCCGCCGCTGGCCGATGCTGCGACCGTCGATCCGGTGCGTGCGCTGTGGACCGCGTGGGCGCCTTGGACGTTCACCTTCAACCTGACCCGTCAGCCGGCGATCACGGTCCCGATGGGGCCGCGTGCGGATGGCATGCCGAATTCGGTGCAGATCGCTGCGGCGCAGTTTCGCGATGACCTGGTGTTACGGGCCGCGCGGGTGATCGAACTGGCGCAGCCCTTCCCGATGGTGGACCTGGATTGAGCAGGCCGCTGTCGGGTGAAAGCATCAAGCGGCCCTGTTGGCGGGATGATCGATGGCATCGCGCACGGCCCTTGCGAGTTCGGCGAGCACGAATGGCTTGCTGATGACCTTGGCCGCAGGGCCAAGCAGATCGCGATGGACAATCGCATTGGCCGGATAACCGGTGGTGTAGAGCACGGCGAGGCCTGGCCGCAGACGCATCGCCTGTTGGACCAGTTCCGGCCCGTTCATCCCAAGCAACTCCACATCGGTGAAAATGATCGCTGTCTCCGGGTGGCTGTCCAGCGTCGTTAGCGCCGAAGCCGCATCCTTGGTGGCAATGACCCGGTAGCCCAGGGACTCCAGCGCTTCTGTTGAATACGCGATGACATCGGCATCATTCTCGACCAGGAGGATGGTCTCCTGAGGCTTCGCCCTGGGAACATCGGCGGGCGGGGCCGCTGGTTTTGTCTCGGCCGCGGATCCGTTCGCCAGTCGGGGCAAATAGAGTTTCACGGTTGTACCTGAACCGAGTTCGCTGTAGATTTTCACGTGGCCGTTCGACTGTTTGATGAATCCGAACACCTGTGAGAGGCCGAGGCCCGATCCCTTGCCGACTTCCTTGGTCGTGAAGAAGGGCTCAAAGGCCCTGGCGGCGTCCTGCTCGGACATCCCGGTGCCGCTGTCGGTGACGGCGATGAGGACGTACTGGCCGGGCGATACCTCCTCATGGGCAGACGCATAGGCTTCATCGAGATGGGCATTGGCGGTTTCGATGGTGAGCTTACCACCGTTGGGCATCGCATCGCGCGCGTTGATGGCGAGGTTCAGCAGGACGTTCTCGAGTTGGTTGGGGTCGAGGATGGTCTTCCAAAGTTCACCCGCCAGCACTGTCTCCAGCTCAATAAAACCGAGCGAATGGCGGATCAGTTCGGACATCTCGGAGACGATCTTGTTGGCATCGACCGGCCGCGGTTCCAGGTGCTGGCGCCTGGAGAACGCGAGCAGGCGCTGAGTCAGGGCGGCGGCACGGCGAGCGCCAGCCTGAGCGTCCTCGATCTTGTGCTGGGCCCGCAGCGGATTTGAGGCCTCAAGAGCGGTCTGCGCCATTTCGAGGTTGCCGAAAATCACTGTGAGCAGATTGTTGAAATCATGTGCGAGGCCGCCGGTGAGATGGCCGATGGCCTCCATTTTCTGGGCCTGGCGCAGTTGTTCCTCGGCCCGCCGCCGGTCGGAGATATCGCTGTACAAGGTTACGAATCCGCCGCCCGGCAGCGGCGTCCGGCGCAACTCCATGGTCTTGCCGTTGGGGCGCCTGCGTTCGATCGTGCCGGTACTTTCGCCTGATCTGAACATCTTCATTCGCCGTTGGACCTCCTGTTCCACGTCCACATGGCCAAATTCGCCCAGGGTCGCCTGCACGCGAAGTATGTCTTCGAGGTACATCCCCTCCCGGAGCATCTCCGGCGGGACGCCGACGAATTCGGGAAAATGCTGGTTCCACTCAAGAAGTCGCAGTTCGCTGTCGAGGACCATGAGTCCGTCCGCCATGCCCGCGAGGGTTGCCTGCCACTGGGTGACCTGGGCGGCCATCGCCTTTTGGCGGTGCCGGGTGACCAACAGCGCCAATACCGCAGCCAGCAGCAAGGTGAGCAGGATGCCTTCCACGGCATGACTGCTGAGCAGGGCGCGAGAGATTGTTTCGTTGAAGCCCCAGTTCCGGTGCATAGGGGAGTTCACCTGATTTTATGCGCCAAACTTGTTCCGCCGAGCCATGGATATGAGAGCCAACGCCCGGGCCGGCCCGAAGTCTCCCGCGCGAACGCAAATTTGCAAGCAGCGACATTGGTTTTGCTGTCTGGCTATATCGGATGTGAGGGCTGTGAGGAATGTCGTGCCTCCCCGGAGCGGGGTGTGATCGGTTTTGTTGCTGGTGTGGGCGATACGGTTGCGGCAATCTGATGCTGATCCGCCGAGCGCTCCTGATCCGAGGGCATGATGCCGACCTTTTTCAGCAACTTCCATGGCGAGCGCCACCGTTTTGACGACCTGAGGGACCTTCTTGCCAAGGCCTCGCACCGCCGCTCGGGTGATGAACTGGCTGGCGTGGCCGCCGCGACGGACGCGCAGCGGGTGGCTGCCCGGTCCGTGCTGGCCGACTTGCCGCTGAGCACATTCCTGAATGATCCGGTTGTCCCGTACGAGACCGATGAGGTTACCCGCCTGATCCTGGACACGCACGATGCAGCGGCGTTCGCCGCGATTTCCCACCTGACCGTGGGCGGGTTCCGCGACTGGCTGCTGTCGTACGAGGCAACGACCGAGCGCCTGGCGGGGCTGGCGCCGGGGATCACGCCTGAGATGGTTGCGGCCGCGACAAAATTGATGCGCAACCAGGATCTTGTCAGCGTTGCCAGCCGGTGCCGCGTCACCACGGCGTTTCGGAATACCCAGGGCTTGCCGGGCCATCTCGGCTCCCGGCTACAGCCTAATCACCCGACGGACGATTTGCGCGGCATTGGTGCCGCGACGATCGACGGTCTGCTGCTGGGCTGCGGTGACGCGGTGATCGGCGTCAATCCGGCGACCGACAGCATCGCCAACGCGGTTGCCCTGCTGGACACGCTGGAAGCGCTGCGTTCGCGGCATGACATTCCCACCCAGACCTGTGTCCTGACCCATGTCACCAACACGCTGGAGATTATCCGCCGTGGCGCCCCCGTCGACCTGGTGTTCCAGTCGGTCGCGGGCACCGAGGCGGCGAATGCCGGGTTCGGGGTAAACCTGAACATCCTGCGTGAGGCGCGTGACGCGGCACTGTCCCTTAATCGCGGCACAATCGGCGACAACGTCATGTATTTTGAAACCGGGCAGGGGTCGGCCTTGTCGGCCAACGCCCATCACGGCGTCGACCAGCAGACGGTTGAGGCTCGGGCTTATGGTGTGGCTCGAGCGTTTTCTCCATTGCTGGTCAACACCGTGGTCGGCTTTATCGGGCCGGAGTATCTGTTCGACGGCAAGCAGATAATCCGGGCGGCTTTGGAAGATCATTTTTGCGGAAAACTGCTGGGCGTGCCGATGGGTGTTGATGTTTGTCACACCAATCATGCCGAGGCCGACCAGGACGACATGGATACGCTGATGACGATCCTTGCCGTCGCGGGCGTCAGCTTCCTGATCGCGGTCCCCGGTTCGGACGACATCATGCTGAATTACCAGAGCGCATCGTTTCACGACATCATGTATCTGCATTCGCAGTTCAACCTGCGCCCGGCGCCTGAGTTCGACGCCTGGCTGGAGCGAATGGACCTGAAGGACCGGGCGGACCGGATTCGAACGCTGCCGTCTCCATCAGCGCGATTCTTGTCGAATGTCTGATCCGTGGACCGCATTGCGGGCAACGACGCGGGCGCGCATTGGCCTGGGCCGCACCGGTAACGCCCTGCCGATCAGGGATGTGCTGACGTTTCAGCTTGCTCATGCCAGGGCGCGCGACGCAGTCCATACGCCACTGGACACGGAAGGCCTGGCGAGAGCCGTCGCGCCGCTGCCGACCATTTTGGTGCGCAGCAAAGCGATGGATCGAGAAATCTATTTGCGGCGGCCGGATCTGGGGCGGCAGCTTGATGAGGACTGCCTTATCGCCTCCAGCGGTCCTTGCGAGGCTGTGTTCGTGCTTGCCGATGGATTGTCGCCGACTGGCGTGCAGCGCCATGCACCGCCGTTCCTGCGCGCCTGCATCCAGCGCCTGACGGACTGGAGGATCGCGCCCGTGGTTATCGCCACGCAGGCACGGGTCGCCCTGGGCGACGAAATCGGAGCGCGGTTGCAGGCAGCAATTTGCGTCATGCTGATCGGGGAGCGTCCAGGGCTGAGCGTGGCCAACAGCCTGGGGGTCTATCTGACCTACCAGCCGAGAGCCGGACGCCAGGATTCGGAGCGCAACTGTATCTCGAACATTCACGAGGATGGATCAGGCTACGACGCGGCGGCGGATATCCTGGTCTGGCTGATGAACGAGGCGAGACGCCGCAAGCTGTCCGGGGTGCGGCTGAAGGCGGACCGGTTGATAACCTCCGAATGACGCGGATCGTGTCTTTACGTCTTTTCACGCAGCCCCAGGCGTTCAAGACGCGGCAATACTTCCTGAACGAAGAACGGGATCTCCTTGAGGTAGTCCACAAACGCAACGGTACAGCCGGCAAGACCTGTTGCGCTCATGCGCGCCATTTCCTCGGCAACATCATCGGGTGATCCCACGAAGGGATAGGCGCCGGGATATCCGCCGGCGTAGCGCTTGCCGCCCGCGCGGGTGAACCGGTTCTCAAACGGCCGGGCGATCGGGCCGCCGGCGCCGGGTACGGTGCCGCCGCGGTTTTGCCGATAGTAGGCTTGTCCTTCGGTATCGGCCATTTCCTCGGCGAAGTAATGAAAATACGCCTCGGCTTGCTGCCGTGTTGGCCGGCAGACGACGTGGCCCATGGTATAGACAGAAATACTTCTGTCATAGCGCGCCATATGTTCGGTGACGTCCGCCAACAGTGCCGGCACCTGATCCAGTTCCGTCACGTTAAGAAACAACACGTCCGCGGCTCGCGCGGCGAAGTCCCTGCCGCGTGGCGAGAACCCCGCCGACATTACCGGCGGCCGCGGCCGCTGGATCGAGACGGGGTCGGTGCTGAGGCGTTTCAGCTTGAAGAATCGCCCGTCCCAGTCGAACTCGGGGCCGCCCTCAAGTAGTTTGGACCACACCTGAAACCATTCCAAACCGTGATCATAGCGCGTGTCCGGATCTATTGTTACGCCGTGCAGGTCGAACTCCGCCTGGTTCCACCCGCAGACGATGTTCAGTCCGGCGCGCCCATGGGTCACATGGTCGATCGTGGCGATGGCCTTGGCGCCGAATGCCGGCGTGACCAGCGGCACATGCACGGTGGAGAAGATGGCGATCCGCCTGGTCACCGCGCCGAGGGCTGCGCCGTGGGTCAGGGTCTCGAACGACCGGCCATAGATGTTGGCCTTGCCCTGGTAGCCGCGCCATTTCGCCACCGGCAAGATGAACTCCAGCCCGGCGTCGTCGGCGATGCGGGTCATCGCGACGATGTCGTCCCAGTCTGCCTTCCAACGTTCGGGCGCCAAGCTCATTGTAAGGCCGCCATCGCAGTTCGCGCTGAAGATTCCGAGCTTGAAGCGGTTTGGGCCGAACAGGGGGTTTACTTGGATGGACATGTCCGGGTTATACGAACGCGCGCCGGTATGCACCAGCCGGCGGCGGCGTCCAGGCCGTTCATTCGGGGATAAATCCCACGGGGGATATCGCGCGGGGGTGGAAGCGGCAGGTGCCGGAGTGACAACCGTGCCGGAATGACCAAGACTGCCGAATGACCAAGACTGCCGAATAACAAGACTGCCGAATGACGAGACTGTGGGGGGGACCGGCTGGAGTGACCAAATGCTGATCTGCCAACTGACCGACCTGCATGTCCGCGCCGAGGGCAGTGTTCCGGGGCAGGTTCCGGAAACCAACATGCTGACCGAACGGGCGTGCCATGTTGTTGCGGACCTGCATCCGCTTCCTGATGTGGTGATTATCACGGGAGATCTTACGGAGCATGGTCTCGCGGCGGAATACGCGAGTGTATCGGCGATTCTCAGGCGGACGTTATCCATGCCGGTGTATGTCATACCTGGCAACCACGACCAGCGTGAGGGTTTTCGCGCCGGTCTTTCCCACTTTCCGGGAACGACCTGCGATCCGCGATTTGTGCAATATGCGGTCGAGGACCAACCGGTTCGCCTGGTCATGCTGGACACGCTGGTTCCCGGTGCCAACCACGGTGAACTATCCAGTGGTCAATTGGAATGGCTCGATCGGACGCTGGCGGCGCGCGACACGGTGCCGACGGTGGTGGGGATGCATCACCCGCCGTTCGCCACCGGCATTCCGCACATGGACAAGATCGCGTTACACGATTCCGATGCTTTTCGTGCGGTCATAGCGCGGCACAGGCAGGTCGAACGGATTGTGTGCGGCCACCATCACCGGCCGGTTATCGGGCGATGCGCGCACGCGATCGCATCAATCTCGCCATCGGTGGCACATCAGGTCGCGCTGACATTCGATCCCGCCGACAAGGGCTCATTCAACTTTGAGCCACCGGCGTTTCAGTTGCACCTGTGGGGCGAGCAGGACGGTTTTGTCTCACATACAGTCTACACCGATCAGTATCGGGGGCCATTTCCATTTGCCAGCGACACCAACTCCTCCAGCATGCAGTCGTAACAAAAGAATGTCCTTCAAATCGTAAGTACACGAGCTCTTGTTTACATTATGTTAGGGTTTGACTGCTACGGAACCTGCTTAAATTTGGGTCAAGGACCGTGAATACGATTTGGATGATGTATTTTGGCGCGGCGGTTGCCGCATCTGGCGTTTTTATCATCGCAGCCAGGCGTAGTGGGCGGCGGGTGGATGCCTTTCCTGGCCGCAACGTCCCGGTGGACGATCCTGAGTTGGAGATTGGCATGTCCGAAGCTGATCCCCAGGCCGATGCGGGAGCGGTGCTTCGTCTGGCACTGAAGCGTCTGAGACCCATCATGGCGAGCCAGTCGATCCAAGCCGAAATCGCCACCTCACCCGGCTTGCTGGTCGGGATGCGTGCGGCCGCGCTGGGGGAACTGGTGGAAGAAATGCTGGCGGCGGTGATCCACTCCGCCCCGCTCAGCCGAATTCTATTGACCGCCGCGGCGCATGGCGAGCGGGTCCTGGTGAGTGTCGCGGACGACGTGCCGGGAGCTGACCCGGAAGTCCGGCGTGCCGGTGTGCGTGGGCTGATGGAACGTGTGGCGGCGCGTGGGGGCAGGTTGGACGTCGATGTGAACCCTGACGAGGGGACAACGACCATTCTGACTCTAAGTAGAGCCTGGGCTTACTCCCAGGCCGACAAGGGCATCGGCGCCCCGATCATTCTTCCTGTCCAGGACAGGGCCGATGCCGCATGAAGCGTGCCCGGGTGAGCGGTCCGGACAGGCTTTGGGCTGAGCTTCCGAATGGACTGGCGGGTCTATCCGCCTGATGCCCGTCGCATGCTACAACGATTGCCGGGATGAACTTTTGGGGCGAACTTCTGGGACGGGACCCTAGCTCCGATACGAGCCGTTGATGTCGATGTAGCCATGGGTCAGGTCGCATGTCCAAGCGGTTGCCTTGCCTCTGCCCAGACCGATGTCTATGGCGATTTCGACCTCCTTGCCCTTCATGTGCTCGACGACCGGGGTCTCATCGTAGCCTGGGATGACCGCTCCTTCCTTGGCCATCCAGACGCCGCCGACGCCGATCGATAGCTTGTCGCGATCCGCTGGTTCGCCGGATTTCCCGACCGCCATGACGATACGGCCCCAGTTGGCGTCCTCCCCGGCGATCGCCGTCTTGACCAGCGGTGAATTTGCCACCGCCATGGCGATCCGTTTGGCCGACCGCGCGTTTGCGGCACCCGTGATGTCGATACGCACGCGTTTTTGAGCGCCCTCGCCGTCGCCGACGACCTGCAACGCCAAGTCCAGCAGTACCGCGTCGAGCGCGCGCGCGAAATCAGCCAAAATCCGGTTGCGCGATGCGTTGCCGTCAGCCGGCGGAATACGCGGGTGCTTTGCCTGGCCGGTGGCAATCAGCAGCACGGTATCGGAGGTAGACGTATCGAAATCCACGGTGGTGCAGTTGAAGCTGGCGTTGACGCCCTTGTTCAACATGGTCTGCAGCGCGGCGGCTGGAATCTTGGCATCGGTGAACACGAAACACAGCATCGTCGCCATATCGGGGGCGATCATCCCGCTGCCCTTGGCGATGCCGGTGATCCGCACGGTCGCGTCACCGATCTGAGCAGTGCGCGTGGCCGCCTTGGGGAACGTGTCCGTTGTCATGATGCCACGCGCCGCGGCTTCCCATGCGTCCTCGGCGAGCGTCTCCTGCAGCTTGGGCAACACCGCGACCAACTTCTCGTGCGGTAGTACTTCGCCTATCACGCCGGTGGAGGCCACGAAGACCTGCCTGGGCGGACAGCCGGCCAATTTGCCTGCCGCGGCAGCGGTGGCCGCGCAGGCGTCGCGCCCGGCTTTGCCGGTAAACACATTTGCGTTCCCCGCATTCACCACCACCAACCGCGCCTTGCCGCCCTTCAAGGAGGCTCGGCACCAGTCGATAGGTGCGCCGGGGCATTTGTTGGAGGTGAATACGCCGGCGACCGTGCTGTTGGCGGAGACCTCCATCAACACGACATCGGTGCGATCCTTGTAGCGAATGCCGGCCGCGGTTGCTGACAGGCGCACGCCGGCCAATGGCGGCAAATCAGGCAGCTTGACCGCCAGAGGGGATACAGAGGTTGGCATTGTCTAGCCTCGTGTTCTTCTTGATTGATTTGAGGATGATTACTTTGCCGCGGGTGGGGGCTCCGCCGCATCGGTAGCCTTGACCGGGGAGCCATCCGTGTTGAATCGCTCGACGGTGACCGCGCCACGGGCTGTCCCGACCTCTTTTTGGACCGCGGCCTGGACGATCGACTGGCGCAGTTCGTCGTGCACCTGTTCAAAGCTCGGCGGGGCCGCGGTGCGGTGCTCCAGCGTCTGGATGACGTGCCAGCCGAACTGGGTCTTCACCGGTGCCGGGGTAATTTCGTTGTCCTTCAACGCAAAGGCAGCCTGGGCGAATTCCGGCACCATGTCGGTCTTTTTGAAGAAGCCCAGATCCCCGCCCTGCTGCGCCGCGCTGGGGTCCTTGCTGAACTGCTTGGACAACGCGGCGAAATCGCCACCCTTCTTCAAGTCAGCGATGACCTTCTTGGCGGTAGCCTCATCGGGCACGAGGATATGGCGGGCATGCACTTCGGCGTCGCCGGGCTTGCCGGCGTATTGCTCATCATAGCGGGCCTTGATGGCTTCCTCGGTGATCTGCGGGCGCACGGCCTTGTTGAGCATCGCGGACTCCAGCGCGCGGTCCTGTGCCATCTGCATGGTGCGCTGCACCTCCGCGTCTTTGTCGAGGCCTGTCTTCCTGGCTTCGATCAGCAGCGCCTGCGCGTCGATCAACTGATCGAGCAGCATTGGATAAAGCTGCTGCGGCGGCAGGCCGCGGGCCTGTGGTGGCAAGGATTCGGCGGCGATCTTCAGATCGCTCATGTGGATTGGCTGACCGTTGACCTTGGCCAGCACCGGATCGGGATCCGCTTGCGCCAGGGCCGGTAGCGACCACGCCGCGCCGAGCAGGGCCACGGCGGCAAGCAGGCGAGCCGGAGCCCTGGATGAGCAGTCCGGAAATATCGGCATTGAAACCCCTGATGAACGACGGCTGCTTATGACCGAAGCCGGGACGGTGAACAAGGCGCGGATGGTCAGGCTTGGGATGGTTGGTCCTGGCCGTCGGGACCGGAGAATTCTATAATCATGCTGAGTAGCGGAGGACGTTGCATGCCGGAGATCTATGTCCATGCCGTCAAGGGCCGGACGCTCGACCAAAAACGGGCCTTGGTGCGCGACATCACGGCCGCCGTGGTGAAGAACTTCAATGTTTCGCCGGACAGCGTGATGGTTCAGATCATCGAGTCCGCGAAAGAAAACAAGGCCAAGGGCGGCGTGCTGTTCAGCGAGCGATAAAGTACGGTCACGGTTGCGCGGGAGCGATGGCAGGTCAGGGTGTCAGGAGCGACAGCAATCCCTGCAACATCTGCTTTGGCGTCGGCGGGCAGCCACGAATGACGAGGTCAACGGGGACGACGGTGGAGACGCCGCCTACCACAGCGTAGCTGCCGGCGAAAATCCCGCCGTCGGCGCCGCAGTCGCCGACCGCGACCACCCATTTGGGGTTTGGCGTGGCATTCCAGGTTCGCTCCAGTGCCTCCCGCATGTTCTTGGTCACCGGCCCGGTGACCAGCAGCACGTCAGCGTGCCGCGGGGAGGCCACAAAACGCAGTCCGTACCGCTCCAGGTCGTTGAAGGCGTTGTTCAGCGCGTGGATTTCCAGTTCGCAGCCGTTGCACGACCCGGCGTCGACCTGGCGAATGGAGAGACCGCGGCCAAGCCTGCGTTGGGCGGTCGCATCGAGGGTGGAAGCCAGCAATTCAAGCTCCGGGTCGAGCGGCGGCGGCGGTTCGGTGAGCGGCTTTCGCAGGCCCTGGAGCAGGTGATGAAGCACGCCTTGTTCCTACAGCATCCGCTGCAGGATCAGCTTCTGCACATCCGATGTGCCTTCGTAGATCTGGCAGACCCGGACATCGCGATAAATCCGTTCCACCGGATAGTCGGCGAGGAACCCGTACCCGCCCAGCGTCTGGATTGAAGCGGTGCAGATCGCCTCTGCTGCCTCGGAGGCGAAGAGCTTGGCCATGCAGGCGGCTTCCAATGCGGGCCGGCCTTCCGCCTTCAGTCTTGCTGCATACAGCGTGAGTTGCCTTGCAGCTTCCAGGCGGGTCTTGGCCTCGGCCAATCGGAAGCCGACGGCCTGGAAGTCGATGATCGCGCCGCCGAATGCTTTCCTGTCGCGCGCGTAGCCGACCGCGTAATCCAGCGCCGCCCTTGCCATGCCCACACTTTGGGCGGCGATGCCGATACGGCCGCTCTCGAGCGTGGAAAGCGCGATTTTGTAACCTTCGCCTTCGGCGCCGATGCGCTGGTCCTCGGGGACCTCCATGTCCTCGAACGCCAGCGCGCAGGTGTCTGACGCCTTCTGGCCCAGTTTTTCCTCAACCCGTGCAATCGAAAAGCCGGGGTGGGTCTTGTCGATCACGAACGCTGACAGCCCCTTCTTCCCGGCGCCGGGGTCGGTGACCGCGAAGAACACCAGGCTGCCGGGATGTGTCGCGTTGCTGATGAACTGCTTGGCGCCATTGATGATGTAGCGGTCGCCTTGTTTTACCGCCCGCGTCTTGAGGTTGGAAGCGTCCGACCCAGCCTGGGGTTCGGTCAGCCCGAACGATCCGACATGCTGTCCGGTCGCCAGCTTGCGCAGCCAACGGTCTTTCTGGGCATTGGTGCCGTAATTATTGACGACGATGCAGGTTGGCGAGTTGTGCACCGAGACCATGGTGGAGACCGAGCCGTCACCGGCGGCGATTTCCTCCAGCAGCAGGGCGTAGGTGACGGGGTCGATCTCGCTGCCGTCCCACTCGCCCGGTGTCGTGGCGCCGAAGACGCCGAGTTCGCCAAGTTCGGCGATGATCTCCGGCTCGATGCGCTTGTGCCTTTCGCGTTCCGCCGCCAGCGGTGCCAGCCGCTCCTGCGAGAAGCGGCGGATCATGTCGATGATCAGCGTGTCGCCATACGGGGAAACAGTGGCGGGAGAGATGCTGTCGGGCATGATGGGTGCCTCTGGTTACGGTCGGTCCGCTGGCTCTACACCCCGCGGGGCGCTTTGTCAGCGTGGATGTGCGGCATTCATTCAGGCCGGCAGGACCCGCTCGGTCGCCAATCCGCGGCAGTCCATCTCGTATTCCAGACCGACGACCGGTGGGCGGCAGAAGTGCCATGTCAGGCCATGGCGCGCGGCACCGCGTGCAACGATCTCGTCCGCGAGAAACGGATACAGGTCGTGCACGGTGTAGACCTGGACGCCCGTTGTCGAAGCCCAGCCGAAGCCCAGGGTCGCCATGCGCGCTTCCATCACCTCGAGCACGTAGCGGCCTTTTTCGGCGATCGCATCGGGAGTGGTTTCGCCATGGCGGACGGTCTTGTCCCGATATGGACCGGCTCCCTCCCGCAATTCCCCACTGCCCGCTATGACGAAGGACGGGGCCGACGCGGCGGAAGGGGTCACGTAGCAGAACGCATGAAAGCTGGGTGTGGACGGCGGATCGACTGGGGGGCAGACATTGCTTCGGGCCACCGGGTTATGGTCGTTGGCGACGATGCCCCAGCGCTCCAGCGTGCCGACATAGTTGCGGTTGAAAGCAATAAAGCCCGCATCGGTGAATTGCCCAGGGGAGCGCAGTTCGCAGGCGCAGAACGCGGTCAGAGGCAGGGCGGCGTCGCGCAGGAAGGCCTCGATCCTTTCGAACCCCGCGGCGAGCGGGACCGGGTCGGCGAACCGCACGCGCTCGATGGCGAAGCCGGGGAGTGCCGCGACTCCGGCGGAGTATTGGAATGGGCCGGGGATATAGCGGTATCCCTGGCGATCGATGGTGTCCGGCATGTTTTCCTCGCGCAAAAGACAACTCTCAGCGAAACCGCCGTTGGCATCAGCCGCCGTCGCGGCGAATTGATCGCCTTATTCCACGCCCTCGGGACGCATGCCTTTTGGCAGCGTCGTCAGCGACTCCGTCGTATCGAAATCCCGCAGCACGGCGTCGTCGGCCATTTCGACCTCGCATACGAATTCGGTGTGCTTTCCGATCAAAAACCGAGCGCCGGAATCACCGCTGATTTGCAGGATTTCCGGGAAGAAGCGTTTGTCCCACAGCATCGGGTTGCCCTGCTTGCCGCGGAAAGTCGGCAGCACGATCAGCCGCCCTTCCTCGGGGTCGTACATCGACAGCAAGCGGTCGATCATCCGGCCGGTGACCAGCGGCATGTCGCCCAGGCAGACGAGGGCGGCGGCGCATTCGGGAGGCACCGCGGCGATTCCGGCCTTCAGGCTGGCGGAGAGCCCCTCGGCGTAGTCGGGGGCGTGCACATACCGCACCGGCCGCCCGCCCAGCGCATGCTCCACCTGCTCGGCCTGGTGGCCGATGACGACCAGGATCGGCCGGGCGTTGGAGGACAGCACGTTGTCGATGACCCTGGCGATCATCGGCTTGCCTGACTTGTCGGTGATCAGCAGCTTGTTGTGCGGAGCCATCCGGCGTGACCGTCCGGCACCAAGTACCACCGCGGCGATGACCGGAGCGCTGCGGGGCGCGGCGCCTGAGCGGGGCGTTGCGGGCGCCTTTTCCCGCGGCATCGGCCGCGTCTCCATCTCCTTCAGCAGGCCGCCGACGCCCATGCGCATGATGTCGCGCGGGGTGACAGGAACGCCGGCGAACAGGCGGGTCAGCACGAAGTCGATGCCGTTCAGGCTGGGGCTGCGGGCGCATCCCGGCAGCACCAATGCCGGCTTTTCGCCAATGCGTCCCAGGCAGATCAGGTTGCCGGGATCGACCGGCATGCCGAAATGCAGGATCTCACCGCCGGCGCGCACGATGCCGGCGGGCCCGACATCGCGCCGGTCCACGACGGCGGAGGCGCCGATGATCAACAGTAGATCGGCCCCGGCGGCGACGAGGCTATCGAGCGCCCGTCCGACCGCCTCGGTATGATGCGGGCACCGGACCGGCGGCAGCAGGGAGCCGGTGAGAGCGGTGATCCGAGCATCGGTGATCGCGATGGTCTTGTCGGTGACGCTGTCTTTCAGCCCGGGCAGTTCGGTGACCACGAGGCCGACCTTCAGGTGGCGGAACGGGTGCAGGGTCAATGGCGAACTGCCCTGCCGCGCCAGCGCCTCCGCCACGGAAAGCACGTTTCCGGGGACCGAGAACGGCACGATCTTGATGGTGGCGACCAGGTCTTTCGGCGCGACGACGGCGTAGTCCGGCAGGGTGCCGATGGTCAGCGCCTCATCGATGGTGTTCAGCCGGTCGATCCGGGCGGTGTCGATGCGCAGCAGACCCGGTACTCGGCGGCCAGGTTGACCCGCCCGGTTGCCGCGCGGGAACGGGCGATCAGCGGCGAAACCAGAGGCGTTGCCAGGCGGTCGGCCGCGATATCCTCGGGCACGTCTCCGGGTTCAAGTCGGGCGCAGATGACCTCCGACTGACCGGCGGCACGCATTGCTTCGAGTGCCGCGTCATCCAGCAGCGAACCCTTGCGGATCATGCGCTCGCCGACTTTCTGGCTGTGCGCCATGATGGCGCCACGGGCCTCGGCCAGCGGGGCAGGACCGAACTTCATGGAGCCGGCTTCGCCGGGAGGGGCGCGTTGCGGCGCACGGCGACGATCTCCGCGATGATCGACAAGGCGATCTCTGGCGCGGTGACGGCCTCGATATTCAATCCGACCGGGCCGCGGATACGGGACAAGGCGTTGTCCTGGTGGCCCAGTTCGCGCAGCCGTTGCAGTCTCGCGGCGTGGGTGCGGCGCGATCCGAGGGCACCTATGTAGAACGCCTGGGACTTCAGCGCGCGATCCAGCGCCGGGTCGTCCAGCTTCGGATCATGCGTCAGCGTCACGACCGCGGTGCGGCTGTCAGGGACGAACTTGTCCAGCGCCTCATCCGGCCAGTCGGTGGAGATCACGGTGTCGGGAAAGCGTTCATCGGATGCGAACGAGCGCCTGGGATCAACCACGGTGACGGAGAAGCCGCACGGCCCGGCGAACGGCACCAGCGCCTGGGCGATATGCACGGCGCCGACGACGATCAGCCGCAATGGCGGATTGTAGGCGTGCAGGAACCAGTCCTCGCCGGCGACCTTGACGGTGCCGCTTTCATCACGGTCCAGGGCGCGGGCGGCGGCCTCATTCAGGGCGGAAGGCGCCTGGGGGTCCGGCAACAGGCGCTGCTCGCCTGACGGCAACTGGGTTGCCAGGACGACCGGCCGCTTGTCTCGCTTCGCCTGTTCCAGAGCAGCAAGGATTTCTGGGGTCATTGGACGCTTATCCCGCGATGTGTTCGCAACATGATAACGCTCTCCGCCACGCAGGGGGAAGGCGCGCGTATCCGGGCCGGGTCAAGGCGGCCGATCGCCTGGCCAGAACCGGTTCGTCATGCCGTGCGGAAACAATAGCGGATGAAGCGCCGGTACGTCTCCCCCGGACGCAGAACGGTGGAGGGAAAAGCCGGATTATGCGGGGCGTCCGGAAACTCCTGTGGCTCCAGCGCCAAGCCGGCGGACTGACGATAGATCACGCCGCCGTGTCCCGCGTATGCGCCCGACAGCTTGTTGCCGGTGTAGACCTGCACACCGGGCTGGTCGGTATAAACCTCCAGCACCCGCCCGCTGGCCGGATGATGAACCCTGACCGCGGGTCCGGTTCCTCGCAACACGAAGCAATGATCATAGCCCAGACCATAGAAGATCTGCGGGTCGGGCTGCCTGATCCGGGCGCCCAGAGCGGTGGGGGCGCGAAAGTCGAAGGGCGTATCGGCCACCGGGCGCAATTCGCCGGTGGGGATCTGGCTGGCATCGGTCGGAAGAAATTCATCCGCCGCGATGGTGACCTCGTGGTCCAGCACATCGCCGCCCGCGGGGCCGGCGAGGTTGAAGTATGGATGGGCGCTGAGGTTGACGACCGTGGGCTTGGTGGTCCGCGCCTCCAGCGTCAGCGACAGCGTGTCTCCGTCGAGTTGATAGGTGGCGCGGGCCGTCATCTCGCCCGGAAAGCCCTGATCGCCGTCCGGGCTGAGGTGCGTCAGGATCAGCGCCGGCAGCGGTTTGGTTTGAGTGCCGGCGGTTTCCCAAATCTTTTTGCTGAACGCGTCGGCCCCACCGTGCAGCGTAGCGTCCCCGTCGTTCTTGGACAGCGCATAGGTGTGACCGTCCAAGTTGAAGCTGGCGCCGGCGATGCGGTTGGCATAGCGCCCGAGCAGGGTGCCGAAGGAACCGGCGGATCGGTAGCCGTCGACGGTGTCAAAGCCAAGCAGCACGTGGTCCTGGCGGCCGGCGCGGTCGGGAGCCTCGATGCTGACCATCCGGCCGCCGAAGTTGGTGATGCGCACGCGTAGCCGGTCATTTTGCAAGGTGTAGAGGGACGTCGAGCGGCCGTCGGGCAACTGGCCGAAGGGTTCGCGGTGCAATTCTGTCATGGCCGGTTTCCTTTGCAGATGACGGGTGGGCATCGTGATGATGCCGAGCACCCCTTGCTCCACTTGGGCAAGCGGGTGACGATGGGCTCAAGATGATCGGGGCCTTAGATGATAGGGACCACAGATGATAGGGACCCTTGGGGGAAACCAGGGACCCCCAACATAATCGGAGGAACAATATGCCAAGGCTTGATGGAAAGGTCGCGGTCATCACCGGCGCCGGCACCGGCATTGGACGCGCCACCGCCAAGCTGTTCGCCCAGGAGGGTGCGAAGGTCGTCGTCGCCGAACTGAACGCGGAAGCCGGCGAGCAGACCGCGCAGCTCATCGCCCAGGCCGGCGGCGAGGCGATCGCCATCCGGACCGACGTGACCGAACCGGACAGCATCCAGTCCACCGATCGACAAGGCGGTGCAGCACTACGGCGCGCTGCACATCCTGCACAACAACGCCGGCGGCTCCACCGCTGCGCGACAGCGACGTGACCGACGCGCCGCTGGAGGAGTTCTGGCGCGTCATCAAGCTGGACCTGTTCGGCACCTTCCTGGGCTGCCGCTTCGGCATCCCCGCGATCCTCAATTCCGGCGGCGGATCGGTGATCAACATGTCGTCCAACGTGGCGCTGATGGGCGATTCCCGGACGCGACTGCTACACCGCCGCCAAGGGCGCGGTCGCGGCCATGACCCGCTCCATGGCGGTCGAGTTCGCGCCGAAGGTGCGGGTCAACGCCATCGCGCCCTCCGCCACGATGACCGAACGTGTGCGGAAACTGTTGCCGGGCAATGCCGCGCTGGACAAACTGGCGAATTCCCACCTGCTGGGCCTGATCGAACCGGAGGACATCGCCGCCATGGCGCTGTTCCTTGCCTCGGACGAGAGCCAGCAAGGTGACCGGCCATGTCTACCCGGTGGACAGCGGCGTCATCATATCCTGAACAGGAGCCGTGACAATGAAGATCAAGCGCGTGGAACATATCGCCATCGCCGTCGACTCGATGAAGCAGTCGCTCGACCTGATGCGCGACACCTTCGGCCTGGAACTGGAGTACGAGGAGCAGATCGGCGAGACCAAGCTGGCGATGCTGCCCGGTCGGCCAGACCTACATCGAGCTGCTGGAAGGGCACGGGCCCGAATCCGGCGTCACCAAATGGATCGAGGAAAAGGGCGCCGGCCTGTTCCACATCTGCTTCGAGGTCGAGGACATCGAGGGCGCCATCGCCGAACTGAAGGCAAAGAACGTCAAGCTGCAGAGCGACACGTGGCGGATCGGGCATGGCGGCTCGAAGATCATCTTCCTGGATCCCGTCCGCGACCGGGAACGTGGTGATCGAGCTGGCGGAACTCGCGGCGGGGCATTAGCACATGAGCGGATTTCGTTCACCCGAATTCCTGGTCGAGACCGATTGGCTCGCCCAGCACCTGGACGATGTCGTCGTGCTGGACTGCACGACGCACCTGATCCCCGATCCCAAGACCACCTACGTGGTCAAGCCGGGCCGCGAGGACTTTGAGAAGGGGCACATCCCCGGCGCGCAGTTCTGCGACGTGTCGCGCGATGTGTCCGACACCTCGCCAGAAGCTCAACTTCATGCGCCCGACGCCGGAGGATTTCGCCGCCGCGATGCGCCGTTTCGGTGTCAGCAACACGACGCGGGTGGTGACCTACAGCACGGCCAATCCCTGGTGGGCGACGCGGGTCTGGTGGCTGCTGCGCGAGTTCGGCCACGACAACGCCGCGGTGCTGAACGGCGGCTGGCAGAAATGGATCGCGGAAGACCGCGCCGGTGGAAACCGGCCCCGGCGCGCCCCGCGCCGGCGGGCGACTTCACGGTGCAACAGGTGCGCAACCTGATGGTCGGCAAGGACACGGTGAAGGCGGCTGTCGGCGATGCGGGCGTCTGCACGCTGAACGCGCTGCTGCCGGCGCAGCATGCCGGCTCCGGCGGCAACAGCTACGGGCGGCCGGGCCACATCGCCGGCAGCGTCAACGTGCCGGCCGCGCATCTGCTGGATCCAGCCACGAACACGTTCCTGCCCGCCGATGAGCTGCGCCGCCGTCTCGGGGCGGTCGGCGCACTGGACCGGCCGGTCATCGCCTATTGCGGCGGCGGCATCGCCGCCAGCGCGGATGCCTTGATCCTGACGATGCTGGGGCATAGAGGACGTTCGGATATACGATGCATCGCTGTCGGAATGGGCAAAGGATGAAAGCCTGCCGATGGAAACCGGCTGAGGTCGCCTGTCGAAAGCTCGCCTGATCAAGCACGCGACCAAGGAGGAAACAACAATGCGCCTGAAGAACAAGATTGGCATCGTCACCGCCGCGGCCTCCGGCATGGGCCGAGCCGGGGCGATTCGTTTCGCCGCGGAGGGCGCGTCGGTCGCCGTGGTCGATCTGGACACGGAGGCGACCGACGCCGTGGTGCGGCAGATCACCGCCGCCGGCGGCAAGGCGATCGGACTGTCCGGCGACCTGACCAGTGACGAATTCGCCCGCGACATCGTGCGGCAGACGGCGCGGCAGTTCGGCGGCCTCGATTTCGTCTGGAACCATGTCGGCACCCCCGGGCCGGCCTCGATCGAAGGCCTGGACTGGAAGGATTTCGACTTCGCGATGAACCTGAACGTCCGCACGGTGCTGGTCACGACCGAGGCGGCGCTGCCGGAACTTCGGGCCCGGGGCGGCGGATCGCTGCTGTTCACGGCCTCGACTTCCGGATTGCAGGGGTCGCCCTACAGCCCGGTCTACAACATCGCCAAGTTCGGCGTGGTCGGGCTTGGTGAAGGGGCTGGCCAAGCGATACGGCCACGAGAATATCCGCGTCAACGCGGTCTGCCCCGGCACCACCGACACGCCGATGCTGCGGGTGTTCGTCGCCCGCCCGGACAGCCAGATGCCGCCGGGGGAAACGCCGGAAACGCTGGTCACCAAGCGCGGCGGCCTCAATCCGATGCGCCGGGTGGCGCAGCCCGAGGAAATCGCCAACGCCGCGCTGTTCCTGCTGTCGGACGAGGCATCGTTCGTGAACGGCGTGGCGCTGCCGGTGGATGGCGGCGCGACAGCGTAAGCGCCGCCAACACAGGAACAATCAGTTCCCCGACACTGGGGAACTGCGTCCCTTCTACTTGCAGGCGGTGACCATGATCTCCACCAGCACCTCGCGGCGCGGCCATTTCGGCCTGCACGCAGGCCCGCACCGGCGCGCCGTCCTTCGGCAGCCACGGCGTCCAGACCTCGTTCATCGCGCCGCGGTCCTTGATGTGCTTCACCCAGATCGTCGCTTGCAGCAGCCGGGTCTTGTCGGTGCCATGATGCTCCAGCATCGCGTCGATCTGCGCCAGCACCTCGGCGGTCTGGCCCTTGATGTCCTGCTTGGTGTCGCGCGCGGTGATGCCCGGCAGGTAGACGAACCCGTGATATTCGACGGCCTTGGACAGGATGGGGCCGGGCTCGGTGCGGATGATCTTGCTCATGCAACTGCTCCAGGTTGAAACGGATCGCAGCGTTCTAAGCCAAGAGGCGGCGCGGACCAGAGCACGCCGACAGCGCCTGTGAACGCGCCCCCGCGTGAGCCCATGAACACGCCCCAGCGTTGCCGCATGACCCGAGCACCTGACTGGCCGCCTTGACCCGCGGGCCGGTCCTGGCGTCCGATAGGGCCAATCGAGAGAGGTCGTCATGAAAATCTGCATCTACGGCGCCGGCGCGATCGGCGGCCACCTTGCCGCCCGGCTGCACCGGGCCGGCGCGGACGTCTCGGTCATCGCCCGCGGCGCCCACCTTGCCGCGATCCAGGCCGAACGGCCTGACCGTCCACGCGATTGACGGCAGCACCACGCGCCGGTGCGAGGCCTCCGCCGATCCGGCCGAGACTCGGCGCAGCAGGACGCGGTGTTCGTCACCGTCAAGGCCCCGGCGCTGCCCGCGGTCGCCGCCTCGATCGGGCCGCTGCTGGGCCGGGAACGCCGGTTGCGTTCGTCATGAACGGCATCCCCTGGTGGTATTTCGACCATCTGCCCGGCCCGCATCAAGGGCAAGTCCCTGCCGCGGATCGATCCCGGCGACGTGCTGCGCCGCGCCCTCGGGCCCGGGCCGAGCCATCGGCGGCGTGGTGTATTCCGCCAGCGCCGTCACCGCCCCGGGCGTGGTCGAGGTCGAGCAGCCGAAAAGCCGCGTCATCCTGGGCGAGCCTGACGGCACGCTGTCGGATCGCGTGGCTGACGCTTGTCCGGCCTGATCACCAAGGGCGGCATCAGCGGCGAGGCGACCCCGGCGATCCGCACCGAGATCTGGAACAAGCTGATCAGCAACCTGGCCGGCGGCACCTTGGCGGTGCTGACCGGCAGTGCCCCAAGGGCGATCTACGTCGAGCCGGCGGCCGAACAGGCGGCGCTGCGGATGATGCAGGAGGCCACCGCCATCGCCCAGGCGCTCGGCGCCGATCCCACCGCCGAACCACGCGCAGCGCATCGGCAATCAGCGGTCGATGGACCACAAGCCGAGCATCCTGCAGGATCTGGAACTTGGCCGGCCGATGGAGATCGACGGCATGTTCGACGCGCCGCTGGCGCTGGCGCATCTCGCGGGCGTCGAGGTGCCGACGCTGGAACTGCTGGTGGCTGTGCAAACTGCGCGCCCGTCGCAGGCTGTACGACTGAAGCCGGCCTGTGCGGCCGGTCAGGTGACATTGGACCAACGACGCAATCCCGGCGCTGAGGCCGCGGCAGCAAATAAGGGAGATCGACATCATGGAAACACGCATATTCGGCCGCACGGGCCTGCGACTTTCGATCCTCGGCTTCGGCTGCGGCGCGGTCGGCGGCCTGATGGTGCGCGGCTCGCCGGCCGATCAGGACCGGCCATCGGCCTGGCGCTGGATGCCGGCATCAACTACTTCGACACCGCCGTGCAGTACGGCAACGGCGCATCCGAAACGCAATCTCGGCCGCGTCCTGGCGCCCGCAGAAGCCGGCAGGCGTCGCCGTCGGCACCAAGGTGCGCATCCCGTCAGCGAACTTCGGCGCGATCGCGAAGACCGTAGCCGACTCGATGGACGGCAGCCTGCAGCGCCTGGGGATGGACCATGTGGATATCTTCCACCTGC
Source organism: uncultured Alphaproteobacteria bacterium (assembly GCA_963792345.1). Classification (GTDB taxonomy): domain Bacteria; phylum Pseudomonadota; class Alphaproteobacteria; order Acetobacterales; family Acetobacteraceae; genus Rhodopila. The sequence continues at coordinate 156,322 of CAWBVV010000006.1, forward strand.
ACAACCCGATCACCGCTAATGGCGGCGGCGAAAGCCTGAGCGTCGCGCAGGTGCTGAACGAAGTCGTCCCGGCGTTCGAGGCCCTGCGCAAAGCCGGCAAGACCCGCTTCCTCGGCATCACCGCGGTCGGCGACACCCCGGCGCTGCATGCAGGTCATCGATGCCGAAGTATTCGACAGCGCCCAGGTCAGCTACAACATGCTGAACGCCGTCCGCCGCGACCGCCCTGCCGCCGAATTATCCCGCGCAGGACTACGGCCGCCTGTTCGACCACACGCAGAAAGCCGGCGTCGGCGTCGTCGGCATCCGCGTGCTCGCGGCCGGCGCGCTGAGCGGGTCGGCCGAGCGCCACCCCACCGCCAGCCCGCCGCCCGAGCCGATCGGCTCGGCCCACAGCTACGAAATGGACCTGGAACGCGCCCGCCGCCTGATGCCGCTGGTGACCGAGGGCTTCGCCGTCCAGCCTGGCCGAAGCGGCCACCCGTTTCGCCATCACCCATCCGGCGATGGGCACGATCCTGGTCGGCATGGCGACGGTGGCGGAGTTCGAGGCCAGCCTTGCGGCGGTGCAGAAGGGCCCGCTGCCGCAAGCCGCGCTGGACCGGCTGAACGCCCTGACCGCCGGTTTCGCCGGAGAGCACCGGTGAAGCGCCTCGCTCCTGCTGCTCGGCGTTGCCTGCCGCGTTCTCCGCCCAGTGCCGAGGTACCGGAAGTCCGGATCGCCCGCCAGTTCTCCATGGGTTACCTCCAGCTCAACGTGATGGACCATGAGAAGCTGATCCAGAAGCACGCCGCCGAACTCGGCATCCCGGAGGTCAGGGTCACCACCTACAAGTTCAACGGCCCGGCGGCGATGAACGACGCCCTGCTTGTCGGACAGCATCGACATCGTCTCCGGCAGCCCGCAGGGCCTGCTGACGATCTGGAGCCGGACACGCGGCACCGCCGGGAAGTCCGCGCGATCAGTGCCCTGGCGACGCTGCCGTTCGCGCTGAACACCAACGATCCGACGATCAAGACGATCGACGACCTGGCGCGTTGCAAGAAGATCGCGGTTCCGGCGGTAAAGGTGTCCGCCCAGGCGGTCACGATCCAGGCCGCGGCGGCGAAAGCCTACGGGATCAAGGAATACGCGCGCTACGACCAGTACACGGTGTCGATGTCGCCGCCCGACGCACCATCGCCCTGCTGTCCGGCACCGCCGAGGTCGACTGCAATCTTCGCCGTGCCGCCGTACATGCAACAGCAACTGCAGAATCCGTCGATCCATACGCGTGTTGAACTCGTTCGACATCTGGGGCGGCCCCAACACCTTCACCATGGCCTATATGTCGTCGAAATTCCGCACCAAGAACCCGGTGCTGTTCAAGGCGATCTACGCCGCCCTGGAGGAGGCCACCGCGCGGGTCAATGCCGATCCGGACGACCGCTGCGCGCTACTGGATCGAGGACGGCGAAGTCCAAGCTGCCGGTCGACTTCGTCAAGTCGATCGCCACCGCGCCGGGCACGACCTGGACGATGGCGCCGCAGGGCACCGAGGCGATCGCCGCGTTCATGAATGAAGTCGGCTCGATCAAGGTGAAGCCGACGTCGTGGAAGAGATCTTCTTCCCCGAGGCCTACGACCTGAAGGGTTCCTGAAACCGCTGAACCGGTGCCGCGATCAGCCGGTTTCGCTCTGTCGCTGCTTTTTGCCGGTGGTAAATGCCAGTCGGCGCAGGAGCATTGGCATGGTCAGGCCCTGGACGATCACGGAGAAGGCGACGACGCCGAACGTCGCGACCAGGATCTCGTTGCGTAATTCAACGGAAACCGGGATGGACAGTGCCAGTGCAAGACCGAGCGCGCCGCGCAGTCCGCCCCACCAAAGGACATGCTGGGCACCAAGGGAGATGGCCCAACGCGAGCGGATGAAGACCGCGCAGACCGGATAGACGGTGAATCCGCGGGCCACGAGAACCAGCGCGATGACGGCGCCCAGGGCCCACGCTCCAGTCGGTAAAATGGAATTCCCGCGATCGTCACGCCGATCAGAAGAAAAATCATGGAATTGACGACGAAGGCGATAAATTCCCACAGTGCCAGGACGAACTCGCGACCGCGCGCGGTGATCCTGCTCCGCTCGCCCTGTGCCAGGACCCCGAGGTTTCCCATCAGCAATCCGGCCGCCACGGTAGCCAGGACGCCCGAGTACAGGAAATGCTCGGCCAACAGGAACGAACCGTAGGCCGTGACGGTGGTGAGGGTGCTCTCGATCAGGTGGTCCGAGGTTCGTCCCGCGACAAGGATGGCGGCGCCGGCACAGGCGAGGCCCACGGCCGTGCCGCCGCCAACCGTGAGGAACAGGTCCTTCATCACCTCGACCGAGGTAATTCCCTGCCCATCCGCCGCCTGCGCCCAGGCCAGGACCAAGGTAAACAGGACCGCCGAGACCCCGTCGTTGAACAGACTTTCACTTTCGACCAGAAGGCGAAGCCTGCCGGCCACGCCGTTGTCCTTGAACATTGCGATGACGGCGACCGGATCTGTCGCGGCGATCAGGACGCCGAACAGCACGGCGGAAGGGACCGGCCAACCGAGCACCGCGACCATTCCAGCCGAAACCACGACGGCCGAAATAAGCGTGCCGAGGATGGCCAGGGCCAGGACGGGAGCGGCGTCCCGCCGCAGTTCCTTCCAATGGATATTGACGGCTGCCTCGAACAGCAGCGGCGGGAGAATGACATCGAAGACGAAATCATGTGTCAGGACGATTTCCGCGTTGGCCCGTGTCAGCGCGAGCATAAGTCCGGTGACGACCAGGCCAACCGTGTAGGGAAGCCGCAGGCGCTGCGCGATCAGCGCGACAATGATGGCCGCGATCAGGAGGCCGACGATGTTGGTGAGGACAACGATCATATAGTTTCCTTCAAGCCGTTCGGACACGGCCAGCGGTGACCAGAACGAATGTGCCTGCCGGCGGGCGATGCGCTTAGATCAATCCCAGGCACAACACCACCCGGATGCCGCGACGATGGTTCACTAAGGACCCCCAGGGTGGCTGAAGCGGGAAGCATGGTGTACACCGATGCTGCACCCGCGAAGCCCATGCTGGATCAGTAAGCCGGACATCGACCAGGAGAGCGTTGGATGCCAAAGATCATACCCGTCGAGACCTTTGATTGCGTCGTTTTCGGCGCCACCGGGGACCTGACCCTGCGGAAACTGCTTCCGGCGTTGTATTACCGTTTCCGGGACGGTCAGATGCCCGCCGAATCCCGGGTGATCGGGGCTGCCCGTTCCCATCTGTCGGATCAGGATTTCCGCGAACGTGCCGCCAAGGCGCTGGAGCAACATGTCGCGCCAGGCTGACCAGGATCCGGAGCCATGGGCCAGTTCCTGGGGCAACTGCACTATGTCTCGATCGACGCCACGGCCCCGGACGCGGACTGGAGCCGCTTCGATGCCGTGCTTGAGGATGCCCGCGTCCGGGTCTTCTACCTGGCCACCTCACCCGATCTCTACGGCCCGGTCTGCCGGGCGCTTGGGCGCAACGGCATGGTCACCGAGAACTCCCGCGTGGTGCTGGAGAAGCCGATCGGTCACGACGCGGCGTCGGCTCACGTGATCATCGAGGAGGTCGGAAAGGTCTTCACCGAGGCGCAGACCTTCCGCATCGACCATTACCTGGGCAAGGAGACGGTGCAGAACCTGATGGCGCTGCGCTTCGCCAACACGATCTTCGAGCGCCTGTGGACCGCGGACGTCATCGACCACGTGCAGATCACGGTCGCCGAGACGGTCGGGCTGGAGGGGCGGGGCGGGTACTACGACAAGTCCGGCGCGCTGCGCGACATGTTGCAGAACCACATGCTGCAGTTGCTTTGCCTGATCGCGATGGACCCGCCGGTTTCACTCGACGCGGATCGGGTGCGCGACGAGAAGCTGAAAGTGTTGCGCGCGCTGAAGCCGATGGAGCCGCATGAGGTGGCGACTCAGACGGTCCGTGGCCAGTACACCCATGGTGCGATCAACGGGAAGCCGGTCCCGAGCTACTTGGCGGATCTGGGGTCCGATGAAGCATCCGCCACCGAAAGTTTCGTCGCGTTGAAGGCGGAAATCCGCACATGGCGCTGGGCGGGGGTGCCGTTCTACCTGCGCACCGGCAAGCGCCTGCCAGCCAAAGTGTCAGAGATCGTCATCCAGTTCCGGGCCACGCCGTTCTCTATTTTTCCGCCCGAGGCGGCCGAGTGGCGCCCCAATACCCTGATCATCCGCCTGCAGCCCGAGGAGGGCATGCGGCTGGAGATGATGACCAAGGACCCCGGTCCGGGCGGCCTGCGCCTGTCGCCCACCGGCCTCGACATCAGCTTCGAGAAGACCTTCGGGAAGCGTTTCCCCGATGCCTATGAGCGGCTGTTGATGGACACCGTGCGCGGCAACCCGACGCTGTTCATGCGCCATGACGAAGTCGAGGCAGCCTGGGCCTGGGTTGAGCCGATCCTGGATGGCTGGGCTGCCCGGCCCGACCATCCACGCCCCTATCCGGCGGGAAGCTGGGGGCCAACCGGGGCAATCGCGCTGATCGAACGTGACGGGCGGACCTGGCACGAGGAAATGGAGTAGAACCACCCTGCCGCGCGGGACCGAATCAACCCGCGCGACGTGATAGCAACCGAGACGGCCGCGCGCCGTTAGCGTGGCTATGCCATGGCCCAGCCTCAGCGACTGGATGTTCGCGTCCAAGACGTTCCTTACCGCGATGCTGGCGCTGTACATCGCCATGAGCCTCGGCCTCGATCGGCCGTATTGGGCGATGGCCTCGGTCTACATCGCTTCGCAACCATTGTCCGGCGCCACCCGCTCCAAGGCCGTGTTCCGGCTTTGCGGCACCGTGGTTGGGGCGTCGGCCTCGGTCATTCTGGTACCCGCTTTGGCCGACGCGCCGCCGCTGTTGTCGTTGGCCCTGGCCTTCTGGGTTGCTGGGTGCCTTTATCTTTCGCTGCTTGACCGCACGCCGCGTAGCTACATCTGCATGCTTTCGGGGTATACCGCGGCGATCGTTGGATTTCCCTCGGTCATCGCTCCGGACGCGATCTTTGACACGGCGCTGACGCGTGTCGAGGAGATCGCGATTGGCGTATCGCTCGCCAGCCTGGTGGCGAGCGTCGTGTTTCCCCGTTCCGTTGGTCCTGCCCTTGCCGCGCGTATCGATGCGTGGCTTGAGAACGCGAGAGGCTGGAGCATCGACGCGCTTTCTCATCGCGACACCGCCGCCGAACAGGCACGCCGTCTGGCAGCCGATGGGGTCGAGATCAACTTGCTGGCCAGTCATCTGAGCTACGACGCCACGACCTGGGAGACCCGCCATTTCGGGCTGTTGCGGGCGCGGATGATTTTGCTGATACCGGTGTTGGCCTCGATTTCCGACCGCATGGAGGCACTGCGTGCGAAACTGCCGCAAGAAGCCGCCGTCCTGGTCGGCGACCTGGCGGACTGGCTTGCACTCCGCCCTCACAGGCCGCCGCATCATCGCTGGCCGACCCGCTGGCCCACCCGCTGGCCGCGCGGATCGATGCCATGCAGACGGGGTCTGGCTGAACGCTTCGACTGGGACTCGGTTTTGCTGACCAGCTTGCTGATCCGCCTGCGCGAACTGCTGGACATCATGACGGACTGTGCGACCTTGCGCCGCCAGATGGTGGAATCGGTCCGTCCCGCGCGAACCGAACTGCGGTTCGCCTCGGAGGCATCCGCCGCGTTGAGCTGGCATCGCGACCATGGTATGGCGCTGCTTTCCGCCGTGGCGTGCGCCGCCGCGATCTTGCTGGCTTGCGGCGTCTGGATCGCCACCGCCTGGAACGAGGGATTTGTCGCGGCAGAAATGGTTGCCGTGGCGTGCAGTTTCTTCGCTGCCCAGGATGACCCGGTGCCGGCGATCGTGCAGTTCCTCGGCTGGTCCGTGGCCGGTGTGATCATCGACGGTATCCTGCTGTTCGGCGTGCTTCCCGCGGCGTCGAGCTTCGTTACGCTGATGCTGGCCCTGGCACCGGTGTTCCTGATCGGCGGGCTGCTGGTTTCGATGCCGCGCACCGCCAGCGGCGGCCGGGCGCTGACCGCGAACGGGGCGACGTTGCTGGCGTTGGAAAGCGCCTATGCCGCCGATTTTCCCAGCTTCGCCAACAGCGCCATGGCTTTCATGCTGGGTCTCGGCCTGGCGGCCATCGTTACCAGACTGATGCGCTCGGTCGGCGCCGGGTTCAGTGTCAGCCGGCTGCTAGGCGTCATCTGGCTGGAACTGGCCCGTGCGGCAGAGCAAAGGGGCGGTCACGACCGGGCCCGCTATGCGGGCCTGATGCTCGACCGGCTTGGCCTGATTGCGCCGAGGCTGGCCGAAGCCGATCAGGCTGGGGCCGCGGCCGATGCACTGACGGATATCCGCATGGGCTTCAACATCATCGACCTGCGGCGAGCGCGACACGCGGTGGTGTGGCCGGTTCGCGACCGGATCGACATCCTGCTGGATGCGTTGGCGAATGCTTACCGAGCCCGTCGCGAGGTTTGGCCGGATGCCGGTCTGCTGCCACGTATCGACCAGGCGCTGACGGTAATGGCGGATCATGGGCCGGAGGGCGGCCGGGCCGATGCGCTTCTGGGGCTCGTCGGCATCCGCCGAGGTCTTTTTCCAGACGCCCCGCCATACCTGCCCGGTCAAGGAAATCGGGCCGAGGCCGGGTCGGCGGCATGAGGATGCCTGGTGTTCGTTCACCGCGGCCGGTTCGAGAAGGATGCCACGCCAAGGATGACCCGCGTGCGAAGTGAGCTTGATCTTTTCGGTGTGTATGTGCCTGGCCTGCTGTGCTGCGGGATTGCGGCCCTGCTGGTCAATGGGCTGTTGCGCCGCGGCCTGGCGCAGACTGGCTTCTATCGGCTGGTCTGGCATCGCGCGCTGTTCGACGTGGCGCTTTATGTTGTCGTTCTTGGGTCGGTTGTTTGGCTCACCGCGGCGGTGGGCTGGCGATGAGGCGCTCACCGCTCGCGGCCCGTGTGGCGGTCACGCTGACCGCGGTGATCATCGCCGGCCTGATCGCCTGGCGGCTTTGGGCCTATTACGAACAGGAACCATGGACCCGTGATGCCCGTGTGAGCGCTGACGTCGTCGGTGTCACGCCGGATATCTCGGGTCTGGTCAGCAGTGTCCAGGTCAAGGACAATCAGGTCGTGCACACCGGCGACCTTCTGCTGGTGGTTGATCCTATCCGTTTCGATCTGGCGTTGCGGCAGGCGCAGGCCGCGGTCACCAGCCGCCTTGTGACGCTGCAGCAGGCGGTGCGCGATCTGAACCGAGCGAACGCGTTGACCTCGGGTGAGATCAGCCGTCAACAGGTGGAGCAGGCGCAGGCAGCGGAGGAAGGCGCGGTTGCACTTTATCAACAGGCGCTCGCCGACCGCGACGTTGCTCAACTCAATCTTGACCGCACCCGCGTCACCGCGCCGGTGAACGGCATCATCACCAACTTCAGCCTGCGGCCCGGCGACTACGTGTCCGCCGGCCATCCGGTCACCGCGCTGGTGGATACCGATTCGCTCCGCATCGACGCTTATTTCGAGGAGACACGGCTGCCTCGGATTCGTGTCGGCGATCCCGTGAGCATCCGCCTGATGGGTGAGGTGGGGCGGCTGACCGGCCATGTCACGAGCGTCGCCGGCGGTATCGAGGATCGTGAGCGGCAGCCTGGGCCCAACCTGCTGGCCAACATCAATCCGACCTTCAGTTGGGTTCGCCTGGCCCAGCGCATTCCGGTGCGGATTTCGCTGGATGATGTTCCGGCCGGCGTTCGGGTTATCCCGGGCAGGACCGCGACCGTCGAGGTAACCGAGGCGCCGCGCTAGTGCCCCAATTCTGAGGTCCGCCACCTCGGGCGGACCTCAGTCCCGTCGCACAGTGCGACGAACTTCTGCGGCAGGGCACTGTGTCCCGATCTGACGTCCGCGTATGGGCCGTCCCTCGGCGACCAGGACGGATACTCCAACGCCGAGGCGCTTCCAGCCGCGCGGGGACATGCTAAACACATGTCATGACCCTGTCCGCGATCCGTGCCGGCTCCCGAGGCTCCCCGCTGGCGCTGGTGCAGACCCGAAACTTCCTTCGCCTTCTCGCGGGCGTCCCAGGTGCGGGTGAGGGCCAGGAAGTCATCATCGCCACCACGGGCGACGCGGTGCAGGACCGCCCGTTGGCCGATATCGGTGGCAAGGGCCTGTTCGCCAAGGAAATCCATGAGGCCTTGCTGGATGGCCGCATCGATTGTGCGGTTCACAGTCTGAAGGACCTGGAGACTGAGCTACCGGCGGGGATCGAGCTTGGGTGCGTGCTGATGCGTGAAGACGCACGCGATGTGCTGATCCCTGGCGAGGGCTGCCTGGCGCCGGACGGCGCCGACCTGCTCGCCGTCCTGCCACGCGGTGCCCTGATCGGCACGTCCTCGGTTCGGCGGCAGGCTCAACTGCTGCACGCCCGGCCCGACCTGCGCGTCGCTTCCATCCGCGGCAATGTCCAGACGAGGCTTCGCAAGCTGCGTGACGGCGACTGCCAGGCGAGCCTGCTTGCCTTGGCTGGCCTGCACAGACTGAAGCTGGATGTTCCCGGCATGGTCGTGCTCGATCCTGGAACGATGGTGCCGGCGGCGGCGCAGGGCATTGTGGGGATCACCATCCGGGCGGCCGATGGCGCGCGGCGGGATCTATTGCAGGCGATCGAGGATGTGGCGTCGCGCATCGTAGCCGAGGCTGAACGCGCTGTGCTGGCGGCGTTGGATGGGTCATGCCGCACCCCGATCGGGGCTCACGCGACGTGGCTGCCGGATGGAAGCCTGACGGTTACCGGGCTTGTCGCGCGTGCCGATGGGTCGTTCCTGCTCAAACGCACCCTGGAGGGTCCCGCGTCTGATGCGGTTCGGATTGGAGCAGAGCTAGGGGCCAGCCTTCGCGCCGATGCTCCGGCTGATCTGTTCGGCTAGATGTCGTTACCAGGGACGTTGAGCCTCATTCGTGGGCCAGCACCCAGTCATTGATGAAGCTGGCGAGGCCGTTGGCGTGGAAGTCCCGGCGCAGCGCATCCTCATCATAGTCGTCGCGCACCCAGTCAAGGAACGGCTTGCGGCCTTCGCCGTCCCGCTGATAGCGCATGAAGAACGCGTCCAGGATGCCGGTTCGGGCTTGCTTGATGTGACCGAACCGCCAGGATAATTGCCGCAGCGCATCGGCGGAGGTGCCGCCGTCGAATAGTACCATCAGTCCCGCGGCAAGCCCGGCGCGGTCCGCTCCCGACTTGCAGTGCATGATCGCCGGCGTTGGCATGGATCGGTAAATGCCGTGCAACCGCATGATACGTTCCCGCTGGGGGGCGCCGCGGCTTTCCAGTGCCATGTCGTGGAACACCAGCCCGAGTTCCCGTGCTGCCTCCCGCGACAGTGCGTCGGACCCGCTTTGGGTCTTGCCGCGCAGGTTGATCAGGGTCCGCAGTCCGATTGTCGATGCCAGGCGCCGCAAGCGGGCGGGTGTGGGATGGTTGCAGCGATACACCTTGCCGGGGATGACCGGTGCGAGATTGCTCCAGATCAGGCGGAATATCGCGTGATCGACGAAGAGGGAGTTGACCCACGCGACGGCACGGCCCTTCGCGGTGCTGAGGTCGCCGTTGAAGATAGAGTTCATTCCCGTGTTGGCCAGACCTGTGGATAGTGACCGGATATGGTCACGGCCGGGAGAAAAGCGCAACCTGTGGTGGCTGCCGCGGCCTGGAACACGTTCTTGCAGGCAGGCGGGCGCCTGTCCGCCGGCGACAACCGGGCGGGCGCCGCCAATCGCCGGGGCAGGAGGGATGGCCAGCTTTCCGGTGCCGGACCACGGGCCGGGCACGCTGCCGGTCAGACCCGCCGCAGATCGAGCGTCCGAGGATGCTCCCTCGACCGATGAACCATCGGCTCGCGCATTGGTCCCGGAGTGTGCCCGAACGGGAAGAACCGGCCGCGCCGGCGAGCTTCGGCCTCGTTGGCATTGACCGGGAGCGTATCGTAGCTGCGGCCCCCGGGGTGGGAGATGTGGTAGGTCATCCCGCCCACGCTGCGCCCGCTCCAGCGATCGAAGACGTCCAGCACCAGCGGCGCATGCACCCCGATTGTCGGGTGCAATGCGCTGGGAGGGTTCCACGCCTTGAACCGCACGCCGCCGACATATTCACCCTCGCGATCGGTGCGGGTGAGGGGGATCGCGGCGCCGTTGGCCGCCAGCACGTACCGTTCGTCCACCCAGCCGGAGACCTTCGCCTGCACACGTTCGACCGAACTGTCGACGTAGCGCACGGTGCCGCCCGCGGCCTGCTCCTCGCCCAGCACGTGCCAGGGTTCCAGCGCGTTGCGCAATTCCAGGTCGATGCCGCGAAATGCCACCTGCCCTACATGCGGGAAGCGGAATGCCAGATGCGGCGCGAACCATTCGGGGTCCAGGCCGAACCCGAGTATCCCGAGTTCCTCCAGTGCCCCTCGGAAATCCTGCTCGACGAAGTGCGGTAGCATGAAATCGTCATGCACCCGGGTGCCCCAATGGATCAGCGTCCGCTCATAGGGCCGCTCCCAGAACGCGGCCACCGCCGAGCGCATCAGCAGCATCTGGGCTGCCGACATGCGGGCGTGTGGCGGCATCTCGAACGCACGGCATTCCACCAGTCCGCGCCGGCCGGAGGCGCTGTCGGGCGAGTACATCTTGTCGATACAGAACTCGGTCCGGTGGGTGTTGCCGGTCATGTCGGCCAGGATGTTGCGGAACAGCCGGTCGGTGACCCAAGGTGCGACCTTCTGTTTCGCCTTGACCTGGGAGAAGGCGATCTCCAGTTCCGCCAGACTGTCCTGGCGCGCTTCATCGACCCGAGGATGCTGGCTGGTTGGGCCGATGAACTGGCCGCTGAACAGGAACGACAGGCTGGGGTGGTTGTGCCAGAAGCCGACCACCGATTTCAGCAGGTCGGGCCGGCGCAGGAACGGCGAGTCTTCCGGTGCGGCGGACCCCATGACTACGTGGTTGCCGCCGCCGGTGCCGACATGGCGGCCGTCGAGATTGAACTTTTCCGTGGCGAGGCCGACGATGCGTGCTTCCTCGTAGAGTTCCTCGGTCAGCTTGATCTGGTCCGCCCAACTCGACGTGGGATGGGTATTGACCTCGATCACGCCGGGGTCGGGCGTCACCGAGAAATGCAGCAACCGGTCATCTTCCGGCGGCAGATAGCCTTCCAGGACGACCTTGCGGCCGATCTCGGCGGCGGTTTCCTCGACGGCGGCGGTCAGCGCGAGCCAGTCCTCGATGGCGAACAGCGGCGGGAAAAAAATATGCAGCAAGCCGTCGCGAGCCTCAACCGCCAGAGCGGTGCGCACGACGCTGGGATCGCTCTGTCCGACGACGGGGAGTTCCTGCGGCACCGGCCGGAAGTTCTCGATGCTGCTCGCCGCGGCCACAGCCTCACGCGGGCGCAGAGCCTGACGCGAGGGAAGCCTTTCCCGCGGCGCGAACGGATCGGGTTCGACATCGAATTCGGCCTGCTCCGGATCGACCCAGGGCAGCAATTCCAGTGGCAGACGCAGCCCGAGCGGACTGTCCCCGGGAATGAGGAACATCTCACCGGCCTTGAAGAACCATTTTCCGGATTGCCAGCGACGCGCGCCGCTGTCGATCACGCGGCGCAACGGCAACACGCTGCCCACGCTGCTGGACAACCCCTGGGCGAACACTCTCGCCAGCCGGGCGCGTTCCAGCGGGTCGGCAAGCCTGGCATCCTCGGCCAGGACGTTGGCGGGCAGCCGGTGTTCCTTCCACAGGTAATAGTGGACGTCCTCGTAGGCCGGAACGACCAGGCTGGGATCAACCTGCAACCGCTCCGCCAGACCATGGGCGAACGAGGCAGCGTCACCGGCGGTCGCGTTGTCGGTATCGTCGTCGGAGGCCAGCAGGTCCGGGTCGTTCCAGACGGTTTCCCCGTCCGCCCGCCAATGGCAGTGCAAGGCCCAGCGGGGCAGTTGCTCGCCGGGGTATTGCTTGCCCATGCTGTGGTTCAGCACCGCGCCGGGTGACCACCGGTCCATCAGCCGCCGGATCAGCCGCCCCGCGTAGGCTCGCTTGGTCGGTCCCAGGGCGTCGGTGTTCCACTCCGGTGCATCCATGTCGTCAGCCGCGATGAAGGTTGGCTCACCGCCCATGGTCAGGCGCACGTCGCTGCTTCTGAGCGATCGGTCGACGTCCTGTCCGCGCGCCAGGATCGCCTGCCACTGTGCCTCGGTGTACGGTTTCGTGGTCCGCGGCGTTTCCTTGATCCGGGCCACCGACATGGCGAAGTCGAAGGTGACCTCGGCCTTCTCCACCAGGCCGGTGATTGGAGCGGCGGAGATCGGATCGGGGCTGGCCGCGAGAGGGATATGGCCCTCGCCGCAGAACAGGCCGGAGGTCGCGTCCAGGCCGACCCAGCCGGCCCCGGGCAGATAAACCTCGGCCCAGGCGTGCAAGTCGGTGAAGTCGGAGGTGGGGCCCTCGGGACCCTCCAGTGGCTTCACGTCGCCGACCAGTTGGATCAGGTAGCCGGATACGAAGCGCGCCGCCATGCCGAGGTGGCGCAGCACCTGAACCAGCAACCAGGCGGAATCGCGGCATGATCCGGTGGCGCCGGCCAGCGTTTCCTCCGGAGTGAAGACCCCTGGCTCCAGGCGGACGATGTAGGCGACCTTGTGCTGGATCAGGGTGTTGAGGGCCACCAGCTTGTCGACCGTGGGCATCTCGTCGCGCGGGATCGCGGCCAGCAGCGCGGCCAGTTGCGGGCCGGGCGCTTCGGTCTTGCGGAACGGCGCCAATTCCTGCTCCAGCATCGGATCGTAGCTGAACGGGTAGGTCTCCGCCTCGGGCTCCAGGAAGAAGTCGAACGGATTTATCGTCACCATGTCGGCGACGAGATCGACCGTGACCTCGAACCGGTCCACCTTGTCGGGGAACACCACGCGGGCGAGGTGGTTGCCCTGAGGGTCCTGCATCCAATTGATGAAGTGCGGTTTCGGCTCGACGGTCAGTTCATAGGACAGGATCGCGGTGCGCGCCTGCGGGGCTGGACGCAGGCGGATGGTCTGTGGGCCAAGCGAGATCAGGCGATCGTAGTGATAGGACGTTTTGTGGGTCAGTGCGACATGCAGCGGCATCGGATGCTCGGGACAGATTTGGGGGCCGGTCGTTTTTGCACCGCAGCACGAGACATGGCAACCGGTGTGCTGGGACTCTGCCTAATGCAGCAAACTTCATATTTGAGACGTTAGCGGGTCTTGCGCCCCGCCCCGCTCACGAGCCAGCAGCCGAGGGAGGCGACCGCCAGACCAGTGACGGCCAACGGGGTCAGCCGCTCGCCCAGCAGGACCCAGGCGAGCAGCGCGGCGGTGCCCGGCACCAGGTAGAAATTGGCGCTGACCCTTGCGGCCGAACCACGGGCGAGCATGGCGAAGTACAGCCCCATACCGCCCAGGGACACCATCACGGTGTTCCACGCGATGGCGCCGATAACCGGCCCGGTCCAGGCCGCACGCGGCGCCTCCAGCAGCCAGGCGCCAAGCCCGGAGACGATGGCGGCGGAGACAAATTGTGCCGTTGCTCCCGGCAGCAGGGGCACACCGCGGCAGAACCGGCCGAAATACAGCGTTCCCACGACCAGGCCGAGCACTCCGATGAACGCCAGGACCAGGCCCTCGAAGCGGGAAGTGCTCTCCAGCGCCGCGTGCCCGACGACCAGTCCGACGCCAGCCATTCCCAAGGCCAGGCCCAGCCACTGCGGGGGGCGCAATGGCTCGTGCAGGAGGGCGACGCCGAGCACGGCGGTAAGCAGGGGTGTCAGGGATTGGACCAGCGCGATCTGTGCGGCGGGCGCCAGCAGCAGCCCGACATGCGGGGCCATCAATCCCACGGCATTCAGCGACGCTCCCGCGACGGCGCAGTGCAGCCAGCGCCAGTCGCGGAGGGGGCGCCAGGACCGTCGCAGGATCACCATCAGACAGAGGAGAACGGTGGCGCAACCCGCCATGCGGATCGCGACAAACAGCAGCGGCGACATGTCTCGCAAGCCGGCCTTGGCCGCGATGAAGGAGGAGCTCCAGAGCAGAACGAACAGTAGCGGGGCGAAGCGGGCGAGCACGGTCAGAGGTCTAGCAGGAATTCCGGCCGCGGTCGCAAGGTCCGGACGATTGGAGGTTCATCAGGTTGGATGGCGGTTGTGCGAAGGTGCAGTATTGACGACAGTATAGCGCTGTCGGGACGCCGGCCTGTTCATTGGTCGTTAATAACTTCCTGCGATCATGCTCGAATTATCGACCCTGTTTAGCCGGTATGCCCACCCGGCTGGCTCTTATCGCTGATCAAGGATATCGCCCGTGACGACGCTGCTGCAACGGTTCAGGCTTCGCACCAAGCTGGCATTCCTGCTCGCCATGGCCACCCTGGCGGTGGCCGGCTCGATCGGTGCCGGTGCGTCCTTGATGTACCGCCGGATGGTGGACGATCGGATCGCCAAACTGAACGCCGTGGTGGATACGTCGATCAGCCTGATCAAGGGCCTTGAAGAGCAGGTCGTCGCGCAGCGCATGACGCGGGAGGAGGCGATTGGGCGTGCGCGCGAATACGTGCACCAAATTCGTTATGGCAATGGAGATTACCTGTCGCTGCAGACCCTGGACGGCATCATCCTGGCGCACGGGGCGAATCCGGCATTGGAGGGCAAGACGAGCGTGGGCCGGGACGCCAATGGGCGCACGGTTGCCCAACTCACGCGGGCCGCGCTGGCGAATGGCGATTCAGCTGTGGTGCGGTATGCCTTTCCCCGGCCGGGGGCGACGGTGCCACTGCCCAAGATAGCCTATGTCCACCGGTTCGCTCCGTGGGCCGCATTTGTCCTCGCCGGAACCTACGTGGATGACCTGGATGCCGACTATCAGGACTCGGTCTTCCGTCTGGCTGGCATTGGCGGCGGCATTTTGGTGGTCATCCTGATGGTCACCTGGATGGTCAATCGCGACATCACCCGGTCCCTCGGCGCACTGAGGCTGATGATGGCAAAGCTGGCCGCGGGAGAGCGTGGGGCCGAAATTCCGGGCATCGGACGGAGCGACGAGGTTGGGGAAATGGCCGCGGCTGTCCTGATCTTTAGCCAGGGACTGACGAAAATGGAGCAACTGGCCGCCGAACAGGAGGCACTGCGGGAGCGGACGACGGCCGAAAAGCAAGCGGCCCTCAACAAGATGGCCAATGCGATTGAAGACGAGACCCGGTCCGCGATGGAGTTGGTCGCCAAGCGCACCGGGGCCATGGCGACCGCCGCCGCGGACATGGCCGCCTCCGCGGGCCGCACCGGTGTGTCAGCGGGAAAGGCGGCGCGCTCTTCGTCACAGGCCTTGACGACCGTGCAGGCGGTAGCAGGCGCCGCGGAAGAACTTGCCTCATCGATTCGGGAAATCAGCAGCCAGGTTGTGCAATCGACTTCGGTGGTCGGGCGGGCAGTGGCGGCGGGCAGCGAGACCCGCGCAGCGATCGAGGCGTTGAATCAGCAGGTCACGCAAATCGGCAGCGTCGCCGAGATGATCGGTGAGATCGCGGCCCGGACCAACCTGCTGGCTCTGAACGCAACGATCGAAGCGGCCCGCGCTGGGGACGCCGGCAAGGGCTTTGCCGTGGTGGCCAGTGAGGTCAAGGCACTTGCCAATCAGACAGCCCGTTCAACGGCGGAGATCACCAAGCATATCGGCGAGGTCCGCGCCGCGACCACGGCCTCGGTCAATGCGGTTGCACGCATCGAGCGGACGATAGGGGAGATGGATACAATCGCGGGTTCGATCGCGGCGGCGGTCGAGGAACAAGGTGCCGCCACCGCCGAGATTGCCCGCAACGTCGCTCAGACCGCCTCGGCCACGGAGGAAATGACGGCACGTAACAACGAAGTATCGGAAGAGGCGACGCAGACCGGCCAGCGGGCAGGGGCGGTGCTGGCGGATATCACGACGCTCGACGCCACCGTCGAGGACATGAAGAAATCGGTGGTCCGAGCCATGCGGACTTCGTTGCAGGAGGTGGACCGGCGGACGACGGCACGTCACGCCTTGAATCTGCCGTGCCGGCTGATCATCGGGGGACAGACCCATCCCGCACGGCTGGCCGATCTTTCCGAAGGTGGTGCGCGTGCGCTTGGCGTGCCGCCGATGCAGATCGGTGCGAACGGCGGTACTTCGCCTCGATGGGGTCGCATACGACCTGCCATTCAGCGTCGTGGGTTCCGACGGGGAGGCGGCGCGTCTTAAGTTCGTGCTTGATGCCGCCGCGACCAGCGCATTCCGCGGCGTGCCCGAAAGGCTTGCCGGGCAGCGAGCGGCATAGCGCGTCCAGCCATCGGCTACGCGGTACCCGCCGTGCCGCGGGTGTCAGCCCTCGTCATCCGCGCAACCGGGCCTATGATGCGTCCGACGACGCTTCGTCCGTCCGAGAGCCTGACCAAGAGGGATAAGAACCGCTATGTCCGAGACCCGTTTTCCCCCACTGACCCCTGAAGAGATGACCGACGAGCAGCGCGCCGTGGTCGATGCGATTCAATCCGGCCCGCGTGGCGCCGGCCTCCGCGGACCTTTCAACGCCCTGGTCCGCAGTCCGACGCTATGTGACCTTGTGCAGCGCGTGGGTGCCTATGTGCGCTTCGGCACCTCGCTTCCGGCACCGCTGAACGAATTGGCGATCTGCATGGCGGGGCGTAAATGGGGAGCGCAGTACGAATTCTATGCGCACCGCCGCCTGGGGATCGACGCCGGCCTGAATCCATCGATATTGGACGCGGTGGCGGTGGGCCAGCGCCCGGCGGACATGAGCGGCGACGAGACCATCGTGTATGAGTTCGTGACCGACCTGCTGTCCACCGGCCAAGTGTCCGACCGCCGGTATGAGGCAGCGATGGACCGGTTCGGCGAGCGCGGCATCATGGACCTGGTCGGAGCCGTCGGATACTACAGCCTGGTGTCGATGGTGCTGAATGTCGCGCAGGTGCCGCTGCCTGAAGGTGAGGCGCCGCCGCTGAAGCCGCTGTAATGCTTGGCGGCCGGAGTTGGCTTTTTGGGTTGGAAAGTGATCCGTCCTAGTGTCGCCATCTGAAGTCCGCCACATCGGGTGGACCTTGGTCCCGGGCCACCAGCCTGTTGGTTTCAGTGGCCTGCCGGCCCCAAAAGCCCGTCGCAAAATTCGACGATCTTCCGGGGCGGGACACCGGATGTGACCTTGATTTGATTTCTTCCGCGGCATCCGCACCAAACCTCCTGGCAGAGGTGCGGATGCGTAAGGGAACATATCGTGCGGCCTTGGCCGCGGCTTTTTCAGTCACCGTGGCCGGATCGTTGCTGACCGCCGGATGCGGCGTCCAGTCCGGTTCGGGCCTTTATGGCCCGGCGTCCCGGCTTGACCCCGTGCAGATGCCCGAGGATGCCCGGTTCGCCCAGCTTGCGTCCGAAATGGCCACCAACCTGCCCAACACCGAGTTGCTGACGGCTGGGCCGGGGACCTGCGGTCCGTCGCCCGCCCCGGTGGTGCACTTCGTGGTCCCCGAACAGGTCCTGTTCGCTACCGCCAGCGATCAGCCTGGACCGGACGCGTCCACGGCATTGGATGACATCGCGCGGCGTGTGGGGCGTGCGTCGTCTGGCGCTGCCGTGACGGTTGTTGGCCACACCGATGCCGTGGGTTCTGATGACTACAACATGGACCTGTCGAAGCGACGCGCGGCGACGGTGCTGCTCGCCCTGGCCGCCAGGGGACTGCCTTCGGACCGGCTCAGCGCCGTTGCCGCCGGAAAGCGGCAGCCCGTCGCGGACAATGCCACGGCCGCGGGCAGGGCGCGGAACCGGCGGGTTGAATTCCTGATCTCCCGATGCCTGGCGGCCAACCTCGGCGTCGTCACCGACGCGGCTCGGAATCGGGCCTTACCCGCCCCTGACGACGGTCTGAATGATCCGGTCGAGGTGATGCACCTGGATCCGGGGGCCCCGTATGGCCTGGCACCGCTGGCCACGATTTCGCTCAGGGCACCGCAAGGCGGTCCGCCACTTGCAACCGCGGTCGAGGCGCCGGGTCGGGCGCGGCCCGTCGGCGTGGCTCCGTCCGTCGGAGTGGCACGTCCGGCACCGGCTCCCCACTTCCAATCTCGAACGCCGCTGCCCGAGGTTCAGCGCAACCAGTTGGGACCGGCCGTACCGTTCTGACCAGGAGAGGATGATTTGGCACGCGCCAGGACCGAGACCGCACTCGATGAGCTGAAGCTGGCTTACGACGCGGCGATGGCATTTCCGATCGAGCAGGCGAACGCACTGCGGTCCACACCCGAACATCTGATGGAGCAGGCCAGCCAGGAGGCCGCGTTCGGCCGGATCAGCATCAACGACGAAGGGATAACCGCCGGGATCAGGCTCAACGTGATCGAGCCGGCCCGGCCTATACTCGGCCGGTGGCAGCAGATCCGCCGGCGCTTCGATGTCGCGATCGAGCCGAAGATGCGCCACATCCGGGCCGTGCAGGACGTCGAGCGGGAGATCGTCACGGCCCGGGAGCGAGCCGAACGTGACGAGCGTGACGCGGAGGCCCGGTTGGAGGCCGACGAACACTATCTCCGGGTGCGGGACGGGTTCCGTGTCGCGGAGACGCGCTACCAGGGAATGAGGACGAACCACGAGAACCGGGATGCCAACATGGCGGCATACAACCCGGTCTACTGGGTGGCGCTGCTGCTGATCGGGGTGGCGGAATGGCTGATCAACTACGACGTATTCTTCCTTTTCGCGGGAGTTGTCGCCATCGCCGCGGGGGCCACCATCGTTATGGGCGTGCTGCTTGCCTTCGCCGCGCATGGCCATGGCCTGCTGTTCAAGCAGTGGTCCTACCGGTTCGGCGAGCATCGCAACTCGATCGACCGGCGGGGTGACTGGCGGATGCTGGCGCTTTCGACCTTTTCCTTGTTGATCGTCCTGGGTGCGGCGACAGGGTCGCGCTATGCGGCTGTGATGCATCAGCTTGCCGGTCAGCCGGCGATCAATGTGCTTGGAGCCGATGCACAAGTGTCGATCGACCCAATGCGGGACGTGCTGCTGAGCCTGCTGTGGAACCTTATGGCCTGGGCTGTCGGGGTGTTCATTGCATACATGGCGCATGACAAGGACCCGGACTTCATGGACGCGACCCGGCAGTTCAACCGGGCGAACCGCATTTACCGTCGAATGCGGCGGCCGGTGGTCAATCGGGTCCGGCAGATCAAGGCCAGGCTAGGCAAGGAGATTGAGCGGCTGGAATCCGCCGCGCGCACCAAGGCGGCGGATGTCGCCGCGGAACGTGCGTTGCTGGAGCAGGTCGACAAGCATGAGGCCGCGCTTCTCGCCGCGCTGACCGCGGTGGTGCGGGGGAACGCGCAACTCTATCACGCCAGCCTGGCTCAGCTTGCGGCCTCGCAGCGCGGCGCTGTCACCATCGAGCGAGTAGGGCAACGTGGCGGGCAGATCAGCGTAGGTGATTTCCGCGATCAGGCGGTCATCGTCACTCCCGACATGATCCGGGGGCTGGGCTGATGCGGATGGGAAGAGTTCTGGGTGGACTGCTCGTGCTTGCGGCCACGGCCGTGACCTGCAAGCCGGCTTGGGCGCTGTTCGACAATTACGGGCTGGATGCGGCGTACTGCCAGCAGCCGACGGTTCGCAGCACCGTGGTCTATATCGACGACATGATGATGGCGGATGGCCAGACGGAATGGGCGACGAAGCTGGCGGGAAAGTTACGGGCGACGCTGACGCCTGGCGAGCTTGTCGCCGTGGTGCGGCTGTCGCCCGCGTCGGGACAGAGCAAGGAGTACTGGTCGGGCTGCTGGCCGGATTATCCGGCGGCAAAGAAGGCGGTGCTGGCCAAGGAGACTTACATTCTGCAGCAAAATCCGGTCGATAAGATCGCGGACCAGAAGAAGTACTTCGTGCGGGATCTTGGGGCGGCGCTGACACGGATCTACCTGGAGACGAAGCGGCCGGCGGAGGCAGTTCGCGTGTCCGCCGGCAGTCCGCCGCAAAAGCAAATTCTGCGCGCCCTGGCGTCTGACGAGGGGCGCTTCGCCGACCGTAACACGACCATCCGGGCGCTGGTTTATTCGGACATGGCCGAGAACAGCGATCTCGGTTCGGTGTTCCAACCTGGCGCTACCGAGCCTCCGGCTTATGGACAGAAGCTGGGCTCGTATTTGCGGCATGGCGTGTTCTATGCCTATGGCGTGGGGGAGGATGTGCGCGGTGACCCGGCCTTTCTGGAGCAGGCGCGCGGCTTCTGGAGCGGGGCCTTGCGGTCGATGGCGGCGACGGTCATGGGGCTGGGGGCCGATCTGAACGTCCCCAACACGCTGCCGTTGCATGCGTATTCATGGCCAGTGACGCTGGCGTTCGACAGCCAGGCGCTCGATGGCAGGCTTTCGCTTCTGGTCGGCGACGACGGCAACCTGGTTGACAGTTCGCTCGGTATATCACGCCTGGGCTCTGCCGCGCTCAGCGGGACGTTCAAATGCGCAACCGGTCCGGACGGGGCATGCCGTCTGGAGGCCGAGACATCGTCAGGGATTGCGACCAACGCGCCCGCGGAGGCGCTGAGCCTGAGGGGCACGGCCAAGAGCCTGACAGGCAAGCTGGGGGTCAGGGGCCAGAACACGACGTTCAGCCTGAAGACCGGCGAGACCGAGGAGTAGCGGCACCCTGATTGAGTGCCCGGCGACATGGCGCTGGCGTGGCGGAGCAGGGCTGATCGTCGCCCTATTTGGAGGGTCGCCGGACCTGTGGGAGCCGGGGGCCGGCGTGAACGATCAGGACTGGGCTTCGGGCGACAGCACGATGCAGTTCGAGCGGCCGTGGGTGATCTTCTCGCAGGCCTGGATTGCGGTCTCACGCGACATCCCGGTCATGCGGGCACGCCAGAGGACGCCTCGGCCCTGATGCACGCTGGCGACGAAGGGATGTGCGACCGCGAGTTCCACATGAGCGTGATCCTGCGCGACCGCCAGTGCGCTGTGCGCCTGTCCCTGATTGGCGAAAGCGCCGACCTGGATCGCCCACTGGCCCGGGGCGACCGGTCCATGCCGAGCGGGTGCGGCGTCGGCGGCGTTGGCCATCGAAATGAGGTGGAAGCCGCCACGCGCCGGAGCAGGAGGGGCGGGTGGGGGCGTGACCAGCGCATATTGCTGCGGCGCCGGAAACGCCGCCGCGCCGCGGCGGCTCCGGAAGCTGAGCGACCTCCACCGGCATGCGCTGCGGCACCCGTCCGCCGCTGCCTGGGCTGCGCACCGGCCAGCATCACCGGCCGGCTGTATCGCTTGCCGGGCGGAATGTTGATCGGCAGCGAGTTCATGGCCATCTGATCGGCGGCGGAGCGGTTGTTCGGGTAGACGCCACGCAGGTAGGGGCCGATCATCGCGACATAGTGGCGGGTTTCGTCCGGCAGCGGCCGGGTGTTGGCCAGGTAGTCGTCCAGCCGGGCCGGGCCGGCGTTATATGCGGCAAGGAAGCCCGGGCGAGCCGTAAAGCTCGTACATCTCCCGCATGTAGGCGACGCCGGCCATGATGTTGTCATGCGGATCGAACGGGTCATCGCCGAGATTGTAGCGGTCCCGCAGTTCGTCATAGGTTCCCGGCATCACCTGCATCAGGCCCATCGCGCCGGCGCCGGAGGTGATCAGATTGCCGTTGAGATATTCCTTGCCGCCCGACTCGACCCGCATAAGGAGCGGACCCAGGTCTCCGGCATGTCGAATTTGTTCGATGCTTCGCGGATATAGGGACCCCATGGATCTTCCGCTGGTCCGGGCGGGCGTGTAGTTGTGTTTGGCATGGGCAACGTAGCGCGCGGTTTCCTGAATGGCATCCTGGTGCGGGACGGTGTGCCGCAGGCGGCGAGGGCGGTAAGGAGCGGCGATGGTTCCGGCGGCGCGGAGACGGCGGAGCGTGACGAGTCTGATCCGATGCGGTCATGCAGAAGCGTCTCCGTGGCGGCGCGGCAAATAGAATGGCGGCGACGGCTGACGAGCGGTCGCCGCTTATTCTAATCACTCAGGAACATTGTCTAAGCCCTTAACCGACTTCCATCTTTCTTGCAAGTCATCTCGGCTCATGCCGCTATACGGCATAATTTATTGCCTGTCATCGCGTCACGGCCGCAGGCCGTAGTTCGAGGCGACCGTTGCGCGCAGTGCCGATATCTTTGTCAGATCGCAACAGATCAGTCACGATCGCGGCATCTTGTGGCACACGCGTGTGTTGTGCCGGCTACGCGAATGGAGTAATCGCCCCGCCACATGAGCAGCGCCGTGACAACGATCGCCCCCGCGACAGGAACTCTAATCTGCGGGCGGATATGACCACCGCCACCCGCAATCGCTGGGCGATGGCCGACATCGCTGGCGGCATCCGGCTGTGGCGGCTCGCCTGGGCGCTGGGTTGGCTGGACATCCGGCTGCGCTATCGCGGCTCGATGCTGGGCCCGTTCTGGCTGACCATTTCCACCGGCGTAATGGTGGCGGCGCTGGGCGTGCTGTATTCGACGCTGTTCAAGATCGACCTGCGCGACTATCTGCCGTTCCTGGCCCTGTCGCAGGTGCTTGTGGGGGTTCCTGGCCGCGCTGGTGTCGGAGGCCTGCACGGTCTTCACCGACGCCGAGGGCGTCATCCGGTCGGTGCGCATGCCGTTCTTCGTGTTCTCCATGCGCGCGCTGATCCGCAATGCGATCGCGCTTGGGCCACAACATCGTGGTGATCGTCGTGGTGTTCGCGATATTTCGACATGTGGCCCGACGTGGGCGGCGCTTGATGGCGCTTCCCGGCCTGCTGCTCTGGGCGGTCGATGCGCTGGCGCTGACGCTGCTGCTGGGTGCGTTCTGCGCGCGCTTCCGCGACATCCAGCCGATCGTGAACAGCGTGATGCAGATCGCCTTCTTCATCACGCCGGTGATCTGGAAGCCGACTCAGCTTGGCGCGGCCAGCATCGCCAAGCTGGCGTTCAATCCGTTCTTCGACCTGCTGGAGATCGTCCGCGGCCCGATCCTCGGCTCCGACGTCGCGGGCACGACCTGGGTTGGGCGCGCATCGATCTACAGCATGGCTCTATGTGCCATTTCCTGGGCGTTTTTCGTCCGGGCGCGCGGCCGCGTGACGTTTTGGGTCTGAATCATGGCGGGTGAAGCGCACTGATCGAGGTGGAGAACCTCTCGGTCCTGTTTCCGCTTTACCACGGCAGCTCGCGCAGCCTGAAGAAGAT
Organism: uncultured Alphaproteobacteria bacterium; assembly: GCA_963792345.1. GTDB lineage: Bacteria > Pseudomonadota > Alphaproteobacteria > Acetobacterales > Acetobacteraceae > Rhodopila. The sequence continues at coordinate 179,662 of CAWBVV010000006.1, forward strand.
GGTCGTTGCGGCCGCGTCCGGGCCGGCTGGGCGAAGGACCAGCAGCAGCGCGTCGTGGTGCGCGCGCTGAGCGACATCAACCTGCGCCTGGAAAGCGGCGACCGGCTGGGTCTGGTCGGGTCCAACGGCGCGGGCAAGACCACGCTGCTGCGGGTGCTGGCCGGCATCTATGAGCCGGTGCTGGGCAGCCTGCAGGTGCAGGGCAGCCTGAACGCGCTGCTCGATCCCAACCTCGGGATGAACATGGAGCTGACCGGGCGGGAGAATATCCTGCTGCGCGGGCTGTACAACGGCCTGCCGCGGTCGGCGCTGCCGCGGCTGGAAGAAGACGTGGCGGAGTTCGCGGAGCTTGGCGGACTTCCTCGATCTGCCGGTGCGGATCTACTCCGCCGGCATGGTGGTGCGGCTGGGTTTTGCCCTGGCGACCGCGATCAAGCCGCAGATCCTGCTGATGGATGAATGGTTCCTGGCCGGCGATGCGGTGTTCATGGACAAGGCCCGCCAGCGGCTGGAGGAGATGGTGCGCGGCGCCGACATCCTGGTGCTGTCCAGCCATCAGATGGATATCATCAGGGACTGGTGCACGCGGGTGCTGTGGCTGGACCAGGGCCAGATCGTCGCCGACGGTCCCGCCGACGAGGTGCTGGACGCAGTATCTGGGTTCGGTGCCGGAACAGCCGGTGGCGGCCCTGGCGTGATCTGATCAAGACCAAGCGCCGGCGGGGCTTGGTCCGGTTTCAGTCGGCGTAGGTGATGCCCCAGTTCCTTGCGCCTTCGGCGGGGGGCTCGCACCAGATCGGGCACGGCGTTTCGGGTGCGAACGTTGGGCTCGTGGCCCATGGCGCCCCGGAAGGCGCGGAACAGCGCGCCGTGCGCCACGACCAGCACGACGGGCGGGCGAGTGATGCAGCGGTTGATGGCGGCCACCGAGCTGGTGGTGAGGGAGGCGAAAGGTTTCGGCGCCCTCCGGCGTCAGCATCCCGTCCACCCAAGGTTGGAACCACTCGGACATGGGCTTGCCTTCCTGGACGCCGAAAGCGACCTCGCGCAGGCCGTCATCGACCTGCACCGGCAGGCCGAGTTCGGCGGCGGCGAGTTCGGCCGTGACTTTAGCGCGGGACAAGCGGCGACGAAATATATGCTGCGATCCCGCTTGCCCCGCAGCAGCAGGGCCGCAGACCGGGCCTGCGCCAGCCCGGTTTCGTTCAGCGGGATGTCGACGTTCCCCTGCGACAAATTTTGCGCGTTCCAGTCGGTCTCGCCGTGGCGCAGGAACCAGAAGGCGATGGGATGCAGCTTGTCGGTGGGGAGCGCTCATGCGGTTGTTCGGTTCGGGTGGGGCAGCGTCTCATACGATGGCTGGATAGGCCAAGCCTTCCTGCTGCATCACGCGCTGAACGGCGGGGCGGGCCAGCATGCGGTCCAAATGCGCGGCGCAGTTGGCCGGCAGCGTGATGCCGACGCGCTTGGTCCAGAGCTCGACGTAGAAGATCGCGCTGTCGGCGATGGAGAATGCGCCCACCGCGTATTCTTTGCCTTCCAGCGCCTTGTCCACCAGGGCGAAGCCTTTCTCGGCGATTTCCTTGCCATGGGCCTTCACCCGCGTCCTCATCGGCCTGGATTTGGCGTGAAGTTGGACGAGCGGAATTGGCGGGCGAAGCCCTGCATGTGGATAGTAGAGACGGCGTAGTCAGTGAGTTCGAGCGCTTTCGCCTGCAGGTCGATGTCGTCGGGCAGCAGGTTGGCGTACGGGTTTGTCTTGGCGAGCCAGTAGGCGATAGCGGGGTATTCGGTCAGGATCGAGCCGTCATCGCGCGTCAGCGTGGGCACCTTGGATTTCGGGTTCACGGCGGTGAAGGGGGGCTGGTACTGCGCGCCGCCGTTGCAGGTTGACCGCTTCGGCCTCGTAGGGCTTGCCGATTTCCTCCAGCAGCACATGAATGCCGATCGAGCAGGCGCCTGGGGCGTAGAACAGCTTCATGGAGGCTCCTGTTCTTTAATGTTCGAGGGGTTAGCGCCAGGCCCCGATCGCGGGGCGGTCGAGGCCAATGTTCTCCCGCAGCGTGGCGCCTTTATAGTCGGTATGGAACAGGCCGCGGCGTTGCAGTTCGGGGATGACGAGGCGGGAGAAATCCTCGTAGGCGCCGGGCACGTGCGAGGCGCCGACGACGAAGCCGTCGCAGGCGCGGGTTGAGAACCATTCCTCCAGCCCGTCGGCGACATCCTTGGGGCAGCCGACGAAGCGGGGATGGTCATGGAAGGTACCACGCCGGGTGATGTTGATGAAGTCGCGCGGCGTCGGCAGGCGGTTGCCGAGTTCGCGTCTGATGCGGTCGCGCATGCCCTGCACGCCGGTCCAACTGTCGATCTGTTCCTGGGTGAACGGGTGTCTATGGGCTGTTTGGCAAAATCGAAGTTGAGCACTTCGGACAACAGCGACAGGCTGTCGATTTCCTTGGGCAGGGTGTCGATCAGGGCGGCATGATCCTCGGCCGCCGCGCGGGTTTCCGCGACGACGGGATAGACGCCTGCACATACAAAAGTCTTTTCCGGGTTGCGGCCGGCGGCTTCCACCTGAGTTTTGAACGAGGCGTAGTCGCGCTGGGCCTGCGCCAGGCCGTGATAGGCGACGAAGACGCACTCGGCCCAGCGGGCGGCGAATTTCTGGCCGCGGCCAGACTGGCCGGCCTGGATCAGGACGGGATGGCCCTGGGCGCTGCGCGGCACGGTGAATGGGCCGCGGGACTGGAAGAATTTCCCCTGGTAGTCGAGGCGGTGGACTTTTTCGGGGTGGGCGAACAGGCCGGTTTCGCGGTCGGCGACGATGGCGCCGTCCTCCCAGGCGTCCCAGTGGCCCATGACGACTTCCAGGAACTCATCGGCGCGGTCGTAGCGGGCGTCGTGCTCGCCGTGGGACAGATGGCCCATGTTGAGGGCTTCGCCGTCGTTCATGGAGGTGACGATGTTCCAGGCGGCGCGGCCGTCGGTGAGGAGGTCGAGCGTGGCGAAGACGCGGGCGACGTGGAACGGTTCGAAGTATGTGGTGGAGAAGGTGGCGCCGAGGCCGAGGCGTTCGGTGGCCATGCCCATGACCGTGAGGATGGTGATGGGGTCCATTTTGACGCATCTTATGCCGTTGGCGACGGTATGGGCGTGGTCGCCGCCGAACAGGTCGGGCATTGCCAGCCGGTCGTCGAAGAAGCCGAGGTGGAATTTTCCGGCTTCGAGGGCCCGGCCGATGCGGCGATAATACTCGGCGGAGGTGAAGTCCTGCATTGCCTTGGGGTGGCGCCAGGAGCCGACGAAGTTGGTGCAGTTCTGCGCTTGCAGGAATCCGACCAAGGTCATTTGGCGCATTGTGTTGGTTTCCCCGCGGCGATGTTTGTGGATTGTATACCGGGTGGGGTGGAAGGCGAAATATGCGGGGCAGCGAGGGGCAGGGGGAATCGCATTAGGAAATGAGCGGCAGCTTCGGCTCGGGTTGATGTCGATCTGGTCGAGTTTTGAGGACCTTCCGGAGCCGCGCACAGGCAACGCGCAACCTGCTGGAGGTGCTCACGATCGCACTCACCGCCACGATCTGCGGCGCCGAAAGTTGCGTCGGTTTCGCTGATTTCGCTCGTGACCGGGAGGTGCTTTTCCGCGATTTTCTTGAACTGCCCGGCGGCTTGCCCAGCCACGATACCTTCTCGCGGCTGTTCCGTCTGTTGGATCCGGTGGCTTTCGCCGCCTGCCTGGCGCGGTTCCTCGACGGCTTGGGCGAGGGCGGACCCGGCGTGATCGCCATCGCGACGAGGACCGCGCCAGAAACCGGCGCCCTCAATGTGCTCCGATCGGCCCGCCCAGACATCTCCATCCGACGTAAACGAAAGCGTTCCGGATGGTCCGACGCGTTCGCACGCTCAATCCTCGGCCAAATGCGATAGCCTGGGCGAGGGGCAGGGGGCGCTTGCAATCGGGGGCGAACCCGCCTAGAACCCGCGACCTGATTGGAGCGCGGGCGTAGCTCAGGGGTAGAGCACAACCTTGCCAAGGTTGGGGTCGAGGGTTCGAATCCCTTCGCCCGCTCCAAAATCCCCCAGAAAATATCAAGTGGATAAACAGCGTCCTTCGGGACGCCTTTTGCTTACCCAGCCTCTGCTCGGGTAGCGGGTAAGCGAGACGTAAGCACATGACGGCCGATTATCTTCGGCGATCCGCCACGGGCTGGCACAGCTCCATCGCTCTCATTCCGGGGAAGTAAGCTTCGGCGCGGCTGCGGCGGGAGGAATCGGCTCTGTTGTTTCCCACCACATGAGCGCGAGAGGCGCTATCGCCAGTAAATGGCGCTAACCCAAAAGTACGTCCGCGAGCGGGTAAGCGATCCGGGTAAGCCGCTTGCGGGAGGGCTGACAGGGGTGGTTCGCGTCTGGGATTGACCGTTGCCCTCCGAAGGTGGAGGCCACACGTTCGAATCGTGTCGGGCGCGCCATTTTCTCAACGCGGAAAACTGTATCACTCGAAGGCCGCTCGGCGCTAAACGGCGGCGTCTGGGGACACACCCAGGGCGAACCGAGCCTTAGCGGTTCGCCGCGTCACGGCGCACGCGAAAAGCCCAAGACGGTGTCGCCGCCGCAAAGGCTTATGGCGAGGGCGACCTGCGGGTCGCCTCGTAAGCAATGCGATATTGATCGATGCCGTCGACAAACGTCGCATGCCGCTCGTGCCATCCCGTCATCGCCCTGATCTTGCCCGAGCCGACCCATTGCCAATAGTTAAATAACCGATAGACGTCACGGTGCGCGTATTCTCGAGTAGGCTCCTGGAAAGCCAGGTCCAATTGGTAAGAGCGGGCGAGCGCTTCTCCGATCTCGCGTGCTGTCTCGTAGCGTTGGTTCGAGATGCATCGCGCCATAGTCCTTGCAGCCGCTCGAGAACATTACCAGCGGCCGACGTCCAGCGGCTTCGCTGCGGGCGGCGGCCTCGTCCAGCATGACCCGCACCGCCGCCAAATGCCTCGAGGCATCGGTCGGGTCTTCCGTGTTGGACACCACCACATCGAAGGTCACGTCGCCGAGACCGTCGAAGATCGCCCCATCGCTGGGGCCGATCACCGGCTGTATCTCGTTCCGAGCGAGATCGCCTACCGCCTCCTCGCGACGCACCAATCCGTAGGTACGCCAGCCCGCACGAGCAAAAGCTTTGGCGACGGAGTTTCCGACATAGCCGTTGGCGCCTGTTACCAGGACGGATTTTTGCGTCACGATCGGGCTCTCCGCGGTAGCCGGTTTCCATTTAGTGATGTCCGTAGGTCACCCGCGCGAAGTCGCTCCGGCCGGCCATAACGTCCGTACTAAGCTTTGGATACGTGACGTATGTAATATTCCGCACCGGCCCGTCAACTCAAATACGGATCGTATGTGATCGCGCTGGGTGCGGTTTCAGGTTCGCCTTCGGTTTGCGGGACAAGCTTGGTCGGGCGAAGCTGATGGCGTGGGCGCCGTCGAAGGCGCCGTTTTTGCCCTGAGCAGCCGGTCAAACAACTCGGAGACAAGGTTCAGGTTCGACTCGCCAGCAATCCCTCGGCCATCAGCCTGAATGCTTCGATCGCCTTTGGCAGCACGGCGTGCGGCTCGTCGCTGGCGGCGACCCATAGCGCAGCATTGAGCGCCGTGCCGATCAGAAGGCGCGCGGCGGCCTCGATGTCGACGGACTTCATGATGCCTTCGCCGATTAGATCCCCGACCGCCTGTTTCGTCACCTCGAGGCAGGCATTCTGGCTGGGCCACTTCGAGGGGTCGCCCAGGAAAGCGGGCCCGTCGAGGAGGACAATCCGTTGCACCTCCGGGTCCAGCGCCATCTCGATATAGGCTTCGCCTTCCGCCAGCAGTCTTTCCCATGGGGTTGCTGCAGTCATTCCCGCCTGATGCGCTCGCGCAGCCATCTCGCCATCCACTTGGGCGACGACGGCTGCCAGCAGCCCCTTCTTGTCGCCGAAACCATGATAGAGGGCGCCGCGCGTAAGCCCGACAGATGCGGTGAGGTCGTCCATCGAGGCGGCGGCAAACCCCGATGCGGCGAACGCCTTACGCGCTGCCCCAATCAGCTTGATACGGGTTTCCTCCATCGTTTCGGCGCGACGCTTTGCAGCCACGGCAACCCCCTTTTCGCATACGCTGCGTATATGAGGGTTGACGGCAGGTGGGCATCCGTGCTTTCACATACGCAGCGTATGTTGATACTTCGGCTTGGCTGGAATGTCCAGCAAAGCGGGTTCGGTGCGCTCGCCCCTAAATGAAAAAGGATGATGATATGGCCCAGCGCGATGCAGTGTTTCCCGCCAACCGGCAGGACCTATACGAGGAGTACGGTTATTCCGCCGCCGTCCGATCGGGCGACCTATTGTTCGTGTCGGGTCAGGTCGGCAGCCGCTCCGATGGTTCACCCGAACCCGATTTCGAAGCTCAGGTTCGTCTCGCCTTCGCCAATCTGGAAGCCACGCTTGCGGGAGCAGGATGCACATTCGACGACATAGTCGACGTGACGACGTTTCATACGGATCCGGAAAAGCAATTTGGCGTATACAGAACGGTGAAACGCGAGAAATTCCCGAAGGCCCCCTATCCAAACGCGACCGCTGTTGGAGTCAACTGGCTTGCCGGCTTCGACTTCGAGATCAAGGTCACCGCGCGCATTCCATCTCGTCCGTCAGCGTCGGTGAGCCGCCGCAACCCTAAGACAATGTGGGATATGGCATCGCTCGGGTGGTCGCACATCAGTGTCGCGGAACCAGGCCGCCTTGCTTTCCTGTCCGGCCAGATCGCAGCGACGCCCGGCGGTGAGGGCGTGCCCAAAGACATCGCTGGCCAGGCCAAAATTGCGGTTGCCAACCTAGCGACCGCACTCAAGGAACTTGAGGCGACTGCGCAAGACATTGTCATGCTGCGCGTCTACGTCGTGGATGCGACCAGCGAAGCGTTCGGGCAGGCCGTCGCGCCGCTGCGTGAATTGGTCAGAGATGCGATGCCGAGCGTCACGACGATCGGCGTCCAGGCGCTCTACAAGCCGGAAATCAAGGTTGAGATAGAAATGGTGGTGCGTCTCCCTGAAGTGAGATTGGATACATTATCTCATTGATTGTTATGAGACCGACGAAGGTAAAATCGCCGCCTAGGACCAGTGCAGGTGGCCGAATGGGCTAGGTGAAGCTTATCGCGTCTTGTCCAAACCGCTCCGCTTCGATCATGCATTAAATCCGGTTCGCATCGCTGCGAAGTCGCGCTTCTGTTCGGCGGGCCTGCTTAGGCAACCGAGGTGCGCGAAGCTCACCTGAGGCGAGCACGGACGAGCCGCGTTTTGAATTGATTGTTAACGACCACCCGGCGGGCCAGCAGGTCGGCGGCTGAGATTAGCCGTCCGACGGTTCGGCGTCAGGCCACGCTGGGAGCGCGAGGGCGATCATTCGACGCAAATCTTTACGGCTGGCCCCGGATTGGGCTTCGACGGCCATGCCCCAGGCAATCACCAGCACCAGGCGCGCGAGGGAGTCAGCATCCATTCCGGCGGGAAGACCCTCCCCTCCGCGCGCTTCGGCAAATCGATCGCGAAACCGCGTCCGCGTCTTCTCGCGTAGTTCAGCCAGCCATTCCCGTAGGGGATCGCCCGCCGCACACGGAAGCGAGCTGTTCATAGCGAGGCAACCCGGGGCATGAAACGGGTCCGTAATCATGTCGGCATAGGCGTGGAGAAAATGCTTCACGACTGCTCGTGGAGTCGGCTTCCGAAACGCCGCCTCAACAATTCTACTTTGCTCGGCGAAGTACTGTTCAATGACCTTCTTGAACAAACCTTCCTTACTGCCGAAAGCGAAGTAGAAGCTCGGCGGAGAGATCCCGATCGCTTTCGTCAGATCGCTAAGCGACGTCCCCTCGTAGCCGTTCCGCCAGAAGAGGCCCGTCGCCTTCTCGATCGCGTCGTCGATTTCAAATTCGCGAGGACGGCCCATTTTTGTCAAAGCCCATGTTCTATACCACTGGCGATATAACCAGTAGCGGCGGCTGAGACAATTTGGTTATGCGCGGTAGCGAACAAGCGTCGCTGCTTCAGCCTGTCCCCATATGTTAAGCAGTTCGTCCAGCATGGCCGGCTTCGCTGTGTTCACCCCATTGTTGAACGAGCATCCGCCTAAGTCTTCTCGGTCTAGACAGCCGTCAGGCCGCCGTCGACCGGAAGGTCAATGCCAGCGACATAGCTGCTTAGGTCAGAGGCGAGGAACGCTATGCTATCCTGACACTCGCCCGACTTATACTATAGTGGGTGATAAGTTCGGCCCTGTCCGCCTGTTAGCGCTGTTGCGTCTGCAGACGCGGAATCACGAAAGGCCCGGCCTGTGGAGGTTCATCTGAACTCTCATCGAGGCGAGCTTGTCGCTCATACCGGGCGCGGGGAAGCCAGCGGCAAGCTGTGAAAACACAACAGGAGATCATGGTTGAGCGACGCAATAGACCGCTGGACAGTTGGAGATGTCACCATCATCCGGATCATCGAATTTAAGGTCGGCGGCTTCAAGCCAGGCTTCATGTTCACGGACTTGCCGAGGAACGCGCCGAGTTTGTGGATTGGCTGCACCCGCACTACGCGGAACCGGACGGAACAATTCGCTACGCGTCCAAGCGTTCATCATAAAATCGCAGGGGCGACGGATTATTGTGGATACCTGCGTCGGCAACGACAAAGATCGCAACAACGTAAGCTGGACCCATCTCAAGCTTCTGTTCCTCGAGCGATTGACCGAAGCCGGCTAGCCCCCAGGCACGTCGAGGATGAAATTCCATTATCAGAACCTCCTCTGTCCAGTCGTCAAGTACAACTATGCAAACGACCATCTGAGATCACTCCAAGCAGGGTACGCGCGTGGTCGAGGTCGCGCAACCTTGACGGTTCCTGAAGCGGGTGCAAGCGTGACCGATAGGGAGAAAGTCGATGAAATTCGGTGTGTTCTACGAACATCAATTGCCGCGGCCGTGGACCGAGAACAGCGAGTATGAGCTGTTTCAGAACTCGCTGTCGCAAGTGGAACTGGCCGATCAGCTTGGCTATGACTATATGTGGGAAGTTGAGCACCACTTCTTGGAAGAGTATTCCCATTCCTCGGCGCCGGAGGTGTTTCTGGCGGCGGCGAGCCAACGGACCAAGCGAATCAGGCTCGGGCATGGCATCGTGCAGTTGACCACCAACCAGCCGCACCGCGTGGCGGAGCGGGTGGCGACGCTGGATCAGATCTCCGGCGGACGGGTCGAGTTGGGGATGGGCGAGGGTGCCGGACCGGCGGAACTGCATCCGTTTGGGGTGCGGGTGCGCGATAAGCGCGACCGCTGGGAAGAGGCGGTGCAGGCGATCATCCCGATGTTCACCCGCGATAGCTGGGAGTTCCACGGGCAGTATCACGACTTTCCGGCGCGCAACGTGGTGCCGAAATCTTTTCAGAAGCCGCATCCGCCGCTGTGGGTCGCATGCTCCAATATCCGCACGATCGGCGAGGCCGGGCAGTGGGGCATGGGCGCGTTGGGGTTCAGTTTCGTGTCTCCTGACGCGGCCAGGGCGTGGGTGCATAAGTATTATAACATGTATCTACGTCAGCCACGGCGGCTGGCGGAATACGCGACCAATCCAAACGTCGCCGTCGTCAATGGCTTCATGTGCGCGGCGACCGATGAGGAGGCATTGGAGAAGGCCGCTGGCTGGACGTTCTTTATTTTCGCGCTGTCGTATTACGGGCGAAAGGGGGTGGACGCGCCGGGCAAGGGCGATCTGTGGCGGGAGTATCAAGACTGGCGGCATACCGAGAAGGCTCAGGCGGCCTTGCGCAATGGGCTGATTGGATCGCCTGAAACAATCCGGCGGCGGCTGCGGCAGTTCGAGGAGGCGCATGTCGATCAGGTGATCCTGCTGAACCAGGCGGGCAAGACCAGCCATCAGGATATATGCGAAAGCCTGTCGTTGTTCGCCCGCGAGGTGATGCCGGAGTTTCATGGGCGGCAGGGGGCCCAGGATGCGTGGAAGCAGGATGTGCTGGCGGGGCGGATCGTGCTGGAGGACCTGGATACGGATCGATACGATCTGTATGCGCATCAGAACGAGGACATCGTGCGGATGACGCCGGAGCAGTTGAAACTGCGGATGGCGGAGAAGGAACGACTGGCCGCGGCTGGCTGAGCATAATCATGCTTAGCGGAACGCAGGTAGCGGGTGAAGCATGCGGTCAGACGCATGATGGATCATGGGCGGTTTGGAGATGATCTAGTGTCCTGCCCCGAAGTTCGTTGCATCAAGCGGCGAACGGAGGGGATCGGCAGGCCGCCGAGAATAAAGAGCCAGTGGCGCGGGACTAGGGTCCGCCTGATATGGCGGACTTTGGATTCACGACCCTAGGGAGCGATGTCGATGCGTCAGATGGTTATGGTCGGGTTTTTGCAGGCCCAGAATTGTACAAATTTGGTCAGTTCGTGGCGGCATCCTGAGTCTCGGGAAGATTCAACCTCGGCGGATTATTATCAGACTATCGGGCGGGTGTTGGAGGAAGGGAAGTTCCATGTTGGCTTCTTCGACGACCGGTTGGCGATGCCTGATCGCTACGGTAACGATCATCGGCATACCGTCGAGCATGGCATCCGTTGTGTGAAGATGGACCCGATCACGGTGCTGACGGTGATGGGGATGGCGACGAAACGACTGGGCCTGGGAGCGACGCGTTCCACAACCTATTACGAGCCGTTCGATGTCGCGCGGACGTTCGCCACGCTGGATTTGATGACGGAGGGGCGGGCGGCGTGGAACGTGGTGACGTCGATGAACGACGGCGAAGCGCTGAACATGGGAAGAGATGAGCACCTGGAACATGATTCCCGGTATGACCGCGCTGATGAGTTCATGGAGGTTGTGCTGGGGCACTGGAACTCCTGGGACGACGACGCGATTGTGCATAACAAGAGGACTGGCGTTTTTGCCGATCCGGACAAGGTGCGGCGGCTGGATCACAGGGGGGAATGGTTCAAGTCGCGAGGGCCGTTCACCGTGCCTCGGTCGAAGCAGGGGCATCCGGTCATCATACAGGCGGGGCAGAGCGGGCGGGGGAAACGGTTTTCGGCGCGTTGGGGCGAACTGGTATTTGTCAGCACGCCCGTCAGCCTGGATCATGGGCGTCAAACCTATCGCGACCTGAAGGCCGAGGTAGAGAAGCAGGGGCGCGATCCGTCGCATGTGTCGATCACGCCGTCGGCCTATGTGGTGTGTGCCGAGACCAAGGCCGAGGCGGAAGACAAAATGGCGTTGATCGAGACGCTGGCGACCGATGAGGACGCGCTGTCGCTGCTGTCGGAAGCGATGAATTTCGATTTTGCCAGCAAGGGACTGGATGAACCATTTAGCGACGCGGAACTGGACGGGATTTCAGGCACGCAGTCCATGCGGGATCGGGTGGTGAAGGCAAGCGGCATTCGTAATCCGACGCCGCGGGATTTTGTGAAGTTCAGTCATCGCGCGCGGCCGAACCTGCCGTTCATCGGTGGACCAAAAGAGGTGGCGGATGGACTGGAGGAGTGGTTCTCCACCGGCGTGTGCGACGGGTTCGTGATTGCGGCGACGCATGTGCCGGGGACGTATGTCGAGTTCGTTCGGTATGTGGTGCCGGAATTGCAGCGGCGTGGGCTGTATCACAAGGATTATACCGGCGCTACATTGCGGGAGAACCTGGGTTTGCCGGTTCCTCGGGGGGCTTGACATGAAACTTGGTCTGTCGATCGGCTACTCGAAAGCGAAGCTGGATTTGCCCGTGGCGCTGGTACAGCGCGCCGAGGAACTGGGCTACGACTCAGTCTGGAGTGCGGAGGCGTACGGCTCCGATGCAGTGACGCCGTTGGCGTTCCTGGCGGCGGTGACACGAAAGATCCGGTTGGGGACCGGGATCATGCAGTTGGCGGCGCGCACGCCGGCCAATGCGGCGATGTGTGCGGGGACGGTGGATGCGCTGGCTGGCGGTGGGCGGTTCATTGCGGGCTTGGGGGTTTCGGGTCCGCAGATTGTCGAGGGATGGTATGGACAGCCGTGGGGACGGCCATATTACCGCCTGAAGGATTATGTCGCGATCATGCGCAAGATCTTTGCTCGGGAAGAACCCGTGGTGCATGACGGGCGGGAGATCGCGCTGCCGTACAGGGGTGAAGGTGCGGCCGGTGTTGGCAAGCCATTGAAGTCGATCCTGCACATGAACCGAGACATTCCGATCTATCTCGCCACCGGCAGCGAATCGACCGTCAAACTGACGGCGGAAGTCGCGGATGGTTGGTTGCCGATGGGGTTCGTGCCGGGGTGCATGGAAGAGTATGGGCCCTGGCTGGAGGAAGGGTTCCGCCGAGCGGGAAATGGCAAGAGTTTGAAGGACTTTGAGATACAGGCGTCGATACACGTGGAGGTCGCGGAAGACGTGAAGAATGCGCTGGCTCGGTTGAAGCCAGAGGTGGCGCTGTATGTCGGCGGCATGGGGCATAAAGACAAGAATTTCCATAAGGAGCAGATGATCCGGCGGGGTTTTGGCGAGGCGGCGGATCGCATCCAGGAATTGTATCTGGCGCATCGCAAGGAGGAAGCGACCGCCGCGGTCCCGGATGAGTGGGTGGACATGAAGTCTCTGGTCGGGCCCGCGGCGCGGATACGGGAGCGGTTTCGGGCGTGGGAGCAATCCGGGGCGACCGGTGTCACGGTTCGATCCCGGCAACCTGAGGCGATCGAGGTGATGGCGCAAGCCGCGAGACTGAACTGAACGGGGGATGGCGATGCGATTTGATAACAAGATCGCGGTGATCACCGCCGCGGCGAACGGAATTGGGCGAGCTACCGCAGAGATCATGGGGCGCGAAGGCGCAGTGGTCATCTGCGTCGATAATCATGTGGGGCGGCTGGACGGGGCTGTTGCGGCGCTGGGGGCGAAGGCGCATGGCCGGTTGTGCGATGCATTGGATCAGGGCCAGGTGGATGCGGTTGTTGCCGGCGTGGTGAATGAATTTGGCCGCATCGATATCCTGGTGAACGCGGTCGGCGGCAGCACGATCATTTCAAAACCGTCGGCGGTGGTGGAGGAGCATTCGCTGGAGGACTGGAAGCGGGTGATCGATTTCAACTTGGATGGGACGTTCCTGTTCACCCACGCCATCGTACCAGTAATGAAACGGCAGAAGTTCGGCAAGATCGTGAATTTGGCTTCGATCGCCGGACGTGGGATGAGCGTGGCGAGTGGTGCCGCCTATGCGACCGCGAAGGGTGGAATCATCGCACTGACGCGGAAGCTTTCGTTCGAGCTTGGGCCGTTTGGCATCAATATCAACGCCATCGCACCTAGTCTGACGCTGACGGAACGAATCAGGCCGCACTGGAACCAGCGTTCACCGGAGGCGCAGACCGCGCAAGTGGATGCGACACCGTTACGACGAGTGGCGGAGGCGTCGGACCAAGCAAAGGTGATCTGCTTCCTGGCGTCGTCGGATGCCGATTTCGTTACGGGTTTGACAATTGACGTGACGGGCGGGCAGTAGTTAACCGCCGAAGCGGGTATGCCTGCGCGCATGGCGCTGTAAACGGTTTCCGGCCCTCGCCGGATGTCATCGCGTTCGAAGTTCAACCAGTCAAAGGACATGCCGCAGGGTGTATGCGGATGTCGCCTCGTCCGTAGGGCCCGATCCAGCACCGTGCGCACTCCTTTTGCCGCCTCTGTCTGACCCGCTTGCATCGTGGCCTGCAAGGGGCCAGCATCATGAAAAGGCAAGGAGGGACGGCCATGCTGGTCATAGACGCGCAAGTCCATATCTGGGGCAGCGGTAAGCCCAGCGACCACCATCGCCAGACCTCGTTGTATACGGCTCAGGAATTGATTTCGGAGATGGAGCAAGCGGGCGTCGATGGCGCGGTGCTGCATCCGCCTAGCTGGGACCCGAAATCCAACGAGATGGCCATCGACGCGGCGCAGCAATACCCTGATAAGTTCTGCAGCCTGGGGTGGTTTCCGCTGGATGATCCCTCGCAACGAAAGCGGATTGAAACCTGGAAGCAGCAGCCTGGAATGCTGGGTCTGCGCTGGTCGTTGACACGGGCAGGTCAGGAGACCTGGCACAAGGACGGAACGATGGACTGGCTGTGGCCGGCGGCGGAAAAAGCCGGCACTCCGGTGGCGACAATGGCCTGGCGGTTCCTGCCGCTGTTCAAGCACATTGCCGAACGCCACCCGCATCTGAAACTGATCGTCGATCACCTTGGGCTGGTGCGTTCGGCGCAGGGCGAAACGGCGTTCGCAACGTTGGATGAACTGCTGCCACTGGCGAAACTGCCGAACGTGGCGATCAAGGCGACGGGCGCGCCGGGCTATTCGAAGGAGGCATATCCGTTCCGGGATATCCACGATGGGCTGCATCGGATCTTCGACGCGTATGGTCCCGACCGATTCTTCTGGGGTACGGATATTACGCGAATGCCGTGCAGCTATCGGCAATGCGTGACGTTCTTCACCGAGGAACTGCCGTGGCTTAAGGGGGCTGATCTGGAGAAGGTGATGGGCCAGGGGGTGGTTAACTGGCTGGGGTGGCAGCGGGGGTAAAGCCGGCGGCGGCGATGATGTGGGCGATCAGGCGCTGGGTGGCCAGAGCTTCTTCGCCGGTAACGGCAGGATCGCGATCCTGTTCGATTGCGTCGAGGAAATCTGCGATGACGGCGCGATGAGCGTCATGCGGAAAATCCATGAAGCCGGCGCTGCTGCCGGTGGCGCCCTCGGCGGCGATGGTTTCATCTTCGCCGCCGATGGTTGACAGGCGCAGCGCGCTGCCGACAAGCGAAGCGGTGCCTTTGGTACCGGTGATCTCGATGCGCTCCGGGCTGCCGGGATAGGCGGCGGTGGTGGCAATGACGGTGCCAGGAGCGCCATTGCCGAGACGGACCAGGGCGGAAGCGAAATCCTCTGTTTCCATCTGATGGCTTGGAGTGGTGACCGCTTGAGCCGCGACCACCTCGCTGACGCCTGTCAAGGAGCGGAACAGGTCCAGCGTGTGGATCGCCTGGGTCATCAGCACGCCGCCGCCGTCGCGCGCCATCGTTCCTCGGCCGGCTTCATCGTAGTAGCTTTGCGGACGCCACCAGGGGACGAGTGTCCATGCGGCGGTGATGGTGCCGAGTTCGCCGTCCTCGATGGCAGCGCGGAGACGGAGGCTGGCGGGACGAAAACGGTGCTGCAGGACCACGCCCAGCCTACGGTTGGCCGCGCGTCCGGCACGCACCAGTTGTTCAGCGGATTTAACAGTCAGTTCCAATGGCTTTTCGACGAGCACATGCTTGCCGGCATGCAGGCAACGCCCGGCGATATCGAGATGGGCAGCCGGAGGCGTCAGGACGATTACTGCCTGAATTGACGGGTCCGCAATGACGGCGTCGATGTCGGTGGTGACCGGAAAACCGAAACGGTCCGCAAAGGTTCGGGCTCGGGATTCGGTTCGTGAAGCAGCGACCTTCACCGTTGCCCGGTCGGACAGGTCGCGCAGGCTTTTCGCGTGCGGATCGGCGCCGGGGCCGAGTCCGATCAGGGCAATCGTTACCATGGCGTCTTGTATCCCTGGAATGGGGTGGCGATACGCTTGATCTGCTGGATCACATTGGGCGGAACATTGCCGCTGGCGCCTGACGGATCGGCGTTGAGGTTGATCACGTCACCAAGTCCGCCGAAGCTTTCCTCGATACAGGCGGCGATCTGGTTGTGGGTGCCCGCGGCGGCGGACAGATGCACGGCGGCGTCAGCTACTTGCCTGGACATGTCGTTCCATTTGCGGGACTTAGACATCGCGTTCAGTTCGCGGCCGGTACGCTCTGTGCAACCCTGGTGAAGCGGGCGCGCGATCGGACCACTTAAATCGCGCGAGGGCCTTGGGGGTGCGGTCATGGCTTGAATGACCCTATTGCGCGGCTGCCGCCATCGATTGCGCCGCCCCCGCGGGACGATAGGCCCGAAGGAAGGTGCGGATGTGGCGCACCGCCAGTGGAATCTTGTCCGGGGTGTCCTTCCACGGATACAGGCTGACCTGCGCGTTGGGTGCAAGGTGCACCGTTTCCATCGCGACGGCGTACGGATGCGCCGGAACGTCGTCAGGCAACACCAGGATCGGCGTCTGGCAGTTGCGTACCACGTCGCGGGTAACGCTATAGACAAAGTCGGCACGCGCGCCGGTGTACATGTTGGTCAGAAATGCATCGACCATCGCCATCGTGATGTCGGGCCGGCGGGCACACAGTTCCGGGCCCCAGCCTTTCATGTTGTTGTTGTAGGACATACCGGGCATCTCCGGACGATAGCCGCTTGGCTGCGCCGGTATCGCAGCGACGACCCGCTCAGGGACCCGCTTTACCAGGTTCCAGATGAACGGACCGCCGATGCAGAAGCCCAACACCATGAACTGGTGGATATGTAGATGATCCATCAGTCCGATATGATCGTCGCTATAGGCGTCCCATGGCCGATCGACTTCCAGCGGGCCTGACGAGTTCCCGCCGTTGGCGTTGCGCAGATCGGCCGCGATCACGCGAAACTCGTTTTTGAACTCGTTGAACGGATTGAACGGGTGTGTCGCAAGCCCCGCGACCGTGGAGTTAAGGCCACCACCGGGGATCACCAGCAGCGGAAATCCGGATCCGGCTTCTTCGTAATGAATGCGAACATCGCCCTTTTTGTAGAATGGCATGGGATCACCTCCTTGCATGCATTCGTGTAAGCATAAGCCCACCGCGACATCTCGACCACTCCGGGGTGCCAGCGCCTGGCACCCGGCCGGAATTCCGATACACTGGCCGCGCCATGGCCCAGGAGGCGATTTTGACGCTGCTCGTCATCGATCTCGACAAACACATCGGCAATGCCCAGGCATGGCGCGACACGTTCCGCGAACAACTCCCCGACCTTGAAATCCGCATCTGGCCCCAAGCCGGGAACATCGCCGATATCGAATACCTCGCCTTCATGCACCCCGATTTCGATGCCCTTCCGACCTTCCCGAACCTGAAGGCCATGTTCAGCCGTTCGGCTGGGGTCGAAGTTTTTTGTCAGGCATCCCAAGCTTCCCAAAGCCCCGCTCTGCAAGGTCGAGCCGCCGGGTGGCGATCCGATGATGACCGAATACGTCGTCATGCATGTGCTTCGGTTCCATCGCGATATGCCCGGCTACGCGGCGGCACAGGCGAGGAAGGAGTGGCGGCGGACAACAATCGTTCGTCCCGAGCATCGGAGAGTTGGATTCCTTGGCTTCGGCAAAATGGCCAGAGCACCGGCGCTGTTGCTGAAGTCGCTCGGTTTCCAGATTTCGGCATGGGTACGCAACCCTCGGGATGAACCCGATGTCCCCATTTATCACGGCCACGATCAGCTGGAGTCATTTCTTGGTCAGACCGATATCGCCGTCTGCCTGTTGCCGCTGACCCTAGAAACCGAAGGGATATTCCAGGCCCGCACCTTCGCCATGATGCCCCGCGGGTCGATGCTGGTGAACGTCGGCCGCGGCAAGCACGTGGTGGAGGCGGACCTGATCAAGGCGCTCGAATTCCGGCCAGTTGGCCTACGCCGCCCTGGACGCACTGTGGCCTGAGCCGCTGCCACCGGCCAGCCCTCTGTGGCTGCATCCCAAGGTCACTATCATGCCCCACGTGGCTCGGCGCCCAACGGTTGCGCAACTGGTGACGGAGATTGCGGCGAATATCAGAAATGTTCGGGCGGGCGGGGCGCTTTTGCAGGAGATTGACAGAGCGACAGGGTATTAGCCGACCCTGCTTCTGTAGCGGATAGGCTGGGCCGCCGGTCGGCCCGAATGCGGACCAGAGTTTCGATCTCGACTCAGATGATTGTCTTCAGCAGACATGAGCAATCGGCGGGTATTTATGTTGTGGCGCTGAACTGATCAGCGCCGGATGGGGCGCTTAGGAACCGCGACAATCGCGGCGCCGAGCCTTGGACATGTACCCTTCTGGTCCCGATGCTATCGGTACCACTGGCGTCGGCTCGACGGGTCGGCAATACTCTCCGACTGATCGCAATTGCCGGATGGCGAGCCTGTAACAAAGGGTTGGGGGACACGATGGAGCACCAAGACGATGTGAACAAGTTCGGCCCGACGATGGGACGCCGCACCCTCATGGCCGGTTCGGCCGGCCTGGTCGGGAGTGTCCTGGCTGGGGCACGTCCGGCTGGCGCACAAAGCGCGAGCCGACGCGGTACGTTGGTGATTGGGCTGGACATCAGCGACGCGACGTCGCTCGATCCGATCCGGGTGGCACAGTATTCAAATCCGCTGCCGACTCACGCGGCCTACGATTCACTCGTCACCTTCGCACCGGGCGACTACGTCAACGTCAAGCCGTGCATCGCCACCGAATGGGCTTATCAGCCCGACGGCAAGACGGTGCGCTTCAAGCTGCGGCAGGACGTGACCTTTGCCTCCGGCAACAAGATGACGGCGGCCGATGTTGCGTTCTCGTTCCAACGCGTGCTCAACGTGAAGGACCAGCCGGCGCAGTATATTGCCCAGGTCGATCATGTGGCGGCGGTGGACGATCACACCGTGGACATCGTCATGGGCGACCCGGCGGTGCCGCTGCTGCCGATCATCGCCGCCCCTGAGTTTGTGGTGCAGGAAAAGGCGTTGCTAACCGCGCATGGCGGCACCGATGCGACTGATGCGAAGACGACGGACACGGCCACCGAGTGGCTGAACAGCAACTCGGCCGGCACCGGCCCGTACCGGCTCACCGGCTGGCAGCGCAACCAGCAGATCCAGATGGTGAAGAACCCGCATTACTGGGGTGGCACGCCAGGCTATGACCGGGTGCTGATCCGTCACATGAGTGAGAGTGCCGCGCAGTTGCTGGCGCTGCAGCGCGGCGACATCGACATCGCATTCAACCTGATCCCCGAGCAGATCGCGGCGCTGAAGGACGACCCGAACGTCACGGTGATGGAGGCGACCAGTCTCGATTTCATCTACATGGCTGTGGTCGAGGCGCCGGGCAATCCCGCGTTGCAAAAGAAGGCGGCGCGCCAGGCTATCGGCTATGCGATTGACTATGACGGCATCATCAAGAACCTGATCGGCGGCCATGCATTGCGGCCGGTCAGCTTCCTGCCGGTCGGCGTCAACGGTTCGACCGAGGCTTTGACCAAAGAGATCGGCTTCCGCGAGGACCTCGACCGCTCCAGGAAGTTGCTGGCCGAGGCCGGCTTGCCGGACGGGTTCAGCTTCCAGCTTGCTTACGGCAATGCCGCCATAGCCGGCGTGCAATATGCCAATCTGGCGCAGAAGATCCAGTCGGATCTGGCGCGCGTCGGCATCAAGGTGGTGCTGACGCCGATGGATCAACTGAACATGCGGACCATGTATCTGGGCGGCAAGCTGGAGGCGGCGCTGACCTTCTGGAATCCGCCGGCGCCGGAAAACTGGCTGTGGTCGGGTGCCACGATCAACCGCGTCTCCGGCCGCGTGCATTGGACCGTGCCGCCGGAGGTGCGCAAGCTGGTGGCCGACGCGGCCGCCGAACGCGACCTGGCAAAGTCGGCCGTGCTATACAAAAAGTACCAGGAGGTAATGGTCGATCAGGCGAACCATTTCGTAATGATCCAGCCGATCTATCAAATCGGCGTGCGCAAAACCGTGCAGGGCCTGCAACTGACGGCGGCCGGGTGGATGGCCGAACTTGGTGCCGCCAAGCCTGTTTGACCGCCGCCGCCTGTGATCCGTTACGCGTTCTCACGCCTGGCAACTTCGGCGGTCATGGTGCTGCTGGCCACGGTGGTGATCTTTTTGATCGCCAACACCGTGCCCGGCGATCCGGTGCTGACGCAACTCGGCGACATGGCGGCCTCCAACCCCGCCACGGTCGCTGAATATCGCCATAAATGGGGCCTCGACCTACCGATCTATCAGCGCTACTGGATCTTCCTGCGCGGACTGGCCCATGGCGATCTGGGTAAATCGATCGCCTCGCGGCGCCCTGTGCTGGACGATATCGAGGATTACGCGCCAGCAACCATCGAACTTGCATCCGTGGGCTTCGTGCTCGCGCTGGTGGTCGGCCTGCCGCTGGGGGTGATGGCGGCGGTGAAGCGGGATTCGTGGATCGATCACGTGGCGCGCGCGGTCTCGCTGGTCGGCGTTTCCGCGCCCACGTTCTGGCTCGCCTTCATCATGCTTGCGATATTCTATGGCTGGCTGAACTGGGCGCCGGGACCCGGGCAACTGGATCCGGTATCATTCCCTCCTGACAGGATCACTGGGCTGCTGCTGGTGGACAGTGCGATCGTCGGCGACTGGGACACATTCCACGACGCGATCGCCCATCTCGTGCTGCCGTCTATCGTGCTCGCCGGTGCCACGCTGGGGCTGATCACGCGCACCACACGTGCCGCGATGCTGGAGGCATTGTCGCAGGACTATGTCCGCGTCGCCCGCGCCAAAGGATTGCGCGCGCGCCTCGTCGTGCTGGGGCATGCACTGCCCAATGCGATGCTGCCGGTGGTCACGCTGGGTGGGCTTGCCTATGCCAACCTGCTGGCGGGCGCGGTGCTGACGGAGACCGTGTTCTCCTGGCCGGGCCTCGGGCGCTACACATTCCAGAGCGCGGTGTCGCTGGATTTTCCCGCCATCATGGGCGTTACCACCATCGTCTCAGGCGTGTTCGTACTGGTGAACCTTGGTGTCGATCTTTCCTATGCCATCCTCGATCCGCGCGTGCTGAAGAAGTGAGTGCCATCGTCTTGCCGGCGGTCGCGTCCGCCCGCCGCCGCTGGACCCGTCGTTATGGGCTGCCGGCATTCGGCGCGGTCATCATCGTGGCGTGGGTGTTGCTCGCGGTGTTTGGCCAGCTTGTCTCCCCGTTCGACGCCAATGTGGTGGACGTGGCGGCACGGCTGCGGCCACCGTCCTGGCAGCACTGGATGGGCACCGACCAGCTTGGGCGCGACGTGGCGACGCGGGTGGTGCTGGGTGCGCGCGTGTCGCTGTCGGTGGGCTTTTCGGTGGTGCTGATTGGCGGCCTGTTCGGCACCCTGCTGGGCGCCGCGGCGGCGTTCATCCGCGGCTGGGCGGAAGAGGTGCTGATGCGCCTGACCGATCTTGTGTTCTGCTTTCCGCCCATCATCCTGGCAATGGCGATCGCTGCCGCGCTTGGGATCGGAACGGTGAACACCTGTATTGCCATGCTGGTGGTGTGGTGGCCCAAATTCGCCCGCCTGGCCCGCAGCCTTGTGCTGACGCAGCGTTCACTCGAATATGTCGAGGCGGCACGGACGATCGGCTTTGGCCCCGCGCATATTTTGCTGCGCCAGATCATACCCAACGCCGTCGGCCCGCTGATCGTGCTGCTGACGTTGGATCTGGGCAACGCGATCCTGGTGTTTGCCGGATTGTCGTTCCTTGGTCTTGGCGTGGTGCCGCCGACGCCGGAATGGGGGGCAATGGTCGCGGAGGGGCGCGAACTGGTGCAGCAATGGTGGGTCGCCACCTTTCCTGGCATCGCCATCCTGACTGTGGTGATGGGTTTCAACTTCCTAGGCGACGGCCTGCGCGACTGGTTGGACCCGCATGCAAGAAGCCGCTGAACCACTGCTGTCGGTGCGCGACCTGCGCACCTGGTTCCTGACCGATGCCGGGCCGGTGCGCGCCGTGGACGGCGTCAGCTTCGACCTCGCGCGCGGTGAAACGCTGGAAATCGTAGGCGAATCCGGTTCCGGCAAAAGCGTGTGCGCCAAGTCAATCATCCGGCTGCTGGACGAACCGGCGCGCATTATCGGCGGCTCGATCACATTCCGTGGCCGCGACCTGGCAACGCTGGATGCGGCGGCACTGCGCCAGGTCCGTGGCCGCGAAATCGCGATGGTCTTCCAGGACCCGATGACCTCGCTGAACCCTGTGCTGCGCATCGCGAAGCAATTGATTGAGGCGATGACTGCGCACGGCCGCTTTTCCCGAACCGCTTCACGAGCCCGCGCAATCCAGCTGTTGCGTCGCATGGGCGTGCCGGCGCCCGAGCGGGCGGTGAGGGCGTGGCCGCATCAGTTCTCCGGCGGGATGCGCCAGCGCGTCATGCTGGCGATGGGATTTTCCAATGAGCCGGCGCTGATCATCGCCGATGAGCCGACCACCGCGCTGGACGTGACGATCCAGGCGCAGATCCTGGATCTGCTGCGCGAACTTAACGCCGCTCTCGGCACCGCCGTCATTCTGATCAGCCACGACCTTGGCGTCATTGCCAATGTCTGCTCGCGCATCCTGGTGATGTATGCCGGCGAGGTCGTGGAGGAAGGCGCGCCGGAGGAACTGCTCAGCGACCCGCGTCATCCGTACACCTGGGCGCTGCTGCACGCCGCGCCGCGGATCGACGCCGAGGCACAGGACCGCCGCCTGACGACGATCGAGGGCCAGCCGCCTGATCCACGCAACTGGCCCGCCGGCTGCCGGTTCCGCGCCCGCTGCCCGTTTGCGGTGGCGCAGTGCGACGAGCATCCGGCGCTGCTGCCAGTGGGGGAGGACCGCCTGTCACGTTGCTGGGTGACGCAGCAAGGCGGTGCACTGCACACGCCGTCCCGGCCGCCGGCGACGGCTGGCGTGGCGGTGGCGCCGGCTGTTGTGCGTCCGTTGCTGGAACTGACTGGCCTGACCAAGCATTTCGAGCTGCCGCACGACGGGCTGTTTGAGAAGCCGCGCATTTTGCGGGCGGTGGACGGCGTGGACCTGACGGTGATGCGGGGGGAGACGGTTGGGCTGGTGGGTGAATCCGGTTGCGGCAAGTCCACGCTCGCGCGGCTGGTCACGCGGCTGCATGAACCAACAGCCGGGCGCGTGGTGTTCGACGGCACCGATATCACGCACGCAAGCCAATCGGATATCCGGCCGCTGCGCCGGCGAATGCAGATGATCTTCCAGGACCCCTATGCCTCGCTCAATCCACGCATGTCGGTCAGGGAGATTCTGACCGGTCCGTTGAAGCTGCATGGGCTGACCGAGGGCGATGCGCGGGCGCGCGTAGCGGAGCTTCTGGCGCTGGTAAATTTGCCGCCGCAGTCGACGAATCGGTTCCCGCATGAGTTCTCCGGCGGTCAGCGGCAGCGGATATCTATCGCCCGTGCCTTGTCCGTGCGACCCGACCTGATCGTTGCAGACGAGCCGATCTCGGCCCTGGACGTGAACATCCAGGCGCAGATCATCAATCTGATGGTCGACCTGCAGGAGCGGCTCGGCCTGACCTACCTGTTTATCGCGCATGACCTGGCGGTGGTGCGCCACGTCTGCGATCGTATCGTCGTGCTGTATCTGGGCAAGGTGATGGAGGTGGCGCGCGCCGCCGACCTGTTCCGGCGCCCGCTGCATCCCTATACGCGCTCGCTGGTCGCAGCCGCCCCGGTACCCGACCCGCGTGTGGAGCGAACCCGCCGGCATGTGCAGCTTCGCGGTGAACCGGCCAGCCCGATCTCGCCCCCAAGCGGCTGCCGTTTCCGCACACGGTGCCCGATCGCCGCAGCGATCTGCGCGGAGCAGGAACCGTTGTTGGTGGATCGGGGCGGCGCGCAATTGGTGGCGTGTCATTTCGCAGGGATGACGGCGCCTTGACCGCTACAGCTTCGATGTAGACGTTGCGGCGGTTGGAGGCGCCGGTTCGCCAGTTGCTTCCTCATGGGCGGCCACCGCTTCGAGCGTCCTGGACAGGCTTCACGCCTTCATCTCTCTAGCGACCCTTGGCTGATGTCAGGGGCCGGGTGAGGAAGGCAAGGACGTCCCGCCAATGCCAGTCCTGAGGTCAGCGAGGGTTAGAACCAGCGCCAGAGATCTTCGTGCCGAGCGAGGTCGGCACTGGGTCCGTCGAATATGATCCCGCCGGTCTTCAGTCACGACCGCGCGCTCGACCATCCGCAATGCCGCGGCAACGTTCTGCTCCACCAGCACGATCGCCGTGCCGATGGTGCGATTGATTTCCAGCAGGGTGCGGAACATGTCTTGTACGATGATCGGCGCGAGACCGGTTGTGGGCTCATCCAGCATCAGGATTGTCGGCTGCGTCATCAGCGCCATGCCAACCGCCAGCATCTGCTGCTGGCCCCCCGACAGGGAGCCGGCAATCTGCGGCCGCCGTTCCATCAGTACGGGGAACAGCCGATAGACCTCCGCGATATAGGCCTGGTCATGCAGGAGACCGGCCATCTTCAGGTTCTGCGCCACACTGAGGTCGCGGAACACGTTGTGGCCCTGCGGCACGAACCCGATGCCGCGCCTGGCATTGCGATAAATCGGACCCGGGGACGATGGCCTCGCCATTGTAGGTGATCGTGCCGGACAGGTCGTCCACATCTCCAATGCCACAACGCAGCAGCGTCGTCTTTCCGGCGCCGTTATGGCCGAAGATCGCGACGCGTTCGCCAGGCCGCACGGACAGACTGATGCCGCGCAACGCGATAAAACCCCCGTAGCTGACACCCACGTTGCAAAATTCAAGCATCCGCGGCCCCGAAATACAGCTCCGTCAGTTCACGCGAGCGTGTCAGGTCGTCGATGGAGCCGCGCTTGCAGAATCTGGCCGTAGGACATGAACACCCCTTCGGTACAGAGGTCCTTGATGAAGCTGACATTGTGTTCGACGACGCACACCGCACGCCCGGCGGCGGCCTCGTCGCGGACGATCCGGCGCATGGTTTCGTAGTTGGAGCCCTCGACCCCGGCCATCGGCTCATCGAGCAGCAGGCAATGGCCGTCGTTCATCAGCGCCCGCGCCAGACCGATGAGTTTCTGCTGCCCAAACGGCAGGTCGACGACGTTGGTAGCGCTGGTGTGGCCAAGCCCCATGCGCTCCAGAACGTGCATCGCTCGGTCGCGCGCCGCTGCCTCCGCCCGACGGACTGACCCGGTATTGGCCATGCTGCGCAACAGCGACTCGCCGGGATACCGACGTGGCCCGACCATCATGTTCTCCAGCACGGTCATCGTGCGGAACAGGCGCATGTGCTGCCAGGTGCGGGCAATTCCGGCCCGCGCCCGACGATGCAGCGGCCCTGTCAGCAACTGTCCTTCGAGATAAATCCGTCCACTATCGGGGCGGAACAGGCCGGAGATCAGATTGAACAGAGACGTCTTGCCGGCGCCGTTCGGGCCGATCAGTCCCAGCACGTCGCCGGCGCGCAGCGACAGGGAAATGTCATCCGCGACGACGATGCCGCCGAAGCGCTTGCAAACATTCTCGAGCCGAAGGATTTCCTGGCTCAATGTGCCGATCCCGCCATGTGGGTCCCGACCAGGCCATGCGGCCGCAGAAACAGGAAGACAATCACCAATGAGGTGAAGATCAAGCCCTGCAGCGGCCCGACCAGGCTCGATGGCAGTTCCAGGAACGTAATCCCCTGTGGTAATGCCACCAGCACGAAGGCGCCGAGCACCGGTCCCCAGATCGTGCCAATGCCGCCTAGCACCACCATTGTCAGGATCGTCGCCGACTGCGCGACGTTGAACTGTTCCGGGCTGATGTATTGGAAGTAGTAGGCATACATTCCGCCAGCCAGGCCCGCCGCGCCGCAGCCGAAAGCGAAGATTACCACCTTCATGGCGAACAGGCTGCGTCCCAGGGAGGCGCAGGCCACCTCATCGTCACGCATGGCGCGCACGGCTCTACCAAACGGACCGGCCATGCTGCGGTGAACCAGCCAGATTGCCAGCGCCGCGAGACCAGCGGTTATCATCAGATACAGCCAGCCGCGTGCCGGTCCGCCCAGCGTCAGCGGAATGTTCGAAAGTCCGGCCGGCCCGCCGGTAAATTCCAGATTGTTGACGGTTTGCAGCAGGCCAAGCTGAAAGCCGAGGCTGGCAATCAGCAGATAATCACCGGAGACGCGCAGTGTGGTGACCGCCAGCGCGACAGAGGCGACGACTGCCACGCCGACGCCGGCCGCGATGCAGATCACTGCCGGCAGATTAGTATCGATGCCAAGAAGCGCCGCTGTGTACGCTCCGAGCGCGAAGAATATTGGATGCGCGATTGTATTGAGACCGCCGTAGCCAATGATCAGGTTGTAGCTGGTGGCGAGGATGATGTAGATGCCAATCAACACCCCGGCACTGGCCAGGTATTCCATCGCTCACCCTCCGGCCGGGGCGGGCGCCGCCGGTTTCGGCACTGGTCGGATGGCGCGCCGGCGCCAGGCAGGAATGCCTCGCGGGAACACCAGCAAGGCAAAGAACAGAACGCCGTACAGCAGCAGCGCCTGCCATTTCGAAGCAATAAACAGAATGCTGAAGCTTTGCAGAAGTGCCAGTCCCACGGCAACGCTGGCAGCCGAGAAGACGCGGCCGAGGCCGCCGATCAGGGTGGCGATCACCGCCGTCAGGATCAGCCCGACAGGCACATCCGGCGTGACCCCGGCGCGGGTGCCATAGAGCCAGATGCCGGCAACAATCAGCAAGCTCGCGGTGACACCAGACAATATATAGGCCCGCCTCGCGCTGATACCGTAGATCTCGGCCAGTTTCTCGTTGTCCGCCACCGCCAGCATGAACTGTCCGTCGCGCGTGAAACGGATCAGGAGGTAGAGCGCGACTAGCATTCCCAGTGTCAGGCCGATCGCTTGCAGGTCCCAGTCGCTGATGGCTATGCCGCCGATAATGCGCACCGGCGACATCACGCTTGGGAAAATCGTTTCCGGTTCGGTCCCGAACAACAGGGTCAGCAGAAAGGCGACGAACTGGGAGAATATCAGCGTAAAAATAAAGAAAATCAGCCCGCTGGAGTGCCGCCGGCGCAGCACGTCGATCGCCCAGATCTCGATGCCCACGGTGACGCCGGCCGTCACCAGAACGGATGCCAGCACCCCAGCCCAGACCGGCAAACCGGCGGCATTCAACAACCAAAACATGGTATAGAACGCGATGCCCATCAGCCCGGCCTGGGCGAAGTTCCACAGCTTCTCGACCTTCAGCGTTAGCGCGAAGGCGACCGTAAACAGCACGAAGTATGAGGACATTGCGATCCCGGTCCACAGGATCTGCAACAGGATGACAGGATCGGTCATCGTCGATCGCAGTCGCCGGGGTCAGCCGATGGTAGCCAGCGGGGTAAACTGTCCGTCCTTCACGACGTATAGATAAACCGGCTTCCTGACCCGATGGTCGTCCGTGACCACCAGCTTGCCAGTCATCGGCAGGTCGAAAGTTCGGATCTCCAGCAGTGCCTTGCGCAGATTCTCGCCCGTAACCGGCAATTTGTTCTTGTCCACCCAGGCGAACAGGTCCGCGACCACCACGGTGGAGTCCCAGGCGTATTGCAGATATGGCAGCCCGTTTGGTGCCCGCCCAACCTGCTTCCACAGGTCCAGCAGCTTTCCCACGTTTGGATTGGTCGTCCCTGTCGGCGCCAGCGAGGTGACGATCAGTCCCTCGGCTGCTGGGCCAAGTTGAGCCAGCAACTTAGGATTATAGCCGGCGGAATAACTGGTGACCTGTTGCGTCATGCCTAACTGGCGCATTTGCGCGATCACCTGCGGCAGTTCAGACAGGCCATGGATATGAACCACGTCCGGGTTGCCAACGCGGGCCTTCAGTAGCACGCCGGTAAAGTCGGTCGCCTTTGGATCGTAGGCCTCGAATGCCACCACCTCGCCCACCGCTGGCGACGAAAACGTCGCGATAGATCTTCGCCCCGCCGATACCAGTGTCATTATTGATGTATATCACCGCCGCCTTGATCTTTGCGAGTTTTTCCCTGGTGTATTGGCCAGGGCTGTCACATCGACCTCCGCCAGAGGGAAGACCGTATATACATAGTCGCCTAGATTTGGCGATGTCGGGCGAATTGGCGCCCATGTTAAGTTCCAGTGTCGCGGTCCGGTTCGCGATTGGGGCAACCGCCTTCACAACGGAACTCCATGCCGTAATGATTACCGCGATCTTGTTCACATCGATCAGCTTGTTGGCCGCGTTTATGGCAAGCTCGGGTTTGGCCTGCGTATCGAGGACGATCATCTCCAGCGGCCGTCCGGCAACGCCGCCATTGTCATTGATGTCCTTGACGGCCATCTCGTAGGTCTTGACGAAATCAAGTCCGTAACCGGCCTCGGGACCGGTGGTCGGCATCAAGGCGCCGAAGCGGAACGGCTCCTTCTGCTGCGCAAATGCTCCGCCTGCCCAAAGAGCAGCCGGCATTGTCAAGGCCAGCCTGCGACTCATGGTTCCGCTCATTGTTTCCCCCGCTTTCCAAGCAGGTTCGAGGGATCACGAGCCGCCGTCAAGGGGAACACTGATAGTGTCGAAGGCCCCTTACAAAATGATGGCACCCGCCCGCAGGTCGCGGAAGCCCAATTGCGAGGCAACGTACGCATGCTGGTTCAGCTCGAAGTAGTCGGCATGCGCCAACATGAACATCCGCAACTTTCGACGGACCCCTTGATTGTCGCGATTGCATCTCGGGCATTGTCGAAACTGCCACCAACATCTTCAAATAAACTGAAGAGTGCGGTGAGGGAGTGGGCTCTCGACCGGCGCCGACGCAATGCGGCCCGCCGGTAGCCCGTCTACCTAGTGCTGAGGAAGGCGAGTGCCGTGTTGATCACGCCTTCGAGAAGAGAGCGTTCAGGGCGGACTCGCGCCAGCACACGCACGCCCATCAGAACCCCGAGCAGATGCTGTGCCAAGCCGATTGCCGGGACGGCGGAGGTGATTGTTCCATCCGCCTGGCCCCTCTCAATGCAATTGAGGAAGAATGCCTCAATCCGCCCGAGAGTATCGACAATCGTCTCACGAAACTCCTTGTCATGAGGCGCCACTTCAAGCGCGCAATTCACGATCATGCATCCCTTGCGCTCCCGGTCACTCAGCGAACGGCGCAGGATGTCCTCGAAAAATGCTTGTATCGCGTCGCGGGGCGGCAGGGACTCACTGCGCTGAAGGCGTGCTCCGATGCTCTTTTCGATGTAATGATCCAGCGTCGTCCGAAACATCGCCCGTTTATCGCCGTACGCGTTGTACAGGCTCGCGGCGGTAAGTCCGGTCCTTTCGATCAAATCCTTGACCGACGTGGACTCATACCCGTGCTCCCAAAAGCACTGCATCGCGGCATCCAGCACAACCGCTGCGTCAAACTCCCTGGGTCTCGCCATCCTGTCATCCATTCCAAGCGCCATCGGCATCTTGCCATCGTCGGCGTCATCAGTCATTTTAGAACGCATATACCATAACGTTGCCCAGAAGTGTAGTGCCCTGGGCCGACCACGACGCGTCAATCAATCAGGAGGGTATACCGCCATGGGGCTTGAACAACAGCTTGAGGAGTTCAAGGAGCAGTTCCTGCGCACGGCTCCTGCCGGACGGGTGGCCCTCTACGAATCCAAGATCGAAGAGCTTCGGGCCAGCTTCGCGCTCGAAGCGGCCGCCGGAATTGGAACCAAAGCCCCCGAGTTTCGGCTGCCGGATGTGAAGGGGGATCTCGTCTCCCTCGCCAGTCTGCTTCGCGATGGTCCGGTGGTAGTCACCTTCTATCGGGGAGGTTGGTGTCCCTACTGCAATATCCAGTTGCGGGCCTACCAGGCCGCCCTGCCGCGGATGGCGGATCTTGGTGCACGCCTCGTGGCGATATCACCGCAGCTACCGGAGCACTCCCTTTCCACAGCAGTGGCGGATGAGTTGAGCTTCCATGTGCTGAGCGACGTTGGCAACCAAGCCGCCCGGCGGTTCGGCCTCGTCTACACGTTGCCCGAGGAGGTGCGCGCAGCCTTGCGGTCCAACAACAAGGCATTGCCGGGAATCAACGGCGACGAGAGCTGGGAACTGCCGGTGCCCGCGACCTATGTCATTGCGCGGGACGGGCGAATCGCCTTTGCCTATATCGAGGTCGACTACAGGAAGCGTCTTGAACCCGAGGCGCTTCTAACAGCCCTACGATCGCTGCAGCCGTCCTGACTGATGTCCGATAGCCTGGCAGCGCCAATGGCCACTTACGTGGCGGGAAACGACGCGGTCACCGGCGGGCGGGCCGTGGGGTTTCTGTGGGCGACGCTCTCGGTACTGGTGTTTTCTGGCTGGTTCGTCATCACGCGCTTCAGCGTCACGCGCGAGCTCGCGATCTGGGACATCATGGCGCTGCGGTTTGGCGGGGGCGCTCTCGTATTTGCGCCAATGATGCTTCGTCAGGGAGCGCGATTGCCGGCAGCGGCTTGGCGCGAGGGGCTGCTCTTCTGCTTGCTCTGGGGCTTGCCATTTGTGCTCCTTGTCGCGTTTGGCCTACGCCTGACGTCGGCTGCCCAGGCGGCGTCCGTTGCGCCGGCGGCGATGCCGGTGTTCGCGGGCATCGTCGGACGGATCGCCTTGGGCGAACGGCAAGGGAGCGCCCGCTGGTTGGGATACGGCGTGATCGTTCTCGGGTTGATCTGTCTGGTCGGAGGGGACGCTGCCCGCCACGGGCTATCGAATCCGCTCGGCCTCGCGGCCCTGCTCGGGGCTGCCTTGCTGTGGGCGATCTACACGATCGTCTTTCGTCGCAGCGGCCTTTCGGCGATGCAGGCGGCGGCACTGATCTGCACGTGGTCCGCCATCCTGTTCCTGCCGGTCTATGTGTTTCTTGGCCTCAGCCGCCTTCAGCTTGCGTCTCCATCGGAGCTCGCTGTCCAGGTGATCTATCAGGGCATCTTCATGAGCTGCCTGGCAGTCGTGGCATTCAACCGCGCGGTCACGCTGCTCGGTCCCTCCGCCGCGACGGCAGTCATCGCGCTGTTGCCAATGGTTGCTTCGCTTTTTGCGATACCGGTTCTCGGCGAGATGCCACTGCCCACCCAATGGGTAGCGATCATCGTCATCGGGATAGGCGTCTGCCTCGCCGCGAGACGTCCATCTGTTCGTTCCGCCTTCTGAAACGTCCAATCCAAGGGGAGTAAGCCATGATCCGCTTCTATTTCCACCCGACGCCAAATCCCGCGAAAGTCGCGCTCTTCCTCGAAGAAGCAGGCCTGCCCTTTGAGACAGTGCCGGTCGACACCAGCAAGGGAGAGCAGCATTCGCAAGCCTTCCGTGCGATCAACCCGAACGGCAAGGTTCCGGCGATCGTTGACACCGAAGGCCCGGGTGGCAAGGAAGCTCGGGTGTTCGACTCGACGGCAATCCTGCTCTACCTCGCCGAGAAAACCGGCAAATTCCTTGGGGCGCCGGAAGATCGACCCGAGTTGCTGTCCTGGCTTTTGTTCATCGCCTCCGGGCTCGGTCCTTTCTCAGGCCAGGCCGTGCATTTCCAATTCGCGGCGCCAGGGGGGCTGGAATACGCCGTTAACCGCTACCGTCGTGAAGCCGAGCGTCACTACCAGGTGCTGAACGATCATCTCGCAGGGCGCGAGTTCATCGTCGGTAGCGGATACACGATCGCCGACATGTCGGCCTGGGGCTGGCTCGACCGGGCTTCGCGAGTGATGAAGGGAGCGGAGGATCCGCTGGCTGTCTATCCGAACCTGAAGCGCTTCTTCCAGGCGATCGATGGGCGGCCGGCGGTGCAGCGGGCCAGGGCGGTCGGACAGGACCACGCATTCAAGAAGGTCAGTGATGAAGAGACGAAACGAGCGCTCTTCCCCTCCAACTACCCGTCCGCCGCATAGAGACAAAGATCATGAAGCGTGGCGGCGAATGCGTGCGCGTCGCCACCGGCGATCGCTTTGTTAGTCAAGTCAGGCTGTACAGGGGCAAGAACTATGCGGCAATTCGGCGTGGAAGGGCCGATCCGATGATGCCTGTTCGAAATTAAGGTCCGTCAGCACCGCTGCAGAGTGACAGGCACCGAGTTCGGTTCGGGCGGGCTATCCCGTTAAACGGCCGCGGGAATGCGATAGAGCCGACCCGTGGCTTGCAGTCCCTCGACAGTCCACGGCGCCCCCACACCCTCGGTCATCCACCCAAGGATCGCCCAGAGGTCCTGATCGACCACTACATCGTCCAGTGGTTCCAACGCCGGGACGATTGCGTATATTTCGATGCCCGCCGGGAATGGCTCACCGCTCCGACCGATAAATACCAATGCATAGGCCAGTCCTGACGGCGCTTGCACATAACCCGGTTCCGACAGCCCGACCCGATCGAGATCGAAGGTTCGCACAAAAAAGACACGGAACTCGGGGTAATGCCCGACACGGTCTTCAGCGAGCACCAAAGCCTGACGTGTGTTCTCGTCCGCGGGCCTGCCAATGACAGTGACATCAGCCATCAAGACGCTCCCTGTTCGTTGAGACGGTCCAGGAAATCAGTGACCAACGCCGCGATCCGCGGGCCGGAATCTTCCTGTAGAAAATGCCGCCCAGTGACCAAGTGCGGCCCTTCGGCGTGCGGCATCAGACGCTTGAACCGATCGGCAAAAGTCGCTGCGTCGAAAACCTCGTCCTCGCGTCCCCAGATGATGAGTGTCGGTAACTTGGACTTCGCCAGCTCCGCCTCTAACCAGGTGAAGCGCGCCGTGGCGCGAGCCTTGTTGTCGAGCGGTATCCACCGGGGCCAGACCCAGGTCAGCAGACGTGTTTCGGCATCGGGAAGTACGGCCTCATAGACGGCTTGCGCCTCGCGCCTGAATTTGTCTCGGCCGACGACCGATAAATACACCCCACGCCGCGCCAGGACGTTGTGACGGCCCAGCAGATAGGGCCCGACCAGCGGCGCATGCATCGTGCGCCATGGGAACAGCCGCGTGTGAAACTCGGCCGGAGGCATTGGCCACGCCCAGGTGCTCATGACGGTCAGCGCGCGCACCCGCTCCGTATTGCTCATCGCGAAGCCCAGGCCGGTTGGGCCGCCCCAATCATGGCACACCACCAGCAGGCGCCGCAGATCGAGTTGGCGGACGAGGCCCGTCAGGTTCGCGATATGTCCATCGAGGCTGTGCGCCTGCTCGCGGGCCGGTTTCTCGGACAGGCCGAAGCCGATCATGTCGGGGACGACGACACGGTAGCCGGCGTTCAGGAGCGGAGGGATGACATCGCGGTAGAGGAATCCCCATGTCGGGTTGCCGTGCAGCAGCAGGATCGGATCGCCGGCGCCCTCATCGACGTAATGCATCCGCCAGCCGTTGACCCGAGCGTAGCGGGGGGTGAAGGGCCACTTTTCATGAAATCCTTCGATGTTTTCCAGCATGTCCGCGCTCATGTCCTGCCCCTTAGACTGTGATGCGGCGCAGGAAGGCGCAGATCACCAGCATCTTGACGATGACGTCGCCGACGAATGGCTCGATGGCCGCGCTGATCCGGGCCGCCAGCGCAGGTGGCGGCGGGGCGGCCTGATCAATCAGCCGCACCAGCAAGCTGTCCGCGTGAGACTGCACCCCCCGCTGGGCCTGGTCGATTGCGTCGGCGAGCCGGCCGTCACCGTCCAGCGGCGCCAGCAACAGCCAGGCGAGGGCCAGATAGGACGGCCAGTGCGCCAGGTGCCGATACATACTGGCCAGCACCGCGCCGGGACGCCGCGTGCCGAAGCCGTTCAGGGCGGTTACCAGAGCCCCGGTCTCCGGCTGCAGTTCGGCCAGGTCGAGCAGCCTGGGCAGTGCGATCCGCGCCGCCGCGGCCACCGGCGTCGGTTCGGCCGGGTTGATGCCGGCGGGCACCCGCCCGTCCAACCTTCCGCGCAGCGCGGTCAGCGCCACCACGGCCATCCCGTTGGTGTGGTCATAGGCCGACAGGACGCCACGTATGACCGTCATGTCGTCTGACCTCAGGCCGAGAGCCGGGTATAGCTCGGGAGGGACCGGAGGCATCGGCGGCAGCGCCAGGTTCCGGCGCAGCGCTGCCGCCTGCCCGATTACCGACCCGTCTGCATAGAGCGGGCGCAGCGCCTGCCAGGCCCAGGGTAGCGCACCCTCCATTGTCGCCAGGTGGCGCCAGATCAGGTTCACGACATCGACGCCCAGCACCTGGCGGATATCGGCGAAGATCGCGGCGATCTCGCCAGTGGCGGCCGCCTCGGTGATGGCGGGGACCGGGTCGCTCATGGGCACCTCATGCTATGCGGTAGCGCTTGACGGCGTCCGCGTCCCAGGAAACTCCTGTACCGGGCCGATCCGCTACCTGGGCCATGCCGTCGATGATGCGCAGCGGTTCCGCCAGGATCGGCGCTGCCCAGTCGACATATTCCAGCCAATGGCAGGTCGGCGTGGCAGCCAGTAGATGAGCGCTGACTTCCGAGAAGATGTGCGATGACATCTCGATTCCGGCAGCCGACGCGATCGCCGCGGCGCGTTGCCAACCAGTGACGCCGCCGATGCGTTCAAGGTCGGGCATCACGTAGTCGCACGCGCTGTTTGCGATCGCCGCGGCGATGGCCGGCGGCCCAGCGAAGTTCTCGCCGATCTGCACCGGCGTGGCCAAGGCCGCCGCGATGCGCGCGCACCCGGCGTAGTCATCGTGCCGGGTCGGCTCCTCGATCCAAAACAGCCCCTCGTTGTCGAGGGCCCGGCCACGCCGGATGGCTTCCGTTACCGTCAGGGCCTGATTGTAATCCACCATCAGCGCAACGTTGTCGGGCAGTCTGTGCCGCACCGCTCGCACAACGGCCAGGTCCTGCTCCGCGGTCGGACGCCCAAGGCGCAGCTTCACCGCGCGAAATCCCTGCTCAAGAAGCGCCTCGGCTTCGTCGACCGCCTGTTCCGGTGGCATGAAACCGAGTCCGTTGCTGTTATAGGCTTGGATCGGCCGCGGTTGCGACCCGATGTAGCTGGCGAGCGGCAGCCCAGCAGCCTGGGATAATCCGTCCCAGCACGCGACATCGAATCCCGCCAACGCCATACGGACGATGCCCTGGGCGCCGAGCAGTCGATAGCGTTGCTGAAGACGACTTGAGAAATCGACCGGCGCGATGCGTTCGCCATGCAGTGCAGCCGCGATATCGGCCAGGACAGTGGCAATCAACCCGGGTGCCATCCGCGTGTAGCAGAACAGATAGGCATGGCCGACAATTCCTTCCTCCGTTTGCATGTCGATCAAAAGGATCGGCGCGGACTCCATGGTCTGGGCGCTTGTGCCCAAAGGCCTCGCCATCGGAACATCGACCGCCGTTGTTTGGATCGAGCGCAAGGTCAGCGGTTCCGCGACCATCTCAAGCCTCCTCAGTTTCGCTCGAGCAAGAACCTTGCACAGGAGGGCGTCCCGGCCGAGAGGCGGACTCGGTGATGCGCTCCCAGGTTTTTCCCTGGAGCCTCAGGAATTCCACGCTGGGACCCAGCGGATCTCCATAAACGGCACGCGTCCACTCGAAGATTCGCGTGCGCTGTGGCTCGGGCGTCTGTTCCTTGAAAATCTGGCAGAGTTGCCTGCGTGCCGCGTGCATCAATCTGGCGATCTCCTCCGGTGTCGAGCCGTCCCGACGCAGCGCATCCGCCCGACCACGCAACGCGATCACCTGCGCCTCATATTCCAGACGCAAAGGCGCTTTGGTCATGCCAGCCGCCGAGCAGAGCGGTTTCCTGCAGGCGCCGTGTCTACAGAATCCTTCTGGGCCGGGTGGGGATTTGACGGCCATCTGCCGCACCCTCGCCAGGAGCGTCGCTTTCATTCCCATATCAAATTTTTGTCTCGGTGGTGGTTGATCTTACCTGCGTTGCATTTTAGTACGGTTGAACCATAATGGGAAGGCCGGAGACGGAAGTTTGCCTTCGGACCGATTAGCGTAGGTGGGCGGCAGAGATTATGCGCCAGATGGCGAGTATCGCAGCCGAAGCATTCGCGAGGCTTGAACCGCGCGGCGCCTGTGCGGGGATAACCAGGCGCTCCTGGACCGTATACTTGTCAAAGGGGGGAGGGAGGTCATGGACACGACCAACATCAAGGCGCTTTGCTTCGATACCGGGGGCACGATCCTTGACTGGCATACCGGAATGCGGACGGCCTTTGCCGGCGTTGGCACCCGGCACGGCATCGAGCGTGATTGGGCGAGCCTCGCCAACGAATTCCGCCGCCGATCTCTCAAACTTATCGTAAACCACGGCGAACACGCGCCGGCGACCATGACGTTCGACGATGCTCATCGTGAGGCTCTTGACCAGGTGCTCGCCGACAACGGGCTCGGGGTATTCACCAACGACGAGCGCCATCTTTTGTGGTGGGATACGATCCACAATCTGCGGTGCTGGCCTGACTTTCCTGATGCGCTCGCGCGTTTGCGCAAGAAGTTCATGTGCGTCTCATTCACGCTGCTGAGCTTCCGGATCGTCATGGACACGTCCAAGAAGAATGGCGTGTCCTGGGATGCCGTCATCTCCTGCGAGGCGATCGGCAAGTATAAAGTGCTGCCGGAAGCCTATAAGACGTGCGCAAAGTTCCTTCAGATGGACCCCAGCGAATGCTGCATGATCGCCTGTCACAACTTCGACCTCAATGCAGCGAAGGCGTGCGGCTATCGAACGGCATTTTTACGTCGCCCCGATGAGTGGGGTGCGGAAGGGCCGCCTGATCCAGAGCCAGACCCACGGCACGACATCGTTGCCGCAAGCTTCCCCGAACTTGTCGAACAGTTGGGAGCATGAGGTGGGACCTCGCGTAGCGCGGCCGGAACATCCAGCCTTGCCAAGCTGATCGACTTCCGCCCGTGTGGTATGCTGCTTGGCGTACCACGCGGTGCCCGCGCCGCGGGAGACGGGTGCGATGATTTTCCAGCTTCAACGACGTCCGGCCCGCTGTCGTGGCAAGGCCTTCGCCAATGACAGGTATGAGGGGGTCGCGGCGGGGCATCGCAGGCGTAGGCAGTAAAGGACACGCGCGGAGGAACCGTCGTTGACCGTTGGACAGCTTGCGGTTGGTGCGCGATCCCCTTGCCGGTATCGACGGGTTTTCACAGCGTTAGCGGCAACAGCCCGGCCACCGTCAGCCGGCATCGTCTCCAACCGAACCAAGCGTTAGCGGGACTGGTGCGTTTATTCTGCTGCCGCGCGGTGCTCCAGCACCCGTAGCACGTCCAACGGATCAGTCCGTTCCCGGTAATCGACGCGGGTATCGGCAAACAGAACCGTACCGTCCGCGCCGATCACATAGGTTGCCGACAGCGGCAACGACCAGTCGTCCGGCGCTCCATTCTTCGTCGGAATGTCCAGCTTGAAACCTTCATAGACGCCACGAAGATCATCCGTGAAGGCGTAGACGACGCCAAATGCCTTTCCCACCGCCTGGCCGACATCGCTGAGAACAGGAAAGCTCAGGGCATTTTTCTCGGCGGTGCTCACGGTGTCATCGGGTTTTTCCGGGCTGATCGCCACGATGCTTGCCCCGGCCGCCGCGATGCGGGGCAACACGGCCTGGTAGGCTTTAAGTTCCAGATTGCAGAAAGGGCACCAACCGCCTCGATAGAAGGTGACGACAACGGGCCCCTTCGCCAGCAGGGTCGCGACATCGAAAATCTCGCCATGCTGATCACGCAGGCGAATGTCCGGCGCCCGATCGCCGACTTGCCTGGCGCTGCGGGCGATACCCGATGCCGCGAGATGCGCGACGTGCTGATCCATGGATGCTTGGCGTTCGGCGGGTACGCGAGCCCGCCAACTCGCGCGATAGTCGGCTAGTTGCTCTGAGAGAGTCTCGGTCATTTCCTTATCCTATGTTGTTGGTTGATCGGTTAAGTCGCGGGCCGCAGATGCCGCGTCCAGCCGCTTACGCGGTGGCCGTGAGCTTGTCCTGCGTCTTCGTTTCAAAGTCGCTGGCGTCGTGACGCTCGTGAAGCTGGCTTGAGAGTTCGCCACGTACACGATTGACCATGCGCCCACGCCGCACAGCCGGACGCTCCAGAATGGCATCGGCCCACCGTTGGACGTGCTTGTAGTCCTGCACTTGCAGGAATTCAGCGGCGTCGTAGCTCCAGCCCTTCACCAGCCCGCCATACCAAGGAAATACCGCCATGTCGGCGATCGTGTAAGCGCGAGCCGGAAAGATACTCACTCTCAGCGAGGCGCTTATCCAGCACATCGAGCTGGCGTTTCACCTCCATCGCGAAACGGTCGATCGCGTATTCGATCTTCGTGGGGGCGTAGGCGTAAAAATGGCCAAAGCCACCGCCCAGATACGGCGCACTGCCCATCTGCCAGAACAGCCATGACAGGCACTCGGCGCGGGCGGCGGTCTCCGTTGGCAGGAACGCCCCGAATTTTTCGGCGAGATACATCAGGATCGCGCCGAACTCGAAAACCCGTATCGGCGTTGGGCCGCTGCGATCCAGCAGAGCCGGGATTTTGGAGTTGGGATTGACGCTGACGAAGCCGCTGCC
Organism: uncultured Alphaproteobacteria bacterium; assembly: GCA_963792345.1. Taxonomy (GTDB): domain Bacteria; phylum Pseudomonadota; class Alphaproteobacteria; order Acetobacterales; family Acetobacteraceae; genus Rhodopila. The sequence goes on from CAWBVV010000006.1 coordinate 217,938, forward strand.
GAACTGGTCTCCGTCGGCGATCTTGATGAGCCATGCGTCGTATTCGGCACCAGCATGGCCAAGGGCCAGCAACTCCTCAAGCATCACCGTCACCTTTACGCCATTCGGCGTGCCAAGCGAGTACAGTTGCAACGGATGACGGCCGATCGGCAGCGGCTTGTCATGCGTCGGGCCGGAGACCGGACGATTGATGCTGGCCCAGGCACCGCCGTTTTCCTGGTCCCAGGTCCATACCTTGGGTGGCGTGTATTCAATTGATCTGCCATGTTCGACGCTCCAGAAGCGTTCCGCAAGCCGGCGGCTCTCCGGCTTGCGCCATATTGGATCGGACGTTATAAAACATCGAAGCCTATGGCAAGGGGCGAGGCATTGAAGGCGACCTTTTATCGGAGGACACACAGTGGCCTTGAGGACATACCGCAGCCGACACGAGATGCGGTGGTTGCGGCGGCTTTAATCGGCTGTTGATACAAACAATAAAATGGTAGCCCGCCATCGGTTTTCTGGAATAAACTGGCAACAATTGAATTATTGTTGGGGGGAATTGTCATGCTACTTGGAGCGCTGGTGCCATTTCACGATACCGGCGGCGATCCGGATACGGTGCGTGAGTATGCGCAAGCGCTGGAAGCGGCCGGCTACGACTTTCTGGAGGCGCCAGATCATGTGCTCGGCGCCAATGTGGCCTCTCGGCCAGGGTGGGACACTGATCGCAACACCTCCCGGGACCTCTTTCATGACCCGTTCGTTCTGTTGAGCTATGTGTCTGCCGTAGCCCCAAAACTAGCGCTCTCCACTGGCGTCCTGATCATGGCGCAACGCCAGACCGCGCTGATCGCGAAGCAAGCGGCCTGTCTGGACGTGCTGTGCAAAGGGCGGTTCCGGCTGGGCATTGGCGTCGGCTGGAACGAGGTCGAGTTCATCGGTCTGAACGAGAATTTCCGCAACCGTGGGCGCCGATCCGAAGAGCAGGTGGCGGTGATGCGGGCGCTTTGGAAAGACGAACATATCACGTTCAAGGGCAAGTACCACACGATCGAAGACGCGGGCATCAATCCTCGCCCGGCATCGGGGCATTTGCCGGTGTGGTATGGCGGACATCATGAAAGGACGATGCCGCGGATCGCCAAGTGGGGCGATGGTTGGATCCAGAACAACTTTCCTGCTGACCAGACAGCGCTGGACAAGTTCAGTGAACTGCGGCGCATGATCGAAGCTGAGGGGCGCGATCCGCGGTCGGTCGGGATCGAGGTTTGGACCTCATGCGGCCGCGGTGCCGAGGCCGATTGGCGAGCCGAAGCCGAGTTCTGGAAGGCCGCCGGGGTCTCCCATCTTTGCTTGACGACAGCCTTCCACAAACGGCACTTCCATCGCAGTGGTGAGAACCGTCTCAGTGACCATTTGACCGCCATTCGCCGCTACCGCGACGCGGTGGCCGACATTCTTTGAAATCGGCACCGCAACGATTCGTATCCAGCAGTCACTTCGTGACTGATTCTTCTATGAACCGAGGGCACGGCTCGCTCCATTGCTCAAGCGTGCCCGCACCGATGAGAAACAATAGCGGACAAGACGTCGTTTTTTGCTGATCAAGCTCAGCGCGCGTGGTGTTGAGCCGAGTGTGTCTGCCCGGCATTCCCTAACGGTTCAGAACTGCGTCGTCAGATCGGTCAGCCATGCCGGTGAGACGTTGACCACAGCGGTCTCGATGGCATGGTCAACCCCGGTTAAGATCATCGCGCCGACGGCGACCGCGCTGAGGCCCATGACCACCTTGCCAAGATGCCCCGCCGACAGCATGCGTTGGCGCCAACGCTGCAAGGCTGTCCGGGAAAGCACGGCGACCGCCAGCATGGGCAAGGTGGTGCCCAGACCAAATGCGAACATGACGGCTGCAACGCCGCCGAGATCTTTCCTCTGTGCCGCGAGCACCGAGGCGGCTCCGAGCGTGGGCCCGACGCACGGGCTCCAGACCAGTCCGAGCAGAGCGCCGACGACGAATTGGCCTGTTGCGCTGCTGAGGGCCAGCCGGCGGATGATGCGGTCTCCGGCGCCAGCCAAGCCGCCGGCGGCGACGCCGAGACGCGCCTGGATCGACGAGCTGATGAGGGCAGCCCCAAGCAGCACCAAAAGAACCGCGGACACTGTCCGGAACACATCGCCATCGAGACCAATTGCGAAGCCAACCGTTGCGACGAACAGCCCTGCCACGGTAAACGATGTCGCCACACCTCCTGCCAGCCAGTACGCGCCTGAGCGGTGCGTCGTTGTGGCGGCGCCGATGACAAGTGGCAGGAGAGGAAAGACGCAGGGCGAAAGGGTCGACAGGATGCCGGCCAACAGCCCCGCGCCGAGAACTCGCGATCGGCACGATTCAGCTTGCTGACGTATCAAGCAGATGCTTGATCACTGCCGGATCAGTCGCCCCAGTCACGCGGCCGGTCTCCTTGGCGCCGTGATAGACGATCAAAGTGCTCTGCATCTGCACGCCCAACTGCCGCAGAAGCGGCTTGCTGGTGTCGAAATCGACATTGAACACCTTGAGCTTCGCGAATTCCGGCGATTCGTAGAGCTGCTGAAGAATCGGCCGTTCCTTGGCGCAGACCGGGCACCATGAGGCCTCGACGAAAATCAGGATGGGCTCGCCGCTCCTTTGTGCGGCCTCGAAGGCAGTTTGTTGATATGTCTGAACAGTCGCGGCGCGAGCCGCATCGAACGGCCCTATCCCCATTGTCAGGGCAAAACCCACCAGCATAACCAGTTTCTTCATGGTTGAGGTCCTCTTCAAGGTGAATGACGATGTTACCGCACTGGTCCGTCAACAAAGGAACAAACTCTTTCTCGCTCCTCGAGCTTCGCGTGATCGGATCGGCGTGTGGCCGCGCTGAGGCGTGACCGGGGAACGACAGTCAACACTGGGAAGCAAGGCAAGCCTCCCCGATGGCGCGAATGAGCGCGAGCGACGCCGTCGCGCCATTTGCCTCCCCTTTTTCGAAGTCTCCGGATTGGCCCATCTGGTTGGTGACATGGGCGAAGCAGAGCACAGATTTTCGTCGTGCTTCCCCGAAGGCGTAGAGCGCGGCTGCCTCCATCTCGACAGCCAGGATCCCCTCCCTACGTGCGGCGGCAATCGCCTCGGGAGTTTCCCGATAGGGTGCATCCGTCGTCCAGGTCGCCCCACGCTCCACCGGATCATCCATGTTGGCGAGCGCGCGCTCCGCAATCATCAATAGACGTGGATCCGCCTCCGCGAACTCGGAATCGGGGGGCAGGTAGTGGTAGCTCGTGCCCTCGTCACGAAGCGCCCGCTCAATCAGGATGAAGTAGGGTGGCGGACCCAAGGTGGTGACCTGGCCTGACGAGGTGATGCTGAGAAGCAGGCGGCAACCGGAGGCAAATAACTGTTCGGCTACCAGTACGGCATAAGACGCTCCCACCGCGCTGCCGACGATCCCATACTGCCGGTCGCCGTGGTCAAAGCAGTCCATCATGCTGTGGTAGCAAGCCCAGCCTTTGACGGGACGCGAGCGGCCGGTAGCGCGCAGATGGCGCACGATGTCACCGTCAGGGTCAAGGATGCAAACCTCCGGCACAGGTGTGTTCGGGACGTCCTTTTGGCGGCGGGCCTCGCGCAACAGGCTTTCCGGCGTGAAGGCCGAGGCCCGGTCGTAGTGCTTGTGACGCAGGATAGGCGGCAGAACGCGAAGGTTTCGGTCGTCCATTTCATGAATCAAACGGTCCGGCAAAGTAATGTCGATGGCGTCGCGGGGAGCCGCTGACGGGCGGCATGGATGCGCGATAGGTCGAACACGAGCGCTCGCGAAGGAAGGGAGGTGTCGACAGGGTTGGGTGCATCACGACGAGCTGGGAGCGGGACGAGCAATTCCGGCACCGACGATATGTCCGTCATTACGTTGCAGGAGGACTGCGGCCTCTTGCCCGGCCGGGTTTGGCACTTGCAGACGAACCGGTTTGCCGGACCAGGCGCCGAGCACGGACATCGAGCGGACGATGTTGGCCTCCGTCAGCGTGCGTCCACCGTTCTCCCCGCGTCCCACGGCGGTCTGATGAAGGCGGTCGTAGCCGACAAGGAGAAGCGTCCCGGCTCCGGTGCCGGCGCCGACCGACACGGTTAGTCCCGCTGCACTTCGTTGAGCCTCGATAGGTGCGGCCGTTTCCTCGCTCAACGCCGCTTGCCGCAACGTGCGGTCGACCGCGGGGCCGTCTGACCCACGGCGTCAAGCTTGCCATCCACGACGAGAGCTGGGGTATAGACCTCGGGGCTGACCCCCAAGGCGACATAGCGTTGTTGCCTCTGGGTCGCGGCTTCGAATGAATAGGGATCGTGCCAACCGAGATTGTTCCAGTACGTCACATGGAAGGTCAGCAACAGCAGGTCCGGGCGCGTCCTCGCAAGCTCGGCGACCTTGGCATCGGCGGGCGGACAGGAAGAACAACCTTCGGAGGTAAAAAGTTCGCCCACAACCGGCCTGGCCGCCGGCTGCGCCGCCGCGAGTGCCGGCATCAGGATTCCAATCGCGCCAGCCAACCAAAAACGCATGTCATGCTCCCGCGTATGCACCCACTCGGCGGAAGGTTCCGACCGCCTTTCCGTGTGCTTTCGTTCGAGGAGAAGGAGTCAGCGGTTACAGGTCCGCCCGACGATTAATCCGTCGTCGCATGGGGATTCTGGTTGCGGCACATGCATCTCGACCGTAACCGGATCGCATGATTCCACGAACATCGGGCATCGCACCAATGAACCCGATGAGGCTACCGCCATGCGTGATAATCCGGTCCATACATTTTTCCTGGTCCCGCATGGCAACCTCCCGGAGCAACCGAGCCTTGGTGGATTCCGCTGGTTCGAGGTAGTGCGTTACTGGGTAAACCTGGTCGGAAGCCTCACCATCGCCAACACAAGTTGCCGCCCGGATTCGACGCAGCGCTCTGTTAGGCATCCTAGCATTTACGCCATGCGGCTGGTCAGCGCCGGCATGTGGTACCTCGGCACCCTATGGAAGCTGCCGCTTCCCCGCGCGCTTGCGGTTGCTTCATAGATGGGCGGAGACCAGTCTGCCCCTGGGTGTTCTGGGGGCTTGGGGACGCGGAGAGCCTGCCCGAGGGTCGCTCGCTTGGTGGCGAACATGCTGCAGCTGTAGTCGAGGCTTGGGCCCTTGTCGGACGCTGCGCCAGGGTCGTCGCCGGCGTCGCCAATGCCGCGGTTCTTCTCACCGCGCGGATCTGGCTCAGCCAAGCGATCTTTGTCCACCAAATCATGATGATGATGCGCGCCAGCGGGTTTTCCGAGGCACCACCGGTTGCCAACACGCTGATCCACAGCTTGGCTCCACTTCTGCTGACGACGGGCTTGGCGACCCGTCCGGTGGCTTTGCTCCTCCTTCTTGACGCCGGCCAGAGCCTTTCCCGCGCGCCTCTGGCGGGTGCTCAGGCCATCTTGCTGATCTGGCTGCTGATCGGCGGCGCGGGGCCACTGTCCCTTGACTTCCTGCTGCGAAGTGGGCTGGCGCGCGTACCGGTATGGGCCGTGAGAGCGATCAGCCGGCTCTACGCCGCGAGCGACACGCTCGGCGAACGGGTGCTGCCGCTTGCAACGCGGGTCTTTCTTGCCACCACGATCGCCGGAGGAACCGGCGCGGCGATGTGGCCGGTGCCCTTCACAAGCGAACTGGTCACGGCGCCTTGGTCGCTGCTGCTTCTGTGTTGGTCGCTGCTGCTCGGCGTGGCGACTTGTCCCGTCGCGTTGATCGTGTGCGCCCTTGCCCCGCCGATCGTCCTGTCCGCAGGTACCTCCGACCGGTTTGAGGTCGTCGTGCTGCTCTTGCTGCTCGCGATGAAGGGGGCGGGACAGTTGTCGCTCGATGGCGCGGCATCAAGCTGGGCCAGCCTCTACCTGCGGATGCCGAGCCGCGAGGATGAGCCGGTCCCGCACGTCGTCGTCGTGGGCGGTGGTTTCGGCGGGCTCGCCACTGTCCGTGGGCTACGATGGACGGCGTGCCGCATCACGCTTATCGATTGACGCAATCACCATCTGTTTCAGCCGCTCCTATACCAAGTCGCGACCGCCGCCCTATCGCCGGCTGACATCGCGCTGCCAATCCGTAGTGTCCTGCGAGACCAGCGCAACGTGACAGTTCGTCTGGGTGAAGTGGTGGGCGTGGACCAGGCAACGCGCGAGGTGCGCCTGGCCGCACAACGCATTCCGTTTGACTACCTCGTCCTCGCAACCGGCGCCCGCCACAGCTATTTCGGCCGAGACGAGTGGGCGGCATACGCCCCGGGCCTCAAGAGCATCGAGGATGCGACCGCGATGCGTGGCCGGATGCTGCTGGCGTTCGAGCAGGCGGAAAGCGAAGGAGAACCGGCCAGACGCGAGGCATGGCTCACATTCGTCGTTGTCGGCGGCGGCCCCACCGGAGTTGAATTGGCGGGCGCATTGGCTGAACTCGCCCGCACCGGCCTTGACAGGGAATATCGAGCGATTGATCCGGCCACGGCTCGGGTTATCCTGGTGCAGTCGGCTCCCAGGGTTTTGCCAGCCTTCTCGTCTGTCCTTTCGGCCCACGCCGAGCGGTCGCTGCGGGACCTCGGTGTAGAAGTTCGCACGGGCGCCAGGGTGACCCAAATCGACCAGGATGGTGTGGAGATCGATGGGTACTGCATCGCAGCCAGGACAACGTTCTGGGCGGCCGGCGTAGCCGCGTCACCGGCAGCGAAGTGGCTCGGGCAAGCAGGGGACAAGTCGGGCCGCGTCGTCGTCGACGGTAACCTTGCTGTCCCCGGCTGCCCCGGCATATTCGCGATCGGCGACACCGCTGCGTCGAATGGGTGGATGGGGGTTGGCGTTCCTGGACTGGCTCCTGCGGCAAAGCAGCAGGGGCAGCATGCCGCCGACGTGATCCGGGCAGGCATCAAGGGACACAAGACCCCGGAGGCGTTCCAGTACCGCCACTATGGCAATCTCGCGACCATTGGCCGGCTTGCAGCCGTCGTGGAGGTCCGTTGGCTTCGGCTGTGGGGGGCTCCCGCCTGGTGGCTCTGGGGCCTCGCCCATGTCTTGCTACTTGCGGGCGGGCGCAACCGGGCGACCGTGGTGCTCAACTGGATCTGGGCCTACCTGACCTACCGCCGCGGAACCCGCCTGATTACCGGGAACACGATGGATACTTGAGCCAAGGTTCTCACGCGAACTCCCCGTTTATTCACAGGGCACTGTCTATTCACAGGGCACTCCAGTGTGGCTATTTTAGTCCATGCATTCTAAAACATCAATCGGGTGTTGATTTTCCTACCGCTGCCGCCTTGGTCCGGTATTGTTATCACCAAGCAGCAGAACCATGAGGATATGCCCGAATATCCAAATGCCGCGACGAGGGCTTCTGGGCAGGCCGATGAAATACGGCCTTCGTCGAATTACGCCGTGTACTTGATCGCGCGACCGCTGCCTTCCGTCGAGCGAAATTTTGGCACTGCGTTGTCCGGGCATGTAACCAGACCCGGATCGGCCTCGAACATGACGTGTGAAGCCAGCGGTACAAGCACGCGTCAAGCACTCCGGCTGCATCTGAATCGGGTAGATTTAAGAAGGTCCCGGTCATGAGCGCCAAGCGCGATGCTGCATCCGGTCAGGACTGGGATCAGTTAATGGCCGCCGCGCAGGTGGGAGATGCGAGTGCCTACAGAACCCTACTCGGTGAATTGTCGCTATGGTTGCGCCGGTACTATGCCAGGCGCCTTCCGCCTGCCATGACCGAGGATGCGGTTCAGGACGTCTTGTTGGCAATCCACGAGAAGCGTCACACGTATGATCCAGCGCGACCACTCGGGCCCTGGCTCGCGGCGATCGCGCGCTACAAATGGATTGACCGGCTGCGTTCACTGAAAGCCGAGGCATCCGAGCCGCTGGACGAGAATATCGGGGTGCCCGACCATGGCGAGTCCGTCATCGCCGGCTCGACGTTCCAGCAGCTTCTGGCGAAGCTGAAGCCTCCACAGGCAGAAGCGATCCGGCTCGTAAAGGTCGAGGGTTACAGCATCGAGGAAGCGTCGCAAGCGACGGGCCAGTCAATCTCCCTTGTCAAAGTCAATATCCACCGGGGCCTCAGGCGTCTCGCCAATATCATCAAGGCGACGCGCGATGCGGACTGAGTCGCTCGTCGATCACCTTGCCCAGAACCTCCGGCCGGTGCGTCCACGGACCATCAGGCGGGAGGCGTTGCTTCTGCTGCTCATGGGTGTTGTCGAAGTTGGGGCGTTTCTCGGCATGGGATTCATGCGACCAGACATGCCCGTGGCAATGGAGGCCCCGTCCTTCTGGTGGAAGCTCGCCAGCATGGGGCTCATCGCCTTTCTTGGGGCGGGCGTCGCACTGCTGTCGGCCGATCCGGTGCGGTCGCCGCGCCGGGGCCTCCGCTGGATCCTGATCTGTATTGTCGCGATCTTCGGGAGCGGCTGGATCATCGACGCGACAGGCAATGGGGTGGCAGAACTGGTCCGTCGTCTTGACTGGACCCAGGGGCTGCAATGCGTCTGGAAGATGGTGGTGCTGTCGATCCCACCGGCCATCGTCTTTGGCGTGCTGATACGGCGCGGCGCCCCCACCGATCGTTCCGGGACCGCGCTTGCCGCGGGGCTCTCCTCGGCTGCGTGGGGCGCGTTCGTCTTTGTCTTTGCGTGCCCTTCGGATGACCCGCTGTATATTGCGGTCTGGTACACGATTGGATGCTCGATCGTGACCATCCTGGGACGAGCGATTCTGATGCGGTTATCGCGATGGTGAGACCGCTGCTTGCTTTCAACGCGGATGCCCTCCGGCCATCCGAATTTCCGACGCCCGTGCTTCGCCCTCAATGCAGAGATTAAGTTCATGAACCACATGGGAAAGACTACACCCGGTGTCACCGCTTCTCCGCTACCCGCGGGCCGCCGGCTGCATCCCTGGCCTCTCAGGATCATGCACTGGATCAACGCCCTGGTCATGCTCATCATGATCATGTCGGGTTGGGGTATTTACGATGACGACGTGATCATCCGGGGCTTCCATTTCAGCTCCTTCTGGCGTCTGGGTGATTGGGCCGCTTGGAGCCTCAACTGGCACTTCGCCGGAATGTGGTTCCTGGTCATTAACGGAGTGATCTATCTGATCTACGGCTTCGCCACGGGACGTTTTCGCGACAAATTAATGCCTATCCGTCCGGCCGAGGTGCTGCGTACCGTCGTCGACACGTTGCATTTCAAAATCGCGCACGAGGACATCACCGTCTACAACGCGGTTCAGAAGCTGCTTTACATCATCGTTATTCTTGCCGGTATCGCGCAGGTGGTCACCGGGCTTGCCATCTGGAAGCCCGTTCAATTCTCGGGTCTGGTCGCACTCCTGGGCGGCTTCCAAACCGCGCGCGTGTTGCACTTCGCCGGGATGGCGGTGATCGTCGGCTTCCTGATCGTCCACGTGGCGCTTGCATTGCTCGTGCCGAAGACCTTGTGGGCGATGGTGGCGGGTGGTCCGCGCGTTACTCCGCGCGGTAACGCCCGAGAACAGCACGTGCAGCAAGGTCGCGTAGCATGAAATCACCATTTCGACCGAACGCGGTCCCGGACGCCACTATCCTGGGCGACCACAAGCCGCTCATCCGCTCGCTGGAGCGGCGCGGGCTGATCCGCGGGGGCTTTTCCCTCGGCGCGCTCGTCATGCTGACCGGATGCGACGTCGAGCGTCCGGAAGCGGTCGAAGTCAGCCCTCCTTGCAATCTCTCGCCTCAACGATGGCGTACAAGCGCTCCTTTTTGATCCGAACAAGCTTGCGCCGACCTATCCTACGTCGATGATCCTGCGACCGCCAACGTTCAACGCCTACTATGACGTCACGGACGTGAAGCCGGTGAACGGAGAAACCTGGCGCCTGGAAGCGTCCGGCCTGGTCACCGACAAGCGGTCCTGGACGCTGCAGGATCTGCGGGCGTTACCGCAGTCCTCAATGGTCATCAAGCACGTCTGCGTCGAGGGCTGGAGCTATATCGGCGGCTGGAGCGGCCCGACGCTGCGCACCTTCCTGGAACGCACCGGTGCGGACCTGCGCGCTAAATACGTCGCCTTTAAAACGGCCGACGATTATCCGAGCAGTATCGACATGGCGACGGCACTGCATCCGCAAACCCTGTTGGCGACCCAGTATGGTGGCGACACGTTGGCTGATCCATTTGGATTTCCGGTGCGGCTGCGTATGGCGACCAAGCTCGGATATAAAAACCCCAAGTGGATCACCGCTATCGAGGTCACCAACACTTATCCCGGCGGCTATTGGGAAGAGAAAGGCTTCCCGTGGTTCGCGGGCCTATGAAACGCACAGTTGCGATCGGCGTCGTGATTGCGTCGTCCTTTCTGCCCGCGCTTGTGGGTCCCATCCATGCACAGAGCAATACACCAGGAGGTATGCCACCGCCGACGGGCATGAGCCTGGCGCAATCCACCGCGATGCGGTTCCCGCAGGCGGTCCGTGTCGGCGATCTCCTTGGCAGGGAGGTCCTTCGTCCCGTCGAGAGCCAGGAGGTGCTCGGCCACGTTCGTCACCTTGTTCGCGATCGCGACGGCCACATCATGGTTGTGATGGATTTCGGGGGTTTTCTGGGCTTCGGCGCTCGGCCAATCGCTGTGCCGGTCGACGCAATGGTACTGCTCGGCCATGACATGGAAATCGTCGCCTACACCCCGGACCAGCTCCGGCAATTCCCAACGTTCTTATCCGCGGGTACGACCGACGTCGCAAACGATACGATCATTAACGTTGGCCTTGCCAAACCATCGCACTGACAGATGCCGAGTAAGCGGTCTGTCTCATCGTCTTCGAACCACTGCCGGCGAATGAGTGAATGCCTGTAACTTTACCAGATCTCGACAGGAAGAGATTTGCGGCGTTGCCTTCCTGTCGCCGGGTCAGGGTCGAGTTTTGAACCCCGAGCGGAAGGTTTTCGCTGGATGCCGGGCCTCAGATCGCCACCCGGCCGGGGATGTCCCGGTCAACCAGATCTGGGACCGGCTCTATGCGGCCTAGGACGAACACGTAAGAGACAATTCCAATCATCAGCACGACGCCCGCGACCACGAAGGCGGAGCCGAAAGAGTGGGTCTCCAGCACGATAAAGCCAGTGATTATCGGCGAAACTACGCCCATGATGCTGTTAAGGAAGTTCATGATGCCGCCGACAGTGCCATTGCCGCCGCGCGGCGCGATGAGGGACGGGATGGACCAGCCGGCCGGCGCCGACGCGGCAAGCCCGGAGAGCGAGATGGTAATCCAGAACAAGGCCCAGAACCGGTCAGTTGTAAAGACGGCGCCGAACACGGTAAGTCCCGTCAACATTCCGAGGACGAGGATTGTCTTGCGGACCACCGTTTCGTCGTGGCCGCGCTTGATGAAGAAATCGATCGCCCAGCCGCCGACGAGGAGATCGACCACGGTCGCGCAACTCCATGGGATCATCGTGAACGAGGCTGAGCGAATGATGTTCATGTGCATGGTTTGCACGAGATAAGCGGGCAGCCAACTCGTGAACAGGTTCATCGAGTAACCGTAGGCGCCGAATCCGATTGTGAGGCCCCATACTTTGCGCGAGCGCAGCAGGTAGCCGAGCATCGCCCCGGATCCGCCGTTCGCCACGCCTTCTTTGTTGCCGCCACCTTCCCGGATGTATTCGCGTTCCGCTTGATTTAGTTTTGTATCTTCTCCTGGATCACGATAGAATATCCAGAAGATCAGAAAATAGACAAAGCTGAGCGCGGCAGTAACAATAAACCCGGCGCGCCAGCCAAAGCTGAAGATCGCGAACGCGACGAGCGGCACTCCGACGACGTTGCCGAATTTCTGCGACCCGTCGAAGATCGCGGTGGCGAGACCGCGCTCGCGGCGCGGGAACCAATAGCCCGTCGCCTTTGAGCTTGCGGGAAAGGAAGGCGCCTCCGCGATGCCGAGCAGGAGGCGGCCAACGAAGAGGCTCCAATAGCCTGTTGCGGCGGCTGTGATCGCGGAGGCGATACCCCACAGGCCCGCGCTCAGGCGGCCGATGGTTTTCACGCCTACGCGGTCGAGCACCATGCCCATGGGGATTTGTAGACTGCCATAGGACCATGCGAAGGCGGAGAGCAGGATGCCAATTTCCGCCGGGTTCAGCGACATATCGTGCTGCAACTGCGGCACCGCGACCGGCAGGGCGACGCGATCGAAATAGTTGACGAGCACACCGAGCGCCAGCACCGCGCCGATGCGCCAACGGCGGCCGGGCACAGCCGGCTTATTCTGATGAACCATGTTTCCTCCGTCTTTTCCAGCCGTGACCGGCGGGCCGTGATGTCGGGTTCTCTTGATCAAATCTCCGCGGAGGCGCGGAGTTAAACCCCGTTTTTAGGCGGTATAGTGGATCTTTAGGTAGTGACTCGACACTCTGTTGATCAAATGGCGTGAGCAGGTGTAGCCTTCGACTTAGAGGAGGAAGTCGTGGACGAGGAACGTGGCCTCGATCTTACCGAGGATCTGCGCCAGGCCATCCTGCGCGGGGAATACGCGTTCGGGAGCCGGCTGAAGATCGATGAGATCGCGCGCCGCTACGGTGTGAGCCACATGCCGGTGCGAAAGGCCCTGCTGCAGCTTGCTGGCGAGCGACTGGTGACGACGGAGCGCAATCGCGGCGCCTCGGTGCGCTCGATCGATGTCGCCACGGTGCGCAATATCTACGACGTGGTGATCCCGCTCGAGTCGCTGCTGGCGCGCCGCGCGGCCGAACGTATGGGCGCGGCGGCGCAGGCCCAACTTCACGAGGTGGAACAAAGGTTCGAGTTTGCGGCCAAGCTGCGCGACGTTGCAGGCGCTGCTGATCTGAACCGCGAATTGCATGAGATAATCGGCAACGAGGCCGGCAATCCGGACGCGTCGCACATCGTGAACCGCTACCAGGAATTGCTGCGCGCGTTCCGGCGCTTTTACGGCTTCGATCCCGCGCGCCTGTCCGAAGTCATCGCCGACCATCGCGCACTGCTTGCAAGCTTTGCCGCCCAGGACGCCGACGGCGCGGCCGCAATCGCCGCCGGTCACGCCGCCAAGGCTCGCAACGACCTGATCGCGGCCATCCGCAGCGCGGACAACGACAAGCAGGAAGACTCCAACATGAGGATCACGGGTTACCGTAGCTGCCTGGTGGATGCGCCCCCCACCAACCTCATCTTTTTGAAGCTCACCACCAGGGCGCCCAGGCACCCGATGCACATGCCGGCAGGACCGCGTTGCATCGCTATCGGTCAGGGCCTGGCAGGTCGCACGCTGATGTCTCGCCAATGGGCCGCCGCGTTCAAGTAGCTCAGGCTTGGCCCGCTGCTTCAAGTTTCCGCTCCATCGTAACGGGAGTTCGTCGATGAAAATCACCGCCGTCCGCACGCTGACTGTCGCGGCGCCGCCGCATCGCAACTGGGTGTTCGTCAAGGTGGAGACCGATCAGCCTGGATTGTACAGGCTGGGGCGAAGGCACGCTGGAGTGGAAGACGCGAAGCGTCGTCGGAGCGGTGGAGGATCTCGCCCCGATCGCCGTTGGCCAGGACCCGCGTGACATCACCCGTATGGTCGAACTGTTGAACAAGACGGCGTTCTGGCCGCTCGGCGTAATCGGACTGACGGCTGTCAGCGCGATCGAGCAAGCGTTGTGGGACATCAAGGGCAAGGATCTCGGCCAGCCGGTATGGGCGTTGCTCGGCGGCAAGGTGCGCGACCGCGTGCGCGTTTACACCCACATTGGCGCTGGCGACGTGAAGATCACGCACCACAGCCGCGACATCCCGAGCTATGTGGAGTCGACGCGCGAGCTGCGTGAGAAGGGCTACACCGCGGTGAAAACCGGACCTGTGCCCTACATGCACTACAACTATGAACTGGCGGAAGTCCGTCATACGGCGAAGCTGCTGGAAGGACTGCGCGAGGCGGCGGGCGAGCACATGGACATCCTGCTCGACTTTCACGGCCGCCCTTCCTCGATGCGGGCCGCGCTTGCCTTCATCGAAGCGTGCGCGCCGGCCAAGCCGATGTTCGTGGAGGAGCCGATTCAGCCGGGCGATCACACGGCGATGTCGAAGATTGCGGAACTCACCGATTGTCCGATCGCGACCGGAGAGCGTCTCGTCACGCACCGGGAGTTCGAAGACCTGTGCGGCCAGCGCGCCGTGACTTATGTGCAGCCGGACCTTTGCCATTGCGGCGGTTTCACGGTCGGCAAGCAGATCGCGGCGACGGCTGCGACATTCGGCATCGGCGTGTGCCCGCATAATCCGATGGGACCGATCGCGGGCGTGGCCGGCCTGCATTTCGGCGCGGCTGTGCCGAACTTCGTTATCCTTGAGGAGATTGCGAGTGCGATCCCGTGGTATGGGGACGTCGTGCGCACGCCGATCAAGCGCGTCGACGGCTACTGGGAAATCCCGACCGCGCCCGGCCTCGGTATCGAGGTGGACGAGAAGGAGGCCGCCAAGCATCCGTTCCAGCAGGAGGAGATCGCGTCGCTGAAGGCGGTGGTCGCGCGCGATGGAACGATCGCGAACTGGTAGGCGTGAGCTTCATGACGAACGTTCTGATTACCGGCGCAACCAATTACCGGCGCAACCGAATATCGGGCGCAAGCTCCGCGCGCATCTCGCGAAGCTGCTTGGCGAATGCCTGGGCGAGATGTTCGCCGAACGCTACGGCGTCTCGTTTATCGCCTATGGCATTGGCGTATCCTCCCAACGAGCCAGTGACAACAGGCATGGACCGTGGCTTGCGCCGGGTGGGCGAGAAGATGGTGGGACCGAGATGGCAGACGTGAGGATCGACGGTGTGGCCTGTGCCGGGGCGCTGGTGGGCGATGCGCGGACGACGCGCACATGGCAAGTGTCGTACATTAAATTTGCGCGGGCTATCATGGTGACAGCACTGGCGTTCCGCGGTGTCGCCAAGCGCTTCGGCTCCGTAGAGGTCATCAGCGACTTCTCGCTGGAGATCGCGAGCGGTGAGTTTGCTGTTTTTCTCGGCCCTTCGGGCTGCGGCAAATCAACGCTGCTGCGGATGGTCGCGGGGCTGGAAGCATTGAGCGCCGGCGAAATCCACCTCGGGGGCAGCGGATCGACACGCTTGCGCCCGGCGAGCGCGGCGTGGCGATGGTGTTTCAGCATTACGCGCTCTATCCGCACATGACGGTGCGGCAGAACATGGCGTTCGGCCTGCGCAACATCGGCACAGCCGAAGGCGGCGAGATCGACGAGCAAGATCGCGGCCGCGGCGCAGATGCTGGAAATCGAACCGCTGCTCGACCGCAAGCCCGGCCAATTGTCAGGCGGCCAGCGCCAGCGCGTCGCGATCGGCCGCGCCATCGTCAAGCAACCTGACATGTTCTTGTTCGACGAGCCGCTTTCCAACCTCGACGCGGCGTTGCGCAGCCGCACGCGGATCGAACTGGCGCGGCTGCACCAGCGCATGCAGGCGACAATGATCTTCGTCACCCACGACCAGGTCGAGGCGATGACGATGGCGACACGTATCGTGGTGATGAATCACGGCCGCATCGAGCAGGTGGGCACGCCGATTGAGGTTTATCACAGGCCGCGGACCCGCTTCGTCGCGGCCTTCATTGGCGCGCCGGCGATGAATTTCCTCGACGTCGTGGCCATACGGGAGCGTGACGGGCGGGCGGTGGTGCGGCCAGGGCGGCACGAGGTGGCAACCGCGCTGCCGATCGCGGCCGTGAGGCAGCGCGATGGTCTGACCCTGGGGGTGCGGGCGGAGGATGTCCTGCCCGCCGCGGGCATGTCCGCGGCGGTTGATGTCCCGCCCGCCGCGGGCATGTCCGCGGCGGTTGATGTCCCGCCCGGCGCGGGTATGTCCGCGGCGGTTGATGTCCCGCCAGGCGCGGGTGTGTCCGCGGCGATGGATGTCCCGCCCGGCGCGGGTATGTCCGCGGCGGTTGATGTCCCGCCCGGCGCGAGTGGCGCGCGACGGTGGATGTGATCGAACATCTCGGCGACCGTTCGCTGATCTATGCGGTCCTCGCCGACGGCGAGACGATCGTCTACGACGAACCCGGCGACGACACGCGCGCGGATCGGCGACGAGGTGGCTGTCGATCGACGGCGCGGTGACGCGGTGCATCTGTTCGACCCGGAGGGCCGCCTATCACGTGCGGCGTGGCCATGAGCGACGCGGCGGAAATCGTGGCGCCGCCGCGCATGGTAACGGTGACACCGCTGCCGGCGTCGGCAGGCCATCGCGTGCCAATGCGCTGTTCGTGCTGCCCTACATCGTGGTGCTGCTGGTGCTGCTGGTCGCTGCCGCTCGGCCTGGGCATCTGGCTGAGCTTCCAGGACTACGACATGCTCGGCGGCTGGAATGGCAGTGTCGGGCTCGACAATTACCTGAACCTGCTCAACGACCGGATCTTTCTCGGCACGGTGCGCAACACGCTGCTGTTCGTGCTGATGACGACGCCCGCGCTTCGTCGTGATCGGCCTGTTCCTGGCGCTGGCGCTGAACGACCACCTGCGCCGCAGCGCGGTGCTGCGCTCGATCTTCTTCGGCTCCTCTGTGCTGTCGGTCACCATCGTCACGCTGATCTGGCGCCTGGTCTATCTGCCCGATCGCGGCCTGCTTAGCGATGTGTTCTCGGCTGGTCGGCGTGCATGTCATCGACCCCGTCACCAGCGAGACCTGGGCGCTGCCGGCGATCGCCGTCGTGACGGTATGGTGGATCATCGGCCTGCCGATGACGCTGTTCCTGGCCGCATTGCAGCAGATCCCGCCGCGAAATCTACGAGGCGGCGGCACTCGATCGCGCCAGCCGCTGGCGCACGCTGATGTCGATCACGCTGCCCTCGATCCGCCGCACCATCGTCATCGTGGCGCCGTGCTCGAAGTCATCCTGCAGTTCCAGCTGTTCGGGCAGGCGCTGCTGATCACCGGCGGCGGCCCGGACAACACGCTCCCGGCCGATGGTGCAGTTCATCTACGAGGCCGGCTTCCGCGACCTGCAGCTCGGCTTCGCCGCCGCGGCGTCGCAGGTGCTGTTCGCGCTCATGCTGATCGCGGCGCTCGGCCAGATGCTGGCTCGGCCGCCGCGGGAGGAGCGCTGATGCGGACCTGCCGGCGCTGGCACCGGCGTTGGCGACCGGCTGATCCTGCTCGCGGTGGTGCTGCTGGCGATCGTCTGGATCGCGCCGATCGTCTGGGTGGTCGGGCTGTCGTTCAAGCCGAACGAGGTGCTGATGCGCTCCACCGGCGGCATCGTCGTCGCCGCCGTTCACGTTGAAGAACTACATCGACATCCTCGCCTCGTCCGCCGTGTTCGGCTGGATGCTGAACAGCGCGATCGTCGGCGATCGGGCAGACGGTGCTGACGCTGGTGCTGGCCTCGCTGGCCGGCTACGGCTTCGCGCGCACCAATTTCCCGGGCAAGCGCGCTGCTGTTCGTGCTGATGCTGGCGGCGCTCGCGGTGCCGGAACAGGCGATCATCGTGCCGCTGCACACGATGTTCTCGGCGGTCGACCTGCACAACACCTACATCGCGCTGATCGCCCCGCGGCTGGCGTTCCCGTTCGGCGTGCTGCTGATGACGCAGTATTTCCGGGCGATCTCGCCGGAGATCGAGGAGGCGGCGCTGCTCGACAGCGCCTCCCGCTTCAAGGTGTTCTGGCGGATCGTGCTGCCGCTGTCGATCCCGGCGCAGGCGACGCTCGGCATCTACACGTTCCTGCACGCCTGGAACGATTACTTCTGGCCGCTGGTCTCGGCGACACGGCCGGAGATGTACACGCTGACCATCGGCCTCGCCTCGATGCAGACGAATTTCGCGCAGACCGAGGGCATCGGCTTCCTGATGGCGCAGGCGGTGTTCGCCGGCCTGCCGGTGCTGGTGCTCTACCTGTTCTTCCAGCGCCACATCGTCACCGCTGTCGCCGGCGCGCCGACGCAAATAACTAGCGACGCAACAAGAATGGAGGAACCATGATGAGACGACTGGCCTATGCGATCGCCGGTGGCATGCTCGCCGCCGCCGGCCTGGTCGCGGCGCCTGCCTGGGCGCAGAAGAAGACGGAGATCACCTTCGCCCGCTTCTTCGGCGCCTGCGAAGCCGACTACGGCAGCTCACAGGACGTGGCGCACGCGCGCGGCGAGTGCGGCGTGATGACGACGCTGGTCAACCTGTTCAACGCGACGAACAAGGACAACATCGTCGTCAAGCCGCAGATCATCGAGTGGGGGCCGTACTACCAGCAGCTCAATGCGCGCCTCGCCGCGCACGACATCCCCTCGATCGCGGTCATGCACAGCGCGCAGCTCGGCGACTACACCCGCTACGTCGAGCCGCTCGACGACGCGCTGAAGGAGGCCGGCATCGACGCCGGCCGATTTCACGCCGAACGCCCGCAACGCCGTCACCGTCGACGGCAAGATCTACGCGATGCCGTGGGACACGCATTCCTGGCTGTGGCACTTCAACGTCGGCCTGTTCAAGAAGGCCGGGCTTGTCGGATGCGCAGGGGCAGCCGATCGTCCCGAAGACGCGTCGACGAGATGATCGCGCAGTCCAAGCAGATGACGGAGAAGACCGGCAAGCCGTATATCGACATCGCCATCGACCGCGACGCCGGGCGACTTCGCCAACGGCCGCGCAGCTTCTACTCCTGGCTCTACGACCAGAACGGCACGATCTTTCCGGGCGGCTACGACAAGGCCGACTTCAAGACGCCGGCCGTCGCTCGACGCCGTCCGCGTGTTCGAGCAGCTGGCGAAGGCCGGCGCGATCACGAAGGGTCTCGACACCTGCGGCGGCCTGATCGACCTTCCTCAACGGCGGCGGCGCGGTCTATCTGACCGGGACGTGGCGCATCGACGACTTCCTGGCCGCCGAGGCAAAGCCGGACAGCCCGCTGCACGAGGGCTACACGACCCGCGTGTTCCCGAGCCTGTTCGAGACGCAGACGGTCTGGACCGACAACCACACCTGGGTCATGCCGAAGGGCGGCACCAACGCGGCCCAGCACAAGGCGGCGCTGGTCTTCCTGAAGTTCATGTGGGACCACAATTTCGACTGGGCGCGCGGCGGCGGCCACCTGCCGGCGCGGCAATCGCTCATGGCTGATTATGCAAAGCTGCCGCTGCGCGCAATACGTCGTGGGCATCACCGGGATCGGCGGGCGCTGCCGCATGAGGCGCGGCGGCAGTTCGGCTTCCAGAGCATGATCGGCGAGGAGATCGCCAACATCGTCAACACCGGCAAGACCGCCGAACAGGCGGCGGACGCCATGCAGGAACGCAGCGTTGCGCTGCTGCGCGGGCGCTGAACGGATGCGCCAGGCTCAGCGCAACAGCACGTCGTCGACCGCGACTTCACCATCGGCCGCACGGACAGGCGTCTGTTCGGCGCCTTCATCGAACATCTCGGCCGCTGCGTCTATGGCGGCATCTTCGAGCCCGGTCACCCGACCGCCGATGCGAAGGGGTTCCGGCAGGACGTGATGGCGCTGGTGCGCGAGCTGGCCCCGACCATCATGCGCTATCCCGGCGGTAATTTCGTCTCCGGCTACAATTGGGAGGACGGGGTCGGCCCGGTGGAGCAGCGGCCGCGCCGGCTCGACTACGCCTGGCTCTCCACCGAACCGAACACGTTCGGCACCAACGAGTTCATCGACTGGTGCCGACATGGCTGGCATCGAGCCGATGCTGGCCGTCAACCTCGGCACGCGCGGCCCGAAGGAGGCCGGGCGGTTCATCGAGTATTGTAATCATCCCGGCGGCACGACGCTGTCCGATCTGCGCCGCAAGCACGGCTGGGAGCAGCCGCACGGCGTGAAGTTCTGGTGCCTCGGCAACGAGATGGACGGGCCGTGGCAGACCGGCGCGAAGACCGCCGACGAATATGGGCGGATCGCGGTGGAGGCGGCCAAGGTGATGCGCTGGGTCGATCCGTCGATCGAGCTTGCCGCCTGCGGCTCGTCGGGCCGCAACATGGCGACGTTCGGCGCGCTGGGAAGACACGGTGCTGCAGCACAGTTTCGACCAGGTCGAGTGGATCTCGCTGCACACCTACCTCAACAACTACGCCGACGACACGCGCGGCCTTCCTCGCCAGCCCCGACCTGATGGACACCTTCATCGAGGAGGTCGTCGCGATCGCCGACGCGGTGGCGGCGCGGCGTCGTTCGTCCAAGCGCATCATGCTCAGCTTCGACGAGTGGAACGTGTGGTATCGCACGCGCCGCCGCGCGGCGAACCGCGCGCGGCCGGGCTGGCCGGTGGCTCCGCCGATCCTGGAGGAGATCTACGACATGCAGGACGCGCTCGCGTTCGGCGGCGCCGTGCATCTCGCTGCTCAACCATGCCGACCGGGTGCGTGCGCGCCTGCCTCGCGCAGTTCGTCAACGTGATCGCGCCGATCATGACCGAAACCGGCGGCCCGGCCTGGCGGCAGACGATTTTCTGGCCGTTCGCGCAGATGAGCAATTTCGGCCGCGGCGACGGTGCTGCGTACAATTTCCCAGGGCGACACTTACCAGGCGACGTACAGCGATCCCCGAGGTGCCACCGAGAACCTGGTGCCAATCGCCGCCGTGCCGTACCTGAAATCGGCTTGCGTGCGTACCGATGAAGGGCTGAGCGTGTTCGCGCTAAATCGCGACCTGACCGGGGAGATTGCGCTTGAAATGAAGACCAGTGGCTTCGGCGCGCTTACTCTGATCGAGGCGGTGACGTTGCACGATGCCGACCTGAAGGCGGTCAATACCAGAGACCAGCCGGAGCGCATCGCACCGCGCAAGCTCGATGGTGTCCGGGTGGAGGGGGAAACGCTGACGGTGACGCTCCCGGCGGCATCATGGACCTTGATCCGGTTGCGCGAGAGCGGCTGATGGTCCGCGCATCGCGTCGCTCGGCGAGCCGCCGGCTGTGACGGTGGGCTGGCGACTTCCGCGACAGTCGCGGCCTGCCTCGATCTAGCCCGCATCCGCATCGTCCTGGCTGGGAGCCGGTTTCCGCGAGCCTTGACACGGCGGAGGCCGCACCCTTGAGTGCCTGTCAACGTCAACCTCGAATTTGATCCCGAGGGGCCGTAATGGGAGAG
The DNA here is from genome assembly GCA_963792345.1 of uncultured Alphaproteobacteria bacterium. GTDB lineage: Bacteria > Pseudomonadota > Alphaproteobacteria > Acetobacterales > Acetobacteraceae > Rhodopila. Next base: position 239,079 of record CAWBVV010000006.1, read on the forward strand.
GATGTTCTCTACCTGGTGACCAGCTTTTGGCTGGGCGCCGTTCATGCAGCGACACCGGGGCATGGCAAGACCATTGCCGCGGCGTATATTGTCGGTGTACACGGTGGCCCGGTCGATGCGCTGGTGCTGGGGATCTTCGTCACTCTATCCCATACCAGCGGAATTGTCCTGGTTGCGGTTCTGGCCACAGCGGGTTCCGCGTGGCTGATCCCCCAGCAAATCGAGGCATACCTCGCGGTGGTGGCGGGAATCCTGGTCATCGGGATTGGCTGCTGGATGCTGCGAACCCAGATGGGACTGCTGGCGGTGGCCCATCCGGCTCACGATCATGGGCCTCACGATCATGGGCCTCACGATCACCCGCATGGGGAGGATCACGTGCATCCTGGCTCGCATGGGGGCGAACCGCACTATCACAGCCACGGCTGGGGCCTGGTTCACACGCACGATATCGCGTCGATCACAGAGACCCGGCCGAAGCTGGGAGTCCTGCTCGCTCTTGGGATTGCCGGCGGTCTTTTGCCGGACCCAGGGGCCCTGGCGATCCTGTTGGCGGCAATTGCCAAGGGGAAGTTCGTCCTCGGATTACTGACGGTAATCGTTTTCAGCCTCGGTTTTGCATTTATCCTTGTTGTCGTGGGGGTCGTCGCCGCACGCGTTGGGCAGCTTATTCTTGCGTGGCTAAGCGGACGTTGGATTGCCTGGATTCAGATCGCGGCGGCGCTGCTCATCCTGGGCGTCGGCGTTTTCCTCACCGCAAGCGCCTGGCACTCCATGGTCGCAGGGACCTGAGGACCTACGGCGCTTTTGCCGAGGCTGCCGGAAGCATCCCGAGCCACCCGCTGAGGTCGGTGTACCAGACATCGTTCGTGCTACTGACAGCGACGCCGAACGGACGGCTGCCCGCGTGAGGCAAGCGAAACTCCGTTATTTGTCCGTTTCGAATTCGTCCGAGCCTGCCCGCGCTAAGCTCGGTGAACCAGACCGATCCATCAGGCGCGGCCGCCAGCGCGGTAAGGCCGGCAGCGGGCGTCGCAACCGGGAATTCGGTGAAGCGGCCATCGGCAAACCGCGCGATCTTGTTAGCTCGCAACTCGAGAAACCATACCGCCCCGTTTCGGTCCACGGCGACGTCGCCAAGTCCACTGTTGCGCGTTGGCACGTCGAATACGGCGATCTTGCCGTCAGTTGAAACGCGCCCCAGCTTGTCAGCCCCCTGGAGCGTGGTCCAAACAACGCCCTTGGCGTCAACGGCAATTCCATAAGGCGTGCCTTGTTCTCCGACGCCGTGGCGCCTGTAGACGCCGTCCTGAAGTTGTGTGACGCCTGCCGTAACGATATCGGCGAACCAGACCGCACCATCCGGGGCTACCGCCAACCTGCCCAGTCTGACGATCGGTGTTGACAATGGGAAGGATTGGATACGGCCGTCGGCGGAGATCCGCGAGATCGCGCGGATCGATGTATCGGTGTACCAGGCACCGCCGGCGCCGTCCGCGGCGAGCCCAAGCGGCTCAAAATTCTGGGTTCCCTTCGAAATCCGCTCGATCTTGCCGTTGCGGAACACGCCAATTGTATCCGAGAACTCGACGGTAAACCACACCGCCCCATCGGGTGCGACGTCAACCGCGGTCGGGATGTCGGTCTTGACCAGCATTGGATACTCGATGATGCCGGAAGCGGGTCCGGTGTCGAGGCGCAAGAGAAGGGCAGGGCGCCAAATGAGTATGCCGGCGCCGGCGGCACAGATAGCCAAGACGGGCAACCACATGTGCCGCCACCGAAACCAATGAGGTCTGGTCAGTGCAATTCCGCTCATCGCAGTGTTTCCTTCTGGTGGTGACCTAAACTTTGTTTGGTCGAACCACTCTGGACAGATGGCCGATAATATTGCCCGAGCCATCGGATGGCAGCCAAGGCTGCTCCGGCCAGAATGAGAAGCAGGGCCGCGCCTCCAATGAGGCTGCTGACATCAGGCCGCGCCAGAGCCCCGTCGTGACTGGCCGCTCGCCGCCAGAGTTCGGTATACGGGATGAGGGCAAAGCCGGCATACAAGGAACCTGGATCGGCAGGATCGCGCAGCAACGGCCGGGCTTCGAGGTGGGCCGGCAGCGTGTCGGTGACGGGGGTCCAGTTTTCGCCTCCGTCGGCACTACGGTAGAGTCCGCGATCCGTGGTCAAAACGATCGTCTGGTCGCTCACGGCGATACCATTCACGGTGGTATTCGGCTCCGGGAGCGCTTGCCCGACCGGCTGCCAGTTCGCGCCGTCCTGAAAGCTACGGAACAGTCGTCCGCCACCGGCGGCCCATAGTTGCCCAGGATGCTGGCTGGCGACGGCGAGGGCATCGATGCCGGCGGGAAAACTGTCCGCTCCGCGGTGCGTCCAGCTATGCGCGCCATCGACGCTTGCCCAGAGCGCGCCCTGGACCACGGCGTAGATGATCTCTGGAGTTCCCGGCACGACAAGCAGTGCCGTCGCGGGTTGCTGAGGGAGGCCGCTGGCGGCGTTAAACCATGATCCGCCCCAGTCATCGCTGCGATACAGCCCGGTCCAGCCGGCCAGGTAGACGCGCCCTGGCCGGTTGCCGCGAACGATCGCCCGGGCCGGTGTGGCGCCCTCAGGGGCCGCGACCTGCCGCCAGATATTCTCCCCTTCATTGCGGAAGATCGCCGAGGCGTTCGAGGCCAGCGCCCGCTCGCCGTCTCCGGCGAACGCCAGCGCGAACACCGAACCGAGCATCAATGATGCCGCCTCGATGGTCCAGTCCCTGCCACCATTCCTAGACCGGAACAGTCCGCTTTCCGCGCCGAGCAAGAGATGGTTGGGATCGGTTGGGCTGATCTCCAGCGCGATGGCGCCGCTGAGGAATGGCCCTCGGTTGGCCGAGACCCACGTCGCGCCCTGATCGCGCGAGCGGAACAGGCCGCCCCACGCACCCGGGTCGTGGCTGTGGGCGGGAGCGCTCGACAGGGTCACCAGTACCGCCACAAGCGCTGGAAGCAGCCTGCTGGCGCCGCGGTGGGTCATCTGGCACAGGTGTGGACGGCGCAGGCTGGTCAATGCAACATCGATGCGGTGGGGTCGCCGGTGAACAGCCCGTCCACGACGGCAATCTGGTATGCGAGGAACAGGCCGAAACCGACGCTTACCAAGCCGGCGGCGACGCGTAGCGGCTCGACCCGATAGGATCGACTTGAGGCGTAGACCAGCAGTCCCCCGATGGCGGCCGTGATCAGCATCATGCCGGCGATCGTGCCAATTCCGAACAGCACGAGATAGACGATGGCCCACCATGGGTTCTTGATCAGAGCGAGCACCAGAAGCGCCACCGCCGCGGAGCCGGCAAGACCATGAACGAGGCCAATTATTAGCGGGCGGAGGATTTGGTAAACGTTCAGGCCGCCGATCCGACGGTCCAGCCAGGCTACAACCGGTGTCTGGTCAGTTCCGTGGCCGTGTGGGCTTGAAGCTGATCCGGGAAAGTGGCTGTGGATGAAGCCGCCGTGGTTGTGGGCGTGCCCTGGGCCGGCACCCGCGGCGGATCGCAGGCCGCGAATGTGGTCGAATATCCCAGTGAGGTTCCACATGCCCAGCACGACCAGCATCAGGGCGACGCCCATTTCCATCGAGAGGCCGAGCCGGGGCGGGATCTCGATGGAAAAGAGCACCAGCGCGCCGCCGACCGCCACGATCGTCAGGGTGTGCCCGACTCCCCACAGGCTTCCGATCACGAGGGCTGCCCGAATTGTGGGCTGGCGGGTGACGATCGTGCTAACGGCGATCACATGATCGGGGTCCGTGGCATGGCGCATGCCGAGAAAAAAGCCCAACAGCGTGAGCGAGAGAACGGTGATCATGTGTCAGTCCTTGTATCGCCGGGTGTTCAAGACCAAGGCGCCCGCCGGCCACTCAGGTGAGAGCGATCCAGCGGGCGGGCTTCTTTGGCTACCGTCCCTATGGGCTGATGGTGTGGGGCGGCACCGCGGCGATGGTATTCTTGCACACGACCGGGTCAATCCGCAGCGGTCCGACCTTGCCACCCAGTGCGGGGGACGTGATACGGGTGGTGCCGGTGTTGACGTCGGGTGGGACGTGCGTTGGTTCGTTATTGGCCAGGATCAGTTCAGCGGCACGCGAGCAGTTCCCATCGGTGATGGTCCACCAGTTGGACGTGATGGGGTAGGCAGCCGAATAGGAAAGACGCTCATGGGCTCCGAGGCAATTATTGTAGCTGCCGGAATTCGCGGTCAGGACATAGCATTTTTCGTAGGCCAGCATCTGCTGGACGGTATCAGTCTGCTGAATGTTCGCGACGTTCCAGTCCCGGATCCCCTCCCAGGAGGAATAGGCGTCGCTGCCGAAGACAAGTTCACCGCGCGGCGTATGAACCTGCAGCAGTTGCGACCCGTAGGTATGGCCGCGGAAAGCGGGATGAATGATAAGTCCCGGTGCGACCTCAAACCGCCCATCGATGATCTTGGCTTTTCCAGCAAGGATCTTGCCCTCGATTTCGGCGAGTGTCTTTGGCGGATAGCCACAGACCGGACTGCGTGCGCAGGCCTGCGCCGGCGGTCCCACCTGTGCCCCGCTGATCGGATCGACAGTATTCACCGCGCGGATGTGCCCGCCGTTGAACTCGGTCGGATAGGACGTGAAGAAGTCGATCGCCTTCAACTCCTCTTTTTGAATGTAGAGGACAGCGTTCGGGAACTTGTCCAGTTGCCCTGAATGGTCCCAGTGACCATGTCCGACGACAATCTTTGTGACATCGTTAGGATCCAACCCGATGTTTCTGATCTGGTCCGGCAGGTCCCACCAGCAGCACGAAGTATTCCAGTCAAAGATGTAGTCCAGTTGGCCCCAGCCGCTGTCGTATAAGGTGATCTTACCATCCGGGCCTTTGATGACGCCAAGGTTGACCGGAAAGTCGATGAACTGGATATCGTGGTTTGGAGTCGTGGAATTGATGAAATCCCTGTCCGGCATGAATGAACCGAAGGGGACATTCACGAACCGGCTGCTTTCAATAAGCCATGCAGAGTACAGCGGCGCGTGCCCGCTCCTTTCTACATCTTGCTGAAGCTGATCGGTGCTTTCGAAGCCCTTTGGCAGTGTTTGCGGCGGTCTCGAGTCCTCCCGGTTCGGCGGACCGGCGGCGAACGAGGTGCCTCCGATCAGCAACCCCCCTGCCATCACGATAGCTCCCAGAGTACCTGAGAGGCGCGACACTATTGGGATCATTGGTCTACTCTCCCTTGAAGATTTTTTTGGTTATTTAGGCACTTATTGTCGTCGACGGTGCGAGACGGCGCCGATGGCAATCCGCGGAAACTAGTTCGGTGGAAACTCATCCTGCCAGAACCTGGCACCAACCGCTCTGATCATCGTGCTGCCTTCCTGACTGAGCGGGTAGGCGGCCAAAAGATGATTGTCGTTACCGTCGTAAAACGTTCTCAATGATTCGGTGGCCGATTGTTTGAACAGCCCCACGGCGGCGAGATAGTCGTCCCGCGCGCGCGTCAGCGACGGCGGCGTCTGCAGCGCGCTGATCCTCTCTTCGGCGTTTTGATATGTCGCCATCGCGGCATCGATCCGCGTCTTCAGTTCTGCCCTCGAGAGGTCGTTTGTCGTGTAGAATATCTTGCCCAGGCTGACACGAAGGGTGCTTCTCTCGACGTCGCCGTGGATTGGCCACAGCGCTTGAATGTATGCCTCCTCAGCGCGCGTATAGGCTGGTTTTGTTGGGTTGACCGGGGAGTGTGTAACCGCGCCGGCATTGGTTGGCGCCTGACGGGTTAAGCCAAGAGTGAGAATCGACACCAACGCGACGACCCCCATTGCAGCGACGCCAATCCTGCCCCTGAATGCCCACCATGGTGACGCTTGCCACGGTGCCGCGTGCCTTTGAGGGTGAAATGACGAGTTGCCCTTGATGTCGTCGTCCTTGATGTAGTCGCGGGCCGAGCGCCACCCGGGAGAGGAAGCCGCCTCTTTGCGTTCCATCCGTTTCCTCGCTACCAATTCGAGGGCCGCGATCGTCGCGACCGTCGCCGGCTGTTTTTAGCGGAGCCTGTCGGAGATCGATGGCCCCTGATTTATGGCCTGCCCAATGCCGATCATTAATGATCGTTCATATCTGCTAGTGAACCTATCTGGCTGCAATGCCCAGTCAATCGATTTTCGCCGAATTGCGATACAACAAACCTTGAAGCAGCAGACAGAACTATTCTGGCGTCTGGTTTCAGCGGACGCGCGATTGTTCCGCCTCACGGATGGATCTGTACGGTGGAAACTTATCAACATCGTTTGGTATCGATCTCGTCGGGGTTCTTGATCCGGACGTAAACCAAGTGCGTGCGCTCAAAGGAGCATCGACGCCGTCGAAAGAGTTGGTCCGGCGGCAGGCCCGATTGGTGCTCGCCGATCTGGAACACGATCGCTGCAGTTGCGAACAGGGCAATACGTGCGCCTGCAAAGCGGAGTCTTGTTGATCTTTCGCAGGAGACATTTCGCGGTATGGTGTGGCCGGAGACGATTTGAGGACACGCCATGACCAAATATCTGCACACGATGATTCGCGTCAGTTCGCTGGAGGACAGCATCGCCTTCTTCGAGGTGCTCGGCCTGCGGGAGATTCGCCGCCGTCCGGACGAGAAGGGCCGCTACACCAATGTGTTTCTCGCCGCCCCGGGTGATGAGGAGGCTGCCGTGGAACTCACCTACAACTGGGACGCCGAACCTTATGCCGGCGGCCGCAATTTCGGCCATCTCGCCTATGCGGTGGACAATATCTACGACACCTGCAACGCCTTCATCGCCCACGGCGTGACGATCAACCGCCCGCCGCGCGACGGCCGGATGGCCTTCGTCCGCACGCCGGACGGCATCTCCATCGAGTTGCTGCAGGCGGGGCGCGCTGCCGCCCGCCGAACCTTGGACCAGCATGCCAAATACCGGCTCGTGGTAGAGCCGGAAGAAGCTGGGAGGGATCGGGACAAAGATGGCGCCGCATCCTCAACGACTGACAGTGACCCACCGCGCGTGGCCGCTGACCCGACCGTTCAAGACGGCGCACGGGGTCAAGACCGCGGTTGACGTCGTTGTCGCCGAAATCTCCGACAACGACTCGCGCGGGCGCGGCGAAGCCGTGCCGCTTCAGCGGTTACGGCGAGAGCATCGACAGCGTCATCGCTACGCTTGAAGCGATGAAAGGCGCGATCGCCTCAGGGCTGCACCGCGAGACGCTGCAGGGCGCATGCCGCCGGGAGCGGCGCGCAATGCGCTCGACTGCGCCTTCTCGGACATGGATGCGAAGCGGGCTTTCCAAAGTGTCGCGGACTTGGCTGGGATCGGCGCGATGACGCCGGTTATGACGGCCTTCACGCTGGACTTTGACACGCCGGAAAACATGGCTGAGCAGGCGCCGCCAATCGCCTCCGGCCGTTGCTGAGATTGGAGCTGGGGGGCGACGGCGATGTCGAACGGGTGCGGGCGGTGCGGGAGGCGGCGCCGGCCGCGCGCATTATCGTCGATGCCAATGAAGCGATGGAATGAGCGCCAGCTTCGCGCATTCATGCCCGCCCTGTTTGATTTTAGGGTCGAACTGGTAGAGCAGCCACTGCCGGCCAGACGCTGATGACGCGCTGGCGAGGTTTGACAGCCCGATCCCGATCTGCGCCGATGAATCCTGCCGGGCGGTCGCCGATCTCGACGGGCTGATCGGGAAATACGCAGGGTATCACTATCAAGTTGGACAAGGTGGGCGGGCTGACCGAGGCGCTGGCGCTGGCTGAGGAAGCCAAGCGACGTGGCTTGCGGATTATGGTCGGCGGCGGGCTCGGCACGTCGCTTGGGGTCGCGCCGGCGCTGTTGGTCGCGCAGCAGGGTGACATCGTCGATCTGGACGGACCATTGCGCCTGGCGCTCGATCGCGGTGCGGGGCTGCGCTACGAGGGTGGCACGATCCATCCGGCCGATCCGAGGCTTTGGGGTGGGGCTGGTTGACGCAGGTGCCCGGTAGAACCGCAAATCACTCAGAAGGCACAACGGAGAGCGGCTCAGTCCGGTCGGTTCGGAGTAGAGCCTAGGTTCCTTGGCAAGCTAGTCTGGAGTGCCGGCCGGTGCCGGCCCAACATTCCTCACATCGCGGTCATACCGCCGTCCACGAACAGCAGCGCACCGGTGACGTAGGAGGCATCGTCGGAGGCCAGGAACAGGATCGCGGCGGCTACTTCCTCGGCTCGGCCTGGGCGCTTCATCATGGTGCCTTGTGCGGCCTTGGCGTTGTACTGCTCGACGGTTTCGCCGGCCGCGGCGATGCGGCGCGCATGGAACGGTGTGAAGATCGGGCCGGGGCCGACGGCGTTCACACGAATGCCCTCCGCCGAGTGGTCGGCGGCGAGTCCCCGCGTGAAGCCCGCGATCGCGGCCTTGGTGGTGTCGTACAGCAGGTTGCCGCCGCCGGCGACGACGGACCGAACGGAGGCGAGGTTTACGATAGAGCCACCGTTGTTGCGGCGCATCAGCGGAACCGCCGCCTTGGCGCAGAAGGCGAAGCTCATGAGGTTGACGTTGAGGATCTCGTTCCAGCTTTCCGCGCTGGCCTCGTCGACCTTCTCGTATTTGCGAATGCCGGCGTTGTTGATGAGGATGTCGAGGCGCCCAAATCTCTGTGCGGCACCGTTGACGAAGCCTAGGCAGGCAGCCTCGGTACCAACGTCAGCCTGCGTGAAGGCGACCTTGGCGCCGGCGGCCTCGAGTTCAGTCGCAATGCGCTGGCCACGTTCGCCGTCGCGATCGCAGAACGCCACGCTCGCGCCCTCGGCGACGAAACGCCTGACTGTAGCCTCGCCGATCCCGGATGCCCCACCCGTCACCGCTGCAATCTTGCCGTCGAGCCTGCCCATATCCCCACCTTTCATTGCATTGCGAAATGCGCATCCGCCTTGTTGGCCGGTCTGGGTGCCCAACTTAACAGGCCACGGAAGAATTCCGAAATCTCCTGTCATTACCTTCAACAATCGCGTACAGCGAGGGGCTCGTTGGCAGCGGCTTGAGCTTTTTCCAGCCGCTCGCGTCATCGGCCCCGCGCGAACTTGGTGCCGACCGAACTGAAGAACGAGAACAAGGCGTCTCCGGCGATCACGCCGCCGGCGAATACCTCCATCACCGTCTGGCCATCCGTGCCGCGCAGCGCCAGCCACACCTGACGCAAAAGGATGCCCACCAGCACCGCCCATCCAGCCAATGGGGCGTTAATCAGCAGGCCAGTGGCGAACAGTACCCCAAGTTGGCGCTGTTGCCCGCCCACCAGTTGTAGCACCGCCCCTGGGATCGCCCACATCAGCATCGACAGCGCCGCCGGACCGGTGATCCCGGTCTTGATCGTCGTGGCATAAACCCGGTCGACCGGGGGGATCAGGTTCTGCGCGAAGTAGCCTTGCCAGGTGAGGCCCACAACAACGATCGCAACCACGAAGGCGGCCATGGCGGCGTAAAGCTGCTGACGGCGGCCATCGATCTCGAAGGCGGGGCCGTGGCCGGCGCGCAACAGGAAGCCAGCCTTCAGGTCGTACCCCATGTCGGCGAACGCCGGTCCGGTTGCGGCGGAGAAACCAACCAGCAGGGCCAGGGCCGGAATCGGAAAGCCGATCAGTATCCCGATCAGCAGCGTGATCAGGGCAATCGCGAACGCCGGAAACCATCCGGAGTGCATCGCCGCCAGCCCAACCAGCAATTCGTGTACGAACGCCGCGAACGCCGCATAGATCACAAAGGCAACCAACATGCCGATCGACAGATCGCTCATGAGACCGCCCGCGAAGGCGATCCCGATAGCGATGCACAGGTAGCCGGCAAATCCGAGGCCAAGGGTGCGCCCAACGCCGCCGCCTCGGGCCGCATTTGCCTCGCCCATGGGTGTGCGCCGCGTGATCACCATGCCGACCTGCACCAGCGCCATCAAACCGGCGCCGATCATGAACCCGTGCGGCACAAGGGCCGCGTTCAGGTCGCCGCCGGGAAAGATCGAGTGAAACGCCGGACCGGAGAACAACGTCTTCGAATAGCCGCGCAGAAGCAGCCCCACGCCAAACATCGCCAGCGCCCAGACATTGCCGATGAAGGCGATGCCGAACGCTGACATCGGGACGCCGAACCAGGCGCCGACCGCGCCCACACCGATACCCAAACCCAGGATTGCCGCCTTTCGGCCGCCCTCATCCCCCGCTCGGATCGCCTCCGCCGCGGCCACGCCGGGGGGCCATGCACCCTCGGCCGGAAACACGCTGCTGGCGAACATTTTGTAAAGCAGGAACCCATCGAGCAGCATCGCGCAGGCAACCCCGGCGAACATCGGCAGGATCAGATCGCTGCGTCCAAGCACGAACGGGATGCCAATTGGCAGCAGCAGGCTGTTCGCCGCGCCGAAGGTCGCCGCCGAGATCGCGCTCTGCGCCAGGTTCTGCACATGGATGGAGCGGTAGCGACGAAACAGGCTCAGCGGAATCCGCGCCAAGCCGATCGCAACCAGCGCACCGATCATCGACGTGTTCGGCGTCACGCCCAGCGTGGTGAGCAACTGCAGCCCGATGATCGCCCCGAAGACTGAGAGCAGCACCACCAGGATAAGCGTCGCCGGCTCGAACAACCGCGGATGGGCGTCCTGCGACTTGGTACTGGCTCATGACAGCATCAGATCGATCGCGTGCGCCACGACCTGGCGCGAGACCAGGACCGGGCGTCCGGAAGCACGCCTCACGATCCGGCCCATGGCGCCAGTGTAGCCGATGCAGTGCATCACGATCATGTCCGTATCGGCCAGCGATGCCGCGGCCTCGATCAACGCCGCCTCGTGATTCGCCAAATAAGGCGACGCACCCGCCGCCTTCGTCGCCAGTCCGGGGATGCCGTGAAATTCCGCGATCTGCGCCGCATTCGGCAGCAGGATGCCGATCTGTTCGGCGCCGTACGCCAAGCCTTGCACGAAATGATCGACCGTGTGCTGCGGTTCGATGAACGGCGTGCGCAGCCGGAACCGGCTGAACTGACCGGTGCACAGCAACACCAGCAGGTCGAAGCCGGCATCGTCCAGTTCGGCGAGGATCTCGTGCAGCCGCCGGTCGATGGCGGATTTGCCCAGCAGCACCTCCCGCCCGTCCCGCAGGCGGGAAACCAGGCGTTCCTCGCCCGCCCGAGGCGCAAGATCGGCGATTGCCGCATCGTCCAGCCCGTCGAGCGCGCCGCGCTCGGTTACTTCGAACGGCATCCGGGTTTCCGCCAGGATATCCGGCAGCACGTCGCTGCGCGGCGATTGGCCGATGGTGACGAAAGCGACACGGTTGGGCATGGATGGCTCCGGTCCGGCAAGTGCGACGCGACGATATTCCGATCCGCCTTCGCGCAATATACGTGCCGACACGTATGCGTCAGGCTCCCGCCGAGGGTCCGATCAACGCGCGCCGGATGAGTTCAGCCGCCGACGCCGCCTCCAGCTTGGCCAATGCCCGCGCCCGGTGGATCTCCACCGTGCGATGGCTGATGCCCAAACGCCGCCCGATCATCTTGTTTGGTTCACCGTCCAGCACGCCGCACAGCACCTCGCGCTCGCGCGGCGTCAGCGCCACGGGCGGGGTTCCCAGGCGCTCGATCAGGGCTGCGCCACCGAGCGAACCGACGATAAGCGGCACGGCAGCGAACGGCTCCGTCAGATGCAGCCGCATCGCACCGGCGATGATCCGCCGCGCGGTGACCACGGGCTTGCCGGTCGCCGCGGCGACCTGGCGCGCGTTTTCCTCGGTGTAGCCAACCGAGTGCATCAGGACGAGTTCCGCCTGGCCAAGCCGTTCCGCCGCCTCGTCCAGCGACACTGCCTCGCCGATGGCCGCAACGGCATTTGCGTTCTGGATCAGCGTGCCGTGCCCTGGCATCGCCGCCTGCTGCGCCAGCGGATAGATCACTCCGATCCGGCAGTCCCCAACCACCAGGGCGGCGATCCAGGCATCCAGCGCGCGCTGGCCGTGCACCAGCTTTGTGCGCAGCGGAAACGGCTGGAACACGCCCGTGGTAATCAGGACGATAAGGTCGAACCCGCCGCCGTCCAGGCGCTGCAGCAGTGCCGCGAGACGCTCGATGACGAGCGCGGAGGCGACCTCCACATGCGAGCCGTCCCGCAGCCGGGTATAGAGACACGGCGCCGCCCGCGGCGCCATCCAAGCCGCCAGTTCGTCCCGCTCCAGGCCGTCGAGCGCGCCGAACTCCTGGTAATCGACGTTGGCCTGCAGCATCCCTAGAAGATCCGGCACCACGTCAGGGCGCGGCGCCTGGCCGATCGTGACGAAGGCAATGCGGGGCCGCGGCCGGTGGTCAGTCGCCATGCGATGCCTGTAAGGGCTTGCCCGTATAGGCGAGCGTATCTGTGGCCGGTAACCTACCCTTGGCAATGGGATCGGGACCAACGGATGCGGCAGATCGAACGGGATGAGTTGGAGCCATTGGCGACCGGGGCATGGATCCTGGGAACCGGGGGCGGAGGGTCTCCCTACCTCGCCTATTTGAACATGCGCAAACTTTACGCCGACGGCACCCGCGTCAGGCTGATGGACCCGGCGGACCTCGCCGACGATGCCCTGGTGGCGGTGGTCTCCAACATGGGTGCCCCGCTGGTCGGCCAGGAACGGCTCTCCGACCCTGAATTCGCCGCCAAGCCGGTGCGCATGATGGAAGACTATCTTGGCCGCCGTTTCACCGCGGTGATGTCGGTCGAGATTGGCGGCGGCAACGCCTTTCAGCCCTTGCTGGTCGCGGCCATGACTGGCCTGCCGGTGGTTGATGCCGACGCCATGGGCCGCGCCTACCCCGAGGCGCAGATGACCAGTTTCGCGATCGCCGACCTGCCGATGTTTCCCCTCACGCTCGCCGATATCCGCGACAACGAGGTGGTGGTCGCCCGCGCCGCCAGTTGGAAATGGATGGAGCGGATCAGCCGCAAGGTCTGTACCGAGGTCGGCTCCATCGCCGCCACCTGCAAGGCGCCTCGAAGCGGCGCCGAGGTGAAGGCGCATGGCATCCTCTATACCACCACCCAGGCCATCGCTTTGGGACGGGAAGTGCGCCGCGCCCGCCAGGCGCATGAGGACCCGGTGGCGGCCACTCTTCAAGCCGGCCACGGCAAGATGTTGTTCCGCGGCAAGGTCGCCGATGTGCAGCGCCGCGCCACCGAGGGGTTTTTGCGCGGCACCGCTTGCATCGACGGCATCGACAACGATCGCGGCGGCCGCTTCGAGGTCGCGTTCCAGAATGAATACGCCGTCGGCTGGCGCGACGGAGGGGTGGTGGTGACGACGCCTGATCTGATCTGCGTGCTCGATAGTGTCTCCGGCGAGGCGATCGGCACCGAGAGCCTGCGCTATGGCCAGCGGGTCAGCGTGATCGCGTTGCCGGCCCCGCCGATCCTGCGCACACCAAAGGGCATCGAGCATGTCGGGCCGCGCGCCTTCGGCCACGATACCGACTATGTCACCGTCTTCGAGGATACCGCCGCGATGGAGCAACGCGCATGAGGCGGATCGGCATCGACGTCGGCGGCACCAACACGGATGCCGTGCTGATCGACGACGATCGCGTGCTGGGCGCGGTCAAGACCGCCACTACCGCCGATGTGCTCGGCGGAGTCCGCATCGCGCTCGATCAGTTACTGGCACGAACCGTGGAGGATCCCGGCGCCATCGAGGCGGTGGTGATCGGCACGACGCACTTCACCAACGCGGTGATCGAGCGGCGCGGTCTGCGGCGCGTGGGCGCGTTGCGCATCGGCCTGCCCGCCAGTGCCAGCCTGCCGCCGTTCATCGACTGGCCGGAGGACCTTGCCGCGCTGGTGCGCAGTGAAGTGCACATGGTGGCCGGCGGACACGAGTATGATGGCCGTCCTATCGTCCCGCTCGATCTCGGCGCGATTCGCGATGCTGGCCGCCGCATGGCCGACGCCGGGCTGACCGCTGTCGCCGTCACCAGCGTATTTTCGCCTTTGACCGCGGAATGCGAACAGGAGGCCGCTCGCATCCTGGGCGAGGAAATGCCGTCCGCTTCCATCACGCAGTCGCATGAACTCGGCCGCATCGGGTTGCTTGAACGCGAGAACGTCACCTTGCTCAACGCCTGCCTGCAGCACCTGGCGGCAACGACGGTCGCGGCCTTTGTCGAGGCTTTGCGCAGCAGCGGACTGGCTGCCCCGCTGTATCTGACCCAGAACGACGGCACGATCATGAGTGCCGATACCGCCCGTCGCTTTCCGGTCTGGTGCTTCGCTTCCGGCCCAACCAACAGCATGCGCGGGGCGGCGTTCCTGTCTGGCCTGGACAATGGAGTTGTGGTCGATGTCGGGGGCACCACCAGCGACATCGGCTATCTGCGGGGCGGTTTCCCGCGTGAGGCCAATGCCGCGGTGGAGATCGGCGGCGTGCGCACGCTGTTCCGCATGCCGGATCTGCTGTCGATCGGACTGGGCGGCGGCACCGAGATCAGCGCCGAGGGCGAGCGGATTGGGCCCCGCAGCGTCGGCTTCCGCCTGCTGCGGGAGGGCCTCGCCTTCGGCGGCGGCACGCTGACTGCCACCGATATTGCCGTAGCCGCCGGCCGGGTTGACCTTGGTGACGGTTCGCTGGTGGCGCATCTGCCGCGGTCGATGGTGACGCGCGTGCTGGCCCGCATGGGACATATGATCGAAGACGGTGTTGACCGTATGAAGACCGAGGCCGGTGACGTGCCGCTGCTCGCCGTCGGCGGCGGCAGCTTTCTGATCCCCGATCAGGTTGAGGGCTGCAGCGCGGTGATCCGGGTGGAGCACCACGCGGTCGCCAACGCGGTCGGGGCCGCGATCGCCCAGGTCAGCGGCGAGGTCGATCAGATCTACTCCAACATGACCCGCGACCAGGCGTTGCGGTCGGCCCAGGCTGAAGCTGAGAGCCGGGCGGAGGCAGCCGGCGGGGACCGGGGCACGCTCAAGCTCGTTGAACTGGAGGATATTCCGCTGTCGTATCTGCCCGGTGATGCCCGTCGGGTCCGCGTTCGCATGGTGGGCAACATCGGTTCGCCGCGTCCCTGAACCTCCGCCGCGTTCAGCCTGGTGAGGCCTGCTGGCTGTGACGTGGGCGAACGAGGAACAGGAGCGGGAATCGGCGCTTGCCAACGCCGAAGGCGGAGCGATTTAGTTCCCGGCTGCTTTCCCGGAGTTCCATATGTTCGATCCCTTCGCCCCATTCCGCCTGACCGGCCGCACCGCCCTGGTGACCGGGGCTCGCCGCGAAATCGGCCGTGCCATCGCCCTGGGTCTTGCGGGCGCGGGCGCGCGCCTGGCTGTTCATCACGCCGGCACGGGCGAGGAGGCCGGTGACGCCGCCGCTGTCGTCCGGGAGATCCATGAGATGGGCGGGGAGGCAGCCGCATTCGGCCAGGATTTCACCAAGGACGACGCCGGACGGCATCTGGCCGCCGCCGTCACCGCATGGGCGCCAGTTGACATCCTGGTGCTGAACGCCTCGATCGAATTGCCGGAGGACTTTCGCGCGATCACCCGCGAACGCTTTGACCGCCAGATCGCCGTCAACCTGCGCACCACGATGGAATTGCTGCAAACGCTGGTGCCCCAGATGGCCGCACGCGGGTGGGGCCGGGTGGTAACCATTGGCAGCGTGCAGCAAGAGCGGCCGCACCCTGCGATGTTTGTCTATGCCGGGACCAAGTCCGCGCAACTCAACTGGACCCTGAGCCTGGCTCGCCAGTTCGGCAGCCAGGGGGTAACCGTGAATAACCTCGCGCCGGGAGCAATCCTGACCGCGCGCAATCGCGATCAGATGGCTGTTGAGGGCGAGGCCCTGGCGCAGCGTATCCCGGCCGGACGGCTTGGCAGGCCGGACGATTTGATGGGTGCGGCGATGCTGCTGTGCTCGGATGCGGGCCAATACATCAACGGGGTCAATTTGTTCGTTGATGGCGGGCGAACGGCTGTGTGACGATTGGGCGGCACTGGGAAACCGCTATCATCCATCCGCCCGTGGATCGCAATGTCGCGCCGGAGCACCCGGCGGCGCGACCTGTGTCTGTGTCCACGTTATCAAGAAGACCGATGCAGGCATCCGGGTGAGCGGGGCCAAGGTGGTCGCCACTGGATCGGCCTTTACCGATTTCACGTTTGTCGCCCGAAGGTGATAGGCAATCCGCTATGGCGAAGACAGTAAGTTGCGGTGTTCTGGTGACCGACGGGACGCGGCTGTTGCTCGGCCACGCTACGCGGTCGCCTCGCTGGGGCATTCCCAAGGGCTTGATGGAAGCCGGCGAGGAGCCCGCGTCAGCGGCAGTACGTGAATTACGCGAGGAAACCGGCCTGGAGACTACCCCTGCCGCCCTGCTTCCGCTCGGCACACACCGCTACCTGCAGGGGAAGGATTTGATGCTGTTCAAGTGGCGCCTTAGCGATATGCCCGACCCGGCGACGCTCCGGTGCACGAGCCAGTTCAAAGTCGGAAACGTACTGCTGCCCGAATTCGACCGCTTCGGTGTGTTCGAGTGGAACGATGCTTTGTCCCGGGTTGGCCGGAACATGGCGCGCGTTCTGGCCTTGCTCGCGATAACCGACAACAAGACTTAAACTGGCCGATACTTGCGCTGACCTGGGCTACCGCGACAATATATCGCGGCCGGCGGCAAGCAACATATCGCTGATCCATGCTCCTTCCATCGCGTCCTGCTGCATCGTGCGGCCGGACTGCCGGATGCGACGGGTGATTTCCTGCATCGCCTGGACGACCTCGGGGTGGTCAGGCCGACCGGGATAGCCGAGGCTCTGTGCGAAGTCATTGGGACCAATGCTGTAGAGGTCAATGCCCGGCACTGAGAGAATGGCATCGAGGTTGTCGAGCACGGCGACATCTTCCAGCAGGGCACACACCAACATCTGTTCGTTTGCCTCGCGGTAGTAAGCCGCCTTGTCCGCGATGCCGGCATTGTAGTCGGTGCCTCGATTGGCCCCGAATGAACGCTCCCCAAGCGGGCCGAAGTGGCACGCCCGCACCAATTGGCGCGCGTCGGCCTCCGTGGCGATGTGCGGGCCCAGGATGCCCATGATTCCGCGGTCAAGATACCGCAGGATCGTGGACGAGCCTATGTCCGGCACCCGAGCGATAGTTGTCAAACTATGGCGCTCGGCGGTTCTGCATAGATCTTCAAGCTGGTCCAGGCCAAATGGCCCGTGCTCGCCATCAATAAAGACGTAGTCGAAGTCGATCTTCCCAAGAATATCGATCACCCACGGGGAAGGGAAAGAAAGGTTGTAACCGAACGCTTTGCGGCCGGCGCGCATGGCATCCTTGATCCGGTTTTGTTGCTTCATAATGGATCCTCCCAAGTGCTTGCCACTGGCAAAGCCGTCCGCTTGCCCAGCGGGTTCATCTTTTTGCAGGTTATCCTCCAGGTGCTCGCCCTTGTCGATTGCGTGGCAGGCAGAGGAGCCGCATAGTTTGAGCCTATCCATGAATGGCGAAGGCAGAGGCGATGCAGCCCTATCCCGACTTTCTCGATTCCACCGGCCTTCTGGGCGATGGCCATGCGCTGCGTGCGCGGCTGGATCGGGATGGCTACCTGTTCATCCGGCACCTTCTGCCGACGCAGATAATTCTGGCTGTCCGCGAACGTCTGCTGGTGAAGGCGGCGGCGGGCGGCTGGCTTGACCGCGGCAGTCCAGTGCAGGCTGGCGTCGCCGACCCCGCCGCCGCCTGCAAGGATCCCGAGGACCGCTACATGCGGGTCTTCCGTAACCTGTGGATGGATGAGGAACTGCATCGGCTGCGCATCCATCCGGCCGTCACCGACCTGTTCACCCGGATTTTCGGAGAACCGGCGTTGGCCCATCCGATGTTTGTCCAGCGCAATATTTTTCCCCAGACCGAGGGCTTTGACTTCACCACCGGCGTGCACCAGGACCGCGTCCATATCGGCGGCGCGACAAGCTACGCGCTCTGGATGCCGCTGGGTGACTGCCCACGCGAAAAGGGGGCACTGGCCGTCGCCGCCGGGTCTCACACAGAAGGCATTCTTGAGACGAAGGTGGGGTCCGGCGCCGGAGGCATGGACATTGCGGTGCCGATTCCCGGAACCTGGGTGACCGGTGCGTTCAAAGCCGGCGACGCGCTGATTTTTCAGGACGTCACGGCGCACAAGGCATTGCCAAACCGGACCTGTGAAATCCGCATGTCATTTGACGCGCGCTTCCAGCCGGTGAGCCAAGCGGTCGCCGACACCAATATGGTCCCCTATGCAGGCTGCGGCACCTGGGAGGAAGTCTATGCCGGATGGGAGCGGACCGACGGCCAATATTTCTGGAAGGACCTGGCGCTCGACATCGTGCCGTTCGATCGCAGCCACTACGAACGACGGGACGCGCTGGCGTTTGAGATGGCGGAGCGGGGTGACCCGAAAGCAAGGGACGCTATTTTGCGCATTATCCAACGAGACCACAGCGCGGAGAAACGCGTTCGTGCCGAAAAACTGCTGGAACGCCTTGAGTAATCAGAAACTCGTTCCGCATGCCGCCGCGACTGCCGAAGGCTAGCCCCACAAGGTTACGCGGCAGTGCAAATTGCTCGAAGTGCTCGGACGTATTGCTCGCGAGTATTCTCGGCTCGCAGCCGATCGGCTGCATTTGCGCGAAGACGCTGCCACAACTGAGCATCACGATAGAGTTCGATGATGTGTCTCGCATACCGGCTTGGGTCCGACACGTCAGCACCTAGTATCTCAACCCCGCTCTCCCATCCTAGCTGCCGACATAGTAAATTGGTGGCGACGATAGGAAGACCGAACGAGGCAGCCTCGTATACTTTATAGGGTGCTCCCGCGGCAAACCGTGTCGGAGCGACGAACACGCGATGTGCGTTATACAGAGGTTCGATATCGACTACCTCGCCCCGGAGCGTGATGCGCGGTTGGTTCTCGAACCGTTCCATGGAAACATCTTCAGCAGTATGGCCTGCGATCGTAAGCAGGGTTTCATTACCCAATTCTTGTTCGACCAGAGGCAACACCTCCTCAACGAACCAGCAAAGACTATCGTAATTTGGGTCGTCGCTTGCGTGGATCGCACCGACAAACAACAGCCCCTTCCGCTGCGTGAAACCCAGTGGCGTGAGTGCCAATTCCCGGAAGTGCCCCATCAGAGACACGTCGCCGAAGCCAAGCGACCGCAAAAACCGGGCTTCCTGTTCGGTTACCACGATGATCTCCTGGCAGAGCGAGGCGCATTGGAACTCAGCGGCGGCCGCGGTCTGAAGGTCGAATGCATCTCCGCGCAACTCAGCACGTAGTGCATTCCGCAGTGAAGCGACGGCTTCCGTGTCCAGGACAATGCGCGGTGGTCGTCCCTTGCCGACGAGATAGCGCTCCAGAATTGGCTGAATCCGCTCCAGATTATGGGTTCTCGCCACCCAAATCGTCTCATAGTATCCGTCACGGCTATTCAAAAACGCCGACAGATCCTTCAGCGATTTATTGTACATAACCTCGACCGATTCGGGTGTGTCCGCATAGATAGCAGCCACGTCCAGACGGCAACCAAAAATCGGAAAAACAGTTACTCGAAAACCGAGCGAGGCCATTACCACCAGGATGTCGTTCGAGCGAACAAATCCTGAGCCCAAGACGCGCAGCGGCACCTGGTCTTCAATGAACAGGATGCGATGTTCCACGGACGCTGATCGAGCGAAGACTGTTGTTCGCTGATCCGCAATGTACCGAGAGCGTAGAAAACTTCTATTTTCTTGAACAAACACGCGCCTGGATTGAGCCGACTGCACCTGCACGGCCCGAACGGCGGCGGCACTGCCATACTCATGATGGCAGATCACCACCGAGGGATCGTAGACAACGCGGAAACCTGCCTCGGCAATTCGGACGCAGAGATCAGCATCCTCATAGTAGGCGGGGGCATACTCATCGCGAAAACCATCCAGCGTCTTGAGCAAGTCTGCCCGCACCATCAGGAAGGCGCCGGAACAGAAATCGACATCGCGAACGAAATTGGCCTCGGGAAGAAGCGGGGAAGCGTCGCGCATGTAGCCGACGGTAACGCCATCGCGCCAAATGATACTTCCAGCCTCTTGCAGCCGGCCGTGGGTCCGTATGATCTTTCCGCCCACCGCGCCGATGGACGGATCAGATGACAGCCGCCTCAGTGCAATCAAGACCGCATCGGGACCGAGTTCCAGATCATTGTTCAGAAATAGAACCACGTCGGCGGTTGCGACCGCGATACCCGCATTCGCCGCGCGGACGAAGCCGATGTTGGCCTCGAACCGCAGCACTTTTGCACCGCGTACGTATCGCTCGATGAACCGCGTTTCATCAGTCGATCCCGAATCGACCAGGATAGCCTCGATGGATCCGGGAAAGCTTCGGCGCAAGGAGCTGAGCGCTTGCATCGACATGGCGAAATTGTCGCGCAGCACGATAATCACGGAGGTATCCGGGGCGCCTGTAAAGCCGAAGTCGAGCCGGTGGCGAGCGAATAACGGCAGCAGGTTCTCGGCCTTCAGGCGAAACAGTGCCTTGCTTGTCCGCTCCTCCTCACTTTCCTCCAGGATTGGGGCGTGTTGAAGGCCATGCTGTTGACCAAATGTCAGCAAGTGCGCGAACGCATCGCGCGCCCGGCCCGCTTCAAGATCCGCGGTGACTGAATCATGGGCGGAGACGTAATATCGCAAGTCGATGACGTCGTTCGGCGACCGTAGCTCAAAGACACCGTTGGTGAGGAAATGCTGGTATCCGTTGCGAACGTCCCCGGCCTCCAAACTGGCGCCAATGTCGGTGTAGCGATCTAGATAAGAGACTTCGCTGAATTCCGCTAATGGATCAAATTGAGTTGGGGTAGTGTTGGTCAGGTAGTGGTGCAAGGCACACCGCCACTTCGTGCCGATTTCCCGGGCGGCTTCGGGGTAGGCGCGAGTATACCACGCCGCATTGAAGTAGATCGACGTGCGCGCCATGGAAGTTGCCGCAGTGAGGTGCAGCAGGAAGTGTTGGAATGCACCGAGTTGGTCGACCCGCGCCGCCTCGGCCGCGTCCAGTTGGGCGCGGTAATAGGTTGGGTCGAACAGCAGGTGGGCAACACGTCCCTGACGGCTACCCCGGCGCAGATAGTGGTCGTAGCGATTAGCGAACCCTTCGGCCCGGAGGACGTCGTGGCGGAGTTCTTCTCCCGCCATCCGGTAGACATAGTCGTTATAGAGCCAGTGCGGCGAGCGGCCTCCATAGCCAGCTTGGCAGTATTCATCGAAGCCGGAGGCGTACTTTCCTTCTGCTATTTCCTCAACTACCGTCGGATTGTGCTGGCGATACCAAGTTTCATCGATGTAAATGTTAGGTGAGTGGCCGAGACGCTGCCCGGTTTCAAGATAGTAACCCAGTACAGACGCCGGATCATTCTCTGGGATCCATCCGCGAACCTCCGGGTATCGGCCGAGATACCAGCCGGCATCGAACTCTGCCCAACTGAAGGCAGAATGACCAGCGGGTTTCAGAACATCGCTTGCGCTCCCTAGCATGCGTCCATGGCCGCCCGGAGTACGCCTTCGGTGTGCCCCAGCGACTGCCGTGCTTTCACGTCTGGGCCGGCACACATGCCGTCCGCGCAGGGACACATGTCAGCCGCCCTTAGCAAGCGCGCTTCTGGATGGCGACAAGTTTGATCACCCCGCTTCCGCGTGCTCGGTGAAACAGGACGTGGCTGATCTGGCTTGCCCACTCCGTCCGCGTCACTTCCGAGACAAAGTCAATATCCAGCTGACGTGACCTTGTAAATGATAGAAAGACATCACGCGTTAGTTTGCATCGAGGCAGAGTCGCCTCATAAGTAGTTGGTTGCCAGTCCAGGTCTTCAATCACATAGTAGCCACCTGGGCTTACCAAAGGCCAAAACGCGGCGAAGGCTGCTTGTTGATGGTAGGACGCATGGCTGGCATCATCAACGACGAAGCGCAGCTGTGGCAGTTCGGCCTGCAGACGCGCGCGATCCTCGGCCAAGCCGAGATCACCTTGGTGAAACCGGAAGCGGTCCAGCTCGATCGCGCTGAAGTCCGAGATATCGACCCCGTGGCAATAAGCGGCCGGGAAATAGTCCAGCCACATACGTACCGAAGGGACGTCATGACCATGCCGGCTGGCAGGCGCATCAACCTCTGGTCCACCACGCAACAATCCAATCTCCAGGAAGTTGAATTTCTCGAAACGAGCTTCTTCAAAGAGGAACTCATAGAACCGACTGTAGTAATGCTTATTCCCAACGGTGTCGCCTTTGTCTGAGCCAAAATGATTGGCAAGATCAGTCAAGTCTACGTAGGTAGCCTGAGGGAGAGACGCACCCAGTATTTTGTCGGTTTCCTTGCGAATGTAGATGGTGCGACTTTGCAGGTCCGGGAAGGCGGCACGTATAGCCTGCTTCATGAATTCGCCATCCCGATAATTGAAGACCTTTCCTTCTTCGCGCTTCGTTTTTCGCATCAGGTCGGGGTTTGCCTTGATGCACTCGTACATGAGATCCTGGTCATTGGGATATTCGTCCCACTTCGAATCCGCGTTCAGTAGATAGTTGACAGGAACGAGATCATTGAAATGAGCAAGCCAGTCCCGTACGAACGTAGATCCGAGCGGATCGTCAAGGTTGATTAGCAGGATGCCCGCATTGAGGTTCCAAGGAGAGGCTGATCCACCCGTCCTGCCAATAAGGCAATACTGGCTGTTTTCCGCCAGGTAGGCCGATATATCGTAGGTCAGATCCGCCACGAAAGCATCAGCATCAGCGAAGATCACCCAACCGCCGACGCCACGCGCGAGCATTTCGTTGAGCATGAAGATCCGATTGTACGTAGCCATCCACGGTGCGGCCCCGCACTTGATACCAACATAGCTTTCGTAGGCAATGCCCATCCGGCGACAGAATTCCAGGTTTACGCGCGACGTGAGATCCAAAATTTCCTTGTAAACTGCTCCATCCGCGGTCTGCAGCATGCTGATGCAATTCGTGTGCCCGGGTGTTTGCGTCGGCGGGTCTTCCGAACTGGCCAGGGGTGCGCGGCTGGCATCGGGCGCCGCCTGTCGCGACGAGAATTTACTCCACAGCCTTGAATAGTCGCTCTGTTGACCGGCGAAGCCAGATGTATTCGTTTCAATTTTACGGGCAACAAGACAAAGATACGTCCGCTCGGACGTCATACCTATTTCTGTGCGCCTACCGACGACGCGTGGATCCGGGGCTTCGATAAGTTCGGGGATCGCCCCCAAAGGCGCGAGGTACATTGCTTCCATTGAAAATCCATACGCCGGCCCGAGGATAGTCCACATCAACTCAGGGCTGAATTGGTAAAATCCATGTCCTAAGTGATTGTTCGCAGCGTTAACGGAAATAAACAGACCCCCCACGGTCAGCATTGAACTGACGTTTTGCATCACCGCGGGAATGTTGAAGATGTGCTCGATTGTGCCCCCGTCAAAGATCGTGTCGAACGAATCGTGGCACGAAGTGGGGACCGGAAGATTGAGATCATGGACAATGTCAGCGCCTTCGAAGGGTGAGGCGTCCATGGCACTGAGCCTACTACTGCCAAGATATCTAAAGAGACCCTCGGCCCAGGAATCTCCATCCCGCTGGATTTCGTCTAACGAGGCTTCTGCGTCGTACTTACGCAAAATCGAACCAGCCAAATCACGGGCCTGCCGCGTGCCCACATGGAACCCTTGCCGACCGAGCGTCAAGGTTCGTCCAAAGGCTCGTCTGTGGACATTATGAGTCGCGGCAAGAAAATTCAAGACGTGGACATCTATTCCCATGGATCTCTCAACTACTTCGTTAAAATCAGGTCAGCCAAAGCCACCCCGAGTCGTCTCTCGTCGCCGGACATCGGATCCAAAGCTGAGGCCGGCAAGAACATCGGCGCCTGAAGTGTCAAGCGGTTAAGCCCCTGGCGTGTCTCAAAATGTTCTGTCTCGAGCCAACCCCATTTGTCCCCGACCATCGAATATTCTGCTTCCACCTGACGGCCGTTGATGCTGACCATAATATGGGAGGTTGGATAGTCCTTCACTATGCAGAACAAATGCAGGCGCAGCTTGGCAACGCCAGACACTGCAGCGAAATGAACGTCAGCGACCTGATCGGCCTGTAGCCATGCGACCCCGATACCTTCGAACTCATGAAAGCCGCGCCGGCCGGGGATGTCCGCAACGGAGATTGATCTGTCCGTGTATGGCACGAACACCGATCGCGAGTTCCACACCTGATCCACCGATGGCGGGGGCAGGGCCCGAATCCGCTTGTGGAATTCATCCGCCGCCCAATGGTAAAGCGCGAGATCGAGTGTATTCATGGAGATGATGCGGTGGATATCATCGACGTCCTCCGCACTGGTCTCTCGCTTGGTCCTGTTCTCCTGATATTGCTGTAGTTTATAGGGAACTGACCAGTGCACCCGGGCCATATCGAGTGTAGGTTCCATCTCTTCGGCCAAGCCGAAATCGATGTGTGTCAGGGTTGTGATTGCCCCATGCAGGGCGTCGGCCCATCCGCTTTTGTCCCAGAACCTGGCACGATCAGGGTTTGCCCACCGAGCGTCGCCGCACAGCAGGCGAATCATGCCATTGTTGACCTGGCCATAAAGTTCCGGATGAACCAATTCGAGAAAATCGTCGAGCGTGAAATCCTCCGGCAAGTTCAATCGAGCCCAATTGGCCGGCTCGCCTGCCTTGAGGAAGCGATAGAGCGACAATACGCGAGAAACCGGCTCTCGGAGCATCGTGAACGGCGTGAATATATCGCGGAAGTCTCCGAACAAATGGAACGGCAAGTGTCCGGTGAGACACGAGAGTTCGCCTAGCTCATGACTGACAATTTTGGTGATCGTGTCTTTGATATGCTCATCCACGGTGTGTATGCGCCGCACCCGGCCATCACCAAAGGTATTCTGTAGCATCAGCAGGAAGGACGTCCCCGCCGTTTTCGGAATGTGAAGAAAAAGCAGAGGCTTGGAGGTTGATGTGTCCTCACCGGATACCATTGCACTACCCCAGGACATCAGACCAATCCTTCACGTGTTCGGCGATATCCTCTGATCCGTCAGCCGCGTCGAGCCGCTTTAGTCGTTTCTTTGTTCTGCGGCCGGACTTCCTGCGGGTCACCGTGGGTCCCGTAGTCATCTCCGGCGGAGCCGTGGGATCAGACGTGCGCCGATCCAATGAAGCCGTCGCTTCCTGCAGTACGTATGGCACCGCAGGCTTCACTTCGCCCGGGTCACTTATCGACGGCGCAGCATCATTTGCCGCCACCGCACCACCCAAGTCGGGCGGCACGCCATCCGCGCCCGAGGTCACCTCAACCAGATATCCGATATGAGAGATAAGATCTTCGATCGCGGCCACACGATCCATGATACGCAGGCCCACGGCGCGGTATCCATGGTCCATCCGGACGGTTCGCCGTCCGACCGCTGCCGTGAGTCGAGCGCGATCCGGGTCGCCGATTGCCTTGTCTAGCAGTTCTACGGCGTGCTCGACTTTGGCGTTGGCCCAATGCTGTCCTTCGCCAAAGGGGTAGTCGCCGACGCCCACCGGAATCAGGTCGTAGTCTACCAGCAGGGAATTCTCGTTGGTCATGTAGTCCAGGTTCCCGGACCATGCCGTCGCCATCGCCAGTCGCCCCAAGAACATCGCCTCTCCGGTGCCGCGCCCAAATCCTTCAGAACGATGCAAGGACACGAAACAGTGGCAGCAATTGATCAAGCTTCTGGTCTCAAGCGCAGTCATGGGCTTGGACAGGAAGCATGCCTCCGGCACGCGGTCGCGAATGGGCCGTATCCACTCCTCGCCGTCTTCGTCGCCCTTCTTGACCTTCAGGACGAGTTGAATGTCCTGAAGTTGCCGCCTCGCTTTAATCGCACCAAACATATCAAGCACCGCGCTCGGATTCTTTCGCGGTGCGTACCGACGAGAGGTCAAAAAAGTTCAGGATGGTGAAGGCGGATTCCCTTATGCCAAAATACCTCCGCGGCAGAAAGTGACCCAACGGGACCTCGACCGCCTGACCGATATGGATGCTGTAAATGCCAACCGCCGCCAGACTGTCTTGGATAAACCGAGAGAGTGCCCAGATCTCGTTGAACTTGCGTAGCTGCTGCGCCCACACCAGTGGATACTCGGGCAGTTCCCAAGTCGGCACGATAATGTTGTAGCCCTCGGCGAACCTCCCGCCCCTGGCTTCCAACGCTTGTATCACAGGTTCGACTTCATCACCGTTGATATGATATATTCGAATGTTGCCACCCGGCACTTCGCCTTCGACATTTTCAACGAGCTTGCAGTGATCCGGATCGCTTCGGCTAGCGTATCGATAGATGTCCATCACGCTGTGGGGCAAGTGGACCGCTTGGCAGGCAGCAATATGCGACCGCATCTGCTCACCCATGCCGACCGTCGAGAATGGATGGCCAATAAGGGTGACGGGGGACGCAGCCTTGGTGGAAACAGGCGTCATGAATGCCAAGCCTTCGGGGTAAAAATCATCCCAAGGACTTGTTCATTAGCGCATTACGGACTGCCTCTAACCATCGGTGCCCAAACCTCCGGTCGGGTTCAAGGTGCGTCCCTTCGGCCCATTCATTCCAGGCATTGATAAACAGCAGACGCTCGTCACCGACGAACTGCTGGGCCGCCTCGGTGAGTTTCTCCTCCACATAGACTTGAAATGCTTCCGGGGTGGCGCCCACAAAACTATCGCCACGCAGGGGCTGCCTTGGCGTGTTGTCCCAGCTTGGAAAGGCGCAAGGATAGCGGCTGTAGCCAACTGGCTCGCGGCTGACACTTTCAATAACTGTCGCCTCATAGTCGTATCGGATGCCGGCGAAATTATCCTCGACGATGTTGTTTGTTTGATTCGCCAGTTTGACGGCAAGGCCCTGCGGGGGAAACTCGACGCACCCATCAAATCCGATATCGGACGGCGGCGTCACGCTGGATGCGGTTTCCATGCTCTCGACGTAGACGAGGTGAACCTGATCGAAGCCGGCGTCGAGAAATCCTTGCCGGACCATCCTGGCAAACCCTTGAACGTCGGGGATCAGCAACGGGCGGTAAACCAGGAACAGCGGCTTGTCGTTGACCCGGATATAACGAGGGTCTGCCGCATAACGCGTGGCGTCGGCAATAACACCGCGGAATGTTTCCAGGTCGTACTTCTGCTCAAAAATCGGTTCCTTGCTTCCTCCATCCCAATGCCGGGTCCAGTTCTCATTGGCCCAACAAACGCAATAGGGGAAGTCGATCGTTGGATCCGCCACCATCGCTTCGAAAGGTCCATCCAAGGCACGCGTGGGGCCAAAATTATAATAGTAGACACAAAACCCCGCTATCCCGTACCGGCGGGCGAGAGCGGCCTGTGCTTCCATGGTTTGCTTAACGCGCAGATCATAAAATCCCAGATCGGCCGGCAGATGAGGCTGATAGTGGTCGACATAAGCGGGGCACGCCTTGGTCACGTTCGTCCATTCGGTGAAGCCCTTTCCCCAATAATAGTCGTTTTCCGGCGTAGGGTGATATTGCGGCAGATAGAACGCGATCGGGCGTACCTTGCTCATGTCCTCCAGCAGGGCGGCCCACTTCCTGGCCAGTTTCTGTTGGTTACGAGCCACAAGCTGCAGCCGCCTGGTGACGGACTGTTTGTTAGTCGAAACGCTCAGATGATGGACGATCTCAGCCTTATGGCAATAAACGACTCGGTATCCCTTGGACAGCAACCGCAGGCAGAGGTCCGTATCCTCGCAATACGCGGGCATGAACGTCTCGTCGAACAGTATATCGTCCAACGCTGAGCGGCGCAGCAGGAGCGCCGCACCTGAGCAGTAGTGGACATCGCGGTCATAGTTGAAAGAAGGTCTCGCTGGGTCAGCGAACAAACCAACCATTTTTGTTACGCCATCGCGGTCGATGGTGCACCCAGCTTCCTGTAGCCGGCCATCAGGATACAGCATCTTGGGGCCAACGGCTGCTACATCCGCCTCGCGGTCGAGGACCTCAACCAGGTAATCGAGCGCACCCGGCATCAACTGCGCATCGTTGTTGAGCAACAGCAGGTACTCGCCGGTGCATAGCGCGAAAGCAGTATTGCAGTTCCGCAGGAATCCCATATTGCTTGGTTGCCGGATGAATTTCACATTTTCGATCTGGCCGATCGCGGCCGCGGACGGATCGGGGGATGCATCGTCGGCGACTATCACTTCATATGCCACCTGGGGATTCGACTT
This sequence comes from uncultured Alphaproteobacteria bacterium, assembly GCA_963792345.1. Lineage (GTDB taxonomy): Bacteria > Pseudomonadota > Alphaproteobacteria > Acetobacterales > Acetobacteraceae > Rhodopila. Next base: position 267,410 of record CAWBVV010000006.1, read on the forward strand.
AACAATAGACCCGATGCATTCGGCGGTGTACTGGGTTTCGTTATAGGACGGAATCATAATCGAGACCCGCGGTGTGTCATGCCGCGGCAGGGCCAGTTCGGTTAGATGGCAGAGCGGATCGTCGAAGTGCACTATGTCCATCAGTCGAACGAACACGTTGTTCTTCTCGTCCTGACGCCTGCTGGCCACCCGCTGCCGCATCGTCTGATATGAAGCGACCAGCGCGTCCTGGCCTAATTCAGCCGCACTTCCCGCTGGTCCGCTATGCCTAAGGAGCGCGGACGCCGTGGAACGGTCTCGTATTGGAAAGCTGCTTCGTCCCTCTCGAATGCCAGGCCCTAGATAGTGGACAAGCGGTAGCATACCGGCTGTTGCTACATCGGGGTAACGCTCCAGATACAGCGCCCCATCGAAGCCCGGACTGGACGCTCGGCCCTGAGCGTCTCCTACCGAAACGAAATGACGCAAACCTGACCAGACATCATGTATACCGTCAAGCTGGCGGTAATACCAAAGAGGATCGAGGAATGGATTGGGCCAGAGACCGGACTTCAAGCCTAGCCGCAGGAAATGTTCAAGATATCCCGATTCGAGAACGTCCGGCGCCTGGGCTTGATAATAGTCGCCCGAAAAATATGGACTTGGGTCCACCAGGTTGTAGCGCAGTATCTCATACAGTTCCGAGGAATTGCATGTAGCCGGCAGAAGATAGGGATCGGCATTCCTAATGTAGTGAAAATTGATCAGCGGATGCGGAAACCTCGATTCGTAACATCCGTGTTCAATGAAGTGGATCAACGGATCCGTTCCAGACGCCTCTATATCTAGATTCCTCTCGATGTAGTATTTCTGATCGAACAGATGCGAGATCTGAGGGCGTGCCCGGACTGGCAATTGAAGGTACAAGAGCGCGGTCGCGGTATCTTGCTTGCTTCCCCCGAGTTTCTCATGGCACAGCGCGTCGTCCACGAGTGGTGAAGAAAATATAAGGTCAACAAGCTCGGTCGGGTCCATTCGCCAACTCCTAGTCGCTCATTTGCGCAACGGACGCGGGTCTTCCGTACCCGAATCCCGCAGGTGCGGAGCGTGACGTGCTGTCCGTGGATCGTCTGACGGGGATGCCACTGCATTTTCGGCTACTTGCGGCCTAGGAGTGCGTTCCACCGTTTGACAGCCTCCATATCCTCCGGGTTTGCAAAGCGGCCCTCGAAAGCGCCTGCGCGCATGTAGTGGTCAAACCCGGATTTTACGCCACCCTTTGCTACAGCAGCGGCAACATCCGGATAGGTTTCCTTATAAAATTGCTCGTCAACGTATGGCTTCGCCCCAAAGCGGCCCTCAAGATAACCCTCCTCGATGAAATGGACCCTGAGATCGACCACATCGCCGGCCTCGTGGGCATCGCGGAGATCGGGATACGTCGAGCTGTAAAAATCCTCATCGAATGGCATTGCCGAGGTAGCGGCCATCAGGATTGCCCTGAGAACTGGAAGCGATATGGCGGCCTTGGAGCCGGTACAAAGCCTCTCCTGGTTGATCATAAGACAATCCAACAAAAACCTGCCATTCGGGAGAGTTGCTGGCTTTAACACGAATATGCCTTCTCGCGTTGACAGTTGCATGATCATGGAGTTCCACTACCTGCGCGAGTGGTAGCGCGGGCCAGTCGCAGACGCAAGATTATCGTGATGCGTTCGTGCCATAATCCGTCACAGCGTGTAGTGCCCTCGGGAATGATGCGACCGCGGGTCGGATCCGGCGGTGGTGACGCCCGGGGCCAAAATCGATATGCACGCTCGTGGTCAACCCGATGGCGCAGCGGATGTTGGGCTAGCGCCACGACTTGCGCTGGTCAATTTATGTCAGACGCACCAATGCTGATTGGTGCTTAGGGCTACAGTGTCGGAAAAGTGAAATAGTCGTGAGTCGGCTGAAACATCATGGCCATACCTTGCAATCCCGAAGTCTCTGGCGCCACGTGCGTCCAAACGGCAAGTTGCTTTAAACGATCGAGTTGTCGCGCGACCTATGTCCTGACCGCTTTCGGCAGTCATCGAGACGATGGTTGTGGACCGATGGCTTCCAGGCGTGGGTGGAATGGCCACTGATGGACCACGTGATGCGGATGCTGGGGCGAAACATTCGCTGATGTGTATCCTTAAGACGAACCTGCACACGCCTTGCCCTGGCGGTCGCCACCACGAGAAGAAATCGAACATGACCATGCTCATTGCATCGGAGGCTCTTGCACCAAACAGCGGCAGGACTTTTGGCCGGTCGTTACGAAACAGTGATTTGCGCACAGTGGCGTTCAATGAAGGTGAGCCCGGAATAAGCAACGACTAAACCCAGGGCGTGTCTGCGAGAAGCACTCACACGGGGAGCATTTCGTGAAGATGATGCAGAGTACAACATAATGGTGGATAGGCTCCTTCTGCATCGATGGTTTAGAGATGTCTCCATCGCCCGCAAACTGTACTTCACGGTTGGCGCCATGGCATTGCTGATAGGCGTCGAGCTGTTTGTTCTGCTGTTTTCCTTGAGTATCCTTTCGTCCTTGCGGGCTTATGTCGGCGGCGAGGGTTTATGGTCGAAAGCCCAGAAAGATGCAGCATTTCATCTGTATAGGTATGGTGTTTCACGGATCGAGAAGGATTACGAGCTATTCGAGAGGTTTATGCGGGTGCCGATAGGAGACGCCAAGACCCGGAATGAGTTGTTGACGGGTGATTGGCACAGGGACGTGGCCCGAGAAGGATTTCTGGAAGGACGCAATGATCCCCAGGATATCGACGGGATGATAAGCCTCTTCGTGCGGTTTGACCGCGTCTATTTCATCAACAAAGCCATAGTCATATGGGGCGACGCTCAGGCAATCGCCATGCAACTGATCCCCATCGGAGCAGAACTACATAGAGAGGTGAATTCAGCAAGTCCCTCCCAAGCTAGGATAGACGAGCTTGTCGGTTCTGTTTATTCGATAGATGAGAAGCTCACGGTGTTGGAGGACGAGTTCTCGTTCACCCTTGGCGAAGGTTCCCGCTGGCTGGAAAGAGTGGTGTTCAGGGTACTCTCGCGACCGCGCTGACCGTGGAAACGACGGGTCTGTTGTTGGTGATCTCGGTCGGTCGAGGGATGCAGACCAGAATTGCCGGTATCATTCGCTCCGCCAACTCATTTTCGTCAGGAGACCTGAATGCGCGTTCTGATATATTGTCCGGCGACGAAATTGGGATGGTCGCGAAGTCCTTTAATGAAATGGCAGACAATATACAGACACGAGTATCAGAAATTGCCGAGATCAATCGGCATTTGACACACGAGGTTGGTGAACGTGCTTGCTCAGAGGCGGCATTGCGGCAGGCTAATGAGACCTTGGAGATTCGCGTTGCCGAACGAACTGAAACCCTAACGCATCTAGTGGAGGCTCTGCGCGCCGAGGCGGTGGACCGCGAGCAAATCGAGGAGGCACTGCGTCAAAGCCAGAAGATGGACGCCATCGGGCAACTGACAGGCGGAATAGCGCATGACTTCAACAATATGCTTGGTGCCATTTCGGGCAACCTGGAGACGATAAGCCGCCGCATGAAACAGGAGGGGCTCGATGGGCTGGAGCGATATATCAAAGCGGCATTGACCTCGACCGCTCGCGCGGCAGCATTGACCCATCGCCTGCTCGCCTTCTCGCGCCGCCAGACACTGAACCCCAAGTCGCTCGACATGAATCTACTGGTCCTAGGCATGAAGGAGTTGTTCAGAAATACCATGGGACCAGCGGTCCAGGTTGAAACGCGGTTGGCTTCGGAACTGCATCCGGTGCTATGCGATCCCAATCAACTTGAAAATGCATTTCTCAATTTGATCATCAACGCCCGCGACGCGATGCCGGATGGCGGCTGTCTTATCATCGAGACCGTCAACATGGTTGCTCCAGATTGTCTCGCCGAGGCCGGTGACGAGCCGGACCTGCCACGAGGTGACTATGCGACGCTTAGCATAACCGACACCGGCATCGGAATGACGCCAGCTTCACTCGCGCGCGCCTTCGATCCCTTCTTCACGACAAAACCGCTTGGCGAGGGTACCGGACTCGGGCTGTCGATGGTGCATGGTTTTGTACACCAGTCGGGCGGCAAGGTGCTGTTGCGAAGCACGGTGGGCAAAGGAACGACAGTGACAGTATGGCTGCCTCGGTGCAGCGATGCGGCGCAACCCATGGCGGAGGCAGGGTCTCTCGTCGCGCCGTCCGAACCGATGGTGAACCCGGGGGATGCGGTGGTGTTGGTGGTTGAAGACGAACCCGATCTACGTATGGTCGTGGTCGATCTTCTGGAGGATATTGGCTATACTGTATTGGCTGCCGGCGACGGTGCGTCTGGCCTGGACATTATGGAGTCGCGCTCCCGCATCGATCTCCTTGTCAGTGACGTGGGCCTGCCTGGAGGCATCAATGGCCGCCAGCTTGCCGAAGCGGCGCGGAAGAAGCGCCTTGACCTGAAGGTTCTGTTCATTACGGGTTACTCCGAGAGTTCCACCGCGGGCGGCAGCTTGGTGGGCGAAGGCATGCAGGTTATGACGAAGCCATTCCAGTTGGGCGCGTTCGCAAATAAGGTGCAGGCGATAATCAGCGGCTGACGGCTATGAAAATAACAAGATTGCCGTCCCTGTGGTTCGACGCGGCCGTTGTCTCGGGGTAGCCGCGGACGCGCGGATGCCACACCCGATCGCGCGACATGCTGGCCACGACTTACCAGGCCGCGTGAAATTGGTACATGATCGGGCCGCTCAGGTGTCCGACCAGTGGATGGACCTCTGGACACAGCGCCATCGGGGGAAAACGTGAATGGCAATCAATCTGTCGGTCAATGGACACCATGCCACGGTGGACGCCGACCCCACCACGCCGTTGCTCGATGTCCTGCGCAATCATCTGGACCTTAAAGGCTCCCGGTACGGCTGCGGGCTGGAACAGTGCGGCACGTGCATGGTGCTGATCGATGGTGAGCCAGAATACGCCTGCGCGCGCGAAATTGGCTCCGTGGCCGACCGATCGGTCACCACGATCGAGGGGATTGGCACGCCGGAAAATCCTCACCGACTGCAGCGCGCATTCCTGGAGGAGCAGGCCGGGCAGTGCGGGTATTGCCTGTCGGGCATCATCGTCAGCGCCAAGGCGTTGCTCGACCGCACTCCACTGCCATCCCGAGCCGATATCGTTGCCGCGCTGGACAAGCACCTTTGTCGCTGCGGAACGCACACCCGGATTATCGCCGCGGTCCAAAAGGCCGCGCTGATGGGAGCATCGGCGTGAGCGACACATTGCCCCTCAGCATCGTAAATAACCGCCGGCTGGAGAAGTGGCTGCGGTTTCAGCCCGACCGCACCGTAAGACTGGCGGTCGGGAAAGTTGAAATCGGCCAGGGCGTGCTGATCGCCCTGTCGCAGATCGCCGCGGAGGAACTGGATGTCGCGGTCGGCCGCATCGACATCCTGTCTGGTGACACCGCGGAGGCGCCGGATGAGGGCTCAACCAGTTCCAGCCAATCCATCGAGGTCTCCGGCCGCTCTGTCCGCCTGGTCAGCGCTGAACTGCGAACCCGCGTGCTTGGCCGCCTGGCGCAGCGGCTGAACTGTGCGGCGGAGGACCTGTCGGTCGAGGACGGGGTGTTCCTGCAGGACGGAAATCCGACCGGACACGACTACTGGAGCTTTTGTGGTCCGGAGGATTTTGCGGCCGATATCGTCGGGTCAGCGGTTCCGAAGCCGCCATCCGCCTACACCATTGTTGGGCAGCCGCTGCCGAGGCGAGACCTGATCGCCAAGGTAACTGGTGGCGCCTTCATCCATGACATCGTTCGGCCGGACATGCTGCATGCACGCGTCCTGCGCCAACCCTCGCGGGGCGCGCGGCTGGCCAGCTTGGATGAGGCGGCGATTCGCAAATCAGCCGGAGGCGAGATCCAGATCGTGCGTGTCGGCGACTTCGTGGCGTTTGTCGGGCCCGACGAGACCGTCGTCCAGCGGACCGCGGTGGCTGCCCCCGCGCATGCAACCTGGAGCGGCGTGCGGGTCCTTACACCGGACCAGCAGGAAGCGGCATGGTTTCGCGACCAGCCGTCCGACGACCGGCATTTCGGCGACCCTGGCGCGCCGGCGGATGGTGGAACCGTCGTCAGCGAGACCTACTCACGCCCCTTCGTCGCCCATGCCGCCTTGGCGCCGTCATGTGGACTGGCGGAGTATCGAGATGGCCACCTGTCGGTCTGGTCGCACACCCAGGGCGTCTATCCGTTGCGAAACAGTATTTCCGACATTCTGGGTCTGCAGCGCGATCAGGTAACTGTCCGGCATGCGCACGGTGCCGGCTGCTACGGCCATAACGGGGCTGACGATGCCGCTTTGGATGCCGCGGTCATCGCCATGCAGGTGCCGGATCACTGCATTCGGGTCCAGTGGCGGCGTGAGGAAGAATTTGGCTTCGAACCCGTCAGCACGGCGCACATGACCCGGCTTCGGGCGGTGCTGGACAACGCGGGACGACCAGTGGACTGGACCGCCGAGGTTTGGGCAGGATCGCACGTTCAGCGTCCGGTCTTCGGCGGCACCATGCTCGCGCACGAGGCCTTGCCGAACCCGCCGCCTCCGGCCAAGGCGAACGACCCGACCGAGGCAAACGGCGGCGGCGGCACGCGTAACGCGTTCCCCCTTTATGATTTTCCGGCCAAGCGGGTGATCCATCATCTGGCGCTGGCGACGCCGGTGCGAACCTCCTCGTTGCGAGGCCTGGGTGCGTTGCCAAATGTCTTCGCGCTGGAATGCTTCATGGATGAGTTAGCTGAACGCGCCGGCGTCGATCCCGTCGCCTATCGGCTGTCGCTGCTGTCTGACCCGCGCGCCCGCCATCTTATCGAGAACGTGGCTGACCGTTGCGGCTGGGCGTCACGCGGACCGGCAGGGTCGGGGCGAGGGTTGGGGCTTTCCTGGAGCCGCTATAAGAACAAGGCGGCCTACGCTTGCGTGGCGGTCGAACTGGACGTGGACCTGGATATTACCCTGCGCCGGGTCTGGTGCGCGGCCGATGCGGGCCTGGTGATCAATCCCGATGGCGCGCGCAACCAGTTGGAGGGGGGCATCGTCCACGCCGCCAGCATGACGCTGAAAGAACAAGTGACCCTGGAGGGCGAGGGCATCACGTCGCTGGACTGGGAGCGCTATCCGATCATGAAGTTCTCGGAGGTGCCTGAGATCGACACGGTGCTGGTGCATAACCCCGACCAACCCACCTTGGGGATGGGCGAATGCACCTTCGGGCCCACCGCGGCGGCGATCGGCAACGCCGTGGCGCATGCACTGGGGATCCGTATCCGGGACATGCCGCTGACGCGTGAGCGGATCGCTGCCGCACTGGTGCGGTAGAGGCATCGATCGCGGTTGGGACAAGTCTCGACACGTGGTCATGGTCTTGGCATAAGGCGATCTTCCGTGGCGGGTGTGGCGGAACGGTAGACGCAGAGGAACTCAAAATCCTCCGCACGTGAGTGTGTGTCGGTTCGAATCCGACCACCCGCACCACGGCAGCATAACGCCGGCTATTGCGCCCCTATCTTTCTTGGCCGGTTCATTTGGCGATATCGACGTATCTTGCCGCGGTCAGCCGCTCCAGGTCCTTTGGGGTCAGAGCGAAGACCGCATTGGGCGATCCCGCCGCCGCCCATATTGTCTCATAGCGCTGTAGATCCCGATCCAGGAATGTGACAGGGGGCGTCAGATGACCGACCGGCGGCACGCCCCTGACGGCGGCTCCGGCGTTCGCAAGGACGAAGTCCGGATCGGCACGCTTGATCTTTTGTCCCAGCAGGGTGGCGACCTTCCGCTCATCAACACGATTGCTGCCGGACGTGACGACAAGCACAGGACATCCGTCCTGCGCCCTGAACACCATCGATTTTGCGATCTGGGCTATGTCGCATCCGATCGAAGCGGCCGCTTCGGCTGAGGAATGAGTGCTTTCATCGAACTCCAGCACCCGGAAATCTTTGCCCAGAATTGCTTGAACCCGGATTGCTCCGTCGCTGGAAGCTGGCTTCATCTCGTTCCTTTCCCTCGGGCCAAGCCAGCCGTGTGGCTTCGCACGGTCGGCCCATCGTCCCGCCAGATTTAATCCACCGATCGGAGTTAACAAAAGCAGCCCGCATTAACCGTTCGGTAAGGCTCGGCGGATAGGGTGGCCTGAGGACGGCATTCAGGAGGAGAAAGTTGGCGGTGCATGACCCTTGTGCCCCGGAGGCACCGGACGAACGGGCAGGCGGCATTCCGCCACCGGCGCCGGCTAAAGCCGTTCCGCACCGCAGGGATCGTGGACGCGATGCTCTGGCCCGGGTCGTGCTCGCACACCTGCCGCTGGCGGTCGCGGTGATCGATGCTGACACACGGCTGCTGCTCTGGAACGACCAAGCAGCACTGTTGTTTGGCGTCCCGCCGCTGACCGCAGACACCAGGCCTGGCCTGACCGAGATCCTGGCCGGTACCAGTAGCCTGTCGCAGCCGCAGCGTGAGCGGATCATCGCCTTCAGCAAATCTCACATCGGGGCTGGTGACCGAACCGACCCGGATGGATGCCTGCGACTGTCGCTGGGGCGCGAGCACCGGCTCGCGATCCAGGTTCATGGGCTAGGACTGGGACGCTGGCTGCTCATCCTGGATGACGGAAAAGTGACCGCGGCTGGTGCACCAGGTGCCCCCCGGTCAGGGGATGCCTGGCTCGACGCGCTCACCGGCTTGAGCAACCGCCGCCACTTCAATCGAAAGCTGTGGGAGGCGCTGGACGATGCGACCCCAGCATCCAGCCACGCGGTTCTGCTGATCGACCTCGACCGATTTGGACCGGTCAACGCTGCCTTCGGGCATCCGGTTGGGGATGCGCTGCTGTGCCTGGTCGGACAACGCCTGCGCCGTCTCACCCGCGACGGTGACCTGTTGGCGCGCCTTGGGGGTGAATTCGCCATTCTGATTCCGAATGGCGACAGCGCTGAACCTCTGGCCGCGCGCGTGGTCGGCGTCCTGGCGCAGCCGTTCCTGGTTGAGGACCGTCTGGTCAGCACGGGCGCCAGCATCGGGATTGTGCGTTTTGTTGAACGCGGCGCCTCGACAGATGATCTGATGCGACAGGCCGAACTCGCGCTCTATGAAGCGAAATCAGCTGGCGGTGGCGGCTGGCGGCGCTTCGATTCGGCTACGGCGGATGAGCTGAGCGCGCGGCGAAGCCTGGAAACCGAGCTTCGGAAGGCTCTGGCGATGGGTGAACTATCATTGGTTTACCAGCCATGTGCCGATCAATCCTCCGGCACGCTGACCGGGTTCGAGGGGCGGCTACAGTGGGATCATCCGGTTCGCGGCAGCGTTCCCGATACGGAATTCATGCCCCTCGCGGAAGGCTCCCGCTGCATCTCCGCGTTGGACGATCTGAAGTTGAGAACCGCATGCGCTGACGCTGCGACCTGGCCTGTACCGCTCCGCGTCGGCGTCATTGTCTCGTCTCGTCAGCTACAGGACTGCGATCATCTGCTGGCAACGCTGAAGGATGCTCTGGAGGCGTCCGGGCTGCCTCCGTGCCGTCTTGAGTTGAGGATTTTGGAAGCCGCCATCGCCGGCCACGAGGCGCGGGTGTTGCAGATACTGCACCGCCTGAAAGTATTAGGACTGCGCATTGGTCTGGTCGATCTCTGCCTCGGGGCAGCATCCTTGGATCGTCTGCGGTCGTTCCCGTTCAACGCCGTTATGCTCCGGAAAGCCTCTTTCCCGGGCATCACGGCTGAAGCCGATGATGCAGCCGTGCTCCGCGGTCTGGCAAACGCGGGAATGGAGCACATCGGTTGTTATTCCAGTAGTTCGTTAACCCCAGCATCCGGCATCGCCGCGGTCTTGCGCCACCACGCATCCGCCGGACGCTTGACATCAACGGCGGAGTGAGAAATGCCAGGTACCGCGAAGAAAACGACCACACCCGTGTCGCTGTACCGGCTGATCTATCGCAGTCGAGAGATGATCACCCAGGCGGTCCCCGACTTCGATACCGAAAACGGTTCGGAGCGGGAATTGCGCGCGATCGTCTCCGTCGCCCGCGGGCGGAACAAGGCGGACAATATAACCGGAGCGCTGTTGTTCACTGATGCGGGCTTTGCGCGGGTACTGGAGGGACCACGGGAAGTCCTGGAGCGCACCTTTGAGCGGATCAGCGCCGACCCGCGCCACGCCGACGTGACCATCCTCAGTTTTACGCCGCTTCCGTACCGCAGTTTTCCGGATTGGCCGCTGGGCTTTTGCCGCAGGCCGTCGCTGGGGCGAGTGGTGGACAATTCACCCGGCAGCGATAGCCCTTCCACGGGTCCGCGCGTTAGAACCGCAAGCGACCTGCTGCGCCTGCTGGAGCACGTTGTTCAGCAGGAGGACGAATGGATCCCGGTCTGACGCCGCGTGACCTCAGTCCCGTCCAAGGAAGTCTAGAACACGTTCGGTAACTTGCTGCTTCGGAAACATTGACGCCAACGCTCGCGCCCGGGTCAACGGATCGCTGGCGAAGAACCGTTCGTACAGCACCTGCCGGTTGCCGAACGAACTACAGGAGATATCCCACGCGAGGTGGAACAGCTTCACCCGGTCGCGCGCACCAGCGTGATCGGTTGCCAGGTACTGGTCGATATGGCCGCCGAGGGGACCCGCCATGTCCGCCTCCGTTGGCAGGATCATCAGGCTGGATGATCCCAGAAGCTGGAGAATCTCCACCATCCGCGGATAGGCGGTCATGAACAGGTTGCGGGTCGTCTCGGCGGGCAGCGGGGCGGGGCACATCACGCCCCACTCGTCCAGTTGGGCATCGGCCTCCGCCGCCCGCATGCAGGCGCGCATCAGTTCAGTATACATCACCAGTTCACCAATCCGGTCCTCGGCATGCGGCAGATGGGCGTTGCCCAGCGTTTCAGTGACCAGGATCGCCACGCCCAGCACCAATTCGCACTTCGCCAGGTTCTTCGCGCATCCCTGGTGTGAGGTGTGCGCGGACGAGTGCGTGATCGAGGCGGTACCATTCAGCAGGCCGACATCGCCGTGGATGAAGACCCGCTCCCACGGCACCAGCACGTCGTCAAAGAAGACAATGCTGTCCATTTCCTCGAAACGCGACCCCAGCGGATGGTCAAAATGCGATTTCCCTTGGTCGAAGCTGTCGCGACACAGAAAGCGCAGGCCCTGCGTGTCGCAGGGGATCGCAAAGCTCAGAGCGAACGGGCTGTAATGATCAAGATGCTGCGCCAGCCGCGGCGAATAAACGGCGATTTCGTCAGCCAGTGGACCCAGCGTTGCCAGGACCCGAGCGCCTCGGACTACGATGCCGGCTGAGTTCTCGCTGACGACCTGTAGCGCCGTCCCCTCCTGAAGGTTGAACATGCCGCTGACATGGCGGCTGCGCTGCAGGTTGATCAGCGCGTGGGTGAGTACCGAGGTCATTCTCTGCGATATACCGATAATAGCGCCGCATGTTGTCGGCGAATTCCGGCTTGCCTCGTCCGAAATAATCCGCTGATCCGGCCCAGCAGGCGAACGTTACGTTCATGAAATCCGGCGATCGTCCCATCATTCCGCAGGTGGTCCGGGCCCAGGCGAGCATCATCTCGCGCCGCTTCACCAGATCATCCTGGGTGCGTGGGATGATGAAGGACAGGCCCAGCGTGTCGCCGGTATCAGGACAGGCAAAGGTCATCGCGTCGCGATGCGCGGGATCCGACTGCAGATCATAGAGCGACGCGATGGCTCTGGCGCCGCCGGCCAGGCCGGGATGCGTGGTGACGTCGGTGACGCGTTCGCCGCGCAGCCAGACCTCGGTCTTGCGTTGGCGCAGACCAGCCAGATATTGCGCACCCGTACGTGCCGGCATCGCGTCCCCCTTGGAATTGGTGGCGGGACTTTCGATGCCGGCCGGGCGCGGGTCAAGTTTGACCGGCGTTCGTGTCATCCGGTGCGCTCGACACGTGAGAGCAGGCAACCCGGCTTGGCGGTGTGGACGTTGACGAACTTGGTGCGCGGGTCTGCAAGCGCGCGAACCAGCGGGGCATCCACCTGTTCCCCCGCGCAAACATGACCAAGATCATAGATGCACTGGTCCGCACTGTCGTAGGCGCGGACCGAGACGAGCGCGCCTTCGGCGATGATCGGAGCGATCTCGTTTTCCACGCTGAACGGCGGGCATGGTTCCGCGTGCAGGAAGATCGGACTGGGCGTCCAGTAGATGCCGCGTGGCCCCGGAAGGTTGTATGATCCCAGCAGCATCATCTCTCCCGGCTTCGCGAATCGCAGGCAGTGGCGGCACGGGAAGCTACTTGATCCAGATGCCGTGATACGGCGAAGCTGATTGCCATTATCGTCCATGCCGGTGGCACGGAAGCGCTCCGCGGTCTCGGTCGGGGTTGGGATGCATCGAAAGCCGTTCATCAGGGTCCTCCTTCTCGCGGTCACCCTGTCGCGTTCGGGAAATCCAAGCCCTCCGGTTCTTGCTCTTGGATCAGCGATGCTTGGTGCTGCAAGCGTCCCGCCCGGCGACCCCTTTACCGGGCGGCGATCGAAGCCGTGATCAAACCTCCTTCGTGGAACCAGGATCCAGCGCGGCGACCGTTGGCAGCGGGAACTCCAGCGTCCATTGGGCGCCCCCATCGGCTTGCAGCGTCGCCGAACCTCCGACCTGTTGCATTAACCGTCTCACCAATCCCACACCGTGGCGCCGGCTGTCAGCGGCCTCGGTGAAACCCCCGCCACTGTCCGCGACAACGATGACGCCTTTGTCTGCGGGTGCGCGCCCCGATAAAGTTACGCTGATGGACCCAGAGCCGCCCGGAAAAGCGTGATCATAACTGTTTGAAATCAGTTCGGACGTGGCCAGCCCAAGCGCCGTGACGCAATCCAGGTCAAGAATGACCCGTTCTGCGCGAATGGTCAGCGTGACGCCAGGCTGCTTATCCTGCTGCAAGCTCTCAAGGCTTGCACAAAGAGACGAGAGATAGGCACCGAAGTCTATCGTCCTGCTTAAGCCGCTACCGAGAAGGTGGTCATAAACCTGAGCGAGGGTCATGACCCGGCGCGCGATCGCGCCAATACCCTCTCGTCCGGCGGTGTCCGAGGTTGCCTTGAGTTGTTTGTTGAGCATCCCGTATACAAGTTGCAAGTTGTTTCGGACGCGGTGCTGCAACTCCTGCGCCAACGTGTTTTTATCCACCAGCAGCCGCATCTTCTCATCCAAAAGGTCGTTCTTTGCCGCGATCAAGCGGTCTCGGTCAGCGACCATATCCTCCGTCCGCTCTACCGCGTCATGCAATGCGGCGTTGCGCCTGGATGATTCGACTGCTTCCGCGAGAATATTGGCAAATCCGGTGAGGAAATCGATGTCGTGCTGATCATAGTCATGCTGAACCGGGCTATCGATTTCAAGTATGCCATAGGGCAGTCCCTGTTTCTTGATAACAACATCAACCGTAGAGATAACTCCATGTTCGGCATAGAAAGGTGGCAAGACGAAGCTCGCGTCCTTGCGCAAATCATTGCAGATCACTGGCTTTTCCGTGATGAAGGCGCGACCTTGCGGCGTGCTCGCATCAGCCCGTGAGACGACATAGCCGACCACTCCACGGTGCCAGCCGACGCCGGCCTCGACAAGCAGATCGTTCTCCTCCGGGCGATAGCGACAGACCTTGCAAAATGGGACCGCCAATCCCACGGCACAAACCCGGGCAGCTTCGGTTAGTATCTGGCTTAGACTGGTCTCACGCAGAGCGAAGCCACCGAATTCCGCCAGCGCTGCCTGTTGCCGGCGTAGCCGCTGGATTTCAAGCGCCTGGACATCGGCTGTTTCCACGCCGGCATCCTGCGGGGGAGGGCGCTGAAGGAGGGAGAAACCTTTGGGAAAGGGCTCGGACGCAGTCCCAGGTACCTGACGATCTGTTCGACGATCTTCAGCGCACGGACGATGTCCGCGGGCCGGTATGGTTTCCCCAGGCATGCCTCGCCATCAATTCCTGTCAGGCCAAGCTGGCCCCGATTGCCCGTCGCATACAGAACACCCGGACGGTTCTGGCGATTGAGGTGAGCAGCGATGTCGGTGCCGAGACCGCCATTGGCCAGGCGCAGATCAAGAACCACGAGATCCGGTCTATGAAGTCTGCTCAGCTCAACGCCTTCTTCAACCGTGCGGGCAATTCCGCACACCTCGTATCCGTTTTCGACAAGCACATCCTCCAGCAAGTCCGCCATCAGAAGGTCGTCTTCGGCAATCATGACTTTGAGCATCGGTCGCACCTTGATTTGCACTGCTGGCGTTCCGACCTGGATCGCCGACTTGTGCGGCAAAGCAGGCGACCGGCGGCAACGGACAATTGGGGTTAATCGCCTCCTGCAAGGGCTTGTCCCATCAAGGTGCGGCATCGGGAAAGCGGCTTCGCCGAGACCGGCGGAAGGCGTCTTAATACACCCGATGCGTAGAACCAAGAATGGATGAAAGCCTCGAGAGATAGTTCTTTCTAGTCCCGCACTCTATCCTGTCAGTCAAGCTTCTATCGTGGCTGCCGTAGTATTTCAGCAGTTACTTCATCCGCCGGATAAAGCATTCGAGAGCTGATTTGGGAACGGTGCTATCCAGCGGGTTCCGCACGCCCCGTGGTCGTGCTCAGGAACGTCAGCGGCCCAGCCTCGGTCTCAAGCTCGAGCGACGCTACCATTTCGCCGTGGTCCATAGTGCCGCCGACACGCGGTGCCGGATAGGACCGCAATTCTGTCAGCAACTCTACAAGCACAGGATCAGGGCTGACCCGACTCTGCTCGGCGGCTCTGTCCTCGCAGCCTGTATGCTGCTGTTCGCCCTGCGTCCACAGCCCGCGAAGTGAGGGGAGGGCTCGCCGGAGCCCGGTAGAAGAACCGGGCGCGAACCACCGCGCTGCGTGCGCCAGTCAGCGGAGCCGCGTTACCACGCGCCGAGCAACGTGGCGCGGACCGTCTGTGCCGCGATGGCCACCATGGCCGGAATAGCATCCAGCTTCTCGTCACCAGCCAACGCATGTGTCACCTGCACCAAATCCCGCGCCCTGGCTCGCTGTTTCGCATCCGCGGCGGCCTCGCTCCACATTGCCAGCACCAGGAACCGTTCGGTCCATTGTGCGCGCCTGGTTGGCAGAATCTTGGTCAGCACAAGTGCCGTCATGCCTGCCTTGTCAGTGCGTGGCAGTTTTGCCAAGACCTTCTGAACCTGCGGTCCATCCTCGTACCAGGTGGCGAAAACATCATCCTGCGCGGTCCAATCAGCCAACCGCGCATAGCCGGCCTTGATGCCCTCGCTGGTCCGATCCGCCTCATCCAACGCGTCGAACAAACGATCGGCCTCAGCTTTGACATCGATCCGACGGTCCTTCCATTCGGCTCCGCCCAGCACCTCGGCGATTTCCAGCAGTGAAGGTGGTGGAACCGCATCGCGCTCGACCGATGTGCCGATCGCATGCTGCACCATGATGTCGATAAAGTTCTTCTCGACCTTGACCATCGGAGCCGTCATCTGCGCCTCGCGCATGAGTTTCGTGATTTTGGCGCGAGACAGGTCGTAATCGGCCCAACCGTCCACCACACCCGTACCGTGCCGCAGCAGCAATCCACCGAACAGGCCCTTCTTGGCGACGCGGGTTGTCGCGAGGATGCTTTGAGCGCCCGAACCATCCACAATCGATGCGTAAAGCTCCAGATCGCGGGTCGGCGCCGGCCAGGGGCCGATTTCCACACCTGCTCGCCGAGCCTTTCGAATGGCGATGTCCAGGGCGGGGCGATCTTTCGGCGGGATCCAGTTGCGGACAATAATCGCCCGGCGCAGCGCATCCGGCGACAACGTATCGGGATGCGCCGTCTGCTCCAAGGCGCGGGCCGCGGCCGTGCGAACCATTGAATCGTCATCCAGCAGCAACAAAGGCACTGTGTCGCGCAACACGCCGTGCGGAGATAGGGCAAGCTCAGTCGCCAGGAACCCGCGCAGCGTAGCGGGCAGCATGGCGCCGGAGCCCTTCAGCGCTTCCACAACCTCGAACGGTGAGGAGACCATCCGGGCCAGTTCGTCCATGAAGCCGCGCAAGGTCCGCATCATTTCCTCAGGCGGACCGTCCGTGTCGTCGTCGGGTTTGAAGCCGGCATCAGCCAGCGCCACCTGGACATTTTCGCTGACCGGGACACGCGCCTCGGTCAGGGCCGTGCACATGACGAACCAGTCATCCCGCGGGACCATGTCCATCGCCCCGACCTCGACCAGGCGCTTTTGGAACGCAGTCAGCATATTGTCGGCCCAGCCCCAGCCGCGGTCCTGCCGATAGCGGACGAATTCAAGCTGAGCAGCCAGGAGGATCTGATACGCCGCGATCAGCTTCTCGTCGCGCCTGGCGCTGCCGGCGGCGGTAATAAGCGATTCGGCGATCACTGGAAGCGTTTGCGGCATCTGCTCCAGCCAACTACCGTCCTCCAGGCTGATGCCCGCATCGGGCTTTTGGGCGAGCCGCTTGGCCACCGCCTTCAGCCGATCGCGGTCGCGCGCGGTCGCTGCTGGCGGCTCTGCTGGGTCATCACCGATCAGCGGAACCTCGTCGTCCCCGTCTTCAACGCCCTCCATGAAATCGGCGAATTCCTCGTCCCCCAAATCGCCGCCGTCCACAGCCAGGATCATCGCCTCCACGGCGTCCTGGATGTCATGCGGATCGCCTGTCCGAGTGAATTTTGCCTGTCCCAGATCTTCGTTTTCAAAGCTCCAGGTGCCCTCCGCGCTTGCTGAGAACGCCGGATGGGTAAGGACGACGCGAAACTGCGACAATGCGCGCAACGCCTCGATCCGCACATTGCAGTCACCGTCGGACAACTCGATGCTATCTTCGTCCAGCACCAGTCCAGCCGATCCGGCTGGCCGGTTCTTCAGTAGCCGCTGTTTATAGCGCTGCTCATTCTCAGGATCGAAAAAGAAATCGCTCAGCAGCATCTCCGCGAGTTCGAGCAGCATCTCGTTGACCTCATCCAGCTCCGGCGCCGGAGGGAGCGTTGTCGTGCGTTTGGCCATTGTGCTTTTCCTCCATGCGCCGCTTCGGTGTCTGCCTCTGTTGGGGCCCGACCCTGAAAGTTCTCAAGCCTTGGTGGATCGACCCACCGACCCACGCGCTTCGCGAACTTGAAGCGATTTTCGTTTGGCCTGCCTCAAGGACACCCTCCAAACTATCTGACTGGACGGCAAAAGGCACGGAGCCTTCGCCACTGACCGCTGGGAAATGGGGCTACTTCAAACCTGTCGCGACGCCTCGCTTGTCCGAGGGACGAGGTCAGTCGGCCAATGATGCCAGTTCTGCCCTTAGCGCTGCTATGCCTTCTCCGGTTTCGCTGCTGGTGGACAGGATGCTGGGGAAGGCGGCGGCATGCGAGCGAGCCAGCGCCTGCGTGTCGCGGTTTTTTTGTGCCAGGGCCGCGGGTTTTACGCTGTCGGTCTTGGTAAGGACGAGTTGGAATGTGACCGCGGCGCGGTCCAGAAGATCCATCACGTCGTGGTCGGCCTGCTTGAATTCTATGCGCGCATCCATGAGCAGCATCACCCTGCGCAGCGTAGGGCGCCCACGCAGGTAGTCGAACATCATGCCCTGCCAGTCGGCTTTGATGTCCTTGGACGCCCGAGCGTACCCATAGCCGGGCATGTCCACCAGCGTCAGCCGCCCCCCGAGGTCGAAGAAGTTCAATTGCCGCGTGCGGCCGGGTTCAGACGATGTGCGCGCCAGCGAATGACGGCCGGTCAAGGCGTTCAGCAATGAGGACTTGCCGACATTGGACCGCCCGGCGAAGGCGATCTCCGTGCCGCCGAGGGGCGGCAACTGGTCCAGCTTCTGCGCACCGAAGAAGAACCGGCACTCAGCCGCGAATAGCAGACGTCCGGCTTCCAACGCCGCCGCTTGTTCCACCTCGGTCGTTTGAAAGCTTGCTGGCGGGGGCGCCCCGGCCTGGCTTGTCCCGAGGCCGGGGCTTTCCGCGTGGGTCAGGTTCGGGCCAGGGACGGCTTGGCGAGGCGTGTGCGTCGTTGGATCAACCATTGTTGCGCGACCGACAGCGTGTTGTTCCAGCTCCAGTAGATGATCAAACCGGCCGGGAACTTGGCCATCATAAAGGTGAAGATAATAGGCATGAACTGGAACAGCCTGGCCTGCACCGGATCCGGCGGCGGCGGGTTCATCTTCTGCTGCAGGAACATGGTGCAGCCCATGATCAACGGCCATGCCCCCAGATGCAACAGCGACACATGGGCGGCCGGATCGAACGGAATAAGCCCAAAGAGGTTGAACACATTGGTGGGGTCGACCTGCGACAGGTCATGGATCCAGCCAAAAAATGGCGCCTGTCGCATTTCAATGGTGACAAAGATCACCTTGTAAAGCGAGAAAAACACCGGGATCTGCACCACCATCGGCAAACAGCCGGAGGCAGGATTGACCTTTTCCGCGCGGTACAGCCCCATCATCTCCTGCTGCATCTTCTGCGGATCGTCCTTCAGCCGCTCCCGCAGTGCCGTCATCCGCGGTGCCAGCAGCTTCATCTTGCTCATGGAGCGGTAGGAGTAGTTGGCCAACGGAAAGAACAGTGCCTTCACGAATACCGTGAACACCATGATCGCCACGCCGAAGTTACCCAGCAGGCTGTTCAGATAATCAAGCGCAAGGAAGATCGGCTTGGTCAAAAAGTAGAACCAGCCGAAATCGACCGCCTTGTCGAAGCTTGGGATATGGAGCTGGCTTTGATAGCGGTCCAGCAAAGTGACGACCTTGGCGCCCGCGAACACGTGGCTGACCGTTGTGATGTCCCCGTTCGCCGGCGCGGTCAGCGGATCGGTGGTGATATAATCCACCTGATAGTGGTCGCCATGGTCGTCCACGTGGCGGAAATTGACCTTCGACGGCAACGCCTGGTCGGGGATCAGTGAGGTCAGCCAGTACTTGTCAGTGATGCCCGCCCAACCGCCGGTCGAGGTCGCGTCGTATGCCAGGCCGCCCTTCTTGTCGCCCTCGGACTTGGCGTTATCGTAGGAGGTTTCCTGCAACCGGCCATCGACAACGCCGAGCAGGCCCTCGAACAGCACGTAGTAGCCGGCGACCTCGGGTTTATAGTCGCGCCGGATGCGCGACCAGGGGAACAGCTTCACCGCCTGTCCGGTGGAATTTTTAATCGATTGGCTCACCGAAAACATGTACTCGTCATCGACCGACATGCTGATCTGGAACGTCAGCCCCGCGCCATTATCCCAGGACAGGGCAACCGGCTTGCCAGGCACCAGTTCGTTCGAGGACGCGGTCCAGGTGGTGTCATTACCGGGCAGCTTCACCGGTTCGCCATCCGGCGCAGTCCAGCCGTACTGGATGTAGTAGGGGTGGTCGCCGGACCGTGGCTCCAACAGGCGGACCAATGGCGAGTTCGGCGCGATTTCCTCGCGATAGTCCCTAAGGACCAAGTCATCCAGCTTGGCACCAAGGAGGTTGATCGACCCCTCGACGCGGGGTGCGACGATCTTGACCCGCGGTACGGTAGCGGGTTCGGCGGCCGGCGCGGGCGGCACGGCGGACCCGGGCGACCCCTCGCGCGGGGTTGTAGCCGGATGCTCGGTGGTCTGAGCGATCTGCTGCGGTGGCGGTTTTGGCAGATGCGGTGCGACCAGCATCTGGAAGCCCAGCAGAATCGCCAGCGACACCGCGATCGCCAGGAAGAGCCGTTTTTGGTCCATCAATGCCCCATATTCCGGTCGGTCCGTGTCATGTGCTTCTCGATTGCGTGCCTGGACGGCACGTGCTTCGTCGGCACTGGATCGACGCCACCTTCATGCCACGGGTTGCAGCGCAGGATTCGCTTCGCGGCCATCGCCGTTCCCGTTACCGCGCCGTGCACCCGCAGTGCCTCCACGGCGTACTCGCTGCAGCTTGGCCAGAACCGGCAATGCGAACCGATAAACGGACGCACGGTCCACTGATAGACGCGGACCGCGCCGATCCCGACCTGCGCCACCGGGTTCATAACCCGGTTCTTTCCAGCGCGCGCCTGATATCACCTTGCAGGGCGATGAAATTCCGTTTGCGTGTGCTGTCCCGTCCGATCAGCACCAAATCGACGCCGATAACCTTGCGCTGGTCCAGCATCAACCTGGCGGCTTCCTTCAGCCGCCGGCGTGTCCGGTTGCGCACGACGGCGTTGCCGACCTTTTTGGTCACGGTGAAACCCAGTCTTGCCGGCAGACTGTCCGACCTCGACAGAGTCTGAAGGACCACGCCACCGACGGCGGCCTTCTTGCCGGAGGCAGCCACCCGCAGGAACTCCGGACGCCGTTTCAAGCGTCCCGGTTTCACCGCACCCGCACTAGCTCCTGGGCTGCCAGCAGGCCCAGGATCCCCAGCGATCAGAGTGTCTGTCGGGGCTGGCATGTTCGGCACACCAGCGTTCGCGGCTCAGGCGGACAGTTTCTTGCGGCCCTTCGCGCGCCGGTTGGCCAGGACCTTGCGACCGCCAACGGTCTCCATGCGGGCGCGAAATCCGTGCCTGCGCTTGCGGACCAGTTTGGACGGCTGATAGGTGCGCTTCACGACGACTCTCCGAAACCATTGAACGGCGACCGTGGTGGCCCGTTCCCTTGCAATGCATGCCGGCGGGTGCGCCAGTCGGCGACCCGTCGAGAGCCGCGCCTTATACGGACGCCTCCCTTCTGCGTCAATCTCCGCATGAGCCGATCGAAGTGAACCGGCTCCTGATGGGCGAGGCTTGAAACCAAGGTGGACTTTCGGCGGCGGCGCAGCCGGCAGATCCTGGATTTTGCCAGGTACCTGGAATTCCCGCTAACAATCGCCGGGATTGCCTAAGGGAGATGCCTGATGACGGACGTGCAGTCGGTTTACCAGCGCGGCCTGGATGGCCCGGTGTTGGGGCCAAACCACCAGGGGACAAAGCGGGTGGCGATAATCGGGGCCGGCGCCAGCGGGCTTTGCAACGCAAAGTACTTGCTGCAGTCCGGCTTCGACGTCACCGTTTTCGAGATCGGCAGCCAGATCGGCGGCATGTGGTGCTACAACAACGACAGCGGCCGCTCGTCGGCTTACCGGACCCTGCACATCAACACCTCCCGTGGCGTGACCCGGTTCAGCGACCTCGATTTTGACCCCGACACCCAGCCGTTTCCCGACCATTTCGACATGCACCGCTACCTCGTCCAATACGCCGATCATTTTGGCGTAACGAGGCGAATCCGCTTCAACAGCCGGGTGGCGCATGTCCGCCCGGCGTTCGATCCGGCGCGCGAACCTCCTGTGTGGGAGGTGGAACTCGCCGACGGTTCGATCGAGCGCTTCGACGCTGTCCTGCTCGCCACGGGCCATCTGACGGCGCCGTTGCATGCCCCTGAACTTGAACGCTTCGGCGAAGGCTACCTGCACGCGCATTACTATCGCGAGCCCGAGCCCTATGTCAGCAAGCGGATATGCGTGGTTGGGGTCGGCAACAGCGCCTGTGACATCGCCAGTGACGTGTGCGTGACGTCTCGCCGGACCGTGCTGGTAGCACGCTCGGGTGTGATGATCCTGCCAAAGCTGATGTTCGGGCGGGCCTTCACGGACATTACCGCGAAGATCCAGCGGCCCTGGATACCGCGGAAGATCCGCCAAAAGCTGATCCGATTTCTGGTCTGGCTGGCACATGGCGACATGGCGGCGCTGGGTTTTAAACAGTCCAGCACGCTCAGCCATGTGACGTCGAATGCCACTGTGACCACGGATATCGCTTATCGCCGCATTTTCGTGAAGCAGGGAATCGAGTCCGTCAACGGGCACATGATCCGATTCGTCGATGGCACGGAAGAAGAATTCGATACGCTGATCGCGGCCACCGGCTACCGGATCGACCTCGACATGCTGCCGCCGGAGGTGGTGCGGGTGCGCGACAACAGGCTCGATCTATATATGCGGATGGTGCCGCCCGGCTGGCCCGGCCTCTTCCTGATGGGGTTTTTCAACACCGACACCGCGCTGAACATGGTGTTCGAGCATCAGGCGCGATGGGTGCGCGAGTTTCTGCTTGGTAATGCGCAGTTGCCCCCCGACGCCGAGATGCGGCAGGCGATCGCCGACCGCACGGCGTGGTATAAAGGCCAGTATCGCGACTCCGCGAGGCACACGATCGAGGAAGAGCATGTCCGCTACCTGAGCGACCTGCGTACGACGCTGAAGGCCGCGGCGGCGCGGACTGTGCCGCCCGCGCGGGCGGCGTGACCCGATCGATCGAGGAGAACCAGACTAAATCCGCGCCATCACGGTTCGCGCGAACTCCTCCGCCAGCCGCCACTTTGTTTCGTTGCCGACAGCGAAGACCATCTCCTGCAGACCGTCCCTCTCCAATCCACGGATCCGCTCGATCAACTCCTCGGCGGAGCCGACCAGACACACGTCGCGGATCAGTTGCTCGTCGATCAGTTCCGCCTCATTCGGATGCAAATCCGTATAGTGGAACTCATGCGTTCGAAAGTGCCGATGTTCGGGGGGCGTCTGCTCGACCAGCGCGCAATAGGGCTTCCAGATGCGGCGCAGGAATTCCGGCGGTTCCATCCCCGTCTCATGAACCATGTCGTAGAAATAATAGACGCTCGCCATCACGTTCGGTCCGACGGTGCGTTTGATCCGGTCCGAATCGACCGCCTCACCCGGTTGCAGGATGACGACATTCGTCAGTGTGGCATTGCGGAATCCTGTCATGTCACGGCCAGTCCGGGCCGCGCCTTGCCGAGCATGGCCGAGGGCGTCCTGCACCGGCACGCCGCGTGGTGGGATCGCGAATACCAGCCCGTCGCCATATTCCCCGGCGAGGCCCATCGCCCGAGGCCCGAAGCCGGACACGTACATCGGGATCCGCGGCTCCAGGTTCATGAACCTTGTCTCATGCCGCAGCATCTTCACCGGGCGCGAGCGGCCCTCGAACGCATAATCCACCACTTCGCCATCCAACAGGCCGCGCATTACCCGCAGATATTCGCCAAACGGGGCAATCTTCATCGGCTTCTGACCCATCGTCCGCATCGCCGTATTGCCGGTGCCGATGCCCAGGAACACGCGGCCCGGCGCCATCCGGTTCAGCGTCGCCATCGCCGCGACCTGAACCGGAGGAATCCGCGTGCCGCAAATCGCCGTACCCGGCCCGATGCGCAACCGCTTCGTCTCCTGCGCCGCCAGGGCGCAGACCGCATAGACGTCGGAATACATCATCTGGCTATCGGCAACCCAGGCAAAATCATAGCCCAAGCTTTCAATAAAACTGAAAAAGCCAATCTCATCGATATCAGACATGATGCAGAAACCGAATTTCATCGCCGCTTCTCCCTGGCAGAACTCAAAGAGTGTCAGATCCCCAGATAGGCCTTTCGCACGTAGTCGTTGGCCATGAGCGTCCTGGTCGCGTCCTCCACGACGCAAATTCCCGTTTCAAGCAGGTAGCCGCGGCTGGCAAGCCTCAGCGCCATGGCGGCATTCTGCTCGACGAGAAGAATTGCGACGCCGTCGGCATGGATGGCTCGCAGCGCGGCGGACAATTCCTTCACCATTAATGGCGACAGGCCCACCGTCGGCTCGTCCACCAGCAAAAGCTTCGGGCGCGCCATCAAGCCGCGGGCAAACGCGAGGATTTGCTGCTCACCGCCGGAAAGACTGCCGGCCTGCTGGCCCTGTCGGGACTTAAGGATCGGAAACCGAGCAATACATTGCATCGATATCAGAACGAACGGCGGCGCCATCGCCACGCAGGAAAGCGCCCATCGCCAAATTTTCCCGCACCGTCATGCGCGAAAACAGCCGTTTACCCTCGGGCACATGCACGACACCGCGCTCCAGCCTCTGCCGAGGCGTCAGCGCATCAATCCGGTCACCTTCAAGCCGAATGCTGCCGGCGGTAAGAGGCTCCAGCCCCGAGATTGCCCTCAGGCACGAGGTCTTCCCGGCCCCGTTGGCGCCGATCAGCGTGACGGTTTCGCCCGCCGAGACGGTCAGTGAGACCCCGTGCAACACCTGCGCGGTGCCGTAGCTGACGGCGATGTCTGAAACCTCAAGCAGCATCTTCGTCGTCCGCGACGCCGAGATAGGCCTCGATCACCCTCGGGTCCCGCGAGACCTCCATTGGCGAGCCCTCCGCGATCTTCCGTCCGAACTGCAGAACGCTGATAGAATCACATACATTCATGACCGCTCGGATATTATGTTCCACCAGAACAACGGTGATAGCCTGTTCATCGCGCAGCTTGCGCACCAAGGTCATCATGCGGTCCACATCCGCATGGTTCATTCCGGCGACGGGCTCGTCCAACAGTAACAGGCGCGGCTTCGGCGCCAGACCAATCGCGACTTGCAGGATACGCTTGTAGCCATGCGAAAGGCTTCCGGCGGTTTCCTGCTCGCGTCCCGCCAACCCGACAAAGCGGATGATCTCGCGCGCACGCTCGTGCAGTTCGTCGTTGTGGCGGCGGGAAACCGGCAGATCGATCAAGCCGGACCAAAACCCGGCATGGGCGTGGACATGTAATCCGACGAGCACGTTCTTCAGCACCGAAAATGTCGGAAACAACTGGGCATGCTGGAACGTGCGGACCAGACCGCGCCGCACCAGTGCGTGCATCGGCACCCGCGTAATGTCGCGTCCATCGAACTAACGGATCCAGAGGTGGGCGGGATGCGTTCCGCTGACCAGGTTGAATAGCGTCGTCTTGCCGGCTCCATTCGGACCGATCAGTCCGCGGATTTCACCAGGTTCGACCAGGAGCGACACCTCGTTCACCGCGATCAATCCGCCGAAGCGCCGTGTCAGGCCCTCAACCTCGAGCAGTGCCATTGATCACCGACCTCCGCGCGGAGGAACCAGCTTCTGCCACGCACCGACGATCCCTTGCGGCATCAGCAACATTGATACCACCAGGATCAGCCCGAACGCCATCATCTGGTACTTGCCGGTGACGCGGAATAGCTCCGGCACAAGCGTCAGCGCGACTGCCCCGGCGATTGGGCCGGCCATGCTGGAGAAGCCGCCGACGACGATGAACACCAGGACGTTGACGGAGTATTCGAACGTAAAGACCAGCGGGCTGATGTAGCCGTAGTACGTCGCGTAAAGACTTCCCGCCGCACCCGCGAAGAACGCCGACACGATGAACGCGGCCAGCTTCGTGCCGGGGACATCGACACCGACAGAACTGGCCAGCAGGTCACCTTCACGGATGCTCCAAAGCACCATGCCGAACCAGGATCGGCTGATCCGGTGGATAATCCAGCATGTGAGGATAACCAGTCCCAGGGCGAGATAATAAAATGCCGCCTTGTCGAGAGTGCCGAAGAATGCGGCCGGCTGAGGCGGCGGAATGTTGCGGATCCCATACCATCCTCCGAACGGATTTTCGAAGTAGGCGAACACTCCGGCCACGACCTGGCCAAACGCCAGGGTAACCAGGAAGAAATAGACCCCTTTGACCCGCAGGCTCAGGCGCCCGACGGGGGCACTGACCAATCCGGCAACCGCCGCGGACAGCGGCAGCGCGACCCAGAACGGCCAGCCTGCGTTCTTGGTCAGCAGCGCGGTGGTCATCGCGCCAATGAACATGAATCCGGCCTGACCAAAGGAGATCAGGCCCGTGATACCCAGCAGCCACATGCTGACCGCCATGATGACGTTGATGCCGATGACGATCATCACATGCAGGAAATACTGGTTATGCACGCCAAGCGGTACCGCCAGCAGCAGCGCGATCAGGATCGGCAGCGCGAACCTTATCGGCATCATGGCCCCGGATCGGGCGCCCGCATCGATCTGCTTTCAGACATCGTAACCAAACAACCCGCGCGGCCGCACGATCAGGATCAGCATCAGGATGGCGAAGTCGATGATGAAGGCGAGTTCACCCCCGAGCAGGGTGCCG
This sequence comes from uncultured Alphaproteobacteria bacterium, assembly GCA_963792345.1. Taxonomy (GTDB): domain Bacteria; phylum Pseudomonadota; class Alphaproteobacteria; order Acetobacterales; family Acetobacteraceae; genus Rhodopila. The sequence continues at coordinate 293,415 of CAWBVV010000006.1, forward strand.
GTGACGCTGTCGGCCACACCGATAAACAGCCCGGCCAGGACGGTGCCCGCGATACTGCCCATGCCGCCGATCTGGACGATGATGAAAGACTTCAGCAGGGGTTCAGACCCCATCTCCGGGTCCACGCCGAACACCGATCCCAGCATCGCGCCACCGACAGCCGCCAGTGCGGCGCTGATGATGAAGGCGGAGACATAGACGCTCTCCGGGTTGATCCCCATCAGCAAGGCTGCCTCCCGATCCTGCTCCACCGCCCGCATCGCCTTGCCTGGCTTGGTGAAGTGCAGGTACAAGTACAGCGCGACCGCTAATACAATACAGACCCCTGCCGCCAAAAGACGTTGCTTGGCCATGAACACGCCGCCAAGTTTCATAACGCCCGGCAGCATCGCGGGAATCGCCTGGGGTTCGGGACCGAAGATGGCCCACGACGCCGAACGGATCGCGAAACTTGCTCCGATGCCGACGATAAAGCAGTTCAGTATGTCATACTGCAGCGGCTTGAAAAGGAACTTCTGGCATAGCACCGCCATAGCCGAGGCGACCGCTACCGCGGCCGGGATTGCCACCCACATTGACCAACCCTGATCAACGCCGACGAACCAAATCGCGAACGCCGACAGCATTACAAGCTCGCCGTGGACAAAGTTCACGACGCGCATAATGCCAAATAGCAACGTCACGCCCAGCGCGATCAGCATGTAGATCAGGCCGGTTACCAGACCGCTGAGAACGATCTGGATCAGCAGGGTCGAGGTCAGGGGATCAAACTCCCGCGGGCCAGTCGATTGTTGCAAGCCATGTGGGTTTGCCGCCTTTGATGACCGACATCGGGATTTGCCGGGTCAGAGAGCAATCGATGCCGTAGACCGACTTCATGCCAAACCGCTCTTCGCCGAAAATCCCATGGTGAACCGTGCTTCGCAGTGCGGCGGCCACCGCCGTGGCATCGGTTGACTGGGCGTTGTGCATTGCCTCAGCCAGGATGAACGGCCAGTCCCACATCAGGAATGCATAGCTGGGGAAGGGGGGGCCGTATTTCTTCATCCACCAGTCGACCAGCTCTTTCTGCTCTGGCGTCTGCGGTTCAGCGAGCGTGTCGAACAGCAACGTGCCCTCGGCGGCGTCCGGACCGGCGATATCGACGAAAGACTTCGCATCCGAGTAGCCGATCTGAATGTGGCCCTTGTAACCAAGCTCCCGCAGCGCCTTGACCGCCAGACCCTGGTCGCGCCCGATTGTCCCGCCGAAATCGATCAGGTCCGGATTGAACCCAACCATCCTGGTTGCCACCGGATACATGTCGGTGGACCCTCGCTTGAAATATTCATTGCCTACATTGGAAAACCCATTCTTTGCCGCGATCATCCGACGATCTTCGGACTCGGTGAATCCGGCCTCATCCGATGGGTTGATGTGGGCCACGCGCTTGATGTCCGGGAACGCCGTCTTCAACCATGGATAGACGGCGTAGGCCGTCTCATTCGTGGGCTGCACGCGAAAGCTGTAAGGAAACTTTGGCCCCGTGAGGTGGTCCTTGCCGGATGCGCCGGATAACTGCAACACCTTCGCCGAGGTCGTCTTTTCCACCACCGGCACCGAGTTCCCGGACCCGGTGGAAAACAAATACTTCACCCCGTCAGCGAGCATTTTCTCGACGACGGAAACCGCCTCAGCCGGTATATATTTATTGTCGTAGAACTGCGGCGTGATCGTGTAGCGATCGGCCCCGATCATGATCCCCTTTGCATTGATCAGCTCAAATGCATGCTCAACAGTGCGCTGCGTGGTGATGCCGGTTGGCGCTGCTGGTCCGGACAACGGGATGCTGCACCCCAGTATCAGGGTCTTGTCCGCGGCCAATCCGGTCCTCAGACCCAGCCCTGTGGCCGCGCCCGCCGCACCGAGCGCGACGAATTCCCGACGAGCAATGTTCATGCGTCCGTTTCCCCGTAATTTCTTCGTTGTCGCCAGAATGGTTCGGGCCGAACCATGCGTGTGTCAAGCTGTCGCCACCACACCTGTCGGCTGCCGCGAGACATCAACCGCGCCAGCGGCCGCTCCGGTCAATCCTCGCTCGGTTGCCTCGGTGCTTCCGTCGCACCGATCCGCCTCGGCCTGCTCCGCGAACAGCCTTCTTCTGTCTCTCATTTTCAATGGCCCAAACGGTGTTCCGAACCGGCCGCCGAGTCGCTGAATCCGATTGCTCCGGCGCGGCCCGGCGTGGCAGGAAGCGCTCCATGCCCACACGCCGATTTTTACTTGCCAGCACGATTCCCGCGGTCGCCTCCATGCAGGCGCTGGGTGCTCCGGGGAACAGCTTTGCCGCTTTCCTGAACGGCGTTCGGGCGGAGGCACGCGCCGCGGGCATTCGGACCACAACGCTGGACCTGGCCTTCGCCGGCGTAGCGCCAAACCAGAAAGTGTTGGACCGCGATCACCATCAACCCAAGTCAACCTGGACCTGGGCGCGCTACCGGGGCGTGGTGATCACCGACAAGCGCATTATCGATGGCCGCCAGGCTGTAGCGGCCAACTGGCCGTTGTTTCAGCGAGTTGAACAGCGGTACGGCGTCGGGGCAGGCGTCATCGCCGGCATCTGGGGCCTGGAGTCCAACTTCGGCACCGGCACTGGCGATTTCCGCGTAGTCGAGGCGCTTGCAACCCTCGCCTGGGAGGGCCGCCGCGCCAGTTTCTTTCGCGGAGAACTGATGGCGGCGCTGAAAATCCTTGATCATGGCGACGTCGCACCGGGCGCGATGACCGGATCCTACGCCGGAGCGATGGGCCAGCCGCAGTTCATGCCTTCCAGTTATCTGCGCTATGCGGTCGATTTCGAGGGCGATGGGCGCCGCAACATCTGGACCAGCAAGGCGGACGTGCTGGCTTCGATCGCCAACTATCTCGCCCAGTCCGGCTGGCACGGCGGCGGGACCTGGGGGCAGGCGGTCAATGTGCCGCAAGGGGTTGAGGCAGTTGGGCGCGACGCGAAGCGCCCGTTGTCCGAGTGGGCCCGCGCCGGCGTGCAGCCCACCAGCGGACGCTGGGCGGCGCAGCCGGATACACCGGCGGGGCTGGTTGCGCCGGACGGTACAGGTAGCGAGAGCTTCCTGGTTTTTGGCAATTTCAACGCCATTCGGCGCTACAATCCTTCCGACTACTATGCGATCGCCGTTGGCCTGATAGGTGACCGGGTGGTGGCGTGATTAGCCCGCCGACTGACGCGCCTGGCGCCCCATCGCTGGCAGCCAATCCGCTGGCTGCGCTGTCGGTCGCTATCGCGCTGTTCTCGCCCGGATGCGTACCTGGCCCAACGCTAAATCCTGACCCGCGCTATGTTCTTGGTGATCCTTACCAGGTCAAGGGAGTGTGGATCTATCCGGGAGAATCCTTCGATCTGGACGAAACCGGCATCGCCTCGATCACCCAGGACAGTGCCCCCCGTCTTACCACTGATGGGGAAGTCTTCGACCAAACCGCCGTCGCCGCGGCTCACCCGGCCATCCAGCTTCCCGCCATCGCCCGTCTGACCAATCTGGACAATGGCCGTGAGGTCACTGTACGGCTGAACGACCGCGGATCGGGCGATCCGCATCGGCTCGTGGAGGTTACGCGCCGGACGGCCACCCTTCTGGATATGCCGGCGAACGGCGTAGCGCGCGTGCACCTGCGTGTCCTGCCAGATGAAAGCCACGCGGCCGCTGATGCGCTTCCGGGGGCTCCAGCCCTGGCGCTGACGCCAGCCCCGCGCGGCGACGTCCAGGTCTCCGAACTCGCACCTCCGCCGGGCGTTCGTCAGGGAAATCCCCGTCCCTTACGGACGTCAATTGCCGCTGCTCCGGAACGACCCCTGACGGTCGCGCCGCCGATGCGGCTGCCGGAGACAGTCACTCAGACAACGCCTCATCCTGGCCGACTGATGCTGAACCTCGATACATTCGACAGCTACCAGTATGCAGCCGTTCAACGCGCGAAAATGAGCCGCTACGGCGCCCAGATCATAACTATCTTTGAGGGCCGCACCCGCCGGTTCCGTGTTGAGGTCGGTCCTTTTGCCGACATCGCTGGCGCCGATGCGGTCCTGGATCAAGCATTGGCGTCCGGCATCCCGGATGCTCGGATTGTGGTGGATTAGGAGGTTTCGTCGAGATGCTGACCCGTCGTCTTGGCTTGCTGGCGTCCGCCCTTTGGATGGTGGCGGGGCCAGCTTTTGCCCAACAGAGGCGGCCATCGGCTGGCCATTCCGGTCGCAGAGGCAAGGACAAGGACGCCTCCCCCACCGGCAGTCCCGCCGAAACGCCGCTCGGTCCGGTCGATACCGCAGCCAAGTGGGCCTTTATTCAAGACTTCGATACCGGGGCGACGCTGCTGGAAAAGCAGGCGGATGATGAAATGCCGCCGTCTTCGATGACCAAACTGATGACGATGTATCTCGTCTACGACCGGCTCAAGCAAGGCCTTATGAAGCTCGATGACGAATTGCCGGTCACCGAGAAAGCCTGGCGCATGCAAGGCTCCAAGATGTTCGTGCAGATTGGCTCCACCGTGAAGGTGGAGGATCTGATACGCGGTGTGATCGTCCAGTCCGGCAACGATGCCGCTATCGTTCTGGCCGAGGCAATCGGCGGGTCCGAAGAGCAATTCGCCGAAAAAATGAACGCCAAGGCCAAGGAACTCGGACTGACCCGCTCGGTCTTCAAGAATTGCACCGGCTGGCCGGACCCGGAACAGCACATGAGCGCGCGCGACATCGCAACTCTTGCCGGACGGATCATCCACGATTTCCCGGAATACTATCATTACGATGCCGAGAAAACTTTCCGCTACAACGGCATCGAGCAGGGCAATCGCAACCCCATGGTCCAGAAGGGTACCGCGGACGGGCTGAAGACCGGCCATACCGAAGCGGGTGGATTTGGGCTTGTCGCCAGTGCAAAGCGCAACGGCAGACGTGTGGTGCTGGTTCTTAATGGCATGACCTCGATGCATGAGCGCGCTGAGGAGTCCGAACGGCTGATGGACTGGGCGTTCTTCAATTTTGAGGACGTGACACTGTTCAGCGCCGGTGACGTCATTGAGCATGTTCCGGTTTGGCTTGGAACCGAGCGGTCTGTTCCGCTTGTAACCGGTCGTGACGTGGTGGTGACGATGCCGCGCAACTGGCGGCAGAAAGCGTCCGTCAAGGTCAGCTACGCCACGCCGCTCAACGCCCCGGTGGCAAAGGGCGATACCCTTGGCAAGCTGACGGTGACCGGACAGGGCGTTCCCAACCTCGACATGCCGCTGATGGCAGCCTCGGATGTTCCGCGCCTTGGGCTGCCCGGCCGGGCAATGGCGGTGCTGTCGAAATACGTGACCGGGACCTAGAGGCGCAGTTGGTGGGGCGAGGCCGTTTCATCACGCTGGAAGGTGGGGAGGGGGCCGGAAAGACCACGCAGTCCGACCTGCTGGCGGAAGCCGTGAGGCGTCGGGGCTTGGCCGTCCTGCGAACCCGCGAGCCCGGCGGATCTGCCGGGGCGGAACTGTTGCGGGGGATCCTTCTCGGCGGTTCGGTGGACTGGTCGCCACGTGCCGAGACCCTGCTGCATTTCGCCGCACGTTCGGAACACGTGGCAAAGACCATTGAGCCGGCGCTGGATGCCGGCACTTGGGTGGTCTGTGACCGTTTCTTTGACTCGACGCTGGCCTACCAGGGATACGGCCAGGGCGCCGACCAGGATTTCATCGCCGAGCAGACCAGACTGCTAGGAAAGCGGCCTGACCTGACGCTGGTGCTGGACGTTCCGGAAAACGTCGCGGTGGAGCGGGTGCGCCTGCGCGGCGGCGGCTCCGACCGCTACGAACGCCAGGGGGCGGGCTTCCACGCCCGCGTGCGACAAGGGTTCCGAGACATCGCCTCGGCGGAGCCGGAGCGCTGCGTGCTGGTGGATGCCTCCGGCGACCTCCAGGCTGTCCACACCGCCATCATGACCGCGGTGTGGACGAGGCTGGATGCGGGTCAGTAACCCAGCGCCGCCTGCTCAACCGCTGCCCAGCGGCCATCCTTGACGACGGTCAGGAAGGAGCGGGTCGAGCCGTGGTGCTGCTCCGGACCAAACGAGAGTTCGGAGCCGAAGATGTCCTTGTAGTCGTGGATGCTTTCCATGCCTTTGATGAAGCTGTCGACATTCAGGTCCTTGCCAGCCTTTTGCAGGCCGATCAGGACCAATTGCGCGGCGGTGTAGCCGACCTCGCCGTGGAAGTTCGGATCGCGGTTGTAACGTGCCTTGTAGCGCTTGGCGAAATCCTGCACCTCGGGCCGCGGGTCATCGGGGTAGGCATATAGCGCAGGAGTCATGCAGTAGAAGCCCTCGGTCGCGCCCCCGGGCAGGCTGGCCACGGCGGTGTCGTACGCCGCGAACTGCCCCACCAGGTCGACATTCCAGTTCATCTTGCGGACGGTCTGTATGATGATGTTGGTGTCGCGCACGATGGTCCCGAGCATGATAGTGTCACACCCCGCATCATGAAGTTTGGTCATCGGGGCGTTGAAGTCGGTGTCGGTCGGGCGGTGGGCGGTGGTGTCGACGACCTTGAGCCCGAGTGCCTGGGTTTCAGCCACGACACCGGCGAGCACGTCCTTACCGAAGTCGGAATCTTGATAGGTCACGCAAAACGACTTCCGGCCCTTCTTCTCGGCGAAATATTTCACGGCCGCCCGCATCTGGTCGTAGTACGACGCGAACTGTCCAAACTTCAGCTTGTTGTAGGGCTCATACATCGAACGGGCGGAAGTCAGCGGGAACATGTTCGGCACGTTCTTGGCGAACTGTGTCGGCATATTGGCATCGTTCATCGGCGTGCCGCCGTCGTCAATCGTCGCAAAGATATTGTCGTTGTTCAGCAGCTTGTTCATCGCCTGAACGGCACGAGGCACCTGATACTGGTTGTCCTCGACGATGTATTTGATCTTTCTTCCGTTGACGCCGCCTTTTGCATTGGCCTCATCGAATGCCATCCGCACGGCATCGCTGTTGTTGACGCCCTGAACCGCGGTCACGCCGGACAGGTCGGTGATGGTGCCAATGATAATCTCGGTATCAGTAACGCCGCGAACTGGATCGGCCGCATAAGCAACCGAGGCGGTCATAAGAATGCTACCGGCAAGAACGGGCAGCCAGCCCAAGGTAGGCCCCAAACGCATGATTTATTCCTTCCCCATCCGGCCGTGCCGTCACGGCCGGTATTATCTGGACGACTGACGCTAGCCGGGTCCGTGGGTGCGATAAAGCCCCCAAGAGAAGCCTGAACGCGTTGGTTCAGCCGAGCTTCGCGAGTTGCTGCTCCACCAGCGTGGCCCACCAGGAGGCACCGATCGGTAGAATCTCGTCGTTGAAGTCATATTTCGGATGATGCAGCAGCGGATCACTGTCCCCGCGGGCGCCACCGAGCATCAGATAGGCGCCCTGCTTGGCGTTCAGCATGAATGCGAAATCCTCGCCGCCCATTGTAGGTGCCCGCATTTCCACCACGCGATCCGACCCGGCCACGACCTTCGCGGCGTCGGTTGCCAACCTGGTTGCCTCAATATCGTTAACGGTTGCCGGCGCATGACGGAAAAAGCGTACCTCGGCGGAAGCACCGAAACTTTCCGCAATTCCTTTCACCAACCGCAGCAACCCAGCCTCGATCTGATCCCCTACCTGTGGCCGGTACCACCTCGCGGTCCCCTTCATCACCACCCGTTCGGGGAGGATATTATAGGCTTCGCCGCCCGAGATGCTTCCGATCGAAACCACACCGCCCTCGATCGGTTCGATGGATCGTGAAACGATCGTCTGCAGCGCGCCGATGATTTGGGCCGACACCACGATCGGATCGATGCCCTGGTGCGGTGAGGCACCGTGGCTGCCGAGACCGGTAATGACGATGTCGAAGAACCCCACCGCGGCCATGACCGGCCCGGTGCGCCACAAGAACGTGCCGGCCTTCGCGTCTGGCCAGTTGTGCAGCCCGTAGACCTTCTCCATCGGGCAGCGCTCGAACAAGCCGTCCTGCACCATCTTTTCCGCGCCGCCTTCGAACTCCTCCGCCGGCTGAAAGATCAGGTAGACCGTCCCGTCAAAATTCCGCGTCTCCGCGAGATATTTCGCGGCGCCCAGCAGCATTGCCGTGTGGCCGTCGTGTCCGCAGGCATGCATCACGCCAGGGTTGCGGCTGGCGTGCGGAAGTCCAGTTTCCTCTCGTATGGGTAGTGCATCCATGTCCGCCCGCAACCCGATGGCTCGTTTTGACGAACCTGCCCGCAGCACACCGACGACGCCGTGCTCAGCCATTCCGGTAATGATGTCGTCGACGCCGAATTGCCGCAGCTTGTCACGAACTATTCCGGAGGTTCGCGCTTCCTGCATCGAAAGTTCCGGATTGGCATGCAGGTCCTGCCGCCAGGCGGTCATTTCAGGGTGAAATGCTGCAATGCTGTTGATGATCGGCATGGTGACTCCGGGGCGCGTCTTTAGTTCTGGGGTGGGGCAAATGTGAGTGCAAGTCCTTGCGTGATCGGAATCGGATCGACAAGTAGTTTTTTACGCATAGTGTCAATTTTAAACGCTTTATCCTCGACCAGCCGGCGGATCTCCTCGGGTTGGATCGTTGGCAGAGCTTTGACATGCTTCGTCAACCGGGCGGCCAGGATCAGCGGCGCGGCAGGAAACGGCAGTATGAGCGGCAGCCTTGATCCCGCCGCGAGCGCGACTTCGCGGACAAAATCGGCATATCGAAGCGGCTCCGGTCCGGCGATAACCATGCTCGATGGCCCATCCCAGGTTTGAGCCAAGGCGGCGCGCAGACAGCGCGTTACGTCCGACTGGTGGATGGGTTGCACAAGGAAACGCCCGCCGCCCGGCAGGGGCATCACCGGCAGGCGGCGCAGCAGTCTCGCCAGGCGTTGCACGTTGTCCTCGCCCTGCGCTCCATAGATCATCGTCGGATGCAGCATCACGCCGGATCTGCCGGATTCCAGAAGCGCAGCCTCACCGGCCACGACGCCGTTGCCGTGGGCATCCGGCCAGCGGGTGAACTTACGGGTGCTGCCCAGCAGGACTAGCACCGCCGCCTCAGGGGAGGCAGCGATAATCGAGCCTGTGTGTCGAGCATGGGCACATGAGACAACACGTGTCGCCCCGGCCAGCGCGGTCCTCAGGGCTGCCGGATCACGCAGATCTGTCCGCCGGACCTCCCCGGGCAAACCGGTTGCATTCCACTTCGCGGGATCGCGCACTACCGCCACCACCGGAATGCCATCTTCCCGCAACGAGCGGCAAAGGGCCAAACCGGAGCGCCCGGAGGCGCCGATCACATAAACAGGCTCAATCCCATCGACAGAGGTCATTGTCGCTGAAAGGCACATCTCGCATCGACAGACAAGCGTGCGGATAGCGACCTCTCGCGCCTCGCCGCCATTCCGCTTAACCTATGGTAAATTAACGGGAGGAAACCAGCATGACGATCCAACGACGCAGCGTTCTAGGGGCCACGGCCGCGGCCGCCATTACGCCGATCATCCGTGCCAGGGCACAGTCCAAGCCTGTGATCAAAGTCGGAGTCATGAATGATCAGTCGGGCCCGTACCGCGACGTGAATGGCCCGACCAGCGTCATCTGCGCGCAACAAGCGGTGCAGGAATTCGCCGCCGGCGATTTCGATGTCGAAGTGCTTTCAGCCGATCATCAGAACAAACCTGACGTCGCCGTGTCGCTGGCTCGCGAGTGGTTCGACCAGCGCGGTGTGGACATTGTGATCGATATTGCCGCCACCTCCTGCGCTCTGGCCCTGGCCTCGATCGTCAAGGAAAAGAACAAGATCATGATCGCCTGCAGCACCGCGTCATCTGACGTGACCGGTAAAGCGTGTACGGCCAATTCAATGCACTGGGTGTTCGACACCTATATGGAGGCGAAATCCACTGGCGGCGCGATGGTCAAGGCCGGCGGCGACACGTGGTATTTCATCACCCCCAACTACGCGTTCGGTGAGGCGACCCAGCGCGACACTACCCGGTTCGTTGAGGCGGGAGGCGGAAAGGTTCTCGGCTCGCAGCTTTACCCGTTTCCGGAAACCACGGATTTTTCAGCCTACCTGGTAAAGGCGCAGGCCTCCGGCGCCAAGATACTGGGGATCTGCGGTGCCGGTTCCGATCTGATCAATATGATTAAACAAGCGCATGAGTTTGGCCTGTCGCGAACCATGAACATGGCGGCGATGGTCGCCTACACCACCGACATGCGTTCCATCGGGATCGAAATGGCGGCGGGTACGCGCCTGTCGGAGACCTATTACTGGGACCTGAACGACCGCACCCGGGCGTTCCAGAAGCGCATCGAGCCCAGGGTGACGCTGTGGCCCAATATGGCTCAGGCGGGGGTGTACTCCTGCACGCTGCACTACCTCAAGACCGTCAAGGCGATGGGCGCTGCTCAGGCCAATCTCAGTGGCGCCGAGACGGTGGCACGGATGAAGGCGATGCCCACTGACGACGACTGTTTTGGCCCCGGCAAGATCCGCGAGGACGGCCGCAAGATCCATCCGGCTTACCTGTTCGAGGTGAAGCAGCCGTCGGAGAGCAAGCATCAATGGGACCTGTACAAGCTGCTGGGTACAACTCCGGCCGAGGAGGCTTTTCGGCCGCTGTCGGATAACGCCTGTCCGATGGTCAAGGCCTGACTGCGCGGTCCGTGCCTGGGATCACGCCTGGTCGCCGCGGCGCTTATGGGGCTCCGGGTTCTCCCAGATCCCACCAGATGCCGGTATAGGCGGCCAGTCCTTCCCGCGCGGGTCCGACCAGCAGATGCTCGTCTGGCCCGTGCTGCTTGCACCCGTTGTAGCTGTGGGGGATCCAGACCAGCGGCACGCCCAGATAATCGACAAAGACATCGCCCGGCAGGCCGCCGGATGAGTTTGGGATGACCTGCACACGCTTGCCCAGGGTTCTTTCCATGCTGTCGACCGTCCAGCGGACCCATTTGTGGCCTGGGTCCGTGCGGCTGGCAGGCATGCGGACGTAGGAGTTTTCGATTCCGACGCCTGCAAATCCCTGTTCGTCCAGATGCGCCCGCAGTGCGGCATCGAATCCGGCGGGATCACTATCGACGGTGTAGCGGATCTGGCAGTGGGCGCGGGCATTGGGGGCGACTGCATTGACCGGATTCTCGGGCCGGCCGGACAGCATCGAGAGCACGATGAAGCTGTTCCAGCCATAGATCTTCTCGGCCGGGGTCAGGCCGGGTTCACCCCAGTCGGGGTCGATGCTGGCCGATTCACCGCCCCCACCCACCGGGCAGCCGTCCAGCACGGCCCGCACCGCGGCCGGCACGCCATTTCGTGGCAGCCAGTCACGCACCAGGATCTTGCCGTCCCGATCCATGATCGTGCCCAAGGCGTGGCTGAGTATGATGGCTGGATCGCGGGTGAGGCCGCCCCAGTGGCCGGAATGGACGCCGCCCGGGCGCAGATCGACCACGAGGTCAAAATGGTATGTTCCCCGCGTGCCGGTGGCGATCGTTGGGACATCGGGCATGACCCGCGGCCCGTCACTGGCGATCAGCACGTCGGCGGCCAACCGGTCGGCTTGTTCGGCAACGAAGGCGCGCAAACCGGTCGAACCACGTTCCTCGCTGGTTTCCAGAATGAGCTTCAGGTTGAAACCCAGCGTGCCGCCGCGTTCGGCCAGGACAGCTTCAAGCGCGGTCAGGTTCAGAGCGTGCTGGCCCTTGTTGTCCGCCGTGCCTCGACCGTACCAGCGATCGCCTTCCTCGGTAAGGGTCCAGGGGGACAAGCCTTCCCGCCACTGGTCCTCGAGGCCGCGAACGGTATCGCCATGCCCATAGGTCAGGATCGTCGGACGGCCCGGCCCCTCCAACCGCTCGGCCAACAAGATGGGGCCGAAGCCGTGGGTCGGGTTGGGGTGGATCTCAACGGTAAAACCCATCCGGACGAGCCAGGGCTGGACAGCGTCGCACAGATAGCGATGAACATCCGCTTCATGGCCGCGATCCTGGGAGGTGCTGGGGATCTCGACCAATTCCGAGAGATGATCTCGAAACCCATTGGAATCAAAAAACTCTAACGCGCGTGCCAGGGCGCTGTCTCGCGATGCCATACTGGGATCCCATACTGCTCCCGCCAAATTGCCAGAGGCTGGGTCAACCGGCTACACCCGCGTGATAAGTGGCAACGGAACCCAAAACTGGGTACCGTGGTGGCGAAGTGGCTGAGCCTGCGCCATGGCCTCCGTCACGTTGGTCCAGGGCAGGATCAGGAGGTCGTTTGGCGGTTGCCGAAGCAGCATGTCGAGCGTCACGATCGGAATATGGCTTCCAGGCAGGCTGCGCCCGTGCTTCGCAAGGTCGGGATCAGCGACGCAGCCGATAAGATCTGTTGTGATGCCGCAGGCATTCAACATCGTAGTGCCCCGCGTAGCCGCACCGTAGGCCCATACGCGCCGTCCCGCAGCCCGCCTGACCTCAAGAAACTCACGGATTTCGTGTTGCGCGGCGGCCGCTCGGCCGCTGAAGCCTGAGTAGAGGTCCGACCCTTCGCCCTCCGCCGACGCCTCGGCAAGGCGTACCGATTTCAGCCCTATTCGAGTGGCCATGGAGCTGACGGCGTGGCAGGCAGAGATGCGTAGCGAACCGCCGTGGTCGGGCAGACGTTCCGCGTCGAATACCCGCAGGCCGACGGAACGCAGGACACGCTCCAACACCCGGAGCGAAAGATAGGTGTAGGCATCGTGCCGGAACGCGTCGAATTGAACGCGCTGGATGATGGATAGCAGGTGCGGCACCTGCAGCGACAGGATCCCATTCGGCCGCAGCATGCAGGTGCAGGCGGCGGCGAAATCGAACAGGTCGGGCACGTGCGGCAATACATTGTTGGCGATGAGCAGGTCGGCGCGCCCGTGCCGTACGGCGATCTCCATCGCGATTCCGGTGCTGAAACAGCTGGTTTCAGTGGGAATGCCGAGTTCAGCCGCCGCGGTGGCCGCATTGCGGGCGGGATCGATCCCGAGCACGGGAACACCGGCGGACTGGAAGTGGCGCAACAGGTAGCCGTCGTTCGATCCAACCTCGATCACCAGCAAATCGGCGTTGAGGTGCAAGCGTTTGCGCATTGCCTCCGCATAGCGGGCGGCCTGCTGGACGCAACCGGCGGAGCGTGACGACAGGTAAGGCACTGGCCCGGCGACCACATCTGACGGCGCCACATCCGACACCTGCACAAGGTTGCATTCGTCGCAGATACGTGCGTGCAGCGGGTAGCTGGGCTCGTCCTGCGTGCCGGGGATGACGGTGCGGTTCGCCAACGGCAGGGAACCGAGGTCAAGCAAGCTGCGGTGCAACGGTGCGCCGCATAAGCGGCAACCCGTGTCCGCGGTCACTGGCGGTTTGGGCCGCGCGCGGGTCTGTCCGGCAGCCCTGCCCGGCAGGGTGTTCGATTGGAGGATCACGGTCGCGGACAAGCCTTTCCCAAACGGGGAGGCCAGGAAATGGTCGTTCTGTCCAAAGGACCTGACGCGGTTGCGTTTCTCGCTACCGGTAGATTAACCGCGATTGGTAAACGAAAGGTTTCCGGTTCAGAAAATTGCGGCCAAGTGGTGCGGCTGCAACTCGGCGTCCCAGGTGACCTTGCTTGCCGGTAGCGCAATGCCGTGATGGGCAAGCGCGGGAGCGAGCAGCGCATTCGGATGGTCGGAGGCCATGGCCAACGCAACGGCTGGATCAGCCAGCCGCCGCCGAACAATATTCCGGACAGCCTGATCCAGCGTCAGGGAGGACCCGGCCAATGTCGTCGAGTTGGGAACATGGACGGAGCCGTCCTGGGTGCGTTCGATGGTCATCCCGGCGAAGCTGTACCGCCCGACGGGCGCGGCGGCCGCGGACGTGGCGTCGGTGACCAGGATCGAGCGGGCAGGGGTCTTGGCGCGGAATAGGACCTTCAGCGCGTCGGGAGGGATGTGGATGCCGTCGGCAATGAAGCTTGGTACAGGGCGTCCTCGGCAAGCTGCGCCATCAGCGGGTTAAGGAACTTTGGCTGCGGCTGCGGCAGGGCATTGCCGAGATGGGTGCTGAGCGTCACCCCGCTTGCCGCTGCGCTGGCGGTCGCCGCGTGGCCGGCGGCGGTGTGGCCCATGGCGACCACCATGCCCATCGTTCTTGCCCATTCTATCAGCGCCAGAGCCCCTGGAAGCTCTGGCGCGATGGTCAACAACAGGATGGGCCGGCGCAGGTTCTTGCTCAGGCGGTCAATCACGTCCCGGTCGGGCGCGATCATCGCATCAACAGGATGGCAGCCGGCATAGCCTGGTGCGGGATTCAGGAAGGGACCTTCCAGGTGGAAGCCTGGGACCATCGATGGACCCAGGCGGCTGGCGGCTACGGCGGCATCGAGCGCGGCGAAGCGGGCGGAAAGGGTGGCTTCATCCGCGGTGATCAGCGTCGGCAGACAGATGGAAACGTTGGCGCCTTGCATGGCGTGCAGCGCATGGTCCAGGGCATCGGCCGTAACGGCGGCGTCGTTGAAGTCAACGCCTGCGTAGCCATTGACCTGGAGGTCGGTCAGTCCCCGGGAGTTCATTGCGTTGCTGTGCGGGAACGTGGCCCGGCAAGTCAAGTCCGATGCGGGCAAACTTCAGGCTGGGAATTTCAGGGCTGGGGCATCCCATGTTGGGCATGCCGTGGTTGGGCATCCCGTGGGCGGAGTTCGTCATTCGCGCTGGGTGAGACCGGTTGTTCGACGCCTGGCCACTGCTTGCCGTTGCATTCCCATTGAAACCATGCTTCAAGCCCGCGCTTCCCTGCCGGGTTGCGACGGCATCGCACCCGGCTATGCCCACTTCCATTCCGGAAGCTGACCAGACCCGGTCCGGGGCAGAGACAAGCCATAGGGGGTTCATAGCATGCCGCTATATGAAACCGTGCTGATTGCGCGGAACGATGTGACGCAGCAGCAGGTCGAGCAGATCGCCGACGACATCGGCACCGAGCTGGAAGCCGATGGCGGCGCTGTCAAGAAGCGCGAATATTGGGGCCTCCGCGGCCTCGCATACCGGATCAAGAAGAACCGCAAGGGCCACTACATGCTGCTCGGCATGGACGCCAAGCCCGCCTTTGTCACCGAGATGGAGCGAAAGCTCGGTCTCAACGAAGACGTCCTGCGCTTCATGACGATTCGCATCGAGGAAATCGACGAAGCCCCGTCCGCCATCCTGTCGCGCAAGTCCGATGAACGTGAGCGCGGGTTCCGTGGTCCCAAGCCCGCCGGACGCTTTGAAAGCGGCCGCCGCCGTGGCTTTGACGATCGCGAGGAATTCCGTGCCCGTGACGCCTTTGGCGGCGACGAATTCCGCCCTGGCATCGAGGAGTAGGCCCCAATGTCCGATACCGAAGTCAATCCCGCCGCACGGCGAACCGCTGTCGGCGCCCGCCGCCCGTTCTATCGCCGCCGCAAGTCCTGCCCGTTCTCCGGCCCCAACGCGCCGAAGATCGACTACAAGGATGTGCGTCTGCTGTCCCGCTTCCTGTCGGAGCGCGGCAAGATCGTCCCCAGCCGGATCACCGCCGTTTCCGCCAAGAAGCAGCGGGAACTCGCGGTTGCCATCAAGCGCGCCCGGTTCCTGGCGCTGCTGCCCTACATCGTCGCGTAGAGGAGCAGGTTCCATGGCCGCCGTTGAACTGATCCTGCTCCAGCGCGTCGAAAAGCTGGGCCAGATGGGAGATGTGGTGAAGGTGAAGCCGGGTTACGCCCGTAACTTCCTTCTGCCGCAGAAGAAGGCGCTTCGCGCCAACAAGGACAATCGCGCGAAGTTCGCGGAACAGCGTGCGCAGCTTGAGGCGCAGAACATCAAGCGCCGCGAGGAAGCCGAACGCCTTGCCGAACGGGTCTGTCGGACTGTCGGTTGTGATCATCCGCCAGGCCGGTGAGGCGGGCAGCCTGTATGGCTCGGTGTCGGCGCGCGACATCGCGGAGGGCTGCCACGGCGGCGGGCTGACGATCAACCGCTCACAGGTCGTGCTGGAGCATCCGATCAAGACCCTTGGGCTGTCGCAGGTCCGGGTGTCGTTGCATCCAGAAGTTTCCATCCCGGTCACCGTCAACGTTGCCCGCAGCCCGGAGGAAGCCGAACGTCAGGCTCGTGGCGAACGCGCAACCGGTCAGGCGGACGAGGACGACGACGACGATCAGGAGCCAACGGCTGAGAACATCTTCGAAGGCGATACGCCGCAACCCGGCTAGTGCTCCAACCATCCGGGATGGCTGGCGCCGCAGCCGCAAGTGCCTCCGACTGTTGAAAACAAGGCATAGTTCCGAGCCGGGGTTCCCCGTCAGGGTGAGCTCCGGCTTCGGGACGTCCGCTTCCGAAGTCACCCTGGCTGCTTATGCCGGCGGGAAACCACCCAGCATCATCACGTGCGGATCCCGGGCACCTGCTGCTCGCATGGCGCATATCTCTAAGCCGCGTCCCGGAAATTGATCGCTCCGATTGAAACAATGAAGCGCAAATCCCGTAATGCGCGAGCGGGCTCAGCGGATGTAGGCGGTTTCGCCGCATAGCAAGTAGCGATTGGCAACGGCTGTTCCGTCGTTTGTGAAGCAATTCACCAACAGCCCCCACTATTTATTGACGGAGAACTGCTCGCGACGCTTTGACGCAGCGGGCACTGCTGTTCCATGCTTCGACTCGTCCCGGGTCAGGATTGGATTGGAGAGCATGCAGGTCGTCCTTGATGCCATCCTTAGGCGATTGATCACCACAGGACAACTGACCGTTGTATGGCCGGATGGGTCCCGTTCAGTTTACCAGGGGACCGATGGTCCGATCGCCTCGGTGCGGCTTCGCGACCAGCGAACTATTCGCCGGCTGGTGCTCAATCCCTCGCTCGGCGCGGGCGAGGCGTACATGGAAGGCGGCCTCGTTGCAGACGACGGACGTATCTACGATTTCCTGGACACGATGCTGCTCAACCTGGAGGTGAATCCAGGGACGCATCCGGTGATGCGTATGCGGCAGCATCTGGCTGACATCAGCCGCCGCCTGATGCAATACAACCCGGCTGGCCGGGCACGCCGCAACGTGGCGCACCATTATGACTTGAACGGCCGCCTTTACAGCCTGTTCCTCGATCGGGATCGCCAATACTCCTGTGGATACTTCCCGCGTGGCGATGAGACGCTGGAGGAGGCCCAGGCGGCGAAAAAACGCCATATCGCCGCCAAGCTGTGCCTGGATCGGCCAGGCTTGCGCGTGCTCGATATCGGCTGTGGCTGGGGTGGCATGGCGCTGACGCTGGCACGCGATTTTGGCGCCCACGTCACCGGCGTAACCCTGTCGCAGGAGCAACTGACCGAAGCACGCGAGCGTGCCGCAGCCGAGGGGCTGGAAGACAAAGTCAAATTCGAGCTGCAGGACTATAGATCCATCACTGAATCATTCGACCGGGTCGTTTCAGTCGGAATGTTCGAGCATGTGGGCATAGGCTACTACAAGATGTTCTTCGACACCGTGGCGCGGTGTCTGAAGCCGGACGGCGTGGCGCTGATCCATGCCATCGGGCGTAGCGACGGGCCGGGCAGCACCAACGCCTGGATGCGGAAATACATCTTTCCAGGGGGATACTCGCCGGCGCTGTCCGAGGTTCTGCCGGCGGTTGAACACTCCCGCCTGATGGCCATGGATATCGAAATCCTGCGGCTGCACTACGCCGAAACGCTGCGGCACTGGCGCAGGCGTTTCGCCGCCAACCGCGATGCCATCACCACCCTGTATGACGATGCGTTCTGCCGCATGTTCGAATTCTACCTGGCTGCCTCGGAGATCACGTTCCGCCGGTGTGGCCACATGGTCTGGCAGCTTCAACTCGCCCATGGCCATGGAGCGGTCCCATTGACCCGTGACTACATCAGCGCGGTCGAAGCCGGCAAGCCGGTGGAAGCCGCGGTCGAAGCCAGTAACCCACTCCGTCGCTGAGATTGCCCGCTGATGTCGCTGATGGGTGCAGATCCGGTCGGTCACGAAGAAGGCAATGGGCGATTAATGGTCGGCCCGCTGCTTCAGTTACCCTAGCGTCCCTGCGGGAAAGATCACCGGTCCGCATGGCCGCGTAGGAAGTCGATGAACCGCGCCGCGAGTGTTCCGGTGGCGCGCTCCCAACCGGTTAAATCGACGTCAGCATCGACAAGCTGCGTAAGCACTTCATGATACTCGCTGTTGGCCAGCAAACGGTGTGCGGCCTGCCCGGCGGCTGGCGGGTGTATTTTGTCATTCCCCGGAATGATGATCGCCGGCAGCGTGATCCGCCGCATGTTTGGTGGACTGATCCCGGCCACTGGATGATCGCAGTCCGCCCGAAAGCCGGCCAGCCAACGCTGCATCGATGCCTGTAACGCGTGCGCCCCCAATCGCCTCAGCGTCTCTGCGTTGACCGGAGTGGCCTGCGCCATTGCGGCGAAATGCTCAGTCGCCAGCACAGCCTCGATACCGCCCTGGGATGCCGCCTCGATGTATTGCTCATAGTAGTTGAACGCGAGCTGTTTAGCCGCGTGAGGACCGCCGGTTACACGCCACAGCAGCAGTCCCCTCACCGCATCCGGATGATGCTGCGCCAAAAGGATCGACATCCGTGCGCCGGAAGACGAACCGCCTACGAAAGCGGGTCCGGTCCCCAGTTCCCGCAGCAGGGCCAACAGATCCTCGGCTTGCTCGCGACTTTCGTTGTCGCCTGTAAAGGCGATGCCGGACGCACCGGTGACGCGCCGGTCATGGATCAGCACGCGGTACCCAGCCTCTGCGATCAGGCTGCCCAGCAAGCGCTCGCGGTCCTTTCCGCGCCGGCCGCCCGGTGTAACCGTGACCCAGGGTCCACTCTCGCCCAGGATCTCGTAGACAATGTCCACTCCCCTTAAGTGCACGACCGGCATGTTGATGGCCCTCAACGGTTCTGGTTACGGTTTTCCGCATGCCAAGGCCCGCCTGTCAAACATCGCGCGGCCGCCCTATGATCTCGGCAACGAACCAATGAGGGAAAGTCACATGCGCCCCGAAGATGTCATCGCCGACCGGAGCCGCCCCTATACCGGCGGCGAATACATCCAAAGTCTTCGCGATGGACGTGAGGTCTACATTGACGGGGAGCGCGTCCCCGACGTCACTACTCATCCCGCCTTTCGAAACTCCGTCCGCTCCATCGCCCGCCTGTATGACGCGCTGCACGATCCCAGACACAAGGCCGCGTTGACTTGCCCGACCGATACCGGCTCCGGCGGCTATACCCACAAATTCTTCCGTGTGCAGCGATCCCGCGAGGACCTGATCGCCGCTCAAGGGGCGATCGCCGGGTGGTCGCGGATGTCCTACGGGTGGATGGGCCGTACACCCGACTACAAGGCAGCCTATACCAACACGCTCGGCGCCAACGCTGAATACTACGGCCCCTATGCCGACAATGCCCGGGCCTGGTACAAACGCGCGCAGGAAACCGTGCCGTTCATGAACCACGCGATCGTCAACCCTCCGGTCGATCGACACAAACCCGCGGAGCAGTCAAAGGACGTCTTCGTTTGCGTTCAGAAAGAAGTGGATGGCGGGATCATCGTTTCCGGCGCCAAGGTGGTCGCTACATCCGCGGCTATGACGCATTACAATTTCATGGGCCAGTCCTCCAAGACCGCGACCGAGGACCTCGACATGTCGCTCATGTTTCTGGTCCCGATAGATGCCCCAGGCCTGAAACTGTTCTGCCGCACCTCCTACGAGCAGGCCGCCCGCCATAACAGCCCGTTCGACTACCCGCTGTCTTCGCAATTCGATGAGAACGACGCGATCTTTGTCCTGGACAAGGTCTTCATCCCTTGGGAGGACATTTTCATTTATCGTGATCCCGCCCGGGTGCTTAGCTTCTACCCGCGCTCCGGCTTCACCAACGGGTTCCAGTTCCAGGGCTGCACCCGGTTCGCCGTCAAACTGGATTTCATCGTCGGTCTGCTGGCGAAGGCTCTGCGCTGCACCGGCGGTGACGAGGCCAGGGGGAATCAGGTTCTTCTGGGCGAGGCAGTTGCCTGGCGCAACCTGTTCTGGTCCTTGTCCAACGCCATGGCGCACAACCCCAGCCCATGGAATGGCGATGCGGTCCTACCTGACTTGAAAGCCGGTCAGGCCTACCGGGTTTTCGCTCCGGACGCGTATCCCCGCATCAAGGACATCATCGAGCGCACCGTGACCTCCGGATTGATCTACCTGCCTTCCTCGGTCAAGGATTTCACCAACCCGGACATCGACCCGTACCTGCGGCAATACGTCCGCGGCTCCCATGGGATCGAATACAAGGAGCGGATCAAGATCATGAAGTTGTTGTGGGACTGCATCGGCACGGAGTTTGGCGGCCGGCACGAACTGTATGAACGCAACTATGCCGGCGGGTGGGAGGATATACGCGGCCAGACGCTGACCTGGGCGGAGAAGGGCGGTGAAATGGCAAAAATGGAAGCGCTTGTTGATGAGTGCATGGCCGACTATGACGAAAACGGCTGGACCGGTGATACCTGGAGTTAATGGACCTGGTGCGCTGACCAGAAAGCCCTGCATACCAATCTTCCCAAGTAATCAGCGAGACGGCCCTTGTTCCCGGATACCTTGGCATCGTGGCATGATTTCTATGCACTGCTTGGTACGGCCTCGGCCACCATGATAGCCCTGCTGTTCGTCGCTGCCTCGGTTGGTTCTGGGGTCTTCACCGCCGAGAAGCGCGCCCCGTTGCGCGTGTTCCTGTCCGCAAGCGTCCTCCACTTCAGTGGTATCCTGGCGGTAAGCCTGACCGTTCTATCCCCGCTGCGAAGCCAGGCTTTGTTCGGCTGGCTTGTCGTAGCCGGCGGCTTGGTCGGTCTGGGCTACTACGGCCTGACGTGGCGGGACACGATTCGCGACGACCTGTTGAAGCGGATGGATCTGGAGGACCGGATTTGGTACGCACTCTTTCCTATCGCCGGGTACTTGCTGGAGACAGCGTCGGGCGTCACCCAGGTATCCGGGAGTGAGACAGGATGGCCGGGCCTTGCCGTCTCTATGGGTGTCCTGTTGCTGGTCGGCGTCCACAACGCATGGGACATCACGGTCTGGAGCATCAGCCGGCGGCGCGACTAGAAAAGAAGCGGAGATAGCAAGCGCGGCCTGACCGGGTTCGGGGCCACTTAGCTGATAAACCCGGGTCGAATGGCCAGGCCGCTCGACCCGGCGCAACTTACCCCTGCTTGGCGATGATCTTGTTCTTGATGCCGTTGTAGACGCCCGGCGTCAGTATGTGCCGGTTGAGCAGATCGTCCTTACCCTTATAGGGCCGCCCCTTGATGATTGCCTCCCCGCGAACCTTACCGATGCCGGGCAGGGCCCCAAGATCATCTGCCGAGGCGGAGTTGATATCCACAAGCGTCGCGGAAGCGGGCGCGGCCTTGGCACTCGCCGGAGCAGAAGGTGCCGGCTTAGGCGAGGTGGTAACGGTAGGAGAGGGCTTGGCGGGAGTGGCCTGGGTTGTCTGAGCCGATACCGGCATAGCCAGCAGAGCCGCGAGCCCGCCGACAATTCCGGCCTGAGCGATGCGACCCCGAGCAATTCGGCTGAGGATGCCGGATTGACCTGTCCACATGGCTTATCACCTTCTTGAAGTTGGAGTCGTGACACTCTTGTAGTCGCGGCAAGCGGAGCGGTCCAGGTGCGTGCCGCTGCAGCAGACCTGCCAGGGCGTCGAATCCTACTCGATGTCCTCCAGGCCGAATTGTTCGGCTTCCTCATCGTAGCTGAACAATTCCGCGTAACGGCCCCACGCGATTACCGTTCGCAAGGTGTCCGCGGCGTAGTCCGGGGACATATGGTCTTCCAGTTCGTCGCGGAACCGCACCGCCGAGGCTCGGTGATTCCACCGTTCATCCAGAACCTGCCTGATCATGCTCACCAGTGGGACATGCAGGCGCAACGCTTCGGCAAAGATCTGTTTGCGTTCATCGGTATCCGCCTCGACGAAACGGCGGCCGAGATCAAGCAGCAGGATATCGCCTTCCTCCAGCACCGCGAAACGCAATAACTGCAGGGTTTCGCCCAGCGGCAACAGGTCGTCGACCTCGTACTGAAGCGAGGCCGCCAGTGCCGGCAAATCTGCCCGGCCATCGTAGGGTTCGTTCGCCAGCGTCTCCAGCAGCCCGGATATGATGTTTGTGCCGACCCGCGGCAGCGGCATCGCCAACGGCGAGACCGGCACCGACGTTGCCGCCTTCGGCTCGACCGGGGCTCGGCGGGTCATGATCCCGTAGATATCATCCACCAACTGCCGGAATGCGGGATCGAGACGATTGCGCGGGTGAGGGAAGGGGACCTTCAACTCGTTCGCCACCCGGCCGGGATTAGACTGAAACACCAGGATGCGGTCGCACATCAGCACCGCCTCCTCGATGTTATGCGTCACCATCAACACCGACTTTACCGGCAACTTGCCGTCCATCCACAGGTCGATCAGGTCGGTGCGGAGCGTCTCCGCCGTCAGCACGTCCAGCGCACTGAACGGCTCATCCATCAGAAGCAGGTCAGGATGGACGACCAGAGCGCGGGCCAAACCGACCCGCTGACGCATGCCACCCGAGAGTTCCTTCGGATAGGCGTTCTCGAACCCCCCCAAGCCAATCATGTCGATCGCGGTCTCTGCCCGCTTTTCCCGTTCCGCCCGCGGCACGCCGCGTGCTTCCAGTCCGATCTCCACATTTTCCTGCACCGTTAGCCACGGGAACAGGGCAAAGCTCTGGAATACCATCGCCACCCCCTCCGTCGGGCCATTCACCTGCGCGCCGCGCCAGGTCACCGAGCCGGCGGTCGGCTTCAGCAATCCCGACACGATCCGCAGCAATGTCGATTTTCCCGAACCGGAGCGGCCCAGCAACGCCACGATCTCACCTTCGTGCAGCGTCAGGTTGACGCCGTCCAGCACCACCAGATCGGCATTCGCATCCTTATGATAAGCCTGCCGGCAAGCCTTGATATCGATCAGGCAGGGCCGTTCAGTGATCATGGTGTCCATGCCAAATATCCCTCAAAGCACGATCGCGCCCCGCGGGCGTGCGGAACGTGTGAATCATGCGACCAAACCCAGAGCACGATGGCCGCGCGGGACGCGAAGCGCGCCGTCGTGCGGTCGTCTTAAGCCAGCGTCAGGCGCCGCTGCGCATATGAGTACATCGGCCGCCAAAGCAGACGGTTGAACAGCACGACGAAGCCCGACATTACAACCACACCGAGCACAACCTGCGCCATCTCGCCCTTCTCCGTGGCGTCGGCGATATATGCGCCCAGTCCGTGCGCTTGCAGCTTCGTGTCACCCCAGGACGCGACCTCGGCGACAATGGCGGCATTCCATGAGCCGCCCGACGCGGTTATCGCCCCGGTGATGTAGTAGGGAAAGATCCCCGGCATGATCACGCGTCGCCACCATAGCCACCCCCCAATGCGGAAGTTGGAAGCGACCTCTTTCAGATCCCCTGGAAAGGCGGCGGCGCCCGCGACCACGTTGAACAGAATGTACCACTGGGTCCCGAGGACCATCAGCGGCGTCAGCCAGATATCGGGGCTCAGGTGGAAATAAACAATGAACAGAACGAATGGCGGGAACAGCAAGTTGGCCGGGAAGGCCGCCAGGAATTGCGCGATCGGCTGCGCCCGGCGCGCCCACACCGGCCGCAAACCGAGCCACACGCCAATAGGCACCCAGATCAGGCTGGCCAGCGTCATCAGCACAACGACACGTACAAGCGTGATCAGCCCCAAACCGACGGCCTGGCCGACATCAGCCCAGCTCAACGCCTGTGACGTGAACATCGCGACCCGCCAGATCGCTGCACTGACCAACATTAACAACAGCAAGACCCACGCTATATCCACCGCCCGGGATGGCGGAGCGGAGGTCTCCGACCGTACGCGGCCGGTGAACGACAATCGCAGGCCACCAACGAACGCCGCGGCATCACCAACCATCCCTCCGATATATTTCAGCAGCTGGGTTCGCCGCATCAGCCGGAGCATCCACGGGTCGGAGGCAGTCGCCCCGGCTGTCGTCTCGAACCGAAACTTTGCCGACCAGGCGACCAGCGGCCTGAACAACAACTGGTCATAGCCCAGGATCACGACCAGCATTGCCAGGATCGCCCAGCCCACCGCCACGATATCCTGCTTTTCCAACGCCAGAGCCACATAGGATCCAATGCCGGGCAGCTTCCAATTGTTGTCGCCGACCGAGACCGCCTCTGACGCCACGACAAAGAACCACCCGCCGGACATCGACATCATGGTGTTCCAGACCAGACCGGGTGTGGCGAACGGCACTTCCAGCTTCCAGAAGCGTTGCCACGACGTCAGGTGGAAGCTGATCGAGGCCTCATAAAGGTCGGCCGGCACGGTCTTCAGCGACTGATACATGCTGAACGCCATGTTCCAGGCCTGGCTGGTAAAGATCGCGAAAATCGCCGCCAGTTCCAGCCCCAGCACCTGCCCGGGGAACAGGCCCATGAAAAACACCACGGTAAACGTCAGGAAACCCAGGATCGGCACCGATTGCAGTACGTCCAGCACGGGAACCAGCAGCAGCGCGGCCCGCCGGCTCTTTGCCGCCGCGGTGCCATAAGTAATGGTGAACAGCAGTGAGGCGGCCAGGGCGGCGAACATCCGCAACGTGGTGCGGATCGCATATTCCGGCAGATGGAGCGGGTCGAGCGTGATCTGTGTCGCTCCCGGCGCATCGATCCGGGTCAAGGTCCCTTCGGCGACATGTCCGACGCCGACAAGCGCGGCGATTACGCACAGGAACGCCGCTGCGTCCCATATGTTCGGCAGGCGCCATGCGGCGGCCATCGAGTGGTGTGTCGTGGCTGACATGTCGGGGCGGCTTTTCCGGTAGTGCGTTGGGCGCGCGCCCCCTTACCCGCCTTCAATGTCCCTGTCACCCCCGAACGGCGTTGCAATACTGTGACATCAAAACTGTATGTAGCGCGCCGGGCAGGCAATCAGGCTTTGCCGCGGGTGACCAGCCGGCCGGCCCGCGCCGCCGTCGCGCCATCGCCAAAGACATAGGCCGACTGGCCATTCACCCATGTCTCCAGGATGCCCTCGGCAACCCGCGTCGGAGCATCATAGGTGGAGGCATCACGCACGGTGGCCGGATCGAACAGCACGAGGTCGGCATACGCGCCCTCCCGGATTATGCCCCGATCGACCAGCCCGAACACCGAGGCCGTGTGCCCCGTCATCTTGCGTACCGCCTCCTCCAGGCTGAACAGCCCCAGGTCGCGGGAATAATGCCCCAGCACGCGTGGAAATGTGCCCCAGAGCCGAGGATGCGGATACGAATCATGCGGTAGTCCGTCGCTGCCGATCATCGCCAGCCGGTGCGCCATGATCCGCTGCACGTCCGGTTCATCCATCTGGAAGTAGATCGCTCCGGCCGGCACCAGCCGTTCAGCGGCGACCTTTGGATCGAGTTGCCATTCCATGGCGATGTCGGCAAGCATGCGTCCCGCGAATTCCGGATGTGGCACTGACCACGTGATCTGAACGGGCACGTCCTTGCGCAGCCGGTGCGGCATCAGCACGGTTGATCCCGCCGCGTAGGGATAGATGTCGAAATCCACCTTTTGCTGCCCTGCCGCCTTGTCGATCATCGGCAACGTTTCGGCGCTGCGGCCAAAGTTCTCCGGCATCGAGCACTTATGGTGGCTGATCACCACCGGCACGTTGACATCCCGGCCGATCCTCAGCGTCTCCTGGATCGACAGCAGTACATCGTTCGCTTCGTCACGCATGTGCGTGACATAGATGCCACCGGCACCTCGCAAGGCCTCGGCGACCGCGATCACCTCGTCGGTCGGCGCCATCATGTTGGGTGGATAATACAAGCCGGTAGAGAACCCCGAGGCGCCTTGAGCCAGAGCGTCTTTCAGGCGCGCCTGCATGTGCGCCGCCTCCCGGTCCGTAGCCGCGCGCTGTGTGTCGCCATTCATCGCCTCCACCCGCAGCGACATATGACCGATCAATGCATATGTATTGACCGGAGACGGGTCGCGCGCCAACCGCTCGGCATATTCGCCAAAGCTGTCGAAGCTGAACCACGTCTCATCGCCCAGCAGGTCCAGCGGCGGCACCGGACGTGACTTCATCCGCACCGGCGACAGCGAAATCCCGCAATTGCCGACGACAACCGTCGTGACACCCTGTGACATTTTGCACAGCATGCACGCCGGTCCGCACAGCACTGCCCGGTCGTCATGTGTGTGCGCGTCGATAAACCCCGGGGCCAAAGCCTTGCCGTCAGCGTCAACCTCGCGGTCCGCCTGGTAGGCTCCTAATTCGCCGACCGCGACGATCCGGTCACCCGTCACCGCCACATCGGCCCCGAATCGTGGCGTCCCCATTCCGTCGAACACCGTTGCATCACGAATGATCAGATCGCAGCGCAGCGTCATGTGCTTGTCCCATTCATCATGTTGGGAGGATGATGGTTGAAGACTACCCGGAGTGCGCCACTGTGACCATCGCTGACTTCTGTCTACTCGCTTCCGTTATGTTGACCATTGCATCGATCATTCCGGCAAAGCTCGACGGACGGCGCGAATACGACAACGGCAACCCGCGGGACCAGCGCTTCTACACACCGGGCCTGCGCGCGCGGTCGCAGGGCGCCCACCTGAACGGCTTCGAGGCGTTTCCGTTCTTTGCTGCTGCGGTCATCCTCGCCGAGATGCGCTCGGTGCCTCAGGCCACCGTCAATGCCCTTGCGGTGGCGTTCATCGTGGCTCGTATGGCCTATATCCTGCTTTACCTCAACGATCGCCCAACGCTGCGCTCGCTGGTCTGGTCAGTCGGTTTCGTCTGCAACCTGGCGATCTTCTTCTCCCCGCTCTGGGCGGCAGGCTGAGCCGGGGGCCAGGACGCTCAGTGCCCCAGTGCGGCCGGAGCCCCACACCGCCCGAGTGACTTCAGGCTACGTGAAGGACCGGCCTCATGGGGCATCGTGGTCGCCCGTTACGCGGCCGGGGCGCGAACCACCCGCTCGCGGGCAGCCACCGCGTTCGGGATGTTCAGGAAGAATGCGCAGATGATCGCGGCCCCCAGGCAGAGAAGCGCCAGTCCATACAGGCCGCCGGCGTAGCTGCCAGTCAGGTCCTTCATCAGCCCGACATACCAGGGGCCGAAGAACCCCCCAAGGTTGCCGATCGAGTTGATCCAGGCAATGGAGGCCGCTGCCGCCGTGCCGGTGAGGAACATCGGTGGCATTGCCCAGAATGGGCCTTTCGACCCATAAAATCCCATCGCCGCGATCGACATGCCGACCAGCGACCACCAGGAGCCCATCGTGTAGCCGGCAATGAACAGCCCTATCGCGGACACCAGGCAAGCCGCCAGCAAGTTCCACCGCCGCTCCTGCATCCGGTCAGAGACGCGGCCCCAAACCACGAGCGAAACTCCGCCGCACAGATAAGGGATCATGGTCAACCAGCCTACGGTCATGTTGCTGGTGCCCACGCCGATCGACTTGATGATCTGCGGAATGAAAATCAGCATGCCCAGGCTGGCGACGACAATTCCGAAGTAGTTCAGCGACAGCAGCAGCACCTTGGGATCGAACATGGCCTGCCACATGCCGAACGTCTTGACCGCCTCCTTCGCGCGACGCTCCGTCAGTAGTTTGTTCGAGAGCCAGGTCTTCTCTTCCACCGTCAGGAATTTGGCCTGTTCGGGCCGGTCCGTCAGGACGAACAACGTCACCACGCCGATCAGCACGGTGGGTATCGCCTCCGCGATATACATCAACTGCCAGCCTCGTAGTCCGAACATCCCGTCGAGTGCCAGAATGGCAGTGGAGATCGGCGCCCCCGCCGCAACGGCGATTGGCAAACCGATCAGGAATCCCGAGACGATCCGAGCATGATGATGGGCGGGGAACCAGTAGGTGAAGTAAATTACGATGCCCGGGAAGAACCCGGCCTCGGCGACGCCGAGAAAAAACCGGACAATGGCGAAACTGGTTGAACCCATGACGGTGGCGGTGATTTCGGCGAAAATGCCCCAGGTGATCATGATCCGCGCGATCCACAGTCGCGCGCCCACCTTTTCCATAATCACATTGCTCGGTACTTCAAATACGAAGTAACCCCAATAGAATGTGCCGGCGGCAAAGCCGAATTCAGCCGCCGACATCCGCAAGTCCCCTTGCATCGTCAGGCCGGCGAAGCTCACGTTGATGCGGTCAACGTAAGCAAGAAAATAGGTGAAGATAGCAAACGGCAACAAGCGCAAGTAAATCTTACGCATCGCCGATTTTTCAATCGCCTCGTCCACGTCGGTCTCCCTGTATAAGCCCGAACCGGCTGATCGCTGGTTTATCCGGGTGCGTATTTTTGTCTGCCAGATACACTACGATACACAGGGAGCGACGGGCAACCGATAAGACCGGTGGAGCAGATCACCTTCGCGTCTCAAGCGAATGGGCGAAGAAAGTTCGCGAAATCAATGGCCTGGGGTTCAGCTTGTCCGCCGCGGAGGGCTTACCGTCGAAGCGCCTTTGTCGCCGCCTCGTCCACCGAACCGTCATCGCTGATCGAAACCCGGTAAAGCGTCGCGGCATTTTCGGCGGACACCAGACCGTCACGCACATCGCGGGCGACCAGGACCGGGTCACGCGTCGCCGGGTCGCCCATTCCGGCGCCGCCGGGCAATTCCAGGATCAGCCGGTCACCGTCGGGAATGACCTGGAAACCTTTTGCGCGCAGCAGTTTGCCGGTCTTTTGAGCAACCCGTCCCGTCGCACCGTTCAGCCCGCCCTCGCGTCCCTTCGGTGCGTTGCCGATGCGGTCGAAGCTCGCATTCACCGCGAATTCCAGGTCGCCCTTGGTGGCGATCTCCATGATCTGGCCTACCCCGCCGCGGGTTCGTCCAGCCCCTCCGGAGTCCGGTTTCAACTCCTTGCGCCAAAGGATCACCGGTGCAACGTTTTCGGTGGCCTCCACCGGCATCGTCCGCACGCCGGATGGAAAAGCCGTGGCATTCAGCCCATCCTGCAGCGGCCGCGCCCCGGTGCCGCCGGAGTTGAATGTAATGATCTCGAAATCGGCGACGACGGGCTTGTTGCCGCGCGCCTGTCCGGAAATGGCGCCGCCACCGCGCAGCGGAGGATTCCACAACGCCGATGCCCCCTCCGCCGTAACCCGCTCCGGCACCGCCTGATGCAGACACCCCATCATCAGATCCGGCAACAGATGCCCGATCACATGGCGCACGGAAACGGGGTATGGATGTGGCGCATTCAGAATGCAGCCATCGGGTATTTTCATCCGGAACGGTGCCAGGGAGGCCCAGTTGTTCGGAATTTCCGGCGCCACCACGCACTTCAACCCAAAACATGAATATGCTCGGCAATATGCCGGTGGAACGTTGATCCCGCGCGATGAAAGCCCCGAGGTCCCGGCGAAGTCCACCTCGATCCCGTCAGTGAGAATTTCCATCGAGGCGGCCAGCCGCACCGGTTCCTCGTAACCGTCCGAATAGATCTCGGCGATGTAGACCCCGCGGGGAATCCGCGCGATCTCTGCCAGGGTGGCGCGCAGAGAACTATCGAAGATGAACGAGGCGAGCGGATCGAGGCTACTCATCTCGAACTCTTCCATCATCTCCACCAGCCGCTTCGCACCGGCATCGTTGCAAGCGCAAAGCGAATAGATATCACCCTCCAGTTCAATCGGCAGTCGCGACCCAGCACGCATGAAGTCGAAGAAGGTCTCGTTGGGCGCCCCCTGGTCGAAACATTTGACGATCGGGATGTACATCCCCTCTTCATAGACCGACCGTCCCTCAGGCCCCATTCCCAGGCCGCCGATGTCGATCACATGCGCTGTATTGGCGAACAGGCCGACAATGGCGCCATTGTGAAACGCTGGCGTCACGACCGTCAGGTCATGCAGGTGGCCGGTTCCCAGCCAGGGGTCGTTGGTGATGTAGTGGTCCCCCGGCCGCATCGTCGCGGCGGGAAACTTCCTCAGGAAATGTCCCACGCTCTCGGCCATCGAGTTCACGTGCCCTGGCGTGCCGGTGACGGCCTGCGCCATCATCCGCCCGTGCAGGTCGAAGATGCCGGCGGACAGGTCGCCTGCCTCCCGCACGGTCGTGGAAAAGGCTGTGCGGATCATGATCTGCGCCTGCTCCTCCACCACCGCGATCAGGCGGTTCCACATGATCTGGCGATGAATTTGCGCGAGGGCGTTGGTTTCAAGCGACATCGGGTCGGGGCCTGCTGGTGCTGGACAAGGCGCCCATCCTGCCACGTCTACAAGGCGGGTGTCATGGGGGCGTCCAACGGGCGCCTGGGTCTGGTCCTGTCCCGGATCCCATGACAAGCTTCCGGCACGGCGCTCGTGAACGCATGAAATGGAACGGAAGGGAACGGACATGGTCACCATGGGCAGCGGCGGTTACCAATACGAACCCGTTGATGACTGGGCAAAGCTCCCACAGGGCTGGTCGTTCAAGGAAATCGGCGGCGTCGGCGTGGATAGCAAAGACAATGTCTACGTCTTCAACCGCGGCGAGCACCCGATGATGGTGTTTGACCGTGACGGCAATTTTCTGCGAGCCTGGGGTGAGGGCATGTTCCCCCGCGCGCACGGAGTCTTCGTCGCTTCCGATCAGACTCTTTGGCTTACCGACGACGGCGACCACACCGTCCGCCAATGCACCCTCGACGGCAAAGTCCTCCTGACGCTCGGTGTCTCCGGCAAACCCGCCCCTTACATGAGTGGCGAACCGTTCCACCGCTGCACCCACACCGCGATGGCTCCAAATGGCGACATCTACGTCTCGGATGGTTACGGCAACGCCAGGGTCCACAAATATGCCCCGGACGGCCGCCTGTTGCTGTCCTGGGGAGGCCCCGGGACCGACCCCGGCGAGTTCAACATCGCCCACAACATCACCTGCGATGCCGACGGCTGGGTCTATGTGGCCGACCGGGAAAACCATCGCGTCCAGGTTTTCGACGGCAACGGAAAGTATGAGACCCAGTGGAACAATCTCCACCGCCCGTGCGGCATCTTCATGCCGGCGGGAAAATGCCCGGTCTGTTACGTCGGGGAACTGGGTCCAGTGCAACCGGTCAACCGGAACTCCCCCAATCTTGGGCCCCGGGTCACCATCGTTGATAACACCGGCAAGCGCCTTTCCCGTCTCGGCGGCCTGTGCGCCGGATTGGGCATTGACCAGTTTATGGCACCACATGGGCTGTGCGTGGACAGTCGTGGCGACATCTATGTAGGCGAGGTGTCATGGACGCAATGGCCGCAGTTGTTTCCGAAAGACCCGATGCCAACCAACCTGCGGTCGCTCCGCAAGTTCAGGAAAATGGGATAGGGCGTGAAACCGGCACGCCTGTCCGCGGACGGTTCCGTGCCGAGACATTGCCTGAGCTCGTGACGAGCCCGGATCTTGCCGCATGAACGATCCGAGAGGCGAACTTTCGGTCAGATATCTCCGTTTTGCCAAGGAAGAGGCGAGCGGTCGGTCCCCCCTCTATGACCAACTTGCCCGCCACGTTGCGGCCGACCAGGATGTGCTTCAATTCCTGCTGACGCTCCCGCGCGACAAGCAGCAGCCCAATCTCCTGCTCGCGTCCGTTCGTCACCTCTACGGCACGGTCACCGACTGGTGCCAGTTTCGGCAGAACCTTCTGGACAATTCGGCCTCCGTGCGTGCGGTTATGCTGACCCACGCAACGCAGACAAACGAGCCAGCCCGATGCGCCACTCTACTTCCCCTGCTCGCGCAACTGCCGCAGCCATTGGCACTTATCGAGGTCGGAGCATCCGCCGGCCTTTGCCTGCTGCCAGATTACTACGGCTATGACTATGGGTCGCGGCAGATCCTGCCCGTGCAGACAGGCAGGCATCCGCTGTTCACGTGTGCGGCAAGCAAGACTACCCCGCTGCCCGCTTCGATGCCCCAAATCGTGTGGCGAGCGGGTCTCGACCTCAACCCGCTGGACCCTGGCGATCCGGGCCAGGCGGCCTGGCTGAAGACATTGGTTTGGCCTGAACAGACGGGCCGGCTTGTCAACTTGCAAGCGGCCTTACGGATAGCCGCTGCCTGCAAGCCGGTGATCTTGAAAGCCGATCTGCGGGATAATGGCCTTGAGCAGCTTTGCGCGAAGGCGCCGCCGGGTGTGACCCGGGGTTATCTTCCATACCGCCGTGTTGGCCTACGTGACCGATCCGTTCGCAAGGCAGGCCTTCGCCAAGCGAGCGATGTCCCTCTGCGATTACTGGATCTCGAATGAAAGCCCGAAGATCTTTCCCCAGGTGGCAAATCGCGCAGGAAGCAGTCCCGCTCCGGGCCGGTTCCTGCTCTCGATGAATTTGTCACCGGTGGCGTGGACAGATCCGCATGGCGCCTCGATCGACTGGATCACCGACGCCAATCCTGGCGGGCAAGACTTCGCGACGCGGCAGGACTGATGTGCCTGCATCAAGATCCCCAATGGGACCTTCTCGAACGGCTTGGCGCGTCCGGGCATCGATCGTATCGTGTGCCGATGGAGATCAGGGATGCGCTGCAAGAGGATGCCCACGCGATCTGCAGCGTGCTGCGGCGCTCGATAGCGGAGCTTTGTGCCGCTGACCACCACGAGGATCCTGCGATCCTTGGACTGTGGCTAGCCAACAAGACTCCGGACATCGTCGCGTCATGGATTGGCAACCCCAACAACGTCACGCTCGTAGCCGTTGAGGCGGGCACGATCCTGGCTGTGGGACTGGTGACGTTGGCTGGCGAAATCCACCTGAACTATGTCGCCCCGGGAGCGCGCTTTCACGGAATCAGCCGGTCTGTCATGGCAGCGCTTGAGGCTAGGGCCTTCGCGAACGGCGCGACCCGATGCACGCTGCTCAGCACCGAGACCGCGCATCGCTTCTACCTCACTGGCGGCTATGTCGACACGGGTTCTCCGGTCGGCAAGTTCGGAACCGATGCGAGCTATCCGATGGCGAAGGAACTGCCTGTCAGACCCTTACAAACGTGAACAAAATGAGGTGACGATCAGCCGACGGCTATGCGGCCACCTTGCGCTGCTTCGGCCACCGGGCGGAAACCAGGGGCAGAACCTCCTCCACCAGCCGCCGCGTCTGTAGCAGCATATCCGCTTCGCCGTCCGCGACCGGCCGCAGGATGAACTTGGAAGCCCCCGCGTCAACGTAGTCAGTCAGTCGTTGAAGGATCACGTCAGCGTCTCCCATGGCGAACGCGTCACGAGGATCGCGCCCAGTGCGAGCGCGGTAGTGCTCCATCACCTTCGCCACTCCGGGATCGTCGGGGCCACCGAACCGGAAAGCAAACGCGGCGCCATAGTGATCGTCGTCAATCGTCCGTCCGGTCTCCAGCAAGGCCGACTTGATGCCGGCAATGACCGAACCCACCGTCTCTGGCGTCTCCGCGCCGGCCTGCCAACCGGTCCCGACCCTCGCCGTCCGCTTGATCGCAGCTTCCGACGAACCGCCGATCCACATTGGTAGATCCGGCTGCACCGGCACCGGCGCGATACTGGCCTTGGTCAGTTTGAAATGTCGGCCGGCATAATCCAATGCCTCGCCTGACCACAATCGGCTGATGATTTCCAGCGCCTCATCGGTCTTGCGGCCACGGGTGGTCGTGTCGATGTGCATTGCGGTCCATTCCGCCCCGCGCGGACTGCCGATTCCGAATCCTGGAAGCAACCGCCCGCCCGACAGCACGTCGATCGTCGCGCACTGCTTGGCCAGCAGCACCGGCTCCCGCAGCGCTACGGACACGACGTTGACCCCAAACTTGATCCGCCGGGTGCGGCCCGCGATCGCCGCCAGGGTCGTCATGCATTCCAGGATCGGCGTTCGGCTGACGATGCGGTCGGTCTGCCAGATCGAATCGAGTCCGCCCTGCTCGCAAAGATCAACCCAACGCCAGAAGCCGTCGGAGGTCTCGAACGGGTATTCCATGATGCCGATGCCGACTGCGACGTTGCGTGCCACTACTGGCCTCCCTCATCCCGAATAGGCGCCCCGGCGAACCGGCCGGACGACGTCCCGATGAGGATGCTCTCTTGAAATGCCGCCAGAGGCAATGCGCGTCAGGTAAGCGGTGAATTTTCCGCTAGCCAGGCGTCCCACCACACGGGGACCGCCGCCAAGGGGAGTGGTCGAGCCGCTAGGAAACCCTGAACCTCATCCACGCCGATTGCAGCCATGTGATCCCAGATCGCGCCGGTTTCGACGCCCTCGGCGACCACTGTCATGCCGCGCGCCTTCGCCTCGGCAATGGTATTGACCACGAATGCACGCACATCGCTCGAGTGGGCGATCTGCTGCACCAGGTCCTTGTCCAGTTTCACGCTGCTGAACGGCAATTCCAGCAACGGCGCAAGGCGAGGCACCGCGGGCCCGACATCGTCAATCGCGGCGCCGTAACCTAGTCCGCGCAGGTGCTCCAGCGACCGGCGCAACTCTTTGAAATCGTCAACCGGTCGGCTCTCCGTCAGCTCGATAACAATACGTTCGGCCGCGACGCCGGCAACTCTGCGTTGTTGGTCCAGCCGCTCTAGTGCAGCCGGCATCAGCAGCACGTCGAGTGGGAAGTTGACCGACATCCGAAATGCCCGCCCCGCCAGATAAGGCGACGCCAAGTCGGAAAAAGCCCGGGCGGACACGAGTTCGGTAAGCTCGGCGGCCAGACCGGCATCCTCGAGTTGCGGCACGAAGCGATCCGGTTGGACGGTGCCCCGCTCCGGATGGTTCAGCCGAACCAGCGCCTCGAATCCGACCGGACAGCGATCCTTGATGCGCACGATTGGCTGATAGCGGGTCTCGATCATTGAACCATTAAGCACCGAGCGCAACTCAGCGAGATCCATGATATGCTGGCCGCACGCGGGGGAAATCGCCATCAATGCCTCGAGCACGGACAGCGGTGTCGCGGTGGATATGACACGCATGCGGGGTCGCCGTACATCGGCCGCACCGAGCACCAGCAGGCTCGTGTCTGGTGCCAGCACCTCCGTGGCGAGATCGGCCAGTTCATCGAGAAGCCCGTCGGCATCGTTTCGATCCACCAGAAGGTGAGAATAATGCGTTGCGGTGCCTGCCAGACGGGCGACCGCGTCGCGTGCTCCGCAGGCGAGCACGTCGCCGTGACCCAGCGCCCTGGTCGCGCCTTGCACCGCGTCAAACCAAACCGGATTCCGACTAACCAGTAGCAGGTTGAAACCGGAACCCGCGACAAATTCTTGCCGGCGGCCACCGTCGCGCGACCCGAGGAACTTTTTCTCCATACCGTAAAGTAGTTAGTTCAATAGAATTAAGCGAGAGAAATCCCGGTAATGAGACGCTAAAACATCACAAAAAGTCGTTAATACATAATTAAAGACGCTTCCAGGAGATCAACATCCGTGATGATGATGCCGCGAAAGCAAATATCGAAGCTCACCCCAGGTCGAAACTTGGCTTCCGCTTTTCGACGAACGCTGCCATCCCTTCCTTCTGGTCATGCGTCCCGAACAGAGACAGGAACAGCGCCCGTTCGTGCCTTACGCCCTCGACCAGCGTCGACTTAAACGCGCGGTTTACCGCCTGTTTGGCGAACTGCACCGCAACCGGCGATAGATTGGCGATTCGGTCGGCGATCTTCATAACCTCCGGTAGCAGTTGGTCCGCCGGAAACACGCGCGATACCAGATTTGCCCGCTCGGCTTCCGCCGCGTCCATCATCCGGGCCGTAAGAACCATGTCCATCGCCTTGGATTTGCCCACCGCGCGGGTCAGCCTCTGGGTCCCGCCAGCGCCGGGGATGACGCCGAGGTTGATCTCCGGTTGGCCGAACCTGGCCGTTTCGGCGGCAAAAATCATGTCGCACATCATTGCCAACTCGCAGCCGCCGCCCAGGGCGAACCCTGCCACCGCCGCGATCACCGGTTTTTTGATCCGCAACACGCTTTCCCAACCGGCGCCGATAAAATCTTCCACCATGGCCGAAGGGTTGGTGCGGTCGCGCATCTCCTTGATGTCGGCACCGGCGGCAAAGGCACGATCGCTGCCGGTAATGACGATGGCGCCGATCGCCTTGTCAGCATCGAATGCCAGCAGTTGTTCGCCCAATTCCTTCACCAGCGCATCGCACAGCGCATTCAGCGCGGCTGGCCGATTGAGCCGGATCAATCCGACGCGGCCCTGGGTTTCAACGATAATGTTCTCGTACGCCATGATTCGACTTCTCCCGGACGCGGCTGGACTCTGCCAGATGCGATATGCCGCCGACCTTAGCAAAGCTCTGCACGGCGCACAGGTAGGGGGCCGTGATTTTTGCGCCGGGCGCGGCGCGGAAAGACGTCGCGCTTTGTGGCGGTGCTCCATTCCTGCCTTTTGCGCATAGAATTAATGCCGGAGAGCCTGATTATCATTGGCTCCGGTGAGGTTCACAAAGCGCAGAGACGATTTGGGGTGAGCGTAAGTCCACCTCACCATGGAGTTCATCAAGGCAGGCGCGTCCGTTGACCAACATCCTGGTTGGTGAGGGTCATTCGAACCAGTCTGCCGCCGTACATAGGAATTCTGTCGATGTCCACTGCCTCAACCGGGGCCGCCGCAGCTTCCAACCTTGGATTTAGGATCAGCCGGCGATGGCTGCTTGGAATGCTGATGCTTGCCGCCGCGCCGATACGGCAACCCGCGCTTGCCAATGCTGCTTTGACCAGCCCTGTGTCCGGGGTCGCGACCGAGACAATCGCACGATTCAATGACGCACTTCTCGTGGCGATGAAGTCCGGCGACGCGGACAGGTTTCAACCGCCGGTTTCAGGCTTTGGCGCCGGAAGTGGACCAGGCATTTGACCTGCCGGCGGTACTGTCGGTTTCGGTCGGCCCTAGCTGGGCGAGCCTTCCAGTGGAGCAGCAAGCCCGACTGTTGGATGCATTCCGCCGCTACACCATAGCCAGTTACGCCGCGAACTTCGCGCACTATGCGGGTCAGCGCTTCTCGGTGGCGCCCGAGACCCGTCTGCTCGACGGCGGCCGCGTCTTGGTGAAGAGCCGTATTGTTTCATCTGGCGGAGATGCGACCGAGATGGATTATGTGATGAAGCAGACGCCTTCGGGCTGGAAAATAGTCGATGTCCTGGCCGCGGGGTCGATCAGCCGGGTGGCCGTGCAACGCTCCGACTTCCGGCATCTGCTTTCCAGCGGCGGCGGCGACGCCTTGCTGGCGAGCCTGGAGCACAAGACCTCCGATCTTGCTGGCGGCGCCCTGGCCTGATCCTCCGCGGCGGGTGGCCGGCCCGGCTCCGCGCTGGCGCTTCATCGCCTACCTCTGGGTCCGCCCGCAATAAAATGTGCTGCGGCCCGACTGCACGATCCGGCGCACGCCGTCACACGTATGGTCGGCCGGGCATGTCGGGCAAGGCTCGCCCTCCCGCCCGTACACCTTCCAAGCATGCTGGAAATATCCCAGTTCGCCCTCAGGCTGGACATAGTCGCGCAAGGAGGAGCCGCCGGCGGCAATCGCCTCCGTCAAGGTGTGCTTGATCGCTGGTACCAGCCGCTTTGATCGAGCGCCCGGGATGCTGCTGGCCAGCCGCTGCGGAGAAATCCCGGCGCGGAACAGAGCTTCGCAGACATAGATGTTGCCGAGCCCGGCGACGATCTTCTGGTCCAGCAGAGCTGACTTGATCGGCGTCTTCTTGCCGGTAAGCGCAGCGTCCAGCACATCGACGGAGAATGCGTCCTCCAGCGGTTCGGGACCCAGACCCGCCAGCAGCCGGTGGCTGTCCTCACGCCCTGTCTCGATCAGGTCGATCGACCCAAAACGGCGAGGGTCAACGAAGCCGACGCGCCAGCCGTCATCGGTTTCCAACTCGATGTGCTCATGCAGCGTGACGTCGTTTCGCCCGGCCCGCTCCACCACCATGCGTCCGGACATACCCAAGTGGATCAAGACGGAC
The DNA here is from genome assembly GCA_963792345.1 of uncultured Alphaproteobacteria bacterium. GTDB lineage: Bacteria > Pseudomonadota > Alphaproteobacteria > Acetobacterales > Acetobacteraceae > Rhodopila. Next base: position 331,469 of record CAWBVV010000006.1, read on the forward strand.
AAACCATTGTCCAACCGCATCATGATGTATTTGGCGCGCCGGCGGAAACCGGTGACCCGAGCCCCCGTCAGTGCGGCTACCAGGCCGGGGGGCAAGGGCCAGCGCATATCCGGCCGCCTTGCGACGGCGCGCAGCAGGACCCGTCCCTCCAATCGTAACTGGAGGCCTCTCATAACAGTCTCGACTTCGGGGAGTTCCGGCATATGTCGTTTCCAGGCTATACGATCCAATCCATGAGCGACAATCCTGCGACAACCACGGATTTTGGTTTCCGCCGCGTGGACCCTGCCGAGAAAGCCGGCATGGTGCGAGCCGTGTTCGACAGCGTGGCGCCACGCTACGACCTGATGAACGACTTGATGTCGCTGGGTATTCACCGCGTCTGGAAGCGGATCTTTGTCAGCTGACCTGCGGCCGAGGCCCGGCCATACGCTGCTGGACCTGGTGGGGGGACCGGCGATATCAGCCTTGGCTGGCTCAAGCGCGGCGGCGGCCCGGTGTTTCTGACCGACATCAATCGCTCCATGCTGAACGTCGGCCGCGACCGTGCGTTGAACCAGGGTTTTGTCGGCGACATCAGCCTGGCGGTCGCGGACGCGGAGCAACTGCCGCTACCCGACCGTAGTGTCGATCGTGTCTCGATCGCCTTTGGCTTGCGCAATTGCACCGACAAGTCCGCCGTGCTGCGAGAGGGCAGGCGGGTCCTCAAACCCGGCGGCCGGTTTCTGTGCCTGGAATTCTCCCGCGTGACGGTCCATGCGATTGCCGCGCTGTACGACGCCTGGTCGTTCAAGGTGCTGCCACGGCTGGGCAAGCATGGTGGCCGGCGACGAGGACAGCTACCGCTACCTCGCGGAAAGCATCCGTACATTTCCGGACCAGGAGACGCTGGCGGCGATGATGCGCGAGGCGGGTTTGGCGCGTGTCAGGGTACGCAACCTGTCCGGCGGCATTGCCGCGATCCACTCAGGTTGGCGGCTATGATCAACAACCTGAATTTCGGCCCTGGCGGTTTCCGCTGGCCTGCCCGAAGCGAGGCAAGCAGCGTGGGACGGCGGCCATGACGCTGCTCGGCAAGCGGATATTGCTGATTATCTCTGGCGGGATCGCGGCTTATAAAGCCCTGGAACTGATCCGGCTGCTGCGCAAAAGCGGTTGTGGGGTCACGTGCGTGCTGACCGGCAACGGTGGTCATTTTGTCACTCCGCTATCGTTGCAGGCGCTGAGCGAGTCGAAGGTGTATACCGACCTGTTCTCACTCACCGATGAATCCGAAATGGGTCATATCCAGCTCTCCCGAGCGGCGGATTTGCTGGTGGTGGCGCCGGCGACAGCAAATATCCTGGCCAAGATGGCCGCCGGACTTGCGGATGACCTGGCCTCCACCGTGCTGCTGGCCACCGACAAACCAGTGCTGGTGGCGCCGGCAATGAACGTTCGGATGTGGCTGCATCCGGCGACCCAGGCCAATATGGCGACCCTGAAGCGGCGCGGCGTGCAGGTCGTTCAGCCGAACGAAGGCGCGATGGCCTGCAACGAATTCGGACCCGGCCGCCTCGCTGAACCGCCGGAAATCCTCGCGGCGATCGAGGCGATACTTACACCGAGCCGGGCTCCGCTGGCCGGACGTCACGCATTGGTAACCAGCGGCCCGACGCACGAGCCGATCGACCCGGTGCGCTACATCGCCAATCGTTCGTCCGGCCGTCAGGGCCACGCCATAGCCGCGGCGCTGGCCGAACTCGGAGCCAGGGTCACATTGGTGGCGGTCCGGTGAGTGTCCCTGATCCGCCGGGGGTCACGGTGCGACACGTCGAGAGTGCCAGGCAGATGCTGGATGCATGCCAGTCGGCGCTACCTGCCGACATCGCCGTGTTCGCCGCCGCTGTTGCGGACTGGCGCGTCGAGAACACTTCGGGCGGCAAGATCAAGAAGCAGCCGAATGCAGCTCCGCCTAGCCTGACGCTAGTGCCCAATCCGGACATCCTGGCGACCATCGCCGAGGCTGGGCCGAACCGGCCCCGGCTTGTCATCGGTTTTGCCGCCGAGACCGATGACCTGATGGCAAACGCCCAGGGCAAGCTGGTGCGCAAGAACGCGGACTGGATCGTGGCGAATGATGTCTCCCCCGAAACAGGAATCATGGGCGGGGCGGAGAACGCGGTTCACCTGGTAACCGCGACTGGGATCGAAACCTGGCCACGGGCGGCGAAGGACGAGGTAGCCCGTAGGCTGGCTCGCAGGATCGCTGAGGCGCTGGGGTGATCGTTGGTAGCAGCCGTAGCTTCGCCACTCACACCAGAAGTTCGTCCCTCGGCTCGCGCCGATGGGGTGAACGCTTAACGGGAGAACACGCTACCCGCCGTTCAATGAACACAGGCAAGCTGCCGCTGAAGGACACCGTAATTTCTTCTGGAGGGACACTACACTCGGACCTGTAAGCCTTAGCGTGTGGAATTAGAGAATATTCGAAAAACCGACACCATCTATTCGCTAGTATTGCCGCATTAGCGGCAACCGGTGATCAAGCTTCCGTTCCTATGAGCTATGCGGTGTCTTCTGCCGAACATTACCTGTTTTTGTGGACTGAAAGGATTGTGCATCAAACACGCACCAGATGCATCGGCCCAAGACTGTGCACTGTCGCCGTGCCGACTACGATCCAATCAAGTAAAATTCGCGTTTCTTGGTCAAAACTCCTGTTTGCGCCTTGCAAATATTGCTTATCGCGCGTTGATATGATGCACGCCCTGATTGAATTAGAAACACAAGGGGAAATTATGACGTGCATTTTGGTCGTCGAGGACGAAAGCGGCATGAGAGAGGTTCTAGTCGAACTCCTCCGTGAAGCCGGTTTCGAAATCGTAGAGACCGACTCCGCCGAGGAAGCCGTTGAATTGCTGGACCGCGGAGGTTGCGAAATCATCGTCACGGACATAAATCTACCTGGCCGCCTTGACGGGATCGATCTGGCATTGGCGGCGCGCAAATCGCGGCCGCGCATCCCCGTCATCTTCATGTCCGGCCGACCGGCTAAACTGGCGGAAGCGCACGCTCTGGGTGCCCCTGCGGCTTTTTTGCAGAAGCCATTCAGCTTTAAGACGCTCATTGGCGATATTCAACGTTTGGCCAATTCGGAGCATGCTCACGTGGATCGGGCCGTGCGAACAGCTTGAAATTGACGGCAGTAGACCGCTGCGAAACGGCCGAGCCTGGACTACAGAAGATAATAAAAAAAGCATCCAAGGACGCCAGCCAAATAGAGGCAGGTGACGGCTATCCGGATCGCCTGGCTCTGGCGCCGAAAGAACGGCGCCGCCAGCAGGGCCGCCATCGCTGCCCCTGCGAAAATCTGTCCCGCCTGCATCTGCGGCATCGGTGACCTGGTCGAAAAGCATTCTACTCCTGCGGATATCGCCAGGGCTTGGCCGGCTGTCTGGCCGCGGTGTCGATTGTCCACTGCGGCAGCGACAGCCCGTCGGTCACGTCGCTGAACACCATGCGCACCCGCGTGCCGATGCCGACCTGTCGGACCAGTCCGGCCGGCGCCAGGTGCCATCCGGCGTCGTCAGGTTGCCGACCACGCGCAGCGCCTCATGCTCCGACGGCTGGCCCTTTTGGGTGTCCAGATCCACCAGCAGGACCATGTAGGGCGTGTGGGCCTTGAACGCCGGCTGGATGGCGTGGTGGACTTCCTCATAGGAATGCACCTCGCCCTTGCCTTCGACCGCGGTCCAGGTCGCGTTCGGGCTGGCGCACCAGGGACAGCGGTGGTCGGCGGATAGCGCAGCAGCTTGCACTCGTCGCATTTCTGCAGATGAAAGGCGTGCGCCGCGCAATGCTTGAAATAGGTCAGATTTTCGTGGTCCAGCTCATCGATGGACAGGGACATCCCAAGATAGTTGCCTTGAATGGACATGACTGTTTCTCCTTTCAGCCGCGCCGCATGACCATGGCGGATGTCGTCATCGGATTGGCCCATCCCAGGTTGGCGGTCACTTCGATGTCCTTCACCTGACGGCAGCCGCCCTCGCGGTAGTCGTAGCTATGCTGGCGCTTGCCGTCCGGCCCGACCGGACAACGAATCGTCGACGTCGTGGCGAAGCTGCCGGACGTTCTCGATCACCATGTTCATCCCGTGCGTATAGCCCTCGCACAGATGACCGCCCGAGGTGTTGTTCGGCCGCCGCCCGCCCAGCCGCGTAATGCCCGAGGACACGTAGTCGCCGCCCTCGCCCTTCTTGCAGAACCCGTAATCCTCCAGTTGCAGCATGGAGGTGAAGGTGAATGCGTCATAGGCGCCGGTGGCGTCGATATCCTCCGGCCCCACCCCGGCGTTCGGCCAGAGGATGTCCTTGGCGTAGTAGCCGCCGACCCGGGCGATCGGGCCGGCCTGGTAGTGCATGTCCATGCGCGGCTTGCTGCAGCGCCCGACAATGCCGCGGATCAGCGCCGGCGTGTGCCGCATGTCCTTCGCCCGGTCGGCGCGGGTGATGATGATCGCGGTGGCGTTGTCGGTCTCGACGCAGCAATCCAGCAGATGCAGCGGCTTGCAGATGATCCGGCTGCTCAGCACGTCATCCACTGTGTATCGCTTCTTGTAATACGCCTTCGGATTGTTGGACGCGTGTTCGGAGTGCACGACCTTCACCATCGCCACCTGCTCCGGCTTGGTGCCGTAGTCGTACATGTGCCGCATGAAGGTCGGGCTGAACATCTGTCCGGCGCTCTGCCAGCCATAGGCCCGGCTGTGCAGCATGTCGCCGTTGACCGGCGCGGCCGACCGCGCGCCGGTGCCGCCGATCCGCACCTGGGAGAATCCGTTCATCGCCCGGAACATCGCCACGCAATTGCACAGCCCGGCTTCCATCACGCCGATGGCGATGCCGATCAGCGCTTCGGTCGAGGATCCGCCGCCGACGCAGTCCATGTAGAAATTCAGCCGCGCGCCGATGTCGCCGGCCATGAAGGTCGCGGAGGTGCTGTCATTGCTGGAGTAGGACAGCATCCCGTCGATCTCCGACGTCTTGATCCCGGCATCGGCGGCGGCATTGCGCAGCGCCCAGGTGCCCAATGCGCGCGTCGTCTTGTCCGAGCCGCGCGTGTAGGTGGTCTCGCCGACCCCGACGATGGCGTATTTGTCGCGCAGGTATTTCGGTGTGCTGACATCCGTATCCGCTGGCAGCGGCATGGCACGTTCTCCTTTTGTCCCGTGTTGACCGGACTTTGCCAGTGCTGCAAATGCTGATCCTGCCCGGCGGCGGCGTCAATCCGGCCGATTTTTCTCTCCCTATGCGCTGGAAAGCGGCTAGCTTGAACAGAACAAGCGGGACGACCAATTCGATAATGACCCGATACGATTTCATCGTAATCGGCAGCGGCCCCGCCGGGCGTCGTGCTGCCATCCAGGCCGCGAAACTGGGACATGAAGTCCTGGTCGTGGAAAAGGGTCGCCGGGTCGGTGGCGTTTCGGTTCACACCGGAACAATTCCTTCCAAAACACTGCGCGAAACAGTGCTGAACCTGACCGGGTGGCGCGAGCGGGGTTTTTACGGCAGTGCCTACCGCGTCAAGAAAGATATCCAGGCCAAGGACCTCATGGCCCGGCTGCACATGACCCTGGATCATGAGGTCGATGTGCTGGAGCATCAGTTTGCCCGCAACAAGGTCCAGACCATGAGCGGCACGGGCCGCTTTCTCGATCCCCACACCATCGAGGTCACCCTGAACGACGGCGATATCCGTGTCGTTTCGGGCGACAAGATCATGATCGCTGTCGGGACACGCCCATATCGGCCAGCGGACGTGCCGTTCAACGGCACCAACGTTCTCGACAGCGACGAAATCGTCGAGATCCCTCGCCTGCCGCGCAGCCTGACCGTGGTCGGCGGCGGGGTTATCGGCGTCGAATACGCAACGATATTCAGCGCGCTGGATGTCAGCGTCGCGCTGATCGAATCACGTGCCAGCCTGCTGGATTTCATCGACCACGAGCTGGTCGAGGATTTCACCCACCAGCTGCGCGACCGTGGCATGGCGATCCGCTTCGGCGCCAAGGTCGCCCGCATTGAGTTCGAAAACGACTGGCCCGTCACCATTCTGGAAAACGGCCGCCGCATCCGATCGGAGATGCTGCTCTATGCTGCCGGCCGGGTCGGCGCGACCGACACGCTCAACCTGGGGTCCTGCGGCCTGACCGCCGACGACCGCGGCCGCCTGAAGGTCGATCCGGCCACGTTCCAGACCGAGGTGCCGCACATCTACTCCGCCGGCGATGCCATCGGCTTCCCAAGCCTGGCGTCGACCTCGATGGAGCAGGGCCGTATCGCCGCCTGTCATGCCTTCAACATCGCCATGCCGCCGGCGCCGGATTATTTCCCATACGGGATCTACGCGGTGCCGGAAATCTCCACCGTCGGCATGAGCGAGGAAGAAGTCCGCCGCCGCGGCATCCCCTATGAATGCGGCATCGCCCGGTTCCGCGAGACCTCGCGCGGCCACATCATGGGCCTGAACAACGGCATGATGAAGATGATCTTCTCGCTGAAGACGCGCCGCCTGCTTGGCGTGCACATCGTCGGCGAGGGCGCGACCGAACTGATCCATATCGGCCAGGCGGTGCTTGAACCTGCACGGCACGCTGGATTACTTCATCGAAAATACATTCAATTATCCAACGCTCGCCGAAGCCTACAAGATCGCCGCGCTGGACGCCTGGAATCGCATGGGCGCCGTATAGACGCCGCGGCGTTGCTTATCCGCCCAAATAGGCATCGCGAACCCGTGGATCATCCCGCAACGCCCGTGCCTCACCTTCCAGCACGACCGACCCCGCCTCCAGCAGATAGGCCCGGCCAGCCAGCGAAAGGGCGACCGCGGCGCTTTGTTCGACCAGGAGGATCGTCATCTTTTCGTCGCGCAATTTCTTGAGCGCCCGATAGATCGTCTGCACCAGGATCGGCGACAGCCCCAGCGACGGCTCATCCAGGACCAACAGCGACGGCTCCCGCATCAGCGCCCGAGCGATGGCGAGCATTTGCTGCTCCCCGCCAGACAACGTCGCGGCCAGTTGAGTGCGGCGTTCCCGCAGTCGGGGAAACAGTTCGAACATCCCCTCCATGCGCTCAGCGACAGCGCGTCCGGCCAGGTATCCGCCCATCAGCAGGTTCTCGGTGACGGTCATGTCGCCGAACACCCGCCTCCCCTCGGGCACCAGCGCCATCCCCGCCGCCGCGCGCCGATCGCTGGACAGGTTGGTCACATCCCGCCCACGAAACAAAATCGAACCGCCTGTCACCCGCGCCAGACCCGTCAAAGCCCGCACGATGGAACTTTTGCCGGCGCCGTTGGCTCCCAGGACCGCAACGGTCTCACCCGCTTCGATATGCAGATCAATAGAGCGGACCGCTTGCACCTTGCCATACGTAACGGACAATCCGCGCACGGACAGCATCTCATTCATCGACCGGAACCCCGAAATATGCGGCGATGACGTCGGGGTTGGCGGTAACCTCATCAGGCGTGCCGGTGGCGATGACCTCGCCATGGTCCAACACGACAAGCCGCGAGCAGAGTTGCATGACCACGCGCATGTCGTGCTCCACCAGTGCCACGGCGATGCCGCGGCCTCGGATGCGTGTGATGAGGGCCCGCATTTCAACTCGCTCAGGAGGACTGAGCCCAGCGGCTGGTTCGTCCAACAGCAACAGCGACGGATCCAGTGCCAGTGCCCGCGCCAGTTCCAACCGATTTTGTTGCCCATAGGCCAATCCATTGGCCTGCACGCCGGCGATGTCGTCGAGCCCGACGAATTGCAGGCAGTCCCGCGCTTTCGCCTCCGCTTCATCCCGTCCGGTTGATCGTCCCAGGATATCGCCCAGCCAGGATCCGGCCTGGGTTCGCAGCGCCGGCACCACCACATTCTCCAGCACCGTCAGTGACCCGAACAGACGCTTGTTCTGGTAAGTCCGCGCCAGCCCAAGCGAGACAATACTACGCGGATCGGAACCGGTTACGTTACGATTTAGGAACGTCACCCGCCCGCGATCCGGCCGGTAGATGCCGCTGATCACGTTGAACAGCGTACTCTTGCCGGACCCGTTGGGCCCGATGATCCCCAAGGTTTCGCCTGCCTCGACCGTCAGGCTTACGCCGGCCAGCGCACGAACGCCGCGAAAGCTCAGATGGATGTCGGACACGGTCAACATCAGCGTCGTCGCAGCACAGTGGTCGCGGCGGCGATGATCCCCCGCGGCGCGATGATCATCGTCAGCAGCAGGATGGCACCGTAGACGACAAGCCGGAACTGGCCGAACGGGCGCAGATACTCACTGGCGCTGCCGAGGATGATCGAGGACAGCAGCATTCCGTCCAGCGAGCGGTATCCGCCGAACATTGCCATGGTCAGGTCCACGACGGACAGGTCCAGGCTGAACATGTCCGGATGGACGAACCGCAAGAAGAACGCGTGCAGAAAACCTGCCGCGCCTGCCCAGCCAGAACTCAAGGCAAGCGCCAGCACTTTCGTTCGCACCACCGGAACGCCCGCGGTCGCCGAGGAAAGCTCATCATCACTCACCGCGCGCAAGAAAAGTCCGAAGCGGCTGGCGACAACGCGCCTCGCCAGGAAGAAGGAGACCGCGGCGCCAAACAGTGCGGCGAGATAGAAGCGGGCAGGGGTGTCGAACAAGAAACCGGCAACCGATAGTGCGGGAATGCCGCGGATGCCTTGGGGTCCCCCGGTCAGTCCGGACCAGTGGATCAGCACGATCCAGACGATCTGCTGCAGTCCGATGGTGGACATGACGAAATAGAGCCCCGACAGCCGGATCGCCGGGCTCCCCAGGATGGTTCCCACGGCGACAGCCATCGCAATCGCGGCGGGCAAAGCGGCGAGCGGTGGCACGCCCAGTGATGTGACCAGCAAGGCGGTGGTGTAGGCACCTATGCCATACAGCGCGCCTTGCGCCAGGCTGATCCGCCCGGCGAACCCGGTCAGCAATCCCAGCCCGATCACGGCGATCGACTGAATCGCCACGAAGGCTCCGATCTGCAGCAGGTAGTCCCCGCCCACCAGTGGCAGCAACGCGAACAGCACGAATGCTCCGGTCCACAACATCAGACCTTGACCGGAACAACCGAACCGAGGATTTCATGCGGCCGCACCACCAGCATCAGCATGAGGATCGCGAAGGCGAACAGGTCCTTGTAATCGGTGGACAGATAGAATGCGGCCACGGCCTCGATAAGACCGAGCAGGATGCCGCCGATAATGGTGCCGACTATGCTGTTGATGCCACCCAGGACCGCGGCGCTGAAAGCCTTCAGTCCAACCATATCGCCCATGTCGGGTGAAACAAAATACAGCGGCCCGATCAGATACGCCGGCGATCGATGCCACGGCGAAGGACAGCCCGAAAGTAAAGCCAATTGCCTGCGGCACTGACACGCCCATCGTGCCAGCGATTTCGGCATCGGCGGCGACCGCGCGCAGGGCCCTTCCCTGGCGTGTGTGAGTGAACAGGATATGCAGCAGCAGCACCATGATCAGGGTGATGACCACGATCCACAGATAGGTCTTCTGGAACAGCACGCCCGGAATGAACCGATATACGCCGCTGCCGAATATCTTCGGAAACGGCAACGGTTCTGGAAACAGGGCGCGGACAAAGTTCTCGATCATCACGCCAAGGCCGATGGCGCCGACCACGAATACCTCATGGCTATGATACAGATGCCGGAACACCAGGCGCTCCAGCAGCGCTCCGGCGGCGAAACTGATGAGCGGCACCAGGATCAGGAGGGGAATGGCCGGCACCCCAAGATCGCGTGCTAGATACAGGCCAAGGAACGTTCCAGCCATGAACACCTGGCCCTGGGCGAAATTCACCATCGCCATGCCGCGGTAAACCAAGGTGAAACCCAGCCCGACCAGCGCATAGATGCAGCCGGTACCAAGGCCGCCGATCAGAAGCTGAGGCAGCAACGCGCATCCCCATGATTTCGAGTAGCAAAGACCCGGCTTGGTTTTGACCGGGGAGCGCTGACGGTCATCGGTCCGCGCGCCTAGTTCGCGCCAGGAAGCAGCGCGAATGCCTTGCCCTCCACCGACACCACCACCACCGGAACGATCAGTTGGTTGGTCTCATCGAAGTGCTCATCGGCGGCGGGCAGGCCAAAGAATGTGCCGTGCCAGCCCTTCAGGCACTGCCGCAATTTTTCCTTTTCGGTCCCGGCAGCACCGAGGCAATCCGCCGCCATCTTAGTGCCTCGATAGGCCGGTGCGGCTTGTGAGGGCCGCGGTGTCTGCGCTGCATCCTTGAACATCGCGGTATAACGCGCGGTCCACGCCTTCGCGGTGTCGTCGAGCGTGTCGAAGAAATAGGCCGTGGCGATGGCATGCTGGGACGCCTCGGGAGCCAACGTAATGATCGCCTCATTTGACAACCCCGCCGCACCCATGAACCGCCCCTCGATCCCAAGGTCGCGCGCCTGGTTCATGATCGCCGGCGCGGCCGGCAATGTCCCCAGCAGCGCAATTCCGTCCGCATTGGCGCTTGCGATGTGAGTCAGTTGCGCGGTGAAATCCTTGTCGTTGGTCTGGTAGCTTTCGACATCAACTGGCGTCATCCCAAGTTCTTTGAGCCGAGCCACGAAGATCTCCCGGGCTCCGACCCCGTAGTCATTCGAATCGTTTATTACGGCGATACGTTTCATATGCAACAGACCCGTCGCGATATCCGCCAGCCGCGTGGCATGCCCGTTATCGTTGGTCAATATCCGGAACGTCCACTTGTTCCGACTGGTGGTGATGCGTGGATTTGATGCGCCAACAACGATATACGGCAGCCCGGCGCGCTCAGCGACCTCCATGTTGGCAAGCACCTGCGAACTGCCCCAGCCGCCGACCACGATATCTACCTGATCATTCACGAGCCGCTGCATTGCCAGCACCGACTGGGCCGGGTCGGACGCGTCGTCGGCAACATCGAGGGTCAATTTGCGGCCCTTGATGCCGCCGGCATCGTTGATTTCCTTCATCGCCATCTCGACGCCCTGGCGGATCGAGGCGCCATAGGACGCCCCACCGCCCGACATCCCGGCGATCAGCCCCAACTTGATGTCCTGTGCTCGGACTGCCTGTGAAAACACCAGGAGCGAGATGAAGACACCTGCCACCAACCTGACTGCCGTCAGCATTCACACCATCCTTTTCATACGGTGCTATTTTAGGCAGCGATTTGTGCGGCGCACAATCCTAGGCGGCGCGGCGAGTGGCCTGCCGAAGCCCTTGCGACATGGCGACAACGGAACCAATCAGCACGAGTGTGGGACCGCCCAAACGGTTGGTCTCCAGCAGGTCGGCCAAGCTTCCCAAATTCCCATGCAGGTGGGTTTCGTTGGGACGCGACGCATTCTCGATCGCGACGGCGGGGGTTGAAGGCGCAAGTCCTGCAGCGATCAGGCCGGCGGCGACGCTCCGAATGGTCTTGCCTGCCATGTAGGCGGCGATGGTGCCGCCGCTTGCAGCCAAGGCAGGCCAATCGTGTGCTGGGACGGTTCCGTCGCTGCCGTGGCCGGTCACAAAATGCAGCGACCTCGCGACATCCCGGTAAGTCAGCGGTATCTGCAAGCTAGCGGCCGCCGCACATGCCGCCGTTACGCCCGGCACGACCTCGACCGGCACACCGGCTTGCCGCAGGCTGTCGAGTTCCTCGCCGCCCCGGCCAAAGACAAACGGATCGCCCCCCTTCAGCCGCACCACGTGGGCGCCGGACTGAGCGAGTGACACGACCAGTCGGTTGATCGAGGCCTGCTTCATCGCGTGCCGGCCACAGCGCTTGCCGACATCGATCCGACGCGCGTCCGGGCGCGCCAGATCCAGGATGGCCGGGTCGATCAAGGCGTCGAATAAAACAGCATCGGCGCTTTGGATCGCCTTCACCGCACGCAGCGTCAGCAGGTCGGGATCGCCCGGGCCGGCACCAACCAGCGTCGCTCGGCCGGTCTTGTTATTCCGCGGGGACGCGAACATGCCGAAGTATCTCCTCAAGTTCAGGGATGCAGGAACCGCAGTTGGTGCCGGCCCGCAGCAGCACGCCGATTTGCTTCGTATTGACAAGCTGATGGGTCGCCACGGCATGCCGGATCGCGTCACGAGTGACCCCGAAGCAGGCACAGATCCGCGGCCCCTCCGCGGCGGTCGCCCCGTACATCCGCCCCGCCAGAATTTGTCCGCGCGCCGCGTCCGGCACCGGGGCACCCAGCATCGGAATCAACGCGGCCTCATTCGGAAGTGACGCGGCGTCGCGCGCCAGGAACAGGCAGGCCTCCAAGGCGCCGTCGCACACCGCCGCGACGCGCAGGACGCCGCGGCGTTCGTCCGATACCTCCAGCCATTCCGCATCATGCGGCGGATCGAGCAGCGATCGGGCGAATTGGGCCAACTCCTCGCTCGTCGGCAACGGGCGGAGGCCAGCGAGCCGGTACATCTGGCCCTCGGTCACCGGGACACGGACCCAATGGCAGATGTCGGGCAGCGCCCCGCCACTCCGACGCAGCAGCAAGCCGTGGAAATGCACCGTGACACGCGTCACCGTCGCCGGTGTTGACTTGAGTTCGGGCTGGCCGGAGACCGGATCCACAGTGGCACTGACCACCTGCCCGACGGGCCCGGCGGAAGCGAACTGATCGGTCCAGTGCATCGGCGCGAAGATTTCGCCATGCCGCTGCGTATGGCGTACATCGGCGCGCAGCAGCACATCGCCCTCGGTGGTCGAGACCCGCGCCAGATCGCCTTGCGCGATTCCAGCCGCCGCGGCATCCACCGGATGGATCGACAGCATCGGTTCAGCGGTGTGGCTCATCAGCGAAGGTGCCAGACCGGTCCGGGTCATGGTGTGCCATTGGTCGCGCACCCGCCCGGTGTTCAGCAGCAGCGCGTTTCTCGCTGCGCGCGGCGGCTCGCGGAACAGCGTCGGCACAAACCTGGCGCGGCCGTCCGGTGTGGGGAATCCACCTTGGGCGAACATCCGGCCGCCCTCGCTGGATGCGCCTGCGGGCAATGGCCATCGGAACGGCTGCATCGTGTCATAACCGGCGTCATCCAGATCAGCCATGGCACTGATGTCGAATACGCGACGCCCGCCATTGGCGTGACCCGACAGCGCGGCGTGCTCACGAAATACCTCGGCTGGGCTTTGCCAGGTGAACGCATCCCGCCAACCCATGCGGCGCCCGACTTCGGCGAACTGCCACCAGTCCGGACGCGTCTCACCCGGACCCTTCCGGAACCCACGTTGCCGGGAAATCCGCCGCTCGGAGTTTGTGACCGTTCCATTCTTCTCACCCCATGCGGAAGCCGGCAGCACCACATGTGCATAGACAGATGTATCGGTCGGCCAGCAGTCGGAGACGACGACGAACGGACACTTCCTCAGTGCCGCGCGGACCAGCCCGGAGCGTGGCATGCTGGCAGCCGGGTTGGTGGCAACGATCCAGATCGCCTTCACCCGCCCATCCAGCACGGCGTCGAACAGTTCGACCGCTTTCAGCCCAGGGTTCGCGACCAGCGCCGGCGACCGCCAAAATGCCTGCAAAGCGGCGCGATCCGCGGGATCGTTGAAGCCCATATGGGCGGCAAGCTGATTTGCCAACCCGCCGACTTCCCGCCCACCCATCGCATTGGGCTGACCGGTGACTGAAAACGGCCCCATGCCCGGCCGCCCAATCCGTCCGGTGGCGAGGTGGCAGTTGATGATGGCGTTGACTTTATCCGTGCCCGCCGAGGACTGATTGACCCCCTGCGAAAACACCGTCATCACCCGTTCGGTTTCCGCGAACATCTCGAAGAGCGCTTCCAGCACCTCCGGATCGACGCCGCACTCCGCCGCGACGCTTTCAGTCAGTGATGGTGACGGCGTCTCTGAAGGTGTCGAGTGCATGGCCCCCGTTGCCTGATGGGGGGATTGAGTTGTCATACCAGTGGACCCGGCACCAGTCGCCGGAACAGCGCCCACGGCGGACGCCACCTTCAATGCCTCCGGGAAGCCGACGGTATGTCGCTCGACCCATGCGTTATCAACCTTTCCGCAACGATGCAGATAGGTCAACAGGCCATTGAACAGTGCCACGTCACTGCCCGGCGCCAATGGTACGTGCAGGTCGGCAGCCTCGGCTGTGGCGGTGCGCCGAGGGTCCAGCACCACCACCTTGGTCCCATGCGCGGCCCTCGCCGCCTGCAGGCGCTGATGCAGCACCGGATGGCACCAGGCGGCATTGCTGCCCACCAGCACGACCAGATCCGCCTCTTCCCAGTCCTCATACACACCGGGAACCACATCCTCCCCGAACGCCCGGATGTGGCCCGCGACCGACGACGCCATGCAAAGACGCGAATTCGTATCGATGTTGCCGCTGCCGATAAAACCCTTCATCAGCTTGTTGGCGACGTAGTAATCTTCGGTCAGACACTGCCCGGATACATAGAACGCCACACTGTCAGGGCCATGCTGTGCCACGGTCTGCCGAAACCGATCCGCGACAGTCTGCAACGCCTCATCCCACCCAGCCTGCTGCCCGAAAACCATCGGAACCGTCAGCCGGGCACTGTCATCCAACGTTGCTTCCAGCGCGGCGCCTTTGGAGCACAACCGGCCACGGTTCGAGGAATGTCCCGCATCGGCCCTGATCGTTCCATCCGGCTGTGCCACGACACCACACCCGACCCCGCAATATGGGCATGTGGTATGCACCGGACCACTCATTCCGCGCCCATACCCAACAGGATCGCCCGTCCTCCAGACGAACCGGAACCTTGCGGACACAACCCTCATCCGGATCCTTGGCCTGTCCGTCGGTCAGCCCGATGACCCAGTTGTGCAACGGGCAGGTGACCGACACTCCGTGCACAATGCCTTGCGACAGTTTACCCGCTTTGTGAGGACACTCGTCATGCAGCGCGAATACAAGGTCATCGGCGGTACGAAACACCGCGATGTCGATTGAAGATGTCGCAACCACGCGCGACCCGAGGCGAGGGATGTCGTCCAGGCGTCCGACATCGGTCCATACGGTGATATGACCGTCCATGATGCTCAATCCACCGTCGCCAGGGCGCTGAATTCATGCGCATCCGCGCCTGCGGCCCGTTCCGCCCATGGATCGGATTGCGCATGGCGCTGGCTTTCCATAAACCGCGCCTGCAGCAATTTGCGGCCGCCCGCGTCGCTCAGCCGGTCGCGGACATAGTCAATCCCCACGCGCTCGACCCAGGGTGCGGTCCGCTCCAGATACCACGCTTCCTCCCGATAGACCTGCATGAAGGCCGCAGCGTACTCCAGCACCTCGTCCTCGGTTGTTACCTTCGCAAGCAGGTCAGTCACCCGCACCTTGATGCCTCCATTGCCGCCGATATACAGGTCCCAGCCCGCATCGGTCGCGATCACGCCAAAGTCCTTGATGGTTGCCTCGGCGCAGTTACGCGGACATCCCGAAACCGCCATCTTCGTCTTGTGCGGCGTCCATGATCCCCAGGTCATCTTCTCCAGCGCGATCCCCATGGCGGTGGAATTCTGGGTGCCAAAGCGACACCATTCCGACCCGACGCAGGTCTTCACCGTGCGCAATGCCTTGCCGTAGGCGTGGCCAGACACCAGACCGGCCGCATTCAGGTCACGCCATACATCGGGCAGTTGTTCCTTGCGCACACCAAGAAGATCGATGCGCTGCCCACCAGTCACCTTCACCGTCGGGATTTTATAGGTGTCGACGACATCCGCGATCGCGCGCAGTTCAGCCGCTGAAGTCACACCGCCCCACATACGTGGAACGACCGAGTATGTCCCATCCTTCTGGATATTCGCGTGCATGCGCTCGTTCACGAAGCGCGAGCGCGAAATCATCAAGATATTCCCCCGGCCAGGCGCACAGCAGGTAGTAATTCAGCGCCGGGCGGCAGCTTGCGCAGCCATCCTGTGTCGTCCAGCCCATCGCCCGCATCACGGCCGGGATGGTTTTCAAGCGCTGTTCTGCAATTGCCCTGCGCACCGCATCGTGGCCCACCGTCGTGCACTTGCACACCGCCTTTACCTTCGGTGTCGCGTCGTAGTCGCTGCCCAATGCGCCGGCCAGCAGGCTTTCCACCTGGCAGGTGCAGCTTCCGCACGATGCGGAGGCCTTGGTCCGGGACCGCACCTGATCAACCGTCGTCAGCTTGTGCTTGCTGATCGCTGCCAGAATGGTGCCCTTGCTGACGCCGTTGCAGCCGCAGATTTCCGCCGTGTCGGGCAAGGCGTCCACCCCGGGGTCAGCGCCGCCGCCAACCGATGGGCCGAACACCAGCGTATCGCGAAATCTCGGAAATATCGGTGCCACTGCGGATCATGTCGAAATACCAGGCACTGTCCCGTGCTTCTCCGTAGAGCACGGCACCGATCAGCTTGTCATCGCGAATGACCAGCTTCTTGTGCACGCCACGCGCGGCGTCCCGGAAGGCGATGTCCTCGGTAGTTTCATCACCCATGAAATCGCCGGCGGAGAACATGTCTATCCCGGTCACCTTCAGCCGTGTCCCCGTCGCCGCCGGCACGTAGTTGCTGTCCGCCGTGCGCGTGACCCGGTCCGCCAGGATTTTCGCCATGTCGTAAAGTGGAGCCACCAATCCGAACAGCGCTCCGCGATGTTCGACGCACTCACCCACCGCGTATATCGCGGGGTCGCTCGTGACCATGCCATCATCGACCTGGATGCCTCGTCCGCAGGCCAGACCGGCGTCTTTTGCCAGCGCGATGTTGGGACGGATGCCCGCTGCCATTACCACGATATTGGCCGGTACCTCGGTCCCGTCGGCCAGCACGACAGCCTCCACTCGGTCTTCGCCGAGGATTGCCTTGGTGTTCGCTCCGGTAATGACCTTGATACCGCGGACGCCAAGATCGGCCTTCAGCAGTTCAGCCGAGACCGGATCGAGCTGGCGTTCCATCAACGTCGGCATGATGTGCAGCACGGTCGTGTCCATGCCGTTCCGGGCCAGTCCGTTAGCGGCCTCCAGCCCGAGCAGGCCACCGCCGATAACGACGGCGTGGCGCCCGGACTTGCTCGCGGTCAGCATCGTTTCGACATCCGCGATATCGCGGAACCCGATGACCCCGGGAAGTTTGTGCCCCGGAAGCGGAATGATCACCGGATTTGACCCTGTCGCCAGCACTAACACATCGTAAGGACGTGTTGTGCCGCAGGCGCCGGTGACAGTCCTTGTCTCACGGTCGATCGCGGCGACCGCCTCCCCGGCGATCAGTTCAATCCCATTGTCTTGGTACCATGACCTGGGATGGGTCGTGATCGCCTCGAACGTCTTCTCGCCGGCCAGGACGGGCGACAGCATGATGCGGTTGTAGTTGCCATGTGGCTCTGAACCGAACACCGTGATCGAAAACTCGTGTGGTGCCCGGCTCAGGATTTCCTCCAGGGCGCGCACCCCGGCCATTCCGTTTCCCACCAGGACCAGGCGCGTGCGGCGCGCTGCGATCATGTTCATATCGATGCTCCCGCTAAACCCGTGCCGCGCCATGGAGTTCACCCCAGGTCGTCCGCCACCGGCGGCGCACGCCGCTGATGCCGACCAAGGCGAGCGCCGCCAGCATGGCGAAAACCAGGAAGCCCGCGCCGTAACTGCCCGTGAACTGCTTTGAATAGCCAAGGCTTGAGGCAAGGTAGAAGCCGCCAACGCCGCCGCTCATGCCGACCAGCCCGGTCATCAGGCCGATCTCGCGCTTGAAGCGCTGCGGCACGAGTTGGAACACCGACCCGTTGCCCATTCCGAGGGCGAGCATGCCGACCAGGAACACGGGCATCGCCAGATAGATCGTGGACAGGCCAGTCGAAATCGTGGCGAACGCACAGGCGGCGATGGCATAGAGCACGACCAGGGCACGGACCCCGCCGACGCGGTCGGCCACCGCGCCGCCCATGGGACGAACCAGTGAGCCGACGAAGACAATTGCGGCGGTGCAGTAGCCGGCAACAACCGGGGACAGGCCGTAGGCGTCGTTGAAGTAGATCGTCAGTGATGAAGCCAGTCCAACGAAGCCGCCGAACGTGACACTGTAGAAGAACATGAACCACCAGCAGTCGCCGGCTCTTAGCAGGGCGAAGTAGGCGGCCAACGGCTTGGGTGCCGGCGTTTCGGGGCTGTCCTTCGCCGCGAAAACGAAGATTGCCAGCGTCAGTGCCAGCGGGATCGCGGCCAGCCCGATCACGTTCTGCCAGCCAAAGGCAATAGCCAGTGTGGGCGCGAACAGCGCCGCCAGCACGGTGCCGGAATTGCCGGCGCCGGCGATGCCAAGCGCGGTTCCCTGATACTCCGGCGGATACCATGCGGAGGCGAGGGGCAGCGCGACCGCGAAGGAGGCTCCGGCGAGACCTAGCACGCAACCCAGCAACAGCGTGGCGCCGAAACTATCGATGCCGATGAGCCAGGCGGCCAGCAAGCCGGCGATGACGACGGCCTGGGCGCCGATCCCGACGCGCTTGGCCTTGAACCGGTCCACCAGCAGGCCGAGCACCACGCGGAGTGCGGCACCGGCGAGAACCGGCGTGGCGACCATCAGGCCCTTGTGGGCGGCATCGAGGTGCAAGCTGTTGGCGATGGCGACGCCGAACGGGCCAAGCAACACCCAGACCATGAAACTAAGGTCAAAATACAGGAAGGATGCGAAGAGGGTCGGCAAATGGCCGGCCTTGAGAAAGCCCTTGTGCATTACAGGTTCACTCGCAGGTGGCAGGCCATCATTGGCGAGCCGTTCGATTTCGGGAGGCAGCAGGAGCGCCTCGGGATCGGTGCGAGCCCTTCGTTGGGCAAGTCCGCGGAGTGGTGAAACTCTGTTAGCACTGGCAGCAAGATCGGTGCCAACTAGCCCGTCGCGGTATGCTCAGAGATTAATCGCACGGCCGTTCGGGACTGCGCATTGAACGGGCCGTCAATGCCTAAACAGGAGGCATTACAGGGGAAAATACTAGCAGAACTGTATAGCGCTGACTCATGTCAGGGCGGAATGCCAGCACCAGCGCGAAGTGCCAACATTAGCGCCCGTCACCATGAGGCCGTAACGCCAGCTAGCCGGGGGCGGCGCCCTGTGTCTGCACCTGAAGCACATACAGCGACTGGCTGGCGCACATGAACAGCATGTTCCGCTTCGGCCCACCGAATGCCACGTTGGCACACACCTCCGGCAGGCGGATGCGGCCAAGAAGCTTGCCCTCGGCGGTGAACACGACCACGCCGGCATAGCCCAGGGGCGCATTCGAGCTGATCCAGAGGTTGCCGAATACATCGGCGCGCATGCCATCCGGGCCGCACTTCACGCCGTCCACCATCATGTCGGTGAACCGGCGCATGCCCATTGAGTTTGCCGTCCTGGACATCGAAGGCGAAGACGTTGCCTCCACCGCCGGCGCCTTGGTCGCCGGGGCCCTTGCCTGTGCTGATGACATACAGCGTCTTGTAGTCGGGGGAGAAGCAAAGCCCGTTGGGATCAGGTAGCTGGTCCTCGGTGATCACGACATCCAGCCGGCCGCTCGGGTCCCAGCGGTAGACGCTGTTGGGCAACTCCCGCTTCTTGCCGCCGATCACGCCAGCATCGGGGGCGCCGATCCGCGGGTTCAGCATGCCGGCCGGATTGGTCGGGCCACCGGCGTCATCGGGATGGCCTTCAGACAGGGTATCGCCATAAGGCGGGTCGGTGAACCAGATGCTGCCGTCCGGATGCGGCACGAGGTCGTTGGGCGAGCAAAGGCCTTTGCCTTGGAATTGGTCGGCGATGACAGTCATGGTGCCGTCGTGCTCCCATCGGACGACCCGGCGATTGAAGTCCTCGGTGGAGAGCTGCCGTCCCTGGAAGTCGAAGGAGTTGCCGTTGCTGTTGTAGGATGGAGCGCGGAACCGGCTGACCCGGCCGGTTTCCCAGACATAGCGGTATTGGATGTTGGCCTGGACATCGCTGAAGACCAGGTACTGGCCCTCGCTGGACCATGCCGGGCCCTCGGCCCATTTGAAGCCGGTCGCGACACGCCGGATCGCGGTGATTCCCAGCAGATACCGCTTGAAGGCAGGATCGATGACGATGATGTCGGGGTCTGGATAGATGTTGGGCGCGGCGTCGCGGCCCCACTGCCGGGGCGGGTTGGTGATGACGCTGGGCGGGGTCCCGGTGTCTGAGCGCTGCTGGGCCCTTGCTCCTGACGCCGTGATGGTGGCCGCGCCGGCGATCATGGCGCGGCGCGGCAGAGCGCTGACATGCTTTTGTATGGTGTTTCCTCCGATTCTTTCGCCTTTCCGGCCCGTCAAAGATAATGCCCCGGCTCAGATCAGTCAGGACAACTCATCGTTGCCTTGGCCATGCCGCGCGGCCGGCTTAGTTTCAGACAACGACCCGGACCAGGAGGTGACTGCCCATGCCGATCCCGCCCACGATGACCTATGTCCAGGCAAACGGCGCCGGAGGGCCCGAGGTGCTCGGTCTGGCCACCGGCCCGGTCCCGGTGCCAAAGCCGGATGAGGTGCTGATCCGCGTGCATGCTGCTGGGGTGAACCGGCCGGATGTGGCTCAACGGCAAGGCTCCTATCCACCCCCGCCCGGCGCGAGCCCGATCCTGGGCCTGGAGGTCGCCGGCGAGGTGGTCGCCATCGGCGATCAGGTGACGGCGTGGGCGGTTGGCGATCGCGTCTGTGCGCTGACCAATGGCGGCGGCTACGCGGAATATTGCACTGCCCCGGCGCCGCAGTGCCTGCCATGGCCTACGGGCTACGACGCGGTTCGCGCCGGGGCGCTGCCGGAAACCTCTTTCACCGTTTGGGCCAACCTGTTCCAGATTGGGCGCCTGTCAAAGGGTGAGACCGCACTGGTTCATGGCGGCACCAGCGGTATCGGTGTCACCTCCATCCGGTTCGCGCATGAATTCGGCGCGCGCATCTTCGTCACCGCCGGTTCGGAGGAAAAATGTGCTGCCAGCCTGAAGCTGGGGGCTGACGCGGCGATCAACTACCGCACGCAGGATTTTGCCGCCGAGGTCAAGACGCTGACCGAGGGGCGCGGTGTGAACGTCATCCTCGACATGGTCGGGGCGCCTTACATGGCGCGCAACGTGCGCTCGCTCGGGATGGACGGGCGGCTGGTGATGATCGCTTTCCTGCAAGGGTCGAAGGTCCAGGATTTCGATTTCGTGCAGGTGATGGTGAAGCGGCTGACGATCACCGGCTCCACGATGCGGCCGAGGACGACGGCACAGAAGGGTGCCATCGCGGCGGACCTGAGGGAGAAGGTTTGGCCAGCGCTGAATGCTGGCCGCTGCCAGCCGGTAATCCACGCAACGTTCAGGCTGGCGCAGGCCGCCGAGGCGCACAGGCTGATGGAGTCCAGTGCCCATATCGGCAAGATCATGATGACGGTGTAGGCGGCCTCGCACATCAGGATCGGAGCCAACCGCCCCTTGCTTGCTGAACGCACCCGCTTGATCGCGGAGCGGGCGCAAGCCTCACCAGCCCGGCGGCGGCTTGAATCCCATCCAGGCCTGTTCGAGCAGTGCGGCCGCGGCGATGGTGGTGCGGTCGCCATGGATCGGGCCTGCGATCTGCACGCACAACGGCAGGCCGGCTTTTGTCATGCCCATGGGCGCGACGGTGGCGGGCAGGTGATAGCCGCCAATCAGCCCCGGCCAAAACAGCAGGTCGCTGTAGTCGATATCCTGTCCCTCGACCATGATCCGGCGATCCCACGGCGCGCCATCCTGCCGGTGCGGCAACGCCGGTGTGCTGAACGAAGGGCACAGCAGCACGTCCCACTCACGGAAGAACGCGCTCCAGGTCCGGCGCCACCGGAAGCGCTGCTCGTTCAGCCCGAGCCAGGCGCGGTGGTGCATATCGACGGTGCGGACCATGATGGCGCTGGCGCCCATGTCGTCCGGTGCGAGGCTAGCCGCTTTCTGGCGCTTCGCCTCGATCTCGGCGTCGGTGCTGCGGCCGCTCCAGCCGGTATCGAGCAGGCGGAGATACAGGTGGTAGGCGGCCACGGGATCGAAATCCGGAAGGGCCGTGCGGCTGACGGTCACGCCCTGACGCTCGAGCCCATCGGCGAGCGCATGCATCGCGGCGACGGTCTCGGCGTCCGTGGCTTGGCCAGGTTGATCCGCCCAAACCGCGACGCGCAGGTCTTTCAGGCTGGAGAAACGCGGGGCCGGGAGGTTGAGCGTCAGGCCGGTCTCGTCGGGGTCGGGGCCGGCGAGAATGTCCAGTGCCGCGGCGAGATCGGTGGCGGAGCGGGCGAGGGGGCCGATGACAGAAATGTCGGTGCCGGCGGCGGCGCTGGTGAGCGGGTTGCCGTAGTTGGGCAGCAGGCCATAGGTCGGCTTGTGGCCAAAGACACCGCAGAAATGGGCGGGCACGCGGATCGAGCCGCCGATGTCGCTGCCGATTTCAAAGCCGGTCAGGCCGGCGGCGATCGCGGCGGCCGACCCGCCGGAGGACCCGCCGGGCGTATGGCCGGCGTTCCACGGGTTGGACGTGGTGCCGTAGACCGGGTTGTAGCTCTGCCAGTCCGCGAGATCGACTGGCACATTGGTCTTGCCGAAGATTACGGCGCCGGCGGCCTCCAGGCGGCGGACCGCGATGGAGGAAATGGTGACCTGCGTGTCCCTCAGCTCCATGTGGCCGCGGGTGGTGGGCAGTCCTTCAACGTCGAAGCTTTCTTTCACAGTGGTGGGAACGCCGAACAGCGGGGCGGTCTTGTCGGCCTGCGAGTTCAGCGCCCTGGCGCGAGCGCGGGCTCGGTCGAAGTCGCGCACAACAATCGCGTTTATGCGTGGGTCATGCTGCTCGGTGCGTGCGATGTAGTGGTCTAGCAGTTCAATGGCGCCGATCTTGCGGGTGCGGACAAGACCCGCGAGGTCGGTAGCTGAAAGAAAAGTGGGGTCCATAGCGGATGTCCTGCTGTGCTGGCGCCAGCCTCGCATTCCCGGCGGCCGGGCTCAACCGGGGCCGCAAGAGCGCGTTGCTGGTTTCGCCGTCTACACAAAGATGCCTACCTGGTCAGTGCGGCAGTATATCGTCCTTTGTCTCCCTACCGATCATCATCGCGATGATCGACAGCACCGCGAAACAGGTGATTACCGCCGTGGCGTGGGCGAAGTTGCCGCCGAACGGCACCACCAGAAGGCCCGCGACAAGGGGGCCGAACGCGGTGATGACGCGTCCTGATCCGCTGCAGAACGACACCGCCGTGGCCCGCATGTGCGTCGGGAACAACTCCGGCAGATAGACCGCCAGGCCGGCGAAAATCCCGAATACCGAGGCGCCAAAGAACGGCAGCACGTAAGGATAGTAGGTGTAGTCCCGCAAAACGACGTAGAGTAATGCCCCGGCGAGGAGCGTTCCGGTGCTGTACAGCATGTTTGCCCTGCGCCGCCCGATGGCGTCGGCGATGAAGCCGTATGCGGCCTGGCCGATCATCCCGCCAATCCCGAACAGCGTCATGCCAAACCCGATGAAGTGAACAGCGGAGGCACCGGTGACACCACTGTTTGCCAGCATCTGGCCCTGTATAGTGGGCAGCCACACGTTGCTGGGCCATATCCCCAGCAGCGCGCCGAGGCAGAATAGCACTCCGACCATGGTGCTGTAACGATTTGCTGGACTGAACAACTGTCTTGGCGCGAATCCCATGAATACACGGTCGGCCTCGCTTAGAGTCCGTGCCGCTTTCAGGGTCTGGCGCCGGGCATGGACGGCGCGGAAGCGTTCGGGTTCCTCCATGCCGCGTCGCAGGACGAGTAGAATGACCGCCGGCACCGCCCCGGCGAACAACGGGTAGCGCCAGCCATAGGGGCCAACCCAGGCGAGCAACTGGCCGCCCAGGATGCTGCCGAACGAGGCGCCGGTCATCATGATCCCCAGCACCCGGGCCCGCGGCAGGTCCGCGAAGGCCTCGGCAACCAGGGGGATGCCGACCACGAATTCCGCGCCGGTGCCAACGCCGGCAAAGAAGCGGCAGATCCCGAAGATGTAGACGTTGGACGAAAATCCCTGGAGCGCCGTAAAGATCGCAACCATGATGACGCTGAGCGTCAGGGTGCGGATGCGGCCGATGTAATCGCCGATAACGCCGAAACACATGCCGCCCAGGGCCCATCCGAGCAGTCCGGCCATACTCAGCAGACCGCCGACGCGGCCGATGGCGGCAGCCGAGGGGTTGCCTCCGAGCAGTTCGTTCAACGCCGGGCGGAGCACAAGGGCGAACAGGTTGAAATCCGTATTGTCGAGGGCCCAGCCGAACCAGGCGAGCAACAGCACGCGCCACTGGTAGCTGGTGATGTCACGTATCCAGCTATAGCTGGTCGCCGTTTCGTCGCTCGGCATTGGACCCTCCCGTTTTTATTGCGGACAGGCTTGTTCGCCGGACCGGGTCTGTCAATGTGGCGTCGGATTGTGGCTAATCCCGCGCTGGGAGAACCGGAGGGACGGGCGCCGCCGAGTCACCGGCATGCATGTAATAACGCCGGCCACGGCGCTTGAATCAGTAACGCCGGCCACGGCGCTTGAATTAGTAACGCCGGCCACGGCGCTTGAATCAGTAACGCCGGCCACGGCGATGACATGACTATAACAAACCCGGAGGGGACAACCATGGCGGAAGAGGTCACGCAAGTATTGGCGGCGTATGCGGCAACGCTTGACCTTGATGCCGTCCCTGATCCAGTGCGGCTGCAGTGTAAGAACCTGCTGCTGGATGCCCTGGCTTGTGCTGTTGCCGGCCACCTGGGGGATGAGACGCCTCAGGTCGCTGCATTCGCGTCGGCTTTGGCCCCGGGCGAGGATACCAGCATTATCGGTGGAGCCAGGGCGTCGTTGACAGGAGCGACGTTGCTGAACGCGTTCCTGATCACGGCGGTGACAATGTGCGACGCGCATCGCGCGACGCTGACGCATGTAACGCCCGAGGTCGTGCCCCCGGCACTGGCGATCGCCGAACGCGATGACTTGTCCGGGCGCCAGTTGCTCATAGCCCTCGCGGCGGGGTTCGAGGTAACCACGCGCATTGGCCTCGGTCTGGATTTTCCGAGATTCCGGGCGAGGGGATTTCATGGTCCGGGCATCCTCGGTCCGTTTGGTGCCGCCGCCGCCGTGGGACAGCTGCTGGGTTTCGACGCGGCGACAATGGCCCGGGCATTCGGACTGGCCGGCAGCCAGGCGGCGGGAACATTCGCGGCGTGGGGAACGCCGACCGTCAAGTTCCACCAGTGCCGCGGCGCGCTGTCGGGACTGATGGCGGCGTTGCTGGCGCGGCAGGGGTTTGTTGCCAATACCGATTTCCTGACCTGCCCCGATGGCGGATTGTTCAGCGCATATTCGGATGGCGGTCATCCGGAACGGGTCCTCGCGGACCTGGGCAAGCGATGGGAGTTGCATGAGATCGCGCTGCGCCCATGGCCTGCGGCGGCGGCGATCCAGGGAATGATTTCGGCGCTGTTCGATCTTGTTGCGCAGATCGATATCAGCCGTGTCATCTCAGTGCGGGTGGGACTGGGGCAACGAGCTTTCGACATGCATGGCGGCTACGCGACCTATTCGGGCAAGTTCCAGGCGATGCTGTCGGCGCATTACGCGGCAGCCGTCGTGCTGCATGATCGGGACCTGTCGCTGTCGCAGTTTGAACCGGCGCGGTATGAGGCGCCGGAACTCGTGCGGTTCGCGGCTGAGCGGGTGACCGTGGAGCTCGATCCGGCGCTGTCCGGTGCGGAGGCAACCATATTGGTGACGCTGTCCGATGGGTCGGTGGGTGCTTCACGGTGCACCCATACGAGGGGCGCGCCGGAGAATCCGATGTCCGCGAGCGAGGTCGAGGTGAAGTTCCGGAGTTATGCAGCGCCTCGGTTGTCCCCCGCGCAGGTGGACGCGGTGGTTCACGCCGTGGCGCGAATGGAGGACCTCGGTTCGGTTCGCGATCTCATGGCAATGCTGCGGAATCGCTGAGATCACAGACCCGGATGTGTCTATGCCCGCTTCCGAGCGAACCGGGTCAGTCACGCAAGGTTAATTCCCAGTAGGATGACAGGAGTTTGCAGAGTCCGATGGTTCACCCCGACCCTGACGAATCATGGCCTTGAAGCTGGCTTTGCGGGTGAACCTGCGCCGCCGGGACGGCAGGCGGCCCCCGACGGCACACCTGTCATGGAATTCGTGACCCTGGTCTAAATCAAGGTAGCTGGTCTTGGGCCGAGCCTCGGACTAACAACGGCGGGATGCCGCCGTCAGGCTACAAACGCAGGAGTCGCCATATGCGCGTCGGTTACAGAGTTGCGGTGGCGGTGTGGTTGTCCGGCTGCATTGCGGGGGCTCAGGCTCAGGTGCCGGCTGCACCCGCCGCCACCGCCGCTCAACCGGCAGCCATGGCCGCGCCGCCGCAGGCTCCCGCGGCGACGGCCGCCCAGGCTCCCGCGGCGACGGCCGCCCAGGCTCCCGCGGCGACGGCCGCCCAGGCTCCCGCGGCAACGGCCGCCCAGGCTCCAGCGGCGGCGGCCGCCCAGGCTCCGGCGGCGACGGCCGACCATGGAACCGTGCGGACCTATGGTCTTTCTCTACTGGGGAAGCCCTCGCTGCCGGCGGACTTCAAGTTCTTCCCCTATGTAAATCCGGATGCGCCTAAGGGCGGCGAAGTCGCCTTAAGCAGCGTTGGCACATTCGACAGCTTCAATCCGTTCATCGTGCGCGGAACCCCAGCCTCGGACGTGCTTCGCGTCTGGGACACACTCCTGAAGGCCAATGCTGACGAGGCGGAGACCGCATATGGCCTGCTCGCCAACGTTGTCGAGTTGCCAGCCGATGGTATGGGCGTGGCATTCGAATTGCGGCCTGAGGCCAGGTTCAACGACGGAACGCCGGTCACCGCCGAGGACGTTGCCTGGACTTTCGAGACGTTGCGTGAGAAAGGCCGGCCTTTCTACCGGCAATATTATGCCGACGTAGCCTCCGTGACGGTCGAGGGTCCGCGCCGGGTGGTGTTCCACTTCAAGTCCAGTGCCAATCGCGAGCTGCCGCTGATCCTCGGCCAGATGGCGGTGCTGCCGAAGCACTGGTGGGCAGGCCGGGATTTCGACAAACCTCTCACTGATCCGCCGCTTGGGTCTGGCCCCTACCGCATCGGCAGTTTCGAATTCGGGCGCACGCTCTCGATGGAGCGCGTGCCGGACGTCTGGTCGAAGGATCTGCCGGTAATGCGGGGCGTGAGCAATTTTGACACCAGGCGCACCGAATATTTCCGCGACGCGACTGTGGAGATGGAGGCGTTCAAGGCTGGGCAAGTGGATTTTCGGGTCGAAAGCGTCTCCAAGAATTGGGCGACCGCGTATAATTTTCCTGCTGTGGAAAAGGGGCTGGTGAAGAAAGAGGAACTGCCGCACCGTATGCCAACCGGCATGCAGGGCTACGGCATGAACACTCGCCGGCCGTTGTTCAAGGACGTGCGGGTACGGCATGCCCTGGCGATGGCATTCGACTTCGAGTGGGAGAATGCCAACCTGTTCTATGGCGCCTATACTCGCACCACCAGCTACTTCAGCAACAGCGACCTGGCATCGAGCGGAATTCCGCAAGGGCCTGAATTGGCGTTACTGGACAAGTATCGGGAGCAACTGCCACCCGACCTGTTTACCAAGCCGTTCCAACTGCCGGTGACGGACGGCTCTGGCAATAATCGTGAAGCCTTGCGCGGTGCGCTGGCCTTGCTGGAGGAGGCAGGCTGGAAGGTGCGCGACCGCAAACTGGTTGATGCCGACGGGCACCCGTTTAGCTTTGAAATCCTGTTGGACCAACCGGCATTCGAACGGGTGACCCTGCCGTATGTGCAATGGCTGTCGCGGCTGGGGATCGAGGCGCGGGTTCGTACGGTTGATCCGGCACAGTTCCAGCGGCTGGGTGATGCGTATGACTATGACATGATCGTTGTCACGATCGACGAATCGGACAGTCCCGGTAATGAGCAGACCGGCTACTGGACGTGCGGCAGCGTGAAGCCAGAAGGCGGTTACAACCTGATGGGGGTTTGCAGCCCGGTGGTCGATGATCTGGTGAAACAGGTGCTGAATGCACCTGATCGCGAGCATCTTGTAGTAGCGACCCGAGCGTTGGACCGCGTGCTGCTGGATGGCTGGTACGTGGTGCCTCAATGGTATCTGCGTTCGGTGCGGGTCGCGTATTGGAATCGTTTCGGGCGGCCCGACAAACCGGTACGCACCGGCGTTGCCTTCGATAGCTGGTGGGTGGACCCGGCGCGGGCCGCGGCCACCGATGCCGCTCGCCGCGGCGGGCTATGATGCGGGGTAAGCAGGCGCGGCTGAGCGAACATGGGACGGAGCGGGTGCCTCCTCGCCAGATCGATCGTACGACGGGCTGATGGGCGCCTATCTTATTCGCCGCCTGCTGCTGGTGATCCCGACTTTGTTCGGCATTATCGCGATCAACTTCGTGGTCGTGCAGTTCGCCCCGGGCGGGCCCGTCGAGCAGATGATCGCTGAATTGAAAGGTCATGGGGGCGGGGTCACCGGGCGAATGACCGGAGCCGGTGGAGCGGAGGCGATGCCGGGGAGCGATGGCAGTTATCGGGGCGCGCGCGGCCTCGATCCGCACGTGATCGCGGACATCAAGAAGATGTTCGGATTCGATAAACCCGCGCCGGAACGTTTCGCGCTGATGTTGCGCGGCTATCTGACGTTTGACTTCGGACGCAGCTTTTTTCGCGACCAGTCAGTGCTCCGGCTGGTCGAGGAGAAGATGCCGGTCTCGATCTCCCTCGGCCTATGGTCGACGCTGCTGGTCTATTTCATCTCGATTCCTCTGGGTGTTGCCAAGGCTGTGCGAGATGGCAGCCGTTTCGACGTCGCCAGCAGCGCCGTGGTGCTGATCGGTTACGCGGTGCCGGGCTTCCTGTTCGCGATCCTGCTCGTGGTGCTGTTCGCCGGCGGCAGCTTCGTGCAGTGGTTTCCATTGCGGGGCTTGCACAGCGCGGGCTCCGAAGCCTGGAGCTTCCCCGCTCGGATCGTTGATTACCTTTGGCACATGGTGTTGCCGACGGTGGCGCTGGTCGTTGGCGGTTTCGCTGGACTGACCGTGCTGACCAAGAACTGCTTCCTGGAGGAAATCCGCAAGCAGTACGTCATCACCGCCCGAGCCAAGGGAGCGAGTGAACAGCGGATCCTTTATCGCCACGTGTTCCGCAATGCAATGCTGCTCATCATTGCCGGGTTTCCGTCGGCGTTCATTGGGATACTGTTTTCCTCGGCCCTGCTGGTGGAGATCATCTTCTCGCTCGACGGGCTGGGGTTGCTGGGCTTTGAATCAGCAATCCAGCGCGACTATCCCGTGATGTTCGGCACTCTCTACATGTTCACCTTGCTTGGACTGCTGATGCAGATCGTCGGCGATCTGCTGTATACGGTGGTCGATCCGCGCATTGATTTCGAGGCCAGGCAATAGTGCACATCTCGCCGCTGACGCGCCGGCGCCTGGCGATTTTCCGTGCCCACCGGCGCGGCTACTGGTCGCTGTGGATCTTCCTGGTGCTGTTCGGCGTCACCCTGTTCGCGGAGTTTCTTGCCAACGACCGTCCGTTGCTAATCCGCTTTGATGGCCAATGGTATGTGCCGGTGCTGCAGGACTACTCCGAGGACACCTTTGGCGCAGGCTTTATGCCGACATCGGCGGACTATACTGATCCGGAAGTGCAGGAGTTGATCAACGCTAAGGGCTGGATCATCTGGCCGGCGATCCGCTATGCCTACAACACCGTGGTGAAGCGGCCTTCGACACCCGCGCCTTCGCCCCCGGACCGCAAGAACCTGCTGGGAACCGACGACCAGGCGCGCGACGTTCTGGCACGTGTCATCTACGGATTTCGGATTTCGGTACTCTTCGGGTTCACCTTGACGGCGATCTCCTCGGTGATCGGCGTCGCAGCCGGTGCCATTCAAGGCTTCCGTGGTGGCATGGTCGATCTGTTGTTCCAGCGCTTCATCGAGATCTGGTCGGGGATGCCGCAACTCTATCTGCTGATTATTCTTGCCAGTATTATCACACCAAGCTTTTGGATATTGCTGGTGTTCTTGCTGTTGTTCAGTTGGATGAACCTGACCGGCGTGGTTCGGGCGGAGTTCTTGCGTGGACGCAATCTCGACTACGTGCGTGCGGCCCAAGCACTGGGTGTGCGGGATACGGCGGTAATGTGGCGGCATATCCTGCCTAACGCGATGGTTGCGACGCTGACCTTCCTTCCGTTCACGCTGTCCGGATCAGTCACGATCCTTGCCAGCCTGGATTTTCTTGGTTTTGGTCTGCCGCCGGGATCGCCGTCGCTGGGTGAACTGGTATCCCAAGGCAAGAACAACCTGCAGGCGCCGTGGCTGGGTATTACCGCTTTCGTGGTGCTGGGCGGATTGCTGACGTTGCTGGTGTTCATCGGCGAGGCGGTGCGCGATGCATTCGATCCGCGCAAGACGCCGCGCATCGGGCGGCCAAAATGAGCCTCGTAACCGTTGAGAATCTGACCGTCGCGTTCGGCAAGCATGTCGTGGTTGATCGCGTCGGCTTTACTCTGGACCGGGGGGAGACGCTGGCGCTGGTGGGTGAAAGCGGCTCCGGCAAGTCGCTGACCGCATTGTCGCTGCTGCAGTTGCTGCCACCGGGTGGCGCATGTTCGGGGCGGGTGGTCGTCGACGGGCAGAGCGTCATCGGGGCAGGAGACGGATTGCTCCGCCGATTGCGCGGAGGCGTCGCCGGAATGGTTTTCCAGGAGCCGATGACCAGCCTCAATCCGCTGACGCGGATCGGCAAGCAGATTGCCGAGGCGGTGCGCCTGCATCAGCGAATAATCCCCGTAGACGCCGAGGCGCGGGTCATCGAACTGCTGAACGAGGTCGGTTTTCCCGACGCGGCGCACCGGCTCGATGCATTCCCGCACCAGTTGTCCGGTGGGCAGCGGCAGCGGGTGATGATCGCGATGGCTCTGGCCAATGATCCTGCGTTGCTGATCGCGGATGAACCGACAACCGCGCTGGATGTGACCATCCAGGCACAGATCCTGAAGTTGCTGGCCGAGGAAAAGTCCGCTCGGGGTCTCGCGTTGTTGTTGATCAGCCATGATCTTGCGATCGTGCGGCGATATGCTGACCGCGTCTGCGTGATGAAGAACGGGGCGATCGTCGAGAGTGGTCTCGTGTCGGAGGTGTTCGATCGTCCGAGCCACCCTTATACGCGGATGCTGCTGGCGGCGGAACCGCGCGGCCGGCCGTTGTCGTTGCGTCCCGGTGCCGCCACGCTGATGCAGGGAACGGATGTGCGGGTGCATTTTCCGATCCGTCGCGGCGTTCTGCGGCGGGTGGCGGGGTTCGTGCGTGCCGTCGATGGGGTTGATGTCGTCGTCCACGAGGGTGAGACCGTGGGGCTGGTGGGCGAAAGCGGGTCCGGAAAATCCACCATGGGTTACGCGCTCTTGCGGCTGGTGGAGGCGCAGGGGTGCATCCGGTTCGACGGAAGGGAGCTCTCGCAACTCGACAAAACAAGTCTGCGGCATCTGCGCGCCGATATGCAGATCGTGTTCCAGGACCCGTTCGGCAGCCTGTCGCCGCGGTTGACCGTTGCCGAGATCATCGCCGAAGGGCTGACGGTCCATGAGCCTGCTTTATCGCGGGTTCAACGGGGGATACGCGTGGCGGCGGCACTGGAGGAGGTTGGCCTCGCGGCCGATATCGGCGACCGTTACCCGCATGAATTCAGCGGCGGACAGCGGCAGCGAATAGCCATCGCGCGAGCCATGGTGCTGAAGCCACGCTTCGTGGTGCTGGATGAACCGACCAGTGCGCTGGATATGTCGGTGCAGGCCCAGATCGTCGATCTATTGCAGCAACTGCAGTGCGATCATCAACTGGGGTATCTGTTCATCAGTCACGATTTGCGGGTGGTGAGAGCGCTCGCGCACCGGATTGTCGTGCTGCGCCATGGCAGGGTGGTCGAGCAGGGTCCGGCGGATGAGATGCTGGCCCGGCCGCGGCAGGATTACACACGGGCACTGATGGCCGCGGCTTTCACCCTGGACGCCGACGAGTCTGGTGCCACGACCGAATGAACCACGGCACGACAAGTTGCTGAACAGGGCCCGGCCCGCGGTGCTTCGAAAGCTTCGTCAGGGGAACCGGCGAGGCGGCGGCTGCACGACAGGGGCGGCGGCGTCGAGGATTGCCTGCCTGTCGCCGGACAACGGAGGATAAATCCGCTCCCGATTGATAATTTCCTTGGTGCGTTTGGCCTGCATCCCGGATGCAACCAGTTGTCGGTCCCAGCCCTCGGTATAGACGGCGCCCCACGGACCAAGATCAAGGACCGTCGTGTACCACGGAATGTGCAGGGAAAGCATTGGCTGGCCGAGCAGCGCGCAGACCGCGTTGTGGCCAGCAAATCGGCCCATGGGGCGGCTGTGCTGGCAGGACATGACGGACACATGACCCACGTCAACCTCCAGGGCCGCAATATCGCCGGCCGCGAAGGTTGCCGGCACATCACTAACCCTCAGGAAGGCGTCGACCGGCAAACGCCCCAGCGTATCCCGGGCGACCGGGAATTGCGCCGCGAGCGAATGCGCCTGCATGCCCGCGCACCAGATTATAGTTGGGGTTGAGATACTTTCCCCGTTCGTGAGTGTGGCCCCGTTTTGGTCCAGGGCGGCGACGGACACACCGGTCAAGGTCTCCACACCAAGCGCTTGCAGCGCCTCGGCAATGACGGGTCTCGCGCCGCCCATCGCGGAACCGATCGAAGGTCCTCGGTCGGCGAGGATGACGCGCGGTGTCGGCTTGTCTCCTGGAAACGGCGCCGTCTCAATGATGGCGCGAAGCCTCGCAGGCATCTCGGCGGCGACTTCGATCCCGGTGAGGCCCGCTCCGACGACGAGTACGGTGTAGGGATCATTCGTTGTTCGCCGGTCCGGAAGTGCGGCGAGGTGGCCGGCTAGTTTCGTTGCTCCGACGTAGGTATCAACATCGAAGCTGAATTCTCCCAGCCCTGGGATCTGGGGACGGACAAGTGCACTTCCCAGGGCACAGATAAGCTGGTCATATTCCGTCGATTGCCGGACGTCCCCCGACAGGTAATCGACGGTTCTGGCACCGACGTCGATTACGGTGATCTTTCCCTGCGCGTGGCGGACGCCGATGGGGTTAAGCACTTCCTTTAGCGGGATCAACGTGCTGGAAAGCTCTGCCTCATAATTCCTTACCCGGATTGAATGATACGGGTTGCTGTCCAGCACAAGGATCTCAAGCTGCTCCGGGAGGATCCCCGCCAGATCACGGGCTCGAGCGGCTCCGATCGCGGCCCAAAGGCCCGCGAAGCCAGCACCAAGAACGAGCACACGCTGCATTGCCATCATTCCCAATCCGCGGTCGTGAAAAGTCCGCGGTGCCGAATGTCACATGGGCCAGGCGTATTGCCAAACTCCACGTCCAACTCCAGCCCGCGACATCACGCCTACTCAGCCGCTTGGGCGTAAGCCTCCAGTGGCGCGCAGGTGCAGATCAGGTTGCGGTCGCCGTAGACGTTATCGACCCGTTTTACCGGTGGCCAATACTTCGATTCAGCCACCCATGGCAGCGGGAATGCCGCCTGTGCCCGCGTATAGGCGTGCATCCATACATCAGCCATGACCTCCCGCGCGGTGTGCGGGGCGTGCTTCAGCGGATTATCAGCGCGGTCCAGCTTGCCGGCGGCGATCGAGGCAATTTCCGAGCGGATCGCGATCATGGCATCACAGAACCGATCAAGTTCCGCTTTCAATTCGCTCTCGGTCGGTTCGATCATCAAGGTGCCGGCGACCGGCCACGACATCGTCGGGGCGTGGTAGCCATAATCCTGCAACCGCTTGGCGATGTCCTCGACCTGCACGCCGGCCTCGGCGGCGAAGCCACGGCAATCAATGATGCACTCGTGGGCGACCATCCCGCCCGGACCGGCGTAGAGGATCGGATAGGAATCGCGCAGCCGGCGGGCAATGTAGTTGGCGGACAGGATGGCGACCTCGGTAGCGCGTTTCAGGCCGGCGGCACCCATCATTCGGATATAGGCGTAGGAAATGGGCAGGATGAGGGCACTACCGAACGGCGCAGCGGAAACCGGCCCGATACCCGTTGATGGGCCGGCATCGGCCCGCAAAGGGTGATTCGGAAGGAACGGCGCAAGGTGGGAGGCGACGCCAATCGGCCCGATGCCCGGACCTCCGCCGCCATGTGGGATGCAGAACGTCTTGTGCAGGTTCAGGTGGCAGACATCGGCGCCAATCAGTGCCGGCGAGGTGAGGCCGACCTGCGCGTTCATGTTGGCGCCGTCCATGTACACCTGGCCGCCGTGTTGGTGAATGACGGCGCAGATGTCGCAAATCGCACCTTCGAAGACACCGTGCGTGGACGGGTAGGTGATCATCAGTGCGGCTAGCCGTTCGGCGTGCTTTTCCGCTTTGGCGCGCAGATCCGTCAGATCGACATTGCCGTCGCGGTCGCAGGCGACGACGACGACCTTCAAGCCCGCCATCGCGGCGCTGGCCGGGTTGGTGCCGTGCGCGGAGGACGGTATCAGGCAGACATCCCGATGGCCTTCGCCCCGTGATTCATGCCAGGCACGGATTACCAGCAGACCGGCATATTCACCCTGGGAACCGGCGTTCGGCTGCAGCGACACCTCGGCAAATCCGGTGGCGGCGCATAGCCAGGATTGCAGGCTGTAGATCAGCGCCAGGTAGCCGGTGGTTTGCCCTGACGGGGCGAACGGGTGGACGTCGGCAAAGCCGGGCAGCGTGATCGCGATCATCTCCGCCGTGGCATTCAACTTCATCGTGCAGGAACCGAGCGGAATCATGCTGCGGTTCAGCGCGATGTCCTTGTCTTCGAGACGCTTAAGGTAGCGCAGCATTTCGTGTTCGGCGTGATGCCGATTGAAGGTGGACTGTTGCAGGAACGGCGAACCCCGAAGCACCGCGGCAGGGATCGAGGCGACCGCTCCGCCCAGATCGGCACCCAGCAGTCCCGCGATGGCGATGAGGTCATCCCGCGTGACCGTTTCGTCGAGCGCGATCCCAACGCCCGTGTCGTCCACCCGCCGGAAATTGTATCCGGCAGCAGCCGCCCGGGCGATCAAATCGCCGGCGCTCTCGATCGATCCTCCGCCTTCGGTCACACCCCCGCCTTCTATGACCCCGCCTTCTATGACCCCGCCTTCTATGACGATGGTGTCGAAGAAGGAGTCGTGGCGTAGCCGCAACCCAGCGCGCAACGCGGCGTCGGCCAGCATGCGCGCCTGAAGTGAGACCTTGCGGGCAATGCGTCGCAGTCCCTCTGGCCCGTGCCACACGGCGTAGAACCCAGCGATGACAGCCAGCAGCACTTGGGCCGTGCAGATGTTGGATGTGGCTTTTTCGCGTCTGATGTGCTGTTCGCGGGTTTGCAGTGCGAGGCGCATCGCCGGCTGTCCAGCGGCGTCCAGCGACACACCGACCAGGCGCCCGGGCATGGCGCGCTTGAACGCGTCCTTGGTGGCAAAAAATCCGGCGTGCGGGCCGCCAAACCCCATGGGGACCCCAAAACGCTGAGCGGATCCGACGACAATATCCGCGCCCATCTCACCCGGTGGCGTCAGCAGGGCAAGCGCCAGCGGGTCGGTGGCAACTATGGCGAGCGCGCCGGCCTCATGCGCGGTGGTGATTTCTTCCGACAGGTCGCGCAGGGCACCAGTGCTGCCGGGATATTGCAGCAGCAGGGCGAACGGGTTGGATGCCCCGATCGCAGCCAGGTCACCCGGCGCGACAGGCATAAGGGTGATGCCAAGCGGTTTTGCCCTTGTGGCCAATACCGCAAGCGTCTGCGGATGCAGGTCAGTCGCCACCGCCAGGACATCAGAGTTGGACTTGCCAATGGCGTGGGCCATCGCCATCGCTTCGGCCCCGGCGGTTGCCTCGTCCAGCAAGGAGGCGTTGGCGATCTCCATGCCGGTCAATTCGCAGATCATTGTCTGGAAATTCAACAGCGCTTCAAGCCGCCCCTGGGCGATTTCAGCCTGGTATGGCGTATAGGCGGTATACCAGCCCGGGTTCTCCAGCACATTGCGCAGGATGACGGGCGGCGTAACCGTACCATGGTAGCCCATCCCGATTAGGCTTTTGGTCGTCGTGTTCAGGGCCGCCAAAGCCCGCAGTTCGGCGATTGTCGCCGCCTCATCCACTGGCGGCGGCAGGTCTAAGGCCACGTTGGAGCGGATAGCGTCCGGAATTGTCCGTCCGGCGACATCATCCAGCGTTGCCGCGCCGACCGTGTGCAGCATCGCCACCAGTTCGGTTTCCGACGGTCCGATATGGCGGTGGACGAAGCTGTTGCTTTCCTCCAGTTCCGCCAGTTCGTCCCACTTATCCTGGCCAGGCACGGGGGAGGTGGGCAAAGCGAGATCCATACTTACAAAGTCTCCAGGAATTCGTCGTAGGCGTCCTGATCCATCAACGTCTCAAATGAATCCGGATCATCGAGTTCGATTCGGAAGAACCAGCCTTCGCCCTCGGCGTCGCTGTTCACGATGGACGGGTCCTCGACGATGGTCTCGTTGATTTCCACGACCTTGCCGGCCAATGGAGAAAACACGTCCGCGGCGGCCTTGACGCTTTCCACGACAGCGCAGGTCTCACCTTCGACGACAGCGCGCTCCGGCTCCGGAAGTTCGACGTGAACCAGATCGCCAAGCTGTTCCTGTGCATGATCGGTGATGCCGACCGTGGCGATGTCGCCGTCGAGGAGAACCCATTCGTGGTCCTTGGTGTAGCGCTTGTCCGCGGCACTCTTGTTGGCCATTGAGCGTTCCTTTCAGCGTATGTATCGGTGAGGTGTGAACGGGAGTGGCACGACGGTGGCAGGGATCGCCTTGCCGCGAACCAGAAGGATCAGCTTGGTGCCATCGGCGGCGAGGTCTTTGCGGACGTAGCCCATGGCAACCGGCGCGCCGACCGATGGCCCATAGCCACCGGAGGTGATGATGCCGGCTTCAGTCCCGTCCTCCGCCATGATCGTGGTCTGTGCCCGGGCCGGGGTGCGTCCGTCTGGGCGGATGCCAACGCGGCGGCGGATCGGGCCATTGTCGAGTTGGTCGCGGACCACCAGCCCGCCAGGAAAATCCCAGTTCATCTTTCGACGTTTGCCGATCACCCAGGTAAGGCCCGATTCGATCGGACTGGTAAGCTCGTCCAGGTCATTGCCGTAGAGGCAAAGCCCGGCCTCTAGCCGCAGCGAATCGCGGGCGCCTAGCCCGATCGGAACGACTTCCGGGCAGGACAGCAACCTGTCCGCCACGGTCTGGGCGTTTTCCGCGGCGACGGAGATTTCAAAGCCATCCTCACCGGTGTAGCCGGAGCGGGAGATCAGGCATTCGGCCGCATCGATGGTGGTGGCGGTGATGCCCATGAACGGCAGGGCGGCGGCCTCGGGCGACAGCCGCCCCATCACAGCGGCGGCGTCAGGCCCCTGCAGCGCAAGGAGTGCCCGGTCCTCCAGTGGACTCAACGCGATAGTGCCGGGCAGATGCTCGGCGAGGTGAGCGAAATCCACGTCCTTGCGGCTGGCGTTGACGACCAGGAACAGGCGGTTTTCGTCCAGGCGTGCGACCATCAGGTCATCGATGATGCCGCCAACCTCATTTGTGAACAGCGTGTAGCGCTGGCGACCCGGTTTCAGTCCGGCAATATCGCCCGGAACCAAACGCTCCAGCGCGGTCGCCACATCGGCTCCGGTCAGCATCGCCTGGCCCATATGGGAAACATCAAACAGCCCCGCATGGCTCCGCGTATGCAAATGCTCGGCCATGACGCCGCCCTTGCAGCGCGCGGCGAGGTCGCCGGTCAGATCGTATTGGACCGGCATGGCATATCCGGCGAATGGCACCATGCGGGCGCCATGGTGGCGATGCCACTGGTCAAGGGGGATCGCTTTAAGGGGCGTGGGTGTGGGATCGTCTGGCAGGGCGTTTTGAGGCACCGACTTCTCCGCGAACAGGGTCATCCACCGGCGGGAATGCCGGCAGCGATGACCCCCCTCTGTCACGGTACCTGAGAGATTCGGGGCTGTAACCCCTTACTCCGTCGGTGCGGACCTCTCGCTCGCGCGCGGTCCGGCTTTCCAGAGATCCCTGCCCGTCGCGGTCCGTTTGCCTGAGCGTTTCCGGGGGCCGGTTGCGCCTTCGGCGGCGGGGTATAGCCCGCACTCTCCCGCGGCGGGTGCCTGGGACAAAAGGGAGAATGCGCTTGATGCGGGGTGGATGCCAAGCGGTTTGATCAGATGCTTGTCAAAAGGCGGGTTGGCCCGACGGCAGCCCGACAAATCACTTCTTGTGAAGCGGTTGAGTTGCTGGGCACTTCACTCGCCCGCCACAACCGGAGGGACTAAAGAGGGTGACGATGCTGCCACTAGAAAACCAGTTGAGCCGGACGCGCTGTCCGGCCTGTGAGTCCGAAAAGACCGATGCCATATTCAACCGGCAGGCATGGGCGCGCCAGTTCGCTGCGGGATCTGGTAGCGGTCGACCCTTGCAGCCGGCATCAGAATCTGCTTCCGCCCGCCGCCCGGCAACCCAACGCGCCACACCGGCCAACGCGGGCGTTGATCGGTATGACAGCCGAACCACCCTCATGGCGATGATGGAAGCGGACCCGGAACTGAGGTTTGAAGACATTCTGCGGTGCGAACACTGCGGTACCCTGTTTACGGATCGTGTCCCCGCCGTGCCGGCGCTCAACCGGTTTTATGCTGCCTATTACGCGAACGATGGGTATCTGCGGAAGGTGGACCGGAAGCTTGCGCTGGAACAGCGTCGCATCTTCATTATGAAATGGCTTGTCTCGGGGCGGCGATTTCTGGATGTCGGCTGCAACATCGGCTGTGCCGTCGAGGCGGCGCGGCGGAACGGCTTTACCGCTACCGGCATTGACCTGACGCCCTACGCGCTGCGGATCGCGCGCGAGAGGTTTCCCAAAAACCGCTTCCTTGAGGGCACCATTGACGCGCTGGAGGCCGGCACTGTTTTCGATCTGGTTTACTGTACCTGAAGTTCTGGAGCATGTCGCGGATCCCCGCGGCTTTCTGCGTTCCCTGGTCAGCCTGGTAGCCAGTGGCGGGGTCTTGTTCCTGACCACGCCGGATGCCGGGCACTCTTCGGTGCGCAACAGGCTGATGGGCTGGGATCAGGTGAAGCCTCCGGAACACCTCACGCTGTTCACGAAGCTTGGTTTGAGGAGGGCGCTGCAACCATTCTTCAAGACCATTTGGTTCATGCCCAACCGAAAGCCCGGCATCCAAATGGTCGCAAGGCGCGCCTAGGGTTCCGACTCCGCCGTCGGCGATGGTGGGCGCGCCTCGGTTTCGCCGGTCGTTTAACCAAGCGCTGCCTCCACGGCCGCGGCAATGTCAAAAAGCCGAGCGTCGCCCATCGTTTCGCCCATCAGCATCAGCCCAACTGGGGCCTCGCCCGCACGATGGCAAGGCAGCGAAATCGCACATCGATCAAAGAAGTTGGCGATGGTGGTGTTGCGCAGGATCAGCATGTTTACGCTGTTGTAGGCGCGCTCGTCATCAAGGTCGGCGATACGCGGCGCCACAACGGGAACGCTCGGCATCAGCAGGCAGTCGAACGGGGCCGTCGCGACGGCAAAGCCGGCGATGAGCCGGGCGCGGGTGTTCACCAGATCGATATAATCCGCGGCGCTCATTTGCTCGCCGCGGGCAATGCGGACGCGGATGCGCGGATCATATCCCGCACCCCGAGTCGCCAGAAGGTGGCGGTGCCAGGCGTAAGCCTCCGAAGCGGCAAATCCGCCCTTGGCGTGCGCTGCCGGCAACTCGGCGATGTCGGCGAAGTTGATTGATTCGATCCTGGCGCCGGCGCCGGAGAGCGTGGACAATGCTTTTTCAAATGTGGCGGCGACGGTGTCGTCCATGCCATCCAGGACCATGTTTTTCGGGACGGCAAAGCGCAGCCCCTGCAACCGCGCTGGGGTTGGAGCGGCTGGAGCCTCGCCGGCCAGGATGGCGTCGATTTCGGCGCAACAGGCGACGCTGGGGGCCAGCGGGCCGACGGAATCGAGAGACGGCGCCAATGGCAACACGCCACTGATCGGGACCCGCCGCGCGGTAGGCTTGTAGCCGACGACGCCGCAGAATGCCGCAGGGATGCGGCAGGACCCACCGGTGTCGGTGCCAAGGCCAGCAGCCGCCATGCCGTCGGCCACCGCCACGCCTGTGCCGGAGGAACTGCCACCCGGAATGCGTCGAGAGGGACGGTCCCAGGGGCTGCTGGGCGTTCCATAATGCGGATTGATGCCAAGCCCGGAGAACGCAAACTCAGTCATGTTTACCCGGCCCACCGGGATGAAGCCGGCAGCCAGCATGCGCGCCACCACCGGGGCATTCAGCTTCGCCTCGGGCGCATCGGCCAGGATCGCCGAACCGGCTGGCGTTGGCTCGCCGGCGACATCGAAAATATCCTTCAGCGCGATCGGGATGCCAGCGTAAGGGCCGGGGGAACGGTTGGCACCGCGCAGCAGGTCGGCGGCGTCGGCCATGGCGCGGGCCTGATCGGCCTGCACCTTGATGAACGTGCGGCTACCCTCGCCGGCGGGATCAGCGATTTTTTCCAGGGCGCCCTCGATCAGGGACCGGCTGGTCGTGGTCCCGTTGGCCAGGGCCTGGGCGATCTCGTCAATCCTGCGCATGATACCTCCAGCTGCGAATGATCCGCGGCGAACGAGAGGAGAATGCCATGACTGACACGCCTGCCAAACCGATCCTTCTAACCGGAGCATCGGGCGCGCTTGGTCGGGTGCTGGTTCGCTCGCTCGGCGCGCTGGGCTGGCGACTGGTACTGACCGACATCGCGCCGTTTCCCGATGCCCTGCCGGGGGGTGCCGTATTCTCCAGGGCTGACCTGTCGGATGGGATGGCGATACTGCGCCTGGCGGAGGGGTGCGGGACGATCATCCATCTGGGCGGCGTCTCCGTGGAGCGGCCGTTCGAGGAAGTCATCGGACCGAACATCCGCGGGCTGTATCACATCTATGAGGCCGCAAGGCGAGAGAAGGCGCGGGTGATCTTCGCATCCTCGAACCACTCGGTCGGGTTCTATGAACGGGATGCCAACGTGCCGGCCGAGACGCCGTTCATGCCGGATGGTTATTACGGATTGTCGAAGGCGTATGGCGAACTGATGGGCCGGATGTACTGGTTCAAGCACGGTGTGGAAAGCGTGAACGTGCGCATCGGGTCGGCGCTTCCCGAACCGATAAACGCCCGGATGCTGGCGACATGGCTGTCATACCCGGATTTCTCGCGGCTGATGGAACGATGCGTGCTGACGCCGGCGGTGGGTCATGCGGTGATATGGGGAGCATCAAGGAATTCGCGGATGACCTGGTGGCGAGACGATGCGCGCCAGGCACTCGGTTGGGCGCCGATTGACAGCGCCGATCCCTTCGCCGGTCAGTTGGCCGGAAAAGTGAGCGGCGATGCCGTAGAAGAACGCTACATGGGCGGCGCCTACTGCTCGATCGATTACACGCGTACTGAGCCGCCGCCGCCCAGTTTGTTCGGCAAGGATTTACCGGGGGCCAGCGATGACTGACGGTGTGC
Source organism: uncultured Alphaproteobacteria bacterium (assembly GCA_963792345.1). Classification (GTDB taxonomy): domain Bacteria; phylum Pseudomonadota; class Alphaproteobacteria; order Acetobacterales; family Acetobacteraceae; genus Rhodopila. Next base: position 373,202 of record CAWBVV010000006.1, read on the forward strand.
TTTATATCGGCCACAGGCGCTACTCGTCGTGGTCGATGCGCGGATGGCTGGCTGTGAAACTGGCGGGCTTGAACGTCGATGTTCGCGTGCTGAAATTTACCCGCCCGGGGCCAACCAAGGAAATCTCAGAGATCTCGCCGAACGGGCTGGTGCCGTTTCTCGAACATGACGGCGCGCGCGTGTGGGAGTCGCTGGCCATCTGCGATTATTGCGCCGAGATTGAGCCGGCCCTGTGGCCGGCTGATCGCGTGGCGAGGGCACACGCGAGGTCGATTTCCGCCGAGATGCATGCGGGATTTCGCGAGTTGCGCATGGCCATGTGGATGAATCTCGGACGCGATTTCGCGGGGCTGGGGCGCACGCCGGGGGCCTTGCGTGATATCGCCCGGATCGAGGCCATCTGGGCGGAAACCAGGACGCGGTTTGGCGGTGGCGGCCCGTTCCTGTTTGGCACCGCGTTTGGCGCCGCTGATGCGATGTTCGCACCGGTGGTGGCTCGGCTATTAGGCTGGCAACCCGAGATATCGCCGGAAAGTGAGGCATACTGTGCGGCTGTGCGACAACATGCACTGGTTACCGAATGGTACGACGGGGCGAAGGCGGAGCCGGAGGATTGGCTGATTGACGACTATGAACGCGCGCCGGTGGGCTAGGACACGTGCCTCCCGCGGCACGGGAAAGCGGCGCTATCGGTTCTGATCCGCCTCGAACAACGCGGTCAGTTCCTCGGTTGCCTGCTGAGTGCTCTGGATCAACTGCTTCTCGTCGCGATAAATCGCATGGGTCTCCAGCAAGTTTCTCTCGTCATGCTCGCGGAACAAAGCCACTGACCTGGCCGCGTCCTCAGCAGTGATCCCAAGTGCCATCAGCGAATCCTCAGCCATCTTCAGGCTGGAATAGAAGGTATCGCGAACCAGCCCATCAACGCCTCGGTCCATCAGCAGGTATGCGTGCCGTCGGTTGCGTGCCCGCGCCATGATCTTCAGTTGGGGAAAGTTGCGCCGAGCCATTTCGACGACGCGCAGCACGTCCTCCATGTGATCGAGGGCGACGATCAGCAGCCTGGCTTGTCCGGCACCCGCCGCCCGCAGTAGCTCCACACGCGTCGGATCGCCGAAATAAACCTTGTTGCCGAAGCGGCGGACAACATTCACCTGGCCAAGGTCGCGCTCCAGCGCGGTGAAGCGAATCCCATGCATGCGAAACACGCGGGCGATGATCTGACCAAAACGGCCGAAGCCGCAGATGATCACCGGTGCGTCGGCTGCCTCGATCGTGTCGAAGTCCGGCACCGGTTCGGCCTCCAGCCGGGGCACCACGAACTTCTCCGACAATGCGAACAACACGGGCGTCGCGGCCATTGAAACCGCGGCAACAAGCGTGGCCATGGCGGCGCTGCTGTCGTCGAGCGCCCCGACAGCGACGGCGGCGCCAAATAGCACAAAGCTGAACTCGCTGGCCTGCGGCAAAGCCAGGCTGAAGCGGATCGCGTCAATCGCTTTTTGGCGAGACATCAGCGCGAGGACGAAGCAGACCACGATCTTCGCCAGCAGCAGCGCACCGGCGGCGGCCAGCAACAGCCCTGGATGGGCGTAAGCCAGGGCCAAATCCGCGTCCATGCCAACGGAGATAAAGAAAAAACCGAGCAGAAGGCCCTCGAACGGGTCGATGTCGGCCTGTAACTCATGCCGATATTCAGACTCCGACAGCAGAACGCCGGCCATGAAGGCACCGAGCGACATCGAAAGCCCTGCGAGATTGGCAATGTAGGCGGTGCCCGCCACAATCAGCAGTGAAGCGGTGGTGAATACCTCGCGTGTGCGGGAACCCCCAAGGATGCGGATCAGCGGCGGGATCACAAAGCGGCCGCCGACCAGGATGACCACGACCGCGACCGTCGCACGGGCCACATCGTGCCAGGGCACATGGTCGGGCAGCGTTCGCTCGGCCACTAGCGGGACCAGGGCGACCAGTGGAATGAACGCCAGGTCCTGGAACAGCAACACCGCGAAGCCGTCGCGTCCGGCCCGACTTTGCAGCAGGTCGGCCTCGGCCAGCATCGGCAGCACGATCGCGGTCGACGACATCGCCAGGCCCGCGCCCAGCACAATGGCGCCGGGCCAGGGGATGCCGGCGAAATGTGCCGTGGCGGCCAACACGCCGCCGCTTAGAACCACCTGTCCGGAGCCCAGGCCAAATACCGCGCGCCGCATCACCCACAGCCGGCGCGGCCTCAACTCCAGCCCGATCAAAAACAGCAGCATGACGACGCCGAGGGACGCGATATTGGCGATCTGGTCGACGTCGTTGACCAGCCGCAAGCCGGAAGGCCCAATCGCCACTCCGGCCAGAAGGTAACCCAACACGCTGCCAAGGCCCAAGCGCCGGGTCAGAGGCACCGCGATGGTCGCGGCCCCGAGTAGTGCGACAAGCGTTGCAAGCATCAGTAGCCGCGGGCGATATCGAAGCGGTTCGGCAACGGCGTCCCATTGCGCCAGGCGCGCAGATTGTCCAGGAAGATGTCGAGGCTGTGCGGATTGTAAGTCGCGGGATCATCGGCGGAGGTGTGTGGGCTGATGATCAGATTTCGAGTCGACCATAGACGGTGACCGGGCGGGATCGGCTCCGGCGTGAAGACGTCCAGCACAGCACCGGACAGGTGTTCGGCGTCCAGAAGATCGCATAGTGCGTCCTGATCCAGTAGCTCTCCGCGGCCGATGTTCAGGATGCCGGCGCCGGAGGGTAGGCACTCCAGCAGTTTGCGGGTGATCAGTCCGCGTGTCGCCGCGGTCAGCGGACAGGCCAATACGAGGAACTCCGTTTCCGGGATCACCTCTTCCAGGGCGTCGATCCGCAGAACTCGTTGACAGGCCGGGTGTGGCGCCGGGTGAGCCCGGATTCCGGTAACGTGCATGCCGAAGCGGGCGGCATGTTCGGCAGTGGCGCCGCCCAAGGTGCCAAGGCCGACCACCGTGAGGTTACGGCCACCCAGCACCGAACCCCACAATTTGCGCCACCTGCCGTGAAGCTGGTTGGTCACCATGGCAGGGATGCGGTTGGCGAGCATCAGGATGGACATGATGGCGAACTCACCGGACTTGGCCGCATGAGCGCCCCGGTTGTTCATCAGCACCACGCCCTCCGGCAGCCACGAAAATGGAGCGAGACCGTCAAGCCCGGCGTTGGTCAGGAAGATCAGTTTCAGGTGGGGCGCCGGGCAGGGGAAATGGGCCTTGATGACGCTGGCGTCGGTCACCAGGGCCTCGGCTTCGCGCATTCCGGCAATAAGGTCGGCGGGCGTATCGCCGATGCTGACAGTATGTTCCGCCCCGGCGTCAGGGGCTCGGGCGGCAGCGGCTTCCCACATCGGGCGGGAGAAGTTGAACAAAGGGTCGTTGTCGGGGTTCTGGAGATGAATGCGCATGGTCCGAACCGTGCCATAGGGCCGGCGCGGTGGCGATGCTGTTTTTTCTATTTCGGGCGCGGCTGCCGACTGAGCCACCGCCCCGAAAACAGTCTGGGGACCAGGGTCAAATTAATGCTTCGCGGGCGTCCGTCGAGTTTCGTCCGACCAGCGCGCGGACCGCTGCTTCGACAATCGAAACATCGTTCTCCAGCACGGTAAAACGCTCCTCCCGCGCGAACAGGTCGGCCATGCGGGCAGGCAGTGCTGGCCGATGTCCCGTCGCCTGCTCCATGGCATCCGGGAACTTCGCGGGATGAGCGGTCGCCATCGCCACCACCGGTATGCCCGCGGCGCACGGTAGCGCCCGCGCCGCTGCGATGCCGATCGCGGTATGCGGATCGGCCAGATAGCCTGTCGCCGCCTGCAGCCGCCGGATCTCCGCCACGGTTTGCGCATCGTCCAGCCGGAAGCCATGCAACACCGCGCGCGCGCGGTGCCACACCGGTTCAGCGACCGTCATCCGTCCAGTTCGACGGAATCCAAGCATCGCCTCGCGCGTGGCCTGCGGATCGCGGTCGAACAGTTCAAACAGCATCCGCTCGAAATTGGAGCTGACCTGGATGTCCATGCTAGGAGACAATGACGGTTCGACCGGCACCATCGACATATCATTGGAGTTGAGGAACCGTGTCAGAATATCGTTGCGATTGGAACCAATTATGAGGCGCGCTACCGGCAGCCCCATCCGCCGGGTCACCCACGCAGCCAGGACATTGCCAAAGTTCCCGGTAGGCACGGCAAAAGCCACGTCCCGGTCCGGCGCGCCCAAAGCCAGGGCCGCGGCCACATAATACGGAACCTGCGCCGCGATACGTGCCCAGTTGATGGAATTCACCGCCGACAACCGCATTTCGCTGCGGAAATTCACGTCGGCGAACATCGCCTTCACCAGATCCTGGCAATCGTCAAAGGTGCCCTGAATAGCGACATTGCCCACATTGTCCGCCCGCACGGTGGTCATTTGGCGGCGCTGCACCTCGCTGGTGCGGCCGTGCGGATGCAGGATCATGATATCAACACGGTCGCGCCCGGCGCACGCCTCGATCGCCGCCGACCCCGTATCGCCAGAGGTCGCGCCGACGATCGTCACGCGTTGATCTCGCTCGGTCAGCACATGATCGAACAGGCGCCCCAGCACCTGCATCGCCATGTCCTTGAAAGCGAGAGTGGGACCGTGGAAAAGCTCCTGCACGAACAGGTTGGTCTCCAACTGGACCAGCGGCACGATGGCGGAGTGGCCAAAATTACCATACGCCTCCTGGCAGATCCTCCGCAGCACCTCGAACGGGATCGCTGCCCCCACGAACGGCTGCATAACCCGGGCGGCAAGTTCGGCGTACGGCAGGCCCCGCATCGCACGCCAGTCGGACGGGCTGAAATGCGGCCAGGATTCCGGCACGAACAGGCCGCCGTCCTCAGCGAGACCCGCCAGCAGGACATCGGCGAAATCGCGGGCGGGCGCCTGCCCGCGGGTAGAAATGTAGCGCATGGCTGTCCTTCTACGCGCTTAGTGGCGCCGCGCCCAGATCGAAGCCGCCTGCTGCAGTGCCTGGACCGGGTCCTCCGTTCGCCCCATCGCCAACAGCGCGAGGGCGATCGTTGCCTGGATCGTCGCCAGCGGGGTGTCCGGGGTGGCTTCCCCGGTCCACACGGCAGCGAATGCAGCGGTGGTGTCAGAGGCAGGCGGGTGCGGCCGCAGTCCCTCGAATGCCGGCAAGGTTATCTCGCGGGGACCCGCATCGAGGTCCCACAGCGTCGCGGTCGCGGGTTTCAGCGGTACGCGCTCTGCCTCCCCGCCGCCGCCCTTCAGCACCAGCAGGCGCTTACGCCGCATCCGTTCGGCGACGCCTAGATGAACGTTGATGTAGGGCGGGTGAAATACGCCATCGACGCCGAAAGGGGCGTCGGCAGGGTTGAGCAGGCGCACGGCGGTGTTGACCGGAGACCTCAGGCCAAACAGACGCCGCATGTCCAACAGTCTCGCCAGCGCGGGCACCATGGTGCGCAACGGCAGGTAGGCGAAGTTATCTGTTTGCATTGCCGCGGCCGCGGAGGACAGGCCCGAACCCCGCTGCATGCCGAGAGCGGCCAGTGCGTCTTCCACGGCGATACCGGATGAAAAGTCGTTTGAGCCATGCATCAGGACTCTGATGCCGGAGCGGGCGAGCGCCAGGGCAGACAGCAGGAACCAGGGGGCGCCGCGAGTCCGGCCGGCGCCGTAGGACGGCCAGTCGAGTTCGACGCCGAGATCATGCCCGCCCAGGCAGGCATGGGCGCGCGCCGCCTCGACCATGCCGGTGATCTCCTCGGCATCCTCGCCGCGGAAGCGCAGCAGCATGAGGAATGCACCCACCTGATGCGGATCGGCTTCGCCGCGCATGATCATGCCGAAGGCGTCGAAAGCCTCTTCCCGCGTGAGGGCGCGCGACCTGCCTGGCCCGCGTCCAAGCGTGGCTACGAAGCTGGCAAACCGAGCTTCCGCGAGTTCCGTCATGCCGAGGGGCGCCCGCCTATAATCCCGCCTATCATCTCGCGGATCTCAGGTAGGTGTTCGCCGCCCCAGAACAGCTCTTTTCCGACGACGAAGGATGGAACACCGAATACGCCATCTGCTTCGGCGGTTTTGCTGATCGCCGCCACCCGCGCCAAACCCGCTGGAAGGAAAGCCGGGAAGGCGCTGCCGTCTGCACCTGCCTCGGTTAATACAGCGGCAAGCGTATCGATATCCTCGATGTCGAGATCACGCGCCCAGAATCGCTGAAAGACAGTGTCGTGATAGCTCCGGAATATCGATTCTCCGGCTTGCTGGGCGAACAGCATGCCGGCGGCCGCTGGAGCCGAATTCCACATCTTCTGAGTGCTGCGCAAGGTGAGGCCCCGCTTGCGGGCCTGGCGGCGGCAGTCCATGAACATGTAACGAATCCGTCGCCATTGATGGGCATTGCGGTTTTCTTCCATCACGCCGCCATCAGCCCCAACCGTCGCACTACCCAGGTATTGCGGCACATCAAGTACGTAGGGAAGCCATTCGACCGAGACACCGGTCTCCCGCGCCAAGGCATAAAGGCGATCCTTCGCCAGGAACGCGTATGGGCTCTTATAATCTGTGTAAACCCTCAGGGTCATCGCGGAGGACATAAGCGCAAAGATAAACGCCATCACCGGCTATGGCCATGTGAGATATTCAGTCGAATTGACGCGAAGAAACGGCATCTTCACGAGTTTGTGACTATATCCTCACGGCGGCAGCGTATCTGAGGGCGGCGTCGGCAGGGCCTCAAGCTGGACAGAATCGCACAGCCGACCGCACCAAGGAAAGGATGAATGTCGGTTGACGACAGAAACATCGGTCCAGAGTGTCGGCTGGTACCTGCGGGAATGGCGGCGCAGACGCCATATGAGCCAGTTCGACCTGGCATGTGATGCTGAAATCTCCACCGAACAGCTAAGTGCTCTCGAGACCGGGCGAACGCGGCCCATCCTGCCGACATTGCTGCGTCTGGCGGCGTGCCTCGACATTCCGTTACGAGATAGGAACGTTTTGCTGAGTGCCGCCGAACTGCCGCCATTGTTCGAGGAGCGCCAATTCCACGATCCGGCGCTGGATACCATCCGCCGCGACGTGGAGATCGTTCTCGCCGCGCACGATCCCAGCCCGGCGCTGGCGGTTGACCGGCGTTGGACCATGCTCGCCGCAAATCGGGCGGTCGCACATCTTGTGGCCGGCGCGGAGCCCGCCCTGTTGCGTCCGCCGGTCAATATCCTTCGTCTCTGCCTGCATCCCGCCGGCCTGGCATCGCGCATCATCAACCTCGTGCAATGGCGGGCTCACATGATCGCCCGCTTGCGGCGCCAGATTGATCTTTGTGGTGATCCGGAGCTGATCGAGCTTCTGGAAGAGATCCGCGGCTATCCAAACCGCTGCAGCCCGCGGCCGCAGCGTGTCGAGACCGAGCGTGATACCATCGCGATACCGTTTCGGCTCGCCACGATCGACGGCGTCCTGTCGTTCTTCAATACAACGACGCAGTTCGCGACGCCGCTCGACATCATGGTTTCCGAGCTTGCGGTTGAAGCCTTTCTGCCTGCCGATGCCGAGACATCCGCGATCATGCGGCGTATCTGTCAACCGGAAGAACGGCGCCCGAACATCCAGCAGCCGCTGTCTGCACCGCCGACGGCCGCACTGGCGTAGGCATGATCCTGCGAGGCGGAACCACTCACCGCCCGATCGGGAAGCGGTCGCGCTGCCCGAGCGAACGGATCGATCTGGCGCATCCGGTGAGGCGGTCGGCACAGAGTGTGGTATGCATCGGCAGCCGCTGCTCGATCTGAACGATCCGGCCGGGACTATTCAACCTGGACGGTCTCACCGAGAAATACAGTCTGCGGCGGCGGCCTGCTGTTTGGCGGAGCACCCTGGACCATGTCGTTGCCGATCAATTTCCCGGCCTCCGGGCTCCCTTCCACTACAGGGCGCGCCGCGACCCGCGCCTGCCTGGCCTCCATACCCGCGAGGGATTGGCCAGATACTGGAAAGGTCGTCGCTTCGCCCATCCTCGCCCCGAACCGCGTGGCGAATCCGCTAACGGCCGCGCCATGACCAGGCACCTGCATCTCAATCTGTTCATCCATGGTCGTGGCCACCACGAGGCTGCGTGGCGGCACCCCGCTTCCTCACCCCTGCCGTTGACGGATATCCGTTACTACACCGATCTGGCGGTCAAGGCGGAGGCCGGCCTGTTCGATTCGATCTTCCTGGCCGATTCGCTCGCCGTGGGCGAGGATGTGGTCAGTGCGCCGCGCACCTGGCTCGAGCCGATCACCACGCTCGCCGCGTTGGCCGGGGCGACCAGGCATATCGGGCTGATCGCCACCTGTTCCAGCACCTATACCGAGCCGTTCAATCTGGCTCGGCAGTTTGCCTCGCTGGACCACATGTCGCGCGGGCGCATCGGCTGGAATATCGTCACCACCTGGCTGGCGTCGGCTTCAGGCAACTACGGCGGCAACGGACCACTCAGCCACGCCGAGCGGTATGAGCGCGCGGAGGAGTATATGCGCGTGGTCACCGGGCTGTGGGACAGTTGGTCCGATGATGCCGTGCTGGATAATCGCGCCACCGGGGAATATGCCCGTCCCGACGGCATCCGAATGGTTAGTCATGTGGGGCCACATTACCAGGTGGCGGGGCCGCTGAACATGCCGCGATGTCCTCAGGGAAGGCCAGTGTTCGTGCAGGCGGGGTCGTCGGAGACGGGGCGGCGCTTCGCCGCGCGTCATGCCGAAGCGGTGTTCACCGCACAGATGGAAAAGGCGACGGCGAAGGACTTCTATGCCGATCTGAAGCGGCTGGTGGCGGAGGAAGGCCGCAACCCAGAACACGTGCTGATCCTGCCGGGGCTGAGTCCGGTAATCGGGTCCACTGAGGCCGAGGCCAGCGAATCGCGGCCGAACTGAACGAACTGAGTGATCCGGAAGTTGGGCGCAAGCGGCTCTCCGGGCGGTTCGGGGGCCATGATTTTTCCCATCTGCCGCTGGATCGCCCCCTGTTGCCGGAGGATTTCCCTGACCCAGAGACGGTAGAGGCGGCGCGCAGCCGCACGGAGGTTATCATTGGCCTGGTGCGGCGGGAGAAGCCGACCTTGCGGCGGTTGCTGGGCTACCTCGCCGGTGCGCGCGGCCATTTTGTGACCGCTGGATCACCGGAACAGATCGCCGACCTGATAGAGGACTGGTTCCGCGACGGCGCCGCGGACGGGTTCAACGTGATGCCGCCGGTGTTGCCATCAATGCTGGAGGTGTTCACCGCGGAGGTGGTGCCGTTGTTGCAGAAGCGCGGCCTGTTCCGCGGCTTCTATGCCGGCGATACGCTGCGGGCGCTGTACGGGTTGCCGCGGCCAGACCTGTATTTTCGGGCTGAAGCAGGCGAGCGACTGGCCGGCGGAGCTTCAACCTAGTGCCCGATCGCTGAGAAGATCGAGACGCAAGGCGTCCGCGATTGGCCGTGTGAATCGGCGACTTCAAACCATAACCTGCTACGGCGGCGCGGACACCAGCAGTCGGTTGATCCGCTCCAGGGCGCTGGAAGTCTGACGCCAGGCGCTCATGAAAGCGTCCGGTTTCGTCCCGCTTGAACTCAGTATCGTGGCGATCTCGGCGACGCTGCGTTTTCCGTCAACCAGCTTCAGGATCGCGGTCGCCAGCGGGGGCAGGGCGAGCAGGAGGCGTCTTCCATCGAAGCTGACGGAAAGCGTGCCATCGGGCCTGATCCCTTGCGCCAAAGCCTCGCCATCGATCTCGCGAAGCACCGGCACTGCCTCCTGCGCATTCGGGTCGGCCTGTTGGATCGGTGCCTCGGCGCGCACGCAATACACGATATGGACCGCCATGTTGCCGGCCAGGGCCTCGGCCAGCGCGGCGCGCTCTGTCAGGTCCATCGCGCCAAGCCGGGCGCGCAGCTTTGGATCAGGCAGCATCGGGGCAGGGTCGTAGCGGCTGGGTTCCACCCAACACGTGACCCGAAGCCCCGCCTCGCGAAGCAGTTCGGCAAACGCCGCTACGGTATAGGACCGGTCGCGCGGGTTCAGCAGCAGATCGTACAACCCTGCGTCGCCGCCGTTGATGTGGTCATCGAAGTTGCGGTTGTGACGAAGCCATTGCGTTTCCGGCAGATGCTTCATCACCCGGCGAGCGGTATCCAGGCGCTGTTGCGGCGATTCCTCCGGTGGGGCGAGGTGGCGGAGTGCATCCTGCATCATGTAGACGCCGGTTCGGCCATGCGGCGCGTAAACCATCAGGCCCATTCCGCCGCCGGGCGCCAGGACCGACAGCAGCGCGCGCAGGCCCTCCGCCAGGTCCGGAAGGTGGTGCAGCACGCCGCAGCAGTCGATGTAGTCGAACGGTCCCAATCCGGAACCTGGAAGCTCCAGCAGGGAGCGCTGTTCCCAGGCAATGTTGGTCAGGCCGCGTGTCTTGGCGCGTGCCTGGGCGATGTTCATCGCGGCACTGGAGCGGTCGAGCCAGGTAACCTGTCCCGGGCGGCCGAGGCTGGTCATCTGCTGCGCCAGCATGATGGTGGCATCGCCGGTGCCGCCGCCCGCGACCAGCGCGTTCAGCCTCAGGCTGGAGGAGCGGGCGGCGCCGAATACCCAATGGTCAATTTCCCGGATATGGCTGGGGCTGCCGACCACCAGGCGCTTGGCTTCATCACGCGGGTCGCGCTTCGGGTAAGGGTACGCCTCGTACTGGCCGGCGAGGCGCTGATCGGTTGCGTCGGTCATGACGGCGGAATAGACCTGCGCGGCGTGGTTGAAGCCAGGGCAAGGGGCTATTTTGGAATCGGTGCGGAGGGCGTCTCCAAGTCCGCCAACATCGGCGCGCTGCTGCGTACCGGCCACGCATTCGGAGCATCGTTCTGCTTTACCATTGGCACGGGTTGGGATTCGCGCGCCGCCCGCACCGCGGATACCGCCGACACCCCGCTGCATGTGCCGATGTGGCGTTATCCGTCGGCTGCGGAGATGTCGCTGCCGCAGGGATGCGTCCTGGTCGGGATAGAGCGGCTGGACAATGCCGTCGACTTGCCCTCGTTCCGCCACCCGCTGAATGCCGCCTACGTACTGGGACCCGAGCGGGCAGGACTGTCGGCCGGAGTGTTGGAACGATGCGGCCACGTGATCCGCATCCCGACTCGATTCTCGCTCAATCTCGCGGTTGCCGGCGCGCTGGTTCTGTACGATCGCCTGTTGCAGCATGGACGCTTCGCGGAGCGGCCGGTGGGTTCGCGCGGCCCGATCGAGACGCTGCCTTCGACGGGCCACGGCCCACCGAGGTTTCGCAAAACGATCCCGGACTGGGTTCACACGGACGCGAAGAAGCCATGAGCGCGTGGCGCTTGTTTCATGTGCGCCACGGCCTTATTGCTCAACCCATGAACACTCGATTCCCATGTCTTTTGACGCTCGCGTTGCTGGTGGCCCTGCCCGTCGCCGCCGCACCCAAGAAGCCCGCGCCGGAGAAGCATCAGGCCGCCGCCGGCCCTAAGTTGATCGGCAAGTTCGAGGACTGGACAGCGGCAACCCATCAGGAAGGGGGGCAGACCGTCTGCTATGCGTTCACCCGAGTGCAGAACTCCGCTCCTGCCCTGACCGGCCGCGGTGAGGTCGTGCTGACGGTGACGGAACGATCTTCCGGTCGCGATGCGGTGGCGATCGAGGCCGGATTTGCCTACGCCGCGAACGCCACGGTGACGGTGCAGGTCGATCAGGCCGGGCTGGAATTCTACACCTCTGGACGCAACGCCTTCGCGCGGGATGGCAAGGCCGCGGTCGCGGCTTTTGGCAAGGGCAGCCGGGCGATCGCCCGCTCGCCCGGACCGAAAGAGGTGACGGACACGTTCAGCTTGAAGGGCTTCAGCCAGTCATACACTGCCATCTCGAAAGCATGTCCAGCAAAGTGAGCGATCTTTCCGAAACCGACCGCGCGCGGGTCCTGGCGAAGTCGGCACTGTTCGATCCACCTGAAGTTGTGCTGGCGGATGGGCGGCGCGACTTGGTCGGTATGGACCGGGCCGAATTGGGCGCCGAGATGGAAGCGATCGGGGAGCCGGCGTTTCGGGTCAAGCAGTTGTGGCACTGGATTTACCACCAGGGCGTGACCGATTTCTCTCGGATGTCGTCGATCGCCAAGCCGTTGCAGGCGAAGCTGGCGGACCGGTTCGTGATCGGGCGGCCCGACGCCGCCGTGGTGCAAACCAGCACCGATGAGACCCGCAAGTTTCTGTTTCGGTTCCGCGACGGGCAGGAGGCGGAGACGGTCTATATCCCCGATCCGGTCGAGGATCGCGGCGCCGTCTGCATTTCCTCCCAGGTCGGCTGCACCCTGTCTTGCCGGTTCTGTCATACGGGTACGCAGACCTTGGTACGGAATCTAGGGGCGCCGGAGATCGTGGGTCAGTTCATGGCAGCCCGCGATTCGTACGGCGAATGGCCGTCGCCAAAAGGTGAAACGCCAAGGCTGCTTTCCACCATCGTGCTGATGGGCATGGGCGAGCCGCTCTATAATTACGTGAATGTCGCCAAGGCGATGAAGATCGTGATGGACGGGGAGGGGATTGGGTTGTCCCGGCGCCGCATCACCCTGTCCACATCGGGCGTGGTTCCGATGATGGACCGCGCGGGGGCCGAACTGGGTGTAAATTTAGCGGTTTCGCTGCACGCCGTTCGCGACGACCTGCGCGATGAACTGGTGCCGCTGAACCGGAAATATCCGATCGCCGACGTGCTGGCCGCCTGCCGCCGCTACCCCGGTTCCTCCAACGCTCGGCGGATCACCTTCGAATATATCATGTTGAAGGGGGTCAACGATTCCGAGGCCGACGCGCGGGAATTGGTGCGGCTGATCGCGGGAATGCCCGCGAAGGTGAATTTGATCCCGTTCAATCCGTGGCCCGGGTCGCGGTTCGAATCGACCGGGAAGGCCGCGCTCGAGCGGTTTGCCGCGATCGTCAACGCGGCCGGATTTGCCGCGCCAATCCGCACACCGCGGGGCCAGGACATCCTGGCGGCCTGTGGGCAGCTACGGACAGAGAGCCGGCGAGAGCGGGCTGGACAGGGTCACGCCGCCCTCTGATATGTGGCCGGCGCTTGCGCTGGTCAGTTCAGGCCGTGCTTCCGCGGCTGGTCCTACAAATATCCATGTCGTAAGACGGCGCGGAAAATCGACCAACGGGAGACGTTCGGATGCCGGTCAGCGGCCTGCCACCCTATGACGCCCAGAACATCTTCGCGCGGATCCTGCGTGGCGAGATCCCCTGCAAGAAGGTGTTTGAGGACGACTTCGCGCTCGCGTTCCACGACATAGCGCCGCAGGCGCCAATTCATGTCCTGGTGATCCCGAAGGGGCCCTATTGCTCCTTCGCCGATTTCAGCACCCAGGCCACCGATTCTGAGATCGCCGGATTCGTCCGCGCGGTGGGAAAGATCGCCAAGGATCTAAGGCTGGAGGCTCCCGGCTATCGGCTCCTGGCCAACATGGGCGAACACTCCGGCCAGGAAGTTTCCCACTTCCACGTCCACCTGTTCGGCGGCCGGCCGCTCGGGCGGATGATTCCGAAGTAATCCGCCTCGGCGGAAGCTTCCTTTAACCGCTGGCCAACTGCTCGCGCATGTGACGGGCGCGCGCCAGAACCTTGTTTTCGATGTCGCCAACCGTCGAGTTGGCCACGGTAGCATCGACCCATTGCCCGTTCTGTAGAACCTGGCGGTAGATATTGACCTTGATACCGTCACTGCGCAGGTCCCGGCTGAGGATATAGATCGTCGCCTTGAAACGTTCGCCGCTGGTGCCCGGCGGGGTGATACCAATCGGTGATGATCACGCCGCCAAATGGATCGGCCGAGGCCAACGGCATGAACGCAATCGTGTCCAGCGCGCCGCGCCAGAGAAAGGCGTTGACCCCGATGCCGGTGCCGCTTCCAACGCCGCCGCCCGCGCCGACGTCCTTGTTGGTCTTGCCGCCTATGCCGAAGATCAGGCCGCTGTCCTCACCGCCCATACGCGACGTGCTGACGTCGCCGGCGGAGCCGCTGCCGAGGCCCTGATAGACGGGCGACGTCGGGTTCGGCTTCAAAGCGTCGGAAGAACAGGAAGCGAGCCCCAGCAGGGCGATCATCGCCGCGGGCAGACGTCCAGACGAAGAACGGATCGTGTCCCATCGCGGTAGCTTGCTTTCGGTTGTCGGTCGGTCGAGTGGCTCGGTCTTTAGCCCCGGCTACTCCACTCAGCAACCGCAATTCTGCGTCCGCAACCGATCCCTGATCGAACCCATTCAAATAGAAACGGCGGGGTGATGCCCCGCCGTTCCGTCGTTTCCCTGATGCGGCGAACTTACCAGGTGACAACCGTGCCGAATACGAAGGTCTGGCCCTGCGCATCCCGCGTGATCGTGCCAGCGGCAGCGCCTGTGCCACCGAGCGAGTTGGTGGCGAAGTCAAAGCCGCCCTGATGACGATGCTCATACTGATACTCGGCGACCAGATTGATGCCCGGAGCCAGCTTGTAGTTGCCGCCGAAGGCAACTTCGTATTCATGCCGCTGCGAGATACCAACGAGGCGGGCGTCGCCCTGGGTGTCGATCACGCCAAGCTGGGCGCCCAACACCAGCGGACCCATGGCATAGGTCAGACCGCCGAGAATGGCGTTGGTGGACGCGCCACCGGCGGGACGCATCGCCAACTGGCCGTTGATGGCACCGCCGATGTAGTCAACGGCCGCTGTCAGGCCCATGGAAGTGACAGCCAGGCCGCCCTTGTAGAAGCTCAGATTGTCATAGCGCAAAGTCTGAGCCGAGGCAGCGACACCGCCGACCACGGTTCCAAGCCGTGCCTGCGCCGGCGTGGCATAGGGGCTGGTCGTCAGGTTCTCCTTACCGGCGGTTTCATAGAAACCATACGCTTTCACGTCCACCGGACCGAAGGTCTGCTCGAAGCGCAGGCCAACGCCAACCTGGTTATACCAGCGGGTCGAGTCGTTGCCGGAGGTCAGGTCGATCAGTTACGCCGGCCTGAGAGTTGACGGAGTTCTGGTAGGAGTTCTGGAACGCGTTGCCCATGCTCGGGGCATACTGGAGGCCGAAGTCAAAGCCATAGAACTGTGGGGACAGGTAAACGATTTTGTTGTTGCCATATTCCGCGCCGGCCTGAGTCAGCCAGACCCACGGCACGGCATATGCGCCCCGCACGGCTCAGCGACTGGTTGGCGCCGCCGTTGAAGTTGCCGAGACCGGCATCCCAGCACTGCGGTGGTGAAGATACAGTTGTCGAACAGGCCGAGGACACCGTCGGTCTGGCCAAGGCGAACAATACCGGCCTTGTCAGAGGCGAGGTAGGTGAAGGCGCGGCGGACAAATACAGTCTCGGCCGAGGTGTTGGCGCTCGGGCTGGTGGCGGCGCCGCCGGTTGCCGGTTGCGAAGTGGGTCGCCGGCGCCGAAGTTCTCACGCAGTTCGATCGACGCACCGTAGCGCAGGCCGTTCGCGGCCATGCCATCGAAGCCCGGATACAGCCGCATATAGCTGCCGACACCGAGCGGGTTCACCTTGAAGCCGGTCGGGCGCCGCCGGCGGCGTTCGCTGGCTCTTGTCGACGCTGGTGTAGTTGGCGGTGACGTCAACCTCGACGCGGCCGTTCAGGCGGATGACGACGGTGCCGGGAGCCGGGACGGCGTCGAAGTTCGGCGCGTAGATCGTATGCTGCTGCAGGCCACCGGCGGCGGCACTACCGGTAGGGGTGTTGGCGATACCCCAGGCGTTGTTGTTGTTGTTCGCGGCCGGACCGGCGCCGTAGGGGCAGCCAACTGACCTTGGTTCGGGTGCGCGGGGGTCTGGGCGAGAGCCAGACTGCCGGATGCTCCCAGAATGGCCGCACTGGCCATGAGAAGCTTACGCATGAAAATCCTCCTTATTACACCGGTTCGCCGGCGATATCCTCAGGCCCCGCCCGTCTAGTCCCGCGAAGAGGCGGGGGGCAGCCAGACCTGGGCGAAACTAATGAACGGAGGTTCACCTCCCCGCAACCCGCTTTGGCGCTGCGGCATGGCAATTCCGAAACACTGTGGCGGGGGCGCCACAGGCCTGTGATCGGATGACAAAGCCAACGCATGAAGCCGCGTCGATGGCCGATTCGGGCGACTGTCGGCATTTCCGTCTAGCGGCGATTGCGCCGCTCACGTGCCCAAAGCGGCGGCAGTGGCCGATTAAAACGTTATCAAAATATCTCTGCTGAGGTCCGATTGCGCTCGGGCGCACAGGATCATCAGGGCCAATGGTCCGGCCTGCACCGCTCGAACGTGAGCGCCGCCAATGTCAGAGGCTCAGTGCCGCGATCGCGCCAACGGCTAGCAAACCGGTCCGGCAATCGCCGCACCGTATGCCCGTCAACCCCGCCCAGCGCGCCGATCTTCTGGTGATCGCCACTACGTCGTGCGATGGCGGCCCAACGCAGCGGGCCCAGGCCCGGTGCGCCGGCATGGCTCGCGGTGGGAAACGCGGGAGACAAGAAAATCAGCGCCGCGCCGGCGCGCCGCGCCCGCCGTAGGTCCTGAACCGAATGGGCCGAACTGGTGACCGATGCCGCGACGGCGGAACGGGCCGGGCCAGCAGCCGCCGCGCAGGTGAACGCCGGCCCCCAATGACGCGGCCAGCCGCGCATCCCCCGCGACGACCAGCACCAGCCGCGCTCGCGGCAGATCCGTGCCAGATCCCGTCCCGAGCGCCTCCGCGCCGGATCGTGGTCGTGCCGCAGAACACCACACCGGCCGCTCCGCGTGGAAGCGCCGCAACGGAGGCAGCGGGATCGGGCAGCCGGCGGTCGTCGGTGAACAGCCAGAGGCGGGGCAGGAGACGGGGCAGGAGCCGCGGGCGGGCGGCCTCGGCGTCGGCCCCAGGCCAGGAGTTGTCCGGTCCAACGCCTGGGCACGTCGCGTAGAATCATCGCCTAGCGTCATCATGCTTCTAGGCCTTCACGTAGTGGTCCTTGAAGCGGGTCCGCAGACTCGTCTTCAGCAGCTTGCCGGTGGCGGTGTGCGGCAGTTCGGGAACCACCACGACCTCATCCGGCAGCCACCACTTGGCGACCTTGCCCTCATACAGCGCCAGCACCGAGGCCGGATCGACGGTCTTGCCCGGCGCCGGCACCACCAGCAGCAGCGGCCGCTCGTCCCATTTCGGATGGGTCGCGGCGATCACCGCCGCCTCGGCCACGTCGGGGTGGGAGACCGCGATGTTCTCCAGCGTGATGGAGCTGATCCACTCGCCGCCGGACTTGATCACGTCCTTGGACCGGTCGGTGATCTCCATGAACCCGTCCGGATCGATGGTGGCGACATCGCCGGTGGCGAACCAGCCGTCCTTGTCCAGCGCGCTGCCCGGCGGCTCGCCGTAATAGGCGCTGGCGATCCAGGGGCCCTTGCACCATCAGGTCGCCGAACGCGACGCCGTCCCACGGCAGTTCGTTGCCCTCGCCATCGACGATCTTCATGTCGATGCCCGGCAGGATGCGGCCCTGCTTCAGCATGTGGGCCGCCGCCTGCGTCCTTGGTCAGCCCGAGCCTGCGCCGGCTTGGGCGCATTGTAGGTGCCGACCGGGCTGAGTTCGGTCATCCCCCAGCCATGCTCCACCGCCACGCCGTATTCGTCGCGGAACGCCTCGATCAGCAGCGGCGGCGCGGCCGACCCGCCGGTCATGATGCGCTCCACGGTCTGCAGGCGCTCGCCGCTGGAACGCAGATACTGCAGCAGGCCGAGCCAGACGGTGGGCACGCCGGCGGTGAAGGTGACCCTTTCGGCGTTGAGCATGGTGGCCATGCTGGCGCCATCCAGGTGGCGGCCCGGCAGCACCAGCGAGGCGCCGGTCAGCGCCGCCGCATAGGGCATGCCCCAGGCATTGACATGGAACATCGGCACCACCGGCAGCACCCGGCTGGTCGCCCTGATGCACAGCACGTCGGGCAGCGCGGTGGCATAGGCGTGCAGCCAGGTCGAGCGGTGGCTGTACAGCACGCCCTTCGGCCGCCCGGTGGTGCCGGAGGTGTAGCACAGCGCGCTGGCGGTGTTCTCGTCGAATGATCGGCCAGACGTAGTCATCGTCCGCCGCGTCCATAAGCTGGTCGTAGCAGGCCAGCGTCATGCCGGGGGCGAGCGTCACCTCCGGCATGTTCGCCGCGTCGGTCAGCATGACGACGGTCTTGACGTTTTCCGCGATGCGCGGGGCGATGGCGCTGATCAGCGCGGCGAAGCTGCTGTCGACGAACAGCACTTTGTCCTGCGGCGTGATTGATGATGTAGGCGATGTCGTCGGGGTGCAGGCGGGGATTGATGGTGTGGCAGATCGCCTGCATGCCCGGCGCGGCGTAATACACCTCCAGATGCCGGTAGCCGTTCCAGGCCAGCGTGCCGACGCGGTCCTGGGCGCCGACCCCAGCTTCTGCAGCACCCGGACCAGCCGGCGGGACCGTGCCTCGACGTCGCGCCAGGTGTAGCGGTGGGTGGTGTTCTCGTGCGTGCGGGAAACCACCTCGGCGGATCCGTGATGCCGCGCGGCATGGGTCAGGATCGAGGAAATCATCAGTCCCTGGGACTGCATCAAACCGAGCACGACCGTCATCCTCCGGTTTGTTCGGAACATGACCTGGTGATGCCGAGCTTCGGATCACGATCTATGCTCTTGTTCGTTGGTCCGGGATGATACGGCAATGACACGGTCAAAAGAAGGGGGAAAGTGCCATGCAACAGGTGATGATCGTAACCGGCGGCAGCCAGGGGATCGGCGAGGCGGTCGCCCGGCTGGCGGCGGCGCGCGGCTACGCGGTGGCGCTGACCTACCAGTCGAACCAGGCGCTGGCGACGCAGTGGTCGCCGATATCAGGCCGCCGGCGGAACGGCCATCGCGGTGCAGGCGGAGATGGCCGACGAGGCTTCGATCCTGGCGCTGTACCGAACGGTCGATGAAACGCTGGGGCCGGTCACCGCGCTGGTGAACAACGCCGGCACGCCCGGGGCCGATGGGCAAGATCGACACCGTCACGCACGGAGACGCTGGACACCGTGCTGGCGGTCAATGTCCGCGCGCCGTTCCTGATGATCCGCGAAGCGGTCGCCCGCATGGCCACCGATCGCGGCGGCGCAGGCGGCGCGATCGTCAATATCTCGTCGCGCGCGGCCGAACTCGGCGGCGCCGGCGAGTGGATCCACTACGCCGCGTCAAAGGGCGCGCTGGACAGCCTGACGATCGGCGCGTCGAAGGAACTGGCGGCGCGCGGCATCCGGGTGAACGCGGTCAGCCCCGGCTTGATCCAGACCGACCTGCACGCCCGCGCCGGATTGCCGGACCGGCTGACGCGGATGGTCGGCGGCGTGCCGATGGGCCGCGTCGGCAGCACCGATGAAGTCGCCACCGCGGTGCTCTGGCTGCTTTCCCCGGAAGCGTCCTATATTACGGGCGTCATAGTGCCGATTTCCGGAGGGCGTTGAAATGGACATGAAGACCGCATTGATCGTCGGCGTCGGGCCCGGTCTGAGCGCCTCGCTGGCCCGGCTGTTCGCCAGGCACGGCCTGCAGGTGGCGATGGCGTCGCGCGATCCCGACAAGCTGCAGAAGCTGGCCGAGGAAACCGCCGGCGTCACCTTCGCCTGCGAGGCGACCGAACCCGAGGAAGTCGCGGCGCTGTTCGAGGTGGTGGTCGCCACCCAGGGCGTGCCGGACATCGTCGTCTACAACGCCAGCGCCCGGGCGCGCGGCCCGGTGACGGACCTGATCCCGGAGGAAGTCGCGCGGGCGATCTCGGTCAGCGCTTATGGCGGCTTCCTGGTGGCGCAGCAGGCGGCGCGGCACATGGTCGCGCGCGGGTCGGGGGCGATCCTGCTGACCGGCGCGTCGGCCAGCGTGAAGGGCTATCCGAACTCCTCGGCGTTCGCGATGGGCAAGTTCGCGCTGCGCGGCCTGGCGTCAGAGCATGGCGCGGGAGCTGTCGCCAAAGGGCGTGCACGTCGCGCATTTCGTCATCGACGGCGGCATCCGCAGCGCGGACGCGGCCGGACCCGAACGACAGCCCGGACAGCATGCTGGATCCGGATGCGATCGCGGAGACCTACTGGCAGGTGGCGAACCAGCCGCGCAGCGCCTGGACCTGGGAGGTCGAGCTGCGGCCATGGGTGGAGAAGTTCTGAGTCTGAGCGTCTGCCTCGGCAAGGCTCGCGCAGTACACGCGGGCTGGGGATCGTGCAGGCGACTGGAACAAACGCTCGAAACACCCGGGTTCATGCTGTCGCTGTGATCCAACCGGATCGGCAGCGATCAGTGCCGGACGAACTTCGCGTTACGATGGCGCGCGGTCAACCCGAACAAGTCCCGGATGACGTTAGACACCATTACGGTCGGCAATCGGATATTCGGCGAAGCAACTTGGAAACTATTTGCAGAATTGAGGTAGTGCCGCGCTGGACGGCGAGCTCAAACGTATGAGGGGGCATTACCGTGGATTGTCGCGCGAAGGCCAGGATTTCAACTATCGATCGGCTTGATGATAAAATTCCAGCCGGTGTTCCCTGTACTACCTTCGGAGCGTGCCCGGCAGCCGCGAGGCCGGCCGCGACCCGAGGTTGGGCCGGCCCATGAGTAGATAAGCCACATTCGGCCTGGTGGCCATCGGTGCGTCGGCCGGCGGCATCGAGGCATTTCACCAGTTCTTTGAAAGGATGCCTGCCGACAGCGGCCTGGCGTTCGTTGTCGTCCTGCATCTGGCGGCTGGCCGCAAGAGCATGCTGGCGGAGATCCTGGCGCGTTGGACAACGATGCCGGTGACGGAGGCGACGGACGGCTCGCGGTCGAGCCGAACATGTGCTGGTCATTCCGGCGGGGGCTCGATCGCCGAATTGCGGGACGGCCACATGATCCTGCGTGGCGGATGTCCGAGGATGCGCCGCGTCAGTGTCACGCCGATCGATGCGTTCTTTGACTCCGTGGCCAGCAGCCTGACCGAGGATGCCATCGGCATCGTCTTGTCCGGTACCGGCCATGATGGCTCGCTTGGCCTGAAGGCGATCAAGGCGCGCGGTGGCCTAACCCTGGCGCAAAGCGGCGGGATCGGTGTGCAGGTCCGGAATATGCGGGGATGCCGGAGAGCGCGGTCGCAGCGGGCGCCGTCGATCTGTATGTGCCCGTGGAGGAGATGCCGGAGCGCATCCTGGCCGCGCGGCAGGTTCGGCTGGCGACGCAGGCGGACGAGGAGAGGCCGGCGCTCGACGGCGACAAGGTCCGGCTGGCGATCTGCGACATCCTGCGCTCCCGCCTTGGCCACGATTTCTCCCAATACAAGCATCAGACCTTCATGCGGCGGGTGCAGCGGCGGATGCAGGTCGCTGCGACTGACCCGCTATGACGACTACATCCAACTGCTGAAGAGCCGACCGCGAGCAGGCCGTGCTGCTGTTTCGCGACCTGCTGATCAGCGTGACCAGCTTCTTCCGCGACCGTCGACGTTCGCGGTGCTGGAACAGGAAATCATCCCGCGGCTGTTCGCCGGCAAGGACGCGACGTCGAGGTGCGGGTCTGGGTGCCGGGCTGTGCGACCGGGCGAGGAGGCGTATTCCCTGGCCATCCTGCTGCGCGAGCACATGGACAAGGCTGTCCACCGGCCCGAAGGTGCAGATTTTCGCCAGCGACATCGATGAGGTCGCGATCGGCACCGCCCGGGCCGGGCGATATCCGGCAACCTTGCTGGAGGGAATATCGCCGGAACGGCTGTCGCGGTTCTTTATTGAAGGCGCCCGACGGCTTTTCGGTTCGGCAGGAGGTGCGGGAGCTCTGCACGTTCTCCGCCCACAGCCTGATCCGCGATCCGCCGTTTTCGCGGATCGATCTGATCTCCTGCCGCAACCTGCTGATTTATATGGACAACAATCTGCAGGACAGGGTGATCCCGATCTTCCATTATGCGCTGGTGCCAGGCGGGATTCTGGTTCTGGGTTCATCGGAAACAATCCCGCGTCACGAGCGGCTGTTCGAGCCGCTGGATCGGTCGCACCGGATTTTTGTCCGCCGCGATGGTCCTAGCGACGTTGCCGAGCGTTTATAATTTCGCCGCTGGCGAATCGCGGCAAGGGACGGGGGCAAGGTTGTGCATACGCCGGACCCGAAGGCGAACTGGTCGAAAGCGGTGGCGTTCGCCAACCGGCGCGTGCTGGAGCGTTTCGCCTCACCATTCGTGGTGGTGAACGCGGCTGGCGAGGTCGTGCATTTCTCCAGCCATATCGGCCGCTATCCTGGAACCGGCGGCCGGCGCGCCGACCGACAACCTGTTTGAGATGGCGCGGCGCGGCTGGGCACTGGAACTGCGGGCGGCGCTGCGGCGTTGTGTCGAGGCGGGCCGCCCGTCGAGCAGTTCCGCTCTGCCGTCGGGATGGACGAGAGAAGACCTATCCGGTCAAACTGATTGTTGAGCCGTTGCCGAGCCCGGAGACCGATCCGATGTATATGATCGCTTTCGTCGAGGGAGAGTCGCCCAACAGCATCGGACAAAGCGGCTGCGGCCGCGACGCTGGTTCCGAACCGAATCTGGCCGTGGCACACTGGAACGGGAGAACCGGGACCTGCGGGAGCAGTTGCAAGCGATTGCCGAGGAGCATGCGACGGCGATCGAGGAGCTTCGCAGCTCGAACGAAGAACTCCAGTCGGTCAATGAGGAGTTGCAGTCGACGAATGAGGAACTGGAGACCTCCCGCGAGGAGATCCAGTCGATCAATGAGGAGCTGAACACGGTCAATGTGCAGTTGTCGGCGAAGGTGGAGCAGCTGGATCGCAACAACAGCGATCTGAAGAACCTGTTCGAAAGCACCAAGGTCGCGACGGTTTTCTGGATCCGTATCTTCATCATTCGCAGTTTCACGCCGGAAATCGCCGGTATCTACAACCTGATTCCCAGCGATATCGGGCGCCCGCTGACCGATATCATCAGCCAGCTGACCTATACGCACGCTGCGTGAGGATGTCGAGACGGTGATTCGGACGTTGCAGCCGCTGGAAAAGCGGGTGCAGCGGCGGGACGGGTCGGCACATTACCTGATGCGGATCCTGCCGTATCGCAGCGCCGGACAGCACGGTCGACGGCTCATTGATCACGTTCGTCGATGTGACCAGCATCGTTCGTGCGGAGGAGCATCAGCGCCTGCTGGTTGATGAGCTGAATCACCGGGTCAAGAACATGCTGACGGTGGTGATTTCGCTGGCGACGAACACGCTGCGCCAGGCGGAGACGCTGGAGCGATTTCAAGGAGGTCTTTCTGGGCCGCATCCACGCGCTGACGGCTGCTTACGCGCTGCTCAGCCGCGACGGCTGGTCGCCGATCCCGCTGCGCGAGATCCTGATGGAGGAGCTGCGGCCGTTTCTTTCGGGTGAGCAGGCGAATGTGGTGATGAACGGGCCGGCTGTGCTGATGGAGCCACGCGCTGCGCTGGCGATGGGAATGGCGGTGCACGAATTGACGACGAACGCGGTCAAGTTTGGCGCGTTGTCGGTTCCGGACGGTAAGGTCGATATCGACTGGACCGTCGAGGAGGATGCCGATGGTGACTGCTGGTGCTGACAGTGGAGCGAGCGGAATGGCCCGCCGGTGATCAAGCCGGCCGCCGGGGATTTGGCATGACACTGATCGAGCGTGCATTTGCCCACGATGTCGGCGGTCAGGCCGACATCGACTTTCGCTCCAGAGGGCGTCGTGGCGGTGCTGCGGGCGCCACTATGCCGAGACGCAACGGAAGGAGACATCGTGATGTCCGTTTCGCTCACCGCTGCTGGCCGGCAAACGCGTGCTGATCGTCGAGGACGAGGCTCTGGTCGCGATGCTGATCGAGGAGCTGCTGGACGGATTGCGGCTGCAGCGTGATCGGTCCGTGCGGCTCGGTTGCGAGACAGCGCTGGACGAGCGCGAGACCGGAGCCGTTCGACCTGGCGGTGCTGGACGTCAATCTCCGCGGCGACAAGGTCTATCCGGTCGCCGAGCTGCTGTCGGCAGCGACACATCCCGTTCCTGTTTCTTGTCGGGCTATGGCGAGGAGGCGATCCCGCCGGGCCACAGCGACTGGAAGGTGTGCGCCAAGCCGTTCAAGGCGGAAGAGCTGGTCGCGATGCTGCAGGCGGCTCTGGCGACCGCGGTGCACTGACCGGCGGATCATGGAATCGATCCTACGGATCATGGAATCGATCCTGTAGGATCATGGGTTCAATCCCACAGGATCATGGAATTGATCCTATGGATCATCGTTTCTGTCCCGCCAGCCAGCGGAACACGACGGAGAAGTCCTTGCCGCCGTCGCCCGCGTCGACGACCTGCTGGTAAAACTGACAGAGCCTGGGCGGCCAGCGGGGTGGGTGAGCCGGTGGCCTCGGCCGCGGCCTGCGACAGCTTGACATCCTTGACCATCAGCGCGGCGGCAAAGCCCGGGGCGTAGTCGCGGTTCGACGGCGCGCCGGGACCGGGCCAGGGGCAGGGCAGTAGTTGGACAGCGCCCAGGAATTGGCGGTCGCGGTGGCGCAGATCTGGTGCAGCTTGTTCCAGTCCAGGCCAAGTTTTTCGGCCAGCAGGAAGCCCTCCGCAACGCCGACCATGTTGATGGCCAGCATCATGTTGTTGCAGATCTTCACCGCCTGGCCGGCGCCGGGACCGCCGGCATGGAAGATGTTCTTGCCCATGGCTTCCAGCACGGGCTTGCCGCGGGCGAATGCGTCCTCGGTGCCGCCGACCATGAAGGTCAGGGTGGCGTTCTGGGCGCCGGCGGTGCCGCCGGACACGGGGGCGTCGAGCATCGCCAGGCCCGCGGTCTTCGGCGGCGGCGGTTACGGTGCGGGCGCTGTCGACGTCGATGGTGGAGCAGTCGATCAGCAGCGGCTTGTCGTCCGTGGTGACCTCGATCAGGCCGCCCTGGTGCAGGTAGACGTCACGCACATGCTCACCGGCGGGCAGCATGGTGATGACGACGGAGGCGCCCTTGACCGCGTCGGCGGCGCTGGCGGCGGTCTTGCCGCCGGCGTTGGCCAGGGCCTGCAGCGCGGCGGGATTGAGGTCATAGCCGGTGACCGTGTGGCCGGCCTTGACCAGGTTGGCCGCCATCGGGCCGCCCATGTTGCCGAGGCCGATAAATCCGATTGTCGCCATGATCAAAGCACCTCGAAGATTTCGTAGACCGGGCCTTCGGGCGGGCGGCTGCCGGTGCCGATGCCGAAGACCTTGTTGAGCCAGGCATATTTCGGCGACGGCGGTTTCGAAGGTGACGACGGTGCGGAAGTAGTACTCGGACGGGATCGACGAACTGGCCGCTGTTGACCTTCTCCATCACCGCGGCGGGGCCGTGGCGCAGGCCACGGTAGGTCAGGCCGATGGCGGCGCCGTCGTCGGTCTGCAGCACGATGCGCACATCCAGCGTGGTGACGCCGTCCGGCCGGCCGATGATCCAGTCGGCGCCGCCGGGCAGGACGGTGCCGCGCAGCTTCGGCCCCTCGAACGTGCCGCCGGCGACCAGGCCGATGCGGCGGTTGCCGGCGGGGGTCTCGCCGATCGGCTGCATGCCGCTGACGGCGAGCTTCAGCGTCAGCAGATGGGATGTGCGGATCTCGGCCATTGCGTCTCCTCCGGGCGTTGGGCGGTTGAGACCGATCCGGCGTGGGGAGACAAGGCGCGGGGACGCGGCATCGCCGGACAGACGGTGTTGGCCGCGACCGTGCCCGGATATCGGGCCGTGGGCCTGGGCAAGGTGGGCCTGGGCGAGTGGGCCTCGTCCGATCCCGCCGGCGATTGGCGTCGCGCGCCAACCCGGCGTAGCATTCCTGCTGAACCGCCGGAGGACGTCACCGATGTATCCACTGCCTGAATCCAATCTCAGCCGCGCTTGGCTTCGCCGCCAGGCCGCTGGATCACCTCGATGCGCTGATCCAGTCGCACATCGCCGAGGGCCGCTATCCCGGCGCGCAGATCGCGCTGGCCCGCAACGGCAAGCTGGGCTTGTTCCGCACCTATGGCGACGCGCGGACCGAGGGCGGCAACGGTCCCGGCGACCAACGAGACGCTGTTCCTGCTGTTCAGCCAGACCAAGGTGCTGACCTCCGCCGCGGTCTGGACGCTGGTCGAGGAAGGCAAGCTGTCGTTCATGGACAAGGTCGCCGACCACCTGCCGGAGTTCGCCGCCCGCGGCAAAGGCCGACATCACCCTGCAGCAGGTGATGACCCACCAGGGCGGCTTTCCGAACGGCGACGTGACCCAGGCGACCTGGACCGACCATGCGCTGATGCGCGCCCAGGTCTGCGACTTCTCGCTGGAATGGACGCCCGGCACGCGGCTGCAATACCACGCCCGCGCGGCGCACCTGGTGCAGGCGATGGTGATCGAGGCGGTCACCGGCCAGGATTACCGCGACGTGATTCGCGAGCGGGTGATCGAGCCGCTGGGCCTGGGCAACGACATCTTCGTCGGCGTGCCCGAAGCGCAACAGACCCGCTGCGCCGACACCTATGCGCCAGAGAAGCGCGACAACTCCGCCGCCTTCCGCGCCGCCGGCCTGCCGAGCGGCGGCGGATACGCGACCGCCCGCGGCATGGCGGCGTTCTATCAGATGCTGGGGCATGGCGGCCGGCTGGGCAACGTGCGGCTGTTCTCGCCGCGGCTGATCGCCTACGTGTCCCGCAGCCATACCGGTGAAAGTCCGGACCATGCGATGACCGGCATCCCGATGCACCGCGGCCTCGGTCCGCATGTGCGCGGCGACAGCGACCGCATCCGCGGCCTGGGCACGATCGGCGCGCCGGTAACGTTCGGTCATGGCGGCGCCGGAACGTCGTATTCCTGGGCCGATCCCAGCAGCGGGGTCTCGTTCACCTACCTGACGAATTATGTCAGCCCGGACCCGTGGCACTCGCTGCGCCTGGACCGCGTCGCGAACCTGGTGCACGCGGCGATCGACTGATCACTTCGTCGACTGATAACGCAATCCCTTTTTGCGCGCCGATACCGGCCAACCCGGCGCGCGCCACCGGCTGGGGCAGTCCGGGCCGGGCAGGACGGGCGGGGCAGTCTGGGCGGGGCGGTAACACCGCCCTGCTCCACGATAGAAAGGATCAAAGCGGGCCAGGGCCTCGCGCGCCCGGCTCGATTTCAGCTCATCCTGGTGGAGCAATAAGCGCACCGGGTGTTGCGGATGCGATCAACCAGTCTCGGAACAGCACGATCTTTGGTAGGTCTGCCGTCGCCTCGGGCGTAACGATGTAATACCCGGCGTCCTGCGGCAGGACAGTATCGAACGGAGCCACCAGCCGCCCGGCTTCCATATCCGCTTCCACCAAATGCAGCCGTCCGAGGGCCACGCCAAGCCCATCCACCGCCGCCTGGATCGCCATGAACCCGAGGTCGAATGTCAGGCCACGCCGAGCCGCGATCGAATGCGGCAAACCAGCGGCGGTCAGCCAGAGGCCCCAGTCATCGCGCGATACGGTCGCGTGCAGCAATGTATGATGCGCCAGGTCAGCGGGTTGGCGCAGCGGCACTGGTCGGCTCAGCAGGACCGGCGCGCAGACCGGAAACAGCCGCTCCGCCATCAGCCAATGAGCACTTAGTCCCGGCCAGTGCCCGCGGCCGTAGCGCACCGCCATGTCCACTTCCTCCCGGCTAAAATCCACCAGACCCGTGGACGTCGTAATCCGCACCTCCATGCCGGGATGGGCGTCCTGGAACGCCGCGACCCGCGACACCAGCCATTTGGTCGCCAGTGACGCGGTGGTACTGACCGTCAGCCGCCCCGCGTCATCGCCGCGGCGCAGTTTCTCCGTCGCGCGGCGCAGGTCATCGAAGGCGGTCCGGACGGCGGGGAGATAGTCCCGAGCCTCCCGCGTCAGCACCAGCGTCCGATTCTGGCGAAGGAACAACCTGATGCCGAGTTGAGCCTCGAGGCGGCGGATCTGATGGCTGATTGCCGTCTGGGTGACGTTCAGCTCGGCGGCGGCCTGAGTGAAGCTCAGCAGACGGGCTGAAGCCTCAAACGCACGCAGGCCGTTCAGGGAAGGTAGGAGCATGGCAAGCTTACATGAATTTATGTCATGGATATCCTGACAAAGTATCGTTTGTCAAACGACAACGAAGCGGCCATTTTCGACTGATACGGCGAATTTGACCTCTGGTTGAACGTCTCCAGGAGGACTTCCAATGAGCTGCACAGTCCACGATACGCTGACAAATTGTCAGGCAGTCAAAGCTGCATCAGGCCACATCAACCCGATCAGGTGGCTCGGCGACACGCTGCGGGTCTGGCGAGAACGGACCCTGGACCGGCGGGCCTTCGCCGCACTGGACCATCGGGATCTGCGTGACATCGGCCTGTCCCGATGGGAGGTGGAGGGCGAAGTCGCAAAGCCGTTCTGGCGCGGCTGAAGCTGGGGTCACATCAGCCCCAGCCCATCGACCGATCCACCGCTTTGTGCCAGGACGCTGCCAGATCGTTGCGGCGGCTGCCTTCCATAGCAGGTGTCCACCGCTCGGCTTCGGCCCAATTCGCCCGCAGGTCATCGAGGCCGGACCAGTACCCTACTGCCAGTCCAGCCGCATAAGCCGCTCCCAGTGCGGTCGTCTCTACGCAAGATGGCCGTACCACGGGCACATCCAGGATATCAGCCTGGAACTGCATCAGCGTGCGATTGACGACCATGCCGCCATCCACCCGCAGGGACGCGGTCGAGATACCGCTGTCCTGTTCCATCGCGCGCACCACGTCCATCGTTTGGTATGCCGTCGCCTCCAGCGCTGCCCGCGCGATATGTCCCGCCGAGGCGAACCGGGTCAGGCCGGCGATCGTGCCGCGCGCGTCCGCCCGCCAGTAAGGGGCGTACAATCCGGAAAACGCCGGCACGAAATACACGTCGCCATTGTCCGGCACGGATAATGCCAGCGCCTCGACGTCGGTGCTCTGCTTGATCAGCCCCAAATTGTCTCGCAGCCATTGCACCAGGGCGCCGGTAATCGCGATCGAGCCCTCCAGCGCGTAGGTTGCCGGCGCATCACCGAGCTTGGCGGCGACGGTGGTGACGAGGCCGTGCCTGGAGGGGGTGGGGGCTGTCCCGGTATGCATCAGCAGGAAGCAGCCCGTGCCGTAAGTGTTCTTCGCTTCGCCGGGCCGAAAGCAAGCCTGTCCCATCAGCGCGGCCTGCTGGTCGCCGAGAATGCCCGCCACCTTCACGCCTTCCAGCGGCGCGCGCGCCTGTCCATATACGGCGGAGGACGGCACGATCCGCGGCAGCACGGCT
Organism: uncultured Alphaproteobacteria bacterium; assembly: GCA_963792345.1. GTDB lineage: Bacteria > Pseudomonadota > Alphaproteobacteria > Acetobacterales > Acetobacteraceae > Rhodopila. The sequence continues at coordinate 402,504 of CAWBVV010000006.1, forward strand.
CGCGGTATACCAAAAGCTGACAGTAATCCGTCGTCCCACTCCAGCGTGCCGAGGTCCATCAATTGCGTGCGGCTGGCATTGGTGACATCGGTGATGTGCAGGCCCGTCAGGTGCCACAGCAACCAGGTGTCGATCGTGCCGAAGGCCAGGTCGCCGGCGTCGGCTCTGGCGCGGATGCTGGGCACATTGTCCAGCAGCCAGCGCAGCTTCAGCGCGGAAAAATAGCTCGCCAGCGGCAACCCGGTCTGGGCGCGGAACCGGTCCTGGCCGCCGTCCCGGGCGAATTCGGCGACCATCGGTTCAACACGCGTATCCTGCCAGACCAGGGCGTTGAACACAGGTTCACCGCTGGTCCGGTCCCAAAGCAGCGTCGTTTCGCGCTGGTTGGTGATGCCCACGGCGGCGAGGTCGCGCGGCGTGAGGCCGGCGGAGCGCAGTGCTTCCTCGATAACCGCGAATGTGTTGTCGCGGATCTCGATCGGATCGTGTTCGACCCAACCGGGCTTGGGATAGGTACTGCCGGTGCTCACGCTGGGCCACGCTGATCGTATTGCCGCCGCGGTCGAACACGATGAAGCGGCTTGAGGTGGTGCCCTGGTCGATGGCGCCGACGAAGCAAGTCATGACGTTCCCCTTTGGCCTCATCCTGCCTTGGGGCTGACACGGGCGACAACCCATCCTGCCGTCTTGCCCAGAACGTCTCTTGCCGCCATCGTCGCGGCGTCCTTCACTGTATTCGCCCATGCGTGTGGGCACCGAGCCGGGTCACTAAGGAGACTGCTTCATGTCGCAACGCTTTTCAGGGCGCACCGCTGTTGTCACTGGCGGCGTGTCGGGTATCGGGGCCGGCGTCGCTCACCGCCTTGCCGCCGAAGGCGCCACGCTCAGCCTCTGGGACACGGATGAGGCTGGCCTGGCGCGCTCGGGCGCGGCTCATACCGTGACCCTCGACGTCACCGATCCTGATGCGGTACGCCTTGCCGCTGAAACCACTGCGGCAAAGCTGGGGAAAATCGACATCCTGGTCACCTCGGCGGGCATCACCGGCCCTAATCACCCGACATGGGAGTATCCGGTCGCCGCGTGGAACAAGGTGATCGACATCAATCTCAGGGGCGTCTTCTATTGCTGCCATGCCGTCGTGCCGTTCATGCAGACCCATGGCTATGGACGGATCGTCAATATTGCCTCGATCGCCGGCAAGGAGGGCAACCCGAACGCCTCGGCGTACTCCGCGTCGAAAGCCGGCGTGATCGGGCTGACCAAGTCGCTCGGCAAGGAACTGGCGGCTACCGAGATCCGGGTCAACTGCGTAACCCCGGCAGCGGTGAAAACACCGATCTTTGACCAGATGACCCAGCAGCAGATCGACTGGATGCTGTCGAAGATCCCGATCGGCCGCTTCGGCGCCATTGATGAGATCGCCTCGCTGATACTGTGGCTGGCGAGCGAGGAATGCAGCTTCTCGACCGCGGCGGTATTCGACGTTTCCGGCGGACGGGCAACGTATTGAACACGGTTGCCGATCAATGCCGGACGTGGGCTGCACCAGCCTTTCATTCCTCGACATGTGACAACACGCGTATCACCTCGTACTTCAAAGGCATAAGATGAATTCCGAAGACCTGGGCTTCCTTCCCGCGATCCGCCTTGCGGAACTGATCCGCACCAAGAAGATATCCCCGGTTGAGTACATGAGCGCCCTGCTGGCCCGGATCGAAGCGCTGGAGCCAAAGGTCAACGCGTTTGTCTACCTTGCGGCCGAGCAGGCGATGGACAATGCCCGCGCGGCGGAGGCCAGGCTGATGTCGGGCGAGCGGATCGGGCGGCTGCACGGCGTGCCGGTCACCATCAAGGACCTCGCGATTACCAAGGACATGCCCACCCAGCAGGGCAGTTTCATCTATCAGGGCAATCAGCCAACCGAGGATTCGCCGATGGTGCCGCGCCTGAAGGACGCAGGCGCCATCGTCCTCGGCAAGACGACCACGTCAGAGTTCGGCTGGACCGGCGTGTCCCACTCGCCGTTGACCGGCATCACCCACAACCCTTGGAAGTTTGGCTACAATGCGGGGGCATCGTCCGCCGGGGCAGGGGCGGGGGCCGCCGCCGGATACGGCCCGCTGCATCAGGGCAGCGACGGTGCCGGCTCAATTCGGATGCCGGCGCATTTTTGCGGCGTGTTTGGCCTCAAGCCCAGCTTCGGCCGCGTGCCGAATTATCCGGTCAGCACAGGCGACATGACCTCGCACAACGGCCCTCTTACCCGCACCGTCGCCGACAGCGCGATGATGCTGGAGGTGATGGCCGGACCCCACCCGCTTGACTACACCACGCTGGAAGCGGGCCCCGCCGCGTATCAGGCGCGGCTGCATGAGGGGATCAGAGGCAAGCGCATCGCCTACAGCCCGGACCTCGGCCACGCCCGCGTCGATCCCGACATCGCCGCCCTGGTCAAAGCCGCCGTGCAACGCTTCAGCGAACTTGGCGCCATCGTCGAGGAAGTCCCGACGGAGTGGGCGGCACCTGGTCCCGAACTGATCCGTTTCTTCTGGTCGGCTCATTTGACCCGGCTGAAGCCGAGGCTGGAGAAGTGGGAGTCCCAGATGGATCCCGGCCTGGTCGCCTGCATCAAGGCCTCGACCAACGTCTCGGTCGCCGAGTACCAGGCTGCCCGTGAGACAAAAATGTCCTACATCGCCAACATCCACCGCTGGTTTGAGGATTGGGACTTCCTGCTGACCCCCGCGGTCTCGGTAGCCGCTTTCCCGGCGGAAAAGCTGATGCCCGACCATTGGCCCCGGCACGAGTGGGACTGGGTAAGCTGGGCCGAGTTCTCCTATCCGTTCAACATGTCCTGGAATCCGGCGGCCAGCGTACCCTGCGGCTTCACCGCCGAAGGGCTGCCGGTCGGGCTGCAGATCGTCGGCAAGCGCTTCGATGATCTGGGCGTACTGCAGGCTTCCGCGGCGTTCGAGGCCATTCAACCGTGGGCCGACAAGCGTCCGGCGCTAGCCTGACATCGTCATGCAGGAAGCAATACACGCCTTTCTGCTCGGTTTTCCTGCTTTGTTCTCTATCGTCAACCCGATCAGCGGCGCCTTCATTTTCCGCAGTGTCACTGTTGGCCGGCCACCTGACGCACGAGCAAAACTGGCACGATTGGTGGCGCTGAATTCGCTCGGGGTGATGATGGGGGCGCTCTGGGCCGGCTCCTACGTCCTGGCATTTTTTGGCATAACGCTCGCCGCCTTGCGGGTGGCCGGTGGACTGGTGGTGGCCTTGAGCGGCTGGACCCTGCTCAACGCGCCGGAAAAGCATGAGGACAAAAAGCAGGAGCAGGCTGCCTCGGCCGAAGGGCTGGAGGATATCGCGCTGTTTCCGTTGACCATCCCGTTCACTACAGGCCCGGGAACCATTTCAGTGGCGGTGGCCCTGGGCGCCGGCCATCCGCGCCTGTTCGCGGGGCTGGGATGGTTTTTCCTTGGCATGACGGCAGCCGCGGTGGCGATGACCGCGACAATCTGGGTCACCTATACTTATGCCGACCGCCTGACCCGGATGATGGGGCCGACAGGGACAAGAACGATCACCCGCATCTCCGCCTTCCTTTTGCTCTGCATTGGGGTCCAGATCCTGATCACCGGCGTGGAAGACGTATTGGGTCCGCTTCTGGCCACACGAATGTGACAGGGGGGCGGCATCGTTCGCCCAGTCCGGGTATTTCCGCCAGCCCGGGCCATCCAGCCTGCACCGAGGGCTTCCGGAAAAAACCTTATCACGCAGGAACGATTTGCTCCCCGACGGGCGAATAGGGAAAGCTGACGCTTCAACTGGAGAAGTGGCAATGCGGCCTTTCTGGATACTGTTTGCCGTGACCGGACTGACCGCGGGGCCTGCCCTCGGCCAGCCGTTGATCCCGCCAACTCATCAATATGCGACCCCGGCCCCCACGCCCCTGGACAAGGATTATGGCTTGCCCACGTTCGGCAGAACCGGTCTCGAGGTGCCTCAGCCGAAGACAATGGCCCCAAAGGCTGCGGCACCGGCCCAAACCGAAGCGTTCAAGGGATTTTCGAGCTTCGCTACACCCGATGCGCAGACGGCCGACACGCCGGACTTCTTCCAAGGACGGGCTACCGTCAGTTCGACGGGCACGTCCGATGTGCCGAATTTCTTTGATCCGGTGCCTGACAATGGTCTGGCGAAGGTCCAGCGGTCCCGGCCGGGTTATGCCACCATCGACACGCCGACCTACACCACGACCGATGGGTCATCGACCGGCGATTCGCCGTTCAACCGGCCGCTTTCCGGCGATACGATATCTGATCATACGCTTGGTGGTGTCGACCCGCGAAACGCAGCGGCCGCGCGCTGATACTAGAGGCGGCAAGAGCAATTTAGGCTGATGTTACTCTAGCGCCGCCATCCTTGCGGTGCGGCCGTCAGATGGCGAGGTGCCTCGCCTTCCCACAATATGTCTCCGGTTTCCAACGCGCCCCACGCCGCTGCCACACCCAGCGCCTGCAGACCGTCTTCGGACGCTGCCAGGTAATTCACATGATGGTGCCCGTGCACGATCAGCCGTGCGCCCATGCGGCGCGCAAGAGCGTCCAACGCAGCACTTCCAGCCGGATGGCTGCTCGGTGCCTCGTGCGTCACAAGAATGTCCGCCTGCTGTCCCCGCAGGTATTCGTAATCCTCGGGCCAAATCGCGGTCGTTCCCAGTGAGTGGACCAGCGCCTCGATATGTTCCGGGCGCCAGCCCCGCCCCATCTGCCGCACGTCGTCAGGAAGTTCCTCACGCCGGTGCAGGCGCGGTTGGGCGGGCGGCTCCCAGACCCGCGGCCGGAATGTTCCGCCGAGGCCGGCGATACGCACACCCTCTATTTCTGTCACGCGAGCATGCAGCGACTGTCCGGCGGTCAATGGATTGTGGTCCGGGCCGGTCAGAAACCGCCACATTCCCGGACCGCCGTCATTGTCGTGATTACCGAAGATCCAATGCACCGCGATGCCGCGGGACAGCAACGGCGCAGCGAGATGATCGAACGGCCGGTCACACTGCACGTCGCCCAGTATAACCGCCGCCTTGGGGATTTCCGTCAGCCGGGACAATCCGCGCTCGACCTTGTCCCACATCTGATGAATGTCGCCGATGAATACGATTGTCATGTTCCCTGTGTGCGTCCAATCATGTTCGGTCAGCAATACTCGATCGCGCAGCGCCGGACGCGACCGCGGCCTCAACGCCGCACTTGACGCTATCGCCAGGGCGCCCCACGGTGACGACGACCTAAGGATGCCGAGCGGCGCCCATCCAGCCCAAGGCACAAGCAATCCGGGAGGAATGGACCATGAAGCAACGGCTTTTCGTGGCGGTACTGTGCGCGTTGCCAGCTACCGCCTTCGCCCAGAATTGCGAGATGAAGCTTGGAGCCATGGGCCCGATGTCGGGCGGGGCGGCACAGTGGGGCCTTGCGATGAACAGCGCCGCCGAACTCGCCGCCGCCGAGGTGAATCAGGAAGGCGGCGTTAAAATTGGTGGCAAAACCTGTAAGGTTGTTGTCGTACCATACGACAGTAAATACACCGCTGACGGCGCGGCCGCCGGTTCGAACGCGCTGGCCGCTCAGGATATCCACCTGATCATCGGCCCGGTCGGATCACCCGAGGCAACCGGCATCAAGCCCGTGGCCGCCCGTAATGAACAGGTCGCCTGGAACGCGGCCTATGCCAAGAACTCGCTTGAGCCCAAGTTCCCGCTGATGTTCCATGTGGGACCGGGACCCGCGGTGTGGGGCGATGCCGTGGTCAAGCGCGCCATGTCGGTTTTTCCGATGAAGTCCGTCACGCTGATCGCACCCAACGACCAGGCGGGCACCGATACGGTCAGCGTGGATGTGGAGGCCTACAAGGCCAACAACATCGCTACCACCGAGGAATACTATCAGCGCGGCACAACAAACTTCGCACCGATCGTCACGCGGATCCTCGCGGCCAAGCCGGATGTGGTGGATACGGCGTCGTCGCCTCCCGGTGATGCCGGCGTCATCGTCAAGCAACTTCGCCTCGCCGGATTTACCGGTGCGATCGGGCGTCTCGGCGGACCTGGCACGGATGAAATCATCCGCGTGGCGGGCGGAATCGATATCCTGAAGGACTTCTACTGGTTCGAGAGCGTTCCGACCGATGACCCGAAGGTGAGGGAAATCGACGCCGCGTACAAGAAGCTTCTTGGCAAGGACCCGGTCGGCGGAACCGCGGTATGGGCGGACCTGCCGGCGGCGCGGATGACGCTGAAGGCAGTTTCTATAGCCGGGACCGATGACGCCAAGACGGTTGCCGCGACACTGCGCACCCTTCCCGTGGACGATCCGAACATCGGCAAGGGGTACTGGACCGGCAAGAAGCAGTTCGGCATCGCACAGGAACTCCATTTCCCGTTCGGCGTCGGCATCATCAAGGACGGCAAGAACCTCGGCGTCTCAAGACAGGAGGCGAAGCCGGAGTAACGCGGTGGAGCAGTTCATCCAGGCCGCCATCATCGGCATCAGCCTGGGCGCGCAATACGCTTTGCTGGCGCTTGGTTTTACCCTGATCTTCGGCATTCTGGGCGTGGTGAACTTTGCCCATGGCGGGTTCTATATGGTGGGCGGATATGTCGCTTATAGCTGCGTCGCCCTGGCGGGCCTGCCCTATCCGCTGGCGGTGGTGGTCGCGGTGCTCGCGACCGGTGCCTTGGGTTGGGTGTTTGAGCTGTTTCTGCTGGAACGACTGGTCGATGACCATCTGGCGACACTGATGCTGACGCTGGGGCTGTATCTGGTCCTGTCCACCGGCCTGCTGACAATCTTCGGCCCGCTGTCGATGGAGTTCGCCTTTCCGGTCACCGGAGCGCTGCGCATGGGGCCGATCTATGTGCCGCGCGAGAATCTGGTCGTCCTGGCGATTTGCCTGGCTGCGATCGCCGCATTGTGGTTGGTGCTGTATCGCACCGACCTCGGCCGTGGCCTGCGCGCCCTGGCGGATGACCGTGCCGTGGCGATGGCCCAGGGGTTGCGGCCGAAGCTGCTATTTCCGCTGGCGTTCGCAATCGCCACAGGGCTGGCTGGCCTGACCGGAGCGCTGGTGACGCCAATCCTGTCATTGTCCCCAGGTGTCGGTGATCCGGTGCTGGCGACGTCGTTCCTGACCGTGATCCTCGGCGGGCTGGGTTCCTTGGAAGGGGCGGCCCTGGCGGCGTTCGTCGTCGGAATCGTCGAGGCATTTTCCAGCGTCTATTTCGGTGGGTCGGTCGGTGCACTGATCTTGTTCGTGCTGGTGCTGTTGCTGCTGGTATTTCGTCCGACGGGTCTGTTGGGCCGCACGGTCCGTGGCGCCTGATCGTGCGCGGCAAGGTCTCGATCCTGGGCTGGACGGAACTTGTCGCGTTGGCGCTGCTGGCGGTGGGCTTCGTCGTGCCGATGTACACCCGCAGCGTGCTGGTCTATTCGGTGCTGAACCAGGTCTTTGTCGGTGTGATCGCGGCTGAGAGTGTATGGATCATGTTGCGGATGAACCTGCTGTCATTCGCCACACCGGCCTTCATGGCGATCGGCGGCTATACCGTGGCCATCGCCGGCCAATACGAGGTCACCGATGCGTTTGTAATGACGTGCGCGGCGTTTATCCTGCCGGCTCTGGTGGCGATCCCGCTGGGCGCACTGGTGTTGCGGCTGCGCGGAACCTATTTTGTACTTGTTACATTCGTGCTGTCACAGATCATGCAGCTTCTGCTGTTCATGACCCCCGCCCTGACCGGCGGATCGAACGGGATCGCCGGCGTGCCGCCGGTGACGCTGCTCGGCATGGAGATGGGGACCAACCGTTTGGTCGTGCAGTTCGCCTGCGGGCTGGCAATCCTGGCGACGCTGATCTGTGGTGTGCTGACCCGCTGGTTCCGCCAGCATTTCGCGGCTATCGAGGAGAACGAAATCCTCGCGGAGAGCCTGGGTCTGGTGGTCTGGCGCTACAAGGCCCTGGGCTTCATCGTCTCGGCGGGGATCGCGGGTTTGGCCGGCTACTCGCTCGTCAACCGGCTGCTGACAGCGCATCCAAGTTCCTTCAATTCCGTGACCGCGGTTGATTTCATTGCTTATACAATCATCGGCGGACGGGCCTCCATCCTCGGTCCGGTTTTGGGAACCGGAGCGTTGGTCTATGCCACCAACCTGTTCGGTACGCAGGGCCAATACGCGCAGGGACTCTATGGTGTGCTGATCCTCGTGGTGGTGCTGGTCGCGCGCGGCGGTATTGTCGGGACCGTGGCGGCGCTGTGGCGACGCATATCATGACGGAGCTTCGCGTCGAGTTCACTGGCAAAGCGCTTTGGCGGCCTGCTGGTGTTCCAGGCGATCAATTTTAACCTGCCACCGGGGGGGCTGCTGGGTGTCATCGGCCCGAACGGCGCCGGCAAGACCACGCTGATCAATGTGATCTGTGGCCGCCAGGCTGCCTCCGCCGGCCGCGTGACCCTGGGTGGCAAGGACATCACCAACCGGCCGGCGCACGCGGTCAGCCGGCTTGGCCTGGCGCGCAGTTTCCAGCAGACCAATACCTTCAAAAGCGTTTCAGTCGGCGAGAACATTGCGCGCGCGGTCCGCTTCGGCGGCCGTGGGACGCCCGCCAGTCTGTCTCGTATGCTGGACGAGTTCGGCCTGACGCCGCGTCTGGCGGAGATATCCGATAAGCTGCCCTACGGTCTGCAGAAAATGCTCGGTCTGGTGATGGCCTTTGCCACTGGCCCAAAAATCCTGTTGCTGGATGAGCCAGCGGCGGGCCTGGAACGAACCGAGCGGCAGAATGTGGATACGTTTGTCGGGATCGCGAGGGAGGCGGGAGCCAGCGTATTGATCGTGGAGCATGACATGGACCTGATCCGCCGGATGTGCCCGCGCATCCTGGTGCTGGATGCGGGGGTGCTGCTGGCGGATGGGCCGCCGGCGGAGGTCCTGTCCAGGCCGGATGTGATCGCGGCCTATCTCGGCGAGTCGGAGGAGACCGACTGATGCTTCTCCGCATCGAGGAACTATGGGTTCGCTACGGCGGGATCACCGCTCTTTCGGGGGTGTCGATCGACGTGCCCGAGGGCGAGACGGTGTTGCTGGTTGGCGCCAATGGGGCGGGGAAGTCCAGCACGATCAATGCCATCATCGGCTTGGTGCCGGCCGCCAAGGGCCGCGTCGTCTTTGATGGAACCGACCTGACGACAATCCCGTGTGAGCGTCGCGCCCGGCGCGGCATCGGCTTCTCGCCGGAGGGAAGGCGAGTGTTTCCAACCATGTCAGTGACCGACAACGTGCTGTCGGGTGCGTTCGGGCTGGGCCGTAAACGCCAGACACAGGGGCTGGAATGGCTTCGCTCGGTGTTTCCGCTGCTGGTGGAACGGGCCTCGCAGCCAGCCGGCCAATTGTCCGGCGGCCAGCAGCAAATCGTCGCTTTGGCTCGGGCGATGGCGTCATTTCCAAAGCTGCTCCTGATGGATGAACCGTTCCTCGGGTTGGCCCCGGTTTGGATCAAGCAGATCAGCGATGCGATCCTGCAACTGCGTGCCCGCGGGACGACCGTTCTGATGACCGAGCAAATGGCTCGCCCGGCGCTGAAGCTGGCGACCAGCGGCTATGTCATGCGGGGTGGTGAGGTGCGGCGCAGCGGCAAGGTCGACGCCATCCGCGACCTGGCACTCGCCGACGAGTATCTATGACTGCACCCGGGACGGCGCGTCCACGGTAAACTCGACGCCGGGATAAAGCTCCGCCAGTGCCACCGAAATGCCGATTTCCGGCACGTCAAGCGCGGTTTCACCTGCAATCAGATGACCGGCCCAGTCGCCATGATCGCGACTGAACACAGCAGCCGCCTTCCGGTCCTGCTCCAGGATCGCATCGCGCTGAATCGAGGGTGTGTCCCGGGTCCTCCTGGTTTTGGTGATACGGTCCACGCCGGAACTACTCGGGCTGATGTCTCGAACACCACCACCGGATTGATCACGCTCATCGCGACACTCTAGCACCTCCGCCGGCTTCAGGCATCTCGATTTGGCGTCCGGCGAAGCCTGTCTGTAAACTCCCGGCCGACCTGAACGAAGGACGAGCCCAGGATGAACGACCAGATGACCGAGGACCCACAGACCATCCTGGACCGCATTCAGCAACAGGCGACCCGCTTCGAAACGCCCTGCGGCAAGGGCAGGATGGTCTGGCATTTGTGGGACCAGTCCGGCGGTACTGCCCCGGTCGTTGCGTTGTTCCATGGCGGGGCTGGTTCATGGCGCCACTGGATCCGCACCATCCCCGCGCTGGTCCCCACCTACCGCGTGCTGGTCCCCGATCTCCCTGGGCTGGGTGACTCGGACTTTCCCCCTGATGGCGAGGACGCTTTTTCCATCGCGGCCATCGTCGCTGACGGTATCGACATCATCATTGGCGACAAAACGTCCTACGAGGTTGTCGGCTTCTCGTTCGGTGGCACCATGGCGGCCTGTGTCGGCGCTTTGCGCGCCACGCGGGTCCGCTCCGTCACCATCATCGGCTCCTCCGGCGTCGGCGCCACCGGGTCGGCCGTCAACCTGCTGAAGGTCCGTCATCTGGAAGGGCAGGAGCGGCGCGACACACATCGAACCAACCTCAACCGCCTGATGATCGCGGACCCGGCGAAGATCGACGACCTCGCCATCGAAATCCAGGACTGGAACACGGTGCGCTCGCGCCTGCGCACCCCGGCGATCTCGCGCAGCGGCGCGATCATGCAGGCGATCGACCGGTTGCGGTCGCCGCTGAACGGAATGTGGGGCGAACTCGACGCGCCGGCCAATCCAAAGGGGCCGGAGCGGGTGGCGACGTTGCGGGCACATTGCCCGCATGCCGACATCAGGCTGATCCCAGGCACCGGCCACTGGGCGGCCTACGAGTTCGCCCGAAATCGTCAACGCCACTCTGCTGGAAATGCTGGCGCGCACCCGCCCCTGATCCGGCGCGCGCGGGAGGAAACAAACAATGACCGAACTGTCCACCGGCCCCGGTGAGATGATGGGTAACGCCGGCCCGGGCATGCTATCCGGCTTGCGGGTAATTGAGATCGCCGACGAACGCGCCGAATACACCGGCCTGCTGCTGGCTGGCCTCGGCTGCGAGGTGGTCAAGATCGAGCCGCCGGAGGGCAACGCCACTCGCCGGATCGGCCCGTTCCTCGACGACGAACCAGGACCTGAGCGGTCACTGTTCTTCTGGAACTACAATCGCGGCAAGCAATCCGTCGTGCTCGACATTCAATCGCAGCCGGACGCCTTGCTGCGCCTGCTTGAAGGTGCCGACATCCTGCTCGACTCCTCCTGCGGCGCCCTGAACACCGCGCTGGGGTTGGATCGTGCGGCACTGAACGCGCGTTTTCCCAAGCTGGTCACGGCGAGGATGACTCCGTTCGGCGACGACGGACCGTGGGCGGACTTCAAGGGGTCGGACCTGATCCACCTCGCCCTCGGCGGGGTGATGATGAATTGCGGATACGACCCCAACCCGAAGCTGGAATACGATACGCCGCCGATCGCCCCACAGGTTTGGCATGCCTATCACATTGCCGGTGAGCAACTGGCGACCGGCATCATTGCCGCGCTGATCGCCCGCCATCGCAACGGGCAGGGCCAGGACGTTTCGGTGGCCGTGCACGAGGCCGTGTCGAAGAACCCCGAGCTTGACATCATGCACTGGGTGATGCGGCGGGTGCCGCTATGGCGGCTGACCTGCCGGCACGCGCTGGAGACGCCGAACCATTCACCCAGCATCATGCACACGAAGGATGGCCGCTGGTACATTTCGCACGGCATGGGTGCACGCGACCTGAAGGCATTGGTGCCGCTGCTGTCGAAATACGGCATGCAGGCCGACCTGCAGCCGCCGCCACCGGATGCCGATTTGAAGGCGCGCGCGGTGCCGGGATCAACCGCCAGCGACGAAACAAGAGCGCACATGATCGATGTGGTGCAACGTTTCGCACGGGCCTGGACCTATCAGGATATGCCCTGGCTGGAGGCGCAGGAGGCAGGACTTCTCTGGGCGCCAATCCGTAAGCCGCATGAAAACGCCCTTGATGAACATTGGATCCAGCGGAAGTCCTTTGCCGATGTGTATCATCCGGAGCATGCGCGTTCATTCCGCTATCCCACAAGCAAGTGGTTGACAACAAAGACAAGCTGGCAGGTCGGCCGACGCGCTCCGCTGCTCGGCGAAGACACCGGAACGGTCCTGGCCGAACCGTCGCGCGCGCCGTGCGTGCCGGCGCAGCCAAAGGGCGATGGCAGTCCGAAGATCTCCGCCTTGCACGCCAAGCCTTTCCCGCTGCAGGGGGTCAAGATTCTCGATTTCGCCTGGTTTTTGGCATCGGCGGGGGGAACGCGCTTTCTCTCCGCGATGGGTGCCGAAAGCTACAAGGTCGAGTGGAAGGACAACCCCGACACCCGCCTCGCGGCGATGGCGCCCGTTGGTGGGCGGGCGGCGAGGGATGCCGCAACCGCGCCGCTGCCGGGCGTGAAAGATCCTGACATGGGCGGACAGTTCAACAACAAGAACGCCGGCAAACGGGGGATCTCGCTGAATATCCGCCATCCGAAAGGCTTGGCGATCGCCAAGGACCTGGTGCGCATCTGCGATATCGTGGCGGAGGGATTCTCTCCGGGGGTGCTTCAGCGCCTGGGCCTGGGATACGACGTGATGAAGAAGATCCGCCCGGACATTATCTATATCCAACAAGCCGGGATGGGTGCGCACGGCACCTACGGCCGGATGCGGACTGTCGGGCCGGTGGCCGCGGCCTTCGGCGGGCAGGCTGACATGTCGGGACTGCCGGAACCGGCCATGCCAGTCGGCTGGGGCTATTCCTACCTCGACTGGATGGGCGCCTACGGCTACGCCTTGGCCCTGCTTGGTGCCCTGTATCATCGCGACCGCACCGGTGAGGGCCAATGGATCGACGCTTCGCAGTGCGAGTCAGGACTTTTCCTGACCGGAACATCGATCCTCGACTGGTCCGCCAACGGCCGGGAGTGGCACCGTTACGGCAACCGCTCCCCCTATAAGCCGGCGGCTCCGCACGGGGCGTATCGTTGCAAAGGAAATGACCGCTGGGTCGCTGTCGCCTGTTTCACCGAAAGCGAATGGCAGGCTCTGGCACGTGTGGCCGGTCATTTGGAGTGGCTCGAGGATGAGCGTTTTTCCACTCTGCCGGATCGCATGGATCATCAGGACGCGCTGGATGCTGCCATCGGCGCATGGACTGTCACACGCACGGCTGAAGACATAATGATATCGTTACAAAATGCTGATGTCCCTGCCGGCGTCTGCCAGAATGCGCAGGATCGCTGCGACAACGATCCGCAGCTTCGCCATTTGAAATGGCTGACCGAGGTCACCGGCACCAAGATCGGCACCTGGCCGGTGTATGAGTTGCCGATGAAACTATCACGCACCCCGGCCTACATCGGCGGCCCGATCAACCGAGGTGCTCCCGGCTACGGCGAGGACAATGAATGGTTGCTGACCAACCTGCTGGGAATGACACAGAGCGATGTGCAGCGTCTGGCTGAGGACGGCGTGATCTAGCGTCCTGCCTCAGAAGTTCGTCGCATTGTGCGGAGGGCTTTAGCGCGCCTTTCGGAACGTCAGGTTGTAACGGACGGCGCCGGTCAGTTCGTGCTCGCCGTCCCGCAGCGTGTCAACGCCGTGGAAGGTCATGCGTGCCGGTCCGCCCCAGACCACGACATCGCCGTGCACCAGGCGGACACGCCGGGGCCGCTGTGAACGCGTCAGCCCGCCCCACAGAAAAACGGCCGGCAGACCAAGAGAAACAGACACGATCGGGGCGGAGAAGTCGCGCTCGTTCTTGTCCTGATGCAGCGTGAGCCGCGTGCCGGGCTCGTAGCGGTTGACCAGGCATGCGTCAGGCGTGAAGCCCGCGAAGCCGGCTGCATCCGCCGCTCGCCGCGCGACGTCTTCAAATACCGCGGGCATGCCCGGCCAGTTCCGTTGTGTCTCAGGATCAATGCCGCCGTATCGATAGCCGCTCCGGTCGGTGATCCAACCGGCCGCTCCGCAGTTGGTCATCGCGACCGACATGATGAAGCCACCCGGTGTCACCATCCTGCGGAAAGGTGCCTCGGCCGCTACCATCTCGATCGCGGAAAGCAGCTTCCGGTCCAGCTTCAAGGCATAGCCGCCAAGCCGAACCGCTCCCGGATCGAGAGCAAGGTCAGTCGACGGTTCCGGAAACAACTCAGACATCATCACGGCGCTCAGGGCTGCTGTTTCATATACTTCGCCATCAGCGCCTGAAGTTGAGCGGCGCCATTTGGATATCCCGCGGCTTTGAACGCCTTGTCCGCCATGCTCAGTAGTCCGGCCGGTGACTGCGAGGCCAACATCGTGATCGGGCCAGGGATCTGCGACGGCCCAACCGTGCGCAGCCGAGCCAATGCGGCTGAAGTACCGGAAAGGTCCAAAGACTTTTCCTGCGGGTGCAGTGGTCCCATGCCGGAAACCGTTACCGCTACCCGCACGGTGGCGGCCCGGGCCGCGGGCAGTGACGCGGCCAGCCTGCGCCCGGCGGGCTCGTCCGGAACGCAGAAATAACCTGCTTTCGTGGCCGCGCAGTCAAGGTTCTCCGCCGCGTGGCCAGGGAACTTGATGGATGCATCGGTCTTTGCGGCTAATGCGGCGGTCATCAGCATGTCGGGTGACGCGCCGCGCAGCGAGAGGACCGGCACCAGCGTGGTGCCCCGAGCCTGCACCTCCAGGTCGGCGGTAAGGCCCGCCTTATCGAGAATTCGCGTAGTCAGGCGCATCAGGCAAGGCTCGGAAATCCGCGTTTCGCCCCGACAGGTTAGGGTCCAACCGCCGATCTGCTCCTGCATCGCCGCCCGCCCAGCCGTCGGCAGCGCCGCTGTCGCCAGCCCCAGGAAGCTGCCCCACCTGGCGAGCGTCCTCATTTTTCGCTGTAACCTCTTCCGTGTTGGGTCGATATCTGTAAGCGTGTCGGTATGAACGACGCACTGCACCCTGACGCGCTTTCGATCCACCGAAGCATTGTAACGCTGGATACCCACATCGATATTCCCTGGCCCACCGGTCCCGATCCGTTCGAAGATGGCGCCAGGCGCGTGGATTTGCCAAAGATGATTCGCGGCGGACTGAGTGCGGCTTGTTTTGTGGCCTATGTGCCGCAGGCCGCCCGCACCCCTGCCTCCGAGAACGCCGCTTATGCGCGCGCCATCGCCATGCTGGACCAGATCGGCGCGATGCGCCATTCCCCGTCCTCCATCGCCATGCGGATCGCAAACCAGGCCGACGCGATCGTCGCTGCCAAGCGGGACGGGGCCCTCGCGATCGTGCCGTGCGTCGAGAACGGCTTCGCGGTGGGCGCGGACCTGGACAGTATCGTCGAATTCCGCCGGCGCGGGGCCGTCTACATGACGCTGACCCATAACGGCCATAACGCGGTGGCGGATTCTTGCAACCCTCGGCGAGACCTTGGCGACAGGGAGAGTGAGCACGGTGGTCTGTCCACGTTCGGCCGCGCGGTCGTGGCAAGAATGAACAAGGTCGGGATGCTGGTCGATGTCGCCCATACCTCCCGCGACACCATGGTGCAGGCGGCGGAGATTTCGCGGTCACCAATCGTCTCAACGCATTCCTGTGTCAGTGCGCTGTGCGATCACTCCCGCAATATGACGGACTGGCAACTCGACGTGATCCGGGACGTGAGAGGGGTCATCCAGATCACCGCCGTTTCAGCTTTTTTGAAACCCAACGCCAAGCCGGAGGAGGTGACAGTCGCCGACTTCGCCGACCACGTCGACTACGCGGTCAAGCGGATCGGTATTGATCATGTCGGTATTTCATCTGATTTCGACGGCGGTGGCGGGTTCTCGGACTGGCACGACGCCAGCCAGAGTCCGAACATCACGTTTGAACTCGTGCGGCGCGGATATGACCGGGGTGCCCTTGAAAAGCTTTGGGGCGCTAACTTCCTGCGGGTAATGCGCGTGGCGGAAGGACTGGCGGGCCGATGAAGATGGTTACCCTGCCTGGCGGCGAACAGGTTCCAGCCCTTGGACAGGGGACATGGTACATGGGTGAGCGGCGCAACGATGCCGGCAAGGAGGAGGCTGCTTTGCGACTAGGTGTCGATCTGGGAATGACCCTGATCGACACGGCCGAAATGTACGCCAGCGGTGGGGCGGAGCAGGTCGTCGCGAAAGCGGTGACAGGTATCCGTGACAAGGTGTTCATCGTCAGCAAGGTGCTGCCGCAGAATGCATCGCGGTCCGGCGTTCCGGCTGCATGCGACCGGAGCCTCAAGCGGCTGGGCACCGACCGGATTGACCTGTACCTGCTGCACTGGCGCGGCGGTCACCCCTTGGCGGAAACGGTGGCGGCGTTCGAGGCTCTGAAGAAAGCCGGCAAGATCCGCTATTGGGGTGTGTCCAACCTGGACACCGCCGACATGGATGAACTGCTCGGTGTGCCGGGCGGCGCGGGCTGTGCGGCAAATCAGGTACTGTATCATCCGGACAGCCGGGGTATCGAGTTCGACCTGCTGCCCTGGTGCGCCACTCACCGAATTCCGGTCATGGCCTATTCCCCGCTCGGTCACAACGTCCGGAAACTGCTTGGTTCTTCAGCTTTGCAGGCGGTGGCGCAGCGCCACGGCGTGACCGCGGCTCAGGTTGCGATCGCCTGGGGACTGCGGTCAGGGAATGTAATCTCGATCCCCAAGGCGGCGGACCCCGCGCATGTCCGGGAGAACGCAGGCGCCGGCGGCATAGTGTTGTCGCAAGAGGATCTGGCGGCGATTGACGCGGTGCACAGGCCTCCCAAAAAGAAGATGGGCCTGGATCTACTGTAGCTCGCCATTGCCGGCATCGCGCAAATCCGCTTCGAACCGGTCGCGCCATCGCTCCAGGCTGTTCGTCCGCATCACCTTCATCATCGACCGATGCCGTTCCTGCCGCTCCTGGAGCGGCATCGCCAACGCACGGTCCATCGCCTGAGCCATTCCCGCTTCGTCATACGGGTTGACCAGCAGCGCCGCATCCAGCTCCCGCGCGGCGCCGGCGAATTCGGACAGGATCAGCACCCCGGGATCCTCGGGGTCCTGGGCCGCGACATATTCCTTGGCAACGAGGTTCATCCCGTCCCGCAACGGGGTGACGAGGCAAGCCTGAGCCTCGGCATAGAGCGGCATCAGCACGTTGCGGGTAAAGCTGCGGTTCAGGTAGCGCAACGGGACCCAATCAACCTCGGCGAAGCGGCCGTTGATCCGCCCGGCTTCGCCCTCCAGTTCGCGCCGGATGCGCTGGTAGGCTTCGATGTCGGAACGCGAGGGCGGCGCGATCTGCATGAAGGTGACCAGCCCGTGCTGTGCCGGAAATTCCGCCAGAAAGCGCTCAAAGGCGCCAAACCGCTGGCGCAGCCCCTTAGAGTAGTCCAGCCGGTCGACGCTGAGGATCAGACGCTCCAGCAGGTTGGCCCTCATTCGCGTCGCCTGGCGGCGGTTGACCGGGGTCTCGGCCTGCGTCCGCACCTCATCGACATTGACGCCGATCGGATAAACGCCGGTGCGCACAATGCGCCCATACACTGAGACGGCGGTGTCGCTTGCCCCGCCCGCCTCCAGCGGGACGCCGCCGGCATTGCGCACCACGTAGTCGATAAACGCCATGCGATCGATCTCGGTCTGAAAACCGAGCAGGTCGTAGGCGCACATGGATTGGATAAGATCGGCGTGCGCCGGGATGGTCATGAACACACCCGGTGCCGGAAACGGGGTATGCAGGAACAGCCCGATCCTGTTGCCAAGCCCATGGGCGCGCAGTGCCTGTGCGAGGCACAGCAGGTGATAGTCATGCACCCAGATCAGGTCGTCCGGTCGAACGAGCGGGGTCAGAGCGGCGGCAAAAAGATCATTCACCCGTCGGTAGCCCGCGAATTCCGGCCATTCGAAATGCCCCAGGCCGATCTGATAGTGCAGCACCGGCCAGAGCGTCTCGTTCGCAAAACCGCGGTAATACTCGTCGTAATCCTGTCGCGACAGGTCAATGGTGAACAGGGAGATGGGACCGACCGCGCGTTCTGGCCTCACTTCACTGGACGCGCCGATGTCACCGCTCCAGCCAAACCACAGCCCGCCTTTCTGCTTCAATGCGTCCAGCACGCCAGCCGCCAGCCCGCCCGCGGTTGCCTCCCCTTCCTGTATCGGCGCGACTCGATTTGAAACAACGACGAGCCGAGACATGGGCAGACTGGTCTCCTGGGTGACGAAGCAGACCGTGCTCCGCGCTTGTAAGCCTAGCTTACGGGTAACCGTTCCGGTCCGCCACAGGAACACGCCCCGGGGGTTCAACGCCGCTGGAGTGAGGCTCGACTTCGCCGTGAACGGCTATGGCGCCATTTCAACCGACATACAGGACGCGGCTTCGGCAAGCCGGGCGCCCTATGGCGACACCGGTTCGCGTACCGGTGGGTTCAGGTCACCGCTGGCACTGTTGGCGCGTCTGTAATGGATCGCGGGCGTCCGACCGTCGTCGGGGCAATTCGCTGTCCCGGTTAAGCCGCCGCTGCCGAAATCGGATCCAT
The DNA here is from genome assembly GCA_963792345.1 of uncultured Alphaproteobacteria bacterium. Taxonomy (GTDB): domain Bacteria; phylum Pseudomonadota; class Alphaproteobacteria; order Acetobacterales; family Acetobacteraceae; genus Rhodopila. The sequence continues at coordinate 421,169 of CAWBVV010000006.1, forward strand.
CCGCTGTTTGCGCAGCAACTCCCGGTATGGACCGGGACGAGCGGCCAGCGTGGTAGGCGAGCCGTCATCAACGATCCGGCCCTTGTCCATAACGATGATGCGATCGAAGTTATGTAACGTGGAAAGCCGATGGGCGATTGCGATTACCGTGCGGCCGGTCATCAGCCGGTCAAGCGCGTGCTGGATGGCCTGTTCGGATTCGGTATCCAGTGCGCTGGTAGCCTCATCCAGCAACAGGATCGGCGCATTTTTCAGCAGGGCGCGCGCAATCGCCAGCCGTTGACGCTGGCCGCCGGACAGTTTCACGCCGCGGTCGCCGACCATGGTGTCAAACCCGTCCGGCATAGCCTCGATGAATTCCCGGCAGTGCGCCATCTCCGCCGCGGCCAGCACGTCCTCCTCGCTGGCGTCCGGCCGAGCGTAGCGGATGTTTTCCAGCACCGACCGGTGAAACAGCGAGATATCCTGCGGCACCACCGCCATGACGTCTCGAAGACTTTCCTGAGTGACCTCGCGGATGTCGTGTCCATCGATGGAGATTCGTCCGCCGCTGACGTCGTAGAAGCGTTGCAGCAATGCCAGCACGGTTGACTTGCCGGCGCCCGAAAAGCCCACCAGACCAACGCGCTCACCCGGAGCGATCACCAGATCAAAGTCCGTAAGAACGGCGGGCCGGCCGGGGTAGGCGAACCGCACCTGTTCGAACGCGACCTCGCCGGGACCGGCGGGGAGCCGTCGCGCATTCACCCGGTCTTTCAGTTCGTGCGGCGTCAATAACGCGGAGATTGCCTCATCCAGGCGGGCGACGTGCTGCGTCAGATCGACCAGTGCGACAGCAAGATCGCGGCTGCCGTGCAGGATGCCAAACGCCAGCGAGGTGATCAGCACCAGATCGCCGACCTTGGCCTGGCCGTTCTGCCAGAGAATGATGCCCCAGGCGACCACGCCCGCGGTCATGATGGCGGTCAGGACCGCATGCAGCAGCCTTATGTGCTCCAGGTAGTACAGGCTGCGGCGGCGGGAAGCCATCTCGGTCTCCATCCGGTCGCCGAAGCGCCGCTGCTCCCTGAACGTGGCACCAAAGGCGCGGACGACATTGAAGTTGCCGATGATATCGACGAGTTCCCCATCGACCGCGGCCGCCTTGGTGGCATAATCGCGATGCCGCCGGGTGCCTTTCCTGGCCATCTGGAACACGATTGCGCCCAGCAGAAGAGCAATTCCCGTTAACGCCGCCGCGAGCGCGACATTGACTGACCCGATGAATGCGATCGACAGGACCAGTGCCACCGCCGGAGGCAGCACGTTCCATGCCCCCGTATTCTCAATCGTAAACACCGCGTTGGCGGTGGAGGTGATGCGGCTTGCGAGCGCTCCTGGCAGGCGCTCGGCGAAGTAGGTCGGCGCATGGCCGGCGAGATGGCGGAACATGTCCGCGCGGATGTTGCCAGTGACCGCGACGAACGTCCGGTGCGCCACGTAGCCACCGACCCGCCAGGAAAGATTGTCCGCCGCGACCAATCCGCACAGCAGGGCGAACGCGCCCCACACCTTGTTGCCTGCGGCGTCGCGTCCGGTGGCCACGATATCGATCAGGTATTTCATGCCGTATTGGGTCGATACGCTGCATGTTACCGCAACGAGGACTGACAGCAGCACGATCACGTGCCCGGCTTGATGGCGGCGCATGTATGACAGCAGGAAGGCCAGCGGCCGGCCGCGCAAGGCCGCAAGGGTTTCGGCGTTAGGGACCGCGGTCCCAACCATGTGCCGCATGACGAAGTGGAACTCCAACCGAGATAAGGACGCGGACGCTTTAGCGAGCCCACATGGCTTCTTTGTGTCCGCTGTTGGAGAAGGTGCCCCAACATTACGGCGAACACGCCGACTTTTCGCCACATTCAAATTCTATAACCTACAATTGATAGGCGCTTCTGGAACGTGAAGTCAACCACAAGTATGTGTGAGCTCCCCACAAGAAGAAAGCCGCCTTCTGTAACTAAACCCATAGTCTATCCGGGGTAATAACTCATGCGTATTGCTCAAGTATCGCCTCTGTTCGAGGCGGTGCCGCCAAAGCTGTACGGCGGTACCGAGCGCGTGGTCTATTCGTTGACCGAGGAATTGGTGGCGATGGGACATGACGTCACTCTATTCGCCAGCGGTGATTCCGTTACGTCCGCCACATTGGCGCCAGTGCGCGAGCAGGCCCTGCGTCTCGATCCAAGCGTTAAGGATTGGGTCGCTATCTACTATCGCATGGTCGAGGCAATTTATCGCCGCAAGGACGAATTCGATGTCCTGCACTTCCACATCGACTATTTCCCGCTGTCCCTGTTCACTCGGCAAAATGTGCCGTTCCTGACGACGATCCACGGCCGTCTGGACATACAGGAGTTCTTCGATACCTATCTCACCTATGCCGAGGCGCCGTTTGTCTCAATCTCCAACAGCCAGCGGCGTCCAATCCCGCATCTGAACTGGGTGCGGACAGTGCTGCACGGCATGCCGGCCAACCTGCTGACGCCGCAACCCGTCAAGCAGGAGTATGCCGCGTTCCTCGGCCGCATCTCCCCGGAAAAAGGCGTAGACCGCGCCATCAGGATCGCCGGCAAGGCAGGAATAAAGCTGAAGATCGCCGCCAAGGTCGATAATGCCGACAAAGACTACTACGATAGTCACATCAAGCCGCTGATCCAGGGCAACGCGGACGTCGAATTTATCGGCGAGATCAATGACACGCAGAAGCCTGCCTTCCTGTCCGGCGCGCACACCCTGTTGTTCCCGATCGACTGGCCGGAGCCGTTCGGTTTGGTGATGATCGAGGCGATGGCGTGTGGAACCCCTGTGGTTGCTTTCAACAGTGGGTCCGTGCCCGAGGTGATGGACGATGGCGTCACTGGTTTTATCGTCAACAACATCGACGAAGCCGTCGCCGCCGTCGGCAAGGTCCATTCGCTCGACCGCGCTCGTGTTCGCGCCACGTTTGACCGGCGGTTCACCGCGCGCCGAATGGCCGAAGACTATGTGAACGTCTACGAAGAGCTTGTCCAACCGGTTCGCCGTCTGCACGCGGTGACAGCGTAAGGAAGGGGCGAGCGAGCACGCGATCGAGGGCCTGCTCCTCCGCCTCGCCCAGGGGCGCCCAACTCCCTGCTTGGGGTTGGACAGCGTCCCGGGCTTCCTATCGGTAGTTGACACATGCGAAGCCGCCTGGCCCTGAACGGCCTCAACTTCTTCACCGCCGCGGTCCAGGCCGGATTTGGCCCTTTCATAGCTGTCTGGCTCACGCAGCAAGGATGGACCGCCACCTCTCTCGGCCTTGCCTTGTCCGTCGGTACTCTGGCGGCGCTGCTGGGTCAGTTGCCGGGCGGCATGCTGGTCGATCATGTGCATGCAAAGCGATACGCCGCCCTGGGAGCCTTGCTCGTCATGGGCCTGTCCGCCGTAGCGCTGTGTCTGTCGCCGTCGCTGCCTGTTGTATGGGGTGCCGAGGCCGGACACGCGCTCGCCAGTTGCGTCATGACCCCGGCAATCGCTGCCTTGACGCTGTCGATGTGCGGGCACGACGGTTTTGGGCAGCGCCTCGGCCTGAATACAAGATACGCCGCCTTGGGCAACGCCGCGTCCGCCGCCTTGCTCGGCGCCGCCGCCTCTTACGTCTCCCAGCGTTCGGTTTTCCTGGTGACCGCCGCGCTGGTCGTGCCGGCCGTCGCAGCGCTGTTCGTAATCCCGCCATCGGAGCAGGTCACCGAGGACCACGCGGCACTGAAACATCGAAAGGAGCGGGAGCACTGGCCGTGGCGGATTTTCGCCGAACCCGCGCTGCACGTCTTCGCGGTTTCCGTGCTGCTGTTCCAACTTGCGAACGCCGCACTGCTGCCTCTGGCGCTGAATGACTTGGCACGTCGTGGCGACGTACCCGGCTTTCTGGTGTCCGCAACCATCATTGTGCCGCAGGTCATCACCGCGTCGCTGGCGCCTTGGGCCGGGACGCTCGCGCAACGGATCGGCCGCCGCCCCGTGCTGATCGTGGGCTTTGCCGCGGTGCCGGTCCGCGGCCTTCTGCTGGCCCTGTCCCCAGGGGCCGTATCCTTGGCCGCGCTGCAGGCTTTGGATGGCATCAGCGCGGCGGTGTTCGGCTTGATGCTGCCGCTGATCGCGGCCGACCTGACCAAGCAAACCGGCTATCTGAACCTCGCGATCGGCGCGCTCGGGACTCGCCGCCGGCTTGGGGGCGACGTTCAGCACCGGCATCGCGGGGTGGACCGCGGACCGTTTCGGCGCCCCAGCCACCTTCCTGTTCCTGGCCGGCGTGGGTGCCGCCGCGACCGCCTTGCTCTGGATTGGGATGCCGGAGACGCGGCCGGCGCGTGGGCGCGATGCACCTAAAGCAATGCTCCCCGCTTGATCGACCCTTGCACGAACCGCCGCGTGGAGGCCTGATGTCGGACGAAATGCCGCGAGGGGGAATTCATGGACCAGGCAGAAGCCAAGCATCTTTTTGAACCAACTGGCGACTTCCAGTGCCTGCATGAGTTCATTCCGGCCGCACGTGCCAAGTTGTCCGACCACATCTGGGGCTATCTGGTTGGCGCGACCGAAACCGAGACCACGCTGAGGCGCAATCGCCTCGCCATCGACTCGCTGGCGTTGCGCCCGCGGGTCTGCGTTGATGTGTCGAAGGTCGATCTCAGCACGACCCTGTTCGGCCGCAAGCTGAGGATGCCGGTGATCCTCGCACCCGTGGGTTCCCTGGAGTCTTTTGACACCGGCGGCGCGGCGACAGCGGGGCGAGCGGCCTCGGCGTTCGGCGTGCCGATCATGGTGAGTTCGGTGACCCATCCTGGCCTGGAGGAAGCCGCGGCGGCAGCGGCCGGCCCGAAGATTTTCCAGCTTTATGTCAGGGGCGACAACGCCTGGGTGGACGATGTCGTGAAGCGCGCCGTGGACGCCAATTACGACGCCTTCGCCATCACCGTCGACACCGCCGCCTATTCGCGCCGGGAGCGCGACATCGCCGGCCGTTTCGTGAAACCCTGGCGCGCGGTGGCCACCGGCCAGAGCTATCAGGCCGGCTTCACCTGGGACAACGTCAAGCACTTCAAGGACAAGCACAGCATTCCGCTGATTCTGAAAGGCATCGCAACAGCCGAGGACGCCGCGTTGTGCTGCGAGCACGGCGTGGACGGCATCTACGTTTCCAATCACGGTGGCCGTCAACTCGATCATGGCCGAGGTTCAATGGACGTGCTGCCGGAGGTCATGGCGGCGGTTCGCGGACGCGCCAGGGTGATCGTGGACGGCAGCATCTGCCGCGGAACCGACATCGTGAAGGCCATTGCGCTCGGCGCCGACGCGGTCGCGATGGGCCGGATGTACTGCTACGCCCTGGCAGCGGATGGTGATGCCGGGGTGCACAAGATGCTGGAACTGCTGGAGCACGAATTCGGCGTCGCGATGGCGCTCGCCGGCATGCGCGGCCTGAACGAGCTTCATCCAGGCATCCTGTTCCGCAATGCGCCGCAGGTCACGCAACCGCACGCACACAGCGCTTTTCCGCTGTTGCAGGTCACGCCTGAGTATCGCGGCTAACCTCCCAATCGCGTGATCAACGATACGAGCGTCGCATGGGGCGATGCAACGGATGCTAGGATGGTTTCGTTAAGAACGCGCTTGATCGACACCGAGAGGCTGCATGGCACGTAAACCGGATCTTCCAAAAACCCATAATCCCCTGGCCGCGGACCCCGAACGGGAGCACCGCGTGCGGGAGCGTGCCTACTTGATGTGGGAAGCCGATGGGAAACCGCATGGCCGGGACGTCGAGTATTGGGAACGGGCCCGCGAGTTGGTGGGCATGGAGGAAAGCGCCGGCAGCGGGTTGTTGCCGAACCCGCAGAACAACCCCGGCTCCCCGAGGGAAACCGGTATCGAAGAAGCCGAGATTCAAGAAAACCTGGGCGAGTTTCCCGACCGGCTAGCTGACCAGGGTGAGGTCAGGACGACGCCCGCTCCAAAACGGAAGGCGCGAGCGCGGACCAAGAAATCCTGACGTCCTGCCCCTGGGATGGTCCGTCGCGCATGCGATGAGCGCTGGGGCCGCGGGTCAAGGTCTACGTCAACCGGACCTTCACATAGCTTCCGGGTGCATCCTCGATCGGCGTCAGCTTCCGATCGCCCGGTTGCCGGGCGGCGACCTGAGCCTTGCCTGACGCAAGGATCCAGCGCTGCCAGTCGGGCCACCAGGAACCCGCCATTTCGGTGGCGCCCTGGAACCAGGCTTCCGGGTCGGCCGGAAGCTCGGTGCTGATCCAGTGGCCATACTTGCCGCCCTCGGGCGGATTGACCACGCCGGCGATGTGCCCCGATGCGGCCAGCACGAACCGCTTCGGTCCGCCCAGCAGCTGCGTGCCGCGATAGGTCGATTTCCACGGCGCGATATGATCTTCCCGCGTCGAAAGGAAATAAGCCGGCGTCTTGATCTTCCCCAGGTCGATCGGCACGCCGTCCAACTCGATCCCGTCCGGCTTCGCCAGCAGGTTCTCCTGATACATCTTGCGCAGGTAGAAGCTGTGCATCCGTGCCGGCATCCGGGTGGAGTCGGCATTCCAATACAGCAGGTCGAATGGGAACGGATCATTGCCCATCAGGTAGTTGTTCACCACGAACGACCAGATCAGGTCGTTGGCCCGCAGCATGTTGAACGTCGTGGCCATCTCGCTGCCTTCGAGATAGCCGCGCTTGTTCATCTTGTCTTCCAGCGCCTGCAGCTGTTCCTCGTCGATGAACACACCAAGTTCGCCGGCTTCCTGGAAGTCCATCATCGTGACGAAGAACGTCGCGGTCTTGATCCGGTCGTCGCCCTTCGCGGCCATGTAGGCCAAGCGTCGAGGCCAGCAGCGTGCCGCCCAGGCAATAGCCGATGGCGTTGACCTCACGCTCCCCGGTGGCCGCCTCGATCGCATCCAGCGCGGCGAGGTAGCCATCCTTCATGTAGTCGTCGAAACCTTTCTCCGCCAGGTTCTCGTCCGGATTGACCCAGGAAATGACGAAGACCGTGTGCCCCTGCGACACCGCCCAGCGGACGAAACTATTCCGCGGCCGCAGGTCGAGAATGTAGAACTTGTTGATCCAGGGCGGCCCGATCAGCAGCGGACGCTTCAGCACCTTCTCGGTCGCCGGCGTATACTGGATCAGTTGCATCAGGCTCGTTCTGGAACACGACCTTGCCGGGCGAGACGCCGATGTTCTCGCCGACCTTGAAGGCATCGGTATCGGTCATCTTGATGCGCAGCTTGCCCTTGCCGCGCTCCAGGTCGCCCAGCAGGTTGTTGAGGCCCTTCAGCAGGTTCTCGCCGCCGGTTTCAGCGGTTTTGCGCAGCACTTCCGGATTGGTCATCAGGAAGTTGGACGGGCTCATCGCATCGATGAACTGACGCGAGTAGAAATCGACCTTCTGCGCCGTCTTGTCGTCCAGCCCGTCCACATGGGTGACGACGTCCTGCACGAAGCGCGCCGACAGCAGGTAGGACTGCTTGATGAAGTCGAAGACCTCGTTCTCTTTCCAGGCGCTGTCCTTGAACCGCCGGTCGCCGGATGCCGGGATCGATCACCGGTTCGGTCTCCATCCCCATGATCCGGCGCGTGGTGTTCTGCCACAGCGTCACGTAGTCCTGCCAAAAACCGAGCTGCGCCTGCATCAGCCGGGCTGGGTTGGCCATCAGCCGCGCGGTCATCTCCATGAAGGCGCGGCCGATATTCAGCGGATCAGCCGCGTGATCCTCCTGCGACTGGCGCTTCAGCCACTCGCCCACCAGACGCTGCGAACGTTCGGCGATATCGGCCATCGAGCGGCCCATCACCGAGGGATCCGGCATCTTGAACCCGCCGTGTCCGGATGCGATTGGGCGGTCGGTGCCTGGGGCCGCGGGCTGGGCGTTCCCGTGGTCTTATCGTTTGAAGCCATCGAGACATCCTTTGCGTCGGCGACACCAGCGGCTACACAGGCCGCCGGTAGCGGAGAGCGGAACCAGCATATGGTGGTCAGCGAAAGAGGCGCGCAAGCTAGGCGTGCGAAAAAACCAGGGCAAGCCGGGACTCGGGGCTCTGCCATGCCCTGGTGGCGGCGACCTGCTGGCTTCTGGCCGGCTGTTCGACGCTATCGTCGATGAACCCGGTGAACTGGTGGCACCGGCAGGAGGGCGGAAAGATCGCCGAGCAGCGCCCGGCCGCCGCCGGGCGCCGACCAGCCATATCCGAACATCGCCACGGTCCCGCCAAAGCCGGCCGCGCCGGATGCGGACGCGCTGAAGAAGCTGACCGATTCGCTGGTGGCCGACCGGACCAATGCGCAGCACGCGGCGCAGTCGCGCGCCGCTGGCCGATCCATCCTCGCCCACCGCCTCGCCCGATCCTGTTCGGTGTGGGCACCGCGCCGCCGCCGCCGCCGCCCACGCCCAAGGCACCGGCAGCGCGCGCCCGGCGCTCGCCGGCACGCCGTCGCCAGCGCGTCGATGCCGGCGGTCACCGCGCCGCCCGCCACCCGCGGCACCCGCCGTCCGCGCACCACGCAAGCCGGTGCAGAGCGCGCCGCTCGACGCCGCCCGCCCCGCCGTCAGCTGCGACGCCCGCCGCCGCCAGCAGCTCCGCCGGTCGCTCCTCCGGCCGCCGGCGCCGCAGCCGCCGGCGCAGCCCGCGCTGCCTTGCCGGACCCGCCGGCGCGGCCGACGCGGCCGGCGCCGCCGCCGGCGCCCGCGCGCAATGCCGCGCGCCGATGCCAGCACCGCGCGGGTCCGTCCGCGACGATCGTGTTCCTGGAGGGCGCGTCCAACCTGTCGCGCGCCCGCCGCGGATGAGGTGAAGGCGTTCGCCGCCAAGCGCGGCAACGGCACCATCGCCGTCACCGGCTATGGCGATTCCACCTCCAGCGATCCCGATGCCCAGTCGGCGGCGCTGAACCTCGGCTTGTCGCGCGCCCAGTCGATCGTCGATGCGCTGAAGGCGGCGGGCGTGCCCGGCAACGCGATCCGCGTCAGCGCGGAAGCTTCCGGTCGCGGCGCGTCGCTGCACTTGCTACAATAATACGTTCCTGAACCCCGAAAGGCCTGTCATGAGTTCCGATTCCTCCGGCGAGTTTCATCGCATCCGCCGTCTTCCGCCCTACGTCTTCGCCGAAGTGAACACGGCCAAGGCGAAGGCTCGGGGCGCCGGGGAGGACATCATCGACCTCGGCATGGGCAATCCCGACAGCCCGACGCCGCCGCATATCGTCGCCAAGCTGATCGAGACGGTGCAGGACCCGCGGTCGCACCGCTATTCCGTCAGCAAGGGCATTCCCGGGCTGCGGCGGGCGCTGGCGGCCTATTACGAGCGCCGCTTCGACGTCGGGCTGAATCCGGAAACCGAGGTCGTCGCCACGCTGGGTTCCAAGGAGGGGCTGGCCAACCTGGCCTCGGCCATCACCAGTCCGGGCGACACCATCCTGGTGCCGAACCCGTCCTATCCGATCCACCAGTTCGGCTTCATCATCGCCGGCGCCGCGGTGCGCAGCATCCCGGCCACGCCGGATGAGGACATGCTGCGCGCGCTGGATCGCGCGGTGCGGCACTCGGTGCCCGAAGCCGACCGCGCTGATCGTCAACTTTCCGTCGAATCCGACCGCCTATCTGGCGGACCTGGATTTCTACAAGGAGATCGTCGCGTTCGCCCGCCGGCACGAGATCTGGGTGATGTCCGACCTGGCCTACGCCGAGATCTATTTCGGCGACAAGGTGCCGCCGTCGATCCTGCAGGTGCCGGGGGCGAAGGACATCGCGGTCGAGTTCACCAGCCTGTCGAAGACCTACTCCATGCCCGGCTGGCGGATGGGCTTCGCGGCCGGCAATCCGCGGCTGATCAACGCGCTGACGCGGATGAAGTCGTATCTGGACTACGGCGCGTTCACGCCGATCCAGGTGGCCGCGGCCGCGGCGCTGACCGGCCCGCAGGATTGCGTCGAGCAGATGCGCACCCTGTACCGCGAACGCCGCGACGTGCTGATCAAGGGGCTGGTCTCGGCCGGCTGGGACATGCCCAGCCCGGAAGGCTCGATGTTCGCCTGGGCGCCGATCCCGCCGCGATACGCCTCGCTGGGCAGCGTGGAGTTTTCCAAGCTGCTGCTGGAGCGGGCGAAGGTCGCGGTCGCGCCGGGCCTGGGCTTCGGCGAGCACGGCGAGGGCTATGTCCGCATCGCCCTGGTGGAGAACACCCACCGTCTGCGCCAGGCCATCCGCAATATCCGCGGCTTCATGCAGGCGGGGTCCAACGTCGCCGAACCGGTGCTGTCCGAGGCGGGCGCGCCATGACCCGTCCGCTGTCTGTCGCTCTCGCCGGGCTCGGGAACCGTCGGCGGCGGCGTGCTGAAGATGCTGCGCGACAATGCCGACATCGTGACTGCCCGAGCGGGGCGGCCGATCGCGGTGACCGCGGTTTCGGCCCGGGACCGATCGAAGGATCGGGGTTTCCCGGTCTCCGGACTGCATTGGTATGAGGACCCGGTGGCGCTGGCCGCTGATCCCGGTGTCGACGTGGTCGTGGAGTTGATCGGCGGATCGGAAGGGCCGGCGCGGGCACTGGCCGAGGCGGCGATCGCGGCCGGCAAGCCGCTGGTGACCGCGAACAAGGCGCTGCTGGCAGTGCATGGCGCGGCCCTTGCCGGCGCCGCCGAGGAACGCGGCGTGGCCCTGGCGTTCGAAGCCGCGGTGGCCGGCGGCATCCCGGTGATCAAGGCGTTGCGGGAGGGGTTGTCCGGCAACCGCATCAGCGCCGTCGCCGGCATCCTGAACGGGACCTGCAACTATATCCTGACGCAGATGCGCGAGCGCGGCCGCGAGTTCGCCGAGGTCCTGGCCGACGCGCAGAAGCTGGGCTACGCCGAGGCTGATCCCAGCTTCGACATCGATGGCATTGACGCGGCCCACAAGCTGGCGATCCTGGCGGCGCTGGCATTCGGCCGTCCGGTGGCGTTCGATCAGGTGCATATCGAGGGTATCCGGCGCATTTCGGCCGTCGATATCGCTTTCGCCACCGAACTTGGCTACCGCATCAAGCTGCTGGGCATTGCCCGCCAGACCGACGCCGGAATCGAAACCCGCGTGCATCCCTGCATGGTGCCGCAGACCGCCCCGATCGCCAGGGTGGATGGGGTGTTCAACGCGGTCGTGGCGGAGGGCGATTTCGTCGGCCGGGTGATGCTGGAAGGTCGCGGGGCAGGGGCGGGGCCAACCGCGTCGGCCGTCGTCGCCGACCTGATCGACATCGCCCGCAACCGGATGACGCCGGTCTGGGGCGCCGCGGGGTCGGCCCTGTCCACCGCGCCGTCGGTGCCCATGAGCAGCCATGTCGGCGCCTATTACCTGCGCCTGATGGTGGTGGACCGGCCCGGCGTGATCGCGGACGTCACCGCGATCCTGCGCGACATGGGCGTGTCGTTGGAATCGATGCTGCAGCGTGGCCGCAGCCCGGGCGAGGCGGTGCCGGTGGTGCTGGTGACGCATGAGACCAAGGAAAGCGCCATGCGCGCGGCCCTGGACCGGATCGGCGCACTGCCGACGGTGATGGAAGAGCCGACGCTGATCCGCATCGAGGCGGGTTAGAACAATATCAGCCTGACTGGAACAGCCGGCTGATAAAGTTGCTTGCAAAACAACCAAGTAGAGCGTGCTGACCTTTCCGGTCAGCCTGAAAACGCTCCAGGGACGCGGGGGCGACCGCCTCCCGTTCACATCATCGGTGGGCCAGCCTTGTGCCCCGATAGACCGAACGCAATTCGGTGCTTAACCCGATGCTCTGCAGTTCCAGTGGCCCATCGTCGATCGTCAGCGTCCGCTCCGGCCAGTTGCCCGCCTGGTCACGGCGCAGCATTTCCGCCCGGATGGCGGTGCTATGGATGATCAGGATTTCCCGGACCGACGGGATCGTCGTGTAGGCCCAGACATTGGTCCAGGTTTCAGCCTGGTTGCTCGGCGACAGGATCTCGATCAGCAGGACGGGGTCGGTCAGGGTGTACTCTTCCTCCTGATATGGCGCGCAGGTAACGGCAAGGTCGGGAATCGCGGTAATTACTCTCCGAGCGCACCCGTGGGACCACGCCCGGATTGGGAACCAGAGTGCAGGGGCTGCCTCGCTCCAGGAGATGATTACGAATAAGGCCACCCAACTCTCCCTGGATGACATTATGCGTCCGGCTCGCCGGAGCCATCGCGCGAGGCTCCCCATCCACCAGTTGCCAAGGCGGCCCGGGCGGTGCGTTCCAGGCAAGGAACTCAGACGCCGTCAAGACCGAGGGTATCTGTAATGCCGCATCCATATTGTAGAGGGTAGCACAACCGCCGGCCGGCTTCGATAGCCGATTGCCACAAGCCGGCGCGTCGTCAAATTTGCGCATCCCGCGCCCAAGGCTACACTGCCGCCCCAAGGGGATCGCCACTGGAGATAGCCCAGGGAATCGCCGCTGGGGATCGCCACTGGTGATCGCCCCGGGGATCGCCAAGGACCGCTAAGGGAACGCCAGGAGACGGCAAATGGACTTCCAGATCAACTCCCAACAGCGGGAGATGATCGCCTCGGTGCGCTCGCTTGCGCAGACCGAGTTCAAGGCCAACGCGATGCGCTGGATGGACGGCACATTCCCCTGGGAAAACATGAAGAAGCTCGCCGAACTCGGCGTGCTGGGCATGTCGGTGCCGGAGGAATACGGCGGCCTGGGACTGCCAATTCTCGACACGGCACTGATCCTGGAGGAGATCGCCAAGGTCGACTACGTTACCGCGATGGCGGTGCTGGGTGAGGCAGGCGTGCAGACCCGCGTGATCGCGCGCTATGCCCCGGCCTCGATCCGCGAGCGCATCCTGCCGCCGTGGTCAGCGGCGACTGTATTCTCGCGGTCTGCATGACGGAGCCGCACGCCGGCACCGATGTCGCCAACTACCGCACCAACGCCCGGATCGTCGGCGACCGGGTGATACTGAAAGGCACCAAGACCCTGATCAGCCGAGCGCGGGAGGCTGGGATGTTCGTGGTGTTCACGCGGGTAGACGGGAAGCCGGGTCGGGAAGGGATCGGGTGCGTTCTGCTCGAGCCGGACACGCCAGGGATTCGAGGTGACCGGGACCTATCACACGATGGGTGGCGAGAACCTGCACGAGATCCAGTTCAACGACTGCGAACTGCCGCTGGAAAACCTGGTGATCCGAGAGGATGGCTTCCGCAAGCTTCTTACCGCATTCAACACCCAGCGTTGCCTCAACCCGTCGATTTCCCTGGGACTGGCGGAGGGCGCGTTCGACGAGGCGGTCAATTACGTGCGGGAGCGCACCATGTTTGACAAGCCGATCGCCGACTTCCAGGGCATTCGCTGGAAACTCGCTGACATGTTCAAGGATATCGAGGCCGCGCGGGGCCTGCTGTATCGCGCCTGCCTGACGGCCAACCCATTCCCCGATCCTTTCATGGCCGCGTCCGCTAAGATCTTCTGCAACGAAATGTCGTTGCGCGTGACAACCGAGGCCGTGCAGGTGCACGGCGGCTTCGGCTTTACCGACGAATACCCGGTCTCCCGCTTCTATCGCGGCGCGCGGTATGGCTCGATCGGCGGCGGTGCGTCAGAAACGTTGCGCGACCTGATCGGCAAGAAGATCGTCGGCGAGTTCGATGTCGCTGATGGGATCATGGGCCTGGGGACGTTCTGACGTGCTGCTCATAGAGGCTGACGGAAAGGCGCTGTTCGCCGAACAGGGCATTCCCGTTCCCGACGGCACAGTAGCGACCGATGTCGTGCCGAAGCTGCCGGGCATGGGTCCGTGGATGGTAAAGGCGCAAGTGCCGATCGGCGGCCGAGGCAAGGCAGGCGGCATCGTGCGCTGCGAGAGCCAAACCCAGGTCGAGGCCGCGGTCGCCGGGATGATCGGCAGCCGGCTTAAAGGGCATACTATCGAGCTTTGCCTGGTCGAAGCCGCCGCAACCGGCCATGAACGTTATTTGGCCGTCATGGTCGATGCGGCCAGCTATGGGCTGCTGGTGATCTACTCTGCTCAAGGTGGCGTCGAGATCGAGCAGGCGGGATCGCTGCAAACCCGCCTTTGTCCGCCGCATCCGGGCGCGGTGACCGAGGCTTTGGCCGAGTTGATCGCCGATGAACCCGAACCGTGGCGCCATGAAATAGCAAAGATCGGTCACGCGCTCGCGGTCATGCTGCTCGACCGTGAACTCGCACTCGCCGAGATCAATCCGTTGTTTGTTTCCGAAACCGGTTGCGTCGCGGGCGATGCCAAGGTGGTCATTGACCTGAACGCAATCGATCGGCAGCCCCGGACCAGGGCCATGATCGCGGCGAGGCCCTCGATCTACCTCGACGCATGCCGTAAAATCGCCGAGGGATTCGATTACGTCGAACTCGATCCAGAGGGCGAGATCGGGCTGGTCACGACGGGCGCCGGACTGTCGATGATGCTGATCGACGAACTCACGGCCCGCGGCGCAAGACCCCTGAATTTCTGCGATATCCGCACCGGCCAGATGCGTGGCAGTCCCGCTCGCTTGATCCGGGTGCTGGAGTGGATCACGTCTCGTCCCTCGTTGAAAGCCGTTCTGGTCAACATCTTTGCCGGCATCACTGATCTCGGTGAGTTCGCCGGACTGTTGGCGTCAGCGATCCAGGCGTCCCCAGGATTACGTGTACCAGTCGTCGCTCGCCTGGTCGGGCGCAATGCGGCGGAGGCGCAACGGATTTTAGCCGAGGCGCAACCCGGTATGTTGGTGACCGAGGATCTCGAGATTGCGCTGGGTCGGATTGATGCCATCGTGGGTGCGGCGTGATCGGGTCTCTGTCGCGTGCCACGCCGGTCATCGTGCAAGGCATTACCGGGCGCATGGGACGCAGCCACGCGGCGTTGATGCGGGCCTACGGCACCAACATCGTTGGCGGCACCTCGGCGCGCCCGGACATGAAAGATGCCGCTGGAGTGCCGGTCTTTTCGACTTGTGCCGACGCGGTGCTGGCAACCGGCGCGGTTGCCTCCGTCGTCATGGCACCGCCGGAAGGAACCTGGGAGGCGGTTCAGGAAGCCCTCGCCGCCGGCATCAAGTTGATCGTGACCGTGGCCGAAGGGGTTCCATTGCACGACGCAATCAAAATTGGCCGCACGGTCCGTCGCGCTGGCGCAACCTGGGTCGGCGCCTCCACGCCCGGACTGGCTGTCCCTGGCGAGTGCAAGCTCGGTTTCCTGCCGGACGTCTGCCTGAACCCCGGCTCGATCGGGATCATGTCAAAAAGCGGGACGCTGTCTTATGAGGTCGGCTACCGGCTGGCGCGTGAGGGCCTTGGTCAGAGCATCTGGGTCGGCGTCGGCGGGGACCCTATCAAGGGCTTTCGTTTCGCCGACATGTTGCCAATCTTCTTCGCCGACCAACGCACAAAGCACATTGTTCTGGTCGGCGAAGTCGGCGGCACGGAGGAGGAGGAATGTGCCGAGGCCTATCTTCGCCTGGGGGCCAAGAAACCACTGTTGGCCCTGATAGCGGGGCGAGAGGCGAAAGAGGGTGTCTCCATGGGCCACGCCGGTGCGCTTGTGCACGGAGAGTCCGGCACTATGGCGTCGAAGGCGGCGGCCTTGACGAAATCCGGCGCGCAGGTGTTCGGGTCGATCCAAGCGTTGATCAATGGTTGCGCCCGATACTAACGCGGCGCCATGAACCCCGGACCGGATCGCCGGCGAGTGACGATCCGATCCAATGACACGGTGGTTCAGCCCTCAGGCCGCCGCCTTCTCAGCCCGCTGAGCCAGTTCTGTCGTATACTCGTCCGCGTGATAGATGTCCTTGACAATGGACTTCAATTTCGTCGCGTCATCCTTCAGCCCCAGCGCTTCGGCATAGGCCGCCGCGGTGCCAAACCCCGCCAATCCGTAGTGTGACATCCGCTGATACTGCGAGATGATGACAATGTCGCGCAGGTTATCCTCCAGGTCATCCTCAAGCGCATGTTGCTTGGCCTCCTCGACCAGGCCCTCCATGCCTTTGCAATGCTCCTTGCGGGGCCGGCCGCCCTGGCCTTCAAGCACGGACTTCAAAGTCTCGGTGTGCTTGCCGATGCCGGAAACCGACTTTTCAAGCATGTCCTTCAGCTTCTTGTCGGTAGCCTTCTGGCTGAGCGTCTTCATCACTCGCTGCATCTGATCATTCGCCGACCATAGGTCGCGCATCTCATCGATGTAGACTTCCTTAAGTCCCGTTGATGAAGCCATATGCGATTCTCCTTGCTGCGCGGCCGAGCCAGGCGTCCGGACCGCGATGCATCGTGCAACGCAGATAACTCAATGCGGGTTGCAGGATCGCAGCATCCGCTAAAGCGATATCTGCCGCACGAATCGTGCCCTCTCGGCACATCCACCACCAGAAACGCCAGGTCCGTCCCGGTCGAAACATAACGCGCACCCATTCGAACGAACTGTGTCATCAGGTCGTCGCGTGACGCCAAGCCGCCGATCCCGACATGTTTCCCGGCTTTTGTGGCCGCCGCGATCGACCGGGCGAATGCCTCCTTCAATCGCGGATGGTCGTACTGCCCCGCGATGCCCATCTCCGCGCACAGATCGTTGCTCCCAATCAGCAGCATGTCCACGCCCTCGGTGCCGATGATCTCCTCGACGTTCTCCAGCGCCGCGACCGTCTCCATCATCACCACCAGCGACGTCGCGTCGTTCATCGCCGCGTTCGTCTCCGCTCATAGGGAAAGCTGCGATACTGGTAATGCGACAAAGCTCCGCCCGCCGACCGGTGTCCCAGCGGCGGAAATTTCACCAGCTCGACCATGGCGCGCGCCTCGGCGGCGGAGCGGACATGCGGGGTGATGACGCCCATCGCGCCGCCATCCAGCACCCGGCAGATGTATTCCGGCGTGTTCGCCGGCACGCGTACCAGCGGCGTGATGCCGATCTGCTGCGCGACGATGCAGATCTGGCAGCACGTGTCGATCGACAGCGTGTTGTGCTCCAGATCGACGTAGAGCGTGTCGAACCCGGCGGTCTTGGCGATCTGCGGCGATCTCGATCGACCGGGCGAAGCGAACCGTCATCGATGCCACGACCTCGTCCGGGCCAGCTTTTCCTTCATGTGATTGCGCAGGATGGCGCGAAGTTCGGACATTTTGATCTCCCCTGAATACGCGCCAGCCTGGGGACAAGACGGACGGCGCGCAAGCCTGTATGGTGTGCGTCAGGGGAAACGAGAAACGCCAAGGGGCAGGATGCTGGACACCACCCAACCGCCGCCGCTGCTGGATGTGCGCGGCGTCACGCTGCAGTACAAAACCCGTGACCACCTGGTCACCGCCACCTACCGCGTGGATTTCTCCGTCCAGCGCTCCGACCGGTTCATCCTGCTCGGCCCCTCCGGCTGCGGCAAATCGACGCTGCTGAAGGCCGTCGGCGGCTACATGGCGCCGACCGAGGGCGAAATCCACCTGAAGGGCCAGCGCATCACCAAGCCCGGCCCCGACCGGATGATGGTGTTCCAGGAGTTCGACCAGCTTCTGCCGTGGAAGACCGTGCGCCAGAACGTGGTCTTCGCGCTGCAGACCTCGGGCAAGCTGCGGGGCAGGGCGGCCGACGACAAGGCGATGCAATACATCGACAAGGTGCATCTGACGCGGTTCGCCGACGCCTATCCGCACACCTTGTCCGGCGGCATGAAGCAGCGCGTCGCCATCGCCCGCGGCATGGCGATGGAGCCCGACATCCTGCTGATGGACGAGCCGTTCGCCGCGCTCGACGCGCTGACCCGCCAGCGGATGCAGGAGGAATTGCTGGCGCTGTGGGACGAAACGAAATTCACCGTGCTGTTCGTGACCCACTCGATCCCCGAGGCGGTGAAGATCGGCAACCGCATCCTGCTGCTGTCGCCGCATCCCGGCCAGGTGAAGGCCGAACTGAACAGCGTCCCGTCCGGCGCCGATCCCGGCCGTGGCCGCGGCGCTGGAAGCCCGCATCCACGACATGCTGTTCGCCGACCGGGTCGAGGAGGAGGAGCATGTCTGACATCGCCCTGCGGCCCGAGATCGTCCAGACACCGCGCGGCGCCCAGGATTTCGGCATCATCGAGAAGCAGCTGACGGTCGTTCGAGCGGCTCTACAACCAGGTCTGGCTGCGCAAGACGTTCCTGATCG
This sequence comes from uncultured Alphaproteobacteria bacterium, assembly GCA_963792345.1. Classification (GTDB taxonomy): domain Bacteria; phylum Pseudomonadota; class Alphaproteobacteria; order Acetobacterales; family Acetobacteraceae; genus Rhodopila. Next base: position 439,372 of record CAWBVV010000006.1, read on the forward strand.
TCGTGCTGATCGTCGTCTGGGAGCTCTATGCCAGGCACCTGGACAATCCGCTGCTGGTGCCGACCTTCACCGACACCATCACCGCCTGGTGGGACGGCGTCACGCTCCGGCGTGCTGCCGGACCGGGCCTGGGCGTCGCTTGCAGGTGCTGGCGATCGGCTTCAGCACCGGCGTGGTGCTGGCGTTCATCCTGACGGTGCTGGCGATCACCACCCGCATCGGCACGGACTTCCTGGAAACCATGACGGCGATGTTCAATCCGCTGCCGGCGATCGCGCTGCTGCCGCTGGCGCTGATCTGGTTCGGGCTGGGGATCGGCAGCCTGGTGTTCGTGCTGGTGCACTCGGTGCTGTGGGCGGTGGCGCTGAACACCCATGCCGGGTTCCGCGGCGTGTCGCAGACGCTGCGCATGGTCGGGCGGAACTACGGGCTGTCCGGCCTGCCGCTGGTGTTGCGGATCCTGATCCCGGCGGCGTTTCCGTCGATCCTGGCCGGGCTGAAGATCGGCTGGGCGTTCGCCTGGCGCACCCTGATCGCGGCCGAACTGGTGTTCGGCGTGGCGTCGGGAAAGGGCGGCCTGGGCTGGTACATCTTCGAAAGCAAGAACCAGCTCGACATCCCCGAGGTCTTCGCCGGCCTGCTGACCATCATCATGATCGGCCTGCTGGTCGAAAACGTCGTGTTCCGCACGATCGAGAACCGGACGGTGCGCCGCTGGGGAATGCAGAACTGACCAGCCGCCAGTCTGATCGCCGGCGGCTCACGCGGCGAAGAGCCGCCGGCATGCCTGACGGTGCTGCCGATGGCGCGCGGTGGCTCCGCACCCTTGCGCGGCTGGGCGCTGTATTTCTCGATCCAGGCGCGCCCGAGCTCGACCGCCTCGTCCGGCGTCAGCCAGGACCAGTCGGCCCCGCGGGAGCGGACCGCGACCCAGACCGTTTCGCCATGCACGTGCTCTTCGACCGCGAAGGGCGTGGATTGCGACATGATAATTCCTCATGGATAATGAATTGCCGGACGCCGCGAGCATTCGTCGCGAAATCGCTGTGCACATCTACGTGTCTCGCGATATCGTGATCTGCACGCCACATTCTTGCCGCATCTGCGGCGCGGCCGCCGCAACAGAAAATCAAGGTCGTTGCGGCATGCCGTGAAATATGCACGCCTGGACGCCGCACGGCGTGTGATCCACGCAACAGCTTGTCCGAGCCGTCGACGTCGCGTCAACCGCGTCAGAACCCGAACATATGGTCCAGCGAGAACCCGCCGGCCTCGTCCATCAACCCATGATAGCCAAACAACCGGCAGGTCGGATCGCGGACCAGCACATAGCCATCCGGCCCGGCCGCCGCCAGGGCCGCCGCATCGAACGCCATGTGCGGCCACACCATCGCCGACCCGGAGCAGGCGATCGCCAGACTGGCGTCTCGGCGATCGGCGTCGCCGTCGCCGTCATGCAGCAGCAGCGTCGTCGAGGACACGCGATGCCACGGCCCGGACGCCGGATAGATCAGCGCGGCGAAACTGCGGCGCGTCGCCGGTCGCCCAGCTTCAGGAACAGCCGCGTGGACAGCCCCGGCGGCGGCCCGGAATAGGATTGCGGCTCGTCGCGATAGGTCATCGCGGTGTTGAAGATATGCGCGCCGAAGCTGGATTCGGCGACATGGCCGGACTGCCGGTCCTCATAGCGGAACAGCGCGTGCAGCCAGCCATCCGCCTCGCCGCCGTCGCGAAAATCATAGACCAGTTCGGCATGTCCCTGCTCGACGCCGAACGTCGTCCATGTCCATCGCCAGGTCATGGTCGCGCGGCAGGCAGCCGAGGAACCGCTCCGCCCGCTTGGTGCCGTCCGCATCGAACACATCCAGCCGGATCGGCAGGTTGGTCTGCGACCGTGGACATCGGCGTCGGCTGGAACACCGTGCGGAAGCGCGCCGCGGGCAGGATCGGGAAGGGCAGCAGGTAGCCGCGTCCCATCTCCGCCGGCAGCGCCGGGATGCCCGGATCGGCGCGCAGATTGTCGCGCTCGACATTCACATGGGCGATGCGCACCCGGTCGTTCTGCGTCACCTCATAGCGCGGCCGCACGACATGCCGCCCGGCGCGGAGTTCGATCTGCGCCGGCCAGTGCAGATCCGGCAGAAAGTCCGCCACATCCATCGCCACGGTGGCGAACGGTCCAACCGCCTGCGTCAGGGCGACCGGCTGCTCCGCCCCCATGCGATCGAGCGCGATGGTCCCGGCCGGGAATCGGCACCGCGTGACTGTTCTGCAGCCACAGCACGACCTTCTCATCCGGCCGCGGCGCGGGCAGGCCGGCGAACCGGTCGGACGGCCAGGCATTGGCGTCATGCGTGCAGGACAACGAGGCGCCATTGTCGGACGCATAGGTATCCAGCGCGTATTTCACCACGTCATGCCCGGCGACGCCGATCGCATGGATGAACAGCTGGCCGGTGAACGGCGCCAGGCCGAACCGCTCCCGCACCTGCCGGCTGTCGATCGAGAAGCCGCCCGGCCCGGTCGGCAAGCGCCTGCTCCCAGCGTTGCCAGGATCGCGCCGTCCGCATCGAACAGCCGCAGCCACAGCCGCACTTCGCGCGCGCCATAGCCGGCCCAGTAGTTGGCCGAGACCAGCCGCGTATGCAGCCCGTCGGCGTCGCGGAAGAACGCGAAATTCGTGGCGAAGTTCAGCTTGTCGAGATAGCGCGACCGGTTGGTCAGCAGGCGTCCGGCAGCCGCACATCGTCCAGCGTCAGGACCGTCGCGCCCGGCGGCAGCATGTGGCGCGATGCGGGCGACGATCGCGGGCCGCATCGAACGCGGCGACCAGCACGGTGCGCGGCGCCGCTGGCACCGAGATCCGTCAGCGCCCGGGCGGTCAGGCCGCCGCGGGTCTCGCCGACGGCGCTGACGTCGTGCACGAACAGGCTGTCGAACGCGCGCCGGATACATCGCCAGCAGCGCATCGGCGATGCCGTCCGGATCATACAGCGCGACCGGCCCGTCGCAGGCGTGCATACAGCCGTTCGATCGCCTCCGCCGCCAGCGGATGCGCCAGCGCCTTGTAGATGACGTTGCCGCCGGCCCGGGCGTCAAAGGTCTGAATCCGCAGCATGGCGTCCTTGGGTTGAGGCAGACGGCGAGGGACTTAGCACCTCGACTTGCCGAGGCGGCGGCCTGGTCCCCGTGCCCGGTACCCGATCGCAGGGAAGCGCGGATCGCGATTCGCCGCGCTTGCATGATGGGCGATACTAAAGCCCAGCCGCCGCCGCATTTCCGCCGCGGCCAGCGGCGTGTCGTTCAACGGCGAGACCGGCCACGTTGCAAACCGGCCCTCGAACGGGCGGATACGGTCCTCGTCCATCAGCGGCTTCAGGAACAGGCCCTGCCGCCGCCACGAACCCGGCAGCGGCGCGACCATCACCGGCGCGGTCGTCGCCGCCGCCTCGGAGATCATCGACACGCTGTCCTGCGTGACGATGATCAGGTCGGCCAGCGCCAGCATGCCGAAATATGGGTTTTCGCCCGCGAAGATCCCAGACCCAGCCGCCGCTCGGCGCCAGCGCGTCGCGGATCAGGTCGGTCACCGCCGGGTCGGTGCGGCGCGACGGCGTCACCACCACGCCGACCTTGTCGCGCTCTGCCATCGTGGCGAGGTCGGCCGCCAAGCCGCGCGCCCGACGTCGCGATCAAGCCGATAGCGCCCGTTGTTGCCGCCCAGCAGCACCGCGACCAGCGGCCGGCGATAGGGCGCAAGCCGGTCGCGCCACACCTCGGCCTCGCGCGCCAGACGCTCGGGCGTCACCCGATGCAGCGCGGTGCGGGTGACGAACACGTTCGGCCCGGTCAGTTCGTCGTGGCTGGTTGGCGATGATCAGGTCGAACCGGCCGATATCCATGCGCGGGTTCTGCACCTGCACCACGCGCATCGATTTGCGCCGCAGCGCCGCCAGGACCGCGCCCGCCATGCCGCCGCAGCCGATCGCCAGCGACGGCAGCGGTGCCCGGACCGCGTCGGCCACCGCGCCAGCGGATTCGGCCAGAACTTCGCGGCGATCCACTTCCACGGCGCGCTTGGGCTTCAACTCGCGCAATTCGGCCGACAGCCCGGCGGCCTCGGCCAGACCCAAGGCCTGGGAGCGCAACCCGGCCAGGCCCTCGCTGATGATCCACGGAGCGGCAATGTCAGACATGACCGGGCTTTTCGGCGCCCTGTCATCAAACGTCAATGCAAACCACGCGCTGGTGTCCTGCCTCAGAAGTTCATCGCACTTCGCGGCGGGCTTTGGGATCGGCAGGCCACTGAAAACAAAGTGGCCCGGGACGGAGGTCGGCCCGACCCCGCTTCGCAACCCGAACCTTTGCCCTGTATCCTGGCAGCACCACCGGATGGAATGATGCGAATGGATCGCGATCTGATCGGCTACGGCGCCAACCCACCCAACCCCAACTGGCCGGGCCAGGCCCGGCTCGCCGTCAACTTCGTGCTGAACTTCGAAGAAGGCTCGGAACCGTCTGTTCCCGATGGGGATCCCGCCTCCGAATGGGCCCTGACCGAGTATGGCGGCAGCCAATCCCGGCGTGGTCGGGCGCGACCTGGCCGCGGAGGGCATGTTCGCCTACGGCAGCCGCGTCGGGTTCTGGCGGATCATGCGCCTGTTCCAGGAGCGCGGCCTGCCGATGACCATCTTCGGCTGCGCCCTGGCGCTGGAGCGCAACAGGCCGGCGGCGGAGGCCATCAAGCGAGCCGGCTACGACATCTGCTGCCACGGCTGGCGCTGGGAAAAGCATTTCGAGATGGCGGAAGACTGTCGAGCGGGAGCGGATTGCCCGCGCGGTTGCCTCGCTCCGCACCACCATGGGCGAGCGCCCGCTTGGTTGGTATTGCCGCAGCGGACCCAGGCGATAAACACCCGCCGATTGCTGGTCGAGGAAGGCGGGTTTCTATACGATTCAGATGCATATGACGACGAATTGCCATATTGGACGAAGGTGGGTGAGGCGCCTCATCTGGTCGTTCCATACAGCCTGTCCACCAATGACTCGAAATTCGGCCGCGGCACCTTCGCCACCGGCGACGATTTCTTCCACTATTGCCGCGACGCGTTCGACTTCCTGTACGCGGAGGGCCGGACGCAGCCCAAGATGCTGTCCATCGGCCTGCACATGCGCCTGATCGGGCCATCCTGCCCGAGCGGCCGGCCTGCAGCGCCTGCTGGACCATATGGCCGCTTCGACGGCGTCTGGGTGACCCGCCGCCTGGATATCGCCCGTCACTGGGTCGTCACGTTTCCCGCGCCCGTGGACGGTTCGCCTGCGCGCTGATCACCCGATCCGGCGCGGTCCATGAAGCGACGGTCCACAACGAAGCGGAAGACCGGCGAGAAGACCACCCGGAAGTCCGCCGTCCGGCTGTTGCGTCGCGGGGGCTTACGATTCGGCGCGAACACACTGATCCTGACGTTTCGGCCTCGGCCGCCGGCGATCCTGACGTTTACGGCCCCGGCCGCCGGCGATCCTGACGTTTCGGCCCCGGCCGCGGACGGCCGGCAGAACATCCTGATCGTCAAGCTGGGCGCATTCGGCAATATCATCCTCTCGCTCGCCGCTTTCGCCGCCATCCGCCAGCATCACGCCGCCGCCCGGATCAGCGTGCTGACCAGCGCGGCCTATGCCGACTGGCTGCGGACTTTTCCCTATTTCGACGAGGTGCTGGTCGACCCACGGCCCGCATGGTGGGATCTGCCGACCGCTCGACGGCTCGGGCAAATGCTGGCGGACGGACATTTCAACCGGGTCTACGACCTGCAGACCTCGACGCGGTCGTCCCGCTATTTTCATCTGTTCCCGGCCAAGCACCGGCCGGAGTGGTCCGGCATCGCGTTCGGCTGCTCGCATGCCGGACCGCGATCCGCGGCGCAATGTCCTGCACGACACCGTGCGCCAGCAGGGGCAGCTGCGCCAGGCCGGGATCACCGAATTCCCGCCGGCCGACCTGTCCTGGTGCCGCGGCGACATCGCCCGCTTCGGCCTGCCCGCCGATTTCGCGCTGCTGGTTCCCGGCAGTTCGCCGGACCGCCTCGCCAAGCGCTGGCCGGCCGAGCGTTATCAGGCGCTGGCCGCAGCGCTTGCCGAACGTGGGATCGCCCCGGTCATCGTGGGCGCCGGCGCGGAGCAGGGACTGGCTGCCGACATCCCAGCCGCGATCGACCTGATCGGCCAGACCAGCTTCGGCGACCTGGCGCGACCTGGCCCGGGCGGCGCGTTTCGCCGTCGGCAACGACACCGGGCCGATGCACCTGATCGCCGACCGCCGGATGCCCGTCCATCACGCTGTTTTCGAATGATTCCAATCCAACGCAATGCGCCCCCGTCGGACCCTGGACCCGCATCCTGCAGCGGCCCGACCTCGCCGACCTGCCAGTCGAGGCGGTGCTTGAAGGAACTGCCCGCCTGATGGCCGACATCGCCGCTTCCCGCTCAAGCGCGATCCGAGCACGTGCCGCCCGACGGCGTGCCGATGCCGCAGCGGATGTGGGCGATCCTGACCATCGGCCTCGGCCTGACGCTGGCGGTGCTGGACGGCGGCATCGCCAACGTCGCGCTGCCGACCATCGCGCGGGAGGTGAACACCTCGCCGGCCAACTCGATCTGGGTGGTGAACGCCTACCAACTCGCGGTCACCATCTCGCTGCTGCCGCTGTCGTCGCTGGGCGAGATCTATGGCTACCGGCGGATCTACCAGGCCGGGCTGGTGCTGTTCACCCTGGCCTCGCTGGCTTGCGCGCTGTCCTCCTCGCTGCCGACGCTGATCATCGCGCGCATGCTGCAGGGCTTCGGCGCGGCCGGCATCATGAGCGTCAACAGCGCCCTGATCCGCTTCATCTACCCCCGCCGCTGGCTTGGCCGCGGCGTCGGGCTGAACGCCACCGTCGGATCGATCGCCTCGGCGCTTGGGACCGTCGGTCGCCTCCGCCATCCTGGCGGTCGCGCCCTGGCCGTGGCTGTTCGCGGTGAACGTGCCGCTGGGCATCCTGGGCGCGGTCATCGCGTTGCGGACGCTGCCGCTGACGCCGCTGTCCGGCAGCAGGTTCGACGTCACCAGCGCCGCGCTGCAGGCGGTCGCGTTCGGCACGCTGTTGTTCGGCGTGTCGGAGATGGGCCACGGCGATTCCTGGGTCCATGTCGCCGTGGAACTGGTCGTCGCCGCCGTCTCCGGCTTCGTGCTGGTGGTCCGCCAGCTCAGCCGGACCGCGCCGCTGCTGCCGGTCGATCTGCTGCGTATTCCGCTGTTCGCGCTGTCGGTGGTTACCTCGGTCTGCTCGTTCATCGCGCAGGCCATCGCCCAGGTGTCGATGCCGTTCCTGTTCGAGCACCGGTTCCAGCTGGATCAGGTGATGACCGGGCTGCTGATGACGCCTTGGCCGCTGGTCGTCGCGGTGATCGCCCCGTTCGCCGGGCGGCTGGCGGACAAATACCCGGCGGGCCTGCTGGGCGGCTGCGGGCTGGCGGTCATGGGGCTCGGGCTGCTGGCAATGAGCCTGCTGCCGGATCATCCGACGACGCTGGACATCGTCTGGCGAATGACCGTGTGCGGCATCGGCTTCGGCTTCTTCAACACGCCGAACAACCGCGCGATCATCACCTCGGCGCCGCCGATCCGCACCGGCGGAGCAAGCGGCATGCAGGCCACCGCCCGGCTGCTCGGCCAGTCAATGGGCGCGGCATTGGTGGCCTTGGTGTTCACCGCCTTTCCCGCAAAACGGCACCACGGTTGCTTTGTTCATAGCCGCGGGCGTCGCCGGAGTGGCCGCCTGCGTGAGCTTCAGCCGCTTGGCGGCGTGACGGTCCGCCGACTTGAGCAGGCGTGGATTGCGCCCCCGCGGCAGCGGACACAGGCTGTCGCTTCGATGATCGATGTTGCCACGGAGGTCGAAATGCTGGGTCAAACCGGTGTCCCGTTGCCGGTTCCCGCCGGTCAGGCTTTGCCGCTGGGTCCACTGCCTGGGTCCCGCTATCCCGATCCCCATATCGAGGCGCTCGACCAGCGCTTCAAAGGCAGCCCCGGCACCGGCGCGGTCGAGCGTGTGGCCACCGGCTTCCGCTGGGCAGAAGGGCCCGCCTACTTTCGCGCCGGGCGCTACCTCATTTTCAGCGATATTCCGAACAATCGGCAGATGCGGCTGCTTGATGACGACAACCACCTCAGCGTCTTTCGTTCTCCGTCCGGCAATTCCAACGGCAACACCGTCGATCGCCAGGGGCGCCTGATCACCTGTCAGCACGCCGCCCGGCGCGTGGTGCGTACGGAACTCGACGGCACGATCACCGTCATCGCCGACAGCTACGACGGCAAGAAGCTCAACTCGCCGAACGATGTTGTCGTCGCCTCGGACGGTTCGGTTTGGTTCACCGATCCTTCCTACGGCATCGGCGGCAATTACGAGGGTGTGCACGCCGAACAGGAGCAGCCCACGCGGAACGTATACCGCGTGGACGCTCAGACGGGCGCGACGAAAATGGTGATCGACGACTTCACCCAGCCTAACGGCCTCGCGTTCTCGCCGGATGAAAAGAAACTATACATCGTTGACAGTGGGCTGACGCACGGCGGATCCGCCCATATTCGCGTCTTCGACGTGGACATCGGGTCGGGCAGGCTCGCCAACGGCCGCATTTTCGCGGACGACTTCGCCCCTGGGTTCACTGACGGAATGCGCCTCGACGTGGAAGGGAATGTCTGGACCAGCATGGGCTGGGCCGACCCGAAGGAGGATGGCGTGCGCTGCTACGCGCCCAACGGTGATCTGATCGGCAAGATCCATCTGCCCGAGACCTGCGCCAACCTGACCTTTGGAGGAAGGTTGCGAAACCGCCTCTATATGTGCGCGAGCACCTCCATTTACGCCGTCTACGTCAACACCCAGGGTGCTGCTGGTCCGTAAAGGCAGCGACCGGATCGGGCTTGAACGACGACCGAGGGAGCGCCACATTCGCGGCATGAACCAACATCGTCCTCCTGAACTGGACATGACCATCGACGGCCAGTTCGTGTCGCCACCGGTCATGCCGATCTCGAGCCGCATACTTGTGTGGGCGGTCGTCATCGCGATCATCGCGGGGGGTCTGTCGCTGGCGGCCTTCGCGCTTTGGCTGGCGCTGCTGATTTTGCCGTTTGCCTTCGGCGCCGCCGTGGTGGCATGGGCGATGTTCAGATACCGCATCTGGCGCGCCCAGCGCACCATGAGCGCGCAGCGCGGCGTCTGGCGCCCCTGACGGTTACGTTCGGGCGTTGATCAGCAATCGCTCGAGTGCCCTACTGTATCATCTCCTTGGCTAGCAGCGCGTAGGATCGCCGCCGGGCCTCCGGGTCGTGAAGTGTGGTCAAGATCGCGACCTCATCAACCGCATGCGCTTCGGCCAGGGCTCGCAGTTGGTCGGCCACGGCTTCGGCGGTTCCATAGAACGAGCGGGCTCGCAATCGGTCCAGCCGGCCTTGTTCAGCTTCGGACAAAACTTGGGACGCCGCTTCTTCGGGCGAGAGCAAAGCGGTGAACAGGCCCCGGTCGCGATTCAGCCGCCACATCTCGCGTGAGCGGAACAGGTATGCCGCTTCCTCCTGCGTTCGTGCCGCCATCGCCCACACGCAGATCGCTGCGTGCGGGGCTGGGTGTCTGGCACTCGGGCGATACCCTTCCCGGTAGATGGCCAGCGCCTGCTGCACGCCGTGTCCATCGCTGATGAAATGGGCAAAGCAGAACGGCAGCCCGAAATAGGCCGCGACCTGAGCACCATAGTCCGAACTCCCGAGTATCCAGACTTCAGGCATCGTAGGCCCGCTGGGTTGCGCCCGGATGTCGCGGAACGGGTGGCCCTCCAGCAATTTTTCGCCTGCCAGCCATGCGAGCAAATCTCGCACATCGGCCGGGAACTGGTCTGCCGCGGTGTCTGCCCGCGGGTTGAGCGCGTATGCGGTCCGGCCGTCCGAACCCGGCGCGCGGCCCAGCCCGAGGTCGATGCGCCCAGGCGCGATCGCATCCAGTACCCGGAACTGCTCCGCCACTTTCAGCGCGGAATAGTGCGGCAACATGATGCCGGCCGATCCCACGCGGATCCGCTGCGTGGTCGCCGCGATGGCCGCGATCAGGATTTCCGGCGCGGTTCCTGCCTGACTGTCGGAGTTATGGTGTTCGGCGCACCAATAGCGGTCGTAGCCCAGAGCCTCGCAATGCTGGGCCAGCGCGATGCTTTCGCGGATGGAGGTATCGGGCGAGCGGCCGGAAACGATGGTCGATTGGTCGAGCACCGAAAGCCGCACCATGGGCACCGTCACCTTATTCAGAAAGTGGTATGCAGGAACAGCGTATCCAGCACCGCGTAGAGCAGACCGCCGATCAGGAACCCGACGATGGTCCCGTTCATACGAATATATTGCAAGTCACGGCCGATCCGTAGCTCCAGCCGGTCCACGATCGTGACGGTGTCCCAGTTGGCGACCACCTGCGCGATGAAGTCGGCGATGCGGACCTGTGCGCTGGGCAGCAGCGACCGGATGATCCCTTCGGCGGCGGCCTGCAGTCTGGCGCGGGCCGCCGGATCGGCTTCCAGGATGGCGCCGAGGTTGCCCAGCGCGCCCTCGACATAGGCGACAACCCGGCCGTTCGGCCTGGAGATGTCGGCCTCCACGCCGACGCGGATGCGCGCCCAGATATCCCACATCCAGGCCTGGATGGTCTCATGCGCGACGACCCGGCGGATCGCCGCGCCGACCTCCGCCGCGCGTTCCGGTTCGGTTTCCATGCGGTTGATCTCGCGGCGCACCCATTCGTCGAACGCCAGCCGCAATTCCGATCCGTCCGGACTCATTTTGTCCAGTTCGGCGTTGACCAGTCCCAGGACACGCCGAGCGATCGAGGCACCCAGCGCCCAGCCGACCAACCGGCCGCCTTGTTCGCGCACGCGTTCCTCGATGGCCGGGCGCAGCGCATCCTCCCGGCTCGCCAGGGCGGTCTTCATCTGCCCGAGGATAAAGCCGAACACCTCCTGGTGGCGGCCGCCATCGACCAGACTGTGCAGTGCCCGCGCCACGACCTGCCCGGCGGCCGGCCCGCCGACGATGCGGGGAACCACGCGCGCCAGGACCCGGCGCGCCCGGCCGTCCTCCACCGTCGCCAGCAGCTTGGGCAGCATGCCGGACAGCGCGACGGCGGCGGGACGGGCGGCGGCCGGGTCAGCCAGGAAGCGGTGCAAGATGCTCGGCAGGTCGAGCTCGCACAGGACGTTGGAGACTTCCTGCCCGGTGAAGACGTGGTTGGCGACAAAGCGCCCAAGCGCCTGGCCGAGGCGCGCGCGCTGGTTGGGAATGATGGCCGTATGTGGAATTGGTATGCCCAGCGGATGGCGAAACAGCGCGGTCACCGCGAACCAATCCGCGATGCCGCCAATAAAGCCGGCTTTCGCGGAGGCCTGCAGCAGGCCGCTCCACCAGTTCGGCGGCACGAGGTAGGTCGCCAGGGTCAGAGCGGCCATCAGGACCAGCAGGCCGGAGGCGAACATGCGGTGGTGACGCAGGGTTCGCCGAGCGAGAAGCGTCGGGATCGGGTTCGGTCATCGCCGCCTGTTTAGGCGCGTGCCACTCTTCCGTCCAACCCAGTGCAATGTTATACTGTAACCATGATCGACCCGCTGTCCCCGACCGCCGGCGCAGCGTCCCGCTTGTTCTTGGCGGCGGCGGTCTGGCTGTCGTTTGGGCCGCGGTGCTGTGGGCGCTGTGATCCTGATGCATGAGCTTCAGCGTCGGCGCCGAGGAGCGCGGGGTCCACACGGCGGCTTGCGTCATGATCGTGTTGCATGACGTCGAATTGCGGCACGGCCCGCGGGTCATCCTGTCCGGTCTGAGCGGCCGGTTTGAACCGGGAAGTCTGACCGCGCTGATCGGTGCGAACGGCTCCGGCAAGACCACGCTTGCTGCGCGCCATCGCGGGGCTGCATCCGCTGGCGAGCGGCCGGATCGATCGCGAGGCATTTGACGGCTGCCGAAATCGCGCTGCTGGCTCAGGGCAGCCACCTGGACCGTTCATTTCCGATAACCTGCCGCGATGTCGTCGCGCTGGCGGCAACCCGGTTGGGTCCGTTCCGCTCCATCGGCAAGGATCGGCTGGCGGCAACGAGGGCCGCGCTGGACCGTGTCGGGCTGGCGCGAGATGGCAGGACGCGTCCGATCCAGGCGCTGTCCGCCGGCCAGTTCCAGCGCGTGCTGTTCGCCCGGACCATCGTGCAGGATGCGCGGCTTGATCCTGCTGGACGAACCGTTCACCGCTGTGGATGCCGCCACGACAAAGCTGCTGCTGTCGGTGATCGAGGACTGGCACGCGCAGGGCCGCACGGTCATCGCGGTGCTGCACGATATGGAACTGGTGCGGCGGCATTTCCCTCACACGCTGCTGCTGGGCGGCCAACGCGGCCATTGGGACGCACCAGCGGACACCAGGTGGGTGACTCTCATTCTGGCGATGGTGCTCTGCCGGACCCGGGGTTGCAGGCGGCCTGATGTTCGACATCCTGCTGGAGCCGTTCGCGCTGGGCTTCATGCGCCGCGCGCTGGCGGGGTGCCTGGCATTGTCGGTCGCCGCACCGCCGCTGGGCGTGTTCCTGGTGCTGCGGCGCATGAGCCTCATGAGCGACGTCTTGCAGCATGGCGTGCTGCCGGGAATCGCGGTCGGCGCGATCTTCGCTGGACTGTCTGTCTGGGCGATGGGACTGGGTGGCGTGGTGGCCGGATTGGCGGTCGCGGTGTTGGCCGGGTGGCTGGCGCGGCGGACCGGCGGGCGGGAGGACAGCCAACTCGCAGGCATGTATCTGCTGGCGCTGGCGGCCGGCGTGGCGCTGATCTCAGCGCAGCACAGCCTGGATCTGACGCATATCCTGTTCGGCAACGTTCTGGCGGTGGATGATACCGCGTTGTTCGGCATGGCGGGCGTGGCGACGGTGACCTTGCCGGTTCTGGCGCTGATCTGGCGGCCGCTGGTGCTGGAAAGCCTCGATCCTGGGTTCATGGCGGCGACGGCTGGGAAGGGCGGCGCTATGGCACCTGGTGTTCCTGATGCTGGTGGTGCTGTGCGTGGTGTCCGGCTTCGTCGCGCTTGGCACGTTGATGTCGGTTGGACTGATGATGTTGCCAGCAATCGCTGCTCGGCATTGGTCCGAATTCGCTGGCTGGCCAGGTCGCGTATCGCGTCTGCTGGCTTGCGTGTCGTCGGTCGCCGGGCTGATCCTGTCGTTCAACCTGGACATCCCGGCCGGTCCGGCGATCGTGCTGACGGCCGGGGGGCTGTGGCTGGCCAGCCTGCTGACCGGCCCCGAGGCAGCCTGTGGCGGCAGGCAATCCCGATACGCTAGGGCCGGTTCGCAGCGGCCGGCTACCTCACGCGCGTGCTCGCCCGCCCGGCAGCCCTTCAGTCAACGCAGTGACAAGAACGTCGCAACGTCGCTCTAATCTTGCCACTATGTGGCGTCAGAACCGGCCTCACGGTAAGGAGAGGTCATGAACTGGTCAGGCCAAAAAGTTTTCGTCACGGGTGGCGCCGGGTTCCTCGGCTCCAACCTCTGCCATGCGCTGGCGGCCCGAGGCGCTAGGGTCACCGCGCTGGATGGCTTCCTGTTCGGCGGCGGCGCCAATCCGCGCAACCTCGACGGTGCCGAAGTGGAGTTCGTTCGCGGCGACATCCGCGAACTCGATCTGCGCCCGTTGTGCGAGGGCGCCGCGGTCATCTTCAACCTCGCCGCGCAGACCAGCCATATGGGCGGCCAGGCCGACCCGCTGGCCGACATCGCGGTCAATGCCGTGGCCCAGGTTCGCCTGATCCAGGCCGCCCGCGAGGCCGCGCCGGACGCGATCGTCGTGCACGCCTCCACCCGCCAGTTCTACGGCCGCGTGGAAAAGCTGCCGGTGGACGAGAACCAGCCGGTCGCCCCGCCGGATGCCAACGGCGTGTCGAAGTTTGCCGGCGAGCAGTACTGGATGCTGGAACATCGCGTCCGCAATCGGCCCGGTCGTCTCCCTGCGGCTGACCAACTGCTATGGCCCGCGGCTGCGCATCCGCGACGCGAGGCAGACGTTCCTGGGCATCTGGATCCGCTGCGTCCTGGAAAACCGGCCGTTCGAGGTCTGGGGCGGTGCCCAGCTTCGCGACCTGACCTATGTCGACGATGTAACCAACGCGTTTCTGGCGGCGGCGGAACAATCCGCCTGCCACGGCGCGCATCTTCAATATCGGCGGCTCGCCGCCGGCGTCGTTGCAGGAACTGGCGGATATCGTCGTGCGTCTGTCCGGCGGCACCGGCCATTATACCACGCGGGAGTTTCCCGCCGACCGCGCGCGTATCGACATCGGTAGCTACCACGCCGACGACAGCGCGTTCCGCAACGCATCGGGCTGGCGACCGCAAACCTCGCTGGAAGAGGGCATCGGGCGCACCCTGGAATGGTACAGGACCCGACTGGCGGATTACCTATGATCCCGCAGGCAAATCCCGGCGCCGGGCTATCGCGCGCTGAAAGCCGAGATCGACGAGGCGGTGGCCCGGGCTCTGTCGTCCGGCTGGTATATCCTGGGCAACGAACTGCGTGCTTTTGAAGCCGAGTTCGCCGCCTGGCTCGGTGTTCCCGCGGTGGTTGGTTGCGGCAACGGCACCGATGCGATCGCTCTGGCGCTGCGCGGCCTGGGCATCGGGGCGGGCTGCACCGTCGTGACAGTTTCCCATACTGCCGTGGCGACTGTCGCCGCCATCGAGATGGCCGGCGCGACGCCGCTGCTGATCGATATCGATCCTGCTGCATTACACGATGGACCCGGATGCGCTGCGTCGCGTGCTGGAGGCAGCCGCCGCCCGGTTTGCCGCCGATCAGGGCGGTCGTGCCGGTGCATCTGTATGGACAGCCGGCGGATCTGGACCGGATCGTTCCGCTGTGTCGCCAGCATGGGGTGGCGTTGATCGAGGACTGCGCCCAGGCCCACGGCGCCCGGCTGCACGGGCAGCGGGTCGGCACTTTCGGCGATGCCGCGACGTTCAGCTTCTACCCAACGAAAAACCTTGGCGCGCTGGGCGACGGCGGTGCGGTGGCGACTATCCGATCCGGTGCTTGGCCGAACGTATCGCGGCCTTGCGGCAGTATGGGTGGCACAAGCACTACATCAGCGATGAGGTCGGCGTGAACAGCCGCCTCGACGAAATGCAGGCGGCGATCCTGCGGGTCAAGCTGACCCATCTCGACCGCCAGAATCTCCGGCGCGATGCGATCGCCGCCGCTTATACCGGACCTGGCTGCGGCTGCCTCGTCCGACCATCCGTTGCAGCGCGCCCCACCAACGCGACGATGTCGGCCATGTCTATCATCTCTACGTCACGCGGTCCGCCCAGCGCGACCGATTCCAGGCAATGCTGAGAGAACTGGCGTGGGCACCGGAATCCATTATCCGGTTCCCGTCCATCTCCAGCCTGCCTACGCCGGACGCATCGCGCTCGGCCATTCCGGTTGCCCCGAGACCGAAGATGCCGCGAAGGAAATTCTCAGCCTGCCGATCTATCCGGAACTGACCGACGCCGAGGTCGAAACGGTGTGCGCGGCCCTGGAAACGCTATTTCGGCACGACTGAGGGATTGCCGCCCGGCGATCCCGGCGGCGGGATAACCGGTGTCGTCGCCCCGCTGTGCGCCGGCGGGCTGACGGTCATCCCGGGATCGACGTTCGGCGGCGTGATCGTGCCCTTCTGCTGCGACAGCCGGTCGCTCAGGTCTCCGCTCGGCGGGGCGATCTTCTCCGGCGGCGGCGTGGCTGCATTGGGCGGCGCCAGCGGCACAGTCGGATTGGTCGGCGACGTCGGCTGCGGGTTTTGCGCCATGGCCGGCGCGGCGGCCAGGATCAGTGCGGTGAGCGAAAGCATTCGCAACATTGATGGCGCCTCCTGTTCGCTCCAGCGCGGTTACTCTGACGCCGTTGCGCTCTGCCTAACGCGCCAGCAACCGAGGCGTTTCCCGCAGTCCGCGCGATGCACGGCATTGCGACGTCCGGCAGAGCCCAGGGTGGGAGTCTGGCACGATGAACACGAAACCGTTGACGGGCCCCGGTCACCGGGCATAAACGCGGCGGTGGGTCACGTCCCCCCACCGGGACGCTTTTCTTCTGTAAGGGAGAACCGCAATGGCAATCGCCGCGACACCGGACGTTCGTCCGGCCAATCCAATTTCTCTTCCGGTCCCTGCGCCAAGCGGCCCGGCTTTACGCTGGACGCGCTGGCAGGCGCGTTTCTCGGTCGCAGCCACCGCGCAGCGGAGCCGAAAGCTCGACTGGCCGAGGTCATCGATCTGTCCAAGTCCATCCTCGGCATTCCCGCGGATTGGCGTCTCGGGATCGTCCCGGCCTCCGACACCGGCGCCGTCGAAATGGCGCTCTGGTCGCTGCTCGGTGCCCGCGGTGTCGATATCCTTACCTTTGAAAGCTTCGGCGAAGGCTGGGCCACCGACATCGTCAAGCACCTGAAATTGCCAGATGCGCGGGTGCTGTCGGCGCCCTATGGCAAGCTGCCGGACCTGACTGCCGTCGATCCGGCGCATGATGTCGTCTTCCCCTGGAACGGCACGACGTCCGGCGTTCGCATGCCGAACGCTCGACTGGATCGCCGACGATCGTCAGGGCTTGGCGATCTGCGATGCCACGTCGGCTGCGTTCGCGATGGCGCTGCCTTGGAACAAGCTGGATGTCGTCACCTGGTCCTGGCAGAAAGTGCTGGGTGGGGAAGCCGCGCACGGCATGCTGGCGCTGTCGCCGCGCGCCGTTGAGCGCCTGGAGAGCTATACCCCGCCCTGGCCGTTGCCGAAGATTTTCCGTCTGACCTCGAAGGGGAAGATCGCCGAAGGCGTCTTTAAGGGCGAAACGATCAACACGCCGTCGATGCTGTGCGTCGAGGACGCGATCGATGGTCTGCGCTGGGCGGAGCAAGTCGGCGGGCTGCCGGCCCTGATCGCGCGGTCGGAGGCCAATCTGCTAGCTGTCGCCGCATGGGTCGAACGCAGCGACTGGGCGGCTTTCCTGGCGGAGGATGCTGCGACGCGGTCCTGCACCTCGATTTGCCTGAAGATCACTGCGCCGTGGTTCACTGCGCTGCCGGCGGAAGGGCAGGCAAAGGCGGCGAAGCAACTGGCGGCGCTGCTGGAAAAGCAAGGGGTGGCCTACGACATCGGCGCATACCGCGATGCGCCGCCGGGGCTGCGAATCTGGGCCGGCGCGACGATCGAAACCGCCGACGTTCAGGCGCTGCTGCCATGGCTCGACTGGGCCGCTGCCCAGGTCGCCGCCTCGTTCGCTCCTGTCCAGTAAGGAAATCCAATGCCCAAGGTATTGATCAGCGACAAGCTGTCGCCGGCTGCTGTCGAGATTTTCCGCAATCGCGGGATCGAGGTCGATCTGAAGCCCGGCCTGTCACCCGCCGAGCTGCGCGCCATCATCGGCTGAGTATGACGGCCTGGCGATCCGGTCCGCCACCAAGGTGACGAAGGAGTTGCTGGACGCCGCGACACGGCTGAAAGTCGTCGGCCGCGCCGGCATCGGCGTCGATAACGTCGATATCCGCTCCGCCACGGCGCGTGGCGTTGTCGTAATGAACACGCCGCACGGCAACACCATCACCACCGCCGAACATGCCATCGCCATGATGTTCGCGCTCGCCAGGCAGATCCCCGAGGCCACGACCTCGACCAAGGCCGGCAAGTGGGAAAAGAACCGCTTCATGGGCGTCGAGCTGACCGCCAAGACGCTTGGCTTGATCGGCTGCGGCAATATCGGTTCGATCGTCGCTGATCGCGCCGTCGGACTGAAAATGCGAGTCGCTGGCCTACGACCCTTATCTGTCGGAGAAAAAGGCGCTGGAACTTGGGGTCGAGAAAGCCGACCTCGACACGCTGCTCGCCCGGGCCGATTTCATCACGCTGCACACACCGCTGACCGACGCGACCCGGAATATCCTGTCGCGCGAAGCGTTGGCGAAAACCAAAAAGGGAGTGCGCATCATCAACTGCGCCCGGGGCGGCCTGCTGGATGAGGCGGCGCTGGCCGATGCGCATCAAGTCGGGCCACGTCGCCGGCGCCGCGCTGGATGTGTTCGAAACCGAACCGGCGATCGACTCGCCGCTGTTTGGGCTGGAGAACGTCGTTTGCACGCCGCATCTCGGTGCCGCTACGGCCGAGGCGCAGGAGAATGTCGCGCTGCAGGTGGCCGAGCAAATGAGCGATTTCCTGCTGACCGGGGCGGTGACGAACGCGATCAACATGGCTTCGGTCTCGGCCGAGGATGCGCCGCGACTGAAGCCCTATCTGGAACTTTGCCGCCTGCTGGGCGCATTCGCCGGCCAACTGACCCAGGCGCGGGAGGGCGCGATCCACAAGGTCACCATCGAATACGAAGGTCAGGTCGCCGGGCTGAACCACCGCCCGCTGACCGCCGCGATGCTGGCCGGCCTGATGTCGCCGCTGATGGAGGGCGTCAACATGGTCAACGCCTCGGTCGCCGCGCGCGATCATGGCATCGACGTGGCCGAGACGGTGCATGACCGTCCGACCGAATATCTGACCTTGGTGCGGGTGACGGTGGAGACCGACGGCCTGACCCGGTCGGTTGCCGGCACGCTGTTCGCCGGGTCTCGCCCGCGGATCGTCGAGATCAAGGGCATCAAGGTCGAGGCCGATTTCGCGCCGCACATGCTGTATGTGACCAACCAGGACAAGCCGGGCTTCATCGGCCGCTTCGGCGCGACGCTGGCCGGGGCGGGGATCAATATCGCCACCTTCCATCTTGGGCGGGCGGATCAGGGCGGCGATGCGATCTGCCTGGTGTCGGTGGACGAAGCCGTGCCGGAAGCGGTGCTGGAGATGGTGCGGACGCTGCCGCTGGTGATGCAGGCGACCGGCCTGGCGTTCTAGCGGCCGGCCGGCTGTAGTCGCGCGGCCCGATCTCCTGGTTCCGTCGATGCTCAGTATTGCCGCGAGCACCGGCGGAATGGCGGCATTCTGTCGGTCGCGATAGCGGCTGATAGGCGCTGAGCCGCCGACGAACGAAGGCCTGGAAGGGGTGCCAGCCAGCCCGCGCAGCGGCGGTGACATAAGCAAGTTGCTGACTGGCTTAGCTTTTCGCGGTTGACATCCTGCGCCGGTCGCTATAAGGCGCGCTTCCGGCCGCCAGCGGCGTCTCAGCTCGCCTGCGGTCCGTTAGATCGTTGTATCTGAAAGTTTGATCCCATGTTCGCTGTCATCCGCACTGGCGGAAAACAGTATCGCGTTACCCCCAACGCGCTACTGAAAGTCGAGAAACTGGACGCCGAAGCCGGCGGCACCGTCACCTTCACCGACGTTCTGGCCGTGGGCGTCGACGGCAACCTGACCATTGGTTCGCCGATCGTCGCCGACGCTTCGGTCACCGCGACGGTGATCGCGCAGGACCGCCTCGACAAGGTCATCATCTTCAAGAAGCGCCGCCGGCAGAACAGCCGCCGCCGCAACGGCCATCGCCAGCACGTCACCGTGCTGCGCATCGGCGGCATCAACGCCAATGGCCAGACCTACACGCATGACGGCGTCGGCCACCGTGCCGGAAACGCAGGCCGACACGGTTCCGCCGGCTGCCTTGGACGCCGCTGAATCACTCGCCATTGTCTCCGGCGAGACCCCCGAAGCCGTTGAAGAAACGCAGGAGTAATCCGCCATGGCACATAAAAAGGCAGGCGGTTCGTCCCGCAACGGGCGCGATACCGAAGGCCGGCGCCTCGGCATCAAGAAGTTCGGCGGCGAGACCGTCGTCGCCGGCAACATCCTGGTCCGTCAGCGCGGCACCAAGTGGTATCCCGGCACCAATGTCGGCCTCGGCCGCGACCACACGATTTTTGCCCTGATCGACGGCCGGGTGAAGTTCACCCGCCGGTCCGAAGGCAAGGTGCATATCTCGGTGGAGCCCACGCTCCGCGGAGCCGGTGCCGCTCGCCGCCGAGTAGCGCCGACCCCATTTATGCCTGATCGGGGGTCGGTGCATTGCCGGCCCCCGTTCTGTTTTGGTGACATGTCATGAAGTTCCTCGACCAGGCCAAGATCTACCTGCGCTCCGGCGACGGCGGCGACGGCGTGGTCGCGTTCCGGCGGGAGAAGTTCATCGAGTTCGGCGGTCCCGACGGCGGCAACGGCGGCAAGGGCGGTGACATCGTCTTCGTCGCCGAACACAACCTGAATACGCTGATCGACTTCCGCTACACCCAGCATTTTCGGGCACCAAAGGGCGGCAACGGCGCCGGTTCGGACCGGACCGGCGCCGGCGCGCATGACGTCGTGGTCACCGTCCCGGTCGGCACCCAGATCTTCGCCGATGATCAGGAGACGATGCTCGCCGACATGGATATCGCCGGCAAGCGCGTCACGCTGCTGCGCGGCGGTGACGGCGGCTTCGGCAACGCGCACTACAAGACCTCGACCAACCGGGCACCGCGGAAGGTGACGAAGGGCTGGCCGGGCGAGGAACGATGGGTCTGGCTGCGCCTGAAACTGATCGCCGATGCCGGTCTCGTGGGCCTGCCCAACGCCGGCAAATCAACCTTTCTGTCCGTGGTGTCGGCGGCCAGGCCAAAGATCGCCGACTACCCCTTTACCACGCTGCATCCGCAACTTGGGGTCATCCGCCTGTCCAACTCGGAAGAGTTCGTGCTCGCCGACATCCCCGGCCTGATCGAGGGCGCGCATGAGGGCGCCGGTCTTGGCGACCGCTTCCTTGGCCATGTCGAGCGTTGCGCTGTCCTGCTGCACCTGATCGACGGCGCAGCCGGTGACGTGGTCAACGCGTGGCGAACGGTGCGCGACTGAGATGGCGGCCTACGGCGGCGGTCTGGCCGAAAAGCCCGAAATCATCGGATTGAACAAGTCCGATGCCGATGACCCCGAGGGAGACCTCATCGCGCTTGGCCGCGCTCCGCAAAGCCTCCGGCCGACCGGTCTATCTTGCTGTCCGGCGCTACCGGGCAGGGCGTGCCGGAGTTGCTGCGCGTGCTGCAGGACACCATCCACGCCACACGTCTCGAGCGGTCGGGGCGTCTTGGCAAGGTGGGGCAGGAGCAAGCCGCGTGACATCGTCGACCGCGCTCCCCTCGATCGCAGGGGCGCATCGCATCGTCGTAAAAATCGGCAGCGCCTTGGTCGTGGACCAGAAACAGGCGGCGCCGCGCGCCGGCTGGCTGGATAGCGTCGCTGCCGACATCCAGGATCTTCGGCACCGCGGCATCGATGTGATCGTGGTGTCTTCCGGTGCCATCGCCCTGGCGCGGCGGACCCTTGGCCTCACCCATAAGCGCCTGAGGCTGGAGGAAAAGCAAGCTGCCGCAGCGGTCGGGCAGATCCGCTTGGCGCAAGCCTGGGCAGAGGCCTTGTCGGCGCGCGACCTGACCGCCGCGCAGTTGCTGCTGACGCTCGACGATACCGAGGATCGCCGTCGCTACCTCAACGCCCGGGAGACTCTGAGCACGCTGCTCGGCGCTGCGCTGCATTCCGGTCATCAATGAGAACGACACCGTCGCCACCGCCGAAATCCGCTTCGGCGACAACGACCGGCTTGCGGCCCGCGTCGCCGAAATGGTCCAGGCTGACCAACTGATCCTGCTGTCTGATATCGACGGTCTCTACACCGCCGATCCCCGCCGGGATCCAACAGCCGCCCATATCCCGGTCGTGGAAGCAATCACGCCCCAGATCGAGGCGATGGGCGGTGAACCCCCGCCTGGATATTCGTCCGGCGGGATGCGCACAAAGCTTGTCGCCGCCCGCATCGCGACCCAGGCAGGCTGTGCCATGGCGATCGCCATCGGCAATGTCGAGCGGCCCCTTCTGGCCCTGGAACGGGGTGCCCGGTGCACCTGGTTCCTGCCGGTTCCCGAAGGCCGCACTGCCCGAAAGCGCTGGATCGCGGGCTCTTTGTCCGCCTTGGGCAGCCTGACGGTCGATGCCGGCGCCGCAAAGGCCCTCGCAAGCGGCCGATCCCTTCTGCCCGCCGGCGTCAAGTTGGTCGAAGGCACCTTCGAACGAGGCGACCCCGTTACCATCGCCGCCGCCGATGGTTCGGTGCTTGGCCGCGGCTTGTCCGCTTACGCCAGCACGGATGCCGAGCGCATTGCCGGCCATCGCTCCGACCAGATCGAGGCGATCCTGGGATGGCGAGGCCGCGACGAGATCATCCATCGTGACGATCTTGTCCTCACTTGATCCGTCTCTATTGAGGCCCCGCCAACCCCATCGTAGCCTGCCGCAAGCAGACGCCTGAACCCCCGATCAAAGGATGCGGCCAAGTAGTCAGCCGCGTCAGCGGGTCAGTAAACCATGGGAAGGAACCGATGATGACGGTTAGCTTTAATCACGTGCACATCAAAACGCGCGATGTCGCCAAAACCGTAAAATACTACATCGACAATTTCGGCGCGACCAGGAAGGCGGAAATGCCGGGCCGCGGATGGCAAATCGATCTGCATGGCACACAGATCAATATCACCACACTCATCGCCGAACAGAATCATGAGCAAGCCTACGGCATTGAGCACCTCGCGGTGGTCACCGATGATTATCCGGGAACCATGGCGAAACTTCGCGAAAACGGCGTCGCGGTGCTAGAGGAACTGAAGGGCGACAAGGGCAACCGCGTTGCCTTCGTGTCCGCCACGGACGGTTCACAGATGGAAATCATCGAAAAGATCTAGGAATCGATCTGATGGCATTGAAGGACCTGATCCCATTCGGGATGTCGCTGCCGCATCGTTCGCCCGATCAGCATCGCCATGGAAGCGGTCCGTGCCGTTGCGACGCGGCCGAGGCGCTTGGCTTTCGCGACCTGTGGGTGACCGAGAATACGCTGGACCACGTCACGTCCTTCGATCCCGTCGTGGTGCTGACCTATGCCGCGGCGGATCACCAGCCGGATCGGACTGGGTGCTTCGGTGCTGGTCCTGCCGGTGCACGATCCGCGCATGGTGGCTCATCAATGGGCAAGTCTGGACTATGTCAGTAACGGCCGGGCGCTTGATGGGAGTGGGCATCGGCCGGCCGTTTCACTTCCAGGAGTTCGAGGTACCGCAGGCGGGTCGCGTCGCCCGGTTTCGTGAGCAGATCGACCTGATCAGGGCGTTATGGAGACCAGGAGAAGGTCACCCATCATGGCCGCTTCTATCACCTCGATGACGCAAGGCTCGGTATCCAGCCGGTGCAGCAGCCGTTGCCGATCTGGATGGGCGTAGGGCATCCGAATGCAATCCGTCGGGCGGCCGTGATCGCTGATGGCTGGATGGGGGCAGGCGGCTCCACAACGGACGATTTTCGTCGTGCCGTGCCGTTGCTGCGTCAGGCGCTGGAAGAAGCCGGCCGTGACCCGGCCGCATTCCCGATTTCAAAGCGAATTTTCATCGCCGTCGATGAGAAATCCGGAAATCGCCCGAGCAGAACTGAATCGCTGGTACACCGAGGTCTATCACAATCCTCCGGGGACGGACTCATCGGGCATCCATGGCACGCCGGAACAGGTGCGCGAACGGCTGGAGGAAATGGTGGCGATGGGTGCCAACCATCTGCTGCTAAATCCGGTGTCCCGCCATCTGGAGCAGCTTGAGGCGCTCGCCAAGGTGGTCGGACTGGCTTGAGAATACTCTGGAGCGGGTGAAGGGAATCGAACCCTCGTGTGCAGCTTGGGAAGCTGCCGTTCTACCATTGAACTACACCCGCGCTCGGCCTCCTTTTAAGCGGTTCATGCGCCCGATGCAATTCGGTCGTGAACCCCGGCAACTCCGGACGCATCCGGCAAGCGGGGAAGGGTCAGGACCCCCGCGTCAACTCGATATATCCAAGTCCATTGACCATCGCCGTCCATCCCGGCCCGATCAGCGTAGAAGTCTCATCCTCGGCCACGATCGCCGGACCGGAAAGAACCGTGTCCGGCGCCAGCGACGCGCGATCATATATTGACCAGGCAGATACCTCTCCGGTCGTCGTATCGCGCACAAGCTGGGTTCGGACCGCAGTTGCCTCCCTGGTAAAAATTTCGTCGTTCGTTGAAGGTGCAACCAGTTCATCCGTCACCGTCGTCACCACCACGGCGTAGCTCATGATCTCCACGTCGGAGCCCGGCACCGGCCGATCGAAAAACCGGGCATATTCCTCGTCGTAGCGGGACCGGATCAAGGCGACGTCTTCGGAACCGAGCACCGATTGGGGCAGGGGCACCGGAATTTCGTGGCCCTGGCCAACGTAGCGCATATAGGCGGTGCGGGTCTCGACCGTCGGTGCGCCGAAGCTGCCCTGCGCTACGGCGGCCTCCGCCTCCCGCCGCATGTCGTCCAGAAGGTCATTCACGGCGGCCACGTCGAACGTGGAAAAGCGCTGATACAGGCTGCGAACAACCTCATATCCGACAGGCGCGCGCAAAAAGCCGATCGCACTTCCCACTCCGGCGCCCGAAGGCACCAGCACCCGGGTGATCCCGACCTTCTCCGCCACTCGGCACGCATGCACCGGACCGCCGCCGCCGAAGGCAATCAGCGTGCGGCCCTCATAGGTTTTTCCGGATTCAATCGCGTGCACACGCGCCGCGTTGGCCATGTTCTCGTCAACCATTTCCACCACGCCCAACGCGGACAACTCGGCGGTTAGACCCAACTTTCCACCGACCTCGGCGAGCAAGGCATCGTGCGCCGCTCCCACATCCAGCTTCATGGAGCCGCCTGCGAAACGACCCGGATCATAACGTCCCAGCGACAGATTTGCGTCCGTCACCGCCGGATGTGTGCCACCACGCCCGTAGCACGCCGGCCCCGGATCGGCGCCCGCGCTTTCCGGTCCAACTCCGATCCGGCCCATCGTATCTACGTGGGCGATGGAGCCTCCGCCGGCGCCGATTTCAACCATCTCGATCACCGGAATCCGCAGTGGCAGACCCGATCCCTTGCGAAAGCGGCCAACCCGGGCAACTTCGAAGGTGCGGGCCGTCTGTGGCTTGAACTTATCGATCAGGCAGATTTTCGCCGTGGTTCCACCCATGTCGAATGACAGCACGCTGTCCAGTCCACACTCCCGGGCGATGTGGGCGGAGAAGATCGCGCCGCCGGCGGGCCCGCTCTCCACCAGCCGGATCGGAAAGCGGCATGCGGTTTCGATTGTCGTCAGGCCGCCGCCGGACATCATCAGGAACAGTGGCGCGGCCGCCCCCGCCGCATGTAGATCAGCCTCCAGGCGCCGCAGGTAGCGCGCCATCATCGGCTGCACATAAGCGTTGGCGACGGTCGTCGAAAACCGCTCCCATTCCCGCATTTCGGGAGAAACTTCCGACGATAGCGACACCGGAATATCCGGCAGCGCGTCCCGCAGGATCGCCTGTATGCGACGCTCGTGAACCGGATTGACGAACGCATGCAGCAGCCCCACGGCGATGCTCTCCACGCCCTCCCGCCGCAATACCGGAACCAGCGCACGCACCGCTTCTTCGTCGAGCGGACGCAGGATCTTGCCGGTATTGTCCAGCCGCTCTGGCACTGTCAGGCGCAGGTACCGGGGCACCAAAGGCTCCGGCAAAACGATGTTCAGGTCATACTGGTCGTAACGGCTTTCGTTCCCCATCGCGATGACATCACGAAAGCCCTCGGTGGTGATAAGCGCGGTGCGGGCGCCTTTGCGCTCGATGACGGCGTTCGTCGCCAGAGTGGTGCCATGGATAATGAGCTTGATATCCGCCGCGACTACTCCGGCGGCCTGGATGATGGATTGAAACCCATTCATCACGCCCTGTTCGGGCGCCCCCTGGGTGGTCAGGACCTTGGTGGTGGTTCGTCTGCCACCGGCTTCCAGGGCAAGATCGGTGAAAGTTCCGCCAATGTCGACGGCAAGACGGGCAGACTTCATCCGGTTTCTCGGTCCTTTGGCTTGGCTTGGTTTTCGGCTCAGCTTGGGCGGCGGAGGAAAAGCGGATGCCCGGCGGCATTCGCTTCGCGTGCCTCATATTCCATCATCGATAGCAATGATGGAAGGGGTCGGCCACGCCTGCCCGCCAGAGGATCAAGCCTGTTTCCGCTCGATCAGACTGCGGCAAATCTTGCGCCCGCGCTCGACCTTGTCCTCGATGTAGGCTGCATCGCCCCACCGTACCGCCCGCGCCATTGCCTGCGCATCCTCCATGAAGCGCTGCAGCATCTCCAGCAGTGCCTCTCGGTTATTGAGGAAAATGTCGCGCCACATCACCGGATCGGACGCCGCGATGCGGGTGAAGTCGCGGAACCCCGACGCCGCGAAGTTGACAACCTCCTGCCGGCTCTCATCCGCCAGATCGTCGGCCGTCCCGCAGATCGTGAAAGCGATCAAGTGCGGCAGGTGTGAAACAATCGCCAGTACCCGGTCGTGATGGCCCGGCTCCATCCGCTCGGTGAACGCGCCGCATCGCTTCCACAATGTCTCGATCTTGACGATCGAGGCTTCGTCCGTGCCCGGCACCGGCGTCAGCAGCGTCCAGCGGTTCTCGAACAACTCGACAAAACCCAAATCGGGCCCGGAGTGTTCGGTACCCGCGATGGGATGCGCCGGCACGAAGTGCACGCCGGCCGGAACCAATGGCCCCACGTCGCGGATCACCGATTGCTTGGTGGAACCGACATCGGTCAGCACCGCACCTGGCGCCAAATGCGGGGCAACCCGGGCGGCCAGGTCCGCGAAGGCACCGACCGGAGCGCACAGCATGACGCAGTCCGCGCCCTCCACCGCCTTCGCCGGATCGATCTCGACCCGGTCGGCGATGCCGAGCTGCATCACCCGGTCCAACGTAGCCTGCGTGCGGGCGTTGACGACAATTTCGGCGGCGATGTCGCCACGCTGGCGGGCAATGCGCGCGACCGATGATCCGATCAGCCCCACACCCAGCAATGCCAGCCGCCTGAAGATCGGATCAGCCACGAGACTGCCGCATGAATTCGGCAAATCCATCAACCACCAGCCCGACTTCCTCAGCGGTTCCAACCGTCACGCGCAGGCAATGCGGCAGGCCATATCCGCCGACCTTGCGCACGATAATTCCGTTGGTGCGAAGAAACGCATCGGCCGCGTTGGCTTTTTCAACTGTTCCCAGATCAACCAGCACAAAATTTCCCTGACTTGGCCAAACCTTCAGTCCCGAGGCTTCAATCCCCGCCGCGAGCTTGGGGCGATACTCCGCGTTGTGGGCGCGGCCCATTTCCACCCAACCGGGTTCGGACAAAGCCGCGATCGCGGCCGCCTGCGCGGCAACCGAGACATTGAACGGCCCGCGCACCCGATTGAGCACGTCGACAATGGCAGGTGGTGCATAGCACCAGCCGATCCGCATACCGCCAAGCCCGAAAACCTTTGAGAATGTGCGGGTCATCACCGTGTTGTCGGTGGCGTCCACCAGCTTGACCCCAGCGTCGTAGTCGGGGTCGGTCACATACTCCGCGTAGGCGGAATCCAGCACCAGCAACACCTCGGGCGGCAGCGCGGCCCGAAACCGCGCGATCTCCGCCGAGGGAACCATCGAGCCGGTCGGATTATTCGGGTTGGCGATGAACATCAGCCGCGTCGAGGGAGACACCGCGGCGAGCATCGCGTCCAGGTCGGTGGTAAGGTCCCGTTCAGGGACCTTGATCACCCTGCTGCCGGCATACGTCCCGGCGATATGATAGATCGAGAAGCCATGCGCCGACATTACAATGTCACGCCCAGGCCCGCCGTAGGAGAGGCAGAACTGATACAGTAGATCGTCTGATCCGGCGCCGCACACGATGCGCCCCGGGTCCAGGCCCCAGCGCTTCCCGATCGCCTCACGCAGCCGGTCGGCGCCGCCATCCGGGTAGCGGTAGGCTTCCGTAGCCGCCTCGATAATCGCCGCCTGCGCCGACGGCGGCACACCGAAGGCACCCTCATTGGACGACAGCTTCACCGTGCGGTTGGCGCCGGGCAGTTCGGATTCACCGGCAACATACGGGTGGATGGTCAGAATTTCGGGGCGGGGGGTAGGGCTCGTCATTGGGTCGCCCGGACGACGGCGGCCGTTCCGGCAAGCGGGGCCGCATAGCTTCCCAGCACCACCGGTCGGCGCAGCACCACTCCCATGTGCTTCAGCCGGTTGTCGTCGTCGGTCAGCGCTCCCTCGACCTCGACCAGGACGTTGCTGACCGGCGAGCCCGACTGGCGCACCAGGACCATGGTGTCTCCCTTCAGGCCCGCCGCCGTCAATTCACTCGATAGACGCGCGCGGCTGATGTCGTTGTCGCATTCCAGGCCAAGCAGCGTTTGGTCGTTTTCGCTGGGATCGGACGCCGTCGTCGCCACGACCAGTGCCTGTTCGGCGGGAAATCCTTCCGGACGGGGCTTCCAGAATGGCAAGCGCCCGATGACGTGCAAGCGCGGTTCATGATGTAGCAGCGACACCCACCAGGTGTTGCGTTCCGAAGGGTACGGCAGCACGGCAACCGAGGCGAAGCCCTGGCTGACATCAACCAGCGCCTGACCCGCGCTCAGGTAGGAATATAGCGGCGTCAGTGCCCCGAAATGTTCCCGTGCAAGCTGCGTTATCGGTGCCCCCGGATCGGGATCGAAGACGGCCAGCGACAGTCCGCCCTGCATCGCGGTCGTTCCGGCCAGCAGTTCCCGCCAGATGCGGACCAGCGTGACCGGGGGCAGCGCGCCGCGGTGCCGCCCAATCAGGCGGCGGATGATGGAGGCTTCGCGGCCAGGGCGAAACGCCGCCGGCTTGCCGGAACGCGCGACATGCTCGACGATTTCGCCGCGCCGCATCAGCAGGTCGTGGATCGTATCGTCGATCTTGTCCAGTTCGGCACGCAACTCGGCCAGGCCGCCGCTCCGCCAGCCATCGAGCGCGGCGCTCTCCTCCTTGGAAGCGTGTCCGGGCGATGGAGCTTCAGGCGCGGGACCGGCGGCCTGCGCGTTGGAAAGGGTTGGAACGGGGCTGGACATCATTCTCGCCGTCAGGGGACGGCAGACTTAGCGGATGCGCACCTGTCTGCAAACAGTGATCAGTGATCGGGGGCCAGTGATCGGGGGCCAGTGATCGGAAGCCAGTGATCTTGGGCCAGTGAATTGGGGCCGATGGTTGGGGCCGGTGATCAGGGGCCAGGGCGGCCAGTGGTCGCCG
This sequence comes from uncultured Alphaproteobacteria bacterium, assembly GCA_963792345.1. Lineage (GTDB taxonomy): Bacteria > Pseudomonadota > Alphaproteobacteria > Acetobacterales > Acetobacteraceae > Rhodopila. The sequence goes on from CAWBVV010000006.1 coordinate 468,588, forward strand.
TCGCCTTGCGAGCCGCGCCGGTAGGTCCTATGCAATCGCCGCGATGGACCAGCCCGCCACACGCACTGACCCGGCTAGCGCTTTCAACCACACCCGCGTCACGTTCGACGACGGGATCATGCTGGAGTGCGGCACCGCGCTGCGGCATCATACAGTGGCATACCGCACCTACGGCACGCTCAACGCGGACCGGTCCAATGCCATCCTGGTCTGCCATGCGCTGACCGGGGACCAGTACGCCGCCGAGGTGCATCCGGTCGCCGGACGGCCGGGTTGGTGGGAAGCGGTGGTTGGTCCGGGCCGGCCCGTCGATACCGACCGCTTCTTCGTCATCTGCCCGAACGTCCTCGGCGGCTGCATGGGCAGCACCGGTCCTCTCAGCAACCGGGAGCTTCCGGACGGAACGGTGACCGACGAGCCCTGGGGAACCGACTTCCCCGCCGTCACCATCCGCGACATGGTGCGCGCGCAGAAGCGCCTGGTCGAGCATCTCGGCATTGAACGGCTGTTCGCCGTCATCGGCGGCTCGATGGGTGGGATGCAGGTGCTGCAATGGGCGGCGTTGTATCCGGACGCCGTGTTCGCGGCCCTTCCCATCGCCACCGCGGCCTATCATTCGGCCCAGAACATCGCCTTCCATGAGGTTGGCCGGCAGGCGATCTTCGCCGACCCGGATTGGCTGGCGGGCCAATACTGGCGCAGCGGCCGGATCCCCGCCCGTGGCTTGGCGGTCGCTCGGATGTGCGCGCATATCACCTATCTGTCCGAGGAGGCCCTGACGCGTAAATTCGGCCGCCGTCTGCAGAACGCACCCAAGGACAGCACCGAGGCGATCAACCTGTTCGGCGAAATGTTCGAGGTCGAGAGTTACCTTCGCCACCAGGGCAGCACCTTCGTGCAGCGCTTCGACGCCAACAGCTACCTGACGATTACCCGCGCCATGGATTACTTCGACCTTGCCGCCGATTGCGGCGGCGACCTTGCCAACGCCTTCAAGGGCTCGCGCACGCGCTTTCTGCTGGTCTCATTCACCTCGGATTGGCTGTTCCCGACGACCCAGAGCCGCTCTGTCGCGCGCGCGCTCAACCGCGCGGGCGCCAACGTCTCCTTCGTCGAATTCCCCACGGACAAGGGCCACGACGCGTTCCTGCTGGACGAGCCCGACTTCCACCGCACCCTCGCTGGCTTCCTGCGCGGATGTGCGGTTCATGCCGGGATTGGTGCGGCCGCCGTGGGTGGGGCAGGTGTAAGCGGGGCAGGCGCGGGTGCATGACCACGCTGGACCCGGTTCGCTTCCTTGCAAAGAACATGCGGGTCGATCTGGCGCTGATCGCTGGGATGATCGCGCCGGGATCGCGCGTGCTCGATATCGGCTGCGGCGACGGAACGCTGATCGATCACCTTTTCCAGACCAGGAATTGCGACGCCCGCGGGATCGAAATCGACATGGCGGAGGTGACGCGGGCCGTGGCGCACGGCCTGCCGGTCATGCATGGCGATGCCGATATCGACCTGGCGCATTATCCCGACAGCGCGTTTGACTATGTTGTCCTGTCGCGCGCTCTGCAGGCGGTGGAAAAGCCTCGCGCCGTGCTGCGCCAGATGCTGAGGATCGGCACGCGCGCCGTCGTCAGTTTTCCCAATTTCGGGCATTGGCTGGTGCGCTGGCAATTGGTGTCCACCGGGCGCATGCCGATGACCGCGACCTGGGACCGGCCGTGGCACGAAACGCCGAACATCCATCCCTGCACGATCCGCGATTTCTTTGTGCTTTGCGAGGAGGAGGGCTACGTCGTGGAGCAGTGGCTCGCCGCCGACGAAGCCGGGCGACGGGCGCCCTGGCGCCGCGCCTCCGCCATGGCCAACCTGTTCGGGGAGCAGGGCGTCTTCCTGCTGCGGAACCGATAGCACGCCCGCCATGCCAGAGCTTCCGGTGGTGATCGGATGCCGAGGATGACCCGCGAACCCGAGACCGCTTTGAACCCTCCCGTCGTTGCCCGTGACGCGGCCGTGGCCGGGTCTCGCCGTATCGACGCGTTGGCCGGCCGCCAGCCTCGGCGCCGTTCGGGGCGGCTTCGGCTTGCCGGGCTTCTATCCGCACTGATCCACGCCACCATCGGCGTGCTGCTGCTCATCACTATTCGCCGCGAGGGCGTGCCGGAACTGCTGCCGCCGCCGGCGCCCGTGACCATGCTGTTCGACAGTGGCCGGCGGCAAGGCCCAACACTGCCGAATCCGGCGCCGCAGACGACGCCAATGGCACCGCCGTCCATCAATGCGCCGCCCCCTGAAACGGTCCCGCCGCCGGCACCGTCAGTCACCCCGCCCCAACCATCTGCACCGCCCCAACCATCTGCACCGGCCCAGCCATCTGCACTGCCCCAACCACCGGCTCCCCCGCCCACACCGCCCGCACCTCAACCCGCTGCGCCTGCTCCCCCCGAACTCGCGCAATCCGAACCGGCACCTCCGGTAGCGAGTTCCCCGCCGGCTCCAAGGTCCCCGGCTGATATCCCGGTGCCTAGCCCGCCGCCGTCAACCGAGCCGGCGTTGATTCCACCGCCGCCACCACCACCCGCGCTGGTAAGACCCCCGCTACCACCGAAACCCTTGCCACCGCCGCAACCCCCGGCGCCACGTGAGCCGGCCAAGCCCCCGGCACCCCCAAGGGCATCGGATTTCCCCGCGCCGATGAATTTCAGCCTGGGCAAACCGCTTGCCCCGTCGCCGGCAACGCCTCGAACGCGATCCTCGCCACATGTGCCCGGAACTATCGACATGTCGCTCGGACCAGCAGCGCGAGGGACCGCTGACCCGACGCCATACTCCGATCGCGACAACGATCGCGCGGGCGCGGATTACCGCAACGCGCTCAGCCGGTGGGTCGCCGAACACGCCTACTATCCGGAGCAGGCGCGGCGGCAGGGTGAGGAGGGCGATGCCAAGGTGCATGTCCTGGCAGGACCCGACGGGCGCGTGAAAGAGGTCGAACTGATCGGCAAGTCAGGATCCATGTGGCTGGACCTCGCCCTGCTGTCACTCTTTCGAGATCAGCACATTCCACCCTACCCAGGCGGGGGCAGCGAGCCCATCGAGTTCAATTTCACGATGCACTACGTCCTGATCAGGCGGTAGCCGGCCGTTCGGATCACGCCCTCTAGCGTCCTGCCGCAGAAGTTCGTCGCATCATGCGACGGCCTTTGGGATCGGCCGCCCACTGAAATAAAAGGCTGTTGGCCCAAGACTGAGGTCCGCCCGATGTGGCGGACTTCAGATTGGGGACACTAGGCGCTCCGCCAGCGCGGTGCCACGATCGCCGCTCCAACCAGCAAGGAGCAACCCATGGGTGTGGTGGTGATGAAGGACGGCACCGAGATTTTCTATAAGGACTGGGGGACCGGGCAGCCGATCGTGTTTCACCACGGATGGCCGTTGAGCGCGGACGATTGGGACAACCAGATGCTGTTCTTCGTGCGGCACGGCTATCGCGTCATCGCACACGACCGCAGGGGACATGGCCGCTCGACACAGACCGCGATCGGTCACGAGATGGACACCTATGCGGACGACGTAGCGGCCGTCGCCGCCGCGCTCGATCTCAAGGACGCGGTCCATGTCGGCCACTCCACCGGGGGCGGCGAGGTCGTCCGCTACCTCGGCCGCCACGGCACGTCCCGGGCGGCAAAAGCGGTGCTGATCGGCGCGGTGCCTCCGATAATGGTGAAATCCCCTGACAATCCGGGCGGCCTGCCAATGGGGGTCTTCGACGGCTTCCGCGCTCAACTCGCGGCCAACCGCGCGCAGTTCTACAAGGAGGTCCCCATTCCGTTCTATGGCTACAACCGCGACGGGGCGCGCATCTCGGAGGGTCACAAGGACAACTGGTGGCGCCAGGGCATGACCGGCTCGATCCAGGCCCATTACGAATGCATCAAGGCCTTTTCCGAGACGGATTTCACCGAGGACCTCAGGAAGATCGATATCCCGGTCCTGGTGATGCACGGGGATGACGATCAGATCGTTCCAATCGCCGACTCCGCCCTGCTGTCATCAAAACTTCTCAAGAACGCCGAACTGAAGATTTACCACGGCCTGCCGCACGGCATGTGCGCCACCCACCCGGAGATCATCAATCCGGATCTGCTGGCCTTTGTCCGTGGCTGATTATTCGCGGCGATCTTCCCGGACCGCTTGAAACCGCGAGCGCTCGCCCGATCACGCGACGGGCGCTGCGCCGGAAAACTTCAGGCCGCTACGCCGCGTCGGCCAGTACCAGGCGCCGGCGTGGCACCGCCCGTAGCGGCATGGCGGCGTAGACGTCCTTGACCGCTTCGGTCAACGTCACGCCCGCCAGCCCCGGGGCCATCTTGCGGCCGGCGCGCTCGAACAGCGGGGCGCTGCGCAGCACGACGCGCATCCGCGACGGTGGCATCCATAACGCGGCGTCTCGACGCTCCACCCGGAACAAGCCGCTCGCCAGCAGCCGCCCAAGCTGGCCCGCGGAGTAAGGCAGGCCGTGCCCAAACGGCGTGTTCTCCCGATACGCCCACAAGCCGGTGCGGTTCGGCACGACGATCAGCAGGCGCCCGTCGTCCTTGAGCACCCGCCAAACCTCCCGCAGCATCCGCCGCGCGTTCTCCGCCACCTCCAGTCCGTGCACCAACAGGATGCGATCGAAGGTCAGGTCGCCGAACGGCAGCGCGTCTTCCTCCGCCGCGCATGACAGGTTGGGAACCCCCGGCGGCCAGCGCGCCGCCCCCATCTGCGCCGGGGTCACCGCAACGCATCGGCTGGCCTGATCGCGCCAAAGCCGCAGATAGGGCATCGCGTAACCGATCCCCAGCAGGCAATCGCCGGGCGCGCCTGGCCACATCGCGAGCAGACGTTCCCGCAGCAGGCGGGCGGTCACGGCGCCGCGAGCCGACCCGTAGAACTCCGCGGCGAGATGTGCATCCGCTGTCATGCCGCCAGTCTATAGCACGTCCACGGTTTTCGACCGAATGAACGCGTGCTAGCGTGCCGTTATGACAGTCACAGCATCCCCGGTCCCCATCCTCAAGGACAATTACGCCTGGTTGCTGCGCGAAAGCGGCTCGGGCGCCACCGCCATCGTCGATCCAGCCGATGCCCAGCCGATTATCGAGGCAATCGAGAAATCCGGTGGCAGGTTGGATCTCATCCTGCTCACACATCACCACGCCGATCACATCGCCGGCGTTGATGAGGTAAGGGCTCGGTTTAACTGCCCCGTCGTCGGTGCCAAGGCTGACTTGCACCGGCTGCCGAGGTTGGATGAAGCCGTGGTCGAGGGCGACACCGTCCGCCTCGGGGAGGCGACCGCTCAGGTGATCGAAACGCCAGGGCACACGCGTGGCCAGATCAATTTCTTCTTCGCCGATGGCGCGGTGCTCCTATCGGGTGACACGCTGTTCAGTCTTGGCTGCGGACGCCTGATCGAAGGCACCGCGCAGGAGATGTTTGACAGCCTGCACAAGCTCGCGGGACTTCCGGCGGATACCTTGATCTGCTGCGGTCACGAGTACACCGAAAGCAATGCGCGCTTCGCCCTGGCGGTCGATCCGAACAACGCCGCGCTGCACGAGTTCGTCGGCAAGGTCGAGCAACTGCGCGCCGCGGGTCAGCCCAGCGTTCCATCCGTCCTGCGCGATGAGCTTAAGGCCAATCCATTCCTGCGCGCACCGGACGCGGCAAGCTTCGCGGCGGTGCGCGCTAAAAAGGACAAATTCTAACGGAGGCAGTCCAACGTGAAGCTATATTACTCGCCGACCAGTCCCTACGTTCGCAAGGTAATGGCGTGTGCCATCATCCGAGGCCTGGACGGACGCATCGAAAAACACCAGAGCAATCCACACGCTTCACCCCCAGACCTGGTGGCGGATAATCCGTTGTCCAAAGTTCCCTGCCTCGTCACCGATGACGGGCTGTCGTTGTTCGGCAGCCAGTTGATCTGCGAGTATCTCGACAGCCTGGGCGAAGAGTTGCCGTTGTTCCCCGATCGTGGTGCGCCGCGCTGGCGGGCACTGAAGTTCCAGTCCCTGGGCGATGGTATACTTGATGCGGCTGTACCGTGCCGCGGCGAGCAGGGCAAACCGAAGGAAGCCGCACGCGACGCCCAGATTGCCCAATTCAAGGAGGTCATCAGCCGCGCCGTGGATGTGCTGGAAGCGGATCCGCCGAGTAAACATGTGGATGTCGGATCAATCACGGTGGCCTGCGCCCTCGGCTACCTCGATTTCCGCTTCGCCGACGATGATTGGCGCGCGGGGCATCCGAAACTAACCGCCTGGTATCAGTCCTTCGTCCAGAACAAGGGTCTGGCGCAGACCGCACCCACCTGATCCAGTTCCCCATCTTTGGGCGGCGAGAGTTTCAGGCTGGGTTTCGTGCTTCGGGCCGTGCAACACCGCCCGAAACTGCGCGTTTTCCGTGTCCGGTAGTGGGTCGTCGGGCGCGACCTTTTATCCGGCCCGCAGCCAGGCTGGTCGGTCCAGTAGAAGGTTGCCTCTACCTTACCCGATGGCTCGCTCTACCTTGCCCGATGACCGAGGGGAGCGTGTCCGGGCTTCCCCTCCATCCGGCACGCCGCGGTAGCCTTCCCCTGCCCAATCATCTGCTCGGTTTTATTGCCTGCTTGTTCAACAAGCGCCTGAACCGCGCTCATCTCGGGAAGGTTACGCCAGAAATGTCGCGGCATGTGGTTCCGCATCAACCGCGTATTGGTCCGTGCCGGGTTGAATGTGGACGCATAATAACGCCGCCACCATTCCTCCACCGCATCGGTAGACACCGCATCTTGCCTTTTCATGCCGGGGGCGAACTGACAATCATGTCCATCCCAGTGCAGCGTCAGGTCCGGCGTAAGAATCGAAAATCGCATGTTGGCAAACCGGTCAACGAAGAAGGATGCCGCCCGCCGCAGGACATGATGCCGAGGCTCATACCAGGCGATAAAGAAATCCCCCTCCGATCCGTGAGCCTCACGAAAACGGACAAAAGCCGTCATGTGGTGCTGGTCATGCTTGACGGCAGCCGCCAATCGGCGAAGCCGGTGCAAGAGCGGATCGGCGCTCTGCTGCATCAAGCACCGTTCGCCCTGGTCGATCCGCCATAACGCCTCGTAGAGCAAAGGTCGGCGCTGGTCATCGCGGTGACAAATAACCGAGCTTGCCAGGTCCACAAAATCGCGGGGCACAGACAGGATCTTTTCCTCCGCGGGCACCGGATCGGCGAACAGTGTGTCGCTGCCGACGTTGTTCCAACCCACCTCCGCGGGGGCAATCCCGGCTGCAAGAAGCCTGCGCGCGGCGATGCGGAATTCATCCAGATCGTCATGCCGCGAAAGCGTAATTGAATACACTATCCGAACAGCGATAATTGTTCAGCACGCGGCGCCACGATGGTCCGAAGATCGGAAACGTCGAGCAATCGTGTCGGCCGATGGTCCGCGGTGGTCACGAACGGCCGCAGACGCTGAACCGACCCCGCGAGCCGCTTCAAATCGTCCAATCGGAGCTTTGTATGGGATCGGGCCTTCAGGATCTGATCAACGGACTTCACTCCCAGGCCGGGAATCCGCAACAGCATCTCCCGTTCGGCTATGTTGACGTCGACGGGAAAGCACTCGCGATGCCGAAGAGCCCAGGCCAGCTTGGGATCAATCTCCTGGTCGAGCATGCCATCGGTGCTGCCGGCAAGAATTTCGCCAGCCGAAAAGCCGTAGAAACGCATCAGCCAGTCCGCCTGGTACAATCTGTGCTCACGCTGCAAGGGCGCGGGACGAGCGGGCAGCAAGCTGCTTGCGTCTGGAATAGGCGAGAAGGCGGAAAAATAGATCCGTCTCATCCGATATTTGTCGTAGAGCGAAGATGCCGTCGACAGGACAATCGAATCGCTGCTGCCGTCCGCCCCGACGATGATTTGCGTGCTTTGGCCGGCCGGCGAAAACGTCGGTGATCGCGGTTCTGATTTCGCATCAGCAATATGGGTGCTGAGATCCTGCATTGTCGCGTTGATCGAGCCGATCTGCTTCTCGGGAGCAAATTGCCGCAGGCCCTCCGCGGTTGGCATTTCCAGATTGATCGACAGGCGATCCGCATAGAGCCCAGCTTGACGAATCAAGTCCGGGCTTGCATCCGGGATGGTCTTAAGGTGGATATACCCCCGGAATGAATGCTCCTCGCGCAACGTCCTCGCCACCCGCAGCAGGCTTTCCATGGTATAGTCCGACGAGCGGATGATCCCGGAGGACAGGAACAATCCCTCGATGTAGTTACGTTTGTAAAAAGCCAGGGTCAGGTCAACGACTTCCTCAACTGTGAAGCGTGTGCGGCGCACGTTTGAAGATCGTCTGTTGATGCAATAGGCACAGTCAAAGACGCAGGAATTGGTCAGCAGGATTTTCAGCAGCGAGACGCAGCGGCCATCAGGCGTGTAGGAGTGACAGATGCCGTTGCCGGTGCTCGATCCGATACCCGTGCTGCCACGGGAATTGCGAGCCGAGCCGCCCGAGGAAGCGCAGGACGCATCATATTTCGCCGCATCCGCCAGGATCGCGAGTTTATCCATAACCGGAAGGGTCGAGGTCATGTTCTTTATATGTTCTATTCGACGCCAGCGGTCAAATTAACTTCGCTATCCTCCGTCAACGGCAATCCTCAGTGATTGCGCCCCCGGCCGGTCTTGCCCTGCAGCGCGTCAATCATCTTCGATGCCTGGGCCTTCGTCAGTGTTTGGTCGAAGGCCTCGCCGGCCTCCTCACACAGCGTCTTCAAATACGACGCCTGGGCGCCGGTCATTGATTCCTCGCCGGTGGTCCAATCATCGGGATCTTTCTCCGCGTTGGAAGGAGCAGCCGGCGCCGGATTGTTTTTCGGGTTTGCGTTCATAATCTCAACAACGCTTCCGATCTTGCTTTGTTCCCTGGCGGCGTGCCAAAATTTTCACTGCCTGAAGGTGGATCATTCGCCGATCGACTGCAGAGGTTCGTTTCCGTCGGCAAGGGCGACCGCTCACATCCCCCGTTGTCGGGATCGCCGTGGCAGGCTTAGACTGGGTAAAAATCCAGGGAGCGTCCGATGACAAGTTCGTCCTTCGACTACACCGTCGCCGACTTCAACTACATTGAGCATGCCGACGGGCCGCAGCGCCTGCGTCTGTTCATGCCGGTGGGCACCGGACCCTTCCCACTGGTCGTGGACATTCATGGCGGCGCCTGGTGCAACCAGGATCTCAAGGATTGCGAGCCTCGCGACCTGATCTTGGTCAAGGCGGGCTTCGCGGTCGCGGCACTGAATTTCCGCCACGCCGGATCGGGCTATCCGACCTCCCTCGTGGACATCAACTACGCGATCCGCTGGCTCAAGGCACATGCAGGAAAATTAGGCCTTAAAGCCGACGCGGTCGGGTTGTCCGGGCAAAGCAGTGGTGGCCACCTCGCGATGCTTTCGGCAATGCGCCCAACGGACCCGAGATACACCGCGGTCTCCACGCCCGAGGGTTCACCGAAAGGCACATTGGTGGATGCCTCGGTGAAAGCGGTCGTGATGCAGTGGCCGGTGATAAATCCGCTGTCGCGCTATCGCAACGCCGTCCGCCTGCGTGAACTCCGGCAATCCCCCGGCCTGGGTGGGTGATATCCCAAGCCGGCATGATCTGTACTGGAAGACCGAGGCGGCGATGGAAGAAGGCAACCCCATGCTCATCCTGGAGCGTGGAGAAAAAGTGCGGTTGCCGCCCGCGCTATGGATCCAGGGACGCCCTGATCCGACCCATGACTACCGCGATCCGGTCGGGACCTTCAACGGCAACGAGCCCGAGCGGTTCGCCCACAACTATCGAAGCGCCGGCGGCTCGCTGGAACTGCTCTACATCGACAACGCATCCCGAGGCGGTGCTGCGTCAAGCGACCCGACAGCCGCATTCTTCCAGCGCCATCTTACCTGACCGGCATCTCCTTCGGACGGATTTCGCATGCCGGTCCTGAACGCGCCTCATACTTCCTGGGATGTTCGTCGCCTCATGCGGCGGACCTCCAGGACTGGGCGCTAGCCTCGCTTCCTCCGCGCCGCCCACCCCAAGGCTTCCCGGAGCCATCCGCGTCGTAGGTCGAAAACAATCAACGCGGCCGGAATCCCAGCCGCTATGCGGAACGTCGCCTGGAAAGCCGCCATGAATCCGTCCGCCGACGGCGTCTGCATGCCCTGGAAAATCAGCATCAGCACGGTGGCGCCGGTCACCGTCCCGATAGTCCGCGTCGCCATGCCGAGCGCGCCCGCCACCCCGCGGTTTCGCGCCGGGATCGCAGCGGTCACGATGTCGAAATACGCAACCTGGAACAGGCCGATCCCAAAACCCTGCACGCCCATCGACAGCATCAGAACCGCTATATTGGGGGCACTGCCCGACAGCGAGATGCCGAACAGTCCGATGGCGCTGAGCGCCGTTCCCACCAGCGCGATCAACCGGGGCTTGAAGCCCCCGCGCCAGTCGCCCAGCCATCGGCGCGGCCACGATGATCCCGAACGGCGACGCCGCCAGCACCAGTCCGGCCTGCGGCAGTGACAGGCCAGGGATCCGGCTCAGGTAGAACGGCGCCAGCAGCATGATGGAAAACGCCGATAAATTGATCAACACGTTGCTGATATTGATCATCGCGAAGTCAGGCTCGCGAAACGGGCCAAAGTCGATGATCGGCTTCGCCGCGCGGTGCTCCTGCCGATAGAACAGTGCGAATCCGGCCACCGCCAGAACAGCGAGCACCGCGGTTTCCGGCCCGGCGGGACGCAGGCGGTTCAGCCCAAGCAGCATGAAACTGAGCGCCAGTGCGAGCAGTGCTCCGCCGGCCGCATCGAACGGCTCTGGGTCACCGCGCGCGGGGCGGGGCAGGGTCCAGGCCAGCGCGAACGCGGCCGCGGCGATCGGTGCCCTGAAGCTGAACACCGCACTCCAGCCGAAGCGTTCAACCAGCAGGCCGAACACCGACGGCCCCAGCGCGCTGCCAATGCCGAACATCATCATATAGCGCGCGAGCACCTGCGTGCGCATCGCCTCGGGAAACAGGCTCGTGGCAAGCGCCGGGCCGCAGGACAGGATCAGTCCGGCGCCCACACCCTGGATAACCCGTCCGCCCAGCAGCGCGGCATAGGAAGGGGCCAGCGCGCAGACAATGAAGGCAACTGTGCTCGTCGCGGTGCCAAACAGGAAGATCCGCCGATAGCCGAACATGTCGCCGACACGGCCAAAGCTCAGCATCAGCGAGGTCTGCGTCAGGACATAGGCGATGACGACCCACTGGATCATCGGAATCGGCAGTCCGAAGCGCGTGACGATCGCCGAGAAATCGATGTTGACCGCCGAAATCCAGCGGCACCACCAATGTGCCGAGGCCGACGATCAGCAAGGGCCAGATCGGGGATTTCACCTTCGTCGTGGGCGAGGCAGGCTTCCCTCTGCATCGATTTCCTCACCTTTTCAGGAAGCATACGCGAGCCTCGCAATTGGCCCAAGAGCGCCACCATGTCGCCATCGTGGTCCCCCATCTGATCCTAACGTGATATCCAGCCGGCACGCCCGCCAAAGGGCCGTTACCGAAGGCCATGCGCAAACCACGTGCAGCCTGTGTCCCAGGTCACAGTGGAATCAGCGGTTCCTAGGCTAGGGTCCGGATCGTCATCAACAAAGCACCACCGGACTGATCCAGATCATATCGCTTCCGACTACCCAGTGCAGGCTCAGGTCACACCACTGGATAACTGGACCGAAAGCTTGGCCACTCTGAACGTGAACGAGGGAACAATGAGCAACGTACAGATTTTCTTCTACTAATTTGCGTGGCTTGGCGTTCAGCATCGCCGATCTGATCCTGATCGGGGCATGGGCGGAGGGAAGTGCGCTGGACATGGTGGTCAGGCTTGATCACGGAGCGAGACCGAGGAATACGAGGAAGTTCTCGCCTTCCACACCGAATGCGGCCGCCCGTGCAGCTTCATCATGTGGCGCGACGCGAAGTCGGTGTATCTACAGCCGCTGATCGGCCGCACTCGTCGCTATCGGTCCGTCGCCGAAGCCATCCGCGCGCTCACCCCGCCACGGCATATCGTCGTGACCGACGTCACCGCCCCCCACTGGCCGAACCACATGGCTGCCGCGGCACCCGTTTTCAGCTTGGCCGCGCAGGCCAAGGAGCGTCCGGCGCGCTGTTGATCGCACGGGCCGCCCGGAACGCCTGGGCTGCCCGGAACGTCTGGGCCGCCCGGAACGTCTGTTGCCCGGAACGTCTGGGCTGCCCGACCCCTGGGCTGCCCGGACCGTCCCGCTCATCGTAATTCAGACGCGCCGGCGGCCCCGCCTGACCCATCACGCTCCGAAGCCTCGGAGTCCTGACGACGCATCGCCTGCCAGACCCGAAATCGCCGAGGCAGGGCCGTCCAAGCGTCAACCCCCACCGCGTCGGCAATGGCATTGGCGATGGCGGGAAACAGCGCGACCGCGCCGGCTTCCCCGCAACCTTTCACCCCGACCGGGTTGGTGGTGCAGCGCGTGCCGGCGAACGCCAGGTCGAAGCTCGGCAGGTCGCCGGCGCGCGGCATCGCGTAATCCATGAAGCTGCCACTGATCGGCTGGCCCGATTCCGCGTCATAGACAGCATGTTCCAGCAGCGCCTGGCCGGCGCCCTGCGCGATCGCACCATGCGCCTGGCCGGCGGCGATCATCGGGTTCACGATGACGCCATAGTCATCCACCGCGGTCAGCCGTTCAAGGCTGACCGGCCCGGTTTCGGGGTCAACCTCGACCTCCGCGATATGGGTGCCGTTGGGGAATGTCATCGCCTCCCGCGTCCACTGATGATAGGTGTCGAGCGCGCCGGGGCGCTCCGCCGCCAGTTCCAGCAGCGTAATGGTGCGGTCGGTGCCGGTCACCCGGAAGATGCCGTCCTCGAACACGATGTCGGCTTCGGCGGCTTCCAGCGCCTGCGCGGCGAGGGTCTTGCCTTTGGCCACGATGATCTCCGACGCCCGCCAGATCGCCGTGCCGCCCATATAGGTGGCGCGGGAACTGCCGTGGCCGCCGCCCATCGGGATCAGGTCGGTGTCGCCCTGTCTCAGGTGGATAAGGGCGTTGGGCAGTCCCAGCCGGTCGGCGAGGATTTGCGGCATGGTCGTCTCGTGGCCCTGGCCGATGGTCTGGGTGCCGGTGATCAGCGACAACGCGTGCCGTCCGGCTCGAAACGGATATCGACATTTTCCGTCGGCAGGCCGCCGGTCGCCTTGATGTGGCAGGCCACACCGATGCCGCGGCGCCGCCCATTCGCCTCGCTGTCGCCGGCGGCGTGCCGGAAAATCCGCTCAGGTCGGCGTTGCTGATCGCGGTGTCGAAGTGGCTGCGGAAGTCGCCGCTGTCGACGATGAAGTTCAGGGCGTTGGTCATCGGCGTCGTGGTGACAAAATTGCGCCGGCGAAGATCGATACGATCGAAACCACATTGCCGTGCCGCCGCATCGATCAGGCGCTCGATGATGTTGACCGCCTCGCCGAAGCCCGGGCCCCGCGTGACGCCGATCGGCGTGGTATTGGTCAGCACCGCCCGCACGTGCAACGCAATCGCGGGAACATTGTAGATCGAGCCTTGCAGATGCGGATATTGGTTGGTCTGCACGCCGCCGGACCCGCCCGCCATGTAGGCGCCGAGGTTGGCGATGCTGTCCACATGCAGGGCGCAGGAATTTGCCGTCCGGCGTCCAGCGCCAGGCGTGGCGGTGGCAAGATGATCGCGCGCCTGATGGTCCGACAGGAAAGTCTCCGAACGCGTGGCGATCCATTTGACCGGCCGTCCGGTGCGGCGCGCGGCCCACAGGATCAGGGCGTGTTCGGCATAGGCGAAATTCTTGGCGCCGAAACCGCCGCCGACATCGGGTGCGATGAAGCGCACCGCGGACGGGTCGACCCCGAGCGCTCGGGCGGCCATGTCACGGTTGCCGTGGATGTTCTGGCTGGACAGATGCAGCGTGTAGCGACCGTCGTAGTGACCGACCGCGCCGCGGGGTTCCATCGGATTGGTAACGATACGGTGGTTGTTCAGCGCGATCGTCACGACGTGCGGGGCGCGTCCTGATCGCGTCCGCGACCTCGGCGGTCTGGCCCCAGTGCCAGTCCAGGCAGAGATTGCCGGGAACCTCGGCGCTCAACTCCGGCGCGCCAGGTTCAAGCGCATCCCGCGCCCGGGTAACAGCCGGCAACGGCTCGAATTCGATAACGATGCGTTCGGCCGCATCCAGTGCCTGGTTACGTGTCTCCGCGACGACAAGGGCAATCGGCTCGCCGGCATAGCGAACCGTGTCCTCGGCCAGCAGCGGTTGCGGCAGGAAGCTGGAACGGTTCGTCGGTCTGGACATTGGCCTCCACCGTAGGCCGCAGTGGGCGGAGCCCATCCGCGGCGGCCTCGCTTCGCGGTGAGGACGGCGATGACACCTGGGCATTGCCAGCGCGGCGGCGGTGTCGATCGCGTTGATGCGCGCATGTGCGTGCGGTGAGCGCAGAAAGACCGCATGGGCGACGCCCTCGAACCGCAAATCATCAAGATAGGCGCCGTGGCCGGTGACGAAACGGGCGTCCTCGCGCCGTCGCGGGGCATCGCCGATATTGGCGCGATCGATCATGAGCGGCGGTTCCTTGGCTTCCTCGCGCTCAGTTTGGGCCCGGCACCCGCGAGGCATCAAGGCCGCACCCGTGGCGCCTTGCCGCCTCATGCGATTTCGGGAATCCGGCGCCATTAATTCCTTCTTAAATTCTTGCCGCTACTCGTTGCCAGCCAAGTGAAACCGAGGGCAAATGAGTATGATTGCGATCCACGCCACGCGGCGAGGCGGCAGCGAAACCAGGGATCCGGCGCAGGCAGGTCCAGATGCAGGCCGTGTCGCGCAACTCGGCCCTCTGACCCCGTTGCTCCGACGGTCGTGGATGGCCTTTACCACGGAGTGGCTGGGATTCCTTTCGGCGCCCTCCCTGGCTGCTGCGTTTGGGTTCGATAAAGCCACCCCCTTCAGCCGCTGGGACCGGCCACAGAAAATATTTATCGCCGCACAACTGGCACTGGCCCTGGTGGTCGCGGCAACCACCGGCATGCTGCTCATGCACCTGCGGAAGCGCGCGATGGCAGAAGCCACGAACGGGTTCCGAAACCTCGCGCTGGTGCTGTCAAGGCAGGCCGGTGAAGCCCTTCAGGGCATCGATGTCCTGCAGAGGGCGCTGCTTGAACGGGTCCAGACCGATAATGTGCGAACGCCGCAAGAATTCCGCCAGTCGATGTCGGACGTGGCGGTGCATCAGCGATTGGTTCGCGCTGATCGAGCGCTTACACAAGTCGACGCGCTGCTGGTCTTGGACTCCGACGGAACCCTCATTAACTCCTCCCGGTCCTGGCCCCCCCCTTCGCTCAGCGCGGCCGACCGGGATTACTATCAGGCGCTGGTATCGGATCCGAAGCTTTCCGCCTTCATCGGCCAACCCATCCAAAGTCGCGGGACCGGCACCTGGACGATCCCTCTGGCGCGGAAGGCGGTTGCACAGGACGGGACATTCCTGGGAACTCATTCTCGGAGTGGTACAGCTTTCCTATTTCGAGAAACTTTACCAGTCCGTGGTGCCGGATGCCGACACCGCATTGTCGCTGTTCCGCCGGGATGGAATGCTGCTGGTACGCTTCCCGCACGATCACCTTCAGGTCGGTTGGTCGTTTGGCCAGACCGAGGTCTTCAAGCGTCTCAACGGGACAGGCACAGGCGCCATTGTCAGCAGGATCATAGGGATCAATGGCGCGGATCGGGTGGTCGCCGCGAACCCGGTGGAGGGGTTCCCGATTGCAATGATGGCCAGCGCGACGGTTCCGCACATGCTGGCGCAGTGGCGCCAGCAGGCATGGTATCTGTCAGCAGCAGCGGTCGTTCTAGAGGTCGTTGGTGCCATGGGCGGACTTCTCGTGCTACGTCAGCTACGCGATCAGCATCTGTTGCACGAAGCTCGGGCCGCTCAGGTACAGGCAGAAGCGGCTCGCCTGGTGGCGGAGGCGGATCTGACGCTGGCCCAGGAAAAATACGTCGCCGACCGCGCCGCCCGCGTCCAAGATGCACGGTTCGGCGCGGCGCTCAGCACAATGTCGCAGGCGCTTTGTATGTTCGACGCGTCGAATCGCCTGATCATGACAAATCGGCGGCTGGCGCAGATTTTTCAGATCCCGGCCGGCGCCATCTTCCCTGGGATGACGACGGGCATGATCTGCGCCACTGCAATGCGTAACTCATGCCTGATCCCGGCGGACCTGAAGTCCATGCGACAGGCTATCTCGCAACTTAGAAGCTCGCGTAGGCGTGCATCCCATATCCACGAATTGGCCGACGGGCGCGCACTGGCGGTGAACTACACGCCGATGGAGGACGATTGCTGGCTCGTCACTCTCGAAGACATCACCGAGAGCCGTGTTGCGGAGGCGAAGATAGCTTACATGGCTCATCATGACTTCCTGAGCGGGCTGCCGAACCGCGTGCTGTTTCGTGCCAAGCTGAGTGAAGCGGTGGCCCGAAGCCGCAGGGGCGAGACCTTCGCGATCCTGTATCTCGACCTTGATCATTTCAAAGGAGTGAACGACACCCTCGGTCACCCGGTTGGAGACGCCTTGCTGATCGAGGTAACTCGTCGGCTGGCTGGGCAAGTCCGCGAAACTGACATCTTGGCCCGCCTCGGCGGTGATGAGTTCGCGATCATCCAGTCCAGCGTGGACCGACCGATGGACGTCACGGCGCTCGCCGCCCGACTGATCGAGGTCCTGGGCAGGCCATACCAACTCGACGACCAGCAGATCATTATCGGCACCAGTGTCGGCATCGCCGTCGTGCCAGGCGACGGTACCCATCCCGACCTGCTGCTGAAAAACGCAGAGATTGCCCTATACCGCGCCAAGAAAGACGGACGCGCTCGGTATCGCTTCTTCGAGCCGGGAATGGATGCCATCATGCAAGCTCGGCGCACACTTGAAATGGATCTGCGCACCGCGCTTACGGAACAGCAGTTCGCGGTCTTCTACCAACCGCTGATGAACATCCAGAACCGCTCGATCAGCGGCTTCGAGGCACTGATCCGTTGGTTCCATCCGGAGCGCGGGATGGTTTCGCCGGCTGAATTCATCGCGCTCGCGGAGGAGACCGGCCTCATTGTTCCGCTGGGTCAATTCGTGCTGCACCGTGCTTGCGCCGATGCGGTCGCATGGCCGGCGAACGCGAAAGTCGCCGTCAACCTCTCGCCGGTCCAGTTCGAGAGCAACACACTGGTGGCCGACGTCGCTGCCGCTCTGGCCGATTCAGGAACTCGATCCATGGAGGCTGGAACTTGAGATCACCGAGTCGGTCATGCTGCAGGATACCGAGGCGGTCCTGCTGATCCTGCACCAGCTTCGCGCTCTTGGTGTCGGCATCGCCATGGATGATTTCGGCACGGGTTATTCGTCGCTGAGCTATCTGCTGCGTTTCCCGTTCAGCAAGGTGAAGATCGACCAGTCGTTCGTCGCGGAACTCGGTCACGAGGAGCACTCAGAAACGATCGTTGCCGCCGTCGGTGACCTGTGCAAGCGGTTGGGAATAACCACTGTCGCCGAAGGCGTGGAGACCGAGGACCAGATGCGGCGCCTACGGGCCGGAAGCTGTACGGAAGCGCAAGGTTACCTGTTCAGCCGGCCCATCCCGAACCGCGAACTGCCGGCACTCTTCGAAAGATTGGGCGGTCAGGAACTGGCCCTTTAATCGTCTGCCCCGACCCCGCTTGCCCCCCGCTTGCCCACATGGCCTCAACGCGCGACCATTGGCCCAACCGAGATTGAGGAGGGGACACGATGATCGATCTGGTGATCCGCGGCGATACCGTGGTCACGCCGCAAGGCGTTGGCGCACATGACATTCTCATCGCTGGTGGCTCGATAGCCGCCGTTGCCGCCACAGGCAGCATCCCGGTTCCCGACGGAACCAGGATCATCGACGCCACCGGCAAGATCGTCATCCCCGGCGGCATCGACCCGCATGTTCATTGCAAATGGCACCTTCCAGGCCCCGACGGCACCGCCACCGAGACCGCGCCACCCGACGTGGTCAGCAAGGCGGCCGTGCACGGCGGAACCACGACAATGATCGATTTCACCCGCGCCTCGCAGGGCAGGGACGTGCGCGACGCGATCGAAAAGCGGGAAGAGGACTGGAAAGGCCACTGCGCCTGCGACTACGCACAGCACCTGATGGTAGAAGGTGCCCTGCCGATCGACCTGCCAGGCCAGGTAGGCGAGGCAATCCAGGCCGGCTTTCCCACGGTCAAGATCTTCACCACCGATATCACGCCCAGCCGCAAGGGCCGCATGGTCGATTTCGGCGACATCTGGGAGATCTTCCAGGTTCTGGCGGCGAACAAGGGGCTTGGAGTGATTCACTCCGAAGACAACGACATTGTCATGCATATGTATGGCAAGCTCATCCGCGAAGGCCGCGCCGGATTCGAGAACATGGCCGAGGTGCACAACACCCTGTCCGAGGACGTCTCGTTCCGCCGCGTCATCCGCCTGGCGGAGAAAGTCCCCGGCACGGCGCTGTATATGATGCACGTTTCCGCCGCCACCGGCGTCTCCGCCATTCACGAAGCGCGGCGGCGCGGCGTGCCGATCTACGGCGAGTCCCTGCATCAATACATGCTCTACAGCAGCGAGGACTACAAACGCCCGAACGGGCAAATATACCACACATACCCGTCACTAAAGGGTCCCGAGGACCACGCAGCCCTTTGGCAGGGCACGCTGGACGGTTCGATCAACTGCGTCGCCACGGATGAAATCTGCTGCACACTGAAACAGAAACTGCAAGGCGTGCGGATCGACGACACTACCGGCGGGAATGCCGGGGTAGAGCCTCGGGTGGCCCTGATGTATACCGAAATGGTCGGCAAACGCGGCTATTCGTTGCGGCGCTACGTTGATCTCGTCTCCACCAACGCCGCGAAGATCATGGGCCTGTACCCTCGCAAGGGCGCCATCGCCGCCGGCTCGGATGCCGATATCTGCGTATTGGACCCCGCCGATCAGCGCGTGATCAGAGCCGAGGATCTGCACGAGGCCGACTACACGCCGTGGGAAGGCCGCAAGATGGACGCATGGCCTTGTCTGACGGTGCTCCGCGGCAAGGTCGTGGTCGAGAACGGCGTGTTCAAAGGCAGCCTCGGCGACGGCAAGTGGCAGCACCGCAAGGTCGCCGAGGAGATGTTCACCGCACCCCGCCTGTGAGGTCCCCCGCCTGTCAGGTTCCCCGCCTGTGAGTTCACACTGGCGGTCGCGCCCCCGAACATCACCTCGACCGACCGAGCGCCGGCCAGCGGTCGGGCGTCGTTAACCGCATGACGGATGCGGAACTTCGGTCGCTGCTGCTGGATTGCCTCAAGCTGTGGGAGGTCGAGGGCAAAATCACGGCAGGTGCCCCCGGACTGTCCATAAGCACACCCGGCGGCATCTTCACCGTGGCCCGCGCGGGCCCGGAACTGCGGCCCTTGCGCTGGTTCTACCAAACGCCGGAGCGGGCAGCCGCCAAACGCCTGCCACGTGCCGCGCCGTCAATCGTCGCGCTGCTGTCGGCGCTGCGCAACGCCATGGAGGGAACCGGCGGCGATCGGCTGCGGATCGGCGGAGCGTAGCCGCCGTCCGGCCCTCAGCCACCGGAAGAATGCGAGCGCGGCTCAGCCACGCGGACCAGGCGTGCCGCCGCATCATCCAAAGCGCGACAGCGTATAGCGCGGATCAACAGCCTCGCCGTGCAGGATCGCCTCGGCCGTGATCTGCCCGACCGCCGGTCCCAACGTGTAACCGTTGGCCGTCACCGTGTTATAAAACCCAGGCAGCCCGGGTGCTTCCCCCAGCAGCGGCGCCCGATCGATCGCCGTATTGATCCCGGTCCAGGCGCGGACGATCGAAAGCCCCTTCACCGCCGGCAGGGCGCGCTCGCAGACCCACAGATTGCCCTCGATGTTGCGGCGTAATGGGCTGGTCCGCCCCGTCCGCTCATCAAACCCGCCGAACCAGCCGCCGCCAATCAGAAACCCGCCACTGGCCTGCTGCTTCAGTGAGAGATGCCGGTTCGCCAGCGCCACCAGATGCCGGGTCAGGACCGGCGCGGGTTCGGTCACCAGCACCTGCTGCACCGTTCCGGTGACCGGCAGGTCCAGTCCCACCATTCGACCACCCGTGCCGCCCACGGACCCGTCGCATTCACCACCCGGCCAGCCGAAACCGTGCCCAGGCTGGTCGCCACCATCCACCTTGCACCCGAACGCTCGATCCCGCGAACCTCCGCCCCACGCAATAACCGCGCGCCATGATCCGTCGCCAGGCGCAACAGCGCCATCATGCCGCGCAACGGATCGCCATATCCCTCGGCAGGGACGAAATCGGCACCGAGCATCCGATCGGATAGGGCAGGGGCCAGTTCACGCAACTCGTTGCTGCCGAGCACATGACTCTCGATGCCGCACCGGCGCTCCATCGTGGATTTGCGGCGCAGCCACGCCAAGCCCGCTTCAGTCTCCGCCAGCATCAGTCCGCCCTCGGTGCGGATGCCCAGATCTTCCCCGGCCGCGGCTCCAATCTCTTTCCACAGCGCGATGCTGCGTGGCGCCAGCGGAAGCGTATGCGCCGCCGGGCCGCCGTCGTCCGGAGTGTCGTCCGCAAAATCATATGACAGCAACTGCACATGCAGGCTGCCGGCATTGGCGGTGCTGGCGGCCATCGCCGCCTCGTCGCGGTCGATCAGCAGCACGTCCGCGCCGCCCCTGGCCAGGTAGTACGCCGTGGACAGCCCGGCTACTCCGCCCCCGATCACCACCACGTCCGCCGATCTGATCTCGACCTCAAGCGGCGGCAAGGCATGCAGACGAACCGGCGGGGCGGGATCCGCCAGCAACGGTGCAACAAACTCCGGTGCTTCCCGCATCAGCGCCGCGGCAGGCACCGGGCGCAACGGAGCGCGCGGCGCGGCAAATCCCTCGGCTTCCGGGGCACTCGGGCACATCCGCGCGATCGTTGCCGCGCAGAACCGCCCCTGGCAGCGGCCCATCCCGGCGCGCGTAGCCTTTTTCAATGCCGGCAGCGATGCCAGCCCCGAGGCAATTTCCCTGCGCAGCCGCAATGCGGTGACTTCCTCACAGCGGCAGACCACCGCTGCATCCGCGATCGGTATCGGACGCGCCGCGAACACCCGCCAGAGTGCAACCTGGAACGCCTCGGCGCGCGCCAGCGCAGTGGCCGCCGCCTTGTCGGTTTCGGCGGGGAACCCAATCTCACGTGCCGCCGCCAGCCCGGCCATCCGCCCCCGAGCCAAGGCAACCCGAGAGCCGCCCAGCACAGCGCCGTCGCCCACGGAAAACACCGACCCCACCGAGGTGCGGCCCTCGGCGTCGGTTTCGGTCGCCAGATAGCCGGCTCCCTGGTCCACCCACCGATGCCGCGCCCCCAGGGCTCGGGCCAAACCCACCTCCGGCTGAAATCCCATGTTGAGCGCTACAACATCCACCGCCAGGCGCTGCCCGCCGACGACCGCGGTACTCGACGCGGTCATCCCCCTCCAGCCGGTCCAGCGTTGCGGCCCACAACATCGCCACCCCTGCACGCCGCAATCTGCGCGACATCCAAGCGCCGTCCCGCAGCAGGTCGGGCGCCGCCAATGCCATGCGCCCCAGGTCTCGCCAGGCCGCCGCACCGGGCCGGGCGGCTGCTTCCACCACCGCGACGGCCGTCACCCCGGCGTCCAGAAGTTCGCATGCAAGCTGCAGGTTCAGCGGCCCATTGCCGGCAATCAGCACGCGCTCGCCGGGACAAACGCGCTGAGTCCGCACCAGCGTTTGCAAACCGCCCGTGGTCATCACACCGGGCAGCGTCCAACCCGGAACCGGCACGGGCGCCTCATGGGCGCCGGTGGCCAGGATCAGCCGCCGTGGATAAAAAACGACTGACCGGCCTCGCACCAAGGCAGCGATCTCGCCCGCTCCAAAGGCACCCCAGACCATGGCGCCGCTCTCGATCCGAACGCCGGCCCGTTCGGCGCGGACTCGCAGATCAATCCCAAGCTGGAACTGCCGATCAGGCGCCGCATCGATCTGGCTCGGCGCAAGCGGTTTGGCGAACTGTCCCCCAGGCGTGTGACGTTCATCCAGTACAACGACCGACGCGCCAGCCTCGGCCGCGGCGATCGCTGCCGACAGCCCTGCCACGCCACCGCCGGCCACCAGCACGTCGCAGTCCCGTTCTTCCGCGTCCGCAGACGCATCCGATGCCAACAAGGCGGGAAGATCGCCGGCCACGTGCATCCCATCGGCCACCTGCGTCAGGCACGCCCTCTGGCCGATCCGCCCATCGACGGTCACAACGCAATCAAAACAGGCGCCCATGCCGCAATACAATCCGCGCGGCGCACCGGACGGGGTATGGCGAAAGGTCGTGATGCCGGCCGCCGACAGCGCAGCCGCCACCGTCTCGCCCTCCAGCGCCTCGATCGGCTGCCCATCGAACTGAAATGAAATCGTCCGGCCCACCGGGCGGATGGAAGGATGAGTCAACCGCATCGACGCAGCATGCCAAATCCGCCGCGCCCTTGACAGCGCGAACGCAATGCCACCTTCGGCGCAACACGAGGGAGGGACAAGATGCGCTTCGGCTTGATTATCCGCGGCCAGTACCCGCAGGGCGACGATATGCGCGTCCGCCTGAAGGAGGATCTCGACGCCGCCAAGCGCGCCGAGGAACTGGGTTACGACGTCATCGCCAAGGGCTCCCACTACAGTTCCCACCCGTTCCAGTATATCCAGCAGATCCCCTATCTCTGCCAGGTTGCCTGGTGGCGCCGAAGCTGCGGCTGTGTCCGGGCGTGGTGCTGCTTCCGCTGCACAGCCCGTTGCACGTCGCAGAGGAACTCGGGTCGCTGGATGTGATGTGCGACGGCAAGCTGATCTTCGGCGCCGGCATCGGCTATCGCGAGGTGGAGTTCAACGCTTTCGGCTCGACGCAGAAGCAGTCTGGTCCGCGCTTCGAGGAGTGCCTGACGGCGGTGAAACGGCTGTGGACAGAAGATTTCGTCAGCATGGAGGGCAGCTACTTCAAGCTGGACCATGCGAATTGCACGACGATGCCGGTGCAGAAGCCGATGCCGCCGGTGTGGATCGGTGCCAATGCGAATGTCGGCATCAGGCGGGCGGCGCGGATGGCCGATACCTGGTTCATCAATCCGCACAACAAGATCGACACCATCGCCCAGCAGATGGAGGTCTATAAGCGGGCGCTGGATGAGTGCGGCAAGCCGTTCCCCGATGAACTGCCGATGGCGCGCGAGGTGTTCGTGGCGCGAAATCGCGGCGAGGCAATCCGGCTGGCCAAGCCGTCCCTGGAGGCCAAGTACAAGGCCTACAAGGACTGGGGGCAGGACAAGGTGATGCCCTCCGGCGATGCGTTCAGCGTCGATTTCGAGGACCTGATGAACGACCGGTTCCTGTTCGGGTCTCCGGCTGAGGTCGTCGAACAGATCCTGGTGCTGAAGCGGCGGTTCGGGGTGAATACGCTGATCCTCGGTATTCATTGGGTGGGCATGCCGGCGAGCCTGGCGATGGACCAGATGCAGTTGATATCGGAAGAAGTTTTCCCCGCCGTGCGCTCCGCCTGAGCAAGGCCGGCTGAAAAGGAATTGTTGCAAATGAAAATTGGCGCCGTGATGTTCTTTACCACCAATTCGATGCAGCCGGCGGCGCTGGGGCGCGCCCTGGAGGAGCGCGGATTTGAAATCGCTGTGGGTGCCGGAGCACACCCATGTGCCGTCGACGCGGCTGTCGGAGTATCCCGGCGGCGGGGCTTTGCCGCGACCGTACTACGACATCTACGATCCGTTCATCGCGCTGAACACCGCCGCCGCGGTAACGACGAAGCTCATGATCGGGACTGGCATCGCATTGGTGGTGCAGCGCGACCCGATCGTTACCGCAAAACTGGTTTCATCGATCGACCAGGTTTCGCAGGGCCGGTTTCTGTTCGGCGTTGGCAATGGCTGGAACCGCGACGAGATCGAGAACCACGGCACGGCGTTCGCGACGCGCAACAAGCTGGCGCGGGAGCGGATCGAGGCGATGCAGACGATCTGGACTCAGGACGAGCCGTCGTATGAGGGCGAGTTCGTGAAATTCGGGCCGATGAGCCAGTGGCCGAAGCCGTTCCAGAAGCCCTATCCGCCGATCATCGTCGGCGGCGCGTTCCCTTATGCCGCCAATCGCGCGATCCGCTATGGGAATGGCTGGATTCCGCGCGCCGACCGTCTGGAGCACGAAGGCGTCGGCGTGGTCATCAAGAAGTTTCGCGACATGGCGGTGGAGGCGGGGCGTGATCCGGCATCGCTGCCGATCAGCATCTTCCGCGTGCCGGACGACCTGAAGAAGCTCGGTTTCTGCCAGGAGGTCGGCATCGACCGGGTGGTGTTCAGCCTGCCCGCGGAGAAGGAAGCGACCATCCTGCCGATCCTCGACCGTTGGGTGGAGGTGAAGCGCGAACTGGGGTTGTGGGATCCGGAGGATAGACTTGAAACACCGACGGGACATGAGCATGCCGACCAAGATCGGGTATCTGTTGCCGACTCGCGAGCAGATCATGGAGGGACGGCCGGAAACCGGGCCGCTGCTGCGGCTGGCCGAACAGGCGGCGTCGCTGGGTTTCGATTCGGTATGGGTCGGCGATTCGCTGACCGCGAGGCCGCGACATGATCCGCTGACGTTGCTGGCGGCGGTGGCGGGGCGGCTGCCGGGGATGACCATCGGAACGGCGGTATTGCTGCCGATGCTGCGCAATCCGGTGATCCTGGCGCATCAGGTTGCCACGCTGGACCAGATTGCCGAGGGCAAGCTGATCCTGGGTGTGGGCTTCGCGGCGGACCGGCCAAATATCCGGGCGGAATTTGCCGCGGCTGGCGTGCCGTTCGAGCATCGGATTGGCCGCATGCTGGAGGGACTGCGGTTGTGCAAGGCGCTGTGGTCGGGTCAGAAGGTTGATTGGGACGGGAGGTGGCAGACGGCGCAGGCGGTGGTCGCTCCGACGCCGTCGCGTCCGGGCGGACCGTTGCTGTGGATTGGCGGCAATCTGGCCGGCAGCCTTGAGCGCGCAGGGAAATTCTTCGACGGGTGGTTTCCGATCGCACCAACTTCTACCGATTTCGCCGACCGGGCTGGCGCATGTCCGGACGGTGGCCCGCGAGGTGGGACGTGATCCGGCGCGGGTAAGCGGGGCGATGTACCTGACGGTTTCGCTGGATGACGACCTCGGCAAAGGCGGAGGAGCGGCTGAACAGCTTCCTCGAGCGGTATTATGATCAGCCGGCCGCGGCCACTCGCCGGCGTCAGGCCTGCTATGCGGGTCCTGCGGCTTGTCTTGCGCCGTGGTTGGACGGTTACACTCAAGCTGGTGCCAGCCATCTGATTTTGCGCTTTGCCGGGGATCACGAACGTCATCTTGAGGCAGTGGAAAAGATCAGTCATGCATAGGCTGTAGTTGCCCGATGGCGCGGTCCGGCGTAAAGGCACGCCCATGCCCAATCTGAAACGCACCCCTGCCACCAAGCCTGCCCACGCGCGAACCAATTTTGATGATCGCCTGAGTGCCGCCGCCGCTGCAAAACAGGCCTTGCTCGAGCGCTTCCGTGCCCGCCCAACCGTCGGAGATCCGGCGTGGGAGGAGCAACAGGCGGCGCTGAAGGCGATCGCCGACGCGCGCGATGTGCGAAATGCCGAGCGCAAGGCCGCCAAGGAAGCCGAGGCGGCCCGGCTAGCCGCGGAACAGGCTGCTCGCCGGACACAGGAACAGATTGCCGCGGCCGAAGCCAAGGCCCGGTTGCTGGCGCTGGAAGCCGAACGCAAGGCCGCGCGGGATGCGCGATATGCTGCTCGCAAGGCGCGCAAATAACCTGAAAACCCGTTCACCGCCGGCAACGCGGTAGCCTTTCTGCTCGTTGTCTGGCGAGCAAGCTATCAAGTCTGACATCCCATAACCGAAACGCGACATGCGCGTCCCGGAGGTACCAGTGGTCAAGCGTCGCAAAGAGGAAGACATCGCGGGAATTCTGGAGTTCGACGGCCGCGGTGCCGAGGATCCTGAGTTCATGGAATGGCTGGCGGACCATAAAGCCCGAAATGGTGGAAAGATCCGCGTCAGCCAAGGTGGCAAAGGCGTGCGCGTGATGTTCAGCAAGGACGCCGATATGGCGTTCTGGCAGCGTCGCTCCGAAGCGTCACTGAAGGGCAAGAAGTTCGTCGCCTGATTGTTGCGGTCCGCCGCAATTCGGCAATACTCGCCACAATCTTACCCCACCACCTCCGCGCGGAGGCCATGCGCGGAAATTATCTCTAACTGTGTTGCAGGTCACAGCGCCGACCTTCCCGTCTCGGCATTCTTGCAGCTACAGGAAGGAGGCACGTATGCTGAGCTACATCAGGGTCGTCGCTATCATTATTGGCTTGCTGGGCGCCTACGTGGCGCTGCTGCCGGTGGTGACATAGCGTTCCGCGCCACCGACGTCGCAATTGCCAAGCTATGGCCGTTGGCAACCTCGATCGTTCTCCGGCGTTACCGGACAGGCCCCCCATTTGATGGGTCGAACCTCTCACGCTTGAGTGTTCTGGGCGCCGGATGTTGGGAGGCGAGGCAATGACCAGTCGACCCTCGATCGCGACGTGATGCTGGCCTCTGAGCCGGGTTCGGAAGAAGAACTGCGCTGCGTTCGCGCGGCTGCAGGCGTCGCTGCCGGCGCTGTTCGAAAGAATCGTGCCTGACCGGACGGCGCCGCGGACGATCGTGGTGATACCGAGCCTGAGCGTCGATCAGGACGTGATGTCGGGCATCTCCGGCATTCATCATTATGAGGAGCGGATGCTCGGCATGCTGATGCTGCTGCGGCTGCCGCGCACCCGGGATGATCTATGTCACCAGCGAGCCCATCTCCGACACGATCATCGATTACTACCTGCATTTGCTGCAGGGCGTGCCGGCCAGCATGCTCGCGCGCGGTTGACTTTGCTGGCATGCTTCGACAGCAGCGCCCGGCCGCTGAGTCAGAAGATCCTCGCGCGGCCCCGCCTGCTGCGCGGCTGCAGGAGGCGATCGGCGAGCCGCCTGCGGCCTATATGGCGGCTTATACCGTCTCGACGTATGAGCGGACGCTGGCGGTTCGGCTGGGTGTGCCGATTTACGGGTGCGATCCGGCGCTGCAGGCGCTGGGGTCGAAAAGCGGCGGCCGGAAGTTGATGCGGGAGGCTGGGCTGACGGTATCGGACGGCGTCGGAGGACCTGACCGATGAAGACGCCATCGTTGCCGCTCTGCCGCATTGAAAACCCGTGATCCGGGACTTGCGCAAGGCGATCGTGAAGCTGAACGAAGGGCTGTCCGGTGAGGGCAACGCGGCGTTCTGATTTTGCGAATGCCGCCTCAGGGGAGCGGCCGCAGAGCCATGGGTTCGCGCGCCGTCTTGCGCATCTGGAGTTCGAGGCAAAGCGGATGACCTGGGAAGACTTCCTGGCCAAGGCGCGCGCGATGGGTGCAATCGTTGAGGCGTTTATCGAGGGCGACGAAAAGCGTTCACCTTCGGCCCAGTTCCGCGTCGATCCTTTCGGCTATGTCGAGCCAGTATCCACCCATGACCAGGTTTGGAAGGGCAGGTATTCCTCGGGTGCTGTTTTCCCGCGGACGAAGCCTACAGGGTCGCCATCCAGCAGGAAGGGCGCGAAGGTCGCGGCGTTGCTGGCAGAGCGTGGCGTGCTCGGGCGGTTCGCGGTGGATTTCGTGTCCGTGCGCCGTGGCGATGCGTGGACGCATTACGGCATCGAGCTGAACCTGCGCAAAGGCGGCACGACGCATCCGTTCCTGATGCTGCAGTTCCTCACCGGTGGCGCGTATGACCCGGTTTCGGGCCTGTTCCGGGCAACGAGCGGAGAGCCGCGGTTTTACTATGCGTCGGACAATCTGCAGGCGCCGCACTACAAGGGGATGACGCCGGCGGACCTGGTTGATATCGCGGTGCTGAACGGGCTGCATTATGACGGCACGGTGCAGGAAGGGGTGGTGTTCCACTTGATCGGTGCGCTGTCGGAATTCGGTAAACTGGGCGTCGTTTGCGTTGGCGCCTCACCGGAACGGGCGGAGGCGCTGTATCGCCGAACTGTCAAGATCCTCGATCAGGAACAACTGGCCGGTTGATTTTCGTGGGATTGATTTCGTGGCAGGCTGGTTTCGCCGAAGAGGGGAAACAACCATGAAAATCGATGACGTCTCGCTGACGATCTTCGCCTGGGACAACATCCCGGCCACGATCTACCACCAGGGGTCCACCGCCGCGTCCGGCAGCAATCTGGGGCTGTTGCGTGTGCATACCGATGCGGGGCTGGAGGGGCACGCGTTCCTCGGGTCGGCCAGCAATCCGGCGTCAATGGATGGCCCGCAACTGATCCGGTCGTTGAAGCCGATGCTGCTGGGCAAGGACCCGCTGGAGCGCGAGCGCATCCATGCCGGCATGCGGCTGGTCAATCGCACGGTCAGCTATCGCACTATCGGGGCAGTGGACACGGCGTTGTGGGACCTTGCAGGCAAGATCGCCGGCCTGCCGGTGCATGCGCTGATGGGAACGTTCCGGACGTCAATTCCGGCTTATGCGAGCTCGCAGGTGTTGCCGGATGTGGCGGCGTATGTGGATCAGGCGCAGGCGTTCAAGGCGGCGGGATGGCAGGCGTACAAGATCCATCCGCCGCGTGATCCGGAGCATGACATCCGGGTGTGCCGGGCGGTGCGCAAGGCGGTGGGGGATGACTACCGGCTGATGCTCAATTCGACGTGGTCGTATGACTATACCGACGCGTTGCGGGTGGGGCGGGCGATCGAGGAACTCGGGTATTACTGGTACGAGGACCCGATGTCGGACGAGGACATCTATGGGTACGTGAAGCTGCGGGAAAAACTGGATATCCCGATCATGGCGACCGAGTATCCCGCCGGTGGGTTGGACACCTATCCTATCTGGTTGACCGAGAAAGCCACGGATTACCTGCGTGGCGACATCCCGAACAAGGGCGGGCTGACGACGATGCTGAAGACCGCCCATCTGGCCGAGGCGTTCGGCATGAAGTACGAGGTCCACCACTCCGGCAATTCGTTGAACAACCTTGCCAACCTGCATCTCTGCATGGCCCTGCGCAACACCACGATGTGGGAGGTGCTGCTGCCGGACGGCGCGCATAAATATGGCATGGTCAAGGAACTGGAAATCGACGCTGCGGGGCATGATGCACGCGCCGGCCGAACCAGGCCTCGGCGGCCAGATCGACTTCGAGTTGATCACGCGCAAGACCGAGGCGGTGCTGCGGTAGTTACAAGCCGTGAAGGAGGGGAAAAATGAGGACCGCCAGGGCACTCGGCTTGTCCATGGCCGCATTGCTGTGGACGAACACGATCGTTCCGTCGGCCCGGGCGTCGCCGGCGGAAGGCACGTGGCTGTCAAGGGTAAGCTCGCGGTCCGGATATCGGAGTGCCAGCGTGCCCTCTGTGGCCGGATCGAGTGGCTGCGTGATCCACGGCTGCGGACGCCCCAGATGTGCGGCCGGACGATCATCTGGGGTTTGTCGCCCCAAGGGCAAATGCAGTGGGCCGGCGGCTGGATCTTTGATCCCGAAGACGGCAACACGTATCATCTGTCCGCCACGCTTGAATCGGATGATACGATCTCCGCCCGCATCTACGAAGGAATTGCCTTGTTCGGGGAGACCAAGATACTGACCCGGATCGCACCGAAAACCCTGCCAGGTTGGTGCTGAGGGGCCTGACGGTGCTCGTGATCCCCTCAAATGCGCACCTAACGTGACGGAGCCGTCCGCATGATCGTCGTGACCACCGAAAATCTGACTGGACATCGCGTGCTCGAGGCGAAGGGCCAATGCTTCGGCGTCGTCGTCCGCAGCCGTGGCCTGGGTGGCAACATCATGGCCGGGCTCCGCTCGATCGTCGGCGGCGAGATCAAGGAATACACCTCCCTCCTGGAGGAGGCTCGGCGTCATGCGATCGATCGCCTGGTCCAGAATGCGTCCCTGATGGGCGCCAATGCCATCGTCATGATGCGCTTCGACAGTTCCGAGATCGGTCAAACCATGAGCGAGATCGTCGCCTATGGCACCGCCGTCGTGGTAGAGCCGGTGCCGAGGTGACGCCATGCTGCGCGCCGTGGTACTTGCCGCCGCATTGATCCTGCTGGTATCAGCTTCCGTGTGCGCCATGGCCGGCTGGCCCACCATTCCGCTTATCATGATCGCGGCACTCGTGGCGGGCGGCCTGCTTTGCGACCGCTACATTTATAAACCCATACGCCCGGACGCCCCCGGTG
The DNA here is from genome assembly GCA_963792345.1 of uncultured Alphaproteobacteria bacterium. Taxonomy (GTDB): domain Bacteria; phylum Pseudomonadota; class Alphaproteobacteria; order Acetobacterales; family Acetobacteraceae; genus Rhodopila. The sequence continues at coordinate 499,058 of CAWBVV010000006.1, forward strand.
CCGGATGGGACAGAACCAATGAACAATTCTCCGACCCGCGGTCCGGCCGGAACGTCGTTGTCTATTACAACAAGCGGACCGGCGAGCGTCGCTACATCGCCACTGACGGCGCATGATGATATCACTCCTGATGTCTCATCATCGGCCGGCCACCGAAGTCGAACCAGGCTACGAAATATCCTGGTAGGCCGGCGGGCGCGCCCGAACGTTCATGGAGCCCAGATGCAGGATTTCGAAATCGCCGTGATCGGTGCGGGCATGGCCGGGGCGTCCGCCGCCGCCTTCCTCGCCGCCAGCCTGCATCCCACCGGCAAGCGCGTTGCCCTGATCGAGGCCGAAGACGTAGCCGGATATCATACCACCGGACGGTCCGCCGCGATCTGGATCCAGAACTACGGCCCCTCCGACGTCCGCGAATTTACCCGCCGGTCCCGGTCCTTCTATGAAGCGCCGCCGCCCGGGTTCACCGACATCCCCTTGATCCGCCGCCGCGCCGTGCTGATCCTGGCATCGACTCGCAACTTCCCGAACTGGAAACCGCATTGGCCGCCGGTCAGGGCCTCCGCCGTGCCGCCGTCACGGAGGTCCGCGCGATGGTGCCCGCTCTCCGCCCGGAATACCTCGCCGGCGCGGCCATAGAGGAAGACGCCTTCGACATGGACGTCGCCGCCATTCACCAGGGCTTTCTCCGCATGCTCCGCGCCAATGGCGGCATGCTCGGATTGCGCAGCAGGGCCGGCCGGATCGAGCGGCGTGGGGAAGGCGTGGGATATTGAAACAGCGACCAGGGGAGGTGTTCCGCGCGCCGGTTGTGGTGAATGCGGCGGGTGCCTGGGGCGACGTGGTCGCCACCCTCGCCGGCGCGGGCGAATTAGGTCTGCAGCCACGCCGGCGCACCGCGGCGATCATCGATCCGTCCCGTTCGATGTCTCGAACTGGCCGATGATCATCGACATCAACGAGGAGTGGTACGCCCGCCCGAGGCCCGCACGCGGCTGATGGTGTCCCCCGCCGACGCCACTCCGACCCATCCGCACGACGTCCAGCCCGAGGAGATTGACGTCGCCATCGGCATCGACCGCATGCAGCAGGCGCTGGATATCCCGGTACGCCGCGTGGAGCACAGTTGGGCCGGCCTGCGCACATTCACCCCGGACGGTAGCCTGGCCTTCGGATGGGACAAGCTGCTGGAGGGCTTCTTCTGGTGCGTAGGGCAGGGCGGCTACGGCATCCAGACCGCGCCGGCGGCCGGGCGGCTATGTCGCCGACATGGTGCTCGGGCGGGATTCCGATGCGGCCGGCGCTTTGGCGGCCTTGCAGATCGCGCCTGGACGATTTGCTTCATCGCCTCGCATCACGTCCACCGATTGATGCCATTCAGGGCGGGATTCCGGCGGCAGGAAACTCTCGACAAAATACATCGGGCGCTGCTTCGTCTCGTTGAACACCCGCCCAAGGTATTCGCCAATGATCCCCAGGTTGAAAAGCTGGACGCCACCGAGGAACAGCACCACGGCCATCAGGCTCGGGATAACCCGCGACGGAGTTGCCGAACAGCAGGGTGCGGACGACAAGCTGCGATAATGAACAGGGCGGCGACAAGTGACACCGCCAGGCCCAGGTATCTGGCGAACTTCAGCGGCACGACGCTGAAGCTGGTGTATGCCCTCGACCGCCAGGTTGAATAGCTTCCAGTAGCTCCATTTCTGGTGCCGGTGTACCGCGCCGCCCGCGGCATAAGCACGCCCTTGCTCGGAAATCCGACCCAGGCAAACAGGCCTTTCATGAAGCGATGATCTTCGCGCAGGCGCGCACCGCCTCGACGACGCGCCGACTCATGAGCCGGAAATCGCCGGTGTCGCGGGGCATCGCGCATTCCCGACATCCTGCCATCAGCCGGTAGAAAAGGGCGGCGGTGGTCCTCTTTCAGCCACGTCTCGCCTTGCCTTGGCGCTGCGCTGGGCATAGACAATGTCGAAGCCGTCGCTGCCAGACGGCGACCAGTTCAGGAATGAGTCTCCGGCGGGTCCTGCAGGTCGGCGTCGATGACGATGACCGCATCGCCATCGGCATGATCCAGGCCGGCGGTCATCGCCGCTTCCTTGCCGAAGTTGCGCGACAGGTTGATCAGCGCGACGCGCGTGGTCGCTCTTCACGGAGGCGCGCAGACCTGCAGCGTATCATCGGTGCTGCCGTCATTGACGTAGAGCACCGTCCGACGCCGCCGAGCCAGCCATGACCGCCGGCAGCCGGCGGTGGAATTCCGCCAGGCCGGTGCCCTCATTGTAAGGCTGGCACGACCACGCAGAACGTCGCCCGCGACACCGTCCTGGGCGACGGCCGAGGAGTGGAGCGGTGAGTAGGGCCGGGGTTGGAGCCGGCCAGGAGCTGGGCAACGGGATCTCGTCCTATCGATGGATCGCCGGATGCGTGAAACGGGTCGAACTAAAACCATAAGCCGTTGATATAGCTGTCTCGGTACGAAATACATCTTTCTTGGCGGCCACACCGCCGTCGGGTCAAACGGCGCGAATGCCCGGCATCACCCACGTGAGAGCGAGCATCCCGAAACCCGTTGCTAATCACTATGAACCCACGGCAACGTGACCGTCCGTGCGCCGTTTCGCTCGCCTATAATTGTGACATAGGTAGAACGTAACAACTCAGGGGATTACATGCGGCTTCGGTGGATGACGCTCCTGCTGCTCGGCGCTCTGCCGGCATGCTCATCGCGGCCCCCAGCGGCCAGAAATACAGCGTGTATTTCCAACCGTATTCGGCTGATCTCGACCCGCAGGCCAGGAGACGATCCATGCGGCAGCGGATTACGCACAGGATCATCGCGGCATGCGGGTCGTCGGTGACGGGGTATCTCCGCACCGCCTGATCCTGGCAGCGACGTTCCCGGTCTTTCGGCGCACCGGGCGGAGGCGGTCGCCCAGGCGCTGACCAGCGCGGGGGTGGAGGCGAACCGGGTGACCACATCGGCCAACGGGATCACCGATCCCGAGGCCTTGCCGACGTCTGGCGGTCCGCCGCGTGGACATCACGGTGGCGCGCTGAGCCGGAGGTAAAGCCGGGCGTAGGCGCTCATTCGATGTTATTCACGACGATTTCGTCCATCGGGATGTCGTGGGGCTGCGGAAAGATCGTCCGCAGCCGCCCGCAGGCAAAGCCGATCCCGATCGTCGAGGGCGGCGATGGCATCGCTGCAATAGTCCGGTCGTAGAAGCCGCCGCCGTAGCCGAGGCGAACCGGCTGGCATCGAAGCCCACCAACGGCACCAGCAGCAGGTCGGGTTGGACGGGCTCGCCCTCGGCCGGGATCGGGATGCCCCCAGCGCCATCGGGGCGCGTGGCCACCAGGGCCGGAAGATCAGCGGCTGGCGCCTTGGCGACGACCACCGGAAGCGCCAGCGGAATGCTGCGCTGATGCAGCGCCCGAACCAGCGGGCCGAGGATCATATTCGCCCTTGAACGGCCAGTAGAAACCGACGCGCTGCGGGAGATTTCCAGCGAGCCTCAAGCCTGGCGGTGATGCGATCGCGCGGCTTCGACCCGTTCCGCAGCCGGCAGGGCGACCCGTTTGCGCGATCAGGGCTTCCCGCTTGGCCTTGCGCCACAGACGGACGTCTTCCCAAGCCTCCGACGGCGTCTGTTCGGGGGCGGGACCGCCTGGTATGCGGCGGCCTGCTCATGCAGCCAGCAAGCCGGCGAGCTGTATTCCGCGGGGCATCGGGCACGGGGTTAATCAGATGATCCCATCGGCCCGCAGCGCAGCGATCGCCGCCCCGTCGTAGCCGATCCCGGCGAGCACGCTGTCGGTGTCGGCGCCGGCCTCGGGGGCCAGCGTGTCGAGCTTGCCGCCGCCGTGTTCCATCTGGAATCCCGACCCCATCAGCCGGAGCGGGCCGTATGGGCTGTCGACGGTTTGCATCACGCCGCGGGCGGCAATCTGAGGGTGGTCGATGATCTCCTCCACCTTCCAGATGCTGGCACAGGGCGCGCCGGCGTCGTTCAGCCGCCGTTCCCAGATTTTCGCGTCGTCGGCGGCCAGAGCGGCTTCGATGATGGCGCGCAGTGCGGTCTCGTGCGCCTTGCGTTGGAACCAGTCGGTGAAGCGGGAATCATCAAAAACGTCGGCGCGTCCGAGCGTGGTCATCAGCGCGCGGTACTGCTTCTCGTCGTTGACCGCGAGCAGCAGGAAGCTGTCCTTGGCGCGGAACAGGTTGGCGGTGACTTTGCGGCTGACCGCCTGGTTGCCGGCCTGTTGCTGGTGATGGCCGGCGACGGTGTAGTCGGCGACCTGGGTGGTCAGGAACGCCAGGCTGGCTTCCAGCATCGAGACGTCAAGGAACTGGCCCTCGGCCGGTATGGGTGCGCTGGAACAGCGCCGAGGAGATCGCGAAGGCGCCGGTCGCCCCGGACAGGATGTCGCAGACCGCGAAACCGGCACGGGTCGGGCCCGTTTCGGGATGACCGGTGATCGCCATGATCCCCGACATCGCCTGGATCTTGCCGTCGTAGCCGGCCTCGTTGCTGGCCGGGCCGGTCTGGCCGAAGCCGGAGATGGCGCAGTAGATCAGCTTTGGATTGACCGCCGACAGCGCCTCATAGCCCAGGCCCAACCGGTCCATCACCCCGGCGCGGAAATTCTCCATCACCACGTCGGCCTTGGCGGCCAGTTTCAGCACGATCTCCCGCGCAGCCGGCTTCTGCAGGTCGAGCGTGAGGCTTTTCTTGTTGCCGTTAACAGCGATGAAGGCAGGGGCCATGTTGCGTTCGGCCCATTCGCGCGACAGCGGGGTGCGGCGCATGTCCTCGCCGCCGCGGCGTTCGATCTTGATGACCTCGGCGCCGAGCAGCGCGAGCTGGTAACTGGCGTAGGGGCCGGCGAGGACCTGGGTGAAGTCCAGGATGCGAACGCCCTCGAACGGGCGCCGTGTTGCAGCGTCGGTTGTCATGCGGCTTTGACGGCACGGTTGGGCCGGGCGAGTTCCTTCTGGCGGTCGAACTCTTCGCGGCGGCGCTTCAGTTCGGCTTCGCCGATTTGCTCGAGGTTCAGGTAGTCCAGCTTCCACTTGCCGTCTTCGTTCCAGCGGAGCGGCGACTGCATCGTGGTCTGCGGGCCGGGCGCGGTTTCCAGCAGATGCAGCGCCAACTCCAGCGTCTGGTCCTGGGACGCGACGTCGTGCGGCTTGCCGGCGCTGTTGCCGAGGGGGAAGTCGCTGAACAGGAAGCGCGGGCGCGGCGGCGTGCTCGACGATGTCCTTGGCGCAGCCCATCAGCGACGGTGGGGATGCCGTTGGCCTCCAGGTGGCGGGCGACCAGGGTGCTGGTCTGGTGGCAGACCGGGCAGTTCGGCACGACGATGGCGACGTCGGCGCCGTCCTCGCGCACACGGGCGAGGATTTCCGGCGCGTCGGTTTCCACGGTGACGCGGTGGCTGCGGTTGGTCGGGGCGCCATGGAAGCGCGGGGCGAGGGCGCCGATGCGGCCGGCGGTCGCGGCGCGGCGCAGCGCCGGCAGCGGGAACCACGTGCCGCTGTCGGTCGCCGTGGTGTGGGTGCGGTCGTAGCCGATATGGGAAATCCGCAGATCGTGGTCGTGCGCGGTATCGCCGGAATAGACCTGGTAGAACTTGGCGCTGCCGTTGTAGGCCGCGCCGGGACCCTGGTCGCCCTTGTCGGGCTGATACGGTGCGGCGGTGGTGATGATGGCCACCTTCGACTGGCTCAGCGGTTTGCGCAGCTTCGTGAACGGCGCGGCGAGGTAGTGCGCCCAGCGATACGGCGTGGTGTAGCCGATGGCGGCGTAATACTCGCGCGTCCGGCGCATATACGGGATCGGTGAATCATAGTCGGGGGCAAAACCGAGCAGGGCGTCGAGGGTCTGGTCCATGGGGTTACCTCCGGGTGTCGGAGCGTCGGCCCTGGCGGACGCGCAATGTCAACATGTCGCGACAAGCCGTCGCTCGGCATGCCACGCGTCCGCTGGGCCGCCCTCGCACGTGGCCCGAAGGTACGGGCTGAGCCATGGGTTTGACGCCGGACAGTGGCGCAGTATAACGAGCCGGACAGGAAAGGGAGACGTCCATGGACCTGAATTTCACGCCCGAGGAAATCGCCTTTCGCGACGAGGCGCGCCAGTTCTTTCGCACCGCCATTCCGGAGTTCATCCGCGCCAAGGTCGCGGAAGGCGAGGGGCTTACCCGCGACGACATGGTCACCTCGCAGCGCATCCTGAACGCGCGTGGCTGGGCCACGGTGAACTGGCCGCGTGGAGTGGGGCGGCCAGGACTGGACGCCGATCCAGGTCTATCTCTACCAGGACGAGATGCAGCAGGCGAACGTGCCGGCGCCGATCGCGTTCAACGTCTCGATGGTCGGACCGGTCATCGCGCAGTTCGGCAGCCAGGAGATCAAGCAGCGCTTCCTGCCGGCCACCGCCAACGTCGACATCTTCTGGTGCCAGGGCTTCTCCGAACCCGGCTCCGGATCCGACCTGGCCTCGCTGCGCACCAAGGCCGAGAAGAAGGGCGACAAATATATCGTCAACGGCCAGAAGATCTGGACCACGCTGGCGCAGTACGCCGACTGGATCTTTTGTCTCGTGCGCACCGATCCCGACGGCCAAGGCGCAGGAGGGCATTTCGTTCCTGCTGATCGACATGAAGACGCCGGGCATCACGGTCCGGCCAATCGTCACGATCGACGGCGGGCGCGAGGTGAACGAGGTGTTCTTCGACAACGTCGAAGTGCCGGTGGAGAACCTCGTCGGCCAGGAGAACAAGGGCTGGGACTATGCCAAGTTCCTGCTGGGCAATGAGCGCACGGGCATCGCCCGCGTCGGCATCTCGAAAGCCAAGATCGCCCGGATCAAGGAACTCGCCGCGCATGGAGTTCGTCGGCGAGCGCCCGCTGATCGAAAGCCCGCGCTTCCAGGAAAAGCTGGCCGCTGTCGAAGTCGAGCTGAAAGCGCTGGAAATGACCCAGCTTCGGGTCGTTTCAGATGAGCGTAAAATGGCGAAGGGGCGGCAGAACCCCGCCTCCTCGATCCTGAAGTTGAAGGGGTCGGTGATCCAGCAGCAACTGACGGAACTGCTGATGGAGGTCGTGGGTCCATACGTGATGCCATATCAGCGGGATTTCGACGGCAATAACGAGCCGACGGTCGGTCCGGAATACGCGTCCGAAGCGGCGCCGATGTATTTCAACTACCGCAAAGTCTCGATCTACGGCGGGTCGAACGAAATCCAGCGGAACATCATCGCCAAAGCCATTCTGGGGTTGTAGGACAATGGATTTCGATCTTTCCGAAGACCAGCGTCTGTTGAAGGACAGCGTCGATCGCCTGGTGGCCGACCAGTATCAGTTCGAGCAGCGCAAGAAATACATGCGGCGAGCCCGCGGGCTACAGCGCCGCAATGTGGGACCAGATCACCGAGATGGGTCTGCTTGGCCTGCCGTTCGAGGAGACACTTGGCGGCTTCGGCGGCGGGGCCGTGGAAACCGCGATCGTGATGGACGCGTTCGGGCGCGGGCTGGTGCTGGAGCCTTACTTCGCCACCGTTATCCTGGGCGGCGGGCTGCTGCGTCGGGCCGCATCGGCGGCGGTCTTGGGTGGCCTGGCGCCGAAGGTTGCGGCCGGCAAGCTGAAGCTGGCGTTCGCCCACGTCGAACGCCACTCCCGCTATGATCTTGCCGACGTCACGACAACAGCGCGTAAGGACGGCGGTGGATACATTCTGGATGGCGCCAAGAGCGTGGTGATCCATGGCGACACCGCCGACCGGATCTTCCTCACCGCCCGCATCTCCGGTGAGCGGCGCGCCGCGCGACGGGCATCGGACTGTTCCTGATCGATCCGGCGACCGCAGGCGTGTACCCGGCGCGGCTATCCGACGCAGGATGGTCTGCGGGCCGCGGAAATTACCCTGGCGACGTCCGCGTCGGCGCCGACGACCTGATCAGTGACAATGCGCTGCCGTTGATCGAGCACGTGATCGACGAGGCGATCGCCGCATTGTGCGCCGAGGCGGTCGGCGCAATGCAGTCGATGCAGGACCTGACGCTGGAATACCTGAAGACCCGAAAGCAGTTCGGCCGGCCGATCGGCTCGTTCCAGGTGCTGCAGCACCGTTCCGTGGACATGTTGGTGGCGGTGGAACAGGCTCGCAGCATGGCTATGTTCGCCGCGGTCATGGCGGCCGAGGAGAACCCGATCGAGCGCCGTAAAGCCATTTCCGCCGCGAAGGTGCAGATCGGCCGTTCGGCCAGGCATGTCGGGCAGGAGGCGATCCAGTTGCATGGCGGCATCGGGATGACCAATGAATATGCCGTCGGCCACTATTTCAAGCGTGTGACGATGATCGACCAGCTTTATGGCGACGCCGACACGCATCTCGAGCTACCTGGCGGCGCATGGCGGCCTGTTTGGCAAAGTCGCTTGACGTGCCAAGGCGGCGGTTCTGCTGGACCTTGATGGCACACTGGCGGACTCGCGCCCCGGCATCGAGGCCTGCTTCCGCCATATGCTGGCCGAACTGGGCCATGACCCGGCGGTGGTGGGCGATCTGACCTGGGCGGTCGGCCCGCCGATCGCCGTGTCTGTGGCGACGATCCTGGAGAAGTACGGGGACACCCGGGTGGACCTCGGGCTGGCGACCTACCGCGCTCGCTATACGACCGTAGGCATCTATGAATGTGCGGCGTTCCCGGGGTCGCGGAGATGTTGGCGACACTGACCGAGGCGGGCCGAGCGCTGTGCGTCGCGACATCCAAACGGCGGGATTTCGCCGAGCGGGTGGTCGATTACCTGGGATTGCGGCAGTATCTGCCGCGGGTGTATGGAGCGCTGCCCGGCGGAGGGCTGGACGACAAGAAGGATCTGCTGGCGGAAATCCTCCGCCTCGAGGGTTATGATCCCGCCCGGACAACCATGGTCGGCGACCGCCTGCACGATATCCACGCCGCGAAAGCCAACACACTTCGCTCGATCGGCGTGCTCTGGGGCTATGGCGGCCAGGCAGAGCTTCAACGGGCCGGAGCGGATATCCTCGCCACATCGCCCGCCGAATTGACTACACTGCTGTAGCCCGCAAGCCTTTGAATGCCACCCGCAAGAAGGTCGCCACCGCCGCGCGACGCGATCAGGTGGCGCCCCTTCCTTACGTGCGGACCAGCGACGGCTTCGCCCACGACTTCGAAGATGCCGCGTCGTTGCGCGCCGTGCCGCGGGCAGCCGAACGGGCGAGGTATCCGGAAAGCCGGCGTGAGGCGAACCCCGCGCCATAGGCGAAGCGCATCATTGGTCCAAAGCTGTTGGCCGCCGCCGTGCCGACGAAATGCAGGCCAGGAAGCGAGCTTTCAAACCAGCGCGACAGCCGCGGGGTATAGTTCACGCAGTCCAGCCGATCGAGCACATCCTGCCCGAAGAACGGCAGGCGCCGCATATCGACCTTGTATCCGGTTCCGGCGATCACGTGGTCAGCCGTGACGACCCGTTTGCCGCCGTCCAGCATGTCCAGTTCCAGCCGCACCCGCCCACTCACCGCGTCGGCTCGGGCGATCAACGCTCCCGTGATGGTGGGAACAATCCCATCGACCTGGGCTTGCAGCGTCCACCCGGGCGCCGCCGGCAGGTGCCGCTGCACGATCATGACCCGGAACGCTTCCGGCATGGCATGGAAAACCGTCGGCATTGCACAGCAGGCCCAGGACCGCCAGCCGGTTCCAAGACCGGACTCCGGCTCCTTGATCCGCTCCAGCAGCGTCCGTTCCGTCGGCGGTCCGCAATAGGCGATTTCTGGCCGCCGGGCGATCAAAGTCGGATTTGCCCCGACCTTCAACAGCAAGGGCGCCAGGTTCACCGCCGAGGCGCCGCCGCCGATGATCAGCACGTCCTTGCCGGAAAACTGATCGACCGTGACGTGCATCGCGCTGTGCGACGCCAGTTCACGGGGTAAAGCCGCCAATTTCGGTGGCAGGTACTCGTAGTGCCGGATGCCGGCGGCGACGATGACACGCCGTGCCTGGGCAACCTCCCCATCCTGCAGATGCAGGTCGTACCCATAGGAGGCGGGATTTACCTCCGATACGATACGATCCTCCAAATTGCGGCACGAAACGCTGCTGAAACGCCATGCCATAATCAATGAACGTCGACAAGCGGGATCGGGAACCCGAGGTCCTTGTAGGGCAAGCCACGATCCGCGCAGTAACGCGCGAGCGTCATCTCGCCATCAGGATCATACAGGTCTGACGCGTTACCTTCGGACTTCAGCACCATGCCCTCAGGCATGGACGTCCGCCAGGTGTGCATCGGGCTGCCGAAGATGCGGAAATCAACCCCGCGTCCAGCAAGATGCGCGGCAATCGAAAGCCCATACGGCCCCGCGCCGATAATCGCTACATCGACGATTTCAGTCATGATACCCGCTAGGTTAGAAACAATTCGTTTATCAGAACTTTCTGTGCATTCGGCAACACAATTCCAAGCGAGGACGTTTCAATTGATTAAAGACAATGCCCTTGCTGCCGCGTTACTGATCACCGGGCCTATGGTCGGGAGTAGCACCCGTGGGCGGCACCTACGGCAAAACCACAGCCGCCAGCGTCTCCTATCAACATGATTTCCCGGGCGGCCAATGAACTCTATGTGGTGGTCGGCCAAAACATCGGGAATGTGATCGGCCAGTATACCGGGTTCAGTTGAGTAACAATCCAGTAACGTGGTTCGGCGCCCCGCGCCGCCTACCGGAAGCCGTCATCGTCCGGCGCACATCGCCCGATCAGCTTGCGGTCCGCACCGGCCAGCAACCGTCAGCCGCAACCCGGCCGCGGCACGACCGGCAAGCGTTCACCTCGGCGGCATTCGCAGCGCGCCGTCCAGACGGATCACCTCACCGTTCAGGAACCTGTTGCGTACGATATGCTCGACCAACTCGGCATACTCCGATGGCCGGCCCAACCGCGAGGGGAACGGGATCCCCGCCCCCAGCGCGGCCTGGATATCGGGCGGCAAGCCGTCCACCATCGGCGTCTGGAACAGCCCAGGCGCGATCGTCACGACCCGAACGCCCGCGCGCGCCAACTCCCGCGCCGCCGGCAGGGTCATCCCAACGACACCGCCCTTCGACGCCGCATAGGCCGGCTGACCAACCTGTCCTTCATAGGCTGCGATCGAGGCCGTGTTGACGATCACCCCGCGTTCACCCTCATCCAGCGGATCGGCCTCGGACATCTCCGCGGCGGCAAGCCGCAACATGTTGAAACTGCCGATCAGGTTGACCCGGATCACCCGCTCGAACGCCTCCAATTTCATCGGCCCGTCGCGCCCGACGATCCGCCCCGCTGTTCCGACGCCGGCACAGTTCACCAGGATGCGCACCGGCCCATGCGCCGCCCGCGCCGCCGCGAAGGCCGCTTCGCCCGACGCCGCATCCGCCACGTCACACCGCAGGCCGATCCCGCCAATCCGCCCGGCCTGAGCCTCGGCCGCTTCCTGGTTTATGTCGGCCACCGCGACTTTGCATCCCAGCGCCGCCAGATGCGCCGCCGTGGCTGCCCCAAGCCCAGAACCACCGCCCGTCACCAAAGCCGCCGCACCTTTGATCTGCATCATTCCGCCCTCTGTCCCGGTCTTGCAGAAACCACCCGGAGCGGCCGGGTGCAAGCCCTGGGCGCCATGTCTGCCTTGACCATCAGCCCATCCCGCCTGAAAACCGGCGCAACCAATCAAGGGGAGCAACGCATCATGACAAATGCCCAGCCCTGTGCCGCTGAATCCTATGCGGCCGCCTATGGCGGCTGGATGCGGGATCCTGACGCCTACTGGGAGGAACAGGCGCGAGGCCTGGCCTGGACCAAACCCTGGGACAAGGTCTTCGACGCCTCGCTCGGTGCGTTCGGGCAGTGGTTCGCCGGCGGCATGCTCAATACCTGCTACAACTGTCTGGACCGGCACGTCGAAACCGGCCGGGGTGACCAGGCGGCGCTGATCTACGACAGCCCGATGACCGGGGCGGTAAAGACGTTCACCTACCGGGATCTGCTCCGCCGGACCGAGAAACTGGCGGGCGCCCTGGCCGCGCTCGGTGTCACCAAGGGTGATCGGGTCGTCATCTACATGCCCATGGTGCCCGACGCCGCCATCGCCATGCTGGCCGTCGCTCGCCTCGGCGCCGTCCATTCCGTCGTTTTCGGCGGTTTCGCGGCGGCCGAACTCTCAACCCGCATCGCCGACGCCAAGCCCAAGGTCATCATCTCCGCCTCCTGCGGGCTGGAGCCGGGCAGGGTGGTGAAATACAAGCCCCTGCTGGATGCCGCCATCGCGCTGTCGCCGCATAAGCCGGAAGCCTGCCTGATCCTGCAGCGCCCGCAGGCCGAGGCCGCTCTCACGCCGGGCCGCGATCACGACCTCAATGCCGCGCTTGAGGCCGCCGCCCCGCACGCTTGCGTCCCGGTGCTGGCGACCGACCCTCTCTATATTCTGTACACCTCCGGCACGACCGGCCGCCCCAAGGGCGTCGTCCGCGACAATGGCGGGCACGCCGTGGTGCTGTGGAACTCCATGAAGATGATCTATGGCCTCGACGCCGGCGACGTGTTCTGGACCGCGTCCGACGTCGGCTGGGTCGTCGGCCACAGCTACATCGTATACGCGCCGCTGCTGCGCGGCTGCACTTCGGTCATGTATGAGGGCAAACCCGTCGGCACCCCTGACGCCGGCGCGTTCTGGCGGGTCATCGCCCAGCACAAGGTGAAGGTCCTGTTCACCGCGCCGACCGCCATGCGCGCCATAAAGCAGCAAGATCCCGACGGATTGCTCACCCGCGACCACGACCTGTCGAGCCTCGACGCCCTGTACCTCGCCGGCGAGCGCTGCGATCCACCCACCGGCGTCTGGGCGCACGAACTGCTGGGCAAACCCGTCGTCGACCATTGGTGGCAAACCGAGACCGGATGGCCGATCACCGCCGGGTTTCGCCAATTCGGCTTGTTTCCGTTCAAACCCGGAAGCGGGGGGCGTCCGTGCCCGGGCTATGATCTGCACGCCCTCGACGACGACGGTCACGTGCTCCCGGCCGGCACCACCGGCAACCTGTCACTACGGCTGCCACTACCGCCCGGCTGCGGCCCGACGCTGTGGCAGAACGATGAGGGCTATCGCACCTCCTACCTGTCCGACTTCCCCGGCTGGTATCGGACCGGTGACGCCGGCATGGTGGACAACGACGGCGACGTCTGGGTCATGGGCCGCACCGATGATATTATCAATGTGGCCGGACATCGCCTGTCCACCGGATCGATGGAGGAAGTCCTCGCATCCCATAAGGATGTCGCCGAGTGCGCCGTCATCGGCGCCAAGGACGAACTCAAGGGCCAGACGCCGATCGGCCTCGTGGTGCTGAAAGCCGGCGTCAGTCGCCCCGAGGCCGAGGTCGCCGCCGAACTCGTGGCGCTGGTGCGCGACCGCATCGGCCCGGTTGCCGCGTTCAAGGACGCCCGCGTCGTCGCAAGGTTGCCGAAGACACGATCGGGAAAAATCCTGCGCGCCAGTATCCGCAAAATCGCCGACGGCGAGTCCGCCCCAGTGCCCCCAACAATCGAGGACCCTACAGCGCTGGACGAAATACGAGTGAAGCTGGGGGCGTAGGCCCCCTTCTGGGGCGCGCGATCAGGCGGCTGGATATGTTCTGAATTGCGCAGGAGCCGAACTGATCGCCGAGGCACCTGTGCCGCCCCGCGTCCGGCACCCGCATGATGGACATCCAGGCCAGGATCGGGGCAAAGTCCCGCGATGCGCGCCCTCTCTGCCCTCGCTCTCCTGATCGTCCTGACCGGCTGCTCCGGCGATCCAAGATCCTACGGCATCACCGGCCCGGGCACTGCTCCCGCACCGGTCATCGCCTCCCCGGCCGAAACTCCCGACGCCGCTCCGATGCCTGGCGTATCCACTACCGGATCGTCGTACGGACCGAACAGCCGGCCCAACACCGGGACCAGCGGCTTCTGGGGATATAACTAGCCAGCCGCGGCACCGGCGCCCCCACAAGGAACGCCGGCCCCACCCGCGCCCTCAGGCCGACAGCGCCGCCGGCTCGGTCCGCAGCCGCTTCACCATGAGTTTGTTCAGCGCATGGATATAGGCCCGGGCCGAGGCCACGATCGTATCCGAGTCCGCGCCCTGTCCGTCGACCATCTTGCCGTTCTCCTCCAGCCGGACGGTCGTCTTGGCCTGCGCGTCGGTGCCTTCGGTCACCGCGCCAACCGAGAACAGCACCAGGTTGGCGCTATGCGGGAAGATTGCCTGGATCGCATTGAACGTTGCATCGACCGGTCCATTGCCCTCGGAGGTCGCGGACTTCATCACCCCGTCCACCTCCAACTCCAACTCCGCCCGAGCCGGACCCTTCGAGCCGGCATGCAGGTCCAACGAGACGAAGCGGATCCGCTCGTGGTCGCGCATCACCTCGTCATCGACCAGCGCGACGATGTCCTCGTCGAACACTACCTTCTTGCGGTCAGCCAGGTCCTTGAAGCGGCGGAACGCGTCGTTCAGCTTGTTGTCGCCGATGGTGTATCCCATCGTCTTCAGCTTGTCGCGGAACGCCGCCCGGCCCGAGTGCTTGCCCATGACCAGGCTGGATTTCTGCCAGCCGACGCTCTCCGGCAGCATGATCTCATAGGTTCCGGCATGCTTCAGCACGCCGTCCTGGTGAATGCCCGCCTCATGGGCGAATGCGTTGCGCCCGACGATCGCCTTGTTGGGCTGCACGTCAAAGCCGGTGATCGCCGCCAGCATCTTCGACACGCGCAGGATGTTCGGCGTGACGATGTTGTTCTTGAACGGCACCGCATCCTGGCGCGTGCGGATCGCCATCACCGCCTCTTCCAATGAAGCATTGCCCGCCCGCTCGCCGATGCCGTTGATCGTGGCCTCAACCTGGCGCACCCCTGCCCGGATCGCCGCCAGCGTGTTGGCAACCGCCAGGCCCAGATCGTTATGGTTGTGCGTCGACAGGATTACCTTGTCCGCGCCGGGCACCCGCTCCCGCAGCATGGTGAAGATCCGCTCATATCCTCGGGCAGAGCATAGCCGACGGTGTCGGGGATGTTGATCGTGGTCGCACCCGCCTTGATCGCGGCCTCGACACAGCGGCACAGGAAATCAGGGTCGGTGCGCGTGCCGTCCTCGGCCGACCATTCCACGTCATCGGCGTATTGCCGCGCCAGGGTGACGCGACTCCACCGCCAGTTGCAGCACCTCCTCGGGCTCCATCCGCAGCTTGTACTTCATGTGCAGCGGGCTGGTGGCCAGGAAGATGTGGATCCGCTTGCGCGGGGCGGCCTTCACCGCGTCCGCCGCGCGCATGATGTCCTCGCGTCCGGTGCGTGCCAGCCCACAGATCACCGGGCTGTCATCACGCTGACCGACAGTCTCGGCGATCGCTTTCACGCTCTCATAGTCACCCGGCGAGGCAATCGGAAACCCTGCCTCCATCACGTCGATGCCCAGTTCCGTCAGCGCCTCGGCCATCCGGATCTTCTCATGCAGGTTCATCGAGAAGCCCGGCGATTGCTCACCATCGCGCAGGGTGGTGTCGAAAATGATAATGCGGTCGTCGTCCAGCTTGCCGAAGCTGGGATGGGTGATGCTCATTGGAGTGTCCTTGACCGGATAGGTTGACGCGACATTGGCCTCAGGGGGTCCCCTGAGCGAGCCGGCGTTCAGCAACCCGGCGAGACGCTCAGGGGCGGCTAAGTCGAAGGAGGAGGCCGAAGCTGAGCCGCGGGCGCACGGGACCGGACGCGGAAGCGTCAACAGTCAGCCTGAAAGAGGGCGTGCGATCGAACATGCAATGTCTCTTTACCCACCCCAGCCGCCAACTGCAAGCGGGCAGAGATTGACGGGATCAAAGGGCCGCCGGCTCTTTGCCGGTTCGGGCAGCGCCCGATCTTACCGGCTGACCACCGGACAAGCCTCAATCAACCAGATATCAGCATCGGTCGGAATGACCCGGACCGAACCGAAGCCAGCAGCGGCAAGCAGCCGCCGGTACTCGGCTTCCGTCCGCTCCCTGCCGCCGGTATAGACCAGCATCAGCAGATCGAGCCATGTCGAGGCGGACGGCGCGTTCCCGTCGGGCACGATCATCTCTGCCACAAGCAAGGTCGCGGTATCGGCCATGGCGGCGCGACAGCAACGCAGCAGGCGGATTGCGGCCTCGTCGTCCCAGTCGTGAACGACCTTCTTCATCAGATAGACGTCGCCCAGGGGAGGTATCGCATCGAAGAAATCGCCTGCAACCAGCGCGCACCGATCGCCGACCGCCCGCAGGATCGGACGCGCCATCTCGATGACCGGGGGCCGTTCGAACAGCACGCCCCGCAGCTTCGGGTTTGCTGAAAGGATGGCGCCGAGCAACGAGCCTTTGCCGCCGCCGACATCGATGACGGTGGCGGAATCGGGAAACCGCCAGGCGGCGACGATGGCGGCATTATCCACCGCGCTCAGGTTGTTCAACGCGGCGGCGGAAATCCGTCCGGCCTCGGGATTTGCGGCGTAGTAGTCGAACAGCCTGGCGCCAAAGATATGTTCGAACGACGGCTGACCGGTGCGCACGCTGTATTCCATGCCTCCAAGTGCGCGCCAGACGAATTGCTCGCCGTTCATCACCGCATAGTCGCGCAGCGAGCCGTCTGCGTCGCCGCGCAACAGCTGTGCGACCGGGGTCAGCAGGAAGCGCCCTGCCGGATCGCAGGCAAATACGCCGATACTGGCCAGCGCCCGCATGATGCGGTGCAACGAGGCGGGGTCGGCGCCGCTGGCAGCGGCGAGTTCGGCGGCGGACCGTGGCCCCTCGGCCAGCAGATCGGCGACGTTCAGCTTCGCAGCGACAAAGATCGCCTGTGCCACCGTCGCGCCCGCGAGCAGCGATCTGAGCTGGCTTGCGGCGGTTTGCGTGCCGGTCATGTCCTAAGCCTCGCGCCGGACATTGTAGAAGGCGGCAAAACCGGCCGGCAAATCGACCAGATCGCGGCGATGCGCGGTCACTCGCAGCCATTGCCCCATTGGAATATACGGCACGTCCAGCCACAACTGGCGCTGTGCCTCAATGCCGATCCTCTTCTGCTCATCCAGCGTGGCGGCATCGAGCCAGTCTTGCCGCAGTGCCTCGAACCGCGGACTTTTCGGCCAGCCGGGCGATCCGCTCCTGCCGTCGCCGCGAATGTAGTCGTTGGTCGCCGGGAGGTGATTGAACGCGCCCTCGGCAATGTTGAAATAGACGTTCCAGCCACCTTTGTCGGGTGCGTCGGTCTTAAGCATCCGCCGCGCCATGGTGGCGTAGTCGGTCAGTTGCAGATCGACGTTCATGCCGGCGCGGCGCAGCGTGTCGGCGCCGACAATGGACAGCGCCGGGATATAGCCGGTGCCGGATGTCCCCAGGACGATGATCTTCTCACCGTTGTAGCCGGCCTCGGCGAGTTCGCGGCGCACCTTGGCGTCGTCGCGCGGGCTGGTCAGCACCTCGATCCCGGCATCGTTGGCGAGCGGGGTGCCGATGTGGAACAGCCCTACGCCGTCGTGCCAATTCCGCCGGTCGCTGCCGGCGACCACCTGCATGGCGTCGGTCTGGCTGACGGCGCCGAGCAACGCTCTGCGGATCGCGGGATTGTCGAACGGCGGATGCAGATGGTTGAAGCGCATGATCCCGATCGACCCCGCCGGTTCGGTAACGTGGGCCTTCAATGCCGGCTCGCGGCTCACGAGCGGCACCAGGTCGGCATTGATCGCCTGCAGCCAGTCCACCTCATTGCGTTGCAGCGCCGCCGCGGCGGTGGCGGCATCCTCGATCGTCAGCCATTCCACGCGCTCGATATGCGGCAGTTTCGGGCCTGAGGTGTAGCTGGGCTTGCCTTGCGGACGCGGCACGTAGCCGGCGAAGCGCTGATAGACCGAGCGCTCGCCGATGACGAACTCCGCGGGCATGAACCGATAGGGACCGCTGCCGACCATCTCGGTGACCGGGCGGGCGGGATCGGCGCCGGCAATGCGCTCCGGCATGATGACAGGGGTGATCGGGGCCAGTCCGGCCAGCGCTTCCGGCAAATGCGGGAACGGCCGCTTCAGGCGGAACTGGATCGTCCGGTCGTCGGAGGCGGCCAGTTCGTCCGTCGCCGCCAGCAAAGCCTGGGTAAACCCATCGCGCACGGCGCAGCGGCGTATGCTGGCGACCGCATCGCGCGCCAGGACCGGCGTATTGTCGTGGAACCGCAACCCCTCGCGCAGCCGCAGGCGCCACACCCTGCCGTCCTCGTCCACGGTATGTCCTTCAACCATCTGCGGATGCGCGTTGAAGTGCTCGTCCAACCCGTACAGCGTGTCGAATACCAGGTAGCCGTGGCAGCGCGTGTGCGGGATGCCGGCGAAGGTCGGATCGAGCAGGGTGAGGCCGACGATCGGTACAGAATTTGATCGGCTTGACACTTTGCGCATTGGCCAGATGTGGGATGCTCAGCGCGAGGGTGGCGGCGGCATGTCTCAGCAGGTCACGACGCTGCATTGTCGACTCCCATGTCGGTTTTCGTTGTCGGGCAGGCTTTGGTCGATCAGCCGGTTTTGGTTTCGCGCTGCCGCGTGCGTGGCTTGGCGCGGCCATTGCCGGGTTTGGTATAGGCGGCGTGGCCATCGACAATGCGGGTCAGCAGGTCGATCAGCGGCAGCCGCTCGCCGGGCAGCAGCGGCGCGAGGATGCGCTCCTGCGCCGCCAGCGCCGCGGGCTGCAGCCGCTTGCGCAAAGCCAGCCCCGCCGGCGTCAGGTGCAATACCCGGGCGCGACGGTCGGATGGATGCAACTGGCGGCTGATCAGCCCATCGCGCTCCAGACGATCGACAAGCTGCCCCGCACTGACCTTGTCGATGCCAAGCCGGGCGGCGAGGCCTTGCTGGTCCAGCCCCGGTTCGGCATCGAGCAACGTAAGCGCGCCATACTCCGAACCCTTGAGTCCCTCCGGAGCCAGCACCTCCGCCATGATGCCCTGGCAAAGCTGATGCAGCCGAAACGCCAGGAACGACGGAACACGGTGATTCGCCGGCAGCGGCTTCACCGATCCGGCATCCGGACGCGCCGCATCGGTCCTACGCGCTGACCCCGCGATCAACGAGCCTTCTGAACCAGCCTCCATATGAACCGCCTCTATTAGTAAATATTCTAATCATTAGATATCTTACTAATGGCGCTGTCAACAAAAATGCACCGCTGGCAGAGCCGCTTCGACGCGTCAGGATCGGCTTTGGCCTTTCGCACGGGGACGTGTACAAGCGGATGATGCCCCGTCGGTACTCATGCAGATTTCCCGCCGCCTGAACTGATCACCACGACCGCTGCGCTGCAGGCGTTGTGCGAACGTTTGCAGGCCGAGACATTCATCACCGTGGACACTGAGTTCATGCGTGAACGCACCTACTGGCCCGAGCTCTGCCTGGTGCAGATTGCCGGCGAAAAGGAGGTTGCGGTCATCGACGCGCAGGCTGCCGGCATCGATCTGTCTCCGCTCGGCACTTTGTTCGCCAATGCCGCAATCACGAAGGTGTTCCACGCCGCCCGGCAGGACATCGAGATTTTCGTGCTGCGGTTCGGCGACGTTCCCAAGCCGATGTTCGACACGCAGGTCGCCGCGATGGTGGCCGGCTTCGGCGATCAGGTCGGCTACGACGCCCTGGTGTCAAACCTGACCGGCGGCAGCATCGACAAGGCGCACCGGTTCAGCGACTGGTCGGCGCGCCCGCTTTCCGCCGCCCAGATCAATTATGCCGCGGCGGATGTGACGCATTTGCGCGACGTCTACCTGCGCCTCAGCCAGCGTCTGGAGCAGGAGAATCGTTTGGGCTGGGTTGCCGAGGAAATGGCAATCCTCAACAATCCCGCCACGTATCGCACGGATCCTGAAACCGCCTGGGAAAGGCTTCGCCCGCGCACGTCCAACCGGCGGTTGCTGTATTGCCTGAAGGAAGTCGCCGCCTGGCGCGAGAGGGAGGCCCAGCGCGTCAACATCCCGCGCCAGCGGCTGATCAAGGACGAGGCGCTGCTCGAAATCGCCGCGACCGCACCCGTTAACGCCGACGCCCTGGCCCGTGTCCGCGGGGTCACCCGGGGCTTCGCCGACGGCCGCTCCGGCACCGCGCTGCTGGAGGTTCTGGCCGCATCCCGCCGCGTGCCGGAGGCCGATCTGCCCCAGGCGACACAGTCACGCAACTCGACCCGCCCTTCCGCGGCCTTGGTCTCACTGTTGAAAGTGCTGCTCGCGGCAAAGTCCGAGCAGCATCACGTGGCGCCGCGTCTGGTCGCCAGTTCTGACGATATCGACCGGCTCGCGCTGGAGGAAAGCCCCGAGCTTTCGGCATTGCACGGCTGGCGCCGCGAGGTTTTCGGCAACGACGCCCTGCTGCTGAAACAGGGCAGGATAGCGCTGGGGGTGGACGGAAGAAGGGTCAAACTGATCACCGTCTGATCAGCCAGGGCCAACGGAAACCGCGCCGGAGCGGGTTGCCCCACAGCGCCGGGCGACAGGTCAAACCGCTGCCGCGCCACCCCGTACGGGATGCGAGAGCGCGCGCCCGGGTTCATGCGGCAGCAACGATGCTCTCTCGGCCTTGAGGATGCGCGCGGCCGTCATGGGAACGCTGATTCGCCGCGCCGCCCTCTGGCGCCTCCCGTAAGCCCGCCGCCTCGCTCGGCAGGGCACGAGGGCCCCGGCCGGAAGCGCCAAGGCCACCGGGGCCTTGGTCCGGATGCCCGGTGCTTCAGGCGGCGCGCACCTCGCGAAGAAAGCCTTCGACCCGCACCTTCAGGACCTCGCCACTGCGCGACAGCGTAGCCGCCGACGTAAGCATCTGGGTTGCCGCGGCACCCGTCTGCTGCGCTGTTTGATTGACATCGGCGATGGTCCGCGACACCGCCCGCGTGCCGTCGGACGCCTGGATCACATTGCGGGAAATCTCCTGCGTTGCCGCACCTTGCTGCTCCACCGCGGCGGCAATGGCATTCGCTGTCTCACTGACTTTGCTGATGGTCTCCGCGACCCCCTGGATCGACAGAGCCGACACCTGCGTCGCTTCCTGAATCGCCTTGATCTGTTCAGCGATCTCATCGGTGGCCTTGCCGGTCTGGTTGGCCAGGGCCTTGACCTCACTTGCCACCACGGCAAAACCTTTGCCGGCATCGCCCGCCCGTGCCGCCTCTATCGTGGCGTTGAGCGCCAGCAGGTTGGTCTGGCTGGCAATATCGCTGATGATCCTGACCACATCGCCAATCCTCTCAGCCGAGGTGGTCAGCCGCTTAACCTGTTCGTTCGATTGCACCGCCTGGTCTACGCTGTCCCGGATCATGATGCCGGCGTGCGTGACCTGCTGGCTGATCTCCCTGATCGAGGCAGACAATTCCTCACTCGCGGAGGCGACCGTCTGCACGTTCTGGCTCGCCTGCTCGGACGCCGCCGCGACCGTGGTCGATTGGCGGGAGGTTTCCTCGGCCGCCTTGGCCATGGCCTGCGCTGTGGCCTGCAGTTCGCCCGCCGCTGACGTGACGCCCTCGACTATGCCGCCGACGCCGGCCTCGAACTTCGCGGCCAGGTCCGTCATCATCTGATGCCTGTCCTGCCCGGCGCGCTGCTCTTGCGCTTCCTGCTCCCCGCGCAGGCGTCTCGCCTCGATGGCGTTCTGCCTGAATACTTCAACCGCCGAGGCCATGCTTCCAATCTCATCCCCGCGCCCGGTCCCGGTCACCGCCACCGTAAGGTCCCCATCCGCCAACCGCAGCATGACGCCGCGCAATCCGGCGAGCGGGTGCGTGATGCCGCGTGTCACCAGGTAGGCGATCAATGCGCCCACCAGCATCGCTGCGCCGGTCGACCACACCAGGAACCGTTCAGTACTGTCGCGGCTGTCCCGCGCCTCGGAAACGAATTTGGCCGCCCGGTCGCTGGCAAAATCAAACATCGTGGTTGACGAATTTGCCGCCGCGACAAACAGTTGACGGTTATCACCCCTGACCAAGGCTCGCGCTTCGGCTCGCTTTCCGCCGGTAATCAAGGCAACGACCTGGCGGGTCGACGACAGGAAGGCGGCAAGGCTGTCGCGCCCCGCCTGGAAGTCCGACTTAGGCCCCAGGTAACGCGCTCCGGCGAGGTCGACGGCGGCAAGCGCCTCCTGCAACGTGCGCTCAACCGCGGCGCTGTCGAGAACCCCCGTATCGTCTCTCGTGACTTCACGCATCACATCGTAGATCGAAAAAATTCTGTAGCGTGCTTCAGCAAGTTGCTTGATCACGGTGAACGGGTGGTCATACAGGTCCACCGTCACGCCGGCGGTCGTGTCCACGTCCGACATGGCCCCCGCGCCCAGCAAGGCCACAATTCCGAGCACGAAAACGAACCCAAGCGAGATTCGCACGCCGATGCTCACCCTCGACATGAAGTCGCGCGCTGGAACCGAATTCTGTGATGACATCGGGGCGTCCCGTTACTCATGCGTTTCGGGGACGCTCTAGATTGAAAAGCCTAATACAAGGTTAACGGAGCCATCCCTAAAACGCTCAGCCTGCCTTCCGCGTATCTCGCAGGCCACGCATCGCCAGGTAGTAGCCAAGCACACCAAACCCCGTGACCATGCCAAGGCTTACAGTCGCTGTGTCCGAGACCGGCCCGCGCCGCACCGGATTGGAAATGTGCACCTCGATCACCGGGAATGTCACCTGGCTGATCGCCGCCGTCAGCGCCGGATATCCGCGTGAAAATCCAGCCGGATTGACCAGCGCTCCGCCGAAGCCCTGGTCATTGGCCGCATACAGGCGATTGATGACCTCGCCTTCGACGTTGGAATGAAAGATCTCAACCTCGATATCAAGCTCTTTGGCATACTGCGCGATGTGCTGGTTGTACTGATCCAAAGTCATTGTGCCGAAAATCTCGGTTTGCGTTTTGCCGCGCATGTTCATGCCGGCCCCCTGGACAACGAGGATTTTCATGGCGACGCTTCCCTTGAGATCAAAATCAGTCGAACGGTAGGCGCCGGGACGATACGTGACAAGCGCCGGCAACGGGAAAGCCAAGGGGGAAGCATGAGCACGACCAGCGAACTGATCGAGGCGTTCTGGCGGCAGCGCCAACAGGGTATCTATTTCCCGCCGGAGTATTTTGGAAAGCTCAGCGTCGACGAAGCCTATCCTGTGCAACTCGGGCTGATCGAGCGCCGGTGCGCCGCCGGAGAGCGTCAGATCGGCTGGAAGGTCGGCCTCACCGCTCCTGCCATGCAACAGCAGTTCGGCTTCCACGAACCGGTTTTCGGCTGCGTGCTGGACAGCAAGCCCTCAGGCCATGTCTTCGCGGCCGGCGACCTGATCGCGCCAGGTTTCGAGAACGAACTCTGCATGCGGCTACGCGTCGATCTGTCCGGCACGATCAGCCTTGATGAGGCCCGGGACGCGGTCGATGTGGTCTATCCATCGCTGGAGATCATCGAGACGCGCGGCCCTTTCACCGAACAGATCGCGCTGGCTTTGGCCGATAACGCGCAGCAGAAGACAGTGATCCTGGGATCACCCGTTCCCCTGCCGGCCGACCTGACCACCATGGAGGCCAGGGTTTCGGTCAACGGCAAACTCATAGCGACGGGAACAGGCGACGCGGTCCTGGGCAACCCGCTGAACTCAATCGTGTGGCTGGCGGGAAAGCTGGGCGCCTATGGCCGCCGCCTGAAGGCGGGCGAGATCGTCATGACCGGTTCATTCACCCGCCAGTTCCCGCTCGCCGCCGGAGACTCGATTGAGACCGTGTTCTCAGGACTGGGCGCTGTCCAGGCAGCAATGTCCGCCTGAGGTTCTCTTCAGGCGGATGAAGGGGATGACGTGGATGAAGGCGATCCACGCCACCCCATCAGGCGGCAACGCGGCGAATGTCGATCGCCGGGCGCAACACCCGTCCATCCCCTTCATCCATCTACATCCCTGGAATCCGCCTCCTAAAAGCGACTTCGGTCAGGCTCTGAATGCTGTCTGTATATCGTGACCAATTTTACGCGACAAATTCATCTTATAGTGCCGCCACCATTCACCACACGAGGATTGGATGCGCTCGACATCGTCCCGGCCAATGACGTCTTCAATTTTCGCGGGTGCATCACTCCACGTGTCAATGGTTATCATCGGATGAGTGCCGAGAAGTGCTGTAAAGTAGTCGAATCCTTCTCTTCGTTCTACTATAGGGATGCAACCTGCCTCTAATGCTTCGTACACTCGAAAAGAGTCGAGATTTACCGAGCCCGACGGGCACGGCGCGAAAATGCAATCATCCATGAAAGATCGATATTCCGCCACGTCCATAGTGTTCTTTCCATTGAAACCTTCTGTGACGTGAAGTCGGCCCGGCCGATAGCCTTGCAAGCTTTCTACCATCGATCGTCTGGTGGACTTTCCTGTATCACCGGCAAAGCCCCAAGTGTGCATTCGACTAGCGGCCGGCTTGATGGGGTCTTCTCGAGAAAATCCCGATCTATAACCAAGTGGGAAAAAGGTAACACCCGACAATCCGCTGAGAAGTGGTGACCAGTAGTTACGAATAACTATACTGCACCATTGATAGGCTGAAAGATCATCACTAAAGTGCTCGTCACTGAGATGGACTAAGCAAATACGATTGCCGAGTTCGAATAGCCTCTTGTATTCCAGGCCCTTTTCAACGGTGAGTTGATTGTCCACGCATATCAGAAATCCAGGTTCTACTTCGATGCATGGCTCTAGATCACGGATTTGCACGGACCTGAGAATGAGCCTCAACCAATCGCCTTCCCAAATATGCTGGCCCTGACGCCAGGCAATCGAAATCTCGTTTCTCATGATCCGATCTCGGAGGCGGCTTTCAATTTGACCGGCAAGAAAAGCGACGGCAGGATCGCTGGGCGGCTGACGAGAACGCGCAAGGCTATCGCGGGCGAAGGATAACTGCCCCAAAGTGAACAGCTGTACGGCCTTCACAAATTCATCATCACCGGAAGCAAAATTAAGCGGCGAGAAGATGGGAATCATTCAAACTTCCTGCTTTCCGAGTCCAAAGAGATGACAGAAAAATCGCGCAACGAGCCCAGCCTAGAAACTACCATAGGTTGCTTGGGTTCGCAATTGGAAGTGCGGGCTTGGTTTGGCCGCTAATACAGGGTGTGCCGACGTTTCTGATCCTGTTATTCTCGTATTGGACTATATCAACGGTCTTTACGAAACCAATCTGACCCATCGACGTGGACCGTGGCGGTCCTTTAAGGCCGTCGAGTTCGCAACCCTTGGATGGGTCTCACTGGTTTAACCGCCGCCTGATTAACCAAATCAGCCTCCGGCAAACCCGGCGCGGTTCAAAGCCCGCAGTGTCACCGGGGCCAACACCCGCGCATCCCCTTCATCCATCTGCATTCCTTCATATCCGCCTGCAAACAGCCTGCCTCACGTCCCCACCGGTGCCTGACAAACCCAAAATCTCCTGCGCCAATCGGGTTGACGATCAATGAACCCAGCAAGCGGCGGACGCCTATCAAGCAGCCCAGGCGCAACCTCTGAACCACCGCTCAACCCAGGGTAACTTGCCCCAGGTTGGGGGTCGGGGATTGCCCTGGCGCCAAAGCCTGCTAACTGGCAGCCCGGACAACCCTCCAGGACGCTGCCTTATGCCCATCAATCGCGCGCTCCAGCTTCTCGGTGATCGTCAGGTCGCACTGGTGGATCGTGACGCGCCGCCCGCGCCGGGGCCGGACGAGGTCCAGCTTCGTGTCCGCGCCGTCGGATTGAACCACATCGACGTATGGGGTTTTCGCGGCATGGCCTTCGCCAAGCGGGTCTACCCGTTGACGGTCGGCGCCGAAGCTGCATGCGAGGTGGTCGCCACCGGCGACCGCGTGACCACCGTCAGTCCGGGCGACAAAGTCGTCCCCTATTCCGCCCTGACCTGCGGTACCTGCGCGGCCTGCGTGCGTGGGCGCGACAATCTGTGCGAGAACGTTGCCGGCGTGCGCGGCTTCCACATCGACGGTTTTGCCCAGCACCTGACCAATCATCCCGCCCGCCTGCTGGTCCGGATCCCCGACGCGGTGTCCATGCACGATGCCGCCTGCGTCGCGGTCGCCTACGGCACCGTCGAGCACATGCTGTTCGACAATGCCCACCTGGAACCGGGCGAATCGGTGCTGGTGCACGCCGGCGGCTCCGGCATCGGCAGCATAGCGATCCGCATCGCCAAATCGATTGGCTGCACCGTGATCACCACGGTCGGTTCGGCCGCCAAGGCGGACAAGGCCAGGGCCCTCGGCGCGGACCACGTCATCAACTACCGCGAGGACCGGTTCGAGGGCGTGGTGCGAAAGCTCACCAAAAAAAGGGGCGTGGATGTCGTGTTCGAGCATACCGGCGCCGACACCTGGGCAGGTTCGTTGCTGTCGATGAAGCGGGGCGGCCGGTTGGTCACCTGCGGCGCCACCTCGGGCCCCATTGGCAACTTGAACCTGATGCAGCTTTTCCAGCAGCAATACCGCATCACCGGCTCCTTCGGCGCACCGTTGTCGGCCTTGGCGCGTGCACTCGAACGGATCGCCTCCGGGGTCAGGCCGGTCATCGACACGGTGTACGGACTGGACGACTTCCGCGCCGGCGTCGACCGGCTGGAGGCGCGGGACGTGTTCGGCAAGATCCTGCTCGAACTCTGATCCGCGTGCGCCGGCAACTGAACCTGTACGCGGAGCGTATCCTCGGGCGGCTGGTGAAGTGGTCGATCCGGCTGCTGCGGCGGGCTGATCCTGAGCGGGCGTCGGATTTCTGTGGCGCCGTCGCCCGGCGGATCGGCCCGATGCTGCCGGCGCATCGGATCGGTCAGGCCAACCTGCGTGCTGCCTTCCCCGAGAAGGACGCGGCGTGGGTGGAGGCAACCTTGCGCGATGCCTGGGAGAATCTCGGCCGCGTCGCCGGTGAATACGTGCACATGGCGCGCATTTGGGATTTCGACCGCGACCATCCGAACACCGGGCGCATCCGGACCGACAGTGAGCCATTGTTCGACATGCTGCGGACCGACGGCAAGCCCGCCCTGTGCTTCGCCGCCCATCTGGCGAACTGGGAGCTGCCGGCCATTGCCGCTACCGCGCACGGACTGCCCTCCGCGGTGGTCTACCGGATGCCCAACAACAAGGCGGTGGCCAAGGAGATCACCAGGATCAGGGCCCCGTTGATGGGGCGGCTGATCCGGACCCGTGCTCAGGCCGCGATCGAAATGGCGGCTGCGCTGTCGGCCGGCGAGCACCTGGGTATGGTCGTGGACCAGCATTTCTCCCGCGGTGTCGATGTCACCTTCTTCGGCCGGCGGTGCAAGGCAAACCCAACCGTCGCCAGGTTGGCAAGGCGCTTCGATTGTCCCGTTGTCGGGGTGCGCGTTGTTCGGCTGCCCGATCACGCCTTCCGCATAGACGGATTTGGGCCATATGAACTTCCCCGCGGTGCGGACGGCGAAATCGATGTCCAGGATGCAACCCAGATGATCACGACGATCATCGAGGGATGGGTGCGTGAGCATCCCGGGCAGTATCTCTGGTTTCATCGGCGCTGGCGTTGACGCATCATGCGCTGGTGTTTCAGATCGACCGGGCAGGCAACTACCTGCCTCGGTCAGAATCGCTATGGAGGACGGATCAAGATGCGTGCACTTCTTTTCGTGGCCCCGTTGGTTACCGCCGTCGCGGCGGCCGCCATGGCCCAATCCACCGTCCTCGCACCGTTGCCGTCGCCCAATGTCTCTCCAGACGAGCGGCCGTCCGACTTCCTGCGTGCGGCCCAGGGCGCCTTGGCCGCTGGCCGGGTTGCCGAAGCGCAGCAGGCTCTGGAAATGGCGCAAACCCGCATGTTGGATCGCGCGGTACCCTTGGGACAGACCAACAACCCCAGCGACAACCCCACCATCGGGCAGATCTCGCAGGCACGGCAGGCCTTGGCCGCGCGTGACCGGACAACCAGCCTCCAATCCATCCAGGCGGCAATCGCGACGGCCACCGCGCAGGGACTTTAGCCACTCAGCGGGAGGATCAGCCAATCGACCAGAGCCAACTGCAACGCTTCATCTCCTTCATGCCGAAGGCGGAGCTGCATCTGCATATCGAGGGCACCTTGGAACCCGAGATGATGATGCGCCTGGCACGGCGGAACAACATCACGCTGCCCCACGACAGCGTCGAGGCGGTTCAACAGGCCTATCGTTTTAGTTCCCTGCAGGACTTCCTGGATCTGTACTACACCGGGATGTCCGTGCTTCGGACACGGCAGGATTTCTTCGACCTCGCCGTCGCCTATCTGGAAAAGGTCGCGGCAGAGAATGTCACGCATGTCGAGATCTTCTTCGACCCGCAAGGCCACACTGAACGAGGCGTGTCGTTTGACACCGTGCTGTCCGGCCTGACCGATGCGCTCGACAAGGGGCGGCGGGATTTTGGCATCACCAGCAAGCTGATCATGTGTTTCCTGCGGCATCTTCCGGAGGAACAGGCGTTCGATACGCTTGCCCATGCCTGCCGTTGCAAGGAGCATATCTTCGCCGTCGGCCTCGATTCGACGGAGCAGGGGCACCCACCGTCGAAGTTCGCCCGCGTATTCGCCGAAGCGTGCCGCGAGGGCTTCGTGCCGGTGGCCCACGCCGGCGAGGAAGGCCCGCCCTCTTATGTCAATGAGGCTCTCGACATCCTGCGGGTCCGGCGCATCGATCACGGCAACCGCGCGCTGGAGGATCCGGCCCTCGTCGCCCGGATCGCCCATGAGCGCGTTCCGCTGACCGTCTGCCCATTGTCCAACCAGGCGCTGCGGACATGTCCGGACCTGCAACAGCATCCTTTGCGGCGGATGCTGGACCAAGGGCTTCTGGTCACCGTCAACTCCGACGATCCATCGTATTTCGGTGGCTACGTGAATGAGAATTTCTTAGCCATCCAGCACGCGCTTGGACTGACCCAGGACGAAATCGCGAAGCTTGCGCGAAATTCGTTCATCGCCTCATTCCTGTCCGACAAGGAAAAGGCAACGGCGCTGGAGCAGTTCGATTCCTTCCAGGCGAAATGGTGATGCCAGCCGAAGCTGTCGCCGCCGCCATGGCCGGGACAGTGCCTACCGCGCCGACAACTCGGTAAAGTCCTCCTCGCGGAACTCGGCCGGTTCGCCCTTGCCCGTGGCGGCGCGATGGCTTTCCATCTGCCTGAGTTCAACCCGCCTGATCTTGCCGGAGATGGTTTTCGGCAGGTCATAGAACTCCAGCCGGCGCACCCGCTTGAACGGCGCCAACCGCTCACGCAGATGCTGGAAAATCGACAGCGCGGTGTCCCGGTCAGGGGTGGCGCCCGCAACCAGTGCAACATAGGCTTTCGGTATCGCCAGCCGCATCGGATCGGGTGCCGGAACCACAGCGGCTTCGGCCACCGCCGGATGCTCGATCAACACGCTCTCAAGCTCGAACGGGCTGATCCGGTAGTCCGACGCTTTGAACACATCATCCGCTCGGCCCACATACGTCAGGTAGCCGTCCGCATCGCGCGAGGCGACGTCGCCGGTGCGGTAGGCCGAACCGGCCAGCCCGGCAATCGAGCCGTCATCCTGCTGATAGCCGCGCATCAACCCGGCCGGCCGAGGGTCCAGGGACAATGAAAGTTCCCCTTCCTCGGCCTCGTGGTCGTCCGGATCGAGCAGTAGCGCGCGGAAGCCCGGCAACGGGCGCCCCATCGAGCCGGCCTTGATCGGTTGCCCAGGCGGATTGCCCACCTGAGCACTGGTCTCCGTCTGGCCGTAGAAGTCACGGATGGTCAGGCCCCAGGCTGCTCGCACCTGATCGATGACTTCCGGATTCAGCGGTTCTCCGGCGCCCAGCACCTCGCGCAGGCTGTGACGCAGGGATTTCAGGTCTTCCTGGATCAGCATGCGCCATACCGTCGGCGGGGCGCACAGCGTCGTCACCTTGTTGCCCGCGATCGTGTCCAGCATCGTCCGCGCGTTGAAACGCCCCTGGCTGGCAATAAATACCGTCGCACCGACGTTCCACGGCGCGAAGAAGCAACTCCATGCGTGTTTCGCCCAGCCAGGCGAGGAAACATTGAGGTGAATGTCACCCGGCAGCAAGCCCAGCGCATACATCGTTGAAAGATGACCAACCGGATAGGAGCGGTGCGAATGCAGCACCAGCTTCGGCTTTGCCGTGGTGCCGGAGGTGAAATACAGCAGCAGCGGATCATCCGCGAGCGTCTCGCCGTCCGGCCTGAACTCCGCCGAGGCGGCGAGCAGGTCGTCATAGCGGCTCCAACCCGCGACCGGATCGCCCACGGCAATGCGGGTAAGACGATTGTCCAGCCCGTCGAACTTCCCGCTTTCCGCGCTGGTGGTGATCACGTGACGCGCTCGGCCCCGGTCAAAGCGGTCCGCGAGGTCATTGGAGGCCAGCAACGTCGTCGCCGGTATGACCACCGCCCCAAGCTTCATCGCCGCCAGCATGACTTCCCACAACGGGACGATATTACCGAGCATGAGCAGTATGCGGTCGCCGCGCTTGACCCCAAGGGCGCGCAGGCCGTTGGCCACCCGGTTGGACCGTTCCGACAGATCGGCGAAGGTCAGCCGCGCGGCGCCCTCGCCGACGATGATCAGGGCCGGTTGGTGCGCGGTTTCGCCGCGGGCCAGTTCAGCGTCGAACCAGTCGAGCGCCCAGTTGAAACGCTCCATCTCAGGCCAGCGGAAATCGCGATAGGCGGTGGCATAGTCACTGCGATGCGCCAGCAGGAAGTCGCGGGCTGCTTTGAAGGCCTGGGCTGTCATGTTCGCTTTTCCCGCTTCCCGAGATTCTTTTCACGCTCGGGGGCGAAATCATAAAGCGGTTGGATGCATTGCGAAACCGGGTGATGTCACCGCGGGGTTCATCGTGATCCGGGGGCGCCGGCGCCACGCTGCCTCACCGCCGCCAGGATCGTCATCAAAAGCACGAGCCCGCGGCGACGGTCCGCCCTGTCGGCGGAAGGGCGCGAAGGGCGAGCCCGGTGCTTGCGTTGACTGTTGTTCAGGCCTGCCTCTCGGCCTCCATCCCTTCATCGAAGCCGGCATAGGCAGCGTCCAGCAAAGAACGGGCCTGCTCTACCCGCCCGGCTTCGAGTTCCTGGTCCGCCAGGAGCACGAGAAGATAGCCGTCAGATAGCGGCTCCCTTGCTTCGCCCGCCGGCGCACGCGCGAAGCGGGAAAAGCCCAGCCGCTTGAAGACACGGGGAAGACCCCAGGGACCTGGCTGATTCAACGGGCTATCGGACATCAGAACCATGAAGCTGTCCTCACTCTGTCGTAACAGGACGAGTGGCCGGCGCGTGTCACGCACCGGAATGGCGACAAAATAGGCTTTCGATGTCGCTGAGTGTGATCTTTCATCGACGCTCCTTTCTGGATCCGATCGACATTCCGGAAACCTACCGTAAGGAAAGTAACGCGTCCACACTCTTCATCACAATATTGTGATATATCTCAGCCAGAGCGCAATTCAATTACATGTCGCGATAATAAAAACAGGCGATTTGGGATTTCACTCCGTTTTACGTGAACGAGAAGCGGTCCTGCACCTGGAAATCATTTTCTGGACTTACAGCGCAACGCGACGGAAGCGCCGCATTTTCAAAGGGTGACGCAGCGCGCATCCGGCGATCGATTAGCCCGCAACCTGCCCCTAGACCCGCCCCGAAGCAGCACTACGCAGGTCTGGTCGCCTCAGCCGGGACGGCCCTTGGCAACATGCGGCCAAAAAACCTGCGCCCGGGAACGCCCTACCCCGGATTACCCCCGGCTGGAAACCGGCTCCAGAGTCAAACTCGAGCGCTAAATCCGCTCAGACCCGGTCGTAATAAGCTCGATGCCTTGCGAAGGCGGCCCTAAGCCGCCTTCGCCGAAGCCATGGCTCGCCAGACCCGTTCCGGCGTCGCCGGCATGTCGATATGCGTCACCCCATCGCCGCTCAGCGCATCGATGATCGCGTTGATGATCGCCGGCGGGCTGCCCACCGCACCGGCCTCGCCCGCGCCCTTGACGCCAAGCGGGTTGGAAACGCAGGGGATTTCCAGAAGCTCGACCTCGATGTCGGGAAACTCGTTGGCCCGCGGCAGCGCATAATCCATGAAACTGCCGGACAGCAACTGGCCGGACGACGGATCGTACACCGTGTGCTCCAGCACCGCCTGGCCGAACCCTTGTGCTACGCCACCGGCAACCTGGCCGCGTACGATCAGCGGGTTCACCGTCGTGCCGAAATCATCGCACACGCTGTAGCGCATAAGCTCGATCACACCGGTCTCGGGATCGATCTCCACCTCCGCCATATGGCAGCCATTCGGGAAGGTGTGCGCATCGATCGGCGCGATCTCCGCCGCATCCAGCAGCGTCGCGGGCTGACCGGCGAGGGCCTTCTTCCGCTGGGTCTCCGCGAGCGCGATGATGTCCATGCCTCGGTCCGTCCCGACGATGGAGAACCGGCCGCCGGCAAAGACGATGTCCGCGACGGCGGCCTCCATTTCTTCCGCCGCTGCCTGCTTGCCTTTGCTGATAACGGATTCGGAGGTCAACAGGATCGCCTGCCCCTCGGAATACAGGCTGCGAGCGCCGCCGGTGCCGCCGCCGGCCGGAATGGTGTCGGTATCGCCCTGGCGGATGCGGATCTTTTCGCCATCGATCCCCAGATTGTTCGCGGTAAGCTGGACATAGGCCGTCTCGTGCCCCTGGCCGGTGGACTGGGTGCCGACATAGACATCGACGAAGCCGTCATCGGCAAAACGGATTTCGGCGCGCTCGGTCGGATCGCCGCCGGTCGCCTCCAGATAATACGCCAGCCCCAGGCCGCGCCGCTTGCCACGCGCCACCGCCGCCTGCCTGCGGGCCGAAAACCCGGCGTAATCCATCAGCTTGGCCGCTGTATCCAGCACGACGCGGAAATCGCCGCTGTCATAGTTCTTGCCCACCGGCGTCGAGTGCGGCATCGCCTCAGGCGGCACCATGTTGCGCCGGCGTAACTCAACCTTGTCGATGCCCAACTCGCGCGCCGCCGCATCCACCAGGCGCTCCACCAGGTAGTTGCTCTCCGGCCGTCCGGCCCCGCGATAGGCATCCACCGGTACCGTATTGGTGAACACGCCCAGCACGTTGGCATGGATCGCCTTGAACCCATACACGCTCGACAGCACGCTGGTGCCGGCATATGTCGGGATATACGGCGCGAACGTCGACAGATACGCCCCCATGTTGGAGATGTTGCGCGTCCGCAGCGCCAGGAATTTGCCGTCCGCATCGACCGCCAGTTCACCCAGCGTCAGATTGTCGCGCCCTTGGGTGTCACAGACAAAGGCTTCGCCGCGTTCGGCCGCCCATTTCACCGGACGGCCCAGTTTGCGCGCCGCGAAACAAGTCAGCACGTGCTCCGCATACAGGAACAGCTTCATACCGAAGCCGCCGCCGACGTCGGGGGTGATGATGCGGAACTTCTCCGGATCGGTGCCGAACAGCGGTCCGATCAGATTCTTGACCAGCCAGCCCCCCTGGGTGTTGGCATACAAGGTCCAGCGGCCGGTCTGCGGGTCAAAGTCGGCAAGCGCGGCGCGCGCCTCGATCGAATTCACCACGATGCGGTTGTTGACGATGGTCAGCTTCGTCACATGCGCGGCCTTGGCGAACTCCGCCTCGGTCGCTTCCTTGTCACCGATCTCCCAGTCGAACGCCAGGTTGTGCGGGACGTCCGGCCAGACCAGCACGCCGCCCTTGTCCATCGCGGTCGGAAGGTCGGTGATCGAGGACAGGATGTCGTAGTCCACCTCGATCACTTCGGCCGCGTCGCGGGCCTGCTTGATGCTGTCCGCCACGATGAAGGCAACCGGGTCACCGACATGCCGCACCGTGTCCTCGGCGAGCACCGGGTGTGGCGGCGCGGCTTGCGGCGTGCCGTCGCGGTTCTCGACCAGCGCCGCGCAGGGCAGGGGGCCAACCCCGTCCGCCTTCAGGTCCGCGGCGGTGTAGACGCCGGCGACGCCCGGTAGCCGCGCCGCCGCCGATGTTTCGATGCGAGCGATGGTGGCGGACGCGTGCGGACTGCGAAGCACCACGCCGAACAGCATACCCGGCAGCACGATGTCATCGGTGTAGCGGCCGGCACCCTTCAGCAGCCTGGGGTCCTCAACGCGACGGACCGGCTGGGCGAGGCCGAACTTTGTGGTGGTCATGACCGTGGCTCCACTCTGGTTGCTGAGGGTTGGCGCTGCTGGGGGCTGGTATCACCCCGCGATGTCAGCATGTACGGTGCCGGCGGAAAAGACCAAGGGGGTGCCCATGTCTCAGATCCAATCTGAATCCGATCGTCGCATTGTCGTGTTGAACACCGGCTCCTCCAGCCTGAAATTCGCCGCCTATACGTTGCAGCCGGAGGCCCCGCCGTTGCTGTCCGGTGAGGTCGAAGGAATCGGAGGATCGGCGCGGGTGATCATCGCCGGCCGCGGCGAACCGGTCGCGGTTTCGGCCGCTGATCCGCACCAGGCGATGGAGGCTTTGGCCGCCCTTGCCGATGGCCCACTGACCGGCGACATCGTCGCGTTCGGCCACCGCATCGTGCATGGCGGCCCCGATCTCGAACATTCCGTGCTGGTTGACGACGCCACGCTGGCCCGGATCGATGCCGTTTCGCCGCTGGCCCCGCTGCACAATCCGCCGGCGCTGGACGTGCTGAAGGGTCTGCGTGAACGCTTTCCCAAAGTGCCGCACGTGGCCTGCTTCGATACCGCCTTCCACCGCGGCCACCCAGCCGTGGCGGATCGGTTCGCCATCCCCGACGCACTGTATCAGCAGGGCGTCCGCCGCTACGGATTCCACGGCCTGTCCTATACCTACATCGCCGGCGCGATGAAGACCCAGGCACCGGAGATCGCCGCCGGCAAGGTCGTCGTCGGTCATCTTGGTTCCGGAGCCTCGATGTGCGCCCTGGTCAACGGGCGCAGTATCGATTCATCGATGGGGTTCACCGCGCTTGACGGCCTGCCGATGGGCACGCGTTCCGGTTCATTGGATTCGGGAGTTATCCTGTGGTTGCAGCAGCAGAAAGGCTGGACCGTCGATCACGTGGAACACTTCCTGTATCACGATTGCGGCCTGAAGGGCATGTCGGGCCTGTCCAACGACATCCGCGTCCTGCTGGCCAGCGAGGCACCCTTGGCGAAACTCGCTGTCGAATACTTCGTCTATCACACCGCCCGCACCGCCGGTGCGTTGGCCGTCAGCATGGGCGGAATCGACGGCCTCATATTCACCGCCGGCATCGGGGAGCACAGCGCTCCGGTGCGGGCGCGCGTCCTGCAGCGGCTGCGCTGGCTGGGATTCGAGGTGGACGACGCGGCGAACGCAAACGGCAAGGGCAGGATCACCACCACCGCCAGTCCCCTCCCGGCCTTCGTTATTCCAACCGACGAGGAACGCGTCATCGCTCGGGAAACCATCCGCCTGATCGGGAAATGATCCGCCGCACCGACCGGCGCGGTGAAAGGACCACCGGACCAGGAGGAAATCCATGTCCCTGACCCCAACCTTTGCCGTGCCTCCCACATTCCTCGGCGTGACGCGGGCTGACCCCGGCGCCGATTATGTCGTCGCCGGCATTCCGATGGATATCGGCACCACCAACCGTGCCGGCACGCGCGAAGGCCCCGCCGCGATCCGCCGTGCGAGCCGGATGCTGACCGATGGCGAGCATCCCGAGCACTGGGTTGAACCGGCGGGCATGAGCCTGTCCGACATCGGCGATTTCAGTCTCGCGCTTGGTGATATCCAGGCCACCCTGGCGGCGATACAATCGCAAGCCGAAGCGGTCGGCCACCTCATCGCGCTCGGCGGGGAGCACGGCATCACCCTGCCGTTGCTGCGCGCGCTGAACCAGCGTCTTGGCCGGCCCCTGGCCCTGGTGCATTTCGACGCCCATGTCGACACCTGGCCGGACAGTTTCGGCCAGGCATTTGCTCACGGATCGCCGTTCTATCACGCGATCAATGAGGGTCTGGTCGATCCGCATCGAATGATCCAGATCGGCATCCGCTCGCCGGTGCGGAAAGACGTAATGGATTGGACGCTTGGGCAAGGCGTCACCGTGCTGTCGGCGCAGGATGTTCACGCCGCGACACCCTCCCTGGTTGCGGCTCGGATCACCGATCTGGTGGGCGACACGCCGGCCTATCTGAGCTTTGACATCGACGCCTTGGATCCGGCCTTCGCCCCCGGCACCGGCACGCCGGAAATCGGCGGACTGGCATCCTGGCAGGCCCAGGCAATCCTGCGGCGGTTGCCCAAGGTCAGCTTCGCCGGGATGGACGTGGTGGAGGTCGCCCCCGCGTATGACGTCGCCGAGATCACCTCCCTGGCTGCCGCCACAATCGTCTGGGAGTATTTGGCGCTCGCGGGAGCTATGCGCTAGGGGTTTGCCCATACCCCAAAAGAGCATGCATGTTGCTCGGCGATTGGCCCTATATCCCGCGCCTCGCCTCTGATGGGGCGGTGACGCATCCGCACGTGCCGCGAGCCTGGACTGGGTAATCCCCAAGGGCACAGCAACGACGTAAACGCGCTCTTTTCGATTGACCCGGCCAGCCGTGGGCCGGGGTCGTTTAGGAACACGCCTATGTCCGACCGCACCCGCGCAGCGATGCGAAGTACCACCAGCATCGTCTGACCCCGAGACCGCTGCGTATTCGCGCGGTCCGGCCCAAGTCCCGTTTGTCGCGATAACGCCCTTGCGTTTCGCTTTCGTCGCCGGATTTGCCTCCGGTTGCCGCGAGGATGACCACGATGTCTGCCACCACCCGCCCTGTTGACGCCCGCCCCGCTGACGCCCGCCCCGCCGACGCCCGCCCTGTTGCCACCCGTCCAGTTATCGCCGCTTCCGCCTTCGCACCTTCCGGTGTCGCCGCCGCCTTGGTCGCGTCCACCGGTGATGCGCCATCTGTCGAGGTGAGATCCGGTATCGCCCGCACTCGTTCGGCCGTTTCGCCGTTGCGTCGCCGCGTGGGTGTCGCCCCAACGCGCCGCCCCACGGTGGATGAAGTCGTGGCCGCGGATCGTCCGGAGGAGCCGATCCATTGCCTGCGCCCCGAGACGATCGCCGATACCGCGCATCGCTTCATCCAAGGCTTCCCAGGCGACACTTTGTACGCCGTGAAGTGCAACCCCGACCCAGCCGTGCTTCGCGCGCTGTGGGACGGTGGTGTGCGGCATTTCGACTGCGCGTCGTTGCCGGAAATCCGGCTGGTCCGAGGCATGTTTCCGGACGCGGCGATCCATTTCATGCACCCGATCAAGGCGCGCGGCGCCATTCGCGAGGCCTGGGCGCGGCATGACGTGCGCGACTTCGTGCTCGATTCCGCCGATGAACTTGCCAAGATCCGTGCCGAGATCGCCGCCACCGGCGTGGCGGGCCATCTGGGATTGATCGTCCGCATCGCACTGCCGAAGGGCGGGGCGGTGCTGGACCTGTCCGGTAAGTTCGGCGCCCAGGCGCACGATGCGGCCTCCCTGCTGCGAAGCGCGCGCGACTGTGCCTCCAGCGTGGGGGTCAGCTTTCACGTCGGATCGCAGTGCCTGGACCCGTTGGCCTGGCGGGAAGCACTTGCCCTGGCCGGGCAGGTCATCCAGGCGGCTGGCGTCAAGATCGATGTCATCGACGTCGGCGGCGGCTTCCCCGTTGCGTATCCCGGCCAGGAGCCACCGCCGATCGGCGCTTTCTTCGCGGAGATCGAGGCTGGTTTTGAACGCCTGGAACTGCCCGGCGCCCGGCTATGGGCCGAACCCGGCCGTGCGCTGGTGGCCGCGGGAACGTCGGTGGTGGTGCAGGTGCAGGCGCGCAAGGGCAATGCGCTGTACGTGAACGACGGCGTGTACGGCAGCCTCGCCGATGCCGGCACGCTGGCGTTCCGCTACCCCGTCAGGTTGATCCGTCCGCAAACCGTGATTTCTGACGAGACTATCGGATTTTCCCTGTTCGGGCCGACCTGTGACAGTGCTGACGTGATGCGTGGCCCATTCCTTCTGCCGGCCGATGTCACCGAGGGGGACTGGATCGAAATCGGGCAACTCGGTGCCTACGGCGCCTGCCTGCGCACCGCCTTCAACGGCTTCGAACGCGCTCGCATTGTCGAGGTCGCCGACGAAGCGCCGGAGGTCGAACCACTTCGCATCGCCGCCTGACCGTTTCATCTGAAAGGAAATCGGCAGCCGGCGGCGGCGCGCGAAAAGAGACTCACATACCGGTCGCCGCTTGCGGTAACCGGTGGCGCACGCGTTTAATGCGGCTTGGTTTGGCGAACCGTGTAAACGCAACGGTCGACTTCGCATCAGTTGCATGCTTTCGAGAAATAGGGGCGATAGGTAACCGGCTTTGCCCGCTGCTTGAAGCATTGTAGCTGCCCCCGGCCCACGCTCTCGAACTCCGCGGCGATGTTGGTCCAATCCAACCCGCCCTCATTCACCGGTTCGCCGGCGGCTCCGCGGTGTCATAGTCCCCTAACGGTGGGCGCGCGGCGGTCCTATTCAGTTCTGCCGCCCGATCAATCCACGCGCGATGACCTGGGCCTGGATCTCGGCCGCGCCCTCGAAGATCGACAGGATGCGGGCATCGCACAGCACGCGGCTGATCGGATACTCCACCGCATAGCCGTTGCCGCCATGGATCTGCAGCGCGCTGTCGGCATTCGCCCACGCGACGCGCGCGGCCAGCAGCTTGGCCATGCCGGCCTCGATATCGCAGCGCTGCCCGCTGTCCTTTTGCCGCGCGGCGAAGTAGGTGAGCTGCCGCGCCATCATCGTCTCCGCCGCCATCCAGGCGATCTTTGCCGCCACGCGCGGGAACTCGCATGATCGGCGCGCCCGAACTGCTTGCGATCCCGCGCATAGCGTCGCGGCCAGCTCCAGCGCGTTCTGCGCCACGCCCAGCGCCCGCGCGCCGGTCTGGATGCGGGCGCTCTCGAACGTCTCCATCAACTGCTTGAACCCCTGCCCCTCAACGCCGCCCAGCAGGTCGGTCGCCGGGACACGGAAATCCTCAAACGCGATCTCGTATTCCTTCATGCCGCGATAGCCGAGCACGCGGATTTCGGTGCCGCTCATGCCCGGCGGCGGGGAACGGATCGGCCTCCGTGCCGCGCGGCTTCTGCGGCCAGCAGCATCGACAGTCCCTTGTAGCCGTGCGTGCGCCGGGTCGGTCCGCACCAGCAACGTCATCAGGTCGGACCGCGACGCCATGGGTGATCCAGGTCTTGGCGCCGGTCACGCGATAAACATCGCCGTCCCGCACCGCCCGGGTGCGCAGGCTGCCGAGGTCGGACCCGGTGTTCGGCTCGGTGAACACCGCCGTCGGCAGCACCGCGCCGGAGGCGATGCGCCGGCAGCCAGCGCGCCTTCTGCTCCGGCGTGCCGGCCAGTGCCGATCAGCTCGGCGGCGATCTCCGCCCGCGTGCCCAGCGAGCCGACGCCGATATAGCCGCCGCTCAAGGCCTCGGAGACGACGCACATGGCGATCTTGCCGAGGCCGGATCCGCCATGGTCCTCCGCCACGGTCAGGCCGAACACGCCCATCTCGGCCAATTGCTGGACGACCGTCGATCGGGATCAGCTCGTCGCGCTGGTGCCAGCCTTGCGCGTGCGGCGCGATCTCCGCGTCGGCGTAGCGCAGGAACTGGTCGCGGATCGCGGCGATCGTCTCGTCGGCGATGCCGACATCGCCGAAAGTCCCGCAGCGAGCGCGGCGGCCACGATATCGCCGCCGGGCGGCGGCCAGCGCGGCGGGTCGCCAAGTGTCGGCGAGCACCGGATCGCGCAGGAAAGCCCACAGCGCCTCGCCGGCGACGCCGAGGTCGCCCGGCCGGACCATCTCGGTCTGGCTGATCGGGATGCCGCCCGCCCAGCTGCGCGAGGTACTCGGCGAAGCCAAGCCGCAGGATCGCGCCTCGACGTCGTGAGCGCGTCCCGCATCGCGCAGCCGCCGCGCCCAGATCAGCGTCTGCCGCAGTGCCTCGACATAGGTCGCCTGCCAGGCAAAGCCATGCGCCGCCAACTGGTTGGCGTCCATCTGCGCGGGATCGACCCGGCCGTCGCGCAGCACCGCCAAACGCCACCGCCCGACGCGATGTGCGCCAGCAACTGTTCGGCCAGCGCCAGCCCCCGCTCGCACAACCGCATCAGGTTATCGAGCGTCCGGCATCGCGTCGTTCGTCACCACTTGGTCCTTTCAGAGCATGACCCCGC
This sequence comes from uncultured Alphaproteobacteria bacterium, assembly GCA_963792345.1. Classification (GTDB taxonomy): domain Bacteria; phylum Pseudomonadota; class Alphaproteobacteria; order Acetobacterales; family Acetobacteraceae; genus Rhodopila. Next base: position 539,405 of record CAWBVV010000006.1, read on the forward strand.
CCAACCGGCGGCAGCCTGTCGAGCAGGGCGGCCCTCCTGCGCCATTACCTAGGGGTGCGAAGGCCCGGCGACCACGCCCGCATCATGCAGCCGGGCGTATTCGGCTGACGGCAGCCCAAGGATCTCGGTCAGCACCGCCTCGGTGTGCTCGCCCAGCCGCGGCGCGCCGGAGGGCGGCACGCGCGCCGCCGTGCGGCAAACTCCAGCGGCAGCGTGTTCACCATCAACCGGCCGACGCCGGGCTGCTCGACGGTCGCCGAACATCGGGTTGGCCGGCGAGCATTGCGGATCGTCGCGCACCAGCTGGCGGAAATCCTGATAGGGGCCCCACAGCACGCCGCTGCCCTCGAACGCGGCGCGCGATCTCGGCCAGGGTGCGGCGGGCGAACCAGGGCTCCAGCACCGCGCAGATGGCGTGCGCGGGCCTCGAACCGGCCGCCTTCGGTCGTCGAGATCGACCTGCATCATCGGCCCGATCATGGCGATGCGGCTCGGCCAGGCCGGTGGCCGTGCCGATGGCGCGCCACTGCCGGTTGGAGATGGCGCGTCAGCATGATCCGCCGCCCGTCGGCGGTGGCGAAATCGCGGCCGAACGCGCCGTAAAGATCGTTGCCCATGCGGCGGGCGCACCGCGCCGTTGACCTGCACGTCGGCGACGTAGCCGAGGTTGGAAACGGTCGCGAGCATCACGTCGGACAGCGCCAGCGTCACCTCCTGGCCTTGTCCGGTCGCCTGCCGGGCGCGTTCCGCCGCCAGAAAGCCGGTCGACAGATACAGCGCCGCGGTTACGTCCCAGGCCGGCAGGACGTGGTTGACCGGGTCGTCCCCGGTGCCGGTCGCGAGCGGGAAAGCCGCTGGCGCAGTTGATGGTGTAGTCGATGGCCGCGCCGCCGGACGGCGTGCCGGTCAGCCGCATCATGATGAGATCGGCGCGGTCGGGCGGACAGGGCTTGGTAGCTCATCCAGCCGCCGGCCGGCAGGTTGGTCAGCAGGTTGCCGGCGCCGGCGCCGGGCGCGCAGATCAGGGCACGCGCGAGTTCCTGTCCCTGCGGCGTATTCAGCGCCAGGGCAACCGAGCGCTTGGCCTTGTTCAGGCTGGCCCAGTACAGGCTGGTTCCGTCGGGCGCCAGGGGCCAGCGGCCAATGTCGATGTTGCCGCCGATCGGATCGATGCGGATGACATCCGCGCCAAGCTGCGCCAGCGTCATGCCGCCCAGCGGCGCCGCGATGAAAGCCGACACCTCGACGACGCGGATGCCGCTGAGCGGATGTGCCATGATCATCAGCCCCAAGCCGATGCGATCCGCCCAGTGTCCGCGCGTGGACGAGTTAAAAAACAGCGATACATGGATCGAGCATGTCGTGCCATTTCCACTTTTGAATTCCTCGGGCCAATGCTTAGGCTGGCGCTTCGATCAGAATTCCCGCCAGAACTTGACGCCGCCGCACTCGAACTGGTCGGGCCCGTGAAACTCGACCACGCAACTGTCTCCCATCGGGGCGGGCGGAGCCGCCGTGCTGCGCGGACCCCAGTCCCGCCAGGTGATGTGCAACTGGTTGCCCACCAATGCGTAATTGCCGATGTACAGCATCATGCCGGTTGGAAACAGCGCCTGCCTCGTCACCGAACTGCTCGCCGTAATGACATAGCGAAGCGGAACCGAGGCGCCGTTCACCGTCGTGACCCCGTCCCATATGCCCATTAGCTGGCTTGGTTTCGCCAACACGCCAGCGACAGGTACGGCGGTGGCCACCACCGCGAGTGCAACCGTCAGAAGGCGTCGCACCTGATTGATCAACCTCATTGCAGCCTCCGGATCAATGGCGTTCGAAGCTCGCCGCTTCATGGAACAACAGATAGGCCCTCGGGGGCAGGCCGATGCCATGCCTGTTTGGCTGACACAAGGCTTGTTGAACGGATCTTGCCTGTCCAGCCCCAATTCCGCGGCATGCGCGCATGCCTCGGGCTTCGCATCGCCGAGACCATCATCGGCCATCAAATAGACCGCCAGACGGCCGGGTGAGCACCAGGCAGAGCAGGCCAGCACCCCTGACGCCGCGGTGGCCCATTGCGCTCCGATCGCGTCCGCCAGCAGCCCCAGCGCGATAAACCCGATCGGCCCAATCCCGATGCACACCGACAGCACGCCAAGGATGCGCGAGCGCATCTCCGGCGGCGCGGCAAGGTAGACCAGCGTCGCCTGCATGGTGCTGAACCCCGCGCCGCCAAGGCCGGTCAGCAACAAGGCGCTGCCGGCAATCCCCGGCGACGGCACAAGCGCGAACACGATCAGCATCACCATGTAGATCGCCACGCCGCCGAGATAGGCTCGGGCATACCAGGCAGGCCGCAGGAACAGCGTCAGCAGCAGGGCGCCGCAGAACGCGCCAATGCCATCCATGCTGGCCAGGATGCCGATCCCCTCCGCGCCGAGCCCAAGCTGGTTCTGGCCGATGACCGGGATCATGCTCGTGAAGGGCCAGCCGAACACGTTGTAGATCATCGTCACCACCAGCGTGCCGGTCAGCCGGCGATCGCCGCGCACCAGCCGAAGTCCCTCGGCGATGCGCGCCAGGACAGGTGCTGATCCGATCAGGGCCGCGTTGCGATACCGCACGCGGAACGCGGCGTACAAGGCAAAGCCGTACAGCGCCACGCTGAGCATGAAAACGCCGTCGATGCCGACGCTGGCCAGCAGCAGGCCGCCGATGGTCGGCCCCACCATGCGGCTGGCGTTGTTGGCGCCGACATCAAGCGACATCGCGGTGCTCATCTGGCTGCCGCCGACGACGTCGCCGATCATCACCCGCCGCACCGGGTTGTCGGTTGCCCAGCCCAGGCCATTGAGGAAACTGGCTAGCCGCCAGATGCCAGATCGCAAGGTGGCCGCTATACGCCAGCAACGCCAGCGACGCGAGGTCGCCAGCATCAGCATGACGACCACGATCAGGGTGATGCGCCGCTCGATCTTCTCCGCCCAGGCGCCAATGAAGGCGCCGAACAGCCCCATCGGCAGCAGCCGCAGCATGGTCATCAGGGCGACAAGAAAGGCGGAGTGGCTGTGCTGGTAGACAAACACGCCCACGGCGACGGTTTCCAGCCAGCGCACGGTGAAGACCACAAGGCCGACCGACCACAGCCGCCAGAAATCGGGGCATCCGGCCAGCAGCAGTCGCTGCATCGGCCGTTCCTTCACGGCGGCGCGCCGGGCGCGACGGCGCCGGCGGGCGCCTTCAGGCGGTTTTTCATTAACGTCTCCTCCGCGGGAGACTGGACCACGGATGCACCGCGAAATGCTAGATGTCGCCGCCGAGGGGCGGACCGGGCGGACCGACGCTGACCACATCTCACCTCATCGGCGCATCACCAGGCCGCCGCCAACGCTGCCGCGCCGTCGCCCGCCGGCGGCGCGACAAAGGCGGAATGCTGAGATCAGCCGACGCTAATGCCAGGCATGAACCCGAAGCGACGCGGCCCGGCCACGAATAGCCACCTCCGTGGCCCGCACGGCAGCGCACCGGCCGGCCTGTTCCACGGATGCCGGCGCCACCGACTTCAACTCATCGCTGATGATGACGCGCTCGCCCCGCTCCTTGGCGACTTCGAGCAGTCTGCTCGTCACGTTGACCGTATCGCCGGTCGCGGTCACATACTGGTGTTGCGCCGAACCGAGGCGCGATACGACAGCCGGGCCAAGATGCCCGGCGATCCTTAACGCCAAACGATCCCGTGCGACCGGAGGAAGACTACGCAGCCAGGCCGCGATAGCATCATCCAGACCGAGTATCGTCCGCAGCGCCCGGTCCGCGTCATCTTCCTTCGGCGCCGGCAGCCCGAACAGGATCATGGCGCCATCACCCATGAAGCTGATGATGGTGCCCTGGCGCATGGACACCTCGCGTTCGATCAGCGTGTGAAATGCCGCCAAAAGGTCACGGGTCCACTCCGGCCCCAATTCCTCCGCGACACCGGTGAAACCGGACAGGTCCAGAAAGATCACCGCAACACTCTGCCGGACTGGCTTGGCGAGAAAACCCTTGTCGCGCGCGATCACATCAATCAGCCGGGGCGACTGGAATTTCGCCAGCAGCGCGGCCTCCCCCGCAAGGCGCTGGACCAGTAATCGGTCGAGCACAACCCGGATCAGGCCATATCCCGCGGCAACGGGTAATAGCGAGCCAAGTGGAACGGCGATGCTCAGCCAGTATCCGAAATAATAAGCCATCACCGTCGCGCAAAGCCATGTCAGCACCAGAACAACCGACAGGCAGGCACCGGCCAATGGCCTCATCAAGGCCAACAGCAGAATGGTCCCGACCGGCAGCATGATGGCGGTGGCCGCATCGACAATCCGCACCGTCCCGGTTCGTGCCAGCCCATCACCGGAGAGCAGGTTTGTGATTGCCGTTGCCATGATTTCGACCCCCGGCACCGCGCGATCGAATGGCGTGACAAAGACATCGCCTGAACCGATCGCGGTGACACCGATCAGGACAACTTGCCCGCGCACCGCATTGGCATCGAAGTTGCCCCGTATCGCCTGGGCCGCGCTGAAATGGCGAATGCTTCCGGATTGGCCGTAGTAGTGGATGGGCATGTTGTAGCCGAGGTCGGTTCTCGTCGATCGTCCCGCCAGCTTGATGATACCGTCGCCAATAACCGGCTCGACTCCCAGCGCGGTGGCCGAGGCCGCCATGACGAACGACTGCAAGATGCGGTCTTTCGTCTGGAAGACCATCGGAATGTGGCGGACCATGCCGCTGTGGTCCGTGCCGACATTCACCAGCCCCACGGACGCGGCGTCGGCGATCGGGCGTGTCGGCCACAGGATTCGATCCGCGATGGAACTGAACACCGCGCCGCCCTCGGCTCGCTTAGCGTCAAACAAGCCAACCGCGCCGACAACTGATCGTGCGCCACGCAAGGCATCCGCGAGGTCCGCATCCGCCTGCGGATCGCCGGCATCCAGAAACAGCAGGTCAACCGCGATGGCTTGCGGACCCGCCGCCGCCAAAGCCCGCACCACCTTGGCAAGCAGGTCCCGCGGCAACGGATAGCGCCCGGCCGCTCGGACGGTCTCGTCGTCGATGGCTACGATCACGACGCCGCGCGGTACCGGACGGGCCCCGAACAGGGTGCATCGCCAATCCGCCGTCGAATCCTCGATGTGTTGAAAGCCTCGGTCCACGCCCTCGATCTGCCCGATAGCGAGGTATCCGCCCCACAGCAGGCTGACCAGCAGAAATCCGCAGACAAACGCCGTATGCAAAGCTCTCCTGTTTCGATCCATTATTGACCGAAGCGTGCGAGCAGCGCCCTGATCCGAGCCTCTGGCCATCGCTTGACCACCACCGGGCCCGAACCGGCCTCGATGTCGGCTCCGTCACCAGGTCCGAGTTCGGCGGACTGATGGTTGCTTCGACGTGTCACCGACACTACCCCTGAGATCACGAACGTCGATGTCTGGCCGCCTTTTGTGGCGACGACCCACTTCGTGCCGCGCACCGCCGCGATGGCGACCGGGGTCAGGATCTGGAAATTGTGCAACCCGGGGCCGCCCTTGAACTCGATCATTAATGCGCCGGAATTGAGTTGCACTGACCCCGTTGAATTCCCGGTCTGGTCCAAAACCCGGTATTCTGTTCCTGGCTCAGATCGGATGTTGAGATGATCTCCACAGCGCAAGATCTTCTCGGCTGGATTTTGCTCGTCTTGCACCAGGACACAGCCGCTGGTTTGGCCAGTCGCCAGCCCAGGACAAGCCAGGTTGAAGAAAACGCTGGCGACCAAACCAAAAGCGCCCGCCCACCTTGAATGCATCATGAAGATTACTCCCCCGGTCCGACGTTCCGTCCCCTGGCATCGTCCATGGCCGCTACCAGTACCCGATCGCGGCGAAGCGCGTCCGCCATTCGCCACGTGAATTGACGACGTCAAACTAAAACCTGTCTATCGCGCTCCCATGATGCGCGATACTGGCCGAGGCGCGCGCTGCTGGCCGACCGGGAGAACAATCCGTGTCAACAATCGGAGTTGGCCGCGAGCTTCGCCAGACCGCCCCGGTCCAGAATCTTCAACCCAGCCCGCACCGAAACAATCAGGCCCCGCGCCCGATAGTCCGACAGCACGGCGTTCACCTTGGGCCGCGTTGCCGACACCAGTGTTGCGATTTGCCCCTGAGGCACGCGAACCAGCCCAGAGGCGTCGGCTTCAGCCAGCCGAAGCAGCGCGTTGGCAACACGTTGCGCCAGTGGCTGAAGGCTGATTGCTTCGACCTGATCCGTCAGCCGCCTTACCCGCGCGGTCATCGTGCGAAGCAGCGCAGAGGCCATGGCTGCATCCGCTTCGATCATCCCAGCCACGTCGGCATGGCGCAGCAGAACCGCTGACACTGGGCTCAACGCGGTTGCATCCGCGCTGCGCAACCCGCCATCGATCAGGGCGATCTCCCCGATCGGTTCGCCCGGCCCGACCAGAGCCAACGTCACTTCCCGCCCTTTGGCATCCGACAGATGGATCCTCACCAGGCCATCGATCACCATGATCATGCCCTCGGCAGCTTCACCCCTGCGGAACAGCATCTCGTTCTGAGCAAACCGGACCGGCCGGGCGGAAGCCGACAGCTTCCCGCGTGCCGCCTCCGCCAGGCCGGCAAACAGCTTCAATTGCTGCAACCGGCTCAGAACGCGGTCCGACATTGCTGCAAGCTGATGTCGCCGTGGAACGTAACCCGGGCAGGCGGGATCATCGGATGTCGCCCGCTCAATCTGCTGTTCGCCGTGTGCATCCTGTTTCCCCGGTGACATCCGCATCAGTCGAGTGCCCGCTATTCATTCTCCCGCAGGGCAAGCCGCTCTGTAAACTCAAGCAGGAGACCGCAGATGAAGACCATCTTCAATACTCGCAAGCTGCTCACGGTTGGCTTTACCGCTTTGGCGGTGACAGCGGGTTTGTTCGCAAGCGTGACCCCGAGCCACGCGCAGAAGTATTACTGCAATTGGACGCCGCGCGGAACCGTTTGCACCCGATAGGCAGATAGTTGCAACCGCGCCGCCGGGACGCAGGTGCGGTTGCAACGCCCTATTCTGGTTCAACACCCTCACTCATCGCCTGCGGTCCGACCCGCCGCTTCCCTAATGAAGAATATTGCGAACATAACGGGAATCATGGTTGACTGAGCGTCCTCGCGGCCGGACCACGAGCGAATTGAGAGCCGATGTCAGCCGCCTACCTTGAGAAACTCAACGCCGAGCAGCGCGCCGCAGTCGAACATGGTGTTCGCGGACCGGTCGAACCCGGCGTTCGCGGACCAGTCGAACCCAGCGTTCGCCGACCAGCCGCACCGCTCCTTGTCATCGCCGGAGCCGGATCAGGCAAGACCAACACGATCGCCCATCGCGTCGCCCACCTGATCGTCAACGGCGTCGACCCACGCCGCATCCTGCTGATGACCTTCTCCCGTCGGGCAGCGCAGGAGATGGCGCGACGAGTCGAACGTATCGGCGCCCAGGTGATGGGCGCGAATTCCGCCGTCATGACCGGTGGCCTCACCTGGGCAGGAACCTTTCACGCGATCGGCGCGCGCCTGTTGCGGGAATACGCCGGACAGATCGGGCTGCAGCCGGATTTCACCATCCACGACCGCGAGGATTCCGCCGACCTCATCAACCTCGTCCGTCACGAGCTTGGTTTTTCCAAGACTGACACCCGGTTTCCGACCAAGGGAACCTGCCTTGCCATCTACTCCCGCGCGGTGAATGCCGAGATGCAACTCGATCCCGTGCTGCAGGAGCATTTTCCCTGGTGCGCCGGATGGCACGCCCAATTGCGGCTGCTGTTCCACGCCTATGTGGAGGCCAAGCAAGCCCAACACGTGCTCGATTATGACGACCTGCTGCTCTATTGGGCGCGGACTGTCAGTGATCCGGCGCTCGCCGCCGATATGGGCGCTCGTTTCGATCACGTTCTGGTGGACGAATACCAGGATACCAACCGACTGCAGTCCAGCATCCTGCTGGCGCTGAAGCCCAGCGGCGAGGGTTTGACGGTGGTCGGCGACGACGCCCAGTCGATCTACTCGTTCCGTGCCGCGACGGTGCGCAATATTCTCGATTTTCCCGGACGGTTCACCCCGCACGCCGCGGTTATCACCCTGGACCGAAACTACCGCTCGACCGAGCCGATCCTCGCCGCCGCCAATGGCGTGATCGATCTCGCTGCCGAACGCTTCACCAAGAACCTTTGGACCGACCGTCAGTCGGCCGAACGCCCTCAACTGGTCAGCGTGCGCGATGAGGCCGACCAGGCATGCTATATCGTCGAGCGCATCCTGGAAAATCGCGAGGCCGGCACAGCCCTCAAACAGCAAGCCGTCCTGTTTCGCACGTCCCATCACAGCGGCCCGCTTGAGATTGAGCTGACGCGGCGCAACATTCCGTTTGTGAAGTTTGGCGGCCTCAAGTTCCTCGACACCGCCCACGTCAAGGATCTGCTGGCACTGCTTCGCTTCGTGGAGAACCCCCGCGACCGGATCGCCGGCTTTCGCCTCATGCAGTTGCTGCCCGGCATCGGTCCGTCATCAGCGCAACGCGTGCTGGACCTGATGGCGGCTCACCTCGACCCCATCGCCGCCCTGCCTTTCATTTCGCCTCCGCCTCGATCCGCCGCTGACTGGCCTGGCCTGGTGCGGACCTTGCAGCATCTGAAATCAGGCAAAGCCGGTTGGCCCGCCGATATCGCCTGCGCCCGCCTCTGGTACGCCCCATACCTGGAACGCATGCATGAGGACGCCTCGGTGCGCCAGGCCGACCTGCTCCAGCTTGAGCAGATCGCCGCCGGCTACCCATCGCGTACCCGTTTTCTGACCGAATTGACCCTTGATCCGCCGGATGCCACCAGCGACCAGGCCGGGATACCTCTACTTGACGAGGACTACCTCATTCTTTCGACGATCCATTCGGCCAAGGGGCAGGAGTGGAAATCGGTCTTCGTGCTGAACGTCGCGGATGGGTGCATCCCCTCTGATCTTGGCACCGGCACAATGGCGGAGATCGAGGAAGAAAGGCGGCTGCTCTACGTTGCGATGACAAGGGCAAAGGACAGCCTGCACCTGGTCACGCCGCATCGCTTCTTTACCCACGGGCAGGCCCGCAACGGTGACCGCCATGTCTACGCGTCGCGCACGCGTTTCATCCCCGGCAGCCTGCTGCCACTGTTTGAATCCGTGATCTGGCCGGTGCTGCCAGACATCACCGCTGAACAGTTGGCGCCAAGGCAGGTTCGTATCGATGTCGGCGCGCACATGCGGGGCATGTGGCGGTAATGGGACAGCGAAAACAACAAACCACCGCGCCGGTTATCGGCCTCGAAGTCAACCGACCGGAACGATAACCGCCATGTCGTCCCCCGATCCGTGGCCAGGGTTCAGGCGCGTCATTCACATCGACATGGACGCCTTCTACGCCTCCGTCGAACAGCGCGATAATCCCGCGCTGGTCGGGCTTCCAGTCGCCGTCGGAGGCAGCCGTGAACGCGGCGTGGTCGCCGCCGCCAGCTACGAGGCGCGAAAGTTCGGCGTGCGTTCCGCCATGGCATCCGTCACCGCCAGGCGCCAATGCCCTGATCTGGTCTTCGTGCCACCGCGCTTCGATGTCTACAAGTCGGTGTCCCGACAGATACACGCCATCTTCGCGCGCTACACATCCCTGATCCAGCCGCTGTCGCTGGACGAGGCGTATCTCGATGTGACCGCGCCGCTGGTAGACCGAGGCTCCGCCACCGCGATCGCCGAGGAGATCAGGACAGCAATCCGCGCCGAGACCAGCCTGACCGCTTCAGCCGGTGTCTCCTACAACAAGTTCCTGGCCAAGCTGGCTTCGGATCACCGCAAGCCGGATGGGTTGTTTGTCATCACGCCCAGGATGGGTGCCGCCTTCGTGGAGGACCTTCCGGTCGGCAAATTCCACGGCGTCGGTCCGGTCACGGCCGCCAGGATGAACAAGCTTGGCATCCGCACCGGCCTGGATCTGCGCGGTCAATCCCGCACATTCCTTGCCGAACATTTCGGCAAGGCCGCCGATTACTATTACGGCGTCGCCAGGGGCCAGGACGATCGCCCGGTCGAAGCCGGCCGCGTGCGCAAGTCCCTGGGCGCGGAGACGACATTCGAGCGTGATTTGACCCATTGGGACGAGGTGGCACCGGCACTTGACCCGGTATTCGCCAAGGTCTGGGCCGCTTATGTAGCCGGCGGTCATGTCGGACGAACGATAACCGTGAAGGTCAAGCATGCGGACTTCCAGCAGATCACCCGCGGCAGATCATGCAGCCAGCCCATCGGATCGCGCGCCGAGTTGCAGCGTATAAGTCTGGAATTATTGCGGCCCTGCTTCCCGCCACCTCGCGCGGTTCGCCTGCTCGGCGTAACGATCTCCAGTCTCGAGGCGGGCGCCCACCAAGGTCAGTCACAACTGGCGCTGCTCCTGGAACGAGCCAAGGCCGCCGCCAATGGCTAGTAGGTGTGGCTAACAGGTGTGGCACAGGTGTGGCTAACCGGTTCAGGACAACCTGTTTTAGCGGTGACGCCTGGTCAGGCCCAGCCGCCGATCCCGCGGCAGCCGCTGTCGCGGAAACGCCCGCTTTGAGCCCTGCGGCGACCTATGGCATACTTATCGCGGGATGGCTCTGAAAGCCGGCATCGTTTACGATCGGCGCGCAAAGGGGAACGGGATGTCGACTTCGGCGACCTGCATAACGTCGGACTACAGCCGGCACTTCACCGTGCGCCGGATGCAAGCTTTCCTTGAAGCAGCGGCTCAAGCGCGACTTCCGCCCACTGGTGAAGTCATCCGAACTATGCTTTCTGAGCACCTGCAACGTAAATCAACCTGAAAAACCGGAGGAAGAAATGTCTGATCAACCAAAATCCCGGTCCCGTCACCCCGACGGCCTCAACCACCTGGTGCTGAACGTCCGCAACCTGGAGGAATCCCACCGGTTCTGGACCGAGATCCTCGGCTTCAAACAGGTCGGCGAACTGAAGGCCACGCCCCAGCGGCCCAACCCGGCGAAGATGCGCTTCTACAGCGGCGATCACGATGGCCAGATGAACCACCACGACATCGCCCTGATCGAGAACACCGGCCCTGCCCGCCCCGCCGTCCGAATGGAGCATGAACGGGATGCCGATGGCGATCGCCCACATCGCCATCTCGCTCCCGAACCGCGAGGCCTGGCTGCGCCAGCTCGAATACCTGCAGAGACCGCGGCGTGAAGTTCAACCGCCGCGTCGAGCACGGCATGACCCACAGCCTCTACATCAACGACCCGAACGGCTACGGCATCGAACTTCTCTACGAATTGCCGCGTGAAGTATGGGAAGGCGACATCGACGCCGCCCTGAACTTCGCCGTGGCGGTGCCGACCGAAGGCCCCGAGGCGTTGTCCGACCCGGAGGACGTGCCGGTGTTCCGCACCCCTGAAACCGCCGCCGAGTAAGGACCCGCTCCATGGCACAAGCGTCAAAGCATCAATGGCCCGGTCGCGCGGCACGAAAACCCGATCCCAAACGCCAGCCGCATCGGCAACATCGTCATGTCGAGCGTCATCGGCGGGCACCAACCCCGGCACCCGGGAACTGCCCCCCACACTGGAACAGCAGGTGGCGAACGTCTTCGCCGCCATGCGCGGCGACGTCGAGGCCGCCGGCGGTTCGGTCGATGACATCATCAAGGTAACCTTCTGGGTGAAGGATCCGGTCACGCAACGCGCCGCCCTGAATGCCGAATGGGTCAAGATGTTCCCGGACGCCGAAGCGCGCCCGGCTCGGCATACCCTGCCACTGCCGCGCCGAAAGCCGAGCACTGGTTCAGGCCGACTTCACCGCCGTCCTGTCCTGACAAGGCGATCCGGTCATGCTCGATGCGGCCACCATCGACACCATCGCCCGTGCCTACCACCGGGCGGAGAAGCAGCGCCAGCGGATCCGGCCACCCAGCGCGCAATACCCCGGCTTCACCATCGAGGACGCCTACGCCGTCCAGCGCCGTTGGGTGGAGATCAAGGTCAGCGAGGGCAACCGGATCAAGGGCCACAAGATCGGCCTGACGTCACGCGCGATGCAGCGCCAGGCCAACATCACCGAACCGGACTACGGCGCGCTGATGGAGGACATGTTCTACTCGGACGGCGCCGAGATCCCGATGTCGCCGCTTCATCCAGCCGCGACTGGAATGCGAGATCGGCTTCGTCATCGGCCGCCGGCTGAAAGGCCCCAACTGCACCATCTTCGACGTGCTCAGCGCGACCGACTACGTGGTCCCGACCGCCGAGATCGTCGACGGCCGCGCCCACCGGATCGATCCCGAAACCGACAAGCCGCGCACGCGTGCTCGACAGCATCGCCGACAATGCCGGCAACGCCGCGCTGATCGTCGGCGGCCGCCCGATGCGCCCGCATGGATGTCGACCTGCGCTGGGTCGGCGCACTCTGTTACCGCAACAACATCATCGAGGAATCCGGCGTCGCGGCCGCGGTGCTCAACCACCCGGCGAACGGTGTCGCCTGGCTCGCCAACAAGCTCGCCCCGTTCGACATCGCCCTGGAGCCCGGACAGTTCGTCCTCGGCGGTTCGTTCACCAGCGTCGTCGAGGCCCGCGCCGGCGACACATTCCACGTCGACTACGGCCCGTTCGGATCGATCTCCGCACGCTTCGTCTGTTAGAGCAGCCCGCAACAGAGCGGTGCGCGATAACCGGAGGTCCCTCGATGCGTCAAAACCTGCTGCGATGATGCCGCGTTGGTTGCCCAACGGCCGCCGGAGCGACTCGGCGGATATCAGCCGACGGACAACGACACCAGGCCAGAGGACGGTCAGCATGAACAAGCAACCACTGCTGCCTATCACGGACGAAGATGTTGAGCGATTCTGGCAGGACGGCGCGATCTGCCTGCCGCGGCATGTTTGATGCCGAGTGGGTCAGCACATTGCAGGCGGCCACCGAAGCTGCAATGGCCAACCCCGGCAAGCTGGCGACCGGCACGGAACGCCGCTGACAACAGGTCATTCTACGTCGAACTCGGCCTATGGTCCTCGCACGCCGCTTTCCATGACTTCGTATTCAACTCGCCGGCGCCGGAATCATCGCTCGCCGTTTTCTGCGCACCGACAAGCTGAATCTGTTTTTCGACCAGTTGTTCGTCAAGGCACCCGGCGCAGCAGAACAAGACGCCCTGGCACCAGGACCAGCCATACTGGCCTGTCCACGGCCGCCAGGTGCTGTCGATCTGGTTCGCGATGGACCCGGTTACGCTGGCGACCGGCGGGCTTGAATACGTCCGCGGCTCGCATGACTGGAACCAGGATCTTCCATCCGGAGAGCTTCCGTAATGATCCGGTCCAGGCGGCGCGAATGGCGAAGCTTGGTGGCGAAAAAATCCCCGACATCGACGCCGCGCGCGACAAGTACGAGTTCCTTAGCTGGGACATGCAGCCCGGCGACATCCTCATCCATCATGGCATGTCGTGTCCACGGCGCCCCCGCCAACAGCTCCCGTTCCACCCGCCGGCGTGGCTACTCGGTGCGCTGGACCGGCGACGACGCACGCTGGGACCCACGCCCCGGCATTCTGGAAACGATCCCCGGTCCGTCCCTGCTGCCGATGCCGGCCGAACCGGGCGGGCCAATGGACTCTGAGGCGTTCCCGGTTATGCCGTCGTAGTAACCACCACTCGCCTGAACCGCGGCCCGTCCCGCAAATGCTGCAAGGATGCTCATGATGATGAAGTTTGGTGTGGGCCAGCCGGTGCGTCGGTTCGAGGATTCCAGGTGCTGACCGGCAAGGGCCACTACCAGGACGACCTGACACTGCCGCGGCAGCTCTGATGCCGTGTTCGTGCGCTCGCCGCACGCCCACGCGCGGATCATTTCGATCGATACCAATGCGGCGCTTGACGCGCTCCTGGCGTAGCCGCAGTCTATACCGGCGCAGGATTACGCCGACGACGGAGTTAACATGCCGAAGGCCGCCATGCCGCGCAAGAAGCGTGACGGCTCACCGATGTTCGCCCCGCAGCGGCCGGCCCTGGTGATCGATCGTGTCCGCTATGTCGGCGACACCGTCGCGATGGTGATGGCCGAAACCCTGGCGCAGGCCAAGGACGCCGCGAACTGGTCGAGGTCGAATACGACGCGCTGCCGTCGGTGACTTCGCTCGCCGACGCCGCGAAGCCCGATGCGCCCGGGTCTGGGACGAAAACCCGGACAACATCTCCCATACCCTTGAACGCGGCGATCGCGCCGCCACCGATGCCGCTTTCGCCAGCGCCGCTCATGTGGTGCGCCGGCGCTACGTCATCACCCGCGTCCAGGCACAGTACATGGAGCCGCGCGGTTCCATCGGCACCTATGACGAAGGTCGAGGATCGTTACACGCTATATGCCGACGTGAACTATCCGCATCGCGTGCGCAACATGCTCGCCAACATGGTGTTCAAAGTGCCCGAAAGCAAGGTGCGCGTGGTCGTGCCGCGATGTCGGCGGCGGCTTCGGCGCCAAGGGCTGGCAATATGTCGATCATCGCCTGACCCTGTGGGCCGCCAGGAAACTGGGACGCCCGGTCAAGTGGAAGTGCGAGCGGTCCGAGGTCATCCTCGCGGACGAGCACGGCCGCGACAATATCGGCGAAATCGAACTCGCACTGGACAAGGACGGAAAATTCCTCGGCCTGCGCCTGAATATGCTGGCCAGCATCGGCGCCTATATCGCGTCCGACCGCCAACTTCTGACGCCGTTCGGCCAGATCGGAACCGTAACGGGCGTGTATGACATTCCCGCCGCCCATGTGACGCATCGACGCGGTGCTGTCGAACACCAGTCCAACCGCGCCCTATCGCGGCGCCGGCCGGCCCGAGGCGATCTACCTGATCGAGCGCATCATCGAGGCCGCGGCACAAGAACTGGGCATCGACCCGATCGACCTGCGGCGCCGCAACATCATTCCGAAGCCGAAGCTGCCGTACAAGGCACCGCTTGGGCCCGTTCTATGACTGCGGCGAGTTTGAGAAGAACATGGAGCTCGCGCTGGAGGCTGCCGACTACGCCGGCTTCGACGCACGGCGCGAGGCATCGCGGCGGGCCGGCAAGCTGCGCGGCATCGCTGTGGTCAACGCGATCGAGCAGGCCGCCGGCCCACTGCCGGAATATGCCGAGATCCGCTTTCAGCCCAGCGGCACGCGCGATCATGCTGATGGGCACCAAGACCCATGGCCAGGGCCACGAGACCTCGTTCAAGCAGATCCTGCACGAACGGCTCGGCATCGCACCCGGCGATGTGCAGTTCATCGATGGCGACACCGACCGCGTGGCGTTCGGCATGGGGTCGAACGGCTCGCGCTCGATGGTGACCGGCGGCACGGCGCTGATCCTCGCCGCGGACAAGGTGATCGCCAAGGGCAAGCGGATCGCCGCCCACATGCTGGAAGCCGCCGAGGCCGACATCGAGTTCGCCGACGCGAAATTCACCGTTGCCGGCACCGATCGCGGCGTCACGCTGAAGCAGGTGGCGATCGCCGCGTTCCAGCCGGCGCGGCTGCCGCCGGGCATGGAAGCCGGGCCTGTATCGAGAACGCCACCTACGCCCCGAAGCGCGACACCTTCCCGAATGGCTGCCACGTCTGCCGAGGTCGAAGTCGATCCCGAAACCGGCGCGGTCGAACTGCTGTCCTATCTCGTGGTTGACGACGTCGGCACCATCATCAACCCGCTGACCCTGGCCGGCCAGATCCATGGCGGCGTGGCGCAGGGCGTTGGCCAGGTGCTGGGGGAGCAGGTCGTCTACGAGGCGGGCTCCGGACAAGCTGCTGACCGCCAGCTTCATGGATTACATCATGCCGCGCGCCGACATGATGTGCGGCATCAGGATCGTCAGCAACCCGGTGCCGACCGCGACCAATCCGCTCGGCGCCAAAGGCGCCGGCGAGGCCGGCTGCGTCGGCGCACTGCCCGCCGTGATGATCGCGGTCATGAACGCGCTGGAGCCGCTCGGGGTGCAGCGAACTCGACATGCCGGCGACCAGCGAGCGTGTCTGGCAGGCGATCCAGAAGCACGCGCCACAACAATCGGCAGCGCTCAGCGGAGGCTCCGATGCGAACAGGGTCGGAATACCGCCGAGCGTTGCGCGACGGCCGCCGCGTCTATATCCTCGGCGAGGGCTTGGTCGAGGATGTCACGACGCACCCGGCCACCCAGCCGATGGTGGACGCAATATGTCGCCTGGTACGACCGGCATTTCGATCCCGCCTGGCAGGATGTCGTGCTGACGCCGCCGGATGCCAATGGCGAACGGTCCCCGTGGGCTACATCGTGCCGCGCAGCGCCGACGATCTGTGCCCGGATGGGCAGATGCTTTTCCGCAACCTGCTTCCTGACCGCGGGCAACATCACCCACACCCCGGCCTATGGGCACATGATCGCGCTTGGCGTGCTGCACGCGGTCGGGCTGCGCAACGCCTCGGCGCAGCAGGTCGACGAACGCCGAGAACTATCGTGCGCATATCGCCGCAACCGGCCGGTTCCTGACGTTCGCCTCGGGCGCTGCCACGATCGGTTATCGCCTGCGCGAAAACCCGGCTGAACGGGCGGCGCTGCGGATCATGCCGCGAGACCGATGCGGGCCTGGTGATAAGCGGCAAGATCGGCATGCACACCAGTCCCGCCTATGCCGAGGATGTCTACATCGGCGCCAACTCCGGCATCGACTTTCAGGGCCATCGCGCGACATTCGTCGGTCGCCGTGAACGCGCCCGGCGTAACCGTGATCTGCCGCCGGCGATCCGCGCGCGACCCGAATCCGTTCGTCTCGCCGCTCAGCAGCCGATACGACGAACTGGACGGGCAGATGTGGCTGGACGAGTGCTGATCCCATGGGAGCGCGTGTTCCTGACCGAACCGTCGCCGAGCCGATGGCCCGCTGGCTGTTCTGGCACCAGCTTTACTGCTGGCTGGCAAAGGCCGAGTTCACGCTGGGGCTGGCGATTGGCCTGCACCCACGCAATGGGACTGGCGGCGCATGATGCCACGGTCGAATACCTGATCGATCTGATCACCGACGTGCAGACGGTGCGGAATTGCCTGCGTGCGACCGAACTCGACCCGAATTCACGCCGGAAGGCTTTTGCTCCCCCAACCATGCCCATCTTGTCCGCCGGCAGCATCGCCATGCTCAAGGCGCGGCCGCGGATGGAGGAAATCCTGCGCATCCTGCCGGGATCTTCGCTCATCGTCGCTCCATCCGATCGTGATCTGCGCGACCCGGCCTTGCCGGCCGGGCCTGGAGGCCTCGTTCGCCGGCGGCGGCTATACTGCGACGCAGCGCGCGGCGCTGCTGCAGATGGCGTGGGATCATGTCGGTTCCGCGCTTGACCATCGCGAATCGGTGTACGAATTGCACGCCAACGGCGGCCTGCCGGCATGGCGGCAACCGACTGCGGCGCAGCTTTGACGACTACAATGACCTGGCGAATGGCGTGGCGCGGCAACTGAGCGTGCCAATGCCGAATATCGATCTGAATGCGATCCGCGACGCGCCGATGGCGGCACGACGAGCCGGCAGCGTGCGACCGCCGCCGGTAATTAGCGTCATCCGTAACTTAAAACGAAGGAAAAGTCCATGACCGAACTACGTCAGAGCACGCGTGAGGCGTTGAAGACCGTCGCGACATCGACTTTGACCGGTGCGCTGTTCAAGCGCGGCCTGCGCAACATGTTCCTGCAGGACGTGTCGCCGCTGCGTGTCGACCAGCCCCGCATGGTCGGAATCGCCTACACCATGCGGTTCATCCCGTCCCGCGAAGACATGAACCCGCCCAGGGGCACAAGGCGATCGGTGCAGCCGCAGGCGATGGAGGAATGCCCGCCGGGTCATGTGCTGGTCATCGATTCACGCGGCGATGCGCGGGCGGCCTCGGCCGGCGATCTCTACATCGGGCGGCTGGCGGCGCGCGGCTGCTCCGGCATCGTCACCGACGGCGGGTTGCGCGATTCCGAGGGCATCCTCAAAACCGGGCTGCCGGCCTATCAGCGCCGCCCGACTTCGCCGCCTAGCCCGATCGTGCATATCCCGATCGACCTCAATCTGCCGATCGGCTGTGGGGGCGTGGCGGTCTATCCGGGCGACATCATCGTCGGTGATTGCGACGGCGTCGTCGTCATTCCGGCCGACATCGTCGATGAAATCGCCGAAGAAGCAGTCGCGACCACGCTCTATGACACATTCGCCGAAGAAGAGGTGGCACGCGGACGGTCGCTGGTCGGACTGTTCCCGGTCGCCGGACGACAAAGCCAAGCAGGACTTCGAGGCATGGAAAAAGCGACGCTGATCGCCGCTCCAAACCCTACGGAACGATCACGCCGCGAATGAGTTGATGCCTGATACCAGGCGCCACGCTTGCCCGACCGGCATCCCTCGCCGGTCGCCGCAAGCGACGGCTGGTATCAGGACCAAATCAGGGAATGGGCGTTGAGGACTTCACGCAATCGCATCGGGGAACGGCTCAGAAGCCACGTCTTCAGAGTGTGGACCGCATGTGCCGTCCTCGCCGCTTATGTCTATGGCTGGCTATACTTCCCGGAGATGCTCACCGGCTGGAAGCGAATGACCACCTCGATGATCGAATCCGGGTGCGATCTCCTGCCGTATCCCTGGGGCGACCGCATCGAGGCCACGCTCGGGAACTTTGGCCTGTGGGTGCAGATCACACTTGCCATAATCGTGTTCCGGTTCCTGATGTGGCTGGTGATCTTGATGTTTCGCCTGATGAAATCCGGTTCGACGAAACGTCAGGAGGCCATGCATGGGCAATGACCTCTGGTGGCAGCGCGGCATCATCTACCAGGTCTACCCTCGATCGTTCCAGGACAGCAACGCCGACGGCATCGGTGATCTCAATGGCATCCGCGAGCGGCTTGATTATCTGTCCGGTCTCGAAATAGACGCGCTCTGGATCTCACCGATCTATCCTTCACCCATGGCGGATTTCGGATACGACATCACGGACTACTGCGATGTCGATCCCATGTTCGGGACACTCGCCGAGTTCGACCTCTTGCTGAATGAGGTGCACCGGCGCGGCATGAAGCTCGATCCTCGATTTCGTTCCCAACCATACCTCCAGCCAGCACCCGTGGTTCCTCGAAAGCCGGTCCTCGCGCCAAAACCCCAAGCGAGACTGGTACATCTGGCGTACCCCGCGCCCGACGGAGGTCCGCCGAATAACTGGCTCGCGAACTTCGGCGGCAGCGGGTGGGAATTTGATCCGGCAACGAACCAGTATTACTACCACGCCTTCCTCAAGGAGCAGCCCGACCTCAACTGGCGCAACTCCCAGGTCCGCCAGGCAATGTACGACGTGCTGCGGTTCTGGCTTGATCGCGGTGTGGATGGTTTCCGGGTTGAT
>CAWBVV010000007.1:0-75218 GCA_963792345.1 uncultured Alphaproteobacteria bacterium
CAATGGGTAATGGAGACGGAGGAGCCATGTTTTTGAAGTTCAAGAATTTTGCAGCACTCTTCGTCGGCTGGCAATGAGCAGAAGGCCGATGCTGAGCAGAGGGCATATGATATCCATGTAAAACGGAACTCCTGCGTTACCCGGCGCGAAGTTCCCCACAATCAGCATCTGTTTGACGTGTCCCACGGCGTCACCGATCAAGAAGATGGATGCGATGCTAACTGCGGCCGCCTTGAAGCCCAAATCGCGCCAAAAAGCGATGCAGGCTGTGACGCCGATGGCCAGGTCAGCCATGCCAACTTCGAACTGGAACGGGCTTACTTCCCAGCCAATGAGGGCCGCAGCCGTCCCGGGAAAGAAGACGTGAAAAGCACCGGCCCACAGCCCTGTTACCCCAATGGGGAGCAGCAGTATCCACGAAAGGAACCGCTCAGCAGTAGACCCGTGCCCCCGTTGCGTTGGCGCAATCACGAGCGCGAGGACGAACAGCAGAGCGGGAAGGTTGCGTAGGACAAAGGCGATTGCGTAAGCGATCATGAGCAGGATTTCCCCCAGGCCAAGGCTATTGAGGGAAATGCTCGACGTGCATCTCCGCTGTGCGACCGAAATAGACGGCACGACGCCCGCTGAAAGAGACGATGTAACCCGCGCACCCCGCATCCATCACCTTTCGACAAAAGCCCTTGTAGGTGTAGCCCGGCACTAGCTGCTGCGCCTCGCGGATCGCGGCTTGGATGGCGGCAGTGTCGAAGGCTTCGGCGACCGGCACGTCGAGGCGATCTGTCGTCAGCTCAACGCTATCGCCGTCCGGCAAAAAGTAAGTTGCTGTCGCACGACGGAAATCAATAGCGTAGCTCTCAAAGCCTTCCTTCATCAGGGTTCCGACAATCTGCGGAAAGATCATGCTGCCGGTTTCAGCGCCCCTTAAGCATGTCTCGACAATGGTCGTCATTCGGTTATCCATAGGCGGATTTTCCTTCTCAGGTTGGAATGTTATTCAGTCGGCATCGCCGTAAGGCCGAGCCGGTTGACTGTATCTTTCAGGATGCGAAGCAGTGCGCCGCGATCTTTGTCAGAGAGGTGGGCGAAGCACTCGGCCTCATTCTGGTCTGCGAGCGCCGCCAACTTGGGCACCAGATGCGCTCCTTGAGCCGTCAAGCGGAGAGTATGAGACCGTCCATCATCAGTGCTGGCGTCGCGGGCAATCAGTGACTTCGCCATCAGTCGATCCGCTAGCTTTGTAATTGCCCCTCGGGTCATGCCCATGGCGTCAGCTACTTGGCTGGGCGGCATAGGCTCCTTTCCATGGAGCGTGCGCATCAGCACCCATTCAGCAACGGTCACGTCCTTGGCGGCGAGCTTGCGCGCGAAGGCATGCGACACATGGTTGGAAACGTGGCGGAGCCAGTAGCCAAGGTGGACGGTCAATTCGGGAACATCAGCGGCCATGGCACTCTCATAAGGTTGACTAGGAAACTACATGAGTAAGGTTTCCTTGTCAACCGGATGAAGTTTTTCCGCTGCGTAAGTCCGATGCATAGTTAGCAGGCATTGGGACAAACTGTCGCACGCGCCCGTACCGACGAGGCGACCAAAGCGAAGCCGCCGCCGTGCTGGCGACTATGGGGCTTTCCCTCTCCGATGCCTTTCGCTTGCTTTTGAAACGCGGCGCCGCGGAAAGGGCGTTGCCGTTCGACCCGCTGGTGCCCAATGCCGATACCGTCGCGGCGATCAGGGAGGCACGGCGCGGCAGGTTCAAGAAAGATTACCGCCGCGAGAAATCAGGACGGCACGGCAGCAAGCTGGACGTTCTTTTGACGGACGTGCTGGCGATGCTTGCCGCCGATGCGCCCTGCCCCGCCGCAGCCTCGACCATCCTCTTACGGGGAACTGGAGCGATCATCGCCACTGCCATATCCGCTCCGATATGACTGATGCAAAGTGCAACCGAAATCTCACCGGGGTAAGCCACGATGCGGGTCACCCTCCGGCAACACGTCCCTGATATAATCCCGGCTTTTCCACTCCGGCGCGGGCGGCTCATAACCCGGTTTCGGCAGGTACGCGGACAGCCGCCCGCCCTCCAGGTCATGCACCGCGCGCGGACAATTGGAAAACATCTCGCACTCGACCTTGACCACCACCTTCGCGGCGTGATGCCGGGCCAATGCGCCGGGATCATCAAGAATGGTGGCCCGTCCGCTGATCCGGATCCGCGTGGTCTTGCCATCGAACTTGACGAACAGCAGCCCCACATTCGGATTGCGGCTGATATTGCCCAGCGTGCGGTACATCGAATTGCCGTCGTATTCGGGGAATTCGATCGTTCCAGGCGCAACGATCTTGACGAAGCCCGGCATCCCGGACCGCATGCTGCAATCGGTATGCTCGCCGAACGACGTGGCGATGAAGAAGAACGGAGTGCTCTCGATCATCACGCGGTCGTCGTCCCAGAAATCCCAGCGCCGGCGATGCGCGGCCAGCCCGTCAGCAACCCGCCTGCCGTCAAACCGATCCTGCAGTTCGCGCATGCCCTCGTGATAGAACGCACGACCCTCGCTCATTGATCAACTCCGTTCATCCACGGAAACGGTCCGGCGCGAACCAGTCGGGCCAGTCGAACGCCAGCAGGTCACGGCGGAATTAACCCCCCGGCGTTACCGCGCCACCGGCACCCCGGTGGTTGCCAGCGCCGCCGCCTGCCGTTCCGCCAGCGTCGTCTTCGTTGAAATCGGCGATCAGCTCGTGGAACAGCCGGCTCCAGTTCAGTTCCGCCTTCAGCCGCAGGAACACCCCGCCCAGCCCGATCGCCGAACGGTCCATCAGCACGAACTCCCGCGGCGGCATCACCCCGCCGGTGCGCTTCAGCCCGGCATGCACCCGTTCCGGCCACCTCGCGGCCAAACGTCGGATCGTCGGTTTCCTGAATCCGCCGCACCCGGTCCTGCATCAGCGGCTCGTACAAAAACCGGGCCCACAGGTTCAGCACGTCCATCTTCTCGCGCGACAGGTCGGTGAAGCCCCAGGTCTCATACGCATGGTGCGCCTTGTCGTCGTCGTTGTCGCGCACCGCCTCGAACAGCTCGATCACGCCGGCGACGAAACGCGCGCCGAAACACCCGGATCGCACCGAAATCCAGCAGATTGACCGAACCGTCCGGCCGCACCTGGTAGTTGCCGAGATGCGGGTCGCCGTGGATCACGCCATACCGGTAGAACGGCACATACCACGCGCGGAACAGCGCCTCGGCGATCTGGTTGCGCTCCTCCTGCGGCGGGTCCTCCGCCAGCCGCTGCATCAGCGGCCGCCCGTCCAGCCAGGTCATGGTCAGCAGGCGATTGGTGCTGAACGCCGGCATCGGCACCGGCACATGCACGCCGGGCTGGTCCCTCAGCATCAGCCCATACAGCCGCATCTGCGCGGCTTCGCGCAGGTAATCCAGTTCCTCGCGCAGCCGTTCGCGCAGTTCCTTGTAGATCTCATCCTGCTGGATGGCGTTGTCCATACGATGGTAAACCGCCATCGCCAGCTTCAACTGCCGCAGATCGGCCTCGACCGTGCTGGGCATGTCCGGATATTGCAGCTTGCAGGCCACCTCCGTCCCGTCCGGCAACCGGGCGCGATGCACCTGCCCAAGGCTGGCGGCGGCCGAGGCCTCCTGGCTGAACGAGGCGAACTTCGACTGCCAGTGCGGCCCAAGCTCACTCGCCATCCGCCGGCGCACGAAGTTCCAGCCCATCGCCGGCGCGTTGGCCTGAAGCTGCGCCAGTTCCGCGGCATATTCCGCCGGCAGCGCATCCGGAACCGTGGACAGGAACTGCGCCACCTTCATCAGCGGCCCCTTCAGGCCGCCGAGGATGGTCTTCAGATCCTCCGCATGCGCGGCGCGGTCGGTCTTGATCCCGAACATCCGCTCGCCCGCGACCCGGGCGGCAATCCCGCCGACGGCGCCGGACGTGCGGGCGAAGCGGCGGATTTCGCCGAACAGATTGCTACCGGACATCGCGCAGGCTGCCCGACGGTTCAGGCAGGTTGCGTCAGGCGGCATTATGCATGGGCGGCATCATATCGTGCTCTCGTTCGGCTTCGCATCAACCTTCATATTTGCGACGCCGCCCCGATTGCAACGCCGCACGATGCCGTGCAGCCTAGCCGTTCTTCGCCTTGTTCTCCAAGCGCCTCGGTCAGCCGCTGCGGATCGACCTTCACCTCAACCCCGGCCCGCTCGGTCTGCAGCACCATGATCGAGCGCGAGTCGCGGTTGCCCCAGCCGCGGTTCAACCCCTCCGCCAGATCGGCCAGCGCCAGGTTGGCCAGCCGCATCGGCACGTTCAGTTCGCGCCCCAAGCGCCGTCGCCAGCGAGACGTCCTTGTGCGCCAGGCGCAGCGCGAAGGCCGGCGGCTCGTATTTGTTCGGCAGGAACTGGTCGGTCAGCGAGTCGAACGCGCCGCGCCGGCCGATGGCGCCCTGGCGCACCGCTTCCCAGATCGCCAGCGGCTCGATGCCGGCCTTGACGCCCATGCTGAACACTTCGGCCGCGGCGGCGGTGGCGATGTAGCCGTAGCAGTTGTGCACCAGCTTCGCGACCGAGCCGGCGCCGATCGGGCCGATGTATTTCGCCTGGTCGCCGATGGTGTCCAGCACCGGCTTCCATTTCTCGAACACCTCTGCATCGCCGCCGCACCAGATCGCCAGCTTGCCGGTGGCCGCCCCGCGCGGGCCGCCGCTGACCGGGGCGTCGAACAGATAGGCGCCCTTCTTCTCGTAGTCGGCGTGCGCCTTGCGCACCGTGGTCGGCGAGTTGGTGGTCAGGTCGAAATATGCCGCGCCGGCGCGGATCGTGGACAGCAGGCCGGTCTCGCCGTAGGACACCGCGTCGAACTCCACCGGGCCCGGCAGCGAGGAGAAGATCACGTCGCATTCGGCCGCCAGCGCGGCCGGGCTGTCGGCCCAGACCGCGCCGTTCTTGATATGCTGTGCCGCGGCCTCCCGGCGGACGTCATGCACGAGGACCGTGTGGCCGTCCTTCTGAATGCCCTTCTGCAGATTCGCGGCCATGCTGGCACCCATGGTGCCAAGGCCGATAAAGCCCGCCTTCATGGGTTCGCCTCGAAACACCTCATCGCGCGCGATGTTGGCCGCCGACATCGAGGCCGGCCAGCCGGCGTAGAACGCCACGTGGGTGATCATTTCGGAAATCTCGGTCTTGGTCAGGCCATTGTCCAACGCGCGTTGCAGATGGCCACGCAACTGCTCCGGCCGGTAGGTCGCGGTCAGCACGGCGCAGACGATCAGGCTGCGGTCGCGCTTGGACAGTTCCGGACGTTCCCAGACGTCGCCGAACAGGACCTTCTCGGTCAGTTCGATCATCTTGGGAACGGTGTCGCGGACGCGTCGCGCGATGCGGATGAAGGGGCTTGTGCCATGGTTTCCTCCTGCTGAGTGGCGTTGCGCCCATTGCACACCAAGCCGGCTTTCCCTGTCCAATCGCGCGACGCGTTCAGGAGGGCAGTGGGATGATCGATCGAAACAAGGTGGCGGTGGTCACCGGCAGCGCGCTGAACATCGGCCGGGCGATCGCCCTGCATCTGGCGCGCGATGGCTTCCGCGTGCTGGTCACCGCTCGGCAGCTCGGAACATGACGCCGAGGAAACCGCCCGGCTGGTGCGCGAGGCCGGCAGCGAGGCCGCGGTGCACATGGCGGATATCTCCGATCCCGCGCAGGCGCGGGGCCTGATCGAGGCGGCGGTCAGCGCAGTTCGGCCGGCTGGACGTGCTGGTCAACAACGCCTCGGTCCGGCGGCAGACCAAATTCGCCGACATGACGCCGGAGGAATGGCGCGAGATCATGGGCGCGACGCTGGACGGCGCGTTCTATTGCGCCCATGCCGCGGCACCGCATATCGCCGCGGCGGGCGGCGGCTCGATCGTCAACCTGGGTGGGATCTCGGCCCATGTCGGCGCGGTCGGGCGGGTGCATGCGGTCACCGCGAAGGCCGGCATGGTCGGGCTGACCCGCGCGCTGGCGAAGGAACTCGCCGCCGACAACATCACCGTCAACACCGTCGTGCCGGGCTCGATCGAAACGATCCGTGGCGCCGCGGCGGGCGGCAACCATGGACGGTCGGCGCTGCCCGACAGCCTGTCCGGCCGTCGCGGCCAACCGGACGAGGTAGCCGCGATGGTGCGCTTCCTGTGCTCGCCGGAGGCCCGCTACGTGACCGGCCAGACCATCCACGTGAACGGCGGCGCTTTCATGCCCTGAGGCATTGCTGCTGGACTTGCCGCGGCGCGCAGCAGTCGCAGGAGATGAAATACTTCCCCAGGGGTGTCGAGACCGATGACGCCAGGGTGCGGCGCGCTTGCACCGATGCCGTGGCGGCGCGCTTGCACCGGGATCGCTATGGCGCCAGGTCCTGGCACCGCCAACGCCGTGTCGCCGTTCGGATCGAGGCAACACCCCAGGGACCGGATGTCCGCTACGTGGTCACCAACTTCGAATCCGGCTCCGCGAAGTGGCTGTATGACACGCTGTTTTGCGCACGCGGCCACATAGAGACCTGATCAAGCTGCACAAGAGCCAGCGTGCCTCCGATCTCGCCTTTTGCTCGCCGCTCGCCAATCAGATGCGCCTGGTGCTGCCCGACCGTCATTATGTGTCGACTTACCGTCAATTCCGGCATGCGTCACAGGCCCGTTTCCCCGGCACAGCCATGCATTGCATGAGCTTAAAAGCCTGACCCGTAACGATACTCATCCTAGGCTGCCGTCCAGGATTTCGTGACATGCGGCGCCCCGGTCCGTTATAATGGCGCAATCAAACGCGCACCACTGCATCGTCATCCGCGGAGCCTCCAATGCTCGATCTGGCCGGCATTTTGTTCAGCACGATCATGATAGCGATCGTGGTCATCAACGCCTTGCGCCTGGATTCAACCCAGGCATGGTTCGGAGCCCTCCGCGGAGAAGACCGACAGGCATCATCCGCCCTGAAGCGAAGTGAAAAATCGCGGCTGAATGCAAGGCCTTCGCCTAAGGGAAGGCCCTGGAAACGCTCCAAGACCTTGTGATGCTTCAGCCGCTGATTTCCAGGAGCGGACAGCATGCTCCGTAGTCTTTGGCTGCTGGTGCTGTATGTCTCTTTTCTGGGGCTGGCCACCCAGGCCCCGTTCATCGCGGCACTCGGTTATGTATGGGTGGACACGTTTTCGCCCCAGGCGGTCGCCTATGTTATTTTGAACCAATTACCCGTCGCGATGATCATGGGCGCGGCCGCGGTGGGGCTGTACTTCTTGCTCGACCGGCGCTATCCGCCCCGCCCGACACTGGTAAGCGTCTTCCAGGTGGCGCTCGCGCTATGGTCAACCGTGACGATGACATGGGCTGTTGCCCCTGACCTTGGATGGGAAAAATGGGACTGGGCATTCAAGACGCTCATGTTCGCGGCTTTCCTCCCATGCCTTATCCGGTCACGGGTCCAGATCGAGGCGTTCCTTCAGGTCTATCTATTCTCGCTGGCTGCTAACCTGGTGCCGTTCGGTGCCAAGGTTTTTGTTTCCGGTGGGGGATACGGACAGCAGTTAGGCCAGCAAGGCGGCGGGAACTCCGGCCTGGGCGAAGGTTCCACTTTGGCGACGGTCGCGGTAATGATCATACCGCTGGCGTTTTTTCTTCGAACACATGGCCAGCTTATGCCAAAATCCCAGATAATACGGCTCGTCTACATTGGGATTGTCTTCGCGTCCCTGCTGGCCACGATCGGCACATATGAGCGTACGGGATTGATCGGGCTGTTCGTATTAGGTGTGGCCATGATCGCCAAAAGCAAAAACAAGACTCTGATGTGCGGGCTGGGCGTCGCGGTCGCCTGCGGGGTCTATTATTTCAGTTCGTCCGGTTGGAATGCCCGCATAGCAACAATCGCAACCTATCAGCAGGATGGGTCGGCAATGACACGCTTGCTGGTGTGGCGCTGGACATATGACTATATTCTGCAACATCCGCTCGGCGGCGGGTTCTACATGTTCGTCATCAATGTCATCGAGCACGCTCCGGACGATGCAAATCCGGTCTCCTATATCGAGCATGGACGCGCTTTCCACAGCATCTACTTTGAGGTGCTCGGCGAACAGGGCTGGATTGGTCATTTTTGTTCGTCGGGATGCTTGTGGGGGCCCAGGTAATGCTGCACCGGGTTTCACGCCGCGTCCGCGACAAAGCCGGTCTCGAATGGTGCCAAGCCCTCGCCTCGGCGCTTCAGGTGAGCCTCGCCGTAATGTCGGTGTGCGGTTTGTTCATCGGCATCGCGTTCCAGCCAATGATCCATTACATGTTGGCGATGAGCGTGTCGGTGTCTGAATACGCCAGGCGAGCCACGGCACCGGCCGAGGCGCGGTCGCGGTCGCGGCACCTTCCCAACCGGCTCGCCCCCGCGCCGAAGGTGGTTCTTGGAAACCGTAACCCAATCTTACCCCGATCAGGGCAGCCCGGCTGATAAAGTTGCTTGCACAAACAAGAAGCTGGAACGTGCTGACTTCTCCGGTCAGCCTGAAAACGCTCCAGGCGCCTGGCCCGTAAAGCTGTCCACTTGATGCCGGATAAAGCGGCGACCCGGCACTTCGACAAAACGATACAGCAGCACGGATGCAACGCCAGTAAGACCCAGGTAGCAGCCTAGGGGAGCCAGCGGGTTCATGTCCTCTTGGATCAAGAGGAACTTGACCCAATCGTGTAAAAAGTAATGAACCAGGTACGTTGAATACGACCAGGCCCCGATCCGCTCCAGTATCCGGCTGGAAAAAAACGCCGTCGATCTCCCCTGGCCCGATGCCAGGGCGATGATCAGGCTGGCCCAGGCGACAGGAACCAGCCAGTAGTCAGCCAGCCCCGAAATACAATATAAAAGCAGGAACAGGGCAGCCGCGACAGCGCAGATTACCTTAAGCTGGCGTCCAAACTGGCGCCATAACCGGCACAAAAATATCCCGCAGGTGAACTCAGTGACGCACCGGAATAGACCGAAGCGGGGGATATCCCCACCTAAAGTCTCGCCGGCCAGGTAAAGCCCGAAAGCCAGGACTGCCAGCGGCAACAGGCTGCCAAGGATGGCGACAACAATCCCAGTTGGAACACGGTTAGCAACCCAGGCAATAAAAGGAAAACAGAGATAGGCAAACCACTCCGTACTGATCGACCAAGCCGGGACATTCCAGCCAAGCGAATGAGTGAAGCCCCAGTTCTGGAGCAGCAAGATGCTAAGCCAGAAGGTACATCGGATCATAACGCACGCCATCTAATGGCTGCGATGCCCCAAGCTGTATCGCGACCGGGTTGACCAGAAAAAGCAACAGCAAAACAACGTATAGCGGGTAGACGCGCGCCAGCCGCATGCCAACGAAATGCAGATGCCGCGATACTGTAAGGTTCCGGAAATCGGCCAGATAGTTATAGGCGATGATAAAGCCGCTGAGGATGAAAAACAGGTCAACGGCGAAATATCCCTGGGCGCAGAAATCGTAGAACCAGACGGGCCAGAACCCGGGCGAATATCCCTGAAATGAAACAGTACTACCCACCAGGCGGCAATCCCGCGCAATCCGGTCAGGCCGGAAAGGTAAGCCTCGCCGGCGTGGCCTGTCCGGACGGACCTGGTCATCGCGGCGCAGGCAAGCGGCGGATGGTTGTGGCAACATGGTGAACACAAATCCACCATATCTCAACAGCCGCCGTCAGGAACAGGAATGAAGAGACCCGGCCGCGGGCGAAATGTTACTTTGAGCCGTACCTGGAAGCAGTTTCCGATATATTCGGGCACTGCCCCTCAGGGCATCGTCGCGGTGCTGCCGCCGTCGACGACGATCTCGGTGCGCGGTGATGAACCGCGCCTCGTCGGACGCCAGGAACAGCACCGCGTGCGCCACGTCCCACGCATCGCCCATATGCCCCATCGGCACCGCGGCGTTGCGCGCGTCGATCAGCTTCTGCGGGTCGTTCCCGCCGACGCGTCCGCGCCAGCCGGTATTCCACCAGCGGCGTATGCATCAGGCCCGGCACCACCGTGTTCACCCGGATGCCCTGCTTCGCGTAGGTGCCGGCGACCGACCGCGACAACTGGATCACCCCGGCCTTGGACGCGCTGTAGCCGACATGCGACCGGCCGCTGAGGAAGTCGTTCCGCATCCCGGCGACCGAGGCGATGTTGACGATCGCGCCCCTGCCCTGCTCCACCATCACCGGCAGCACGTATTTGCAGCCCAGGAACGCGGTCTTCAGGTTGAAGTCGATCTGCCGGTCCCAGACCTCCTCGGTCATCGACAACCGGATCGCCGGGCGCCGAGCCGCCGACATTGTTGACCAGGATATCGATCCGCTTGAAGCGGTCCAGGCAGGCCTGCACCATCTCCTGCACCTCGGCCGCGACCATCATGTCGCAGCGGTGCGTGGCGCAGGTGCCGCCTTCGCTCTCGATGATCGCTTTGGTCGTCGGCCATCGCCTCCTCGTTGATGTCGAGCAGGAACACCGAGGCGCCTTGCCGTGCGAGCAGGATCGCCGTGGCCTTGCCGTTGCCCCAGATCTTGCTGTCGGCCGGCCCAACCGACCCGGCTCCCGCGACAATCGCGACTTTCCCCGTCATATCAAGCATTCTCGATCCTCCCTTGGATGGGGCGACCAGCTAACCCCGCTTCCAGCCGAGGCCAAGGGTTGGCCACATCGACCGCCCCCGCACCGTCTGGCGTCCCTCTCGCTGACCGACTAAAGACGAGATCCAAATCAGCCGCCACCCAACACGGGGGAATTCGTCCATGGCCGAAGCATATATCTGCGACTTCACCCGCTCTCCGATCGGCCGCTATGCCGGCGCGCTGAAAGACGTCCGCACCGACGACCTCGCCGCCCATCCGATCCGCGCGCTTGGCCGCACGCAACGCCGGCATCGACTGGGAGGCGCTGGACGACTGCATCATGGGCTGCGCCAACCAGGCCGGCGAGGACAACCGCAACGTCGCCCGCATGGCCGTGCTGCTGGCCGGCCTGCCGACCGCGGTCTCCGGCTCCACGATCAACCGCCTCTGCGGGTCGGGGCTGGACGCGGTCGGCACCGCCGCCCGCGCGATCAGGTCCGGCGACGCGCATCTGATGCTGGCCGGCGGGGTCGAAAGCATGACCCGCGCGCCGTTCGTCATGGGCAAGGCGACCGAGGCGTTCTCCCGCTCCGCCGAGGTCTACGACACCACCATCGGCTGGCGCTTCGTCAACAAGCTGATGCAGAAGGCCTACGGCACCGACTCGATGCCGGAAACCGGCGAGAACGTCGCCGAGGAATTCCAGATCTCCCGCGCCGACCAGGACAAGTTCGCCTACAACAGCCAGCAGCGCGCGAAGAAGGCGCAGGACAGCGGCTTCTTCGCCAAGGAAATCACGCCGGTCACCATCAAGGGCCGCAAGGGCGACACCGTGGTCGAGCATGACGAGCATCCGCGCCCCGACACGACGCTGGAGATGCTGGCGAAGCTGAAGACCCCGTTCCGCGATCCCGGGCACCGTGACAGCCGGCAACGCCTCCGGCGTGAACGACGGGTCGGCCGCGCTGATCCTGGCCTCCGAGGAAGGCGCCAAGCGCCACGGCCTGACGCCGCGCGCCCGGGTCGTGGCCATGGCCACCGCCGGCGTGCCGCCGCGCATCATGGGCATCGGCCCCGCCCCGGCCGTGCAGAAACTGCTGGCCAAGACCGGACTGTCGATCGGCGACGTCGACATCATCGAACTGAACGAGGCCTTCGCCAGCCAGGGCATCGCCGTGCTGCGCCAGCTCGGCCTGTCGGAGGACGCCGACCACGTGAACCCGCACGGCGGCGCGATCGCGCTCGGCCATCCGCTGGGCATGTCCGGCGCCCGGCTCGCCCTGACCGCGGTCAACGCCATGGAGACGCTCGGCCAGAAGCGCGCCATCGCCACCATGTGCATCGGCGTCGGCCAGGGCATCGCCGCACTGATCGAACGGGTCTAACCGACCGCCGGATGCTGCTCAGCCTCGGCCTGATCCTGCTTTGTCAGTTGGTCGGGGAGGCGATCGCCCACGGCACCGGCATCGCCGGTGCCGGGCCCGGTCATCGGCCTGGTGCTGTGCGTGCTGCTGCTGCTCGCGCGTGACCGGACCGGCCGCGCTGGCCCCGCCGAACTGCGTGACGGCACGTTCGAGCAGACCGGGCGCGGCATCCTGTCGCATCTGTCGCTGCTGTTCATCCCCGCCGGCGTCGGCGTCGTCCAGCGGCTTGACGTGCTGGCCGGCAATGCGCTGGCCATCGTCGCGGCGCTGGTGGTTTCCACCATCCTGAGCCTGGCGGTCACCGCCTGGGTGTTCAGCGCTGGTCGGCTGGCGAACCGCCCGTGACGCAACCCTGTTGGATCCGCGCTGGTGAAGGACGACGTCTTCGCGCTTTGGGTCTATCTGGCGCGAACGCCGCTGCTTTGGCTGACGGTCACTATCCTGGTCTATTGCCTGTGCGACCGCGATATCCGCCGCGCTGCGCCGGACCCCGTTGGCCAATCCGGTGCTGATGTCGATGTGCCTGGTCGGGCTGCTGGTGCGCGGCACCGGCACGCCGTACGCGACATATTTCGACGGCGCCCAGTTCATCCATTTCCTGCTTGGGCCGGCGACGGTGGCGCTGGGCATCCCGCTGTACCAGAACCGCCACCTGGTGGTGCGCGCCATCCTGCCGATGGCCTGCGCGCTGGTTGGCCGGTTCCCTGACCGCACTGGCTCTCGGCCGTCGTCATCGCCCGCCTGCTCGGCGCATCGCCTGCGATCGTCACCTCGATCGCGCCGAAATCGGTGACCGCCGCGGTGGCGATGGGCATTTCCGGCCGGCTGGGCGGCGACCCGGCGCTGACCGCGGTGCTGGTCATCCTGACCGGCATCCTGGGCGCCATCGTGGTCACGCCGCTGATGAACATGCTGCGAATTACCGATAAGCGCGCCCGGGGTTTCGCCGCCGGCCTCGCGGCGCACGGCATCGGCACCGCGCGCGCCTTCCAGGTCGATCCGCTGGCTGGCACCTTCGCCGGGATCGCGATGGGCCTGAACGCGCTGCTGACCGCTATCCTGGTGCCGCTTCTGCTGTAGGACCGATCGCGCCGCCGCCGACGCGACGGAAAAATCCGCGCAACCAGACACCCGGCACCGGCGTAAGCATTTCATAAATCGGCGGTTCGTCCATCTCGGTCGAAGGAGCCAGCCCCGGCGGGCGTTGCCACGATGCCAGACCGTTCAGCAGCAGCATGAAGCCGCCTTCCTCGATCGGCAGGCCACGCAGGATCAGCGTCTCGCCGTCCGGTCCGGCTGCGGCAGCCCGGCATTCGTCTCCGCTCCGCAGCACGCCGACCCGGCGGGCAATCTCCACCTCCAGATCCGGAACGCGCCGAACAACCCGCACGCCCCCTGCGCCCGCAACAGACTCGTCGAGCGGCATGTTCTGCAACGGCTCGATTCCGATACCGCTGAGGAACGGATGGTTCCATTGCACCAGACTGCAGTGCTGAATCGAACAGCGCGATCCCATCCGTGGTGCTGTCGACCACATACCTTCAGCCGAACCGCGTTCAACTGCGATTTGGCCGCGAGCGCGGCCTCATTCGGCGCCCGCAGGCGCTGCAATTCGCCCCGGTTGCGCTCGAAGATGCGTTTCTGCCGCTTGTTGGCGCGGATCGTGTAAAGCTCCCACAACACCACGCCGGCGATCAGCAGCACCAACACCGATCCCGCCGACGCCAGCGAGCCGAGCCCCGGCCCCGAGGTTGTCGGCCAGCGCCATGACCTCGGACCAGTTCGCCGCAACCAGCACCGTCATGTCGCGGTCGCCGACGCGGTGGAAGGCGTGCATCCGCTCCATGCCGTCGATCGCCGTCTCCCCCAGCCAGACGCCCGACAGCTGACTGGGTCACGCATGGTGAACAGCGCCGTCTGCGAGATATCGGTCTTCGGCCGGCGTGCGGCGGGACCGACGATCGACTGCACGATGCCGCGCTTGGTGTCCATCAGCGCGACCACGGCGTTGTAGCCCAGCGCCGCCTCGGCAAACAGCTTCGGTCAGTTCCTCTGACCGGTAGGAGGCGCCGACCAGCCATCCGTTCGGATGATCCAGCGGCCGGATGATATACATCAGGAACTGGCGCGCCTCGATCGGCTTGACTCGACAGTCGATCTCTGCAGAAGCACCAGCGAGTCCTCGGTCGCTTGGTTCCGTCGCTTTGGAATTGCTCCAGCGATCCGTGCGGAAACGTCACATAGGCGGAACCAATGCCCTGCCCGATCGCCTTCGGCAGGATATCCTGGCGGATGACGTGCTTGTCGTCGGCGATGAACAGGTCGTCGGCGACCGCGAGCAATGCCGGCATCTGCTGCTGCCATTTCTCCAGGTCGACGGCGTCGCTGTCGGTCTTCCAGGCTTCCTGGATGACCGTCAGGCTTTGATCGATCACCAGCAACTCGTGCGCCACGGTTTCGGCGATCGTCGCCGCCTGCCCGCTGAGGGCGTGCTCTGCACGCTCGCGGATTTCGGCCCGCTGGTCCTGCACCGCGCGCACGGTCACGATCCAGATCAGGGCGATCGAGCGTAAGCGCGACAATCACCCGGCGCCGGAACCGGCAGCGAGTTCAGCCTTCGCCATCGCCTGGCCGAACCGGAAGCGGTTCGGCGGACCGGACGCCATGCGGGGTGAAACCTGGCGAACTCGACCCGGGCGCGCCGCCTCCGCTCGAAAGTGTCACTCATGCCAATTCGCACCACGCGCCTGACCGGCCTGTTCAAGCGTCAGCGGGGTCCGTCAAACCTGGTCTCGAACGCGCGCCACAAGCACCGGGCCGCGTGCATGACGCAATCTGCGGGTTGAACCGTATCAGGCAATCTATTTCGACCGATGATCTTCGTCCGATATTTTCGGAAACAGCGCATCACGCCCCACGACCTCACCGCCTGAAGCGGCGGGTTGACGCCGGTGGCATACAAAATACAAAATACCCCACACTAATAATCGCGCTCCAAGGAATTGAGCCGCATCCCAGGGAGGATCGGGCAAGGGTGTCCCAGGCCCAGCCACGCCTGCGGATCGAGCCGTTGGACCTCGGCCTCGGCCTGCGCACAGCAGGCGTGCGACGCGATCAAGCGCGCCATCACCGAAATGGACATCTACGGCCAGCCGGAGGAAATCCGCCTGGACGAGCGCCAGCTTTGCGCAGGACCTCGGGGTCAGCCGCACCCCGATCCGCGAAGCGCTGTCGGTGCTGGAGCAGGAAGGATTCGTCCGCTCCATCCCGCGCCGCGGCATCGTCGTGGTGCGCAAGACCAAGCGCGAGATCGTCGAAATGATCACCGTCTGGGCGGCGATCGAGAGCATGGCCGCGCGCATCGCCGCGACCAGTGCGACGCAGGACGAAATCGCCGGACTGACGCAGCTGATGGACGCGTTCGAGGACGACCCGACCGGGCACCTGACCGAATATTCCGACGCCAACATGGCGTTTCACAAGGCGATCATCCGCCTGGGCGGCATCGAACTGATGTCCAGCCTGACCGACACGCTGTTCATCCACATGCGCGCCGTCCGCGCCGTGACGATGACCCAGGACAACCGGGCGCAGCGTTCGGTCGCCGACCATCGCGCCATCATCGCCGCGTTGCGCGCGCACGATGCCGGACCTGCGCCGAACGCCTGGTGCGGGAACACACCATGGGCCTGGCCGCCCATGTCGAACGCTACGGCGACTTCCTCGACGCCCCCGTCCGAACCCTGACGCCAACCACGCCGGGAGGAGCCTGACCATGTCAGCGACAACGACAACGACCGCCCCGTCCCATGGCGGCGATCCCATGCCAAGCGACCTTAATGCGGGTGCCGGCCGCCGCGCCGCCGCCGGAACGGGCACAGGAGCAACGATGTCTTCACCCAACGCCGGCCGGCCCGCACGCCAGGGAGGAACTGATGTCCGCGGCACTCGAACAAACCGGCCGAGCCGAAGCCGAACTGACGGACGGGTTCCACCTCGTCATCGACGCGCTGAAGCTGAACGGCATCAAGACGATCTATGGCGTCCCCGGCATCCCGATCACCGATCTGGGCCGTCTGGCGCAGGCCGAGGGGATGCGGGTGATCTCGTTCCGCCACGAGCAGAACGCCGGCAACGCGGCGGCGATCGCCGGCTTCCTGACCAAGTCGCCGGGCGTCTGCCTCACGGTCTCGGCGCCGGGCTTCCTGAACGGCCTGGTCGCGCTGGCCAACGCGACGACCAACTGCTTTCCGATGATCCTGATCAGCGGCTCGTCCGAACGCGAGATCGTCGACCTGCAGCAGGGCGACTACGAGGAAATGGACCAGCTCGCCGTCGCCAGGACGCTGTGCAAGGCGGCGTTCCGCGTGCTGCACGCGGCCGATATCGGCATCGGCGTCGCGCGCGCGATCCGCGCCGCGGTGTCGGGCCGGCCGGGCGGCGTGTATCTCGACCTGCCGGGCAAGCTGTTCGGCCAGGTGATGGAGGCCGAGGCCGGCCGCCGCTCCCTGGTCAAGGTGATCGATCCGGCACCGGCGCAGATTCCCGGCACCGTCCGCGGTCGAGCGCGCGCTGGACGTGCTGCGCGGCGCGAAGCGGCCGCTGATCATCCTCGGCAAGGGCGCGGCCTATGCGCAGGCCGATGAGGACATCCGCGCGCTGGTCGAGAAGAGCGGCATTCCGTTCATCCCGATGAGCATGGCCAAGGGCCTGCTGCCCGACCTGCATCCGCAATGCGCCGCCGCCGCCCGCTCCACCGTGCTGGCCGAAAGCGACGTCGTGATGATGATCGGCGCGCGGCTCAACTGGCTGCTCAGCCATGGCAAGGGCAAGCAGTGGGGACCGCCCGGTTCGAAGAAGTTCATCCAGATCGACATCGAGCCGCGCGAGATGGACAGCAATGTCGAGATCGCCGCGCCGCTGGTGGGCGATATCGGCTCCTGCGTGGCTGCCCTGCTGCGCGGCATGGGCGACGACTGGAAGCAGCCGCCGGCCGAATGGACCGCAGGCGATCCAGGCCAAGAAGGAAACCAACATCGCCCGGATGGCGACGCGGCTTGGCAAGAACTCGATCCCGATGGACTATCACTCCGCGCTGCGCGTGCTGCGCGACGTGATCAAGGAGCGGCCGGACGCGATCCTGGTGAACGAAGGCGCCAACACGCTCGACCAGGCGCGCGGCGTGATCGACATGTACCAGCCGCGCAAGCGGCTCGATGTCGGCACCTGGGGCGTGATGGGCATCGGCATGGGGTTCGCCATCGCCGCCGCGGTGGAGACCGGCAAGCCGGTGCTGGCGATCGAGGGCGACAGCGCGTTCGGCTTCTCCGGCATGGAGGTGGAGACGATCTGCCGCTATAACCTGCCGGTCTGCATCGTCGTGTTCAACAATGACGGCATCTATCGCGGCGATGGCGTCAACCTCGGGCGGCGGCGCCGACCCGGCCACCACCATGTTCGTCACCGGGCTCCCGCTACGACCGGATGATCGAGGGGTTCGGCGGCGTCGGCGTCAACGTCACCACGCCGGACGAACTGAAGCGCGCCGTCGACGCGGCCATGGACTCCGGCAAGCCCACGCTGATCAACGCGGTGATCGACCCGGCGGCGGGCAGCGAGAGCGGCAATATCGGCAATCTCAACCCCAAAAGCGCCCTGACGAAGAAGGGAGGAGCATAAGATGACCAAAGCACTCGACGGCGTCCGCATCCTCGACTTCACCCATGTCCAGTCCGGCCCGACCTGCACCCAGTTGCTGGCCTGGTTCGGCGCCGACGTGATCAAGGTGGAGCGGCCCGGCGTCGGCGACATCACGCGCGGCCAGTTGCAGGACATCAAGGGCGTCGACAGCCTGTATTTCACCATGCTGAACCACAACAAGCGCTCGATCGACGATCGACGGCCGCCACAAGGACGGCAAGGAAGTGCTGGAAGCGCTGGTCAAGATCCTGCGACGTGATGGTGGAGAATTTCGCCCCCGGCGCGCTGGATCGCATGGGCTTCACCTGGGAGCGCATCCAGCAGCTGAACCCGCGGATGATCCTGGCCTCGATCAAGGGTTTCGGCCCCGGGCCCTACGCGGACTGCAAGGTCTACGAGAACGTCGCGCAATGCGCCGGCGGCGCGGCATCCACCACCGGGTTCGACGACGGGCCGCCGCTGGTGACCGGCGCGCAGATCGGCGATTCCGGCACCGGCCTGCATCTCGCGCTCGGCATCGTCTGCGCGCTGTTCCAGCGCAACACCACCGGCCGCGGCCAGAAGGTCGATGTGGCGATGCAGGACGGCGTGCTGAACCTGTGCCGGGTCAAGCTGCGCGACCAGCAGCGCCTCGCGCACGGGCCGCTGACCGAATATCCGCAGTATCCGGACGGCGAGTTCGGCGAAGCGGTGCCGCGCGCCGGCAATGCCTCGGGCGGCGGCCAGCCGGGCTGGATCCTGAAGTGCAAGGGCTGGGAGACCGATCCCGAACGCCTATATCTACTTCATCGCCCAGGCGCCGGTGTGGGAGGCGATCTGCGACGTGATCGGCAAGCCGGAATGGAAGACCGATCCGGACTATGCCAAGCCGCCTGCGCGGCTGCCGCGGCTGAAGCCGATCTTGGACACCATCGAAGCACTGGACCATGACCAAGACCAAGTTCGAGGCGATGGACATCCTGAACAAATACGACATCCCCTGCGGCCCGATCCTGTCGATGAAGGAAATCGCCGAGGAGCAGTCGCTGCGCGCCACCGGCACGGTGGTCGAGGTCGATCATCCGACACGCGGCAAGTACCTGTCGGTCGGCAACCCGATCAAGATGTCGGACAGCGTGTCCGAAGTGAAACGCTCGCCGCTGCTGGGCGAGCACACCGAGGAAATCCTGCGCAACGTGCTGAAGCTGGACGACGCGCAGGTTACCGCGGCACTTGCATCCGGCGCGCTGGGCGGGGCCCACCGCGCGGCAGCCGAGTAATCCGTCCACGGCCGTGGCGGCCCGATGGCCTGGTCGCCATGGCCGCATGCTGTTGGATGCGGGGTTCTCGCGCGGCAAGGCGCCGGCAGACCCCCGCATGCGCTGACAGGGTGCGGTCAACCAAGACAAGGCGTTGGAATACAGCAGCCTCGCCCCTACATACCCTTGGTCCCGCCATGCATCACCCAAGCCATGGCATAATTGCACTGCGCCCCGAACCTTGACTTTTAGCGCGGTAGTCCCGATACCGCGCCCGGCAAGCGAGCGGATGCAGGGCCCCTCGTATGCCGATTTCGCGTTTTGACTGATCGGCGCACGCGTCACGCCTCCCGGCAAGCGCGATACCGCCTACACACCAATAGCACCCATGCAACCGACTGGACCGGATTTGACCGAAACAACGACCGCCTCACGGGAACCAACCGACGCGGAAC
Source organism: uncultured Alphaproteobacteria bacterium (assembly GCA_963792345.1). Lineage (GTDB taxonomy): Bacteria > Pseudomonadota > Alphaproteobacteria > Acetobacterales > Acetobacteraceae > Rhodopila. The sequence continues at coordinate 19,443 of CAWBVV010000007.1, forward strand.
CCGCCGTCGAGGAACTACCCGTAGCGGATGCGCGCGTGGCGCAAACTGCCGTTTCCCGGAAAGCCGATCCTGATACGACCAGTGCTCCGGAAAACCAGGCATCCGCGGCCGCCGCATTGCATGAACCGGCGGATCAGGATCAGGCCGCCGCTGCGCCCCGCAAACGGGCCGTCCGCAAGCGTGCCAGCACCACCAAGGACAAGGCTGAAACCGGCGCGGCAACGGACAAGCCCGCAAGGCGCGTCCGCGCCGCCGGCACCAAGCGGCCGGCCAGCGGTGCCAAGCGCGCCGGGGCGAAAGCCGCGCCCGCCAAGGCTTCGCCTGACGCGCCGGAAACCGCGTCGCTGCCGGGCCTCGATCGATCCGCGGCGTCCAGCACGGAAACCGACCCTCCCCAATTGTTTGATGCGCCCGGCACCGCCCTTCCCGAGGCTGGAGCGGTCGAAAGCCAGGATGAGACTGCTCGCGGCCAGGAGACCTCGCCCGGTGACGCGGCTCCTGTCGGGGCTGAAACCGCTCAGGCGGGTCCCGAAACAGTCGATGAACCCCCGTCTGGTGACCCGGATTCTCAGCACCCTGACCATCACGATGACGTTCGATATGACGACGACCACCATGATAATGCACCTGAAGCGTCGCTGATCCCGATCGCCGCCGGTCCGCCACCCGAACCCGCCCGCACCGTCTTCGCCGACCTCGGCCTGTCCGCGGAAGTGCTGCGCGCGATCGACGATATGGGCTACCGCCACCCCACACCGATCCAGGAACAGGCGATCCCGTACGTGCTGATGGGGCGCGACGTGATGGGCACGGCGCAGACCGGCACCGGCAAGACCGCCGGCTTCACCCTGCCGATGCTCGACATCCTGTCGGGCTCCCGCGCACGCGCACGTATGCCGCGCAGCCTGATCCTGGAGCCGACGCGCGAACTCGCGCTGCAGGTCGCGGAGAACTTCGTTCAGTACGGCAAGTACCTGAAGCTGACGCACGCCCTGATCATCGGCGGCGAGAGCATGTCCGACCAGAAGGACGTGCTGAACCGCGGCGTCGATGTGCTGATAGCAACGCCCGGCCGTCTGCTCGACATGTTCGACCGCGGCACCATCCTGCTGTCCGACACCAAGCTTCTTGTCATTGATGAAGCTGACCGCATGCTGGACATGGGCTTCATTCCGGACGTCGAGCGCATCGTCTCGATGCTGCCGGGGACCCGGCAGACGTTGTTTTTCTCCGCCACCATGGGCCCGGAAATCCGCCGGCTGGTGGACGCCTTCCTGACCAATCCCAAGGAGATCGCGGTTTCGCGGGCCGCCTCGGTCGCCACGACAATCACCGAGGGGCTTGCCCTGGTCGCCGAGCACGACAAGCGCGAGGGCCTGCGCCGCCTGATCCGCAGCCAGAACGTGCAGAACGCACTGATCTTCTGCAACCGCAAGCGCGACGTCGATATCCTGTACAAGTCACTGACCAAGCATCACTTCAATGCCGGCGCCCTGCATGGGGACATGGCGCAGACCGTCCGCTTCGCCACATTGGAAAAGTTCAAGGCCAACGAACTGCGGCTGCTGGTCTGCAGCGACGTTGCCGCGCGCGGCCTGGACATCGGCGGACTGTCGCACGTGTTCAATTTCGACGTGCCGATCCACGCCGAGGACTACGTCCACCGCATCGGCCGCACCGGCCGCGCCGGGCTGGAGGGCAAGGCCTTCACCATCGCCTCGCCGGATGACCGCTATGCCGTCGAGCAGATCGAGAAACTGATCGGCCACCCAATTCCGCCCATTCTCGTCGAGGGCCTCGATCCGGTGGACTGGGCGGAGCGGGATGGACGCAAGCGCCGCGGCCGCAAATCGGCCGACACCAGGAAGTCCTCCGACAAGAAACCGGCTCGGGATAACCCGGCTCGGGATAACAAGGACCGGCCGCGCTCTGAGCGGACGCGCCCCGAACGGCCCCGGTTCGACCGGGACCGGCCACAACACGCCGATCAGCCTGAACTGCCGGTGATGGCCGATGAGCGGCCCCCCCGTCGCGAAGACACACACCGCGATGACGGCCGCCGTAGCGACTCCAGGCGTCCTGACGAGAGACGCGCCGACCGAGGGCGCACCGACCAAGGGCGCGGCGAACCGGGCCGTGCCGACCAAGGGCGTAGCGACCAAGGGCGTGGCGAACCGGGGCGTGGCGACCAAGGACGTGGCGACCAAGGACGTGCCGACCAAGGGCGTGGCGACCAGGGGCGTGGCGAACCGGGACGTGCCGAGTAGGACGTGATCGGGGACGGGGCGAGCGCGCGCGTAATGAACCGGGACGCGGCGAAGCCGGGCGAGCCGATGCGGGCCGCTCCGACCCAAACCGCGCCGAACCGAGCCGTCACGCGAGGCGTTCCAAATCAGGCCGTTCTGAATCCGGGCGCGACGATTTCCGTCGCGAGCGCTACCGCCGGGATGACGACCTCGGTCCAGCCGTGGTGGGCTTCGGCGACGATGTCCCCGCCTTCATGTTCCTCCGCCCCCGGTCGCCGTCCATGGCCGGAACGAACCGAGAGTCCGACGTATGAACGATGCCCCCGCCCGCCCGTCCACCCCCTTCTCGCCTTTCGCATGGGACGATGCCCTTCGGCTGAACAGCGCGCTTTCGGAAGATGAGCGGGCCATCCGCGATTCCGCCCACGATTTCTGCCAGGAGAAGCTGTTTCCCCGCGTCCTGATGGCGAACCGGCTGGAGAAATTCGACCGCGAGATCATGAACGAGTTCGGCGAGATGGGCTTCCTCGGCGCCACCCTCGATGGCTACGGTTGCGCCGGCGTGAACTATGTCAGCTATGGCCTGATCTCCCGCGAGGTGGAGCGCGTGGATTCCGGCTACCGCTCCGCCTTCTCGGTCCAGTCGTCGCTGGTGATGTATCCGATCTACGCGTTCGGGTCCGAGGATCAGCGGCAGAAATACCTGCCCAAGCTGCGCACCGGTGAATTCGTCGGCTGCTTCGGCCTGACCGAGCCCGATGCCGGGTCCGACCCGGCTTCGATGCGCACCCGGGCGAAGAAGGTGGATGGCGGGTTCTTGCTCAATGGCTCCAAGACCTGGATCACCAACTCGCCGATTGCCGACATCCTGGTGGTCTGGGCCAAGGATGATGCCGGCGATATTCGCGGCTACATCCTCGAACGCGGCATGAAGGGTCTGACCCAGCCCAAGATCGAGGGCAAGTTCTCCCTCCGCGCGTCGGCCACCGGCATGATCATGATGCAGGACGTTTTCGTTCCAACCGAGAACCAACTGCCGAATGTGAAGGGATTGCGCGGGCCGTTCTCCTGCCTGAACAACGCCCGCTACGGCATCGCCTGGGGTGCCCTGGGCGCCGCCGAATTCTGCTGGCACGCCGCTCGGGAATACACGCTGCAGCGCATGATGTTCGGGCGCCCACTGGCCGCGACGCAGCTTGTGCAGAAGAAGCTTGCCGACATGCAGACCGAGATCACACTTGGGCTCCACGCGGTCCTGCGGCTTGGGCGTCTGATGGACGAGCATGATGCCGCGCCGGAGATGATCAGCCTGATGAAGCGCAACAACTGCGGCAAGGCGCTGGATATCGCCCGCGTCGCCCGTGACATGCACGGCGGCAATGGCATCGTCGACGAGTACCACGTCATCCGTCACGTCATGAACCTGGAGACGGTGAACACCTACGAAGGGACCCACGACGTGCACGCGCTGATCCTCGGCCGCGCCCAGACCGGGCTGTCGGCCTTCGGAGGGTAGGGCTCGGGAGTCTCGGGCGTATCTAGTGCAGCAAGGCCCGCAGAGCTTGCAGTTCCCCAAGTGCATCCCGAAGCAGAGCCCGCAAGCGTTCGTTTTCCCCGTCTGGCTTTGGCCGCGGCGTAGCGCGGACCATCTGCGCCAATGCCGGTGGCGGAGAGACGAGTTCCAGCCCTGGGATCAGCGGCGGTTCGGCGGGGGAATGACCCGCCTTTTCGGCCTCCGCCGCGGCCCGTTCGTCCGCTGTGGGAGGCGGAATATCATCGGACAACTGGCCGCCGCCTTCCCGCAGCAACCGTTGCACCCCTTTGATGGTGTAGCCCTGGGTGTAGAGCAGATCGGCGATCCGACGCAGCAGAACGATGTCGTCCGGCCGGTAGTAGCGCCTTCCCCCGCCGCGCTTCAGCGGCTTGACTTGCGGGAACTTCGTCTCCCAGAACCGCAGTACATGCTGCGGGATGTGGAGGTCGTCCGCTACTTCGCTGATTGTGCGAAAGGCGTTCGGCGCCTTCTTCGGCCGGGAACGCCCTGCCTGGTCAATAAAGCCTGGGTCATCGCTCACGGATTGGTCCATGAACCACCGCTCCGATCAGCTACCAGGCGGACGGCATCAATCATCTTCTTCCGTACCGGGCGCGGTGCCGTTGACATGCGCCTTCAGAACATGGCTTGGCCTGAACACCAGAACCCTTCGCGGCAGGATCGGCACTTCCTCCCCGGTTTTTGGATTGCGACCGATACGGCGTCCCTTTTGCCTTACTGAAAAGGTGCCAAACCCGCTGATCTTAACAAATTCACCGTCCTCAAGGTGGGCGGCGATACGATCCAGGACATCTTCAAGCAGATCGGCGAACTCGTTTCTGGAGAGGCCGACCTGCGTGTATATCATTTCAGCTATGTGAGCACGGGTGATCGTCAGCATAACCGGACGGTATGCAGAACAAATCGACGCGTCAAGGTTATGTATGAAAAAATCGTAAGGGATCAGGGGTTTGCAGACAAACCCGTCGTCAAGGTCACAGGCGGACGAGTGCGGAGCCCCAGGTAAGGCCTCCGCCAAGGGCTTCCAACAGCACGAGATCGCCGGCGCCGATGCGGCCGTCAGCCCTTGCCTCCGCCAGTGCCAACGGGACCGAGGCCGCCGAGGTATTAGCATGCCGGTCCACCGTCACCACGACCCGTTCGGGAGGCAGCTTCAACTTTCGCCCCATCGCATCGATGATGCGGCTGTTGGCCTGGTGCGGCACCAACCAGTCAACGTCGGCATGGGTCAGGCCGTTGGCGGCGAGAGCCTCCTCGACCGCCTCCGCCAGGCGGGTCACGGCGTGACGGAACACTTCCCTTCCGTTCATCACCAGATGACCCGGTTTGTCGGGCTGGCCGACAGCGCCGTCGACATACAGGATGTCGCCCAAGGTGCCTTGCGCATGGATGTGCGTGGACAGCACGCCGCGGCGGTCGTCGTCGCGGATGTCGCTGGCCCTGACGAACACCGCGCCGGCACCGTCGCCGAACAGCACACAGGTGCCGCGATCCTTCCAGTTGAGGATGCGCGAGTAGACTTCGCTGCCGATCACCAGCACCCCGCGCGCCTGGCCGCAGCGGATCATGCCGTCGGCGATGGACAGGCCGTAGATGAAGCCGGCACAGGCGGCGGACAAGTCGAAGCCGAAGCCTCGGGTGACCCCCAGTTCGGCCTGCACGCGCAGGGCAGTGGCGGGAAAGGCCTGGTCCGGCGTGCTGGTGGCCAGGATGATTGCGTCGACGTCCGAAGCGGTCGCTCCGGCATCGGCCAGTGCGGCGCGGGAAGCCGCCGTGCCCATGAAGGCGGCGGTCTCGTGCCTGGCGGCGAAATGGCGCTGGCGGATGCCGGTCCGCTCGCGGATCCAGTCATCGGAGGTATCGACGGTGCGCGACAGTTCGTCATTGGTGACGATCCGTTCAGGCAGATAGCCGCCACAGCCGGCGAGGATGGAACGAGGCGGCATTAGTGATCCCGATCAGGCGGTGGCAAAATAAGGGTCGGTCGAGTCCGGCCGCGAGGTGCCGTTGCCGGATGCACCGGACGGCGGATTGCCGGCGGGCGCGGCGGAGGCGGTTTCGGCGGCGGTCTTATCCGGTGCCGCGGGCTTGTCCAGGGTGATCCTGGCAAGGTCCTCGCGGATACGGTCGTTGAAGCGGTGCACGACCATGTCCATGGCGACATCGATGGCGTGGGCGAAGCCTTGGGCGTCGGTGCCGCCATGCGATTTCACCACGACGCCGTTCAGCCCGACCATTACCGCGCCATTGTAGCGGCGCGGATCGAGCCATTCCCGCAAGCGGTCCAGGCCAGGACGGACAAGCAGATAAGCTATCTTGCCGGCGATGCTGCCGCTGAAGATCTGCTTGAGGAACTCCACGATCAGCTTCAGTGCGCCTTCGCCGGTCTTCAGCGCGACGTTGCCGGTGAAGCCGTCGGTGACGATGACGTCGGTGGTGCCGGCGGCGATGTCATGGCCCTCGACGAAGCCGTGGAACTGCGGGCCGATGTGGCTCGCGCGCAGGATCTCGGCTGCCTCGCGGACCGTGTCGTTGCCCTTAAGCTCCTCGGACCCGACATTGAGCAAGCCGATGGTCGGTGCCGTCAGGCCCAGTACCGTGCGAGCGAAGACGTCGCCCATCACGGCGAATTCGACGAGGTTGCGCACGTCGCACTGCACGTTGGCGCCAAGGTCGAGCATGACGACGTCGCCACGCGCTGACGGGCCGATGCCGGCCATCGCCGGCCGATCAATCCCGGGCAGCGACTTGATGACGATCTTGGCCAAGGCCAGCAGCGCGCCGGTATTGCCGGCGGATACCAGTCCGGAAGCCTCCCCGGACGCGACCGCGTCGACAGCGAGGCGCATAGACGACTGGCGGCTGCGCAGGGCCATGGTCGGCTTCATATCGTTGCTGATTACATCGGCGGCGTGCCGGACGGTGCACGCGGCGCGCGCGCGCTTGTGGCGCGAGAGCAGCGCGGTCAGAGCGGGCTCGTTGCCGATCAACAAAAAGCGTGCCGCGGGATGACGTTCAGCCGCCAATTCCAGCCCGTCGACGACCATGTCAGGGGCGTTGTCGCCCCCCATGGCATCCACGGCGAGCGTAAACGGGCCGGAGGTCACGGACCCACCTGGACTTGGCGAACCGGAAGCACGCCGCGACCCTGCCTCAGACCCGGACGGCGCCCCGTAGCGGCTTGCCAGCCGCGACCACTTCGCGTCCGTCGTAATGGCCGCAATGGCTGCATACGTGGTGGGGGCGCTTCAGTTCGCCACAGTTGGCGCACTCCGCATGGGCCTCATGCGGGATCGCCTGATGGCTGCGGCGCATGCCGGCGCGGGACGGCGAAGTCTTTCTTTTCGGTACGGCCATGGGACAGCGCCCCTTTTCTCTAACGACGTTTGCCTCGCGAACCGCGCGAGGCATGACAGAAATCCACGATTGGATAAAAACGCGAGCGGCGCCGTCTAGCAGAGCAACCGATCTGTAGCAATGGCTTATGGATTTGGCCTTTATGGATTTTGGACCTTCTTGATCTTGGTAACAGCTAACGCAGCCCCGCCACTATCTTTGCGTTGGCGCGCATCACAAGCACGCGCCTGATCTTCTGGGACGGGGTCAGCAATCCGTTCTCGATGGTGAATGGCGCGACGAGTGCATGCTTGCGTATGCGTTCGGTCACCGACAAGCGGTGGTTGGTCCGGTTCAGCGCCAGTGCCACGGCTACGTCGTCGTAACCCTCCGCCGGCACCACCAGCGCGCTGACGCCGCTGCGGCCTTCGCCGGTCACGACGGCCTGGGCGATCTCCGGCTCCGCCATCAGCATGCCTTCGATCTTGGCCGGCGAGATGTTCTCCCCGCCCGACAGGACGATCAGATCCTTTTTACGATCCGTGATCCGCAGATATCCGTCGTCGAGTTCGCCGATATCGCCCGTGTGCAGCCAGCCGTCGCGTATGACGGCTTCGGTTTCCCGCGGACGGTTCCAGTAGCCGTCCATGACCAGCCCGCCGCGCACCAGGATCTCGCCATCCTCGGCAATGCGCAGATCGACGCCCTTCAGCGGGGTGCCGACGGTGTCGATGTGGATCCTGTCGGGGGGATTTGCGCTGATCACCGGCCCGGCCTCGGTCTGGCCGTAGCCCTGCATGATCTTCAGATCCAGGGCGAGAAAGAAGCGGCCGACCTCGGGCTCCAACCGAGCACCGCCGGACATCGCGGCGACGAGGCGGCCGCCGAAGCGGGCGCGTACCTTGGCCCGGACGAGCCTGTCGAGAAACGGGTCCAGCAGTTGCTCCCACAGCGTCAGCGGGATGCCGTCCACGCGCTTCAGGCCGATCGTCAGCGCCAACTGGAACAGGCGTTGGCGGGATGGCTTTTCGCGTGCCACCTGGGCCAGGACGCGCTGGCGGATGACCTCCAGCACGCGCGGCACGGCGGTCAGGATCGTGGGACGGACCGACAGCATATCGGCGGCCAGATTTTCGACGCCGCGGGCATAGACGACCTCGGTGCCGAGGCTGAGCAGGAAGAATTGTCCAACGGTATGTTCATAGGCGTGCGACAGCGGCAGGTACGACAGGTAGGTCTCATCTTTCAGACGGAGCGGACGGACCAGTTCGAAGGCGCCGGCGCAGTTGGAGAGGATGCAGCGGTGAGGGAGCATGACGCCGCGCGGCGCGCCGCCGGTGCCGGACGTGTAGATCAGGCAGGCCAGTGCGGTGGCTGGGATTTCGGCCGCCTCGGCGGCGATGTCGTCGACCGGTTGCCGGCTGTCCCGGATCAGGTCGTGCCATTGTATTTCTCCGGTGGCCGTGGTGTCCGGCAAGGCATCCAGGACGACCAGCAGGTCCAGCCCGCCGGAATTCGCCGCGGCCTTGCGCAACCGCTCGGCCAGCAGGACCGACGACACGATCACCGCGCGGGCGCCGAGTCGCGCAGCATGTGCGCGTGGTCCTCGATCGTGTTGGTTGTGTAGGCCGGAACCGGCACCGCGCGGATTGCCATCAACGCGGTCTCGGCGATCGGGAACTCCGGCCGGTTTTCCATGCACAGGACCACCCGGTCGCCAGCCGAGATGCCGACGGCGCGCAGGTTGCGTGCGCATGCGGCCGCAAGGTGGCCGAACTGTCCCCAGGTGAGCGACTGCCATTTGCCGTCGCGCCAGGTCCGCAGCATGGGCTTGTCGGGCCACCCGCGTGCCAGGGCGAACATCATCGAGGCCAGGTTCGGCCAGGTTGGGTAGCTTTGCACGGATCCTCCGGTATCAGGCACGTCAGGACGGCTGGGATGTTGGAGTGACTGGGTGTTCTGCCCTTTGAGGTTGGTCCTTCGTAGCTTACATGTCGGATCGATGCAGCAGGCCAGGACACGAAATCCACGATGAACGACGCCAGCACCGCCCAGGCCGGTCAATCGCCCGCCGATGAGTTGCCCGTTTGGGATCTGTCGGATCTTTACGCGTCGCCGGATGATCCCAAGGTGATGGCTGACCTGACGCAGGCGGAACAGACCGCCAAAGCCTTCGCGCAGGTTCAGGCCGGGAAACTGGCGCAGCGGTCGGGCGCCGAACTGGCTGGTGCGATCGGCGAGTACGAGCAGATCCAGGAAGTATTGGGCCGTGTCGCTTCGTACGCGCAACTGCTGTTCGCCGGCAATTCCAACGACCCGGCGATAGGGCGCTTCTACCAGACGGTGAACGAGCGGGTAACCACGATCGGCAGCGAACTGATCTTCTTTACGCTGGAGTTGAACCGGCTGGACGACACGGTGCTGGAGGCGAAGTTCCTGGATGAGGCGTTGGCCCGATATCGGCCATGGCTGCGCGATCTTCGGGTGTTCCGGCCGCATCAACTGTCGGACGAACTGGAAAAGCTGACGCATGAGCGTGACCTGACGGCCAACGGTGCGTGGGTGCGGCTGTTCGATGAGACGGTCGCGGCGATGCGGATCGACCTGAACGGCGAGACCCTGACGGTCAGCGACACGCTGAACAAGCTGTCGGACCGCGACCGTTCGGTGCGGGAGGCCGCCGGCAAGGCGGTCGGCAAGGCGTTCGGCGAAAATATCCGGCTGTTCTCGCTGATCACGAACACCTTGGCCAAGGACAAGGAGATCGAGGACACCTGGCGGCATCACGCCCGCCCCACCAGTCATCGAAACCGGGCGAACATGGTGGAGGACGAGGTCGTCGATGCGCTGACGACGGCGGTGCGCGGATCGTATCCCAGGCTGTCGCACCGGTATTACCAGATGAAGGCCAAGTGGCTCGGCCTGCCGAAGCTGCAGCACTGGGACCGCAATGCGCCGTTGCCGAACGACGACGATCAACTGATCACGTGGCCCGAGGCGGCCAAGCAGGTGCTGAACGCCTATAACGCGTTCAGCCCTGAACTGGCCGGCGTCGGCAGGCGGTTTTTCGACCAGCCGTGGATCGACGCGCGGTTGAAGCCGGGCAAGTCGGGTGGAGCGTTCGCGCATCCGACAGTACCGAGCGTGCATCCGTATTTGCTGCTGAACTATCACGGCAAGACGCGGGACGTGATGACGCTGGCGCATGAACTGGGGCACGGGGTGCACCAGGTGCTGGCCGGACCGCAGGGCACGCTGATGTCGCACACGCCGCTTACCCTGGCGGAAACCGCGAGCGTGTTCGGCGAGATGCTGACGTTCCGGTCGTTGCTCGACACGGCAAGCCCGGCGCGACGGCGGATCATGCTGGCGGCGAAGACCGAGGATATGCTGAACACGGTGGTGCGCCAGGTGGCCTTCTACCAGTTCGAAACGCTGCTGCACGACGAGCGGCGGTCAGGCGAGTTGCTGCCGGAGCGGATCGGCGAACTGTGGATGCAGGTGCAGACCGAGAGCCTTGGGCCGGCGTTCGAATTCACGCCGGAATACAATGTGTTCTGGTCGTATGTGCCGCACTTCATCCACTCGCCGTTCTATGTCTATGCGTATGCCTTCGGTGATTGCCTGGTGAATGCGCTGTACTCGGTGTTCCAGTCGGGGCATCCTGGCTTCCAGGCGAAGTATCTGGAGATGCTGAAGGCCGGCGGCACCAAGCGGCACAAGGAGTTGCTGGCCCCATTCGGGCTGGATGCGTCCGATCCGGCGTTCTGGAACAAAGGCCTGGACGTGATCTCCGGCTTTATCGATGAACTGGAAGCCGGGGGTTAGCGAGCGCGTTCAGGTTGGGCCGCTTGGGACCGGGTGCGTGTGGCTGGTTGCGCTGGGGCCGCCGAACAAAGCGGCGGCTTGGGCGGATGCGAGGCGGCGATCCTCGGGCGACAGGGCGGAGAGGCTTGCGCTGACTTCGGCCGCGACATCGGCCAATGCAGCGGCCCATTCATTGCGGCGTTCGCGATCCTGACCTGTAGCCGGCGGGGCCGGAGCGATGGCAGGTGCCGCGGTTTCCGCGCGATGTTGCCGCACCTGCTGCGCTGCGGCGATCGAGAATACTTCGGACAAATCCTCATCGGAGGTGGCCGGTTCCGGGCGGGGGCGAACGGGTGCCTGCTGGGCCAAGGCGCGGCGACAGGCTTCCCCGGCGCGGCTTGATGCGACGGCGTTGGCGCGAAGCCGGAGCGTCATGGAGGTGGAGATGTCGTCCGCCATCGCGAGACTGAGTGAGCCGAGGGCGGCCAAGCCGAAGGCGACCATTTGGGCAATGGAAAGCAGGTCCGGCTGGTTTCGCGCTTGATAGGTCTCGACGGTTTCGATCGCCGCGGCCCTCGCGAGGGCGGTGTCGCCATTGGCGGCAAACAAGAACATTGGCGCGAGGTGAGCGATTATGACGTCGAGAAAGATCCCGGCGCCCGATTTGTTTGTGGTCATGGGGCTTTACGATGATGACGCGAGGCGGAATTTATCCTTTTTTGCAACGAGTTGTCAAGTAATTTTTCCTAGACATATGTTTTACAAGCGGACTAGATGTCATAAGCATAGGTCATGCCTATCTTACCGGCGGGACTTCTCGCAATATCTGTCCGCAAGACGGGAGAGCTAGAGGTGTCAGACGAATTTAGTTTCCAGCCCATGTACGACGCCATTGCCAAGGCAAGCGTTACCTGGGGCCGAGTGGAAAACGCGATGGCGTCTTTGCTCAAATCGCTCCTCGGGTGGACGGATCAGCATGAGGCGCTCCACATCTACTTCGCGCCAAGCAATACGGAAACCCGCTTCAAGATAGTAGACACCATCGTGAGGCTGCGCTGGGACGGATATACAATTCATGACCTAAAATCAGAATGGGCGTCGGTTATGCTAGCGGTTGGTAGAGCCAAAGAAACCCGTAACAGAATTGCGCATGGAGAGGTCCAGGGTCCTGGACGCAAACAAAAAGATGGCACTTGGGTGCATCAAGCGCGTTTGGTGGCATCTTCACTCGATATTTCGAGAAGGCGCAAGGAACCCGTCGATCAATGGCCCGGATTGTCTGCACATGACGTTGTAGGGGCAGCTAATCGGTTCTTTTGGCTCGCGGTCAGAATTGAGGAGCTTCGGAATTATCGAAACGCTCAAGTGGTAGGTCCGCAAATTTCATTGCCAGATATATTTGCCCGCATAATAGAGCGTCGCCAGAACTGTGGCCCTCTGAAAGGCGAGCCGAATGTTCCAGAACCCTTAACCCCCGCTCCACCGCATCCGGACGGGCCTTCATGAACTGAAAGGTCTCCTCGTCCTCACACGTTCCGTCGAGATCCTGTCCCTCTTTTCCTAACACGTCGCATTTCTGCTTTGTAAAGTATTAGGTGATTTTCCTAATTTTTATCCGGTGCGATCAGGCCGCCCGGACGCCGGCAACGAATGTATCGACCTCGTTTGACAGGCGTTCGGCATGTTTCGACAGATCTTCGGCGGCATTCGAGTACCTGACCGGCGGCGGCGCTGCTGTCGTTGGCGGACCTGCCGACGCCACCGATATTGGTGGTGACATCGAGCGCGGCCGTGGCGGTCTGCTGGACGTTGCGGGCGATCTCGGCGGTAGCGGCGCCTTGTTGCTCGACCGCGGAGGCGATGCTGGTGGCAATTGAGCTGACTTCCTCGATGCTGACGGCGATGGCCTTGATGGCCTCGACGGCGGCCTTCGTGGCGGCCTGGATCTGGGTGATCTGGGTGCCGATTTCCTCGGTGGCGCGGCCGGTCTGACTGGCGAGGCTCTTGACCTCGGACGCGACCACCGCGAAGCCCTTGCCGGCTTCACCGGCACGCGCCGCCTCGATCGTAGCGTTAAGCGCGAGCAGATTGGTCTGCCCGGCGATGTTGGTAATCAGGCCGACGACGTTGCCGATCTTGTCGGCGCCCTCGGCGAGGGCGGAGACGATGGTATTGGTGCGTTGCGCGTCCTTTACCGCGAGCGCGGCCATCTTGGCTGATTGCGCCACCTGACGGCTGATCTCGTTAATCGACGAGGTCAATTCCTCGGTCGCCACGGCAACCGTTTGTGCGCCGGCTCCGGCCTGCTCCGCCGCAGAGGCGACGGCAGAGGCCTGTTGGTTTGTCCGATCCACACTGGTGGTCATGGCGCGCGCTGTGGTCTCGAGGCTGGTGGAGCCGGCGGACAGCAGTGCGGCCATTTCGTGAGCATTCACTTCGAACGAGGCCACCGTTTGCTCCAGACGGGTTGCCCGATTTTCCCTTGTGGCGCGTTCGGCTGCTTGTTCAGCCGCGAGCCGCTCGGCGGTGACCATGGCATCCTTGAACACCTGTACCGCATCGGCCATTAGTCCGATCTCATCGGTGCGGCCCCGGGCCGGGATGTCGATCGCCATGTTGCGGGCGGCGAGTTGCCGCATCGCCTCGGTCATCAGCCTGACCGGCGCGGCGATCGAGCGGACAAGGAAGATGCCGGCGACGACAGCGACCGCCACGGCGAACACAATGAGGCTGACGATAAGCAACCGGCCGGCCGCATAGGCCTCGCCAATCTCCAAGGTTATCCTTTTGATTGCAGCAATATTATAATTCATGCTGGCGCCAATCGCGGACCCGAAGCGGTTGGCGGCAGGCGTCAGACTGGCGAATGCATAAGTGGTTGCCTCGGCGGCCTTGCCGGCATCCATTATTTCGTGGACATGCTGGGATACCGCCAAATAGGCATTCCAGGCTGCCTTGTCCTCCGCATACATCGTCGTTTCCGCGCCCGGATCCAGCGCCTGCTCATATCCTTTCGCATTTTCCTCATAAGTCGCCACCAGCTTCGCCAGCGTCCGCGTGGCGGCCTGACGTGCGGCCTTGTCATCAAACTGCAATAGCTCCCGCGCAATGACGCCGCGATGCGAGGCGGCGGCGACACGCATTTCGTCCAGGTAGGGAACGGCGAGTGCATAGTTACCGGTAAGATCGTCGACCGCGCTTTTAAGCGCACCGGAACGCTGCAGCGCGCTGAAACCGAGCCCCGTGAGCAGGACGAGGATGGTCAGGAATGACGCGACGATCTTAGCGCGAATTGACGCACTGGCGAGGCGGGTTGCGAGTGACAAGGCACATTCCTCGTTAAATGTACCCGATATAGCCCGACGATGATTGATGATTGGTTAACATGGCTCGTATCGCGCGCAATACGAGCCCGATTTGTCGCTGCGGGTTGGGCGCCGACCGCATCGATGCCGGGTGGCCCGATATGGGTTGGCTTGATCAAGGCTGGTGGCAGTTGTGCTTCCACCGGTGGTGAACGGGCGGGCGGTGAACGGGCGGGCGGTGAACGGGCGGGTGGTGAACGGGCGGGTGGTGAACGGCCGGGCGGTGAACAGCCGGGGCGGTGAATTAACGGACACCCATCGCGTAGCCGCGCCGGAACTCCGGTGAAATGGGATATCGGCCGGCGACCCGTTCGATTACCAGATCGACATCGTCCTCCGTTCCAGCCTTCATGGCGGAATCGAGGAACATCTGTTCCAGCACATCCTGCTGCGCGTGACTGCCGCCCATGCGGTACATCTCGCCGATCACCGGGCGCATCAGGGTGACGGCATCGCGGTGCCTGCCCTGCCCGTTCGCCAAGGCGGCCTCGGTTACCGGCAAGGCGACCTGCTTTACCAGCCGCGCGATCGGCTGTTTGCCGTTGGCGAAGTCGCGCATTGCCTGCAGCATGGAATGGGCTGCCAATTCACGCCCGGTGGCGGCGAGGGCCATCATCCAGTGAGGCAGCGTGAAGGCGGACTGGCAGTCGCCGATCTGCCGTTCCGCCTTGTCGGCGATTTCCGTCCAGCGATCAGCGACATCGATCCCGTGCCGGCCCAGGCGAAACAGCATCGAGGCGGCGTTTTGCACGTCGATGTAGAGATCGGGGGCCGCGCCGGTCAGCGGCGAGCCGAGGTCGCGGAATCCGGCATCGTACAGCGCCAGCACCTTGGCGAAGTCACCGAGTTCCAGATGATACATGGCCTGATGCCACCACAGATGGTGCTTCAGGTTGTTGGCGCCGTCCCAGCGAGACTCCAGGGTTTCGACCCAGGCGACGCCTTCCAGCCGGCGTCCGGTCATTTCGAGGACATGGGCCACGCCATGGGCTGCCCAAAGATCAGTAGGGTCGCGGCGCACTGCTTCGCGCCCGGCGTGTTCGGCTTCGACGTAATAGCCGCATTCCTCATGGGCGAAGCATCGGCAGGCCAGGATCGACCCGAAAGCGGGCATTGCCGGGCTCCAGTGGCGCTCGACCGAGCGGACCGAAGCGAGCATCGCCTCTGGCCGGCCGGACCAGAAGTTCACGAAATGAGCCAGCCGGAAGGCGAGGATGTCGTGTGGGTGGTCGAGCAGTATCTGGTCCCACACCGCGACGGCGGCTTCGGGATCGCCGTCGATCCAGCGTGAAAGGGCTTCGGCGTGGGCGTTCTCCCGCGCTGTTCCGCGGCAGCGCTTGGCTTCGCCCAGGGCAGCGCGGGCCGGGGCGACGGCGTCGGCGCGGAATCCCATGAGGAACAGATAGCCCTTGAGGGTATGGGCGAGGGCAAAATCCGGATCGGCCGCGAGGAGGGCGTCCATGCGGGCGACCATGTCGGCGCGGTAGCCGAGGTAGCCGTTAATCGCATGATCGAACGCGGCGGCGGCCGCTTCCGAGACGGTGGTCAGCGCTAACCCGTGGCAGTCCCTGAACATTCTGCGTCCCTCCTGGTAATGGCATAAACCATTTCAGGCGGTTCTTTATACTTTTAACAGTCGCCGGGCGCGCTGGCATGGATTTGGGCCTCACGCTCCGGAGGTTCCGGCTGGAGTGACGACGGCGCACCCGACGGGTTGGAGGGCTTTGTCAGACGGGAACGAGCGACACCTGGGCGATGCCGCGGTTGATCATTCCGAGTTGGCGGGCGGCGGCGACGGAGAGATCGAGGATGCGCCGGCTGGAATAGATGCGGTCGGTAATGGTGACAGTTACGGTGCGGGCGGTCCCCGCCAGGGTTACCTTGACCTTGGTGCCGAAGGGTAGCCAGGGGTGAGCGGCGGTCATCGCCATCTGGTCGAAGCGGGTCCCGCTGGCCGAACGGCGGCCATGGTAGGCGGGTCCGTAGTAGGAAGCGGTGCCGGATTGACCGATCCAGGCGGAGGAATTGCCGGGTGCCAGGTTCAGGGGCTCTTGACCTTGGGTGGTGCCGCGAGCGAGGGCGGCGCCAGAGGCGTTTGCCAGTAATGTGGACGTCGCGATGAAAGCGACAGCGAACAGTTTCTTCATCATGCCTCACGAAATAGGGACGAACGGTTAACAAGTCGTAAACACCCGTTGCACTGTGTAATCAGGTACAATAATGCCCTGTCCATGTGGTCAGAATGACCAGCATTGTGGCAGAATAATCCACCATAGCGGTGAAATTGCGGCACTTATTCGTGTCGATTTCAGTCATCCGTGACATCATCACAAGCAAGATGCTTGCTTTCTTCTGTCATGACAACCCTTGATTTGGCGGAGTGGGCAGCGATTGACCGGGGCGCCGAATGGACGAATTCTGCGAGGCTCTTTTGGCGGAGCGGAAAACATGCGGAATCAATGCTTTCCAGCCTGATTGTCACCATGGTCGGCGTGACGTTGGCCTCTGTCCTGCGCGGCTTCACCGGTTTTGGGTTCGGCTTGGCGGCGGTGCCGCTGCTGAGCCTGGCGCTGCCGCCGGCGGAGGTTGTCCCGCTGGTGGTGACCCTGCAGGTCATCATCGGTGTTGGCGGGCTGCGTGCCGCGTGGCCCGATTGCGACTGGCGGGCGGTATGGCTGCTGCTGCCGGGGCTGATCATTGGCGTTCCGATCGGCCTGGTGATCCTGACCGAACTGCCGCCCAACCCGGTGCGGATGGTGATCGGCGCGGTGATTGCGTTCTCCGTATGGCTGATCCACCGCGGGGCCAGGTTGCCGCCGAACCCGTCGCGGTTGATCAGCTTCGCGGTCGGACTGGTTTCAGGTGTGATCAGCGGACTGGCGTCGATGGGCGGTCCGCCGGTGATTGTCTACCTGCTGGCGATCGGGCACAGCGCGGCGCGCATGCGGGCGACGGCCATTGTCTATTTCATGCTGTCCGGTTTTGTTTCGTTCGTGCCGATGACGGTAAGGGGGCTGATCACGCGCGACATCCTGATCTGGACGGTAGCCTCGGTTCCGGTGTTGTTCGGTGGCTCCCGTATCGGGACCTGGGCGTTCTTCCGGGCCAAGCCCAGGCATCACCGGCAGGTCGCGCTGGTCAGCCTGTCGGCGTTGGCGATCATGCTGATCGGGCGGTCGCTGCTGAGGTGAAGCCGGCGGTTCCGGCGGGGCGTCGGGGCTGCGTCACTCGGTATCGGACCCGGCGCTGCGGCCACGCTTGATCCGGCCGCGGTGGGCCTTTTCATCGAGCCGCCGCAGCTTGGATCCGTAACTTGGCTTTGTGGCCAGCCTGCGGATCGGGGCAATCGCGGCCTTGCGGACCAGGGCGATCAGGGCGTTCATGGCCTCCGCGCGGTTGCGCTCCTGCGTGCGGTGCTGCTGAGAGGTGATGAGGATATCCCCATCGAGCGTCAGCCGCCGCCCGGCAAGTTTCTCCAGCCGGGCTCTGACTGGCGGCGGCAGGCCGGCCTGATCAAGGGACAGGCGGAGTTGCACGGCCGTTTCCAGCTTGTTGACGTTCTGGCCGCCGGGACCGGAGGCGCGGATGAACGTTTCCCGCACCGCGCGCTGGTCGATCGACAATGTCCGGGTCACCTGGATCATGCGGATGCCGACGGTGAACGATGCGCCATCATGCAGGATAAACCGTCATTGACCTGAGTTGACCGGGCAGCACCTATCTTGTTCCTGACGCGTAGCTGGTTAATACTCCCGCCAATAAAAATTCAGGCCAGCAACAATGGTGGCCGAACGGGGAGGCCTTACAATAATGAGGACACGTGTCACACGCCGCAATACACTTCGTCTCGGCGCCGCCGCGGCGGCCTTGCCGCTGGTTCACATTCGCACCGCCGGGGCCGCCGGCAAGCTGAAGCTGGCGCTGTGGGACCACTGGGTGCCGACGGGCGGTCCGGTGATGCGCAAGCTGGTGGAGGACTGGGGCGTCAAGAACAAGGTCGATGTGGAGCTCGATTTCCTGACCGCCATCGGCAACAAGATCAACATCACCATGGCGGCGGAGGCGCAGGCCAAGACCGGCCACGATGTGTATGCGTTCGACCAGTGGACGGTGCACGAGTTCGGCGACAGCCTGGACCCGGTGGACGACGTGATGAAGTCGCTGATGGCCAAGTATGGCCCCACCAGCCATGCCGCGGAGTATCTCGGCAAGGCGGACGGCAAGTGGATGGCGGTTCCCGTTGGATGGGGTTCGGCGCCGTTGACCAGTTGCGCGCGGATCAGCCTGCTGAAGCAGCATGCCGGGATCGACGTGCAGAAATGGTATCCGGCTGAAAAGTCCACGCCGGACGCAGCCAAGGACTGGACGTATGACACGCAGTTGAAGATGGCGGAGGCGTTGTTCAAGGCTGGCCTGCCCATCGGGTTTGGCTGCGGTTCGGGCAGCACCGATGCCAACCAGACGTGGGGGGCGACGTTTGGCGCGTTCGGGGCGGATTTGGTGGACGCCAAGGGAAATATCACCACGGATACCGATTCGGTCATGGCCTGCATGGAATACTGCAAGAAGATGACCGAGTTCATGCCGGCCGATACGGTGAGTTGGGATGACGCATCGAACAACCGCGCGCTGATCTCGGGCAAGGCGGCGTTGATCTGGAATCCGCCGTCGGCGTGGGCGGTGGCGAAGCGGGATGCCCCGCAGGTCGCGGCCGATTGCTGGACGTTCCCGAATCCCAAGGGCATCAAGGGACGCAAGGTGCCGCATCGGCTGTATTTCTGGGGGATCTGGAAGTTCGCCCAGAACAAATCGGCGGCGAAGGAACTGATCGAATACCTGTCGCAGCGTGAACAGGTGGAGACGCTGGCTGCTCCGGTCGCCGGCTACGACATCCCGCCGTTCATGTCGATGTCGGACCTGAAGATCTGGGAAGAGGTGGAGCCGCCGAAGGGCACCATCTACAACTACCCGCTCCGTCCGTGGCATGACGCGGAGTATTACATTCCCGGGTCCTCCGGTCCGCCGGAGATCGCGGTGCAGATGTGGAACCGCGGGATCCAGGCGGGGATGGTTTCGCGCCTGAAGGCTGGGCAGACGATCAAGCAGTCGATCGCCTGGGCGAAGGATGAACTGCAAGGCTTCAGCCGGTAGGGCTGGGGCGGGCGTGGTGGACCGCCGCGCCCGCTAAGCGCTGTCGGCGGGCGGCGGCGTAGCCGGTTCGGCGAGAAACCCCTATACCCGGCCGCGACAAGGTCCGCGGGCCGTGCCTTTGCCGTGACAGGGGGCGGGTAGAGCGCGGGCCCTGGCCTGCACTGCTGACCGGATCGCCGTATGTCCCTTGCCGCTGTTCTTCGCCATCTGGGCTTTGCCGCACTTTTGATGCTGCTATCCGCCGTGACCGTACGTGGCATGATCGCCGCCCGAATCATGGACACGCCGCAGGCGCGCAAGGCGCACGACCGTCCGATCCCCAAAGGCGGCGGCGTCGGGGTGGTGCTGACATTCCTGGTGGGCATCGCGGTGCTGTACCGGTTTGCCGCCTTCGCCCGGCTTGCGGACCCGTACTTTCTCGGAGTGATCGAGGCGTCGGTTGCCATCGCCGTGGTTGCCTTCCTGGATGACCTGTTCGACTGGCCATTCACCGTCAAGCTGGGGGCACAAGTGCTCGCGGCGCTGGTCGCGGTCAGTAGCGGTCTGTATGTGACCGACTTCCGATTTCCGTATCTGGGGCCTCAGCCTTATGTATGGGTCGGGGTCGTGGCGACGATGGTGTGGCTGCTGTTCACCACGAATGCGATGAATTTCATTGACGGGCTGAACGGGCTGGCCAGCGGTGTCGGACTGATCGCATGCCTGTTCATCGTGTTCATTGCCGAGCAGCATGGCGGCTGGTTCGCGTATGCGGCGGCGGGCCTGCTCGCGGCTGGACTTGCCGGATTCCTGCCGTTCAACTTCCCCAGGGCGCGCATCTTCATGGGCGATGTGGGCAGCCAGTTCTGCGGGTTCATGCTGGCGGTGCTCGCGGTGGTCGCCAGCCGGTTCGACGGCGTTGAACTGTCGTTCCTGCTGGTGCCGATGCTGCTGTCGGGTGTGTTGTTCGACGTGGCCTTCACCTTGGTGCGCCGGGGGATCGCGGGGGAAGCGCTGACTCAGCCGCATCGCGGGCACCTTTACCAGGTGGCACAACGATCGGGGATGGCGGCGGTCACGGTCACGCTGGTGCACTGGGCATTCGCCGTGTTCGGGGGCGCGTGCTGCCTGTTGTTCATCGCGGTGCCGTCTGACTACAAGCCGGAGGTGCCGTTCATCACCGCGCTGCCGCAACTTGCGTGGGTATGGTTCGTGGTGCGCCGCGCACGTACGGCCGGTGTGACAAGCTGGGGGTGACGGATGTGCTGCTACCGCCCGGCTTGCAGCAGGCGGTAGCCGGCGATCGTGGCGGAGACCTCCGGCTGCGGGATGTCGCGGTGCAGGATTGATGCCGCTTCGGCGCTGTCACCCTCGAGCGCGACGGCCACGGCGAGATCCTGACGTATCCGCGGCGACGTTTCCGGTCCGGCGGCCAGTGGCCGCAGGATTTGGAGAGCCTGTTGCGGATCGCCTGACAGCGCGAGCGACAAGGCAAGATTGACCTTGGCGGCCAGGCGTTCGGGCTCGATCGCGAGAGCGCTGCGATAATGACGCTGGGCCTCATTGTGGTGGCCGAGCAGGTCGGTGGCGACACCGAGGTCGATAAGGGCGGGGACGTTGCCAGGGTCGCGGGTAGTGATGCGGAGAAAGATATCAGCGGCGGCGGCGGGATCGGCCGCGAGTTTGATGCGTCCGAGCCCGAGGGCGGCGTCGTTGTTGTCCTGATCAACGGCCAGGGCCTTCAAGAAGGTGCGGGCCGCCTGATCAGGCTGACCGAGGGCTGCCTGGGCGCTTCCTGCCCGCAACAGTGCGGGAACGTTGCGCGGGTTCGCGGCGAGCGCCTGCTGGGCGATGCGAAGCGCTGTTTCCGGTGCGCCGTTGACCAGCGCCACATCGGCGATGTCGAGGCCGGGGGGCTGGGAGGAGAACGAGTTGTCGCGGTTGCCGTTGCAGCAAGCCAGCAGCAGCAATGAGAGCAGCAGGGCGGGACGCATTTTGCATACCTGTCGGTTGATGTGGGCTGTCAGCGCGCGCAAGCCTATTTGTGGATGAATGTTCGGGCGACGGTGAGGCCAGCGGGGCCGCCGACGACGATGAAGATGCACGGCAGGATGAAGAGGATCATGGGCACGGTGAGAAGCACCGGCAGCCGTGCTGCCCGCGCCTCGAAGCGCATCAGCATTTCGTAGCGCATTTCGGCCGAAAGTGTCCGCAATGCCTGGCTGAGCGGGGTGCCGTACTGCATGGTCTGGATCAGCGTGCCGCCGAGGCGCTTCAGCGTTTCCAGGCCGGTCCGCAGGCCCATGTTGGTCAGCGCGGTGCGGCGGTCGGCGAGAACGCGCAGTTCGCCGCAAGTGAGCTTGATTTCAGCGGCGATCGCGGGATGGGCGGGTTCAATTTCGGTCGCCACCCGCTCAAGCCCGGCCTCGAGTCCGAGGCCTGCCTCACTACAGATGACGAGCATGTCCAAGGCATCGGGCAGACCCCGGTCGACCGCCTTCAAGTAGGTCTTCCGTCTGCTCCGTACGATGAAGTCCGGCAGCAGCAGGCCGACAATGGCGCTTGTCCCGATCATGACCAGCCGCATCGGGGGTGAAACGGATGTGCCATGCAGCGCGGCATAGGCCGTCATCGGCAGCGATCCGAGCAGCAGGATCTTGCCGCCGATGAAGAGTGCAAGTCCGTTGCGCTGGCGCATTCCGGCCAGGATCAAGGTCTGCCTCAGCTCCGCCAGGGTAGCCGCGGACAATATGCCGCTGCCTGACAGCAGCGCTCCGAGACCGGCGACAGCACGCAGCGGCAAGCTGGCCTTATCCTCGATGGCTTCCGGCGGATTGCCGTTGGCTGCGCGCTGAACGGCCGCCATACGTTGGTTCCGCGCCTCCTGCAGAGCCATCGCCCGCAGCAGCCAAAACCCCGCCCCGATCATTCCGAAGCAAAGGCCGGCGAAGATGTAGAGCAGACCGGGAGGCATCAGGACAGGCTCTTGCGGATCAGTGTCCGCATGCTGAAAGCACCCATCGACAGCAAGCCGGCGGCGACCAGCAGCAGCTTGCGGCCGGACGGATCGGTGAACATAACCTGCATGTAAGTAGGGTTCGTCAGCAGCAACAGGGTTCCGGTGACCAGCGGAAGCGCACCGAGAATGTAGGAACTCATGCGTGCCTCGGCCGCCAGCGCTCGCCCGCGCAACTTTGCCGCAACGCGCTTACGGATGGTGTCGGCGAGGTTTTCCAGCGTTTCGGCGAGGCCGCCGCCGGTCTGGCTCTGCAATGACAACGCGGTCGCGAAGAAGCGGTATTCCGGCAGCTGATTGCGCCCCGCCATCTCCCGCAGGGCATCTTCCAGAGGCACGCCGATCGACGTCTGGGCCACCAGCACAGCGAATTCGCGGGCGGTGGGATCCGGGTTCTCCCGCGCAACGACCCGCAGCGCCTCGACCATCGGCAGCCCCACCCGGACGGCGCGGACGATCATTGCCAGTGCATCGGGGAACTGCCGGAAGAGCGTGGAGACCAGACGCTCCTCACACCAGCCGTAAAACCAGCGGCAGATCAGCAGGCAGGCCACGGGCAGAACGGACCATCCGACTGGGCCGGCGAACCCGGCGAAGATGTACGCGCACACTGTCGCGGGAACGATGGCGACAAGGACAAGAACAATCGGGGTGACCGGATGTGCCGCCTGATGAGCCGGGTCGTAGCGCATGAAGGTCATCGCCCGGCTGGCCAGGGTTGCCCCCTGTAGCGCCAGGTCCAGGCGGTAGCCGTTCGACAGGGCGGGGGATTGCGACGCGCGATATGCACCCACGGCGCGGTCGATACGCTGGGTGCGCTGACGGATGAGCTTCTGGTCGCGCACCAGCAGGAGCGAACAGGCCGACAGGATGACCAGGCAGACGCACGAGGCGAGCAGCAACTGGACGAGTTGGAAATTCATTCGGAGAAGGCTTGGTCGAGGGCGGCCGTCCACGCACGGTCCAGTTGGAAGTAGGCCAGGCGTTCGTGGAAACTTGGGCGGGCGCGATTGATCTTGTAGCGGGTGAGGAGTTGGCCTTTCGAGTTTTCGCCGTTAATTTCCAGCCGGAAGATATCGTTCAGCGTGACGACGTCGCCCTCCATGCCGATCACGTCGGTAACCTGTGAAATGCGCCGCTTGCCATCGCGATGGCGCTCGACCTGAACGATCAGATCGACGGCACCGATTATCTGGGTCCGAATGGCGCGCAGCGGCAATCCCATGTTGCCCATCTGCACCATGTTCTCGATGCGGCTGATGGCATCCCGCGTGGTGTTCGCATGCACCGTGGACATGCTGCCGTCGTGGCCGGTGTTCATGGCCTGCAGCATGTCGAAGGCTTCGGCGGCGCGAACCTCGCCGACAATGATGCGGTCGGGACGCATGCGCAGCGCATTCCGAACCAGGTCGCGCTGGGTCACCTCCCCTCGCCCCTCCAGGCTGGGCGGGCGGGTTTCCAGTCGCACCACGTGCGGCTGCTGCAACTGCAGTTCGGCCGCATCCTCGATCGTGACTATACGCTCGGCATGGTCGATCGTGCGACTGATCGCATTCATCAGCGTGGTCTTGCCGGACCCGGTGCCGCCCGAGATGATGATGTTAAGGCGCGCCTGACCGGCCAATTCCAGCACCCGTGCCAGTTCCGCCGAACAGGACCCACCCGCCACGAGGCGGCTGAAATCGAGTGGCTTCCTGGTGAATTTACGGATTGAGATATACGGCCCATCGAGTGCCAGGGGGGTGAACACGATGTTGACCCGCGAACCGTCCGCCAGTCTTGCGTCGCACATCGGGCTGCTCTCATCGACGCGGCGGCCGATGGACGAGGCGATGCGCTGGCAGATGTTGGCGACGTGCGAGGCATCGCGAAAGCGGATGTCCGACAGCGCGACCTTCCCCGCGCGCTCGACGAAAACGCGGTTTGGCCCGTTGACGAGGATATCGCTAACGGTTTCGTCGTCGATCAGTGACTGTAACGGTCCGAGGCCGAGCATGTCGTGCACGAGGTCGTTGGCGACCTGGCGCTGTTCGCGGCCATTGAGCTGAATGCGGCGCTCGGTGGCGATTTCGGAGACGAGGCGCTCCATTTCGGGCCCAAGCCGTTCGGCCGGCAGCGCGGCGACCGCCGCCGGATCGATGCGCAGCAGGCAAAGGTTGCGCAGTTCGGTAATAGTCTGCGACGGGCCGGCGCGGACCCCGACGGGCATGACGGCGGCGACCTCTGGCTCCACCGCCGGTTCGGCGGGCTCCTGGCGAAGCCGGCCGAAGCTTGGTGTCATCGCCAACGTCCGCGGCCCAGCAGGCGGTGCAACACTCCGGGCGGGCTGGCGAGCGAACCAACCGCGGCGACTTCCTGCGCCAGTTGATGGAGGGCCGACCTGAACCCGCTGCGGGGCGCGGCGGCCGGCGTACCCATGGTGGCCGCGTGATTAACGATCCGCGGCAGGTAGGGAACCACGACGTCCACCTTGTGCTGCAGCGCGAGTTCGACCTGATGGCGGGTCATCGCACCGGGCATATCGACCTTGTTGAGCACGATCAGCGACTGCCTGGTCTGCTGAGATCCTGATGGCAGCGCCATGCTGCGTAGGGCGTCGCGGACCGCCTGCAAGGTCGGCTCCATGACGAGCACGCGCTGACGTGCCATTTCCAGCAGTTCACCGTACCAGGCGATTGGTGCCAGGGGCACATCGAGAATGACGTAGTTGTATCGCTGCCTCAGCCTTTGCAGCAGTTGTTGTGCCGCGCCCTCGGCGACCACGGGCCGCTCGGTCAGCTTTTCCTCACCGGCGATCACGGCAAGCCGGTCGGAAGCGGGTTCGGCGATGCGCTCCATGAACAGGTCGTCGACGCGCTTCGGCGATTCCAGTGCCAGACGCAATCCGCCACCGGCCTTGGCCCCGAGCAGCATGGCGGCGGTGCCGGTGTGGAGATCGGCGTCGAGCAGCACGGTGTGGCGCTTGACCTCGGTGGCCAGGTGCCAGGCGAGATTGGCGGCGAGTGTGGTGGCGCCGGCGCCGCCGCAGACACCGGTTATGGCGACGATGCGGCCGCCCTGCATGGCTGCCGCCGTGCTTCCCGCCGGGCCGATGAACGGCCCGAAATGCTGGGCCACGACCTCGGCGTTCAGCGGTTTGTACAGGTATTCGGCCACGCCGAGGGTTCGGGTAAGCTGGCGATAGAGGTCGACATCCTGGCGGTCACCGATCACCAGCACGCGTACGTCCGGTTCCACCACCTCGGACAATGCGAGCAGCGCGGACATCGGCTGTTCGTCGCCGCTGATGTCCACGACGAGGACCCGCGGGGTGGGCATCTTCCGCATGGAAGCCAGCGCGCTGCGGCTGTTGCCGCGATGGACGATAACTTCCTCGGGCCCGACGGCGCGCATGCCGACGCGCAGTGTTGCCTCGGTTTCCGCGTCGGCGACGAAGGCAAGCACCTGGACCCGTCCGCCGCGGCCAGATACCGGAGCCGGCGTATCCGTGACGGGATGTGTGGCGGTGTCGTCAGGCATCAGGGGCCACCTGGCGTGGACTGGATCTGCACCGTTGCGAGGCCGCTGTCGGGCAATTTTTTGACTTTGCCGGCACGAAGGCGAGCGACCGCGGCGGAGGCCAGTTCGCCGTCCGCGCCGCCGGTAGCCGCTCGGCCATGCACGAGGTCGGCGGGCCTGGCCACCTGAGCCGCTATGTTCATCTCATTGGCGCCGGTCGGGTGCCAGTCGTTTTCGTTCAGCAGCGGGTCGGTCATGGCGCAAGCCTGCAGCATCGCTGCCAGGCCGACCGCGGCGGTCAGGCGCATAACGTGGCTCATTGCACGATGAATCCGGCGTCGCCGTTGATATGGGCGACGGGGCTTGCGGATGGGCGCCCGCTTTGGCGCAGCAACAGGATGCGCTCTAGGTCGTTGGGCGGGTGCCAGCCGTCGGCGGGGCTATGCAAGGCGGCGGCGTCATTGACCGGGCGGACGATATAGGGTGTCACGAGGATCACGATCTCGGTTTCCTGTCGTTTGAAGCTGTCGGATCGGAAGAGCGCGCCGACGCCCGGGATTTCGCCGAGTCCCGGAACGGCGTTGCTGGTGTGGGTGACGCTGTCGGACAGCAGGCCGGCGATGGCGAAGCTTTGCCCGCTGCCGAGCTCGACAGTCGTATCGGCGCGGCGCACCTGTAACGCCGGAATAACGAGACTGGCGTTACCGGCGGATAACTGAACCGCGCCCTGATCGGTCAGTTGGCTGATCTCTGGCCGGACGTGCATGTTGATGCGGTCGCCGCCCAGGACAGTCGGGACGAATGCGAGCGAAATGCCGAACTGCTTGAACTCGACCGAAATGGTGTTCTGCTGCTGCGCCACCGGGACGGGAAATTCGCCCCCCACCAGGAAGCTTGCCGGCTCACCGCTGATGGTCGTCAGGTTCGGTTCGGCGAGGATGCGGACGAGTTGATCCTGCGCCAGTGCGTCGACGATGGCCTCGACGCTGGTTTTACGAAAAGAAGCAAAGCCCGCCACGGGTGCGGCCGCGCCGCTGGTCAGGTCCGCGAGCGGGAACTGCGTCGCCAGCCCGATGGTGGCGAAGTTGCCGATCCGGCCAGCCAGATTCTGCCAGTTGAGACCGAGGTCGCGGGTGAGCGTGCGCGACATCTCGATGATCCGCACCCGCAGCAGGACCTGAACCTGCTCCTGGACCTGAAGCTGGTTGGTGACCACCTGCTTATCGCCGACGTACGATTTTGCCATTGCTTCGGCGCGTTCGGCCTCCGCCGGATTGGCCACATGGCCGGTGATCTGAATCCCGTCGGGTGACGCGAGGGAGCGAACCGTTTGGCCTGGCAGCGCGCGGCCGATCGCTGATCCGGCGGCGGCGGCGGCGGCGGATGACGGCACGACGACGACCTGGTAGACGCCGACCGAGTGTCCGGCGCTATCCATCGCGGCGATGGTGGTGTGGCCCACGGCGAGGCCAAAGACGAACAGGCTGGTGGGGCTGGCGGGGCGTGCCTCGGCGACCTTGGGGTCGGCGACGAAGAGGTTCGCCGCCGGGCCGCCAAGCTGGATAACGCGGCCGGAGCCGGCTTCGACCGTCAGGCTGTTCTGGGGGGCCTGCGTGGCTGTTGACGCGGGCGCGGAATTTCCCGGTCCCACGGGTGTCGCGATCAATGTCGCGGCGAACACGCAGGCGACCCATTTTGGGTTGGTCATCAAAAGTGGATCTCCTTGGAATTCTGCCCCGCCCAAGTACAGGCGTATGCTGGCCGAACTGGGATCGGCTTTGCGGCCAGCCTGAAGCGCGGGTGAGACATCGCCGCCCCAGGTGATTGGTGCGCGGGCGGCGACGGCGGAGGCGACTTCAGGCGTTCTTGGGACCTCTGACGGATCGGCGGAGATGACTGACAGAGAGAGATGTCCAAGCCTTGTGGCGACCGCGACGCGCTCGGCGTTGTCGGGCGAGACCTCGAGAGTGACGGTTCGGGTTTGTCCGGTGCTGCTGCCGGCGGCGGCGGTCGCACCCTGCATGAGTTCCTGGTCGATCGCGATCACCCGGACATTGTGCAGCACGGTTTCCCCGGCGATGCGCCGGCCGGCCGGGGCGGCCGGGTCGTCCAGGGTCTGGGTCAGAATGAGATCGACGTGGTCGCCCGGCCATATCAGCCCGGCGGTTCCGGTGACGGAATCGACGCCGACCGTTGCGGCGCGCAGGCCCGGGCCGAGCACCGCCGCGAGAAATCCGCGGTCGCCGGCGCGCATTACGTGGATCGGCAGCAGCACTTCGTTGGTCAGGACGGTGTGGCGAAGCATCGCACCCAGCAGTTCGGCGCGAGCGGCCGGGGTGTCGATGCGGGCGCCTTCGGGAGCCGTGGACTGGGTCACGAGGGCGGTGGTGACATCCTCGGCCTTGAGCAGCGCACCTGGGCGCAGAGTGCGCGCCGCGACCAGAACGGCTACCTGTACCGGTGGCGCGACGGGCACCGCCTCGACCGTCAGCACCGGGGGTGCCGGCGGCGGGCGAGTACTGAGCCAGGCGACGGCGCCGAAGCCCACGAGGCCGGCCGCCATCAGGACGAACAAGGCAAGTTTGAGCAGCATGAATTAGCCCTTGAACAGCATCAGCAGCGCGGCGGCAGAGATGGCTGTCGCGTATGGGAGGGATGTTCGGCGGCGAATGCGCCGGCATTCGACGATCAGAATGCGCCGCAGCAGCGATGCATGGAGCCGCAGACGGGGAAGCGGGACGATCCGCTCGAGCAGGAGGTAGAGCAGGGCCAGGACACCGCCGGCGAGCGAAACAACGGCGATGTAGGCCGGAACCAGACCTGGCGGCACCAGTACGGCGGTAGCGCCCAGCAGCTTGACGTCACCCCCGCCGAGCCAGCCCCGACGCCAGCAGATTGCCGCGAGAGCGAACACCGCGAGGCCGCAGGCGAGGCCCGTCATGAAGTGGTGATCCAGCAGGCGCAACAGGACGGCGTCGATCGCCAATGTTGCCGAAACCCAATCCGGGACTATGCGAAAGGCGATGTCATGCGAGGCGGCCAGCAGGAGTGCCGCAACCGCGAACGCCGTCAGGGGCATCGCCGCTTCGAACATCATCGATCGGCGCCAAAGCCAACGGCAGGGGCTGCAGCGCACCGCGATACAGCCCCTGAGGTGGCTAGAGCGGTTTCCGTTCGCCTCGGGTCACGGACGCCGCTCTCGCTGTTCGGTTGATCGCGTAATTCACCGTTCCGGTGAATCCACCTGGTCGGATCACGCCTTAGCTTTTGGCACCGGCAGCAGTGATCTGGCCGCCGATCTTCACGAACAGTGCGTTGATATCCGTGCCGAGTGTGGTCGCGCCAGCGATGATCACGCCGCCGATCAAGGCAGCGATCAATCCGTATTCCAGCGCGGTCACGGCGCGACGATCGGTCTTCAAGGCGAGCCATAATCTTAGGTAAGCATGCATAGATGATGTCCTTTTCGTTTGTGGATCGAAGGTATTGCCTAGAGCCACACACTCCGCACTTCGGGACGAGTTGCAGTCGAATACACATCAGCCCTCTCCCTGCGTGAAATCGGCCCATTCCCGAGCAGCCTCGGGGCTGGATTTTGTCGCGGCCTGAGACCAGGCGGGCGGCATCTTGCAGGGGAGAAGGTTAATTAATGGTTTAAAGTGGCCAACTATTTGAGTTGGTTCGAAGGCCTAAAGACATGGATCGCGCGAGCGTCTTCTGACATTAAAACAACGAATTGATCCTGTCGGGCGTTCGGTACCATGGCCAGCCGCCGCGATGCCGCATGATCGAGAACCGGGGTTTCGCCGGCTGACATGATCTGGTTTATTGGTCGTTGCTGCATTACTTTCCGGCGATAGGATTCACCCTCGGCCGCCGACGCTGAGTGATATCGGGCAATAGCCGACGCCCAGTCTCCGGTCTGGGCGCGCAGTGCCGTCAGGAAGCGCGCGGCGTAGTCGGCGTTGGCCGCGGGCTCGAATGCCTCCTCAAGGCTGGCGAACGCCGTCGGATGGTAGAACAGATCGACTTGGAAGCAACCGACGTCTATGAGCGTGATGCCTTGCCGTTGCATCGTTCTCGCGAACTGGACCGCCTGTCCCTTGGTGGGGAAGAAACTGCCGCTGCCACCTGCGTTCACGGCCCACGGCCACGCTGAGGTGCGCCCGGTTGCGCGGTCGTAGCGGCCGCTTTCGACCCGGCCGATGGCGTGGATAATGTCTTGAGGCAATCCCCAGTTGCGTTCGGCTACCGTGGCGGCATCCGCACATAGCGTGGACGGGTCTGGTTCCGCCGCGCGGACGGGTTGCAGGGTCGCGCAGAGCAGCAAGGCGACGAAGCCTAATCGTAGCATCGCGCAAAAGTATACCGGGCGTGGTTAGCAAAAAGTAAAGAGGCACGAAGTTCAGTCCGGGCAGGAGAGTCGATCGGCCACAGGGCGCGCGGCTCAACCGGCTGTTAACCAAGGATTAAGATTTCCGCTGCATTATCTCGCGATATGAAACGGCTCCTGCCACTGTTCACGCCGCATCCGCGCCTGAAATCGCTGCCCGGTCGGCCGCCGGCTGCCCGAAGGTCAGCGCGGGCGGGGACGACGGCGGTTGAATTCGCGATCATTGGGCCGGCTTTCCTGGGGCTGCTGCTGTTCGTGTTCGAACTTGGATTTCTGCTTTATGCCCAGACGGCGCTGGACTACGCGGTGAAACAGGCGGCGCGGCAAATGCAGACGGGGCAGCAGACGATCGCGAACGGGGCCGCGCAGACCTTGTTCGTCGATCAGGTCCTGTGTCCCATGCTGAGCAATTTCCTGTCGTGCGCCAACGTGGTGGTTACGCTTCAACCGGTGACCACGCTGCAGACTCCAATCGCGCCGGCGCCGGCGTTGACGGGGACGGTCAATCCCGGCGTGCGCGGCAGCCTTCAGTTGTTGCATGCCTACTACAAACCCGACATTCCGATCTGGCCGCTGAACGTTACCAGCCTGGTTGGCACGGCTGCTTACCTCAATGAGTAGGCGGCGCGGCGCCAGATTGGTGAGCACCACCGCACCGGGTGGGGTGGCGATGCCGGGTTGTTCCGGGCTTTGGGGGCTGCGCGACGGGATCGCGGCGCTAGAGTTCGCGATCGTCGCGCCGATCATGATTACCGCCTGCATTGGGTTGTATGACCTGACAGAGGCCTTCCTGACCATGCAACGGCTCAACATGGCGGCGCTGGCGATTGCCCAGATCGCGACCTACCAGGCGGCGACCACGAGTGACACCAACGCCAACATCAACACCAACATCCTGAACCAGGCGGAGACCCAGCGCGCGGCTTCGGCGATCTATGCGTACCTGCCGGACACGGTGACGGCTGCAACGACGTCGTTCGCGGTTGTTGTGACCTCCATCAGCATGACTTTACAGAACCAGGCCTGCACAGCTTCCTGCGCCTACATTGCGAATGTTGCCTGGAGCGGCCAGTTCCAGGGAACGGCGGGGGCGCTGCGTAAATGTGGCGCCAATGCGCTTGCGTGGGTCGCTGATCGGGACGGAGCATCGTCCGCCACATTACCGACCGACCTTCAACAGCCTCAACCGCTGCTGGCCGTGGATGTTTACTACACTTTCCGCCCGTTGTTCTTCCGGTATTTCACCGGCGACCTGCTGATGATGCGATCGGCGTATTTTTCGCCGCGCACAGGTCTTCCGAGTGATTGGGTGCAGTATTACCCGGCCGGATCGAGCGATCAAACCTCCGGGTGCGGGGGCTACCCGTGGTCGGCGGTCAGTCCGTGAGCACAGTCGGTCCCTGGAGACGAATGGCAATGATGATGGCCCTGTTTCGGCGGTTCCGGAGCGATCGCGCGGGAGTCACGGCGGTGATATTCGCGGCGGCGTTGCCGCCGATGATGCTGCTGGTGGCGCTCGCCATTGACTTCGGCGGTGCGGTGGCCGCCAAGACGAAGCTGGACCTGGCGGCGGATGCCGCTGCGATGGCCGCGGCGACCACGGCGTCGCAGATGTATATCGCCGCCCCCGGCAGCACGCTTGCGCAGATCCAGGCGGCGGCGGTGAGTGCCGGGCAGAAACGGTTCGCGGCGGAGTTCGGCAGCGTTGGCAATCTGACGATGGCTGTCCAGCCCGCTATTGTAATCACGCAGACTGGCGAAACGTTTTCGGCTGCGTTGTCGTTTCCGGAGACGGCTTATCCGCTGTATACGCCGTATTTCGCTACGCTTGCCGGTGTGGCCGCGATCCCGCTCACGGTGGTGTCCGGCATGAGCGTCACGCTGACGGCGCCGTATCTGAATGTCGAGATTCTGCTGGACAATTCCGGGTCGATGGAGATTGCCGCGACGCCGGCTGATATCGAGAAAATGCAGGCGATAACGGCTTGTTCCTTAACCAATGCGTATTATTGCACCAAGACAACTACAACGGGGAGTGGGAATCAGAAGACCACGATATGCGACCCGCAGAAGGGGTGGGTCCAGTCCAACGGGCTGTCAAAGAGCGATGCGTATTTCAATAGTTCTTATTCAGATCAGAACTACGGGGCTTATGGGTGCAGCGCCGGCGGATATACCTACCGGGGACCGCTGGCGTGTCCGATCGTGGCGGACACCATTGACGGTGTAAGTTATCCGGCCTTTCCTGTTGGAGCGGCGCCCAACTGCCCCTTCTCGCTGGTCGTGCCGAAGCCGCCGCAGGGGACGGCGGCCAATTACATCCACAACGGATTCCAGCCGGTGGCCGGGCCACCATGCGCCTTTGCCTGCCATTTCGATACATCTTCGGCGCCCGGTCTCGGCACCGATTCCTATGCGCTGGCAAGAGCCAACGGCGTCACACTCCGGTTCGACCTGGTCAAGTCAGCGGTCAATCAGGTTATCACGACGATGAAGGCGGATGATCTTCCGATCCACAACCTGAGGGTCGGCGTTTTTTGGTTCGCCGACATCATCAAGCAAGTTTATCCCAATCCAAGCACGAAAGGTGCGGAAGCGGGCAATGACTGGGCAGCCGCGCTGAGCGCTGTCGGCGGTCCAGTGAAGGGTGGGGCGGACACGGGCATCCCGCCATATGTTGGCGGCAACGGTGGCAACACCGACTTCCCGGCGATCATGTCGCAACTGGCCGGAACGTCGCCGATAGCGGCCAAATCGGTTCTCGCGGGAGCACTGACACAGGCCTATATCGGCGAGAGCGCCGCGCAGCCTCGCAAAGCGCTGTTCATAGTGACCGACGGGCTTCAGGATCCCGCCAGCCGAGCGATCGCGGCGTTTGACCCTGCGTCATGCAACACGTTCAAGAACATGGGGTATGGCATCTATGTGCTCTATACGCCTTACTACGACTTGATGAATCCGTATTACCTGGGACAGAGCCCGACGGCGCGGGTTGTGCAGGCGGCTTCGACCGATCCGAGCTCAATTCCATACAACCTGAAGCAATGCGCCTCGACCCCAGCCAATTATTTGGAAGCCAGCGACAGCAACTCGATCGCCGCCGCGCTCAAGACCTTTTTGAAGCAGGCGCTGGCGTCCCGCGCGCGGATCACCAAGTAGGCGACCTGAAAGCAGCTTGCCGGCCGGAATCGGTTCACCACATGGGCGTTTCGGGCTGACTGGAGAAATCCGCATGCTCTACTTCGTTGGGCACCAGGATCCGGTAGAAGCGCTCCACGTCGGCCTTGCGCACCGGGGCGGTGCCGGAACGCAGGACAGCAGCACCTCCCGCCGCCGTAGCCAGAGCCAAGGCCCGCTTGTGCGGAAGCCCGCGCGCAAGTCCCATCACCAGACCGGCGAGGAAGCTGTCCCCGGCGCCCACCGTGCCGCAGGCTTCAACCTGCAGGGCGGGCGTCCGGATCGCACCCTCGGCGGTCACCAGAATAGCGCCGTCGCGGCCGAGACTGACCGCTATCATCCGCGCAACGCCGGAGCGCACGAGTTCGAGGACCTGTTTCTCCCGAACAGCTGGATCGGCCAAGTCACGTCCGGTCAAGAACTCCAGTTCGCCGAGACTTGACTTGAGGAGTGCCACATTGGTGCCGGTGCCAGCACGGAGCGCGGCGCCCGATGTGTCGAGGGCGAAGTTCTGGCCGCGCTGCGCCGCGATGGCGGCCGCTTGCGCATAGAAGTCGTCGGGCACGCCACGTGGCAGGCTGCCACTCGCGACGATCCAGTCGGCCTGCTGGGCACGCAGCATGTCGAGGGCGAGATGCCACTCATCCGGCTCCACCAACGGCCCTTCGGGGATGAACCGGTATCCAGGCCACTCTGCTGGTCGCGGATATTGAGTGAAATTCGCGAGCGGCCGTGGATCGGCAGGGCGCGCCACCGGATTCCGGCCTGATCCAGCAATTCCTGCAGCAGACGTCCGGTAACACCGCCGGTCATGATCAATGCCAGCGGGTCGGCACCCAGTGTCCGCAAGACCTTCGCGACGTTGATGCCGCCGCCACCGGGATCAAGTTGCTCATTGAAGGTGCGGATCTTGTGCGTTGGCCGCACCGAAGCCGCCATCGAGGCCACGTCCACCGCGGGGTTCATTGTCAAGGTGACGATGCGCGGTTGCATGCCTACTCAGTTCATGCGCAGGACGTGGGTCATATTCCGGGTTCAGGGTCGTTCCAGAGACCGGCGTGCCTTGCGTGTCATGGGCGTCTGTAGATGATCCCCCTGATCGCCGCCGATCCGGCCCGGAAATTCGCCGAGGTTCTCCATAAGCTCCGCCTCCTCCAGGGGTTGCCGGGGCTGGATTTCGCCGTGGTGAAGCGTCATCGGGTTCGGCAGTTGCCCCGCGGTCGGATTGTCGATGATGGCCTGAAGCTCCCGCGCACGCTCCAGATACTCGTCCATCCGTCCGATGGGACTTCCTTCATTCCGCCACATCTGTTCGGCGTGCAGCCGGATCGCCCGGTCGTGCCTGGTTTGTTGCTTCATCATCGCCTCCCGTCTTCAACGGGGGCATTCTAGCCGGAGACGGCTTCAAGCGATTTGATCCAAATCACATTTACCGCGGGCTGTGCGGCGAGCGCTATGTCCAGGCCGGGCGCAGCAGGGCGATGGTCTCCTGATCGGTCAGTTGGTGGAAATCGGCATAGAACGCGCCGACGCCGTGGAACCGGGTGACCGGACGAAGGCAGACGACGTCATCCGCGTGACCGCGCATCCCCGACAATGCCGCCTTGGGTGCCACTGGGACGGCGAGAACGGTGCGTGCCGCGCCCTGGCGCTTGATGGCACCGAGCGCTGCCTTGGCGGTAGCGCCGGTGGCCAGGCCATCATCGACGACGATGACGGTACACCCGGCGGGGTCGATGCGTGAATGGCCTTCGAGATACAATTTTCGCCGCCGCTCGATTTCCGCCAGTTCGCGCCCCCGTGCGCGGGACAGGAACGCGGCATCGGCGCCGGAGGCCTCCCTCACGTCCTGGTTGATCACGGTCTGTGGGTTGTCGCCATCGACAACCGCTCCCACGGCCAGTTCCGGGGCGCGGGGTGCACCAATTTTGCGAACCAGCACGAGATCGAGCGGCGCTTTCAAGGCGCGTGCGATTTCCAGGCCCACGGGCACGCCGCCGCGCGGCAGGGCATAGACCACGGGGCTTGTCAGGTTCATCGCCGAAAGCCGGGCCGCCAACAGACGGCCGGCATCGGATCGGTCGGTAAACCGGGCGGGCATTTCATCCCCCAAAGATTGTGTCCCCTGGTCACGAGCGCAGTGTGGGCTCACTACTTATGATCTCTTGTTCGGCCTGGCGCCAATTGATCAGGTCATGGCCGTTCGGCCGTCCCTGGCTTTCCCACAACTCGAAGGCGCGCGCGGCGATCAGTTGCTGAATTGCTTCATCGGACGGGAGCTTCCTACCGGAGAGCGTTGATTCCAGTTGGGTTCCCAAGCCGAGGGCGATTTCCTGTTCGAGCCATCGCCGGACACCGGATGGCGCGGCTTCGATGTCCTTGGTCGAAAGCGTAATGCAGGTCATTCACCACCTTCCATTCATGGTGACTTAAATCCGGTCCAGTATTGCCGGTGTGCCGACCTGGACATTGATCCAGAGCAAACCTGATCCCGATCGCATGAAGCGACAATGCAGCCCCGCGTGCTTCGACCGTGACCAAGGCCTTGACCCACATCAATGCCGGCCGGCGGCGCCGGGATCAGCTTCGTCATGGGTCCACAGAGAGAGAGAAGAAAGACGTTCGGCATGCCCACTCCTCAAAGACTGTTGCTCGCGATCGCTGATGGCGAGCACGTGCGTTTTGTCCGCCCCGCGGAAGACAACGCGCTGCATGCCGATACAGTGATGGAACTCGTTCAGCGCCCACGAGAGATCCGCCGATCTTGGGTCGGACCGTCCCGGCGCCGCGTATCATACCGGGTCGTCGGCGCATCACGCGCTGGCTCCACGCCATGACCTGCACACTCTGGCAAAGGAGAAGTTCGCTTATGCCATCGCCGACCAACTCAACGCCGCCGCGGCAGCGGATGCGTTTGACCAACTGGTGATCGTTGCCCCGCCGCACACGCTGGGCGCGATCCGCCAGCGGCTGGACGGCAGGACGGAGGCGAAGATCATCGGCACGCTGCAGAAGGATTTGCTGAAAATCCCGGACCACGAGCTTTGGCCCCATGTGCGGGACTGGGCGCGTCCGGTCCACCGCCCGAAATCGTGAGGCTGAATCACGCAGGTTGTTGACCTGCGTCAAGCCATATTGAGCGGCTTTGAACAATACCATGCGCGGCCCCGGTGGCCCACGAATGACTGCCGAGTAGTCAGCAAAAGAGGAGATCAGACCATGTCAACGGTTCCTGTGTCGGTAAAGCAGCCTACCCCTGCCCCGGCGGACACACCCGACATCTGGCGTTCACTGCGAACCGAGATGGACCGGTTGTTCGACAATTTCACCAGCCGTATCGGTGTGCCGCCATTCTTCCAGACCCGTTTCGACACATCGGCCAATGTTCCGTCGCCCGCCGTTGACATCACCGAGGAGGAGGATGCGTTCAAGGTCAGCGCGGAGGTTCCGGGCATGTCCGAGGCGGACGTCGATGTCTCGTTGTCCGGCGACACGCTGACCATCAAGGGCGAAAAGCGCCAGGAGCACGAGGAGAAAGGCGGCAACCGTTACTTGTCCGAACGTAGTTACGGCGCCTTCCAGCGTTCCTTCTCACTTCCCGAGAATGTGGACCGCGAGAAGATTGCGGCGTCATTCACCCAAGGAGTGTTGACGGTGACATTGCCGAAGTCGGAAAAGGCAGCGCCGAAGAAGATCGAAGTCAAGGCTGCCGCCTGAGCTTTCACGACCCGGGGGCGGGATCTGTCCCGCTCCTGGTTTTCACGAGTTGGGGGTTGAATATGGTAGGCATCACATTATCGCCGGAACAGATCCTGCGGGCGCCACCGGAGGTCCGCCGGTGGATCGAGCAGCAGATTGTCGGCGCGCTTGGGCTTTCGCGTGCCGCACCGGTCGTCGAGGCGCCGGCGCATCATCTGGTAGGTTGCGACCTGGAGCAGGCGCGGGCGATCCTCTCGCTGATCAACGGCATGCTGCCGGTCGCCGGCGTGTTCTTTGAACTGGCGCGGGACCCTGTCGGTGTGACTCAGCAAGGTCTGCACGTCCTGGCGCTGGACGAGATCGAGCGGCACTGCCGGCTGCAAGGGCTCGGTCAGGTCGTCGCCTGCCTCGGCGCGATTGACGAAGCGCTGCGGCGTGCCTCGGGAGCGCCCGACGTTGCGCTGACGATGGTGGACGGGTCGGGCCATTGCCTGGTTGCGGAGCAAACCGCACGGAGCATTCTGGCGCTGTGGCAGGAGATCGTCTCGGTGCACCATCGGGAACGTCCCATTTCACTGAAGCCCAATCTGGCGGATGGTGGCGCACCAGTGTTCCAGGCGCCCTATGCGGTTTCAATGCCGCCGTCGCCGGTCCCACAGCAGTCCGGCGCCGCAGCGTAAACGAGCGGTTCGGACCTTCGCCGGCGACATGCCGGTTCACACCTGGGGCGGCGCCACTTTGTTGGTGGGGCTGCTCCCGCCGGTGGACCCAAGGTCCGTGGACAGCGATGGCGATTGTGAGATCCTGAATGCTCAGCGGGACGCTGATTAACCTCGCGTTGCTGGTGGCCGGATTTGCCTGCTGGTCGATCAGTACGATGTCCGCCGGCGGCGGCAGCGTCCTGATCATCTTCGTTGTGGCGGCGCTGCTTCGCGGGCACGCCATTGCGCCGGTGGTCACGGTCGCCAGCAGTCTCGCCAGTCCGGCCCGGATCATTCTGTTCTGGGAGCACATCGACTGGCAGCTTGTGAGGTGGTACGTGCCCGGAGCAGGCTTGGGGGCGATGGTTGGCGGGTGGGCCTTCAGCCGCGCCAGCACCGACATGGTGCAGGTCTGCATCGGGCTATTCCTGGTCAGCACGGTCTGGCAATTCAGATCGTTGGATCGGAAGCGGACGTTTCACATGCGCTTGGCGTGGTTCCCGCCTGTCGCATTTGTCTCTGGCCTGACTTCGGCTGTGGTCGGCGCGAGCGGGCTTCTGGCAAATCCGTTCTACCTGAGCTACGGGCTGACCAAGGAGCGGATGCTGGCCACAAGGGCCGTGAACTCATTGATCATTCAGGTCATCAAACTCGCCGCCTATGTGAGCTTCGGCGTTTTGAGCCAGGATCTGGTTGGGCACGGACTGGCGGTCGGGCTTGGTGCAATGTTTTCGGTCTGGCTGACCCGTCCGTGGTTGAGACGGATCGACCCGCTTCGGTTCCGCCGGTTCGCGATAATCGTCATGGCCGGCGCGGGATTGCTGGTGCTGTGGCGGGAGCGGTTCTGGCTTCTGATGCTGATGGATACATCGGCGAGGTGAAGCCGCCGCGAGGCAGTGAGCGAGGCGAAAAAACCCCCATTCTGAAAGGCCAGCAAGTTGGATCAGTCACCGCAGAATTTCGTTGATCGGGTTCATATCGCCTATTTTTCGATGGAGATCGCGATCCGGCCGGAGATGCGGACGTATTCCGGCGGCCTGGGTGTGCTGGCCGGAGATACCGTCCGTTCCTGCGCTGATCTGCAAATTCCTGTTGTATTCGTCACGCTGATAAGCCGAGCGGGTTACTTTCGACAGGTACTGGATGGCGAGGGAAATCAGAGTGAGGAGCCGGATTGGTGGGATCCCTCGGAGCTGTGCCAGCCGCTGGATGCGATGATCGCGCTTCGGATCGAGGGGCGCGCGGTGTGGGTGCGGCCCTGGCTGTATGTGCACCACAGCGCGCACGGACATCAAACGCCGGTGTTGCTTATCGATTCCGACGTTGAGCAGAACGATCCGGCGGATCGCGAACTGACACATTTCCTCTATGGAGACGGCAACTCGTATCGGCTCAAGCAGGAACTCATCCTTGGCCTTGGCGGGGTGCGGTTGCTGCAGGCGCTGGGCTTCACCTTGCATACTTATCACCTGAATGAGGGGCATGCGGCGTTCCTGACATTGGATCTGTTGCAACGATATCGCTTTCCCCCGGAGGACGTGCGTCCGGGTGAGCCACAATACGATCTGGCAGAGGTGCGGGAGCGCTGCGTGTTCACCACTCACACGCCGGTCGAAGCCGGGCACGACCGCTTTTCGTATGAGTTGTTCGAAGGGCTGGTGCCGGATGATCTTGTCGATCTTGCGGAGCTGAAGAAGATCGCCGGGGCGGATGAGCTGAATATGACGCAGCTTGCGCTGGAACTGTCCGGTTACACCAACGGGGTGGCGCGCCGCCATGCGGAAACGACGCGTCATATGTTTCCGGGGCACCGGATTCACGCGATCACCAATGGTGTTCATGTCGGGCAATGGACCCATCCGGCATTCGCCGAACTGTATGGTTCGCGATGGCCGAACTGGTGCCATGAGCCGGAGGTGCTGGTGCGGGCGCAGCAGCTTTCGGATGAAGCGGTATGGAAGTGTCATTGCACGGCGAAAGCCGGCTTGCTGGCGATGGTGCAAGAGTTGACGGGGGTGAGGTTGGATCCTGATGTCGCGACGCTTGGTTTCGCCCGCAGGATGACCGGGTATAAACGTCCGCTGCTGTTGTTTTCAGATGTCGAGAGGCTGGCGGCGATCAGTGCGAGGCATCCCGTCCAGATCATTCTCGCAGGAAAGGCGCACCCAAAAGACATGGAGGGGAAGCGGGCGATCCGGCGTCTGATCGAGTTGACGCGCGAACTGCGCGGCAGGGTGTCATGCGTGTTCCTGCCGAACTACGACATGCGGATCGCGCAGGCTATGGTCAGCGGATCGGACGTTTGGATCAATACGCCGTTGCCGCCGATGGAGGCTTCCGGGACCAGCGGGATGAAGGCGGCGCTGAATGGGGTGTTGAACCTGAGTGTGCTGGATGGCTGGTGGATCGAGGCGTGTGACGACGGTGTTACGGGCTGGGCGATCGGCACCGAGAACGATGCCGGTTCCGCCGACAATCATGCCCAACTGCTTTACGACAAGCTGGACGCGGCCGTGCTGCCACTGTTCTATGAGGACAGGAGCGGCTGGCGCAGGATGATGCGGCAAAGCATCGGAAACATCGCCTATTACTTCAACAGCCAGCGCATGATGCGGCGCTACGCCAGCGAAGCCTATCTGCGCTGACAGTCCAAGTCCGGACATCGCGTTGTCCGGGGCCAACATGTTCGCGTCCTGTCAGCGACTTCACCGGGCGCACTGCAACAGCGGCTGGATTTGATCGACCCGCTGCTCAATGACAGATGCCCGGCCACGAACATGCGGACTGGGCGCGGCCGCCGACCATACCAGCGGCAGGGGCAGCACGCTTGCGAGCAGGGCAGCCTCCCGCGGGGACAGGTCCTTGGCGCGCTTTCGGAAGAAGGACTGCGCCGCGGCCTCGGCGCCGTAGATGCCGGGTCCGAACTCGACGATATTCAAGTACATCTCGAGGACCCGGCGCTTCGGCCAGAGCAATGCGAATTGTGGCGTAAGCCAGGCTTCAACGATTTTACGGACCGGATCCCGGCCCGGCCAGAGCAGCAGGTTCTTGGCGGTCTGCGTCGTGATGGTGCTCGCGCCGCGCGGGCGTTCCCCGTTCAGGAGAGCTTCGAACTGGCCGCGCAACGCCCCGAAATCAAATCCCACGGTCTCTTGGCAGAACAGGTTGTCCTCTGATGCGATGACCGAGTGAGCGAGCGCGGGTGAGATCTTGTCATATGAAACCCACTGCCGGTGCAGGGAGTAACCCTCGACCAGGCGGATCAACATCAGTGGCGTCATCGGCGGTGGCAGGAACCGGAACGCGATGATGACGCCAGGGGGGCCGGCTAGTATGATCAGCAGTGCCAGTCGCAAGGACAGTCGAAGCCTTCCGGATCGCCGCGGACCTGGCCGCTTGACGGTTGCCGTGGTTGCGCCGGGTGTACCAGCCGAATGGCCGCCGTCCGTCATCCGCCGCCGCTCGGACCGCATGACTAAAGCCGCCGATCGAATTGAAAACGGCTGAAGCGGTGCAATCCATCTTCGATCCGCGCCTTGTGGGTTGGTGGCGAACCATGTCCTACCCAGGTCCACTTCTGGATGAGAAGCCGTTGCGTGACACGATCGGCTTTCAGATCGATAGCCGCGACAATCTCATCATCCACCAGCACGGGCAGCGCGAAGTATCCCAGCAGGCGCTTTTCCTTGGGGACGTAGGCCTCGAACCGGTGCCCGTAGTCGAAGAACAACTGCAGCCGCTTGCGCTGGATGATCAGCGGGTCGAACGGCGACAGCATGTGCAGCATTTCCGTTTCGGGTTTGGATGGGATGTCGAGTGCCTCGGGTTGCACCCAATGCTCGAGCTGTCCGGCGCCTGCTATCAGAACCGGTATGAGCTTTCGTTGACGGACCCTGAGGTCGATCAGGCGCCGCATGTGGCCCTTTCTTGCGGCATCGAGATAGCAGACGGAATCGAGGCTTACCACGCCCTGCGACCGCAGTGCGCGATCGAGCAGGTAGGCGAGGACCTGCTGCTCGGATGCTGCCCTGGGCCGTGCCTGCCAGGCAAAATGGCGCTGCGTCAGTTCATAGGTCTTGACCATGCCGATGCGGGCGCTGACGGTCAGCGCGCCGGTGTAGAACGCCAGTTGGAGCGCCCGCTTTGATGGTTTCCGGCTGGCCCAGGCGTGATCCTTTTCGATCAGCACCTCGTCATCGATGTCGCGGATGGTAAGGGCTCCGTCATTGCGGATCAGTTCAATCACCCGTTTTACGTCTTCAGGCTTGACCGCGTGGAACCAGGCTTTTGGTGACTGGCGGTAATGCCGCATGGCGGGGAGGAAGAAGCGGATGTCCTTGGCCGGAATATAGGACAGCGCATGGGTCCGGTACTCGAAGACGCTTTTGTCGATGGTCAGTGCCTGGTGCAGATGCTGGCGCAGATATTCGGGGATGCGTGTCCACAGAATGTGATGGTGGCAGCGCTCGATTACGTTGATCGTATCAATCTGTACATAACCGAGATGATCTACCGCTTTGGCAACCGCCTCGGGACCGCTTCCGAACGGTGAGGGTTCGTCGAGACGCTGGGCGCGGAGCCAGATGCGTCTGGAATCCGGCTTGGACAGCGTAAGGGGCGTTTGGGACTCGGAGGCCATTCACGCAGGTTAGCGGATCGACAGGCAGCCGCCCACATGGTGCCGGCGCAGCATCGCGGCTATACAAGCCGGCAAAGGTCCGGAACAGGACCGACAACAGGGAGAGACCGATGAAACGCAGAGCCTTTCTGAAGGCGTCCGGCGCCGCGGCGCTGCCTACGTCCTTTGCCATTGCCCAACCGACGAGCGTCCGAACCCTGCGCTTCGTGCCGCAGGCCAACCTGTCACTGCTCGACCCGATCTTTACGACAGCACAGCCGACGGTGAATCACGGGTGGGCGATCTACGACCTGCTGTTTGGGGTCAACGCCAAACTGGAAGCCAAGCCACAGATGGCGGAGGGCTACACGCTGTCCGACGACGGCCGAACCTATGTGATCAAGTTGCGCGACGGCCTGAAGTTCCACAACGGCGAGCCCGTGCGGGCGCAGGATTGCGCACCGAGCCTGCAACGCTGGGCGGCGCGGGAGACTATCGGGCAGACGATGTGGCGCTATGTTGACGAGTGCGTCGCCATGGACGACCGGACGCTGAGGATCAGCCTCAAGCGGCCGGTCCCGATTTTCATCCAGGCCATTGCGCGCGGCGGTGCCTCCGTCGCCTTCATGATGCCCGAGCATGTGGCGAAGACCGACCCTTTCAAGCAGATCAATGACACCACCGGCTCTGGCCCATACAGGTTCATTGCCAACGAATTCGTGCCGGGTGCGCATGCCGCGTATGCCCGCAATTCCGAATACGTGCCGCGGCAAGAGCAGGCGGAGTGGATGGTGGGCGGCAAGGTCGCCCATTTTGATCGCGTCGAGTGGCGGATCATTCCGGATTCAGGAACCGCTGCCGCGGCGTTGCAGGCCGGCGAGGTGGACTGGTATGAGCAAGTCGAGCCCGATCTTGTCCCGCTGCTGCGGCGTAATCCCAACATCCACATCGGGCTGCATAACCCGACCGGCTACAATGGCGTATTGCGCTTCAACCACCTGCATCCGCCGTTCAACAACGTGGCTGTCCGCCGAGCGGTGATCATGGCGGTGCGGCAGGCTGACTATATGGCGTCTGTCACCGGCGGGGACGCAAGCGCCTACCAGACGTGTGCCTCGATGTTCCCCTGCGGCAGCCGCTATGGCCAGGATGTTGGAGCCGAGGCGATGCGGGGCGACCTCGAGAGGGCAAAGGCGATGCTGCGCGATTCGGGCTACAACGGCGAAAAGGCGGTGCTGCTCAATCCGACCGACCTGACCACGGTGGGCCCGCTTGGGAACGTCACCTACGGCCTGTTGCGCAACATCGGCATCAACGTGGAGATGGTTGCGACGGACTGGGGCACGGTGGTGCAGCGCCGCGTCTCACGCGAGCCGGTGGAAAAGGGCGGCTGGTCGATCATCCATACGTGGGCACCGTCGACGATCCGCTACACGCCGGTGGAGCACAGCCAGATCCGGGGCCTGGGTCCGACGGCCTGGTTTGGCTGGTACAAGGATGACACCATCGAAATGCTGACCAACCGGTTCGTCGAGGCACCAACGGACATGGAGCGGGACGCGATCGTGCTGGAGATACATAAGCGGGCGTTCGAGATGGTGCCGTGCATCCCGCTGGGGACGTTCCAGATCCGTAGTGCCTATCGCAACAACCTGACCGGGGTGATCGAGGCCACCGGGCCATATTTCTGGAACGTCCGGCGCGTTTGACGAAAGGTCACCGACGATGCGTGGTCCCCTGGTCATTGTTCTGGTTGGGCTGCTTGGCGCATGTGCCGGCCAGGGTGCCCCGCAAAGGGTAGCGTTCCCGTCTACCGACGCGGTGCTGACGCAGGGCCGACCGACGCAGCTTCCGG
Source organism: uncultured Alphaproteobacteria bacterium (assembly GCA_963792345.1). Taxonomy (GTDB): domain Bacteria; phylum Pseudomonadota; class Alphaproteobacteria; order Acetobacterales; family Acetobacteraceae; genus Rhodopila. Next base: position 63,839 of record CAWBVV010000007.1, read on the forward strand.
GCCTGCTGTACAAGCCGGCCGGAACTCAGCCGGCACCGGCTGTCGTGCTGCTGCACGGATGCGGCGGCTTCTACCGGCCAAACGGCAGGGACCCGGTCGCCCGCAATGCGGAATGGGCGCAGCGGCTTCGCGATCTCGGCTACGTCACGCTGCTGGTGGACAGTTTCTCACCGCGGGGCGTCCGCGATGTCTGCCGGGACCGGCCGCAACCGGTGACCGGTCAACGCGAGCGTCCTTATGACGCCTATGGTGCCCTGCTATTCCTGCAGTCGCAGCCGTTCGTCCGGGCGGACAAGATCGCTGTCATGGGCTGGTCACATGGTGGCAGCACGACATTGTGGACCATCGCCGATGCGGCACCGGCGCATCCGGCCGCGCTGCCCAAGGGCGATTTCGCGGCGGCGGTCGCTTTTTATCCGGGCTGTCGGGCGATGGCGAAGCCGCTGAACTGGTCGACGCACGTTCCAGTGCTGATTTTGCAAGGTGCCGCCGACGATTGGGCACCCGCGGCACCGTGCGAGGCGGCGGCGGTTCGCAGCAAGGCGGCGAGGCTTCCGGTCGAGCTTGTCGTTTATCCCGGAGCGCATCATGGGTTCGATGCGCCCGATCAACCAGTGCACGTTCTTGCCGGCGTTTGGACGGCGCGGGGGACAGCAACGGTGGGAACCGATCCGGCTGGGAGGGCTGACGCATTTGCCCGCGTGCCCGAGTTCCTCGGTCGGCATTTGTTGGCCGCGCCGGTTGGCCGGCCCTGATCCCGCTGCCGATCAGGACTTGATTTGCGCGATCGCGCATGCAGTAATTGTTAAATAAAGCAGTAAAACCGGGGGGTGCGTCATGCGGCGGCGGAGTGTGCTGAAGGGGTCGGCGGGCGGCGGGTTCGTGGCGGCCGCGCCCTTCGTCGTCAGGCGTGCGGTGGGCGGCGTCACCGACTCGGAAATCCGCATCGGCAGCACCGCGGCCTATAGCGGCCCGGCTTCGGCGTATGGTGCGATCGGGCGGGCGCACACCGCGACCTGGCAATGGTTCAACGACCAGGGCGGCGTCAACGGGCGCAAGGTGAAGTTCCTGTCCTACGACGATTCCTACTCGCCGCCGAAAGCGATCGAGCAGGTGCGCCGGATGGTGGAGCAGGACGAGGTAGCCTGCCTGTGCAACACGCTCGGCACAGCGGCGAACAGTGCGTTCCTCAAATACGTCAACCAGAAGAAAGTGCCCGACCTGTTCGTGGGCAGCGGCGCCGACAAGTTCCAGGATCCGGTGTCCTGGCCGTGGACGATCGGCTGGCAGCCGAGCTATCGGGTGGAAGCGCAGATTTTCGCGAAGTATACGCTGAAGGAGAAGCCCGACGGCAAGATCGGCATCCTGTACCAGAACGATGACTTCGGTAAGGATTACCTGATTGGCTTCAAGGATGTGCTGGGCGACCGCTTCGACAAGCTGGTTACCGCCGCTTCCTACGAAGTGACGGACGCGACGATCGACAGCCAGTTGATCTCGCTTGCAGCAGGCGAACGTGGCCACCGTGCTGATCGCGGCGACGCCGAAATTCGCTGCCCAGGCCATCCGCAAGCTGGCTGACATGAAGTGGAATCCGCTGACGCTGCTGACCAACGTCTCAAGCTCGGTCGGCGCGGTGATCGAACCGGCCGGTGCGGACAAGGCCGTCGGTGATCGTCAGCAACCAGTACTACAAGGATCCCACCGATCCGAAGTGGAAGGACGATCCCGGCATAGTGCTGTGGCGGGAGGTGATGACCAAGTACGTGCCGGGCGTTGATCTGAACGATGCGTTCTATGTCTACGGCTTCGGCGCGGTGATGACGATGATCCCGGTTCTGAAGCAGTGCGGCAACGACTTCTCCCGCGAGAACCTGATGAAGCAGGCGACGAACCTGAAGAACGTGGAGGTGCCGTCGCTGCTTCCGGGCATCCGGGTGAACACCAGCCCGACCAACTACCACACGATCAGCCAGATCCAGATGATGCGCTGGAGCGGCAAGAGTTGGGACCTGTTCGGCGACGTGCTGTCCGGCGGATCGACCTGATATCGCGCATCGTAGAAGCGCGAGCGCGATACCAGGACCAGGTTTAGGTTTGACGTCGCCTAGTCACCCGCGAATTGTAAACGTCGTGCGTCTCGCGCTTCCCTGCGATGGTGTGCCAGGCGCGGGCAATAGCCGGTCTTTCGGTTTGGCCCGGTGTTGCGGCTATGCGGCCCCGTGGGGACAATCAATAGCGGGAATACGGCGATGACCCGTAGGCATCGGAGCCCTGCCCGCTGGGATAGCGATATCCCGGTGGCGGAGTATTGACCGGTCTTCCCTGGAAGGCGTTGTCCATCTGCCTGATCGGGGTTGTCTGGTTGATGGGGGCGTAAGGGTCGGACGTGCATCCCTGGATCAAGGTTGCCAGCAGGACGCAGATCAAGGCCTTGCCTGTCATGGTATATTGGTCCTTCCAGTCTTCGTTCGCTCGCGTGCAGTCTTCGCACGCTTGGGTGTTGGTATTGCCCTTAACGAATGAGACCGGCGACGGTCGCAACGCATGACGATGACTTGTTGAGATTTCTGGATACTTGGTGTCATGGCTTTGCGCCGGCTTGCGACATTCCGATCGGTTGCGCGTGAAGCGCGTGCCGGTTTGCGGGAAATCGCGTAGCGGGCGCGGCGTTACGCCGGAAGGATCGGAAGGTCAGTCAGGCGCAGCAACCGGCGGTTTGTGTCGCGGCCGTGGACGCATCGCCGCCGGCGCAGAAGCAGGAAACCGAGACCGCCACGTCGGCGCGCGCGGCGGCAACATCCAGGCGCTGGCGGATCAGCTTGGCCTCGACGGTCTCGCCGCGCCGATCGAGGCAGTCGAGCAGGCCGCGCAGCGCCCACACATTGTCCGGGTGGATCTGGGCGCGAGGCAGCGCGCCGCCCAGGCCGAGATCCTCGCGATAGACCGCTTCGGCTTCCGCCGCGCGGCCTTGCTCCAGCAGCAGCGCGCCGAGCGCGTGGCGCACCGGCTGCATCCAGCCCCATGGCTCGTCGTAGGGCAGGTCATCCTCCAGCGCGACGGCGGCGCGAAGATGGGCGAAGGCCGTCGTCATGCTCGCCGCGGCGGTAGGCGATTTCGCCCTCCAGCATCTCCTCGGCGACGGCCAGCAGTCTGCAGGCAGGACACGTTGTGCATCAGCCGGGACTTGGGCACGCGCTTGGCGGCCGCGCGGAACAGCGCCTGTTCGGCCTCCGCCGCCGGCACATCGCCCAGCGCCGCGTGGGCGACGCCCTTGGCGTAATGCATCATCGCCACGGTGTTGCAGTAGAGGTCGGCGTCCGACCGGCAGGTCCTGCGCGATGATCTCGCGCCATTTGCCGAAGCGGACCAGGACGTGCTGGCGGATGGAAACATAGCTCTCGAAGAAATCGGCCATGGGCGGCGAAGGAATGCGCAGCATCGCCTCCGGCATGGTCGCGATCAGTTCGTCGGCGGCGGCGATGGCGGGCGCGTACTGGCCCAGGAACATCGCGCCGTAGGCGGCGAAATGGTAGTTGTGCACCCGGTAGCCGGAATAGAAATTCATCGGCCCGGCGCGGTCGTAGATACTTGCGGTCGGCGATGATCGCCTTCTGGTTCCAATGCATCGCATCGCGATAATAGGCCGCACTGGATGTCGATATGGGTCGGCATGTGCACCAGGTGCCCCATGTCCGGGGACAGCTCGCGCAGCCGGTCGCCGGTGACCAGCGCCGCTTCCGGGTTCGGCGACATCTCCATCAGGTGGACATGGAGATGCAGAAGACCGGGATGGTTCATTGCTCCTGGCAGGTCGCGGAAGGCGGAGTCGAGCACCTCGCGCGCCTCGAGCGTGCCGGCGCCGCGGCGCGGGCTCGCCGGTGCGCTGATCCCACATGCGCCACGGCGTGCGGTTCAGGATCGCTTCCACGAAGATGCAGCGCAGGTCGAGGTCATCGGGATGGGCCTGGTGGACGAGCCGCATCGCATCGGCAAAGGCGTCGTTCCAGGCACGCTGGTCGTCGATGGGATCGCGCTGCGGATAGCGGGCCGGCAGCGCCTCGATCAGCGCACGTTCCGGCGCGGTGACGAAGCCGGCGAGCGCGAGAGCGGCTTGGGCCGCGTCATACGAGCGAGCCAGCGCGGCTGGCCTTGCCGGCGGGATCCATCAGGTCCCAGGGAAAATTGTAATTCGGCCCGGCCGCGTATCCGATGCCCCAATGCGCCATGGCGCAGTTGGGGTCGGCCTCCAGCGCCTTCTCGAAGCAGGCGACCGCCTCCTCATGGTGGTAGCCGAAGCACCAGTTGAGGCCGCGGTCGAACCAGCGCTGGGCATCCGGCGAGTCGGTGGTGACCGTTCGGGAATAGGAGCCGAGATCATACGGATAATCCACCGGAATTCCTCCGTCGATTTTTCAGCCGGTGCGCGGGCCGGCGCGGTTGGCGAACTCAGGTCGTCTTGGCTTTAAGCTCGTCCAACTGCGTCCGCGCTCCGGCGATCATGCACGACAGATCGGACGTCAGCATCACCATGTCGAAGCCGCGCTTCACCGCACCGGCCGCGAACGCCGCACCGGCACAATGCATGACGCATTTGATGCCGTGCTTGTGCGCCGCTGCAGGATCTTGTCGCAGGTGGCGAGATGCAGCGGGTCGGGGTTGTCGGCGCGCGGGGCCATATCCAGCGCGAAGGACAGGTCGGCTGGGCCGATATAGACCGCGTCGAGGCCGGGAGTGGCACAGATGGCATCGAGGTTGGCGAGGCCCTGCTTGGTCTCGATCATCGCCATGACGACGATTTCGTGGTTGGCGTTGGCCACGTAGTCGCCGCCGCCGTAGTGCACCGCCCGCACCGGTCCATTCGAGCGCATGCCGACAGGCGGGTAGCGGCACGCGGCCACCGCCATCGCCGCTTCCTCGGCTGTGTTCACCAGCGGCACGATGATGGCGTAGGCGCCGAGATCGAGGGCCTTCATGATGGCGGCTGGCTCGTTCCACGCCACGCGCACGACGGGGACGGTGTCGGTTTGGGAGATGGCCTGCAGCAGCGGCCCCACGTCCTTCATTTCAGAGGTGCCGTGCTGCAGGTCGACGCACAGCGCATCGAAGCCCTGGCGCGCCATGACCTCGGCGGTGAACCCGTTGGACACGGAGAGCCAGCCCAGTGTCACGCACTGGCCGGACTGCCACATCTGCTTGATCTTGTTCGGTCGCATGGTCACACCCTCTGACGTTACTTATTGATCCCACGAGCGGATCGCTCTCGGACGCTGCCAGCCGCGCCCACCTGAAACTCAGCCGGCGCGCCTTTGATTATCTTGTGTTCACCGTGACACATGAAGCCCGCGTTTTCCAGACCACGCCATTCGGCGCATGTGTCGCCGCAAGAACCGGAGTGGCCGAGGGCGGCGGCGGGGTGCAACATCAGCGGGTAGGAAGGGAGACGTCCATGCGCGCGATCATCGTCGTATTGTTGCTCATTGGCGTTGTGGGCTCCGTATCCGCCGAGACCAGACCGCATGAAGCCGAGGTTTCTGCCGCTCCGGCGCCGCCGATGGCCCTCAAGACGGGCAAGGAGCGCCTCGGCGAGAAGGCAACCGACGAACAGCGCGTGGATGACTGCAAGGTGCCGCCCGGGAAACGAACCCGCGCGCGGCCGACGGCTTGCCCTTGGGATGTCGAAAGCCGGAGTGGTGCCGGCATCGGTCCCTCGGAAGCATGATCCCGCAAGCCCGGGGCAGACGGCTGACGCGCCGCCAGTGGCGAAGCCGCCGGCCTTTCCAGGTCACAAAATCACGGCTGAACGATTTCCGTCCGCCCTGGGTCTTGGAGGCCGGTCGCGCTGATCGCTTGACCGCGTGGTTCACCATTCGGGTGCTTCCACCTGCCGGGATCACGTTCTAGCTTCCCGATCAACGGCCACCGACAGGGAAGAACAAGCCAATGAAAATCACCAGCGTCATCCGCTATTCCGATGTCCGCGCCGGTGCCGGAGAAGAACCGCCACCGCACCGACCTCGGGACAAAGGTGAAGAGCGACGCCACCCTTATTCGGGTCGAGACCGACAGCGGGCTGACCGGCATTGGCGCGGCGCTCGGTACGCCGCCGATCGTCGAGGCCATCGTCGTGCACGAACTGGCGGCGGAATGCATCGGCGAGGATCCGATGTTCTCGGAGCGGATCTACGAGAAGATGTACAACGGCTCGCGCGCCAAGCCGGCGCTGGAACGCGGCGTGACACAGGCGGATGAAAGCCGCCGCCGCGGGCGTCATCATGGAGGCGATTGCCGGCGTCGATATCGCCGTCTGGGACGTCAAGGCCCAGGCACTGGGCATTCCGCTCTATCAGGCGCTTGGCGCGGTGCGCAGCTCAGGTGCGCGGCTACGCCAGCGGCGGCTGGGCGCCGGGCGACGAGGCCGAGGCCGAACTCGGCGGCTACGCGGCCAAGGGCTTCACCGCCGCCAAGATGCGCGTGGTCGGCCGCGACGGATTCTCGATCGCCAACTGCGTGCGCCGGGTGAAGGCGGCCCGCCGCGGGCATCGGCCCGAACGTCGAACTGATGGTCGACGCGCACGGCTCGCTGGAGGTCGCGACCGCGATCAAGCTGGCGAGGGAACTGGAGCCATACGACATCGCCTGGTTCGAGGAGCCGGTATCGCCGGACGATCACGCCGGTCAGGCAGAGGTGCGCCGGTCGACGACCATCCCCATTGCCTCCGGCGAGCGCGAGTTCACGCGGTTCGACTTCGCAGGATCTGCTGGAGCGGCGCGCCCTCGATATCGCGCAGCCGGACGTCGCCCGCGCGGGCGGCATGACGGAGATCCGGCGCATCGCGGCGCTGACCTCGGCGCACGGTGTGCGTCTGGCGCCGCACGCCTGGGGCAGCGGCGTGCTGTTCGCGGCGAGCATTCACGTCGCGATGGCGGCCGCCAACTGCCACATCCTGGAGGTCACGCAGGGCTACATGCCGATGATGTGGGATCTGTTCAACGAGCCGTTCGACATCCGTCCGGACGGCATGGTGCACGCTCCTGACCGGCCGGGCCTCGGATTTACGTTGCGCGCGGATGCGCTGGAGCGGTTCCGCTATGTGGATGGGCCGGAGTTCGAGTTCTGAGGCCAAGGCAGCGGGCTGGATCCTGGCGATGCCGTCGACCCCCGGCGCAGAGCAAAGCCGGGCCAATTGGAAGCCCGCGCGATCGGCTATAGCATTCCCAAAACGCGAAGGGGAACGTCATGCGCATCGTCAAGATCGAGGACCTGCACTGCAACGCCGGCTGGCGGGATTTCTCGTTCCTGAAGATCACCACCGACGACGGCCTGGTCGGCTGGTCGGAGTTCATGGAGAATTTCGGCGCCGAGGGCCTGAGCGGCGTCATCGGGCGGCTGGGCGAGCGGCTGATCGGCATGGACCCGCGGCCGGTCGAGAAGATCACCGCCTTCCTGCACGGCCTGACCCGCCAGACCCCCTACGGCATCAACCAGCAGGCGATCGCCGCCATCGAGAACGCCCTGGTGGACATCAAGGCGAAGGCGCTCGGCATCCCGGTGTATGAGCTGCTGGGTGGCCCGGTGCGCGACCGGCTGCGCCTCTACTGGTCGCATTGCGGCACCTGGCGGGTCAGTTTCGCCGACCGGATCAAGGAATGGACCGGCTTCGATCCGATCCGCTCGCTGGCTGACGTGGAGCGGGCCGGAGCAGAGGTTGCCAGCGCGCGGCTTCAAGGGCCTGAAGACCAACATCATGCTGTTCGACGGTCCGACCCCGCGTATCCACATGCCGGGCTTCAACGGCGACGGCTGGCCGGAGCTGAACATCGACCGTCCGCTGGTGGACGCGATCACCGCCGAACTGGGGGCGTTCCGCAGTGGTGCCGGGCCCGGGGTGGGGCTGCATCTCGACCTGAACTTCAACTTCAAGACCGAGGGCTATATCCGGCTGGCGCAGGCGCTGGAGCCGTTCGACCTGGTGTGGCTGGAGATCGACAGCTACGACCCCGCCGCGCTGGCGACCATCCGGCGCAGCGCCCGCACGCGCATTGCGTCCTGCGAGTCGCTGTATGGCCGGCGGCAGTTCCGGCCTTACCTGGAGCAGCAGTCGGTCGATGTCGCGATCATCGACGTCGCGTGGAACGGCATCCTCGAATCGGCCAAGATCGCCGCCATGGCCGACGCCTATGAGGTCAACGTGGCGCCGCATAACTTCAACGGCCATCTCGGCTCGCTGATGAGCGCGCATTTGTGCGCGGCGATCCCGAATTTCCGGGTGATGGAGATCGATATCGAGGACGTGCCCTGGAAGGACGATCTGGTCAGCAAGCCGCCGGTGATCGAGGCGGGCGAATTGCTGATCCCGACCGGCCCCGGCTGGGGAGTCGAAATCAACGAGGACGTGATCCGCGCGCACCCGCCCGCGCGGCCGGTGAAATGGACCAAGTAAAGCGTAAAGCCGAGGTGGCATCGGCCATATTGGCCGATCAGGTTGCATCGCCGGCGGCGCCTGGTGGTCACGGTGCCGGCAGTAGGTCAAAGCCTTGCTGATCGGATCAGCGTCCGACGCGGATCATAACGTTGCTTCGGGAACGAAAATCGTTACACAACTGCCTTCCCCTGATTTGCTGTGCAGACGCACGTCGCCGCGTGACTGGCGTGCGAAACCATAGACCTGCGATAGACCGAGCCCGCTTCCTTTGCCAACATCCTTGGTGGTGAAAAACGGTTCGAATACCCTGTCCAGGATTTCCGGCGTCATGCCGATGCCACTATCCTGCACTGAGACAGTGATAAAGCGCCCGGGACTTGCCTCCGGGTTTGCTACGAGATCCTCCTTCTCCAGCGTCCTGATGCCGGTGCTGATCGACAACCGGCCGCCTTCAGGCATGGCATCCCGCGCGTTGATTACGAAATTCAGCACCGCGGACTGGAAATGGGCTGGGTCGAGGTCGCAGGCGGGCAGGTTCTGGGCATACTCCGTCCGAAATTCAATCTTGTCATCGATGGCCCGGAGCAGGATGGGCCGGAACTCCTGTAGCAGGGTGTTGACGTCCACCCGCTCGATCTCGAGGGCCTGCCGGCGCGAAAATGCGAGCAGGCTGCTGACGAGGCGCGCGCCCTGTTGCAGCGCCCGCTCCGCTGCCTGGACATGACGGCTAATTCGCGGGTGATCGTCCACCAGTCGCCCAATCATACTGAGATTGCCGATGGCGACTTGGAGAAGGTTGTTGAAATCGTGGGCGATGCCGCCGGTCAAATGGCCAATCGCTTCCATTTTCTGAGCCTGATGCAGGCTCGCCTCGACCTTCTGCCGTTCCGATACTTCCCCGTGCAGCCTTTCAACCGCCTCGCTCAGGTCCCTTCCCTGGCGCGTAATCGCCAGTTGAAGACGGGTCAGTTCGCCGAAGGCACGATGCGCTTTGAAGGAGGTCAAGGAGAGTGCCGAAGCGAATATCAGGATCATCAGTCCGGACACCAGCCGCGGTGTAGTGCTGCCATCGAGGAAGCTTGCGGCCAACGGCACACTGGCTGGAAGAATAAAAGCGATTACCGTTGGCAGATGAGTAGCATTGACGGCGGTGGCACCGGCACACATTCCCCCAAGAACGAACGCGAAAAAAAGCTGATATGTTTCGATATTGGGGCATAGCACTATTGCCCCGCCCCCCCAGAGGAGGCCCATTGCCAGAGATCCGAGGACGCTGAGGACCGGATAGGACCGGCCGCGTGTGCCGCCCGAAGGCAGCCGGAGAAAGCGTTGACTGGTTGCCAAACGAAATGCCGAGAGGGCGATTACAAGGCCAAACCAGATCGACAGCAGTTCATGGCTCGCCACCGGCGCCAGGCACGATCGATGTAAGAATTGCATTTGCAACGATCACCGAGAGTGTCAGCGGCGTATTCTGAAATACCGCCCGTATCCGTTCAGTCTCGACAAGCTTGTTATCTTCATTATCGAGCATTGCCGCAACCCCGAATTCTCCCGCTCAGGCCGATTGGTAGGCATTTCTCGACATGACAAATAGCAAGAGCCACAAAGGGTCAATGGGGCACCCCGAAACGCGAGTGCTGGTCTTTGCCGGGCAACCCACGCGTTCATCGTCCGAACCGCGGCATGGCTGGTAGACGAAGCAGGCTGGTAGACGAAGCAGGCTGGCATCCCAGCCCTGCGACATGACCTCAGCTATCGTATCAATCGACGATTTAGGCTAACCTGCCGCGCAACGACCAGGGAAGTCCAAGATGAAACTGTTTTACGGCTGGGTGATCGTCACCGTCGGCATTGTCGTGGGCTGCGTCGGCATGGGCGGCCTGATGTCGTTCGGCGTTTTCCTGCAGCCGATGGCGGATTCCCTCGGCTGGTCGCGCGCGGGGATTTCCACCGGCTCGACCCTTGCCTTTCTCTCGATGGGTGTCGGCGGGTTTCTCTGGGGCCGGCTGTACGACCGATACGGCGCGCGGGTGGTGGTCCTGATTGGCGGGCTGTTGCAGGGGCTTGGCCTCGTCCTTGCCAGCCGGGCGCAAAGCCTTCCCGTGTTTCTGGCAGCCTACGGCGCGGTCGCCGGGCTGGCCGTCGGTGCGGTGTACGTCCCACTGACCGCCGCCACCGCAAGCTGGTTCACGCGCCATCGCAGCCTTGCCGTTTCCCTGGTATCGGCGGGGCTGGCGCTGGGCACGACGCTGGTGGCGCCGTTCGCCCGCTGGCTGATCGTGACGCATGACTGGCGCTTTGCCATGCTCACGCTAGGCCTCATGGCCTGGGCGGTGATCCTGCCGGCCGCGCTGCTCCTTCGCCCAGCCCCCGCGGCCGTTGGCGGATCCGCCGCCCACAGCCTCCGCCAGCGGGTACGGCGGCCAGACATGAATTTGGTTCAGGCACTCAAAACGCCGGTGTTCTGGAGCTTGGCGTTGGCGAATTTCGCTTGCTGCGCTGCCCATTCCGGGCCGATTTTCCACATGGTCTCCTATGCCGCTGACTGCGGGGTGGCGCCGCTGACGGCGGCGACTGTCCTGGGCGCGGCGGGGCTCGCGGCGCTTTCCGGCCGCATCATCTGCGGGCTGATGGCGGACCGCCTGGGGGCAAAGCGCACCCTGGTGGCTGCCTGGTGCTGCAGGCGGTGGCGATCTCGCTCTACCTGGTGGCGCGCGACCTCGACACGCTGTATGCCGTGTCGATGCTGTTCGGGTTTTCGTACGGCGGCGCGATGCCGCTGTACGCGATCCTGGTGCGCGAGTATTTTCCGGCAAAGATAATGGGCGGTGTATTCGGGGTGGTGGCGATGATCTCGACCGTGGGCATGGCGCTGGGGCCGGCGGTTGGCGGCTGGTTGTTCGACCATTTCGGCGGTTACGGATGGCTGTATGTTGCATCGTCCGCGAGAT
>CAWBVV010000008.1:0-196585 GCA_963792345.1 uncultured Alphaproteobacteria bacterium
GCTGATCCGGAACGGGCGGCTCACCTTTTTACCGCCGTCGCCGAAAGCTACGATGTCAGACAGGCATGGCTCGGTCTTGCCACGGCCAATTCGCGCTTGAGTAAGCCTGAGGCTGCCGCCGAAGCATTCGCGGTCGCGTTGTCCCGGCATGCACTGGCGCCGGATACCGAAGCGCTAGCGCAACGGATTGGCGGCCGTCATGGATGGTGCGGCCTGCGGTCGGAAGGTGCGCTGAAGATCAACGCTCCAGCAGCAGAGCCCGCCAAAGTAACATTGGACGGTGCCCCGGTGACCGGCACCACCCTGCCGGCGACCTGGCCAAGCGCTCGGGTCGTTGAGGTGCGCCAGGCGGGCAATCACCTTCTTGGCAGTCCAATCAAGATCGATGCCATCCGCCGTAGCGCCGGCTGCATCGAGGTCTCCGAGGGTGGATTGACCGGCTGGGCCTGGCATCCGGGCGATCCCGAAACCGCCCCGGTGCTTACGCTCACCTATGCCGATGGGTCCGAACAGACGCTTATCGCAAGCGACGAGTCTGTGCCGATACCCGACAACGGACCGCTGGCTCGGCCCCGTAGCTTCCGTCTGCGGGCGGACGATCTGCTCGACATTCCTGGTCCGGTCCATGTCCGCGGACCGGATGGGAACGACCTACCTGGCAGCCCGCTCGATCCATTTGTCGATGCGGCGGCGTCGATGCACATGGACTCTCCGGCCGCGGGGCGTTCGGAGGCGCTTGTGGCGAGGCCGCCGCCGCCGCTTCGTTCCAGGCCGATTGGTTCCGCTTTGAAGCGGCGCCAGGTCACGATCGTCATTGTCATGCGCGGCGGCGGGCCGGCGAACAAGGGCTGGGCAACCGCGCAAGCCTGCCTCGACCACGTGCTCAATGATAAACCCGGTCGCGTCCGGCTTTTGGTCGTCGACGACGGCTCGACTGATCGCGCGACGGTCGCGGAACTCGACGCTCTGGCTCGTCGACGGAAGATCACGCTATTGCGCCACGATCGGCCGCTTGGCTTCGCGGCAAGTGCCAATGCAGGCATCCGGGCGGCGAGGGGCCGTGACGTTGTGCTGCTGAGCAGTGACACACTCGTACCCCCGTCCTGGTTGCCCCGGTTGCGGGACGCCGCATATTCCGCCCCCGATATCGGCACTGTCACGCCGCTGTCGAACGACGCCGGCATTCTCAGCTATCCGAGGCCGGCCAGCGCCAACGCGCGGCCTGATCAAGCGGCCACGAACCACCTGGATCACCTGGCGGCACGCGCCAACGGTACCTCGACGGTTGATATACCGGCCGGCAATGGCTTCTGCCTTTACCTTCGCCGTGATTGTCTCAGTGCCACCGGCATCTTCCGTACCGAAGTATTCGCTCAGGGCAGCGGTGGGGAAGACGACCTGTGCTTGCGTGCCCGCGCGCTGGGCTGGCGCAGTGTCGCACTGACCGGCCTCTTTGTAGGGCACCACGGCGGCGCGGCATCCGGCGGTAGCGCGGTTCATCTGCAGCGGCGTAACGAGCGCATCCTGGAACAGCTTCATCCTGGTCGCCGCGCGCTGATCGACCGGTTTGTCGCGGCGGGCGAACTCTTCACGCATCGCCGCCGCATCGATCTGCTGGCTTGGAAACAGCGTGGACAAGCATGGCGGAGCGCAGCGATCCTGATCACTCATGATTCAGGCGGCGGCGTGGAGCGGCGGGTGATGCATGCGGCGCGGGTCCAGGCCAAGACTGGCCGCCGGCCCATAATTCTGCGACCAGCCGAAACACCCGGCGTGGAACCGGCGATCGCGGTTCGCGACGGGCTGGACGATACGCTTCCCAACATGATCTTTGCGGTACCGCGCGAGCTTCAGGCACTGCTGCGTCTGCTGCGGGCTTCGAAGGCAGATCTGATCGAGGCGCATCATCTCGCCGATTATCCCTCGGCCATCCATGAACTTATCGAGCGGCTCAAGCTGCCCTACGATGTTCATGTCCATGACTACGCTTTATTTTGCCCGCGCGTATCGCTGGTTGCGGCGCATAACCGATATTGCGGCGAGCCCGATCTGCGCGAGTGCGAGACTTGCGTGGCGGACAATGGACATTTCCTTAACGAGGACATCGGCGTCGCGGCGCTGCGGCTGCGTTCGTCCAACCTCCTGGCCAATGCGCAGCGGGTTGTCGTGCCCGCCGATGACGTCAGTCTTCGGATAAGGCGCCACTTTCCCGAACTGTCGCCGATGACCGTGCCTCATGAGGACGACGATGCCTTGGTCCGGATTTCGCTTGCCTTGCCTCACGCAGGGCGCGCCGTCCCGGTGGGCGGCCGAAAGAGGATTTGCATCGTTGGCGCGATCGGCATTCATAAAGGCTTTGAGGTATTGCTCGCCTGCGCGAGCGACGCCGAACGGCGCGGACTTGATCTGGAATTCGTCATTGTGGGACACACGATCGACGACGCCCGCATGATGGATACCGGCCGCGTGTTTATAACGGGAGAATTCCGTCCGGACGAAGCCGTGCGCCTGATTACGGAGCAACGCGCTTCGTTGGGATTCGTACCCTCGGTGTGGCCTGAAACCTGGTGCTTGGCCTTGGGCGATCTATGGCGAGCGGGATTGGCGGCCGCTGCATTCGACATCGGTGCCCCGGCTGAGCGAATAAGAAAAACCGGAAGTGGAATTGTACTTCCATTCGGCCTACCTGCCAATGCTATTAACAACGCATTGGCTGAAGTTGTCCACATGGCAGGCCTTGATGATCAACGCTGACACCGTGGTCGCACAAGGAGAAATACCGGGGTGCTGGCTCAGGGCAACTCGGAGCAGTCCCAATATGTGGCGACATCGGTTCTTCCAGGATCGTTTATAGATTATACGCAACAAGAACATCGAAAGAGCGAGCAAGCCGAATGTCCGAAATCGCGACCGCGAAAAGAGCGCCATCCAAGCAACAGCCAAAGCCGCCGCATAATCAGGCCGCCGATCCCTCGAGCCGGATTGCGGAGTTGCAGGTTTCCGCACACTTGATGACGCTGGAAACGGGCCTTTTTTGCGTGTTTCAAACACCCGGCAGTGCGCCACCCGACCCAGCCACCAGTCTGCCTGGTGTGCGGATCACGCCGGCTCCCGGCTTGGCTGGACGGCCAGAAGCAGTCAGCGTCAGCACATTTCGCGAAGATGGCTGGCTAAGCGGAACCGCCGCGCTGGTTCGCGTGACCGATGGTTCGGCCCAAATCCTGGTGACGATCTACCAGCACAAGGGCATGGACGCAGCGCCACGTCTTCAAGTCCTGCGCCTGAGTGGAGACGCGACCGCGGGGGACGCTGCGGCAGCCGCGGCTTCTAGTGTCATAACGCCGACAAGACCATCTGAAGCCACCGTTCTAGCCACGCAGAAGCGGCCCAACCCGGAGATTATGGCGCATATCCAGCGGATGGGCGATGTGGGCTGCAAGATCGGCGATTGGCTTGGCAGCAAAGGCAGCGGTCAGTGGGTTGAAGGCTTCGGCATCGCGCCTGCTAATGGCATCGCCCTTGAAGACATCGAATATCAAGCGGTGCTCGGCCGCAACTGGCTCTCTCCATGGGTCGAAGGCGGAAAGTTCTGCGGCAGCCGTGGCATGGCGTTGCCCTTGCTCGGGATGAAGATCCGCCTGAAGGGCGCCGCCGCCAAGGCTTTTGAGTGCAGCTATTCCGCAACGTTCGTTGATGGCAGCACGGTTGGCCCAGTCCCAGGTGGCGCGCCGTGTGAGGCCGAAAGCCTTGCCGCGCTGGAAGCATTCCAGATCGTCGTTAAGCCACGCGGCAAGACCGGCGCCACATCGCCGGCGACCCAGACCGAGCGTGCGGTAAAAACCGCGGCCAAAGGCGCGCCCGCACCGAAATTGAACGCGGCATCGGCCAGGCGCGCACCGAAACGGCCGGCTACTCGGCGCGGCAAGAGCTAGCTTGCTCTCATGCATCAGGTGAACCGTAGGGCGAGCCGAGGTTAGAGTGTGGCGATCTCGCGATTGATTTCGCCGAATTGCATCCGCTAGCCTCGGCGCGGATTCCCGCGTGCCCCTATTCTGCGCCGCAGCCTGATCAGACGAAGGTAATCAGATTGAAGTTCCTGTTCGTCCACCAGAATTTTCCTGCACAATTTCTGCATATTCTTCGACATCTCGTCGCCGCCAAGTGCCACGATGTAGTGTTTATCAGTGAACCGAACGCCAATGAGATATCAGGCGTTCGCAAAGTCCCCTACACCCATCCAACGCTCGATATTCCTGAAACTCATATCGCGGCTCGGGAACTCGATAACGGCGTCAGGCGGGCAGAAGCCGTTTATCGGATCGCTTTTGGCCTGAAACATCTCGGCTATACTCCAGACATTATTATCGGCCACCATGGCTGGGGAGAGATGCTGAACCTTCGCGACCTTTGGCCCGACACCCCGATGTTGGGATACATGGAGTTCTACTACCAGCACGACAAAGCCGATGTCGGATTTGATCCGGAGTTCCCGGCCAACCCGCTGGACTTTCCGCGAATTCGCGCCAAGAACGCTATCAATCACATCGCCCTCAATCTCGGTGGTACCGGCCAGACTCCAACACAATGGCAGCTCTCCACTTACCCCGCCTGGGCGCAATCAAATATTGAGCTGATCTGGGAGGGCGTCGATCTGCTCGGATGCTCTCCAGATCCCTCAACACGAAAAAGATCCATCCGGATCGGTGACCTGACGATCCTGCCGACAGACAAGCTGGTGACTTTTGTCGCGCGTGATCTGGAGCCGTACCGAGGCTTTCACGTCATGATGCGGGCGCTTCCGCACCTGATGCGCGCTCGCCATGACCTCAAGGTCGTCATCATTGGCGGCGATGGCATCAGCTATGGCTCTACTCCGCATCAGGGTGGCAACTGGCGCGAAGTAATGTTGGCGGAGGTGGGCAAAGACATCGACCGGAACCGCGTGGTGTTCCCCGGCCGGGTCGCTTACCAGACTTATCTGGCGGCACTAAAGCGCTCTGACGCGCACATCTACCTGACTTATCCGTTCGTCGCGTCCTGGTCATTGCGCGAGGCGATGGCGATCGGTTGCCCCATCATCGGCAGCGACACAGAACCAGTCAGCGAGTTCATAACAACGGGCAAAAACGGACTGCTCACGCCGTTCCTGGAACCGGCGACGCTGGCACAAACCACGCTTGGCTTGCTGGAAGACAAGACCTTGACGCGCACGTTGCGCGAGAACGCGCGGAGCTTCGCGGTGCAACGCCTGGCAATGGCGGACTATCTCGATCGGTACTGCAAAGTGATCGAGCGCCTGACCGGTGAGAACCCGGCGCCGCGATCGGAAGCGGATGTGGCTGTGGCTAAGCCGGTCATGCCGCCGCGCAGGCCGGCCACCACTGTCCGGCCGGCGCGCCGGATGGTTCCCGGCAATGCCGCGGCCCGGATCTGAAGGCGCTCACCGCCGGCATGCCTGAAATCCGCCGGTCCTGACGCGATAGGCGTCCCGAGGGGAGAACACCCCTGCGCCCGATGCTGGCGTGCAATACCGGTTTGGCTGCCTGGCGGCCTCGGTCAATTAACAATTCGCTTACCGCCTCTTGCTCGATCCTGCTGGCTTGTGCCACCACGCGGAACGACGCATGTCAGCGAACAGCGCGACCGAGAGGATCACCATGGCCGACAGTGCCCCGGCACAGCTTCCCACCCAAGGCAACCTGATGCGTGGCAGGCGCGGCCTTATTATGGGTGTCGCCAATGACCGTTCACTGGCCTGGGGCATCGCCTCGGCCTGTGCGGCGCAAGGTGCCGAACTTGCGTTCACCTTCCAGGGCGACTCACTGGAGCGGCGGGTCCGGCCATTGGCGGCGCAAGCGGGTTCAGATCTCGTCATTCCCTGCGATGTCGCCGAAGAGGCAAGTATCGACTCGGCGTTCTCCGCTCTGGCGGAGCGCTGGGACGGTCTGGATTTTCTCGTCCATGCAATTGGCTACGCCGATAAGCAGTACCTGCGCGGCCGGTATATGGATACGCCGCGGGCGGCATTCCTGCAGGCTATGGACATCTCCTGCTACTCGTTCACCGCAGTCTGCCAAAGGGCGGTGCCGATGATGAAACCAGGCGGCAGCCTTCTGACGCTTACATACCTGGGTGCTGAACGTTGGGTGCCGCACTACAACGTGATGGGGGTTGCGAAAGCAGCGCTAGAGGCTTCGGTGCGCTACCTGGCGGCCGACCTCGGGTCCGCCGGAATCCGCTGCAACGGAATCAGCGCGGGTCCGATCAAGACCCTGGCTGCTTCCGGTATTGGTGACTTCCGTTACATTTTACGGTGGAACCAGCTTAACACCCCGATGCAGCGCAACGTGACAATCGAGGAAGTGGGTGGCGCCGGATTGTACCTGTTGTCGGACCTGTCCTCCGGAGTTACCGGAGAGATCCATCATGTCGACTGTGGGTATCATGTCGTGGGAATGAAGCATCCGGAGGCGCCCGACATCGCCATCGCGGAAGGCTGACAGCGCCGCCGGCATGTCCCACAACACCTTCGGCCACCTGTTTCGTGTCACCACGTGGGGCGAGAGCCACGGACCGGCCATTGGCGGCGTGGTCGATGGCTGCCCGCCCAGGATCGCGCTGACCGAAGCGGATATTCAGCCCTGGCTGGACAGGCGCCGCCCCGGTCAGTCCCAGTTTACCACTCAGCGCCAGGAACCTGACCAGGTTCGCATCTTGTCCGGCGTGTTCGAGGGCGTGACTACCGGCACCCCGATCAGCCTGATGATCGAGAATCAGGACCAGCGGTCACGTGACTACGCCGCCACCGCAACCCAGTTCCGTCCGGGTCACGCTGATCTGACATATGACCTGAAATACGGCATCCGTGATTATCGCGGCGGTGGCCGGTCCTCTGCTCGGGAGACCGCCACGCGCGTGGCGGCGGGTGCCATCGCCAGACTTTTGCTGGGTGGCGCGGTGCGCATTCGTGGTGCCCTGGTGCAGGTCGGGCCACATCCTATCGACCGCGCGCGCTGGGACTGGGACGAAGTTGGCAAGAACCCGTTCTTCTGTCCCGACCCAGTCGCGGCGCAAACCTGGGCAACCTATCTGACCGGGATACGTAAAGCAGGATCGTCGGCCGGGGCGGTCATCGAGGTCGTCGCCGAGGGTGTCCCACCGGGCCTCGGCGCGCCCATTTACGGCAAGCTGGACGCGGATCTGGCGGCGGCACTCATGTCGATCAATGCAGTCAAGGGGGTGGAGATCGGTGAAGGTTTCGCCGCCGCTGCTTTGTCCGGCGAGGCAAATGCGGACGAGATGCGGATGCGGGATGGCCTGGTGACGTTCGACTCGAACCATGCTGGCGGCATCCTGGGTGGTATTTCCACCGGGCAACCGGTTATCGCCCGGTTCGCCGTCAAGCCGACAAGCTCAATCCTGTCACCGCGCCGTTCCGTTGACCGCTCCGGCCTCGAGGTCGAAATCACCACGAAAGGCCGCCACGATCCCTGTGTTGGTATCCGGGCCGTCCCGGTGGGCGAGGCGATGGTGGCCTGCGTACTGGCGGATCATTTGCTGCGCCATCGAGCGCAGAATCCGGATGCCCCGGTGACCACGCGCCTGCCTCGTAATTGAGGCGCTGCGCCAAGGCGCGTTTGCTCGCCGGTCCGTGATGTTGCGGCGCGCAAAAACCCCGCTTGACGGTCGGGAATAAAGCGGCGTCAATGTGGGTCTAATCTCGTGATGCAGTCTTCGATGTCCGTAACGTCGGTGGCCCAAGGTTCACCTGGGATCGGCCGCTTCTTCACCCTCGTCGGCAGTCCACTGTGGCGCCAGCGGCTCGACCAAATTCGTAGCCTGGCGATGGCGGGGCCGCGCTCCGGTCAGGCGCTCCGTCAGCGCCACGGGGTCGAACTCATGCTGGAGAAGCTCCGCCGTCACCCCCAACTCCCGCCCACGGGAGCTGAACTTTTGCTGGGCCGCATCGCGGCGGAAATACCCCACATCGCGGCTGGGCTGACGCCGCGGGGTCGCGATCGTCTGATAGCGCGGCTGCAACTTGGTCTGAGCGGCGAGAACACGCTCATTCCGTTGTTTCACTTGGTCCGCACGGCGATGTCGCAGCGCGCACGGGGTTTCAAAGTGGCGTTTTCCGGGCTCGATCAGGAGACTCCGCACGACCTGTTGCTGACGCGCGACCGGGTCGAGGCGGAGGTGGCGTGCGATGTCATGACGGCGGAAGAAGGTCGTGGCGTTCACCGTGGTGCCTGGTTCCGGCTAGCGGACCGGATCGACCCGGACCTGCAGACCTGGCTTGCCGCGCATCCAGGCCGCTACTTGCTGAAAATGACCCTTCCAAACGGATTGCGCGGAGGACTGGAAAACGACCCGCAGAATGAAACGCTGGCGCATCTGCATCAGCGCATCACAACAATGCTGGCCACCCATCTCCGTCATGACCATGACGAAGCGATCGTGCTCCGCCTTGACCCTTTGCTGTTAGCCGGCGCACAGGCCGAGACAACCGGCCTGGTCTCCTCGCTGCGCCAGGAATTCGGACCTGAGGCGCAATTGTCGGTGACCAAATCTGGCAATGCTGTGTTCGCCATGGCCGCCCGCGCGGGCCGGGAGAATGAAGTCGCCATCGCCATACGCCGGCGTCTCGCGGTGCTGGCGCCAAACCGTCTTACCGGAGAACGTCCGGGCATCCTCTCACTATTCGTGGAAGACATCGACCGGCAGGAATGGCGCGGCTTGCGCGACCGGCTCGAGTTGGAAGGTGAAGCCCGGCAGTTCATGATCAATCCCGAGGGGCGGCCCGTCGTCGCCGTCAGCTTCGTTTCCCGGTTCGAATTTTTCGGCGCGACGGAACCGGATGCGGCCGCCGGCGGAGAACTTCGGTTCCGCAATCCAGGCCACCCCGCGGCCGGTGTTGCCGCTCTCGCGCCGGCCATCCTGTCGTCACTGTGATCTGATAAATCGCTTCGCCATCTCATATGCATCATTGGGCCGCGACATCGCCTCTTTTGGGGGGCGATGTATCGTGGTTGTGCGTGATTTGAGAGGTTGATATGTCCGCTGCGGAGTACATTCGTAAACTCGATGAACTCGACCGGTTGTTGAATGACCCAGATGTACCGATGCAACCAGACCGTATCTGGTCGCTCCTGGCGGATGTTTCCCGCGCCGACATTATGTCTGCCACCAGTCCAGCCGCGGCGGGGTCTGCCGATCGCTGACTTGATCTGAAGTATTCGGCTCATGATGAGGTGGGAGCGCAAGGTCAGGGGCGGATTCCACTTCCTGTTGTCTGTGGGGCCCTCTGACCATTGCGGGCTCTACATCTATATCTAAGTAGCTAGGCCGACCGATCGGCTTGGTTTGGTCCCCATCATTGGGGATGCAATCTCGAAAACTTCGCTTGCCGCAATCTTGACCACCTTCGGCCTGTCACCATCGCCTCTTGATGCGGTCGCGGCGTTGAGAGTCGAAGATGCAAATCGGCATGGATGCCTCCAAAAAAGCGTTGTTGGTAGCTACTTGTGGTGCCGGGTCAAACATTTCGTCCCGATGCCAAGTGGCAAACTCCTTGACATCTCGATAAAACCCTTTAGGCCACGGCAACAAAATCGTTGCAGCTCGCGTATATTTGTTGACGAAGCGCGTGCATTAGTTGCACAAGGCGAGCCTGGGTGGGATCAACGCGTTGATTGATCTCGAAGACACAAGGAACGGTAATGTCTAAAGCGTTTATCTCAAAAGTGCTACAGCAGTCCACCGAGGTGACCGGTGCGGCGGCAAACCGGGCAACCAACGATTTGATTGACGCCATCGTCAAGGAGATGAAGAAGTCTGGAAAGTTCACTCTTCCTAGCTTCGGCACCTTCACGGTTCGCAAGACCAAGGCGCGCAAGGCACTCAATCCGCGCACTGGCGAGTCGATCAAGGTAAAGGCGGGCAAGACCGTTCGCTTCAAAGCATCCCCTGTCCTCAAGAAGTCAGTCTAATAAGCCACCGTTCTGCCGGTTTGTATTGGATTGATGTCCAGGGGCTGCCGCCCAGCCAATCCGGCGCGTGTACCAGTTGAGGCAAGAATTGTCTTGTATAGATCAGGTTCGTCATGGCCCGGCACCAGTCCGGGCCATTCGTCACCTGGGTAGTGCAGGCTTCCAGATACACCGGCTTTAGATCTTACCCAGCCGAGTATCCGGCACGCGGACCTGCTAGAACGTAGTTCGGGCAGATGCCGCCATCCGACAGGGCTACCGGGCTATGAAGGAAGTAGGATCGGCTCTGATGCGTCTGTCGGCGAAGTAAAACAGGCACCCAAAAGAAATTCCTTATTCCCCTCGGGTCCGGTGATCGGGCTTTCGGTAACGCCTGCCACGGTCCAGCCCGGCAATCCGGACCACCAGGCGGTCACCCGCTCGCAGACCGCGTGGTGAACCGCCGGGTCTCGCACCACCCCCTTGCCGCCCACCGACGCGGCGCCAGCCTCAAACTGTGGCTTGACCAGGACAATGGCCCAGGCGCCGGCGGCACACAAAGCGAGAGGCGCGGGAAGCAAAGTTGCCAACCCGATGAAGCTGGCATCGCACACCAGCGCCTCGATAGGGTCGGCGATGACTTCCCGTGTCAAATAGCGTGCGTTGGTCTTCTCATGCACCACCACCCGCTGATCGCAGCGCAGCTTCCAGGCAAGCTGTCCGTGCCCGACGTCAACCGCATGAACCTTGGCCGCGCCGTTCGCCAGCAACACGTCGGTAAATCCTCCGGTTGAGGCACCGACGTCCAGGCACACGCGGCCGGCCGGCGAGAAGCCGAAATTCGCCAGTCCATGGGCGAGCTTCAAGCCACCGCGCGAGACCCAGGGATGATCCTGTCCCCGCACTTCCAGTTCGGCATCCTCCGCCAGCAGATCGCCTGCCTTTGCGACACGCCGATCGCCGCGGAAGACTTTGCCCGCCAGGATCAATGCCTGCGCGCGGGTGCGGCTTTCGGCCAGGCCGCGTGCTACAAGCAATAGGTCGGCACGCTGTTTCGTCACTCGAGCGGCCGCGTTCCCAGCGACCCGTCCGAGCGCTGCACTAGGGCTTCTACCCTGGCCTCAACCTCCGCGAGCTTGGCCTCGCAATGACGGCGCAGCTTGACGCCCCGCTCGAACGCCTGCACCGCGGCATCAAGCTTCAGCGTGCCACCCTCCAGCCCGCGCACTATTTGATCAAGTTCCGCCAGGGCGTCCTCGAACGACAACTGGCTTACATCGTCTTCAGGCATGGTCGGAGCCTTCGTGCTGCGGAGAGGGGGGGACGGGCGAGACGCCCGGACGGAGGACAATACAGCATAATGACGTCACGCGGAACGTTCGGAGTGGTCTTATTGAACAGGCTCGCCCAAATCTGGTCTTCGGCCGGCTCCGTTACCGCCATTCGTGCAGAAAGGCCTCGACCACGGACAGGAAGCCCTGGGGATTATCGGCGTGAACCCAGTGGCCGGCGTTCTTGACCGCAACAAATCGAGCCGCTGGGAACTGGGCGCGGATAATCGGACGGTGCTCCGGCAACACGTAGTCGGATCGGGCGCCGGTAACGAACACCGCGGGACCTGAATACTTGCCTGGGATATCGATCCATCCCTCCAGGTCGGGGATCGCCGCCGCGATCTCATTCAACCCAATGCGCCAGTAAGGATCGGCGCCGAAGCGCAAATTCTGGAGCAGGAACTGGCGCAGCAACTCATCCTCGGTCACTCCAGCCAGCGCGGCATCCGCTTCGCGCCGCGTCAGTTCAGGCGCCAGCCTGATCGCCTGCATCGCGTCGGTAAGCGCGGTGTTGCCGTGCTGGTAGTTCACCGGCGCGATGTCCGACACCATCAGCCGTCCCACCATCCCGGGCCAAAGCAGCGCCAGCGCCATCGCTGCCTTGCCGCCCATGGAATGCCCGATCACAGCCGCCGTTTCGATCCCCAGCGAGCGCAGTGTCTCGCGCACATCGGCGGCCTGCGCGGCGTAGCGCATGTCCTGGTCGTGCGGGCTGTCACCGTGGTTGCGCATATCGAGCGCGATCACCCGGAACCTCGGCGCCAGCGCGCGCTGCACTGCACCGAAATTGCGGGCCGCGCCAAACAGCCCGTGCATTAGGACGACCGGCGGACCCTCACCAGCCTGGATCGCATTCAGGATCATGGGGTTCTCCGCCCGGGCCAGGCAGCGCAGGCCACCCCGGCCATGATTAACGCTGATCCCGCCAGCAGGTCGGGGGTAAACGGCTCGTGCAGAAAGATGTTCGCCAGTAGCAGGCTGATCGCGGGCGTCGTTAGAAACCCGACGGAGGACACCAATGCCGGCAATTTCGCGGTTGCCTCCATGATGCACCACGTTCCCAATGGACCCGCCACAAGGCCGATATAGGCCAGCGCCCACCAGGATGCAGGTGCGTCCCCGAAAGTGCCAAGTGGTGCATGCCACCAGACAATGGGCGCCAGTACCACCGCCCCGATCAGAAAGCACCAGGGCAGCAACTCAAACATCGTCAGCCGGGGCCTCGCGGTTCTGGTCACGATGATGGCGATCGACCATGACAGCGCCGCGCCCAGCAGAAAGACGTGGCCGATCAGCACGCCGCCCGAGGTCCAGTCGATCGCCAGCGGATTGATCAGCACCGCCACGCCGGCGAGGCCCAGTCCCGCCGCCAGCCAACGGCTGACCGGGATGTGCTCGCGCAGGAAGACCAATGACAGCGGCACCACCCAGATGGTGGTGGTATTCGCCAGGATTGCCGTTCGGCCCGCCGGCACCCAGGCGACCGCCTCATGCGCCAAGGCGAAGTACAGACCGAGTTGCAGACCTCCGACAGCGAACATCGCGGCGAGGTCAGGGCGGGACGGCAGCCGCAACCGGCCCATCGCCCCCAGCAGGATGGTAGCGGTCAGGCCAGACAGCACGGCTCGACCCTCGGCGAACCACAGCGGAGTCGAACCGGCGGCGAGCGCGATCTTGGTCAACGGCCAGGCACTGGACAGCAACCCCACCGAGGCGAACAGTTGCACGAGTTCCGCCGATACTAACATTTGGCGTTGACGCGGTCCGGTTCACGCCGCCGATGTCCGCGCCTCCAAGGCGGCCAGCTTCGCATGCGCTTCGGCTTCCTCCTCGATCTGCAGCGCATCGTTGAAGCGGTTGAAGAAGCCGCACAGCGTAATGCGCAGCGTCAGCTCGACGATCTGGGCCTCGGAGAAATGCTGCCGCAGCCGCTCGAACAGGCTGTCGCGGATGCGGTTCGGCGTCTCCCACGCGGCCTGGGCGTATTCGATGACCAGGCGGTCGAGGTCATCCAACTCCGGATTGCCAGCCTCCAGCAGCCGGTCGATCCCTTCCGGGGAGATCCCCTCCACGGCCAGGAAAGGCTTGTGGTGCGCGACGCAGTAGTGGCACTCGTTCAACTTGGACACGACGACGATGGCGATCTCCAGGTACCGCTTCGGCAGCGTCGCCGCTTCGCGCAGTTCCATGAGCATCGACATCAAATGCCGCAGGGCCGCGGGGACATGCGCGAAGACGGCGACCTGGTTGCGGAACGGGCCGTAACCGCCGGCGAACCTTTCATATATATCAGCCAGATCGAGCGGCAGTTCTGCGGGCGCGATGGCGCGGACGCGGGCCATGAAGTATCCCCTTAACGATGAACATCCAACGATCATCGTGGATCGTGCCGACGCGGTTGCCAAGGCACGACGAACGTTCCCGATGCGCATTGGACCCGGGTCGCCCCGTATGCTACGCGCGCAGCCCAATCTGTCGTCGCGGCCCCGCATCCGCCGCGAAACGAGACGTGCCTGCGCTGTGTCATGAACCATCGAGGCCCCGGGCGATGGCCGATATTCTGGAGAAACACCGTTGACCCGTATTCCCATCGATCCCGACACTATTCGGGCGCTCGCCGCGGTTCTCGTCGAAACCGGTCTCACCGAGATCGAGATCGCCGACAAGGACAGCCGGATCCGTGTGGTGCGCGGCGGTGGCGTGGCAACCGCCGTGGTGGCTCCGGCGCAGCCTGCGCCGGTTGCTTCCCTCAGCGTCCCGGTCTCTCAGGAAGCCGCGGTGCATCCAGGTGCCGTGGTGAGCCCAATGGTCGGCGTGGCGTATCTATCGCCGGAGCCCGGAGCGCCGGCCTTTATCAGCGTCGGCCAGCCTGTGGCTGTTGGGCAGACGCTGATGCTGATCGAGGCGATGAAGACCTTCAATCAGATCAAGGCTCCCAAAGCCGGGACCGTCATCGCGATCCTGGTGCAGAGCGGTGCGCCCGTCGAATACGGCGAAGTACTTGTCGTCCTGGAATAACCCGTTGTTCCGCAAGATCCTGATCGCCAACCGCGGCGAGATCGCCCTTCGCATCCAGCGCGCATGCCGGGAACTGGGAATTTCGACCGTTGCGGTGCATTCCACCGCCGACGCCGAGGCGATGCATGTGCGCCTGGCGGACGAGAGCGTGTGTATCGGTCCACCTCCCGCAAAGGACAGCTATCTCAATATTCCCTCCATCCTGTCGGCCGCGGCGATCACCGGGGCCGATGCCATCCATCCAGGATATGGATTTCTGTCGGAAAATGCGGCGTTCGCCGAGATGGTGGATGCGCATGGCCTGACATTCATCGGCCCGTCCGCCGACCACATCGCCATGATGGGCGACAAGATCGCAGCCAAAGCCGCGATGGCGGCCGTCGGAGTGCCACTCGTACCCGGCTCCGCCGGTGCGCTTGCGGATGTTGAGACCGCGCGCGCGGTTGCCCAGCGCATCGGCTACCCGGTGCTGATAAAGGCCGCCGCGGGTGGTGGCGGACGTGGGATGAAGGTAGCGCGGGATGCCTCGGAACTCGACGATGCTTTTTCCTTGGCTCGCACCGAATCGCGGGCGGCGTTCGGCAATGACGCGGTGTATATGGAGAAATATCTCGACCGGCCGCGGCACATCGAGTTGCAGATCATGGCCGACAATCACGGCAGCGTCGTGCATTTCGGCGAGCGCGACTGCAGCCTGCAACGGCGCCATCAGAAGTTGCTGGAAGAAGCCGGCTCGCCGGCGATCAGCGCGGCCCAGCGCGACGCGCTGGGGGACACCGCGACGGCAGCGCTACGCAAGCTGGGCTACCGCAACGCCGGCACGTTGGAGTTCCTGTACCAGGACGGCCAGTTCGCGTTCATCGAGATGAACACCCGCCTGCAGGTGGAGCATCCGGTGACGGAAATGCTCTGCGATGTCGATCTGGTTCGCGAGCAGATCCGCGTCGCCGCCGGCGCGCGCCTTGGATATGACCAAAGCGACATCGTGTTCAATGGCCACGCGATCGAGTGCCGCATCACGGCCGAGGACCCTGTCACCTTCATGCCTACGCCGGGCCGGGTAACCGCTTTCCACGCGCCCGGCGGACTGGGCGTGCGGGTTGATTTAGCCCTGTACGCCGGATATTTCGTGCCGCCGTACTACGACAGCCTGGTGGCCAAATTGATCGTGCACGCGCCCACGCGGGAGCGCGCGATCGATCGAATGCGGCGCGCATTGGATGAGTTCGCGGTGGTGGGCATCAAGACCACTATTCCTTTGCATCAACGAATAGTCGACGATCGGGATTTCCAGGCTGGCGATTACACGATCCACTGGCTGGAGCAATTCGTCCCCGGCGGCTAGGCCGG
Source organism: uncultured Alphaproteobacteria bacterium (assembly GCA_963792345.1). GTDB lineage: Bacteria > Pseudomonadota > Alphaproteobacteria > Acetobacterales > Acetobacteraceae > Rhodopila. The sequence goes on from CAWBVV010000008.1 coordinate 15,671, forward strand.
ATATGATGTTGACCGCATGATTCACGCGCGCCTCGGACGTTCCGCCGGCGCGGTCATGCTAGCGGAGCAGCGCCAATGAGCCACGACCATGATCACGACCATCACCACGAGCCGGTGGACTGGAAGCTGAACGGCGTCCGGGTTATCAAGGGGGATCAGCTCGACACCAACACGGCGCAGACGCCCGGAATGAATCGCGCGGCCGCGATCAACCTGGCCCGCGTCGGGGCGCAAAAGATTTGGGCGGGCACAGTGAATATTCATGCCAATGCCAAGACCGGGGCGCATCACCACGGTGCTCTGGAAAGCGTGATCTATGTCGTGCGCGGCAAGGCGCGGATGCGCTGGGGGGAGAAGCTTGAATACGTCGCGGAGGCCGAGGCGGGGGACTTCATCTTCGTCCCGCCCTACGTACCCCACCAGGAGATCAATGCTTCAACCGACGAGACCCTGGAGTGCGTCCTGGTGCGCAGCGACAACGAGGCTGTTGTGGTGAACCTCGATATCGAAGCGGTGGAGAAGCCGGAGGCGGTCTACTGGGTCGACCCGATACATAAGCATCCAGCCTAGCATCGCGCATCCTAGAGGCGCGGTAGATACAATCTCGGCTGAAGTCGCCGATGCACCCCGCAAGGCGTCTCGCGCTTCTCCGCGATCGGTATTAGCCGGTCCCCAAGCTTCGGACGCGGCTGACTGTCGCTGCCAAGGAGGTTGTTCTTCCGCACGGCGCGCAGCAAAGCCTGCCAAATTTCGCGACACATCCGAAACCGAGCGTGACTTTGTTGGCAGGCCGCGGTCAGATTTGCCGCAGCGGCCGCCGAAGGGGCCCGGCTTGACGCCGGACCCGCCGGCGCAAGCGCCATCAGCCGTCTGAGGGGGTAGGCTTCTGAATAGTCATGGCGCCGCTTTCAATCTGGCGACGATCATGGCGATCCCTTGTGCATGCCAACGTTGGACGGCCTTGTGATCCGAACCGAGCGCCTTGCCGAGGCGGCGCCAGGGAAACAAGTGCCGGTCGGTGACCGGGTGCACCAAGCTCCTGGCTCCAACCACGCGCCGCAGCACATATCGGTCCAAGGGGATGAGCGGGATCCAGTTCATGGCCTCATCCATGCGGGTGATCTTCTCCGCCGACGGGACAGCGGGACGAATGACCGTCTCGGTCCAGCCGTACGCCCCGAGCGCCGTACGAACGATTTCGAGTGACGACGAGCGCAGCCGTGTTGACCAACCGGTGCCGGGCAACGCAAGCAACGTGGCGCCTGCTTCCTCCAGCCGATAAACAACATAATCGACGTCGATCTCGTAGCCGTTGATCATTAACGGGCGGATCGCCTGCTTCGGGGCCTGGGCAGGATTCCGTGTGAGAGCGGGTCGCTTGATGGCGCGCGAGATCGTCATGGATCAGTCCTTCATGTTTACCCGGATTCTGTTCACCCAGGGCCCGTGCACCGGTGGCTGCCGGAGCTTGTTCGTTCGGGATGAGCCTCCGCTTCGTCAGCGAATGGCGCCGGGCGTCTGAAAAGGGACGTTCTCAAGGCTGGTGCCCTGGTTGATGACGCCCCAACTTTTGGCGTGGCCAGCCTCCAGCGGCGGGCGGTCCGATTCATCCAACATCGGAGCCGCATTGCTCGGCGGCCTCTCGGCGCCGATGGCTCGGGCGCGCTCGATGACGGTCCAACGGGTGAGCCCCAAGGCAAGCGCGATAACGTCCCAACTCGCGCCTTCGGTACGCAGGCGGCGGATCTGGCCATCCTGTCCTTCCGTCCAGACTGCTTTCCTAGGCATCAGCGACCCTCGAACATTAAGAGAACATCTGTTAGTTAGTTGAACTGACGTTTTAGGCCAACGAAAATAACAAATTTGCAGGAAAAATTTCTTTTGCGCCGTTATTCGGTCGATATCGGGCCGCTGCCGCCCTGCCTTCACCTTTGGCGGCAGCAGCGGAAGCGGCATGCTCACCAGCCTTTTTATCTGGATTTGTTAGCGGGCGTCAGTTATTCTAACCCACATGAGCACACCGGAACACATCGGATCACGTATTCGCACCGTTCGCCGGGAGCGTGGTTTGACCCAGGACGACCTGGCCGAACTGGTGGGGGTGTCGCGCAGCGCGGTCGCGCAATGGGAAACCGGACGCACAGGTCAGGTTACCGGCAACCTCTCCCGCATCGCCTCGGCACTGCAGGTCAACCTCGAATTCCTGATGGCCGGCGACGACAAGCGCGCGGCGGCCGAGGTTCAGCAGGGCGATGAGTTAGCGCTTCTACGCCTGTACCGGGAATGTGAGCCTGAGGACCGCCAGATGCTGCTGCGCACCGCTCGCCGCCTCGCCCGTCACTGACCGCCGGTTGCGAAGAAAACGGGCCCACTTTCCAACGCCCGGCGGCAGGCCGGCCGCACTGGCTAATACCGCTGGGCATCCCGCGGCGCGGCCGCCCGCGCCAGCCGGTCGTTGATCGCCAGACCCAGGCCGCTGTCAGGAATCGGCATCACCGCGATCCGTGTGGCGCCCACTCTCACGCCCTCCGCATCCAGCCAACGCAGCCCCTCGAACAAGCGAGCCGCCGCTTCGGTGTCGCTGCCGGTCGCGCTAAGTTGGAAGGTGCATCGTGCACCGGGTAGCGGCGAGCCAAATGCCAGCAGCGCCTCATCATCGGCAACCGCGGTCGCCCCAAGCCGCACCGGCAAATCGGGCGCATAGTGGGATACCATCAAGCCAGGGGAACGGAGACCTTCTTGGCTATGGGCGACAGAATGCGGCAGGCGACGCTGGACAGGACCAACGAGCGCCTCCAGGTCCTCGACCGCGATGCCGCCGGGCCGCAGCAGGATCGGCTGTTCCCCACTAAGATCCAGAACGGTCGAACTCGACGCCCACGTTGCACGGACCGCAATCCAGTATCGCATCAATGCGTCCGTCGAGACCGGCCAGCACATGCTTGGCCGAAGTCGGACTGACCTGGCCCGAACGATTGGCGGAGGGTGCCGCGATCGGTCGGTCAACCTGCCGCAGCAGCGACATCGCAATGGTATGACCGGGCACACGGACCGCCAGCGTGTCCAAGCCGGCACCGGTCAGCAGCGCCACCGGACAATCTATCCGCCGAGGCAATACAAGCGTGAGTGGCCCCGGCCAGAACGCACGCGCGACAAGACGAGCGCGCTTGTCTGCGACGACATGCCCAAACGCGGCCATTTCCGACGAGTAATGACATATCAGCGGATTAAACCGCGGCCGTGCCTTCGCCTCGAAAATGGCGGCGACAGCGTGGGCACTTGTCGCATCGGCACCGAGACCATAAACCGTTTCCGTACCGAACGCGACCAACTTGCCATCGCGCAGCAGTTGCGCCGCGCGTCCGACTCCAACCTTGTCCGCCTGCAGAACCTCGACCATGCAGGCAGGCAATACCGATTCCGCCGCGGCAAGGCAAAATGTCTGGCCGCACGCTCGCGCTTCCAGCGACTCCGAAAGCGCTCTACTGTATCAGACGATTGACCGGAGACATTACCTTTATGCTCGACATCGCCTTCGCCAAGCCGGCCATGCCGAAGACCGGCGCGCTCGTGCTGCTGATTCACGAAGGCGAAAAGCCTTCGGGCCTCTGGGCGCAGCTTGACGAGGCTACCGGCGGTGCCGTTGCCCGCGCCTTCGACGTTGCGGAGTTCAAAGGCGGCAAGGGCAAGACCTGCGTAATCCTGGCTCCTGGCGCCAGCCTGACCCGCATCCTTGCGGTCGGCATCGGCAAGCCGGCGGACATAACCCAGAAGATTCTCGAGGAAGCCGGCGGCGCCATCGTCGCCGCCCTGTCGCGGGAAACAACAGTTGCGGTGACCAGCGGCACACTTTCCGCGCAACAGCTTGCCGAAGCCGCCTTGGGCGCCGTGTTGCGCGGTTATCGCTTTGATCGCTACCGCACCAAGGAAAAGCCGGAGGACAAACCTAAACTTGTTAAGCTGACAGTGCTTACCGCGGAGCCCCCAAAGGCCAAAGCGGCCTGGGAACCGCTGGCGGCCACGGCAAAGGGCGTGTTCATGGCGCGTGATCTGGTCAGCGAACCGCCCAACGTGCTCGACCCCCCCGAAATGGCTGAGCGCTGCCGCAAGCTTTCTGAAATTGGCCTGAAGGTCGAAATTCTTGGTCCGAAGGAGATGGGCAAGCTGGGTTTCGGCGCGCTGCTCGGCGTTTCCCAGGGCAGCGTGAAAGAACCCCGGATGGTCGTCATGCACTGGAGCGGGGCTGGCGGCACCGGGCGCAAGACCAAGGAAAAACCGCTCGTGTTCGTCGGCAAGGGCGTCACCTTCGACACCGGCGGCATCAGCATCAAGCCGGCCGGTGGCATGGAAGACATGAAGTGGGACATGGCCGGCGCCGGGACCGTGATCGGCCTGATGGCCACACTGGCGGGACGCAAGGCCAAGGTCGATGCGATCGGGCTGGTTGGCTTGGTGGAGAACATGCCGTCAGGAAATGCACAACGCCCCGGTGACGTGGTCACGAGCTACTCGGGCCAGACCATCGAGGTGATCAACACCGACGCCGAAGGCCGCTTGGTGCTCGCCGATGTCATCTGGTACGCGCAACAAAAATATGATCCGAAATTCATGGTCGATCTAGCGACCCTGACCGGAGCCATCATCGTCGGGCTTGGCCACGAATATGCAGGAATGTTCAGCAACGATGATGCTCTGTCGCAAAAGCTGAGCGCCGCCGGCCAGGCAACCGGGGAACGCGTCTGGCGCATGCCGCTTGATGAGGCCTACGACAAGCAGATCCGCTCCGAGATCGCCGATATGAAGAACGTGGGCGGCCGTCCCGGTGGATCCATCACCGCCGCGCAGTTCATCCAGCGGTTCGTCAACGGCAAGCCATGGGCGCATCTGGATATCGCGGGCATGGCCTGGAGTACCAAGGACGCACCAGTTACACCAAAAGGCGCCACCGCGTTCGGCGTCCGCTTGCTCGACCGCCTGGTCTCGGACAACTACGAGAACTGATGACTGAAATTGGGTTCTACCATCTGACCCGATCAGCGCTCACCGAGGCGCTGCCACGGCTTCTGTCAAGGACGCTGGCGGCTGGGCAGCGCGCGCTGATCTTGGGGCCCGCGGCGAATCTCGCGGCACTTGACGCGGCGCTTTGGGCGCAACCGGACTGGTTGCCGCACGGAACGGCAGCGGATGGCGATCCCGATCTACAGCCGATCTGGCTTAGCCCCGATCCTGATCCACAGAACGGCGCGCGTTTCCTGTTCATGGTCGAAGGCGCTCAGACCGATCGATTGACCGCTTTCGATCGCGTCTTCGATCTGTTCGACGGCAACGACCCGGCCTTGGTCGCCGCCGCGCGGCTGCGCTGGAAAGCCGCCAAGGATGCGGGTCACGCGCTTGCTTACTGGCAGCAGACAGATGGTGGTTGGCAGAAGAAGGCGTAGCTGACCTGATCCAGTGGCAGGCCTCGACCCGACGGGGCCGAGGCCGGGTTGGATTACCGCTGCTTCGTCCACGCCTCGTAACGAGCCTTGTTTTCGGCGTTGGGAGGGTACAGGCCCGGAAGCGATGCGCCATCGTTAACCTGGGTCATGATCCATTCCTCCATCCGCTCCTGCTCGGCGGCGGCGGCGGCAACATCAGCGACGAGCTTTTGCGGGATCACCACGGCCCCATCGTCATCGATCATGATGACATCGTCGGGAAACACCGCCACGCCGCCGCAGCCGATGGGTTCTTGCCAGCTTACGAAGGTCAGGCCGGCGACCGAGGCAGGCGCGGCTGTGCCCTGGCACCATACCGGCAGACCGGTACCCAATACACCGGCGAGATCGCGCACCACGCCGTCGGTAACCAGCCCCGCAACGCCTCGCTTCGCCATGCGGGCACACAGGATATCACCGAAAATACCGGCGTCGGTGACACCCATGGCATCAACAACGGTAATACAGCCCTCCGGCATCGCCTCGATCGCGGCGCGGGTCGAGATCGGTGAAGACCACGATTCCGGTGTCGCCAGATCCTCCCGCGCGGGCACGAACCGCAGCGTGAATGCGCGCCCGATCAGGCGCGGCTGGCCCGCCCGAATAGGCTTGGTGCCGCGCATCCAGACATTCCGCAGCCCCTTCTTCAGCAAGACCGTGGTAATGGTGGCGGTAGAAACCCCGGACAGGGCAGCGAGGGTGGCGGGGTCTATCGTCATGAAGGGTCAGATCTCCTGAATTGGCCGAACGCAGCGTCATTGACGCGCCATTATGCCCGCCGCGCAAGATGCTCCCGTGGCCTGCCTCGCACGAAATGCATCGCGATGGGCTTAACGTGGCGACCCCACGCGGACGGTGGTCACCGCCCATCCAGATGACGCGCCGCGAGGCGCAGCGGAGCTATCGCGGCAGGTGGCCAGGCTCAACCGTCGTCGTCAGATGTGTTCAGAAGGGACTGAACATGGTCCGACAACTTGCTCAGCGCTCGATGCAGCGCGTTCCACTCGGGTTTGGTCAGACCAGCCATCAGCGCTTCCTCGATCTCGGCCGCGGTTGGGGCGACGTCCGCGTAGGCCGTGGAACCTCGGCGCGTCAGCCGCAGCAGACGACCACGCCCGTCATCCGGATCTTGTGCCTGCCGCAGCAATCCACGCGCTACCAGACTCGTTGCCGCTCGGCTCACTTTCACCTTGTCCATCGCGGTCTGCTCGCCCGCCACGGTGGGCGATACAACTCCCAACTTGCCGACCGTGGCTAGCAGTCGCCACTCGGGCATCGCCAGATCAGACTTTACCAGGTGCTTGCGAGCGATAAGCCGTGAAACGGATTCTGCTGCGACCGCTAATCGATGCGGTAGAAAGTCATTGAGATTAAATACTTCAGAGTGCGAGTTTGCCTCGGCTTCTCTCGGTTTTCTCACTGCAAGCTACCCCAACGGTTAGAAATTCTTTTTCAAGTGGATTGCCTAAACCCCCATCGAGACAGGCTTTTGGATCCCGCTCTTCTCCGGAAGCGTCCGAAAAGTAACAATTTGCTGTTCCCGCAAACGACGCCGGCGTGCCTGATTCCCTCCAGTTACAGGGTAAGCCATGGTGACCGCTATTACACCATCCCACGTGACGCCACCGTGATTCGTCCTGACAACGCGAAAATGACAGGCAAAGCGCCGCACTTTAGACGTCGCCATGATGCCCACCGCCACTATGGGATCAAACTGCCAAACCACAATTTTAACGAGTGGTAACTTCAGAAGGAGCTACTCATGGATAGGCCATGCCACCATAATCATCCCCGCCGGTATAGTCACAAATCATTAAAGGGAATATGCGCGATTACCGGCACCCGGGCCTGACGTCGTAAAATATCAGGGCTAGTCGAATTGGACACGAATTTCAGCTTGATTGAGATCGATAAATCCTCCCGCGGACCGTCGTGCCGATACCTCACGAGACTTTCCTATTCTTGGCGCCATTGAACGCTCTCTATCGAAGAAACGCCCCGGCCTGAAACATCACCGAGCGAGGACACTAAAGGACTGTGTTCCCTGTGAGCAACGGCTAGTCGTGGACCAAATCGTCTTGATGCACCGGGTAAACCCGCGACTGCATTTTGCCGCGGTCCAGTCAAGCGGGGCGCCGGCGACCTCGACAACATCGCAATGTCATCAACGTATCGTTACCCAGAAGCTCATCCTTGGGTGTCCGCTCGTCGTCGGGCTCGCCCGAGCCCAGCCGCTTCGGGCCCAGCGGCTTCGGGCCCAGCCGCTTCGGGCCAGGAGATCAAAGTCCGGGATGCATCCAATTTCAGGCACCATGATAAGACCGCAACATTGATCGGCAGATCGCGCTTGAAGGCATGGGACCAGACCATCCACCCCTTCAACCCCGGGACACGCCAAGGAAGCGACCGGCCGAAATCTTGCGAGTGAGGCCGCCGCCGCCGGATACGTGCTTGCCTGCCGCCACCGCCACCGCTATATCCCCGCCCTGTCTGCGAGACCGGGCCTGAATGGGCATGCCCGGCCGCGACTGCTTGCCGTTCACATCCAATCCGGATGGGCGAGCGCGAACCAGAAGGAGACCAAAATGCCCAAGATGAAGACCAAGTCGTCGGTCAAGAAGCGGTTCAAGATCACCGCGACCGGCAAGGTGTTGGCGGGACCGGGCAACAAGCGCCACGGGCTCATCAACCGATCGCAGAAGATGAAGCGTTCCAATCGCGGCAGCCAGACGCTGACCCATGCTGACGGCCTGACCGTCAAGCAGTGGGCTCCTTACGGCATTGGGTAAGGGAGAAAGCATAGCATGGCACGCGTCAAACGGGGCACTACCACCCATGCCCGCCACAAGAAGGTCCTTGAGCAGTCCAAGGGCTTCGTCGGCCGGTCGTCCACGAATTACCGCATCGCGCGGGAGCGGCTGGAGAAGTCGCTGCAGTACGCATACCGCGACCGCCGCGTAAAGAAGCGCGAGTTCCGTGGACTCTGGATCCAGCGCATCAACGCCGCGGTGCGCGAGCATGGTCTTACCTACTCACAGTTTATCTGCGGCCTGAAGAAGGCCGGGATCGAGATGGACCGAAAGGTTCTTGCCGCAATCGCCTACGACGACGCGGCCTCGTTCGCCACCATCGTGCAGAAGGCTCAGGCCGCCCTGGCCTAGTTTCCGATCGCAACGGGCTACCGCGGCAAAAGCGGCCGCGCCGGTGCGGGAGTTGGGTGCTTCCGATTAGCGTCGGCTCCCAACGGAACCGCGACCAAGGGAGAGGGGCCGCCTGACCGAGGGCGGCCCTTTCCGTGTACGGGACTCAAAGATGAACGACGACCTTGAAGCTCTAAAGACCTCCACCGACGCCGCCCTCGCCGATGCCGCCGATCTTCGCGCCTGGGACGCGGTGCGCATCGCGGTGCTTGGACGGAATGGCAGCCTGACCGGCATGCTGCGCGACCTCGGCAAGACGCCGCCCGAACAGCGAAAAGATCGCGGCGCCGCGCTGAATCGCCTGAAGGACACCCTGACCTCTGCCATCGAGGCTCGGAAAAGCCAGCTTGAAGAGGCCGCCCTGGACGCCCGACTGCTGTCGGAGCGGATCGATCCGACACTGCCGCCAAGGCCCCGTGATAATGGGCTGATCCACCCGATTGCCCGCACCATGGAGGAGATCGCCGCGATCTTCGGCGCAATGGGTTGCTCCGTCGTGGACGGCCCAGATGTGGAAAGCGACTGGTTCAACTTCGGCGCCCTCAACATTCCGGCGCACCATCCCGCCCGAGCGGATCACGACACCTTTTATTTGCCTCCCGCTCGGGGGAGCAACACACCGCTGGTGTTGCGCACACACACGTCCCCCGGTCAGATCCGCACAATGTTGTCGCAGGAACCACCGATCCGCGTGATCGTCACCGGCCGGACGTACCGAGCCGACCACGACGCTACCCACTCGCCGATGTTTCATCAATGCGAAGGCCTGGTGATCGACCGCGCCATGACGCTTGGCCACCTGAAGGGATGCCTGATCGACTTCCTGCGGACGTTTTTCGCGATCTCCAACCTGCCGGTGCGGTTTCGCTCCTCGTATTTCCCGTTCACCGAACCCTCGATGGAGGTGGATATCGGTTGGAACCGCAAGACCGGAGAACTCGGGAATGGCGGCGACTGGCTGGAGATCCTGGGCAGCGGGATGGTGCATCCGCGCGTGCTGGCGAACTGCGGCATCGACCCGCGGGAATGGCAGGGCTTCGCCTGGGGCATGGGCGTGGAGCGCGTCACGATGCTGAAGCACGGCATGGCCGACCTGCGGCCATTCTACGAGTCCGACCTGCGCTGGCTGCGGCATTATGGATTTAACCCGCTGGCCCCGACCATGCTGCATGAGGGGGTCTGACCGATGAAATTCACCCTCTCCTGGCTGAAGTCGCACCTGCGGACGGACGCCTCCCTGGATCGGATCACCGACACGCTGACGCAGATCGGACTGGAACTGGAAGGCGTCGAGAACCGGGGCGCCACCCTGGCTTCCTTTCGCATCGCGCACGTGATCGAGGCGGCGCAGCATCCGAACGCCGACCGGCTGCGGGCCTGCAGGGTGGATACCGGCGACGGCATCGTCTCGGTGGTGTGCGGCGCGCCGAATGCCCGCACCGGTATGAAAGCGGTGTTCGCCGCCCCTGGTGCGTTCATCCCCGGCACCGGCATCACGTTGAAGGTCGGCGAAATCCGCGGTGTCGAGAGCGCCGGGATGTTGCTCTCGGCCCGTGAAATGGGCCTCGGCGACGATCACTCCGGCATCATTGAACTGCCCCACGACGCGCCCGTTGGGATGCCCTACCCCGAATACGCGGGCCTGGACGACCCGGTCATCGAGATTGGGGTCACCCCCAACCGCGGCGACTGCTTCTCGGTTCGCGGCGTTGCGCGCGACCTTGCGGCGGCCGGGATCGGGACACTGAAGCCGTTCGAGCCCGCGATCATCCCGCCGGCGTTTGACGGCGGCCCGCGGTGGGAGATTGCCTTCAAACAAGCCTGCCCATGGATCATCGGCCGCGCCATCCGCGGTGTGCGGAATTCCCCCAGCCCGAAATGGCTGCAGGACCGGCTGTCGTTTATCGGTCTGCGGCCGATCAACGCGCTCGTCGATGTCACCAATTTCTTCACCTTCGACCTCGGGCGCCCCTTGCACGTCTTCGACGTTGCAAAACTGACAGGTGACACACTGACGCTGCGCCGCGGTGCCGGTGAGACAATGCGGGCACTGAACGGCAAGGATTATGTGGTCGATCCCGAGGACTGTGCCATCTGCGACGCGGCGGGTGTGCAGTCGATCGCCGGGGTAATCGGCGGCGAAGCGACCGGCTGTGACGAGACCACCACCTCGGTATTTGTCGAATGCGCACTGTTCGACCCGATCCGGATCGCGTTGACCGGACGGCGGCACCAGATCATTTCAGACGCGCGCCAGCGGTTCGAGCGGGGCCTCGATCCCGCCTTGATGCCTGATGCCATTCAGGCAGCCACGGCTTTGATCCTGCAGCTTTGCGGCGGCGAACCCGGTCCCGTCACCGAGGCGGGTGCCGAACCGGCGTGGCAACGCGAGGCCACGATGCGCTTCGACCGCATCGCCAGCTTTGGGGGGTCGGACATCCCGGCCGATGACGCCGTTGCCTCGCTGGAGCGCCTCGGCTTCGGCGTCCGTCAACGCGACGCGGGTCAGGTGACCGTTTCCGTGCCGTCGTGGCGCAACGACATCGCCGCGCCGATTAGCCTCGATCAGTCGCCCACGCTCGATCCAGCGAAGGCTGCCAAGGCCGCGGAGGGCTGCCTCGCGATCGAGGCTGAAAACGACCTCATCGAGGAAGTGCTGCGGCTTCGTGGCCTGGATGCGGTTCCAGCGGTTTCCCTGCCTCGCGAAAGCCCGGTGCCGCAGGCGACGCTGACTGCTCGTCAGCAGCGAACCGGCGTCGCTCGCCGGACCCTGGCTGCCGCCGGCTTGATGGAGTGCGTGACGTTCAGTTTCATGGCACGAGCGGATGCCGAGCGATTTGGGGCGGCGCCTGAAGCCCTGCGGCTGGTCAACCCGATCGCCGCCGACCTTGACCAGTTGCGCCCGACGCCGCTGGCGACGCTGGCCCTCGCGGCGAAGCGCAACGCCGCGCGCGGCTACACGGACGCGGCGCTGTTCGAAATCGGACCGGCCTTCGCAACCGATGCGCCGGATGGACAGAAGCTGGCGGCATCCGGCCTGCGCTGCGGACAAACGCCGCGAAGCTGGCTGGTGCCGCAACGGCCGGTCGATGCAATGGACGCGAAGGCCGATCTCTGGGCCTTGCTGACCGCCGTCGGTGTGCCGCTGGAGGCGCTGCAGGTGACGACCGATGCACCGTCGTTTTTGCATCCTGGCCGTTCGGGAATGGTCCGTCAGGGGCCGAAGACCGTGTTGGGGTATTTCGGCGAAATCCATCCGCGGCTGCTGGCGGGCCTCGATTTGCCTGGCCCCGCGGTGGCCTTCGAGTTAAACCTGGACGCCGTCGCGGAACCCAAGCGGCGCAAGAAGGCGGCCCCGGACCTGCCGGCATTCCAGCCGGTGCGGCGCGATTTCGCATTTATCGTGGACAGCGTCGTTGCCGCCGACAGCGTCTTGCGCGCTGCCCGAGGTGCTGAGCGGCCGCTGATCACCGGCGTGTCGCTGTTCGATGTTTACGAGGGCGATCGCATGCCGGCCGGCAAGAAGTCGCTTGGTGTCGAGGTGACATTCCAGCCGCGCGAACGCACCCTGACTGATGCGGAGATCGAGGCTGCGTCCCAAAAGGTGGTGGCTGCCGTGGCCAAGGCAACCGGGGCTACGTTGCGGTAGGATGTAGCAGGCCCCAATCCAAGAACACCGACCCTCGGCGCCGCCGAACATTGCCGCCACGACCGGGCCGCACCATACTGACGTGCATGCATAGCTCCGTGACCTTGACCCTGAACGGCGAAAACCGGGTGTTCGACGGGCCCGCCGATGGCCCGCTGTCCGTATCGGCCCTACTGACCGTGCTCGGCCTCGACACCAGCAAGGTCGCAGTGGAGCGCAATGAGGAGATCGTGCCGCGCTCCCGCTACGCCGAAACCTGGCTGGCCAGCGGGGATTAGCTGGAGATCGTGCATTTTATCGGTGGAGGCTGAGCATGGACGGATCAATCGCAGCCGGACGACACCTGGACGGTGGCCGGCCGCACATTTTCGTCGCGGCTGATCGTCGGCACCGGGCGTTACAAGGACCTGGAGGAGACCGGCCGGGCAATCCAGGCCAGCGGGGCGGAGATCGTCACCGTGGCGGTGCGGCGGGTAAACCTGTCGGATGCCGGGGCGCCGATGCTGCAGGATTACGTTGATCCGAAGAAATACACCTATCTGCCTAACACCGCCGGCTGCTTCACCGCCAAGGACGCGGTTCGCACGCTTCGGCTGGCGCGCGAAGCCGGTGGCTGGAACCTCGTTAAGCTGGAGGTCCTGGGCCCGCCGCCGCTGCTGTATCCCGACATGCAAGGCACCTTCGAGGCGGCTGAGGCGCTGATCAAGGACGGCTTCGAGGTCATGGTCTACTGCGCCGACGATCCTCTGGCGGCGAAGCGGCTGCAGGAGATGGGATGTGTCGCGATCATGCCGCTGGGCGCGCCGATCGGCTCCGGGCTGGGCATCCAGAACCCCGCGATGATCAGCATGATGATGGAACACGTCACGGTGCCGTTCCTGGTCGATGCTGGTGTCGGCACCGCCTCTGACGCGGCAATCGCCATGGAGTTGGGCTGCGACGCCGTGCTGCTGAATTCCGCCATCGCTCATGCCAAGGACCCGGTGTTGATGGCTCGGGCCATGAAGGCGGCTATCGAAGCGGGACGGCTGGCCTACCGGGCCGGCCGGATGCCGCGGCGAATGGGTGCGGATCCGTCCAGCCCGCTGACCGGGCTGATCCGTTAGGTTTTCAGCGCCGCATCCCGCTCCGGCCGAGCGGGATGCGGACTGTTACAGGTAATACTCCGCCAGCGGGGCGAACCCATTGAACCTTGTGCTGGCATAGGTCGTCACATACGCGCCGGTTGACAGCAGTTCTACCCGATCGCCGGACGTCAGCGCCAGCGGCAGGCGGTAGTTCGACCTTTCATACATGATGTCCGCGCCGTCGCAGGTCGGACCCGCGATCGCCACCGGGCCCATTGCGGTTCCATCGCGTGCGGCGTAGTGATTCGATACTTGATCGATTCGCCTTCGGTTTCGGCGAGGCCACCGAAGCGGCCGATATCAAGATACACCCACCGCACCGGGTCGTTGCGATCACGCCGGCTGACCAGCACGACCTCGGCCGAAACGAGTCCGGCATCGCCGACAATGAAGCGGCCCGGCTCGACCACCATCTCCGGCAGCGCATTGCCGAAATGCTCGGTCATGGCGGTCATGATCGCACGGCTGAACTGGTCGATCTCCGGCACATCGTCGCGATAGCGGGTCGGGAAAGCCTCCGCCCAGGTTCATCATGCGCAGGTTGATGCCGGCCTCGGTCAGGTCGGTGAACAGCATCGCCACCTTGCCGATAGCGACTTCGTATGCGCGGGTCGTCGTCTGCTGGCTGCCGACATGAAACGACAGGCCGTACGGGTCCAGGCCCAGCTCGCCCGCCGCCAGCATCAGCTCCCGGGCACTTTCGATCGTGGTGCCGAACTTGCGCGAAAGCGGCCAGTCGGCGCCTTCATTTTCCACCAGAATGCGGCAATACACCCTGGCGCCAGGGGCATGCTTGGCGAGCTTTTCCAGTTCCTCTCGCGAATCGAAGGCGAACATCGTCACGCCGGCTTCATGCGCTCGACGGATCGCCGACACCTTCTTGATGGTGTTGCCGAAGCTGATCGCTTCGGGCGCGCGCCGGCGTCCAGGCAAGCGACAACTTCTTCGATGCTCGCGGCATCGAAGTGGCTGCGCAGGCCGACCAGCCGTTCCAGCACCTGACGGCGCCGGATTGGCTTTCACGGCGTAGTAGATGCGCGCCAGCGGCAACGCATCGCGAAGTGCGCGGAAATTGTCTTCCACACGGTCCACGTCCAGCACCAGGCACGGCGTCGCCGGCTGATGCTGCGCAAGGAATCGGGCGATTTTCGGGGTCATCGCTCCGGGCCTCCCTCATGTTGGACGCTCACCTATTCAAGGCGATGAGCGTAGTTGACGAAACGGTCGAACGAACCAGCGACCAAACGATTGCCAGAACGCTTGACGTCGTTGCGTAACCACAGAGGGCCAGAGGCACGTGCGTTGCTGCGTGAGGGCCAATAGGACCCCCACCCCCCCTACGCAATAGGAAATTCGTGTAGTGGGGTCAAAAATCCCGCCCCAGCGCCACATGGCTGCGATTTACGCTTTGATAATCGAGGACGACGTGGCATCAGACGCACCGGTACCAGCCGCCGTCCGGCCCGAGGCGGCCTGGCAGCTCCTGCTGGGACGCACGCTGCGGGCGAGCACCACGGACCGCGTGTCGCTCGCCGCGGCCGGCTGCGCGTTCTACGCGACCTTGGCGCTGTTTCCGGCGATCAGCATGCTGATCTCGGTCTGTCGGCATGGTGCTGGACCCGGTCACCGCGGAGCAGCAGCTAGCGGTGCTGTCCGGGCTGCTGCCGCCGCCGGCCTTCGGCCTGATCGAGGACCGGGTGCATCAGCTTGCCGCGCAAGGCAGCGGCAACCTGAGCGTGCACCTGCTGGTCAGCTTCCTGCTGACCTTCTGGAGCAGCTCGACCGGCAGCAAATCGGTGCTGTCCGCGGTCAATGTCGCCTATGACGTGACCGAGCAGCGACCATTCCTGCATTTTCAGGTGATTGGCCTGTGCGATGACCCTGGTCGCGGTGCTTTGCGCGATCCTGGCGATTAGCGTTCTGCTGCTGCTGCCGCCGGCGATCGAGTTCCTGGGGTTGGCGCAGCCAAGGCGGCGGACTGATCCATGCCGCTGGCATGGCGATGCTGATCGGCTTCTTCTTCGTTGCCATCGCACTGCTGTATCGCTTCGGGCCGTCCCGCCCACCGCCGCCGAGGCCGCGGATCAAGCCCGGCGCGGCGCTGGCGACCGTACTGTGGCTGATCGCGTCCGAGTTACTGTCGCTCTACGTGTCGCCGAATCGGCACGTTCGGCGCGACCTATGGGTCCCTCGGGGCCGCCGTCGGAATCATGCTGTGGTTCTACATTTCAGCTTATGCGGTGCTGCTGGGTGCGGAACTGAATGCCAGGCTGGAGGAACTGCATGACGAGGCGGCGATTTAGGCTGGCCATGCAGTACCAGACGTAGCGAACAGCTCTCGGGAGGTTCTATCCTCGGCAAAATCGCTGGATGTGGTCATGCCAAAAATCTGGTTCATGTAGGGCCGCATAAGACAGGCTCCACCTACCTGCAGCAAGCATTCGGGTCGATACGCGAGGGTCTGCGGCAAGCACGTGTGGCCTATCCCATCGGGTGGAGTTCCTCAAAAACCGAGCCCAGTCATCGTCAACTCGTTGTTGCCCTGCGCGAGGCGCGCGTCGAGCAATTGACCGCGGAATTCACGGCGATCGTACAGGGCGATCCTGAGATCGTGCTGATATCAGCGGAAGGGATCGATCACCTGTCGCTTCCTGCCCTCGAGCTTCTAAAAGCGCAGATAGGAAACCAGCCGGTCACAATCATCTTCTACTGCCGGCGATGGTCGGAATTGCTGCCATCACTATGGTTTTTCCTACAGTAATATTTCAGATAATGGCACTAATCTGGCGAGCCACTTCCTGAGAACATTCCTGCCAGACCACCGGTCTCTGATCGAAGGTATTCCGGATCTTGGGCGACCTAACCAATCGCTCCCGCCACTAACCGCCGAAGCGATAAGGGCGCTTAATTCTTTTGCAATCGCGGATGGGATTCTGCCTCCCGCTACCGCGCTCCGTGGTTGGTATCTGCAGAATGCACAGCGATTCGACTTGGCGCACCTGTTCGCTGCGATGCAGCTAAACGCGAGGTTGATTCCCTTCTCTGATGCATCGCGCGGTGCCCTGTCGCTGCATGACAGGCTATTCGCCACCTGGGGTAACCTTTTAATTCAGCCGGCTGAACCGGGCCGGTTCTTCGCGCCGAGGGAAGCACACGTCGTTTGCTTTGAACCAAAATATCTTCTGGATGATCTGGCGCGGAGGACACTCGATACACTCTATCTTGCGTTTCGCAACGAGTCCGGTTCATCTTCAGGCAACGTCGCCATATGCCCATGATGTATCGCGGCGAGAGCACGCTTGGCGCATTCATAATAGGCGCGTGCCATTGCGTGAATATTTGGCGCCACCAGGCGCTCTCGCGGTGGATCGACCATCTCGGTCCCTTCAAGGACCAGCAGATCATAGATCTCAAATCCGGCCACTAGCGGGAAATGTCTTGCTTTGATCTGGAGTGTTGCCGCATCCAACTCGTGGATGCACACCGGTTCAACCGCCATATCCCAAACCTCTTGAAACTTCGGGACGGCGGGGTTCTTACGCGAGACCACGCGGCCGGCGCTGCTCGCGATGAACAGGGACCCCTGGCACAGCGCAATACCACGGAGAAAACCCGTCAGGGACTGTTGCTGCCGTATTCCGGTGCAGTCGAACCTGATGACCCTATGGCCATCACTGTCGAGCACAATGAACCCGGCATCGTCCCGGCACAGGGAGTGGGGCTGTCCAAGGCCGGCGAGCGCAACCTCCCGACGCAGGGCGTTGATCACGCCGCCTCGGAACGCCGTTGGGATCAGCTTTCGACGGGTGATGGCAACAGACCAGCAGTTCGGCGCCGTCGTAGCAGGCCGAGTTAACGTGGATATCAGCTTCAAACTCACAAAGCCTCGTTGTGCTGTGATCCGTCAAATAGACTCTCACTACCGATTTTGCGCCGGTAGAGCAGACGAGCAGCGAGTTCCCCGTGGCATGAATCGAGTGGATATCGGAGAACTCCGGAGTTGCTATGACGCCGGCGACAGCAAGGCCGCGATCGAGGATCAAGATCCGACCAGCGGTGAACGACTGGACAGCGACGTAAATGTAGCCTGCGTGGAACGTGATACCGGTAAGTCCGCAGTCACCTGCCTGACCGACATGAGACGAAAGATCGACCAGATGTTCCTCGTTGTTTCGACACAGCCATAGCGCATACGGCACGGCGCCGGGCGTGCCATTGCAAACTGTCGCAAGAAGTGTCGTTCCGTGTGGTGTTCTCACGGCCGCGGAGGATCGACCCTCAATCCGGCTTCAAGTAGAATTCGCGATCGAGGTACATCAGCAAATTTCACGCTTCGGATCCGGCGTCACGCGCATGCGGCGACCGCGTGCGAAACCAAGTCCGGCGAGTCCGACACCCAGCACTGCGATGCCAAGCGGCTCCGCGGCGTCAACTTCAGCGATGTAGAGATTGTTCTGACCCGGAGTTGTCGCGACAGTGGAAAACAGTGTGTCCGAAAACGTTCCCGGCGCTCCGAACGCCGGGGAGCCAACGGCACCAGCCTGCCAAAAGACCGACTGGTCTGTCGTGCCGGTTCCAGTGGTATATGGAGTGGTGTCGAACACCCATTTCGCGGTGGATGCTATGCCTCCGGTCCCAGGGGTATTTTCTACCCCAAGCCAGTACTCGCCGGCCTCGATAGGTAGATTTGTGCTGAACGTTTGCAATGCGCCCGCCGACGATGTGGACAAAAAGAGAGTCCGCGATCGACCCGAGTTGAATTGCGCCAGTCATGGCAAGCGTTGGTCCGCTCCCGGTAAATGTCGGCGACGACGCAACGCCTACTCCGCCCAACCCCGTGTCAGGAGCGATAAAGACCAGAACTGATCCGCCGTCTGACGGCGTGTTGGCGTTCAATCGCAGCGAAACACTGTTGATAGACGTTGCTACCGGTGCATAAAATGACTCCGCCAACGGACCTCCACGCACCACTGACCCGCTAGTTCCGGTATTGGGCCATTCTATTCGTGTTGAGTTAGGCGTTAATGGCGTATGTATCGTGCTGAACAGAACATCGGCGTTGGCGGGAACCGCGGCCGCCAAAGAGATCAACAAAGCCAAGGCATAATCGAAGGTTCTCATCAAATGCTCCTTGGTGCCCGAGCGCATACGCCGCCAACCCGATATGCAGATTTGATGCCATTACGTAAAATTACAAGTAATCAACGCCTTGTGAGAAGCACCGTTCGCAATGACAAGGAGGGCTGTAAAGTTCTTCAGACTCTTCTTGATGACGCATGGCTTTGATGCCGGTCGTGATATACTGACCTGTTCGAAATTCCATGTGCGTAGCTCATGGATTTGCAGCGCCACAAAGTGACCGCGAGACGGATCTTCCAAAGAAAAACATACCGCCGCGGACTTTCGGGTTTATACGGCCGCACGCGAGTGTTAGGTCAGGCTGCGCTTGCCGCAACAAGGAACCCATGACCGATCTCCATTGGCTTCCGACCATTCCCGAGTGGCGCCCGCGCCTGAGGGCGCTGCCAAGCGATCCGGCCCACGGCCTGGGAAAAGGCAGTCGCACTGGCGAATGCGCGGCTGAATTTTGTCCTGACCAATGCACTGGATGAGACCGTCCGCCGAATACTGCCCGACGGGCCCGGGACAGTGGCGACAAAGACAGTGCGTCTCGCCGTTCTGGGTTCCTCGACCACTGACCCACCTGCTGCCGGCGATTCGGGTTGCGGGCATGCGCCGGGGGATCTGGATCGATACTTACGAGAATGAGTATGGCCAGTACTTGCAAGAACTGTCCGATCCGGACTCGTCGCTTGCATCGGTTCAACCCGAACGCGGTGCTGATCGCACTGGATGCACATCACCTGACCGCCGGCGTCACCTGCCGGCATGGATGCTGATACCGCTGAGGCCGCGCTGTCAGATATACAAGACCGCATCCTCAGGTGTGGGATCTGGCGCATGATGCATTCCGCTGCCCGATCGTTCAGCAAGCGGCCCTGCCGGTCCACCTTCCAATTCTTGGTAACAATGAGCACCGGCTGCCCGGATCAAGGCGCGGTTCATCGCGCAAATCAATGAGACGATCCGGGCAATGGCGCAGCCGGACGGCGTCGATATTCTGGCCATCGATGATCGCGCCGCTACGCGACGGCATCGGCAGGTGGCACGACCCGCCCTGTGGCACCGCTCCAAGCAGGAGGTCGTGCCCACCGCCGCGCCGATGTATGGCGATCTGGTCGGCCGCTGGCTCGCGGCGAAACAGGGCCGGTCGTTCAAATGCCTCGTGCTGGACCTGGACAATACGATTTGGGGCGGCGTGATCGGCGACGACGGCCTGGAAGGCATCGTGCTCGGCCAGGGCACCCGCTGGGCGAGGCATATTCGCGTTCCAGGACTATGCGCGCGAACTCGGCCGGCGCGGCGTGATCCTGGCGGTGTGCTCCAAGAACGACGAGGCCAACGCGCTGGAGCCGTTCGAGAAGCATCCGGACATGGTGCTGAGGCGCGGCGACATCGCCAGTTTCGTCGCCAACTGGTCGAACAAGGCGGACAACATCCGCGCCATCGCCCAGGAACTGAACATCGGCCTCGATTCGCTTGTGTTCGTCGACGACAACCCGTTCGAGCGGAACCTGGTGCGCCAGGAACTGCCGATGGTCGCGGTGCCGGAGGTGTCGGACGATCCCACCGGCTATCCGGTCGCGCTGGCCGACGCGGGCTATTTCGAGGCTCTGTCGATCACCGATGAGGACCGGGAGCGCACCGCCCAATATCAGGGCAACAGGGCGCGCGACGCGCTGAAGGCCGCGGTGACCGACTTGCCGTCCTATCTTCGCGGACTGGAGATGCGGCTGGTTTGGAAGCGGTTCGACAAGATCGGCCTGCAGCGGATCGTGCAGCTCATCAACAAGACCAACCAGTTCAATTTGACCACGCGCCGATACACCGATGAGGACATCGTCGCGGTGATGGGCGACCCTGACGCGTTCGGCCTGCAGCTTCGGTTGCTCGACCGTTTCGGCGACAACGGCATCATCGCCATCATCATCGGCCGGCTGCAGCCGGACGTCAAGGACCTGTACATCGACACCTGGCTGATGAGCTGCCGCGTACTGGGCCGGCAGGTGGAGCCCACGACCCTCAATTTGATCGCGGCAGGAGGCCGCTGAAGCTGGGGGCAAAGCGGCTATCGGCGATTACATCCCGACCAAGAAGAACGCCATGGTCAAGGACCACTACGCCCGGCTTGGCTTTACGCCAATGAACATCGATGCCGCGGGCGGCAGTCGCAATATTCTGGACCTTGCGACCTTCACTCCCGCCGAAACATTCCTTTACGTGGCAGAGGGCTAGAAGATGACAACGGAAGCCGAAATCTACCGGGATTTGTCCGAAATCTTCGCGGACGTGTTCATGCGCGACGACATCGTGCTGTCCGCGCCGCTGACGGCAAAGGATGTGAAGGGCTGGGACAGCTTCAAGCAAATCGAGATCATTATGGCGTCGCGAGGAGAAATGGGGCATCAAGTTCAACACGCGTGAACTTGATGCGCTACGCTGCGTCGGTGATCTGGCCAGAATGGTCGCAAATAAGGCGGCATGAATGCCGGTTTAACTCACCCTTCCAGCAGATGTCCAAATGCCCGCAGCGGCCGTAGGTCGTCGCAAATGATCTTGGTAATGGCCAGCAAAGGCACCGCCAGGATCGCTCCGGTCACGCCCCACATCCAGAACCAGAAGATCAGGGCAAGTATCACCGCGACCGGGTTGATGGTGAAGCGACGGGCCAACAGCATCGGCGTGGCGATCTCGCCCTCGATGATATGAATTCCAAGGTAAAGACCCACCGGCAGCAGCGCCCACCAGGAAACGCCGAGCGAGAGCACACTGGCCATAAGGAAGACGATGATGCCGACCATCGGCCCTAGGATCGGCACGAAATTTAGCACGAACGCCACCGCCCCCCACAAAACCGGGTTGGCCACCCCGCATACCCACATGACGCAGCCAGTCGCCACCCCGACAAGGGCGTTAATGCAGGTTACTGTCAGCAGGTAGGCTGAAACATCGCGCTCGATATGCTGCGACAATTCAACCGCTTGACGCTTGTCCTTGAAGCTCGGAAGGATCTCGACCATGCGGCGGAGAAAAGTCTCCCCTGAGACCAGCAGGTAGAACAAGATCAGCAAGGTGGTTAGCAGCCCGGAAGTGGCTGTAGCCGAACCTGATAGAACCGCGCCCATAAGGTTGGCCGGTTTCACCGCGGACGCCGGCATCGCGACGCCTTGTTCACCCGACACCCCCGGGATCTGCTTCATCATGCGCTGGGCGGCACTGATCGGCTCGTGCAGGAAGCTAAGACCGTCACGAAGTTTCGGAATAGCGTCCGGCAGTTTGCCTGCCCATGCGGCGGCAGGTCCAGCAAGCAGGCTGACGGTGGCTGCGAATATTGACAGGACCAGCAAGACGGACAGCACCGCACCGATAGCGCGCGGGATATGGATGCGCTCCAGCAATCGGACCAATGGTTGCAGTAACAGCTTGAGGACTATGGCCAGGATCAGCGGCAGGATGATTTCCGCGGCGACGTAAAGGGCTGCCATGCAAGCAAGGCCGAATATCCCACCGAGGAATACGGTTTTGGGATCCGTCGGCAGTGGCATGTCCTCCTGGTCATCAGCCTCGTCGAAGGTTTTCTTCACCGTTGCCGAACCGACCGTATGGTCGCGCTTTATCTCGCCTTCGGTTTCGGTGACCGAGACGAATTCGCTGCGGGTTTCCTCGGCGACCAGACGGGCGTCCGTGGCGTCCTCGGCTTTTTCGCGTTTTTCGGTCAGACGACTGATTCCTTGATGTGTCTCTGTCTCAGGTGGGATGAAACGTTGTCCGTGCGTGAAGGTTGACCGGGCATGGGATCATCTCTTCGGCACGGGCGTCAGATCGAGCAGGTCCTGCAGACCGTCTCGGCCAGCGGTAATTCGGCCTGGCAGGCCAACGGCGGTCTTGGCCATCGCCATCAGCACATCCAGCGTCGAGGTATCCTCCGACGGAACCCGAGCCATGGTGCGCGCGCCGTCCGCGAGGCGTAGCACGACGGCTCCGAATTCCGGGGTCCCGTCCGGGCGGAATATGACGGTATGGGTCTCCACTGTTGCGTCGCCGCTACGGTCATCAACGACCTGTGGCGCCGGCCCACGCCTGGCATCGGCCGCAGCCTGAAGATCGCGTGAGACAAGATTGCCCTCCGCTTCACCCCCCAGAACCAGGGAACGGTGCTTGGTCACGAAGCCTCCCTGGCCGTACAGCAGGCCAAGGGCGCCTACGTCCGCTCGCAGCGCTCGCACCATGCCGCAGGCCGCGTGCAGCATGTAGTTGTTCAGTGGAGCCCCGTGAAAGGTCAGCCCGCCGGCAACGGTCGGCACCGTGCCCTCAGGCAGGCCAAGCTTCCGGCGCGCCATCTTGGGCACGCAGGGAAAGCAACTGTAGAACTCCCGATGGGCGAAGCGGCCAGCATCGCCGCCCACCATATCCAAGGCCGCTTCCAGCACCACATCCATGGCCGGGGCATGATGGAACTGGTCACGCTGCATGTAGTCCCAAGGCTCGCCGGCAGCCGCGCCGCCTTGAACCGGGACCATAAGACGATCCGGAATGCCAGCCATGCGCGCGACCGCCAGGCTTGTCAGCAGCACCGCGGCCCCCTGATTGACCAGCGGATTCGCCGTCATGAGCTTGGGATACGGCCATGCGATCATCCGGTTGGCAGCCGAAGGGGTGGCAATTTCCTCCGGCGCGAATTGCCGTGGCAACCAGGAATCAGGATTTTCCGCCGCCACCGCTGAATACGCCGACCAGAGCCTTGCCAACTCCGCCAGACCTTCCGCGGGCGTTTGCCCCCATGCCGCCTGAGTGGCATTTTCATAAAGCGGATAGACCCGGATCGGCATATCAATGCCATGGCGGCGAACCAATTCCGCCAGGTAGTTGCGGTTGCGTGGTTCGGCGTTTGGGTCCCGTTGAGTCCAGGGCAGTGCGATGCCGCGCTTCTGCGCCGCCGAGACGGTATGCTGAGCCTCCGCCCCACAAACGGCGGCCACCGCGCTTTCCCCCCGCGTGATCCGCTCGGCCGCCTCATGCAGAA
The DNA here is from genome assembly GCA_963792345.1 of uncultured Alphaproteobacteria bacterium. Taxonomy (GTDB): domain Bacteria; phylum Pseudomonadota; class Alphaproteobacteria; order Acetobacterales; family Acetobacteraceae; genus Rhodopila. Next base: position 39,268 of record CAWBVV010000008.1, read on the forward strand.
ACCGGATCGGGGTTTCGCCACCGACCGGACCGTAGTTTCGATGACGTGGCGCAATGCCCAAATGCTCGCACAGCGTCGCCGGCAGATCGATGTATGGCCAGGACACGGAGTTGACCACGTCGATCGAATCGATCCGCGAGAGCAGTCCCGTTCCGGCATCGGCATCGGCCCGGCGAAGCGCCTGTGCCATCAGGGCCATGGGTTCCATGCCTTGTGCAGGATCGCTTGGGCGGTCCTTGACCTCCCCCATTCCGGCAATGACCGGGGTGCGTTCAGGCGACATCACCGCATTCCGGCGCGTGCGCGTTCCTTGTCGAAGTCGATCGCATTGCTCGCTGACGCGCCCAACATCGAAGACTTCGTGACGGTCAAGGCCGCCGCTGCCGCGTCGTTTTCGTTGATCTTCGCCATCACCGCTTCCCGCGCTCGATCGAAATACTCGCGGTTGGTCGCCACGAATTCACGCGACTGGCGCAACTTGGATAAGTAGCCGTTGATCTCCGGCACCACGTAGCGCGCCACCATATCCCAGCTTCGCCGCGTGTTCTCAGGGTTCGCCCAGTCGTGCACGAAGCCGACCACGGTGCCGAATCCACCACTGACTTCCAGCACCGACTTGATCCGCTCAACCAGGTCGTCCGGCGTGCCGATAGTAGCGGCCGCGGCGTCGGAGAATGCCGTCTTGTCTACCGCCTCATCGGGAGTTTCGAACGCCTTGGCGCCGGGGCGCTGTAATGTCCCGACAATGTATTCGTTATGATGGCGCAGCAGGCCATCCCGAGCTTCGGCCCGTGCTTTTTCGCGTGTTTCAGCAATGTGCCAGCTCAGCAATACGCGCCAGTTCTTGCGATCGACGGTGGTGCCATGCTTGGCCGCCGCGGCCTCGGCAAAGCCCCATTGCGTCGGAAGTGCCTGCAGCCCCTCATGCGACATCGAGCCGATCGAGATGATGCCGATGCCGTGCTTCCCCGCCAGGGTCATCCCCGAGGGGCTGATCTGCGAGGCCACCACGAACGGAATGTCCTCCTGCAACGGCAGCAACTGCAGGGCGGCGTCCTGCATCGTGAACCACTCGCTGCGCGCCGTCACGCGCTCACCGTTGAACAACCGCCGGATGACGCTGATTGCCTCGTCCTGACGGTCACGCAGCAGCATGGGATCGACGCCGAGAGTATGCGCGTCGGATGCGAGGGCACCCGGCCCTGATCCAAACAACGCTCGGCCGCCGGTCATGTAGTCCAGTTGCACAATGCGCTGCGCGACGTGGAATGGGTGGTGATACGGCAGCGAGACGACGCCCGTGCCCAGCCTGATGCGCTTGGTGCGCTCTCCGGCGGCTGCGAGGAACATTTCCGGGGACGCGATCATCTCCCAGCCGCTTGAATGATGCTCGCCGCACCAGAATTCATCAAAGCCAAGCCGGTCGATCTGCTCGACGAATTCCAGGTCGCGACGAAACTGCAGCATTGGATGCTCGCCGATCGGATGATGCGGAGCAAGGAAGGCGCCAAATCCTAAACGCGGCATGATGATCTCCTGAACATCGCAAAACGCTAGGGGTCCAATTGGCATGAGGCAAGGGCAGCGCCGGCCCGCTGACGGGACTACCGAGCGGAACGGGCCCGCCTACACGATTGGACCCTTGATCTCCCGCGTCAGCTTCTGGCGCATGGCCTCGGTGAAATCCTGGTAGTGCCGGCACGTCACCGCGAAGGCGCCGGGACCGCCGATGACCTCGTCGGTATAGGAAGCAAGCAGATCCGGCTCTTCATGCAGGATGCAGAGGCCGTTGATTGTGATATCCGCCGCGGCCATGCGGTCGCGGACCGGCCCAGGCGCGATCCCGTCATTTGATCTTCCGTCGCCGATCAGGTTGACGATGTTACGCTTTGGAATGACCGGAACCTTGGCCAGCAATGTCAGCGCAGCCAGCAGCGCTTCACCGATCGCGGTGGCGCCAGCGCGTATCGTGCGCGGCATATTGTCCACCTCATCGGCAAAGGCGCGAAGGTCGGAGTCGGTTCCGATCCCGGTCCAACCGGTCAGCACCTCCTGCTGCCCGGTGCCGGACCATAATAATAGAGAGAGCACGCTGTTGCCGATCAGGCCTGCCGCGACCGTCGGATCCCTCAACGCGGTGGCCATACCGCCGGCGATCAATCCGAATTCTTCATAAGTCACACTGGCGGAGGCATCCACCGCCAGCACGATCGCCAGTTCGACGTGATCCACTGCCTGGCTCCAAATCGCCTGGCTACCGAGATTGCAGCAAGCTCGCCATGCCCGCCAGGAGCGGCGCCCCCTGGATCCCTATTTTGAACGCTGTCCCGGCTTTCTCTCGATATTGGGCAGCAGCGCCGTCAGCAAACCTATCAATGGCAGGAAGGAGCACACCCGGTAGACGGTCTCGATGCCTGTGACATCCGCGATGCGTCCTAAAGCAGCGGCACCAAGGCCGCCGAGGCCAAAGGAAAAGCCGAACATCATGCCCGCGACCAGCCCGATCCGTCCGGGCAGAAGCTCTTGGGCATACACAATGATCGCGGAGAAGGCGGACGCGAGGATCAGTCCGATCACCACGCTCAGGATGCCGGTCCACATCAGGTCGGCGTAAGGCAGCATCAAGGCGAATGGAAACGCGCCCAAAATCGAAAACCAGATCACCGGCTTGCGGCCGAAGCGGTCGCCGATCGGGCCCCCTGCGAAGGTGCCGGCCGCGACGGCTCCAAGAAACGCGAACAGCATATACTGCGCGCTCTGCACCGAGAGCTGGAACTTCTGGATCAAGTAGAACGTGTAGTACGAGCTCAGGCTGGACGTATAGACATTCTTGGAGAACAGCAGGATCAGGATGACAGTTATCGCGCCGATGACCTTTCCTCGTGGCAGCGGCGAGGCGGGGATTACCGCCGGTGCTCGCCGGCCGCGCCTGGCCAGCATTGCGGGATGACGGGAATACCAGGCGCTGACGTTAATCAGCACCACGATCGCAAGCAAGGCGGCGGCGGAAAACCAGGCAATGCTTCCCTGGCCACGAGGGACGACGACGAACGCAGCCAGCAGGGGGCCGATCGCCGATCCGGAGCTGCCGCCAAGCTGGAACAACGACTGTGCGAACCCATAGCGGCCGCCGGAGGCCATGCGGGCGACACGCGACGACTCGGGATGGAATACCGACGATCCCAGCCCCACCATTGCCGCCGCGATCAGGATCAGGTGGTAGCTGCTGGCGACCGACAGAAGCAACAGGCCCAACAGGCTGCAGCCCATGGCAACGGGCAGCGAAAATGGCGTCGGTCGTTTGTCGGTGACCATGCCCACCACGGGCTGCAGCAGCGACGCTGTCAACTGGAACGCTAATGTGATCAGCCCGATCTGACCGAAATCCAGCCCGTAGGACGATTTCAGGATGGGGTAGATCGCCGGCACCAGCGACTGGTTCATGTCGTTGAGGAAGTGGCAGAGGCTGAGCGAAATCAGGATGTTGAAAGTCGTGGTGGCCTCGGCTGTCGCTGCGGGCACGGCGACGGCGGCGGTGTTTTAACTCACGAAGGGTTTCCTCAGCAGTGCGGTCAGGTGTCTGCCGGGCAGTATGTGACACAATACTGGGATGAACCCCATGCGCCCAGCGTGAACCTGCCATCTACCCTATCGCGAACGCGCGGATCCCGCTAACTTCTGCCGCATTCAATAGTCAACTTTGACTGCGTCAGGCAGATCTCCTCGCCTGGGTCGATGCTTGGCTTGGAGGACTGAATGCCATTATCGCGGAGGGAGGTTCGTGGGGGCAGAGCATTTGCTCTTCCGCTACTTGGGATTGCCGTGCTGTTGGCATTTTACTGGCTGTTGACGGGCTGGGAACGTCTTCCTTCATTCTTCAGCGGCGCACTCATGGCGCTGCACTGAAGCCGCCGCGAGAGTCTCGGCAGAACGCTTAGCTTCCGCCAGGGCGGAAGGCTCTGCGCTACCCCTTCACCCTTGCGGGGCGCGACGAGCGCCGCGCCCCATGGCAAAGTTGTGTTCGTATAGCAGTGTGATCAGGCGTAGTCGCCGCGCTGCCGCAGGTCGGCGTTGAAGTCTCTATTGAACGCGCGGCCAACATCGCAGCGGCTGACGCCGATATCCATCAGTTCGCGGTCCGACATCGCGGATAGCTCCGCCACGGCTGTGCGGTCACGGCGCCAGGCAACGAAGCTCGCGACGAAATGGGACAGGGATGCAGCCAGACCCGTCTTGCGCACGGCTTGCGGCGCGGCTGTAGGTGCCCGAAGATTCGGTTCTTCCCATTTCGCGTCGATATAGCTCAGGCTGGGAAGCTGGAAGGTGAATTGGGAGTCAGCGGTATGAGCGCTCATTGGTGATGTCCAAACAGACCCGGATGCTAACGCGACGTCACGGTGGCGGGGCGCCCCCGGGCTTTGATGCATTGCAACATAGGGCGTTCGGCCCCCAGAGCGCAGAGTTCAAAAGCCCAGACTGCCATGCATACAATGCATGGTTCGACGGTTAGCTATGAGTTTTGGTATACATACGTAGTCGAAGGGTTGAAAATGGCAGGTTCAGCGTTATCAACGCTGCGGCAAGAGTTGTCCCGGCAGGGTCTGGATGGGTTCATCGTTCCACGTGCGGACGAGAACCTTGGTGAGTATGTCCCGGCCTCCGCGGAGCGCCTGGCCTGGCTAACCGGCTTCACGGGGAGCGCCGGACTTGCGGTCGTACTTTCAGCAACCGCGGCTGTGTTTACGGATGGCCGCTACGTCCTGCAGCTTGCCGAACAGACGGACCCCGCGCTGTGGCAACGGCTCCACATTGCCGAGGAACCCCCTCCGTCATGGTTGGCGAAGCACGCCCCGACCGTCGCCCGGATCGGCTATGACCCTTTACTTATCAGCGAAGACGGTCTTGCCCGCTACACTGAAGCGGGCGTGAATATGGTGGCGGTTGATCGCAATCCCATCGACCTCGTTTGGACCAATCGTCCGGCTTCACCGAGCGCCATGGCAGTGCCGCATTTGCTGAAATATGCCGGGAAGTCATCGGAAGATAAGCGCGCGGAAGTGGCGAGGCTGCTGCGCGATGAGAAACAGGACGCGGCGGTGCTGACGGATCCTGCCTCGATTGCATGGCTGCTGAATATTCGCGGCGGAGACGTGCCATTCACCCCCTTCGCCCTCGGGTTCGCCCTGGTGCATGCTGATGGCAAGACGGACCTGTTCATTGATCCCGCCAAAGTGCCGCCCGAAACCCGAACCTGGTTAGGCAACGCGGTCTCGGTCAAGCAGCGGCCAGACTTGCTGCCGGCGCTGTCGGACCTGAAGCAGAAGATCGTCCGCGTTGATAAGACCGGCTCGCCGGTCTGGTTCGCCCAACAGTTGCGTAAATCAGGAGCGGTAGTCGCGGCCGGAAGTGACCCGTGCCTGTTGCCAAAGGCATGCAAGAATGAAGGTGAGCAAAACGGCGCCCGCGCAGCCCACCTGCGTGACGCGGCCGCCGTTTGCCGGTTCCTGCACTGGCTGTCCCTCGTCGCGCCGACCGGGCGGGAGACCGAAATGTCGGCGGCCGAAAAGCTTCTGGCGCTTCGGGCGGAGGTCGAGGGATTCCAGGGCGAGAGCTTCCCCGCGATCTCCGGTGCGGGCGAGCACGGGGCCATCATTCACTACCGCGTCACCGAGGAGTCGAACCGGCCGATCCGACCAAACGAAGTTTACCTGATTAACTCCGGGGCGCAGTATCCGGACGGGACGACCGACATCACGCGCACCGTCTGGACCGGCCCCGGTGATCCGCCCGACGTAGTGCGGGATCGAGTGACGCGCGTGATGCGCGGGCATATCGCGCTTGCCACCGCGGTGTTCCCGGCCGGGGTTTGCGGAGCGCATCTGGATGCATTGGCGCGGCTGGCATTGTGGCAGGTTGGGCTCGACTACGACCATGGCACGGGCCATGGCGTCGGTAGCTACCTGTCCGTGCACGAGGGGCCGGTCAGTATTTCTCGATTGGCACGTCCGGTAGCCATCGCCGCCGGCATGATCCTTTCGAATGAGCCGGGATTCTACTTGCCAAACCATTATGGCATCCGGCTGGAAAATTTGCTGCTGGTCCAGCCAGCCACTTTGCCGGACGCCACAAAGCCATTCATGCGATTCGAGACGCTGACCCTGGCGCCGTTCGATCGCCGGCTGTTGAGCCCCGCACTGATGACGGAGGCTGAACGCGACTGGCTCAATGCCTATCACGCGCGGGTTCTGACAATGGTGGGACCGGGACTGCAGCAACCTGACCGAGACTGGCTGACCGCCGCCTGCGCCCCGCTTTGATCAGGCCGCCCGATTGCGTGGCGGAAAGGCCAACGAGACGCGCGACGCGCTCAGCGAAAGGTTGGGGCTCCAATACGGATCATGATCCAAAATATCGCCCCAGCGCTGCCGCATGACGGCGACATCGCGGTTAAACCGAGCCGCGTTCTCCCCCACCAGATCAGACCCCCGTGAGACCAATTCAGCGTGATATAGCTCGGCATACGGCGTCCATACGTTGCGATAGCCGCGGGCAACCAGCTTCAGGCACAGGTCGATGTCGTTGAACGCAACCGGCAACGCAACCTCGTCCAGACCGCCGACCTCCTGGTACACCTCGCGGCCAATCAGCAGGCAGGCTCCGGTCACGGCGGTGACATTCCGCACAAGATTGAGTTGACCGAGGTAGCCGGCTTCACGACGCGGCCGGTTGATGTACTGATGACCCGCGACACCCCCAATGCCGACAGTGATGCCGCCATGCTGAATGGTGCCATCGGGATACAGCAGCTTGGCCCCGACCGCGCCGAATTCCCGGCCTGATTGCGTGCGAAACCATCTCTCGCAGCCAGTCCGGATTGATCACGTCCACATCGTTGTTCATCAGCAGGACGAGTTCACCACTTGCCTCCGCCACCGCTGCATTATTCATGGCGGAGTAATTGAATGGGCCGGGGTACCGCAACATACGAACGTGGTCGTAACCTTCCAGCTTGGCGAGCAAGGTCAGCGCCGCTGGCTCATCGGACCCATTGTCAACGATGATGATTTCCAGCCGCTTGTAGTCGGTTCGGTGGAGCAGGCCATCTACCGCACAGGCAAGGACGCGGGACCGATTGCGGGTGGGAATGATGACGGAAACCAGAGGTTCCGGCTTCGGGACAGGATAGATTACCCGGTTCCAGGACGGCATGGCCGGGGCAGGCTCCACAGCGACTCCCGGCAGGCCAGGCTCCAAGTGCTCCAGTACCGCAAGGCGTCCGTTACGCGCGCACTGTTCCCTGGCCGACTCGGAAAAGGAGCGTGTCCGGCTATTCTGACGCCAGTGATAGAGAACGCGCGGGATGTGCACGATGCGGTCCGGTGTGGTCCTCGCCAGCGCCCTTAGAGCAAGGTCGTAGTCCTGGCTTCCCTCCATTCCTATTCGAAAACCGCCGACACATTGGACAAGCTCGCGGCGATACACGCCCAGGTGATTCACTAGATTGTGCCCCAGCATCAGTTCCGGACTCCAGTCCGGCTTGAAATAGGGCGTCGAGCGGTGACCTGTAGCGTCGATGTGGTCTTCATCCGAATACAGGATATCAACCGTCGGCAGGTCCTCGATGTGGCGGGCCACCTCGAACAAGGCATTCGGTGCCAGCTGGTCGTCGTGGTCCATCAGCGCAATGAACTCGCCCGTCGCCAGTTCCAGCGCAGAGTTCGACGCAGCAGAGATATGGCCGTTCTGCTCACGCAATCTGATTCTGATCCGCGTGTCCTCCGCCTGCGCATCACGCAGCAGCGCCACTACCTCGGGAATGGTTGAAGCATCATCGGCGATGCAAAGCTCCCATCGAGGATATACCTGATCCTGAACAGACTTGATTGCTGCCAGCAGGTGGCTTGGTTCCGGATTGAATGTGGGCATCAGGATCGAAATCAGCGGCGGCCGGTCCATGCGGTCGAACCGCCTCGTCATCGCCAGCCGTTCTTCGGCATCGATCCGGTCATAAAGCTCGATCCAGGCCTGATAGGCGCGTTCGATATCATTGTTGCCGGGGCGTAAGAGACGAACGAGACGGCGCAGCCTTTGTCGAACCGGGAATGGAAGACGGTTCGCGATGCCAATCAGGCTGCGGCAAATCGTCGGGCGCATCTGATCTTACTTGGCCTCGGCAAGTCGAATGAGGTTCCTTCAACCGCGAACCCTCTGAGGCGCACGCCGCGGTCAGGCTGGCACCAAATACGATATCGTATCAGCGACCCGCCTTCGCGCGAGGCAACCTCCCGCGGGGTTCGGTTCATGACAATACTGTTAAACATTTGGATCTGACCCAAACAGCACCTCGCCAGGACGACGGGGCAGAACAACGCCGGTTATACCAGATTACAGGTATTCAATGTGTTTACCACGCTGGCCCCGGGAACTCAGACAGATCTTCAGCCGGTTGGAAACGTGCTGGACCGATCTCGCGTTGCCCGAATGAGAACGCGGACGCCGCGCGTCACTAACGGCGCTTTGGGGTTGGCTTCGTGGTCAGCCACCACTTCACAGGTTCGGGCTCCACCGCTGCCGGCGCCTCCGCCATCCGCTGTCGGCGCGATGCCGTAACGACAGCGACTTCGGGTTCCGTTCTTGGACGGCGCGATGGCTCGTTCCGGCGCGGCGTCGCCGCGGCCTCCTCCGACAGGGAACGGACAAGTTGCTCAGCCGCCTCCCGCGCGCTCTCGGACGCCCGGAGCGCTTTCTCGCTGGCTCGGCGCGCATGGCGCTCGTCCGCGAGTTCATCTTGATAGGAGACCGCTGCCTGTTCGGCGGCGCGCGCCTGCGTCAGGGCTTCCTGCAGCTGTTCCGCAATTTCCTGGGCATCTGCCTTGACCTGAGCGGTCGCCTCCCGCTCTCTGCGCAAGGCTTCGACGGCCTCATTTTTTGCCAGCTCGGCATGGCCAATCTTGGTCTGCAGATCGTGCGCGACAGCCTGGGTTTCCGCCAGCTGTCGCTCTGCCCTTTCGCGAGCGGCGGTTTCGGCGGCCAAAGCAGCTTCGGTTCGCTGGAGGCGACTGCTTGTCGGCAAGGCCACCGCCGGCGTTCCGCGATGGCCTGGGGCCTCATGACCCTGGTCCCGCCGGAGCACGGTGACCGGAATGTCGCCGTCCTGCACGAAGCGGCGGCGATGCAGGCCACCACCACCACTGAAACGGTCACTCATCCGATTCGGCTGGTCCATTCGCTCCGGGTCGGGACGATGACGCTGGCCTTCACCCAATAATCCCAGGGCCTTGCGCATCTGTGATTCAGCTTCGTCGGTTGGCGCGGTGTCGCCGGCCGCCAATAAGTTATCCGGCGCCCGGGCCTGCCCTTCTTGTTGATGTTCACCGGCTTGATGCTCGAGTCGCAGCTTCAGATTGTCAGACAATTCCATCACCTGGTGATTGGGAGTATGAAGACGATAGTTGGGCTCTCAGCGGAGAAGATGCTCACTTTGGAGACAAAATCCGGCCCGATATCGTCACTCGATTGGTTCTTCCTTGGGGCGAGTGCCTAAAGACACATTTTTTAAACGGCAGGTTCAACGGACGCGCGAGGCACTAACAGGATAATTCCTAATTTTGTGTTAACGCAGCCGATTCGCATCACCTAACGCCGCTTATCTATCGCTTGATACTAACAATAGCAAGTGATCCACTCCTTTAAGGCTTATTCATAATCGACCAGAGGGGCTACCATCGCACTATCGCCGTGACGACGGCGACTGCTCTAGGGGATGTTTAATGGATAGGGATAATGCGGGCATCGTTGCGGTTATCGATGACGATAACGATGTGGGCGATGTCCTCGGGGGGTTGCTCGAAACAATGGGTTATCAGGTCGAGACGTACCGGTCCGGCACGGATTTCCTGTCCGAAGCGCAATTCGACAGGCTCGCCTGCCTGGTCGTGGACCAGAACATGCCTCAGATGACCGGGTTGCAGATGATCGAGCATTTGGCGGGAAAAGGGGTGAATATTCCGGCTCTACTGATAACCGGGATCCATGATCCGGAGGTCGAGCGCAAAGCCTCCAGCCTGGGGGTCATGACCGTCCTGGAAAAGCCAATGTCGCACCACGAGCTTTTACGCTTCATCTCGGTCTCGGTCGGCTAGAATACGATCGTGTCGTGGGGACGGTTTGGCGTCTAAGTCACGCCAATGACGCCAGAGTAGCCCAAGGTTCCCGCTAACCGCGGCGAGCCTTGGGCCGGAGGGCCGACCGCGATTCCCATGGTCCAGGACGGCGCACTCTGAGCCGGCCAGCAGCGATCCTCGGCATGTAGTCAGGTCCAAAATGCTGCTCATAGGGGCTACACCGCCAAGCAAATAATTACGCATGAAACTACCGGCGGCGCATGGACACGCATCGATCAGGTCAGTGGCGGCGACCCGCTCCGCTCGCACCACCCGGGGAGAATGGTCTCGTCTCATTCTCGCAGCGGACCCCGAAAAGATTTTTGGTTCCCACTGCAACCATTGTAGATGTCACCGCTTTTTGAACCTTGCGGCTCGTGCCCTCCGCCAAATCAGGTTACACCGAAGGCGATTGGTCGAGCGGAAAATGTGTGGACACTTGTGGTGTGCCCGTCTCGATAACCGGAGCCTGATCTCCAGCACTCGATAAAATACTGGAGCGGATCTCGTGCGTTCTCTCAAGGCCGCCGCTTCGACGCTTGGTCCCGAAGCCGCCGCGTCACATTACGACGCTGCCTCCAACGCCTCCTCGGCCATCAGCCACGCCTCCTCCGCGGCTGCTGCCTCCTTGGCAATCGCAGACAGGCGGGCATTCGCCGCGGTGATCTCCTGCGCTCGGCCAGGAGCATACAGCGTGGGGTCTGCCAGCGTCGCCTCAAGCCGCGCCCGTTCGGCGGCCAGCGCGGCAATCCGCTTCTCCGCCTCCTGTGCCTTTTTCCTGATCGGCGCCAACGCCGCCCGGTTTTCAGCCCGCTCGCGGCGGTCGTCCTTGCGGGTAACGGCACCGGCTTTCGTGGCGGGTCGTGCACGCTCCACCAACAGGGCGCGGTAGTCATCGAGGTCGCCGTCGAACGGACGCACGGTTCCATCGGCAACCAGCCACAACCGGTCCGCGACGAGTTCGACCAGATTAGGATCGTGGGTAATCAGCAGCACCGCGCCCTGGAAATCCGCCAAAGCCTTCACCAGCGCATCGCGCGCATCGATATCCAGGTGGTTGGTGGGCTCGTCCAGGATCAGAAGCTGAGGCGCATCGCGAGTGGCCAATGCGAGTAACAGACGCGCCTTTTCTCCGCCTGAAAGATTGGCGATCGGCGTTTCCGCCCGATCCGCATCCAGGCCAAACCGAGCGAGTTGTGCCCGGAGCTTGGGAGGCAGCGCGTTCGGCAGTGCCCGCGCCATATGATCGATCGGGTTCTCTGCACTGACGAGTTCGTCTGTCTGGTGCTGCGCAAAATAGCCGACTTTCAGCTTCGGACCGCGGCGAACCTCTCCCGATAGGGGATTTAACCGCTCCGCCAGCAGCTTAGCCAACGTGGATTTGCCGTTGCCATTCGCACCCAGCAGCGCGATCCGGTCATCCATATCAACGGTCAAAGACACATTGCGCAGAATTTTGGTGGTCTCGTATCCGATGTCGACACGGTCCAGCACCAGAATAGGCGGAGCGATACGGGGCGGCTCGGGAAAATTAAAGCGGGTTGGTGCGTCTTCGATCACCGATTTAATCTGCGGCAGTCGCTCCAGGGCTTTGATCCGCGCCTGCGCCTGCCGAGCCTTGGAAGCCTTGTAGCGGAACCGGTCAATGAACGATTGTATGTGAGCCCGCTCCACCGCGACGCGCTCGGCTGCCCTGGTCTGCTGCATCGCGCGCTCCGTCCGAATACGGACGAATTCATCAAATCCCCCAGGGGTGAGCGAGATCTTGCCTTTGTCCAGATGCGCGATGGCCTCCACCGCACGATCGAGCAAACCCCGATCGTGCGACACCACAAGTGCGGCACCCGGGAAGCGGGCCAGCCATGTCTCCAGCCACATCGTTGCTTCCAGATCGAGATGGTTGGTCGGCTCGTCCAGTAACAGCAGGTCGGGGTTCGCGAACAAGGCGGTTGCCAGAGCCACACGCATGCGCCATCCGCCGGAGAATTCCGCTACCGGCCGCCCCTGCGCCGCTTCGTCGAAACCAAGGCCGGCCAGGATGGTCGCCGCACGAGCGGGGGCTGAGTTGGCGCCAACTGTCAGCAGCCTGTCATGCACCTCGGCCAGGCGGTGCGGGTCGGCCGTTTCCGCTTCCGCCAGCAGCGCCAGGCGTTCGGGGTCACCTTGCAGCACGGTGTCGAGCAGCGACATCGGCCCTTCCGGTGCCTCCTGCCGGACGGTCGCCATTCGAGCCCGCGAGGACAGCCGGATGTCGCCGCCATCAATCGTGAATTCACCGGCGATCGCACGCAGCAAGGTGGTCTTGCCTGCTCCATTGCGGCCGACAAGCCCGATGCGCCGGCCCGGGTCGATCGTCAGGTCAGCGCCATTCAGCAGGGTGCGCCCGCCCATGCGGATCACGGCGCCGGAGATGACCAACAGAGACATAGGCGGGGTTTAGAGCATGACGATGCCGAGCGGAACGTTCAAAGCGCGCGAATTATCCGGCTAGAGGGGACTATTGGTTGGTGACCTCGATCATGGCGCGAACCTTGGGGTAGACTTCCCGCGCCCATTTGGAGCCGCTGAACACGCCATAGTGGCCAACGCCACTTTGAAGATGGTGCCGCTTCTGGCTGATGCGCAATCCTGTGCAAAGATCGAGTGCGGCCATGGTTTGCCCGATAGCGCAGATATCGTCGCGTTCGCCTTCGACCGTCAGCAGGGCAGTTCGCCTGATCGCCGCCGGCTCAACCTTCTGGCCGTGCCACGTCAGTTTCCCAAGCGGCAAGTCGTGATCCTGGAATACCCGCTGAACGGTCTCAAGATAGAACTCCGCCGGCAGATCCATAACCGCGCCGTATTCGTCGTAAAACTTCTTGTGTGCCTCCGCGGCCACTATATCGCCGCAGGCAAGCGCACGAAACTGGCTCATATGGGCGTTGATATGACGGTCCAGATTCATCGAGACGAAGGCGGTCAACTGCAGGAATCCGGGATAAACCCGACGGAATGCGCCCTTGTACCGCCATGGCACGGTGGCGATCAGTTTCTTCTCGAACCAGTCGATTGAACGGGACTTCGCGAGGTCATTCACCTTGGTCGGGTTCTGCCGCGTGTCGATCGGCCCTGCCATCAATGTCAGGCTACGTGGTTGCGCCCGATTTCCGGCCTGAGCCATCACGGCCGTGGCGGCGAGGGCGGCGACCGCCGGCTGACAAACCGCGATCATGTGGCTGCCCTCCCCCATGATCTCCATGAAGCGGATCAGATGGTCGACATACTCGTCAAAGCCAAAAACACCATCGGACAGCGGCGTGTCGCGGGCGTTCTTCCAGTCTGTGATATAAACGTCGTGATCGGGCAGCAGGACGGCAACCGTTCCGCGTAGCAACGTTGCAAAATGCCCCGACATCGGCGCCACCACCAATACGCGGGGTTGGACCACGTCCGAGTCTTTACGAAACCGCAACAGAACGCCGAAAGGCGTTTCGAACCTGGTTTCCTCGGTTACAGCGACGACATCATTGCCTACCCTGGTGGACTTGAAACCATAATCCGGGCGGTGATGGGTCAGGCCGCTGTCAGCCAGCATCGTGCAAGCGGCGCCAAACTGGCGGAGCGGTGCCGGGGTGAACTCCCCCATATCCATTGCACGGGCCAAGCCGGCGCCGAGGCGTGCCAACTGACGAGCGGGGTACATCAAGTCGGCCTGCGCCTGGTATATTTTGTAAATCATCGTCCGCTGAGTCACGCAGCCCCTGTCATCGGATATTATCATTCTATCACAAACGCTCGCCATGTCGGCGCACATGTTGCTATATTGCGCCGCAGCATGCCAGCACGTTCGGGGGTTGTCACCATGGCAGGGGCCACGCTTCTCATAAGCAGCAAGAATTATTCCTCCTGGTCACTGAGGGGATACCTGCTGTGCCGCCTCGCTGGCCTGGTGTTCGAGGAACGGATCGTCGATCCGGACGATCCAGCCAATCGTAAGGAACTGCTCATGCAGTCATCGTCGATACGGGTGCCAGCACTCATGCACGATGATGTAGTGATTTGGGATACACTTGCGATAGCCGAATATCTCAACGAAATGTTTCCAAAGGCCGAAATGCTGCCGGAGGAGCGCGCGGCGCGGGCGCGGTGCCGGTCGATCTCAGGCGAAATGCACTCGGGGTTCACCGCTCTGCGCGAGGCGTTGCCGATGAACCTGCGATTGTTCCGGCCGAAATTCGCGGTATGGTCCGCGGTCCAGGCGGATATCGACCGGATCACCGAGATCTGGCGCGAATGCCTGACCACCTGGAAAGGCCCCTGGCTGTTCGGCGCCAAACCGACCATTGCCGATGCGATGTATGCGCCTGTCGTGACGCGGTTCCGAAGCTACGACGTGACAATGACCGGCGCGTGCGAGCGATATTGCCAGCAGATCATGGCCTGGGCGGAAATGAAGGAGTGGTTCGCCGCTGCCCAGAAGGAGCCTGAGCAGATCGACGAACTGGATATCGAGTTCTGACGGTATTGGCGCCCCCCTCACGGCACCGAATGGCTGGCGGAGGAACTGATTTCCCGCGCCAGCGTGGACCCACTACCCGTCTACCGCGGCCGACGCCTTAGCGGCGCCGGCCCGGCAAATTTACCAAGAGTGCGGCTCAGGCACCGGGACCGTGCTTGTCACTTCGGCCGTGCCGAAATTGGCCGGGCCGACAACTTCCAAATACTCCATGTCCGGCGAGTAATCGAACAAGAAATGTGTGATTCCAGGGCGTTGGTGCACGCAATCGCCGGCTTCCACCAGATGTTCCTTGTCCTCATACATGAATTTCGCCCAGCCCTTCAGCATGATGACAATGTGGAAATCAGCCGAATGCTGATGCCAGCCCGTCCCTTTCTCCGGCGGCTCTTTCGCTCGGGCCAACTGCGCGATAACCCGACCACCCGTAGCGGCCGCCACGCCGAGGTCCCGGTATTCGAAAAATGAGCGCAGTCCATCACCAACCCAAGGCGTGTCGCCGGGCTTTACATGAGTGAAAGTATTAACAATCGGTTTGTCGAGCATGTGCGAGGCTCCCCTTCAAGGGGCCGCGGATTGGCGCTGGGTTCCAGGTGCGGCCGGTTCAGGCAGCAGGCCTGCTTTCCGAATTTCCTCCCACCACGGGATCGGCGTCCAGCGGCAACCGCCCCATATTGCAATGAGCGTGGCACGAGGCGCCAATACGGGCAACGGTTTTCGCTCGATGTCGCGTCGTAGATACAAAAGTCACCGAAAATGCGGCATGACTTCCTGGCACAACAGGCGCAGCGCCTCCTTCTCCTGATCGTGTGGAATCAGGCCACCGCAATTCGTCTCCAGCATGATGCCGTCGAGCCCGAGATCAACCTGCAGCGCAAGCAGTTGTTCGGACACTCGGTCGGGCGTGCCAATCAGCACGCTGCCCTGGCGGGCCTCGTCATAGGTGATCGTGTTCAGGCGCTCGACTGACTTGGCCCGCTTGTCCGTGCCGTCGACGCCCGCGCGTCCGAGTGAATCAGCCAGCAAGGCCGCCTGGGCCCGGTAATAGTGGATCAGACTGGCCTCGGCCTCCGCCCTGGCCGCGGCTTCGGTGGCGGCTACATAACCCGGCGCCCGCATATACACCGCGCCATTACCGGTGTGACCGGCGTCACGCCAAGCTTTTCGATAGGCCTCGATGCTGGGGATCAGATCCCGTGCATCCTCGAACTTTACCCCCATGAAGATCGGCTTTCCTTGCCGGCCGATCGTCACATATGTGTCGGCGCTGGTGGCCGCAATCCGGATCGGCGGGCCGGCGGATTGGAACGGACGTGGCGTGACCTGGACGTCCTTGAAGCTGTGAAAGGCCCCGGAATAAGAAACGACAGGATGTAGCCACGCCTGTTGGATGATCGATAAGGTCTCGGTGAAGCGGTCGCGGCTTTCGGCGTATGGCACGTTGTAAGCCTCATAGGTCCGCGCCACACCGCTGCGGCCCACCCCGAAGACCAGCCGGCCCCGGCTGATCTGATCCACTGTCGCGGCTTCCTCCGCGATGCGCAGCGGATTTCCCAGCGGAAGCACCTGCACGGCAATGCCGATCTTGATCCGGCGCGTGCGGGCGGCGATCGCACTGGCGACGCAAAGCGGTGCTGATAATAACGACCGCGCTGGGTCGAAATGCAGCTCCGCCAGCCACATCACGTCCAGGCCCCATTGTTCCGCGGCGTCGACCATCGAGAACGCCTCATCGAAGGCAACCGAATCAGGCCGCCCGTCGAGTGATGGAAACTCATGATAGACACCAAACTCCATCCTGGCCTCCTGTTGATTTCGTTTTCAGGGGCAGTCTGGGTTGAGCACCACCACTCGGTCAATCGCGGCGGGCGGCCAGGCTCCAGCAGGAGTGGTTATTCGCCCGAGAGCTCGCGCCGCCGACGGTCCAGTTCATCGCTGTACCGGCGCAGCGCATATTGCTCGGTCAGCAGTCCGATTACATGGCGGTCCTGCGCGTTATCAACAACGATCAGCGCGTCGCTCTCGGCGTTTTCAAACATCGCCACCGCTTCTTTTATCGTCATCTGCGGCAGCAGCACCGTCTCGGCGTAATGCACAATGTCACGCACCTTATGGTCGTCGTCGGCATCCGCATGCGCCTCTGGCAACAGGACGATGCCCGCATAGCGGTCAGCCTCATCCAACGCGATAACGCGCTGCGTGGCACCAAGCGGGAAGTCACGTTTGAATGCGTTCAGTGGCGTGTCGGCACGCACCGTCCGCATCTCCCGTCGCATCATTCGACCCACTGTCAAGTTCCGCATCCAACCGATATCGACGGCGCTGCGGATCGCCTCGCCGCGCAAGTGAAAGCGCCACGTCGCGAACGAATAACCGAAGGTCCGCCGCACGGTCAGCGAAGACACCACGCAGGCAGCCAGCACCGCCACCGTCATCGGCAGGCTGCCGGTTGCTTCCAACGCGAGGAAGCCCATGGTCAACGGCCCACCAATGATCGCGACCGCCAGGCCGCTCATGCCGACCAGCGCGCAAACCTCCTGCGGGATCGCGTGTGTCGTGCTGACCAGGGCCAGAGCGCCGGCGAATGCCTTGCCCAGCAGCGCGCCCAAGAACAGCGAGGCAAAGAACAGTCCGCCACGAAAACCGGACCCAATGGAAATCGCCGAGGCTGTCGCCTTGAGCACAAGCAACAGCACGATCCAGCGCAACGGATCGTGCACCTCGAACGTGATCCCCAGCGCACCGTGACCGGAGGACAGCACCGCGGGTGTGACCAATGCCAACGTGCCGATCGCAAGCCCTCCGATGGCCGGACGCAGCCACACGGGTACGCCGCTCTTGCGGAATAGCTCCTCAGTGACGGTGACGCCCCGCATGATGGAGATACCAAGCAGGGCACACAGCATACCGAGCGCGAGGATGGGGATGTAGTCGAGCGGGTCAATGCGGGCGGGGACCTGAGGCGCCAGATCGAAGATCGAGCCGCCCAGCGCATGCACGACAGCCTGCGACACCAGCGCGGCGACGGCGACCGGAGCGAACGAGGCGAGAGTATAGGTCCCGATGACCAGTTCGAAAGCGTAGAAAGCGCCGGTCAGCGGGGCGTTGAACGCGCCGGCGATCGCCGCGGCGGCACCGCATCCGACCAGCAGTCGCAGGTCATTGCGCCGCACACGGAATGCATGGCCCCAGCGGGACGCGATGGCGGATCCAATCTGCGTATAGCCGGCTTCCAGTCCGACCGAGGCGCCAACCCCGTTCGACATGATCGTTTGCAGCACGACGATCAGGCTGCCTGTCAGCGACATCCGCCCGCCGAACAACGCGTTGGCCTCGATCGGGTCAACGGTGCGGCGCGGACGAAAGACGGCAATCCCAAGGGTCACCAATCCAAGCACGAGGCCCCCGACGGCGGGGACGGCAACCGTGCGAATGGGATCCAGCGCGCCCATCGCGCTCAGCCGCTCCAGCGGGCCGATCTCGAACAGGCCCTGATGAATTAGCTGCGTCGTCGCCGTCATCAGCCAGACACTGATGCCGGTTGCGCAACCGACAAAGGCGGCCAACACAACGAGCCAGATTTCGTCCGCGCGGACCAGCGCGCGTAGCACTTGGGGGGCGTGCATGACGGCCAGGCCAATCGGACGTCGAGGACGTCTGACCTGTGCTCGTCTGCTGTTTCCTTCGGCTTCAGAAGTGGACGCGGCTTTCCCGGAGAGGCGGGCGCCCTGCGGGCCCGCTAACGAAAAAGCGCCGCGCAATGTCAGCATTCGGGACGTCCAGCCAGGAAAAAGAGAGATAGGCGTGTTTTGGAACCGCGCCCGGCCCCATGCAACAATTCATCTCCGATTGGGGCATTACTATGGTAAAAATGTCGCTCCATCGCTGGCAAATCAGCCACGATCGGCCTTCGTCGCCTCCAGGTCGTCCGCGATAAAGGCACGCACCACGTCCAGTATCGGCTCGTGCGCGGAAAAACCGAGTGTCCTCGCGTGCAAAGCCTCGAACGCGGGCGGCCAGGTGGATACGATGGCGGCAATGGCCTCGTCCGGCACGCGCTTCACGTGCGAACTCGCGCCAGGTGACACTTCGTCGAGCGCTTGTAGCAAGTGTGCAACGGTCGTGCTGATACCCGGCGGGTCGATACTACGATCCAACCCCATTTTGCTGGTGTCCATCACCGCGGCATGCAACAGCCAGTCGATCGCGCGCCGGGGACTGCAGACCCACACGGCAAAGTCGTCCGCGACCGGCAGGTCGGTATCCAGGCCGAGCAGGGGTTCGCGTACGATACTGGAGAAGAACGAACTCGCAGCCTTGTTCGGGCGGCCAGGCCGGACGATCACAGTGGGCAGCCGCAAGGTGACCGCGTCAAGAAATCCCCGGCGGGTCGCATCCGCAAGGAACAGTTCGGCTGCAGCCTTTTGCGCGCCGTAGCTGTTGCCGGGAATCTGCCGCGTGTTGTCGGGCAGTATCGAGTTCTGGTCCGCGCTGAAGCTGGCAACGGAACTTGTGAACACCACCCGCGGTCGGGTGCCAAGCGCCCGGCAGCGATCGATGACCGCATCCGTGCCGCGGATGTTGACCCGGCGCCCGAGGTCATAATCCGCCTCGGCCTGCGCGCTGACGACCGCGGCGAGATGAAAAACAATATCCGTGCCCTCGGGGATCGCATTATCGGGCAGGGCAACGACATCGCCACCAACCGAGGTGACCGGAAATGGCGCATCAGGCTTAGGCGGTTCCACCACATCGAACAGCGTCAGTGCGGTGACGCTTCTGCCTCCCAGCGTCCGGTCCCGTGCCAGCTTTGCCGCGATCTTGCGGCCAAGGAAACCACCGCCGCCCAGGATCGAAATTTTCATCTGAGAGTTCCTCCTGCTTTGACGGAGATAGATTGCACCGGCGCGTCCGGTGGTCCACACCGCGCTGTCGTCGCAGCCACCGAATGGCGCGATATCGGAGACATCGGAATGTCGGTCAGGCAACCAACTTGAGCGCGCCGCTCCCGTTCGAATTTTTTCTGAATCCCCGGCACGGGATTCCGGGCACAACGGTGTTGCCCGCTGCCGGCTTCCGGCGCGCAAAGGCGGCGATCACCGCTTGGCCGGACTATGCGCCGACGGAACTGCGTGAGCTGCCCGCAATCGCCGGTCAAGCGGGCGTGGCGATCATCCGGATCAAGGATGAAGGCTCCCGGTTTGGTCTCGGCAGTTTCAAGGCGCTTGGTGGCGCCTATGCCGTGGGGAAGTTGCTGAGCGCGGAATTGGCGCGCCAAGGGGTGGCGCGGTCGGCGTCCTCAGGCGAGCTTACGGACGGACGGTTCGCCGAATACACCACCGAGATCACAGTGACCTGCGCCACCGATGGCAACCACGGGCGATCCGTCGCGTGGGGAGCGCGGCGCTTCCACTGCCGCTGCGTTATATTCGTGCACGAAACGGTCAGCCAGGGTCGCGCGGACGCTATCGCCCAATACGGCGCGAAGATCATTCGGGTGCCGGGCAATTACGACGACGCCGTGCGTGCGGCTAACCGCCAGGCCAAAGCCCATGGGTGGTTCGTTGTCTCGGACACCTCCTACCCCGGCTATACGGAGGTCCCGCGGGACGTGATGCAGGGCTACCGGCTGATGGCGGACGAGGCGGCCGATCAGTGGACCGGAGCGCCGCCGACCCATGTCTTCATACAAGCCGGCGTCGGCGGTGCCGCGGCGGCGGTGTCCGTGCAGATGCGAGAGCGCTTCAACCCGGCTCCTTTGCTGATCGTGGTGGAACCTGAACGGGCGGCATGCTTGCTGGCGAGCGCCAAGGCGGGCGCGGCGACGGTGGTGCATGGCGATCTTGCGACGATCATGGCAGGGCTGGCCTGCGGCGAGCCGAGCCTGCTGGCGTGGCAGGAACTGGAACGCGCGCCGTGGGCTTTCTTGTCGATTCCCGACAAATCGGCGGTCGAGGCGCTGCAACTTTTGGCGAGTGCAGGCGTCTTTATTGGCGAATCGGGCGTGGCGGGGTTGGCCGGATTGTTGCGAACCGCGTCCAATCAAAGCGCTCGGACAGCCCTTGAAATAAATAGTAACAGCCGAATCTTGCTTTTCGGCACCGAAGGGGTGACTGATTCTGCTGTTTATGACGAAATTTTGTGGTCACGATCGAATTAACATCTTATCAACCAGATGTGGCCTATCGTATCGCATGGTTGCCGGAAACAAACGGAACCGTCTGCGTTAAGCCAGTGGATATTGCAGCGGAGTGTTTGAATGCGAGCCAGATGGCCACTTCTTGCGACGACGCTGGCTATCGCGCTGGTCTATGTTGCCTACCCATACGTAACGTTATACCGTCTGGGCTCGGCGATCCGTGGCGCGGACGCTTCCACGTTGGAATCGTTGGTTGATTGGCCCGCGGTGCGGGAGGGGATCAAGGAAGACGTCTGTGACCTCGGTGCCGATGATCCAGGCCCGAAGACCGGCTCGGAATTACCGCCTTTCGGTGCGTCGTTCATGCGCGGTATCGCTTCCAGCGCGATCGATCAGGCGGTTACGCCACAGGCGTTGCTGGCAGCAACTTCTACGACACCGGCCCGGCGGACCAAGCGAGGCGCCGATGTTCACGTACAGTGGGCATTCTTCGATAGCCTGACCACTTTCCTGGTCAGCCTGCAGCCTCCGGGCCAGGCGGAGCCGGTAAAGCTGGAGATGGACCTGCGTTACGGCGAGTGGCGTGTACGACGGGTATGGTTGCCGCCCGAGTTGCTGGCGCCGGGCGCACGGACGTAATCGTCAGGCTCTCGGTTTAGGCGCCTCGACCGGTCCGCCCGCCTTCTTCCAGGCGCCGAACCCGCCCTCGATATGGGCCACCCGTTCCAGGCCCATATCCTGAGCGGTTTTAGCAGCGAGTGCGGACCGCCACCCGCCGGCACAGAAAAAGACAAACCGCTTTGGTTCGGCGAAGATCGGCTTCGCGTAGGGACTTTCCGGATCGATCCAGAATTCCAGCATCCCGCGCGTGCAGGCGAAGGCGCCGGGCACTCTGCCCTCACGGTCCATCTCACGCGGGTCGCGCAAGTCGACGAACACGGTTTCCGGACTGCCATGAAGCTCGACCGCCGCCTCGACCGGCAAGGTCGTGATCTCGGCGTCCGCCTCAGCGAGAAGCTGCTTGTAGCCCTTCTTGATGCCCATCTGTCCGTCCCCTCCGCGCGAGCCTGCTTCAGAGACATCTACAGGCATCAGGCCAAAAGAAGAAATATCGCGCCCTGGTCGCTGGCGAGGATCAGGCCGGTCCCGGCGGACCGGGCGAAAAACCGGGAGCGGCCGGTCCGACCGCTCCCTTTTCCATCAGGCAGCCTCGGCCAACTGCCCGTTGATGACCAGCCCTTCGGCGCCGGCGGACACCCGCACCGTCTCGCCTTCCTTCACGGCGCCTTCCAGGATTAGCCCCGCCAGAGGATTCTGCAACGACCTCTGGATCACCCGCTTCAGCGGCCGGGCGCCATAGGTGCTGTCGTATCCTTCGGCAGCTAGCCAATCGAGAGCACTACGATCCAGGTCCAGCCCGATCTTCCGATCCGCGAGCAGCTTGCGCAACCCAGCCAACTGGATCTCCACAATCGAGGCCATGTCGCTCCGTTGCAAACGCCGGAACAGCACGATCTCATCCAGCCGATTGAGGAACTCTGGCCGGAAATGCTGCCGCACGACATGCATGACCTCGCCGAGCACCATCGCCGTCGACTCACCCTCCTTCTGGTGCGCCAAAACATCACTGCCGAGGTTGGAGGTCAGCACGATGATGGTGTTTTTGAAGTCGACAGTGCGGCCCTGGCCGTCCGTCAGGCGGCCATCGTCCAGAACCTGCAGCAGGATGTTGAAGACATCCTCGTGCGCCTTCTCGACCTCATCGAACAGGATCACCTGGTATGGCCGGCGACGCACCGCCTCGGTCAGCACGCCACCCTCGTCATAGCCGACGTATCCGGGGGGCGCACCGATCAGCCGCGACACGGCGTGCTTCTCCATGAACTCACTCATGTCGATGCGCACCATGGCCTTGTCGTCGTCGAACAGGAACGACGCCAGCGCCTTCGTCAGCTCAGTCTTTCCTACGCCGGTCGGACCCAGGAACAAGAAGCTGCCGATCGGCCGGTTCGGGTCCTGCAGGCCTGCCCGAGCACGCCGGACCGCGTGGGCAACGGCTTTCAGCGCCTCCTCCTGGCCAACAACCCGCTTGCGCAACTCGTCCTCCATGCGCAGCAGCTTGGCGCGTTCGCCTTCCAGCATCTTGTCCACCGGCACTCCGGTCCAGCGGGAGACGACGGCCGCGATGCTCTCCTCGGTGACGGCTTCGTTGACCAGCTTGCCATCGGACGATCTGGCAAGTTGCCGCTCAATGTCCGGGATGACGCCGTACATCAGTTCCGATGCACGCCCCAGATCGCCCCTGCGCTGCGCGACCTCAACCTCGGAGCGAGCCTGATCCAGGCGTTCCTTCAGTTTCTGCGTCTCCTGAACCTGGTCCTTTTCGTTCTTCCAGGCCGCTGTCATCGCATTTGACCGATCTTCGAGATCAGCCAGTTCCTTCTCCAGCTTGGCAAGGCGCTCCTTGGACGCCGGGTCGCTTTCCTTTTTCAGCGCCTCGCGCTCGATCTTCAACTGGATCACCCGGCGATCAAGTTCGTCCAGGGCTTCGGGCTTGGAGTCCACCTGCATGCGCAAACGGCTTGCTGCTTCATCGATCAGGTCGATCGCCTTGTCTGGCAGGAACCGGTCGGTGATGTAGCGATTGGACAGCGTGGCCGCGGCGACCAGCGCGGCGTCCGCGATCCGCACGCCATGATGCAACTCGTACTTTTCCTTTATGCCACGCAGGATGCTGACGGTATCCTCGACAGTCGGCTCACCCACGAAGACCGGCTGGAACCGCCGAGCCAGCGCGGCGTCCTTCTCCACGTGCTTGCGGTACTCGGTCAGCGTCGTCGCGCCGATACAATGCAAGGTGCCGCGGGCCAGTTCCGGCTTGATCAGGTTGGACGCATCCATCGCCCCGTCCGCTCGGCCGGCGCCAATAAGCGTATGCATCTCGTCGATAAACAGGACCACCTGGCCCTGGGCGTCCTCGATCTCCTTAAGGACCGCCTTCAGACGCTCCTCGAATTCGCCGCGATATTTCGAGCCGGCTACCATAGCGCCCAGATCGAGCGACAGGAGTTGCTTACCCTTCAACGCCTCCGGCACGTCCCCGTTGACGATCCGCAATGCCAATCCCTCGACTATCGCGGTCTTTCCGACGCCGGGTTCGCCGATCAGCACAGGGTTATTCTTGGTCCGCCTCGCCAGCACCTGAATGGTACGGCGGATTTCCTCATCCCGGCCGATCACCGGGTCAAGCTTGCCTTCGCGAGCAACAGCCGTCACGTCGCGAGCATACTTCTTCAGCGCGTCGAAATTGGCCTCCGCATTCGGACTGGTGACCTTGCGCCCTTTGCGGACGTCGTTGACCGCCTTCTCCAGCGCCTGCGGGGTAACCCCGCCCGCCTTGAGCGACCGACCCGCCGGCGTGTTGGATTCGGCCAATGCCACCAGCAACCGGTCCTGCGCCACATATTCATCGCCGGCGCGCGTCGAGGCCTGCTGCGCGGAATCGAGCACGCGCACTAGCTCAGGCGTAAGCTGCGGCTGTCCCGCGCCCGCGCCGCTGACTTTCGGCTGACGCGCCACTTCGGCGTCGTTCGCCGTGGCCGCAGCCTTGGGATCGCCACCGGCGGCCTTGATCAGTCCGGCGGCAGCGCCTTCTTCGTCATCCAACAGCGCCTTCAGCAGATGCTCCGCGGTGATCCGCTGGTGGAATTCGCGCATCGCGATCGTACTGGCGGCCTGTAGAAAACCCTGGCAGCGTTCGGTAAATTTTTGAATGTCCATATGATGTCCCTTTCCTCAGGCGACCGCCCTTCCATGCCCCTAAAAAGGCGACATGGGCAGGCTTTCACAGGAAAGTGGGGCGGGTCAGACTGGCGCTCAAGGGGGTTCTAACCATGCGAATCGAATATCTGTACCGCTATCCGGTCAAGGGTCTCACCGCCGAAGCGCTGGAGCAAGCCGAGGTCGAAGCTGGTGGGGCAATCCCCTGGGACCGCGCCTTCGCCCTCGCACATGGCGACGCGGGGTTTGATCCCGCCAACCCGGCCTGGCTGCCGAAGTGGAACTTCCTATGCCAGATGAAGCACGCCAAGGCGGCGCTGCTGTTCAGCACCTTCGACCCGGGCCCCAAGACGCTGCGCATCCGCGCCCCCGATGGCAGCGGCATCGAGTCGAACGTGATGACGCCGGCCGGACGGGAGCGAATTGCGTCATTCCTCGCCGACTATATGGGCGACGAGGTGCGCGGGCACCCGACGTTCCACCACGTTCCCGGTCACGTCTTTGGCGACCAAAGGACCCCGGTCGTCAGCCTGAACAACCTCGCCAGCCTGCGCGATTACGAGTCCAAGGTGGGTGCCCGCCGTCACCGCCGCCGCTTTCGCGCCAACATCTGGTTCAGTGGAGCGCCTGCCTGGGCCGAACGGGAATGGATCGGACGAGAGATTCAAGCCGGCGGGGCAGTGCTGCGGGTCGTCAAGGGTACGACGAGGTGCCCGGCCACCGAGGTCAATCCTGAAACCGGGGAACGTGACGCAAATCCCGTAGACGAGCTTCGCTCCCTCTACGGGCACGTTGAGCTCGGTGTTCATGCGGAGGTTGTCGACGGCGGTAAATTTTCTGTCGGAGACGCAATGGAATTGATGGAGATTTAGTCCTCAACCGACACAGTATATTTCGAATTCGGATTGAAAACGTGATCGAACGCTCCTGAAAAGTTGTTGCCGCCTGACAAAAACGTGAGGTATGAGAAAGGGGTTTCCTCCCCTGATAACTGGCCGCGGAGGTTCGCTTCCGCGGCGTCCTTTTATCAGTCGTTCTCGCAGAGAGGATCTTGCATCACATCGCATATTTCGATGCGGAGATATATCGATGAGCAATTTCATTGCTATGACGCAAAGAAAACACACCTGCTTCGGATCGAGACGCCCGGGCCTTCTCGAGCGATCGAAGTCATGTGCCGCGGCACTCGTGATCGGCACGATATTGCTGGCGGGCCCTGTTCGCTCCGTAATCAAGGGCTGGCCGGCGCGGATGTCGGGGAAGCCGCGCCAGTCTGCCGGCGATCTACGCAGCCGACGATCTATGTTGGCGCAAGGCCGACACGTTGAGAATGGCCCGTACCAGTTCCGGGGACGGCTCAGACCCGCCGCTTGATGTGCAACACCCCGGTGTCCCGCAGAGTGGCGATCTCCGCCTCTGAATAGCCATGCTGCGTCAGCACCTCGGCCCCGTGCTCGTTGAACCGAGGCGGCGGACGGCGTGTGCCTCCCTTGGTCCGGCTGAACTTGATCGGCGTGCCAATCCCCTTGTACCAATCAAGCTCCGTCACCATCTCCCGATGTGCGGTGTGTGGCGCAGCGGTGGCCTCGTCAACCGGCAGCACAGGGCCAGCGGGCACGCCCGCCCGGATCAGCCTCAGCGATAGTTCCTTTCCATCCTGTTCGGCGAACGCCGCGGCCAGGGCCAGCGTCAGTGCCACGCGATTGATGTTCCGCTCCCCGTTGTTGGCGAACCGCGGATCATCCGCCATCTCCGGCCGACCGATCAGTTCACACAGCTTTCGAAACTGTCCGTTGTTGCCACTGGCGATGAAAATCTCGCAGGTCTTGGTCGGGTACTTGTCATACGGCACCAGGTTCGGATGCGGATTGCCGGTGCCAGCCGGGCGCTTGCCATTGAGGAAGAAGTTCGCCGCCTGAGGATGCAGTAATGCCATTCCACAGTCGTACAGCGTCATGTCGAGATACTGCCCACGGCCCGAGTGCCCCCGTTCGTGCAGCGCCATCAGGATGCCGATCGCTGAATACAGGCCCGTGCCCATATCGACCACCGCGGTACCCATCCGCATCGGGCCAGTGGTCGGGTCGCCATTGATGCTCATGAGGCCGGTCATCGCCTGCAGGATGGCATCGTAGCCCGGCAACCCGCCCAACGGACCTTCGCCACCGAACCCGGAAACGCGACAATGAATCAGTCCGGGAAAGCGCTGCGACAGCACTTCCTGATAGCCGAGGTCCCACTTTTCCATGGACCCAGGCTTGAAGTTCTCGATCAAAACGTCCGCGCCCTCCAGCAGACGCAGCAGCACTGCCTTGCCTGCCGGCTTGCTCAGGTCAAGCCCGATCGACCGCTTGTTGCGATTGACGCCAATGAAATAGCTCGCATCACCGTCGTGGAACGGAGGACCCCAGTCGCGCACCTCATCGCCCTGCGGCGGCTCGATCTTGATGACGTCGGCGCCGTGGTCGGACAGGATCATGGTGCAGTAGGGACCGCCGAGGACCCGGGTCAGGTCGATGACCTTGATGCCGGCCAACGCGCCCGCGGTCTTGGCTAATCCCTTGCCCGCGGCGGCCGGGGTGGTTGAACCATCCATCAGGTCTTGTTCTCCATCTTGGGGTGGGCGGTTAGCGGG
The DNA here is from genome assembly GCA_963792345.1 of uncultured Alphaproteobacteria bacterium. GTDB lineage: Bacteria > Pseudomonadota > Alphaproteobacteria > Acetobacterales > Acetobacteraceae > Rhodopila. The sequence continues at coordinate 66,480 of CAWBVV010000008.1, forward strand.
GTTCAGAGCACGGTCATTGCGTCGGACCGCGCTTGACCATTATCCGTGGTTGCTGGTCCAGCGCGATGAACGCCCGGACGGCAGGTCAGTCCAGCGCCGCCACAAGGGCCTCGGCGCTACGGCCGTTGGCGATCGTGGCGGAGCGGCCGTCCCAGTGGATGCCGTTGACGCGCGCGAAGGCGTGGTCAGCATTAGGATACACATAGGTTGAGACGTGCTTGTGACCCTTCGTCGCGGCCACCACCGCGGCGCGTCCTTCCGCTGGGAAGAACTCGTCCTTATCCGCGATGTGCACGATCAGGGGTTTGGTCACCTTGTCGAGGTCGCCCAGAAGCCCGTCCAGACCGACACCGTAGTAGGAGATGTTGGCATCCGCGTCGGACTGTTGCGCCATCATGAACGCCAATCGGCCACCAAGGCAGTAGCCCATGGTCGCGACTTTCCCGTTGGCACCTGGATAACGGCGTGAAGCGCTGAGGGCCGCCTTCAGATCCTCGATGCCCTTCGCCTGATCGAACGCCTGAAACAACTCGAACGCCCGCTTCCATTCCGCATCGGTTTTGTCGGTGATGTCGATGCCGGGCTCGATCCGCCAGAACAGGTCGGGACAGACCGCGATGAACCCCAGGTCGGCGACCCACGCCGCGATGTCGCGCATCGCCTGGTTCACCCCGAATATCTCCTGGATAAGGACCACGACGCCAGCCGGCTTCGCCTTGGGTTCAACCACATAGGCCGAGAAACCACCGCTGCCATCGGTCGCCTGGATGTCGATGCTGGACATTGGTCGCGGTCCTCCCCCTGACTTGCCGGCCCCACTGACTAGGCCCACTGGCTGTCAGCAGAATAGCCAGGGTCTGCCAGCACTGACCAGACGCGCCGACACCATCTGACGCTTCAACGATCGCGTCGAGAAGGGTTATCCGCGCTCAAACTGCGAACCCGCGACGATCACCCGCCTTCCGCACCACGATCGTGGTCCACGGCCCTTGCGGCAACATCCGCTCCAGCCGCAGCCCCTGTGCCCGATGTGCCGACAATACCCATCGCGCCTGATTGGCCAGCAGTCCCGCCAGGATCGCCGTTCCTCCCGGTGCGAGGTTCAGCGCCAGATCCCGAGCCATCAGGCACAACGGCCGAGCCAGGATGTTTGCGAATATCAGATCGTATGGCCCGTGGGCGCGTACGAACGGATCACGCCACCCGTCCGCCAGCCGAACCGTCACCAAATGGGCCACACCGTTCAGTTCAGCGTTCTCGGCCGCGACCCGCACTGCCCACGGCTCGATGTCGATGGCCAGGACCTTGCGGTTCAACAAGCGCGCCGCCGCCATCGCCAGGATGCCCGACCCGGTGCCCATGTCCAGGATCCGTGCCGGCCGCAGCCGGGAAACCGTTTCCAGCGCAACCAGGCAGCCCCGCGTGGACCCATGCTCACCGGTGCCAAAAGCCAGTCCAGCGTCCAAGGTCAAAGTGATCCGGTTTGGTATCTCAGGTTCCGTCAGATGCGTCCCACGCACCGCGAAGTGCCTGCCGATCAACTGCTCGGGAAATGATGCGTAGGTTCGCGCAAGCCAGCCATCCGCCTCGGTAGCCGACCGCTCCAGCACCGGCGACAGCCCCGTCACCATCGCAGCCACCGCCAGCGACGATGCCAGTTCGGCTTCGTTCACCCCGACCGGCTTGACACCCTCTACTCGCCAAATCCCGGTATCGTGGTTGCGAAAGAAGCCCACGGTCTCGCACGCGTTCGCCAGCGCGGCTTCGAACGCCTCCAGCGCGTCCTCCGTGACAGTGACCGCAACCGTTTCCAGCGGAATCGGGTGATTGGCCATCAAGCGCGTTCCACGAAGCGATCCAGCACGCGCTTCTCGCCGGAGGTCTCAAAGTCCACCTCAAGTCTGTCGTCGTCCACGGCGTTTACGGTGCCATAGCCGAATTTCTGGTGGAACACGCGGGCGCCCACCGGAATCTTGTCAGCCCGAGCGGGACGGCCAGGCTGTTCCCATGCATCGATCACCCTCGGCGGCCGCGCGATCAGCGGGAACTGCCCGGAGAACGAGGTCGCGGCAGCCACACGGGTCGCTCTGGCATTGCCCGACTGCTCGACATGGGCATCCGGCAGTTCTTCAAGAAAGCGGCTCGGAATACTGACCTGCCAGTTGGCATAAATGCGCCGGTTCGCGGCATGGCTAACGATCGCCCGCTTTCTGGCCCGGGTCAGCCCGACATAGGCGAGGCGACGTTCTTCCTCGAGACCCTTGTTGCCGCTTTCGTCCATCGCGCGCTGGTTCGGGAAGACCCCTTCCTCCCACCCCGGCAGGAACACCGTGTCAAATTCCAGTCCCTTGGCGCCGTGCAAGGTCATCAGGCTGACCTTGTCGCTGTCTGAACGATCCTCGTTCTCCATCACTAAGGCGACGTGGTCGAGAAAGCCGCCGAGGGTTTCGAAGTCGGCCAGCGCTCGCACCAGTTCCTTCAGGTTTTCCAACCGGCCAGGCGCCTCGGCGGATTTGTCCTGCTTCCACATCTCGGTGTAGCCGCTCTCGTCGAGCATCGTGGCGACCGTTATGACGTGCCCGTCGATCTCCAGCATGTCGCGCCAGTGGCCCATGTTGCGGAGCAGGCCGCCAACTCCTTCCCTCAGCTTGCCCTTCAGCCCGCCGGTCTCCACCAGTCGCGAAGCAGCAACTGACAGCGGAACGCCCCAGGCGCGGGCAGCTTCGTGCATTGTCCGCAGCGCCGAATCACCCACGCCGCGCCGGGGCACATTGACAATGCGCTCGAATGCCAGGTCGTCCGCCGGTTGAACGGTCGCGCGCATATAGGCGATGGCGTCACGGATTTCGGCCCGTTCATAAAACCTGAGCCCGCCGACCACGCGGTACGGCACGCCAACGGTAATCAGCCGTTCCTCGAACGCCCGGGTCTGGAAGCCGGCGCGGACCAGGACGGCCATCTCCGCCAGAGGGTGTCCTTCACGACGCAGTTCCTCAATCCTGCCGGCGACCATGCGGGCTTCCTCATCGGAATCCCACAGTTCGACAACGGTTACCTTTTCACCTTGCTGGGCGTCTTCGCGTCCGGGCCGCAGCGTCTTGCCCAACCGCCCCTCGTTGTGGGCGATCAGGCCGGATGCCGCCGCCAGGATTGAGGCGGTGGAGCGGTAATTCGCCTCCAGCCTCACGATGTGGGCGTGCTCGAAATCCTTCTCGAACCGAAGGATGTTTTCGACCTCGGCGCCACGCCAGGAATAGATCGACTGGTCGTCGTCGCCGACGCAGCAGATATTCTGGTGGCCCTGTGCCAGCAGTCGCAGCCACATGTACTGGACCAGGTTGGTGTCCTGATACTCGTCAACCAGGATGTAGCGGAACCTGCGGTGGTAATCCGCCAGCACATCCGGCCGGGTCCGGAGGATTTCTGTCATATGCAGGATCAGGTCGCCGAAATCGGCTGCGTTCAGGGTCCTGAGCCGCTCCTGGTAGCCGGCATACAACGCCTGGGCGCGGCCATTGGCAAAATCGGAGTCCTCGTTCGGCGTGATCCGCGCCGGCGTAATTCCGCGGTCTTTCCAGCGCTGGATGACCCCCATCAGCGCCGCTGGCACCCACCGCTTGGTGTCGATCCGTTCGGCCTCCATCACCTGCTTCAGCAGTCGAAGCTGATCGTCAGTGTCCAGAATGGTGAAGTTGGACGACAGGCCGACATGCTCCGCATGACGCCGCAACATGCGGGCGCACAGCGCGTGGAAAGTACCGAGCCACAGGCCCTCGGCCGGTTCACCGAGAATCGCGGCGACGCGCTCGCGCATTTCCCGGGCCGCCTTATTGGTAAAGGTAACTGCCAGGACCTGATTGGGAAAAGCGCGCTTTGTCAGCAATATGTGGGCAAACCGCGTCGTCAGCACGCGGGTCTTGCCGGTGCCGGCGCCCGCGAGCACCAGCAGCGGGCCATCGACAGTTTCGACGGCGGCCCGCTGTTCCGGGTTCAGGCGAGACAGGTAGGCGGGGGAAGGGCGGATTCGGTTGTCACAGGGCGGGTATAGAACGCCCGGCGAACTTGGCAAAATGCGATAAACGCGCCCTTCGTCTACTTCGCCGGCGAGGCCCCCACGCCAAGCAGGCGCGCGATGGCATAGGTCAGGTCGGGGCGGTTCAGCGTGTAGAAATGAAACTCATCCACCCCATTGGCCTGCAGCAACCGCACCTGCTCCGCCGCGATGACCATCCCGATCATGCGGCGTGTCTCTGGGTCGTCTTCGGTCCCCTCGAACAGCCGGCCCATCCAGTCTGGCACCGTGGCACCGCACATTGCTGAAAATCTGACGGCTTGCGCGTAATTTGAAACCGGCATGATCCCCGGCACGATCGAGGCCGTGATCCCCGCGGCCAGGCACAAATCGATAAACCGCAGATAGGTGGTGGTATCAAAAAATACTGGGTGATCGCCCGCGTCGCGCCGGCGTCCAGCTTCCGCTTCAGGTTTTCCAGGTCGGCAACCGGATTGAGCGCGGATGGATGCACCTCGGGATATGCAGCCACCGAGATTTCGAAATCGGCGACCTGCTTTAGTCCTGCAACCAGATCCGCGGCGTAATGGTAGCCGCCGGGATGCGGTTCATAGGCTGCGCCAGGCGGTGCATCCCCCCGCAGGGCGACAATGTGGCGAATGCCATTGTCCCAATAGCCACGCGCAACTTCGTTCACTTCCTCGCGGGTTGCGCCGACGCAGGTCAGATGAGCCGCCGCCACGAGCTTTGTTTCACGCACGATCCTGGCGACGGTCGCATGGGTCCGCGCCTTCGTGGTGCCGCCGGCGCCATAGGTCACGGAGACGAAACGGGGCTCCAATGGCGCCAGTCGCTCGATACAGGCCCAAAGCTGCTGTTCAAGCGCGTCGGTGCGCGGCGGGAAAAACTCGAACGACAGTTTCGGGGCGGCATGGCCCACGCCGTGTACCGGCAGGCCGCTGAAGCGCGGACCGGTAAGCCAGCGCTGCAAGGTGGCGGATGAGGTGTCCATTGCCGCTGAATCTCCGGTTTTAATCGCGAACGCAAGTGATTCCTTCGTGCGAGGATTCCAGTGCTCTTAGCCGTGGAGAAGCGCGCCCGAATTGGCTGCAATCCTTCACGTGGAGCCTGTCGCAAGCGAGTAGAATGTACCACACTGCATCGATAGGCGGCAGTTGGGGGTTTTCCCGGCTGCCAATCGCATGGTAACAGCCCTAAGCTGCGCTTGTTCACGGAAAACTCAATGCCGGGGTGTTCCAATCGGATTGAAACACGCCATGTGAGTGTCCGCCTGGACATGTCGGCAACAGTGCCCATGCTTGACCTGGCCCCGAGGAAGTTGATGCGACCTGTCCCATGCTCTCGCCCGCCGTTCCTCGGAGCTTCGCGGCTGCTGGCCATCTTGGCCTTGGTTATGTTTGGTTTGTCCGGCTGCGCCACCAAACCGCCGGCCGACGATCCGGATGCGGTTGCGGATTATGAGCAGACGAACGATCCGCTGGAGCCCACGAACCGCGTCTTCTATGCGGTCAACAACGGCCTCGACACCGTGATTCTTCGGCCGGCCGCGCTGGCTTACAGGTACGTGGTGCCCGGTCCGGTTCGCGAAGGCGTCCACAACGTGCTCTCCAACATCGGCACGCCGGTGCAGTTGTCGAACGACATCCTGGAGGGCAAGCCGCGCCGCGCCGGCGACACGACCATGCGTTTTCTGATCAACACCACCGCTGGCGTCTTCGGCATCTTCGATGTCGCCACCAAGTGGGGATATCCGAACCACGACGCCGATTTCGGCATGACCCTGGCACTATGGGGCGTGCCAGAGGGTCCGTTCCTGTTCCTGCCGGTGCTCGGGCCCACCGACCCGCGCGATGCCTCGGGGTTCGGCGTCGATATAGCTTTGGACCCGTTTACCTGGATTGGCGCCCAAGCACGATACCGGGCTGACGTGTGTTCAACTGGACGCGCTACGGTTTGAATGCGCTGGATGCGAGGGAGCGCGTCCTTGACCCCCTCGACCAGATCAAGAAGACAGCGCTTGACCCCTATGCGACATTCCGCAGCCTGTATCGCCAGCATCGCCACGCCCAGATCGAGGAATTGCGGAACGACGACCGTTCGACCGTCCCCGTCTGGTTTCCGCAGCCATCAAGCGCTACCGCTCGCTAAACGACCCCCGTTACCGGAGCCCGGATACTCTATGATCAATCGCTCCGCATCTCCTGACCCCCGCCGCGATCATGTCGTCGGCGGCCTTTGCCTTGCCGCTTCGCGGTTCCGGTCGGGCGCAGAGCGACCGACAAGGCCGCGGCGTTCGTTAAATCGACCGGCGACAGGCTCGTCGCCGTGGTCAACGGTCCAGGATCGACCAACACCAAGCGCGCGCAGATGACCCAGATCATCAACTCTGATGTCGATGTCGACGGCATTGGCCGCTTTTGCTTAGGCCGCTTCTGGAAGCAGGCGACGCCGGAGCAGCAGAAGCAATACCTCGCATTGTTCCATGAGGTCCTGGTTACCAACATCACCGCGAAGCTCGGTGAATATCAGGGCGTGACGTTCACGATGGGACGTAGCAGGCCGCAGGACGAGGAAGCGGTGGTCTCCACGACGGTGGTCCGTCCGAACAATGCTCCGACCGCCGTGGACTGGATCATCGCCAATCCGGCGACAGAGCCAAAAATCATCGACGTGGTGGCCGAGGGCACGTCACTTCGGCTGACGCAGCGCCAGGATTATGCGTCCTATCTGACCCATAACAACGGCAACGTGGACGCGCTGATTGCGCGCGATGAAGAACCAGATATCGCAGAACGGCTGACGTCAGGCGGGGCGGCTCAGGACGCCAGCAGCGGGAGCGGGTCCGTCTGCCCTTACGTGGAAGCCCAGATGCTTTCATATAGTCAGCATCGTGTAGCCCAACTGCTGGAAGGTTTCGACTTCCCGCATGCCGATCGCACCCAATACCATACGCGATCCACGTTGCTTTCCCTCGCTATCCCTATGATTCGCCCCAGGCCCGCTCGCTCGTGACCAAACCGAAGCGCGGCAAAAGCGGCCTCCTTGGCGAGGCCGCGCCCCTGTGCCTCCGGCCAGAGCGCAAATCGCAACGCGACGCCTCGCCCGTCCGCCCGATGTTCCAGGCCGGCGATGCCCACGAAGCGGCCGGCTTCCCGAAGCGTCCAGATGCCAAAGCCGTATCGGCCCCATGCGACAACGTTATCCGCCAGGTCCTGCGCCGCCTGAGCATGGTCGCGGACGCCTCCTGACATCACGGCGAACACCGCCGGGTCGGATTTGATCGCCCACAGGTCCGTCATGTCGCTGCCCGCGACCGGGGTCATAAGCAGCCGCGCGGTCCGTAGCACCCAGGTGGGATTCATGGCTCGGCCGCCCGGATGCGCCGCGGACACCGGAAATGCTCGGGCGCGGGCTGCCTTGCCCGGCTTCCGGACGTCCCAGGCTCGGTTTGGCCTGGCTCCTGACCGCGGCAACCAGATGCGAGCCGGCGTACTCCTGCATGGACCGGGCCTGCCCGCCCGGACCGGAGACGTCCAGGGGAGGGGGAATTCTTCTTTCCGTGATCGGACGCGGGGCGGTCAGGCGCGGTAGCCGGGATCGATCGTGTCGAGTTGTCGAAGATACGCCGGCCACTCGGCCGACGCCCGGCCGCGGTCGTGCTTCTCATATTGCGCGGCAACCCGTTCACACACCTCCGGGGGGATTTCCAGCAGCTCGGCGCCCGGTAGCCTCCATTTGCAGCTGGATCCGCGACGGCGCGCACGAACTCCTTCATCAGGGAGAATGCCTCACGCGCCGTTTCGCCCACCGTAGTGATGCCATGGTGGCGCATGATGAGGGCGCGGTTCTTGCCCAAGCGCGGCGATGATGCGCTCGCGCTCGTCGAAGCTGTCGGTCAGGCCTTCATAGTCGTGGTAGCCGACACGGTTGTAGAAGCGCATGGCGTTCTGCGACAGCGGCCGCAGCCCGTGCTTCAGGCCGGACAGCGCGATGCCTTCCTCCGGGTGGACATGAACCGAGCATTGCACGTCGGCGCGGCCGCGGAGCACGCCGCTGTGCAGCGTGAAGCCGGGCCGGTTGACGCCGGACCGCTCATCGAGGTCGTCGTCCATGCTGACCTCGACGAGGTTGGACGCGGTGACTTCGGTGTAGAGCAGCTCATGCCGCTTGATGAGGAAATGCCGAGGATTGGACGGCACCCGCATCGCGGCATGGTTGAAGATCACGTCGCCCCAGCCATGCTGCGCCAGCAACCGGTAAACCGCGGCGAGGTCCAGCCTGGCCTGGGCGTCCGCGTCGGATTGAATAGTGCTTTGAGCGTCCATGCGTGCCTCCCGTTTCCCTTCAGATACCGAACCGCCAGCGCATGGGCAATGGCGGTGCCACGATCATGGATTGAGTAGAGCGGGTAAGGTGAGGCGACATATCTCCGAATATTTCGTTATAAGCTGATATACTTGACCGGTCATTTCGAACTATTGCAACGCTGGTTCCACTTCAAGTGTTGGCGCGACATAATCGTTCAATAATGTCGTTCTGATTGCATATTTACGTGTGCCCGCGTGCAGGGTTTGCTACATCTGCAAACACACTTCCAGACCGTGCCCCATGTCCGAAGCCCGAGCATCCCTGCTACCAGCCAACGACTTATTCCCGCTCGGCGGCGAGGCCGCCTGGCTGGAGGAGTCAGTCTTCGAGGCCGCATCGCCGTGTGATATTCGGGACCTTGTCGAGGCGCCGTGCCGGGCACTGGAAGTAGAATACAAAAGCTGGCGCAACCTCGAACATGCCGAGGATCGAGCTGAACTTGCACGTGACATCGCAGCGCTGGCCAACCATGGCGGCGGCTTTATCGTTTTCGGCTTCAACGAACATACGCTGGCACCGGACGATACTGATCCATTTCGTACCAACTGCACGATCGAACGGGTGCGGAGCATCGTTCAAGCCTATCTGGAGCCCGTGGTCCACTGTGAGGTCGTTACTACAATGTCAGCGGCCGGCGTGGTTCATCCGGTTATTCGCGTTGCCGGTCACGGCACCACGCCGGTCGGCGTTCGTCAGGATGGTCCTTCCGTGGGCGACGCCAAACTCATTGAACGTGGCGCCTACTACGTGCGCACCCATGCGCCGCTTGCAACCGGCCGATGGATCGGCGTGCCCTGTCCGCAAAGCAGCAAGATCGAACTATCGCAGGACTGGGCACCGCTGATCCGCCGCTGCGTACGCCGCGACCGTGAGATGTTGCTGAGCCTGCTGGACGCGTCGATCGATGGACGCTCACCCGCGCCTGACACCGCGCACCGGCTAAGAGCCTGGCATCGCGCCGCCCATGCCGCATTCCTGCCGTTGGTGCCGCGCAGCCCAGTGGCAGACCGGTTGGCCCGCTGTCACTACGCTCTTTCCTACGCGTTCGAGCTTGTCCAGCCGGAGACGGTGGAGCACGCGCAACTTCCGGAGCGGTTGCGGCGTACGGTGTTCGACTTGCAGACGCAATTCCGCTCGGGGTGGAACATGTTCGATCCCCCCTATCGCCGCGGCGTTCAGGCGCGCTTCGTGCTTGATCCCGCGACCGGCGACGACGAGGTCGATTTTCTCGAGGCCGCCTGGCTTCGCGCACGCAACCCCGGCGAGATCGCGGATTTCTGGCGGGTGTCGCCAGCCGGCCTCGCCACCATTATCCGCCCCTACGCCGAGGATCTGAGCCAGACCGCCGAAGATCCTCCGGTTCGTCCCGGCATCTACCTCAGTCCTGATGTGCTGACCCAGGAAGTTGCCGAACTGGTTTGCCATGCCCGCGCGTTCTCCCGGCTGTTCACGGGTGCGCGCCGGGTGGTCTTCCGCTGCGAGTGGTGGGGCTTGGCGGGCCGCGAATTGCTGGATCCGGATGGACGCTGGCCACATCTAGGTCCAGCGCTCAGCGACCGATGCGTCGCGATCACCCAGGTACCCGTCGCTCGGCTGACGCATGCCTGGCCAGAGGTCGTGGCGCAACTGATCGCGCCGCCACTGCGGGTGGTTGAGCCCGATATCCGGCTCGACGCCGACTGGGTGCGCCGGCAGGCGCCACGCTGGGCCACACCCCCGAACTGAACCAGGTCGGCTGTCGGCCTCGTCGCCGGAGGGTTCCCGTGCGCCTTGCCCACGGATGCCTCACGGCTGACAGACAAAAGTAACACGTTAACATCGCCTCTCGACGCTGCGCTCCAAGCCAGCTAGCTTCCGGTCGCGAGGGGTGGCATGAAAGCCATCAACAATAAAGCTCGCAGGGAGAGACCTATATGCCACTCGTTCAACGTCCGTACTGGAACCGCCGCACGCTGCTCAAATCCAGTTTGGCCCTTACTGCGCTCGCCGCTCCGCCGATCATCCGCGCGCGGGGCGAAACGCCGGTCCGGATCGGCATGGTCGATCCGCTGACCGGCATTCTGTCCGCTCTCGCGGCCAGCGAGGTCGAAGGTGCCAAGTATGCCGTCGAGAGATCTGAACAAAAAGAACGGTATTCTTGGCCGCCAGGTGGAACTTCTGGTCGAAGATTCAGCCAATGACGTCGGCACCGGGGTGCAAAAGACCCGCAAACTGATCGAGCGCGACAAGGTCGACGTCATCTTCGGCGACGTGAACTCCGGCATCGCCTACGCCATGTCGCAGGTCACCGGCGAACTAAAGGTGTTCCACATCGTCCCCGGCGGCCATACCGACCCGATCACCGGCGCCGATTGCAAGTGGAACGTCTTTCGTATCTGCAACACAACCTCGATGGACGCCGCCGCGGTGACCGGGGACCTGGTGAAGCGGTTCGGCAAGAAATTCTTCTTCATTACCCCCGACTATGCCTATGGCCATACGCTGCAGGATAATTTCATCAAGAACCTGAAGGCGCTGGGCGGTGAGTACCAGGCGGAAATGCTGCCGATCAATACATCGGAGTTCTCCGCCACCCTGATCAAGGCCAAGGCCTATAAGCCCAACGTGCTGCTGAACAACATGGGCGGCCTGGCGCAGATCAACTGCATGAAGCAGTTCACCCAGTTTGGCATGCAGAAGGAAATGGCGCTTGGCGGCGCGTTGTTTGAACTTGAAACCGTCAAAGCCGTGCCCAAGGATGCCCAGACCGGCTCATGGGCGATGGAATGGTGGTGGGACCAGCCCAACGTCCCCGAGGTCGCGACTTTCGTCGCCGACTTCCGCAAGGCCACCGGCAAGACGCCAAGTCGCCCGGCATTGGTTTGGACTTGTGGCGGTCGATTCGGTTCGGCTCGGCGCCGAGAAGGCCAAAATCGCTGGAAGGGCCGAAACTGTCGCTCGCGATGGAAGGCATGGAGCTGCCGCCCGGACGTCGCCCTGCAAGCCGGCCGAGCGTTCTACCGGGCCGGGCGACCACGAGCTGATGTGCGAACATCTTCGTCGGCGACGTGCATCCGCCCACCGCGCAATCCCGACGACGTTTTCACCGTCACCACCGTGGTGCCCGGTGAGAAGGCCGCCGGTCCGGTTTCGGAAACCGGCTGCAAGATGGTGCACCCAGCCTAGCCACCGCAAACAGAGGGCGGCCGATGCTGCAACTTGTACTGTTCAACGTCACGAACGGTCTCATCATCGGCGCGTTCTACGTGCTGATGGCGTTGGGCCTGTCGCTTATTCTTAACCTTTCCAACGTCATCAATTTCGCCCACGGCAATTTTCTCGCCCTGGGCGGCTACATCGCCTTCGTGCTGACGCCGTATATCGGGTTCTGGGGGGCACTCTTGGTGTCCCCCATCCTGACGGCGTTGTTTGGGTTCATTATCGAGCGCCTGATGATCCGCCGGGTCTATTCGCGGGACCCGGTCTACAGCCTGCTGCTGACGTTCGGCCTGGCCTTCATCATGCAAGACGTCTGTCGCTACATCTGGGGGCCGAACGGCCTGCCGATGACGATCCCGGACATCCTGTCCACCCCGCTGTCCGCCGATCTGTTCTTCATCACCTGGTATCGTATCTTCATGGTGGTGATCGTGATCGCCGCGGTCGCTGGGTCTGTTCGCTTTCCTGCGCTACACGCGTGTCGGCATCCGTATCCGCGCCGGCACGCTGGATCTGGATACCGTTGCCGCGCTGGGGGTGAACGTCGGCATGCTGCGCTCGTTCAACTTCGCCGTCGGATCACTGCTCGCCGGGCTTGCGGGCGTGCTCGCCGCCGGTCAGATCGGCCTCAACCCGAACATGGGCGACGACCTGCTGATGCCCAGCTTCATCGCCATCATCGTCGGCGGCGTCGGCAGCCTGACCGGCACCCTGCTGGGCGGCCTGCTGATCGGCGTCGCCGGCGCGCTGACCACCGTGTTCTGGCCCGCCGCCAGTGAGGCGGTCATCTACGTCATCATGCTCGTCGTCCTGGTCATGCGACCGCGCGGCCTGATGGGCGAAGAGGGGATGCTGACATGAGCGTCACCACCGCGCCGCGTGACCGCGGCGGCCGTCAGCCGCGCCCCTGGCTGACCGCGGTCATCATCTGGGCGCTGCTGCTGACGGTCCCGTTCTGGCTGCCGATGCTGGGCGGCTACACCGCGCTGGCCGGCCGTGTGCTGGTCCTCGGCCTTGCCGCGATGTCGTTCAACCTGCTGCTGGGCTTCACCGGCGTCATGAGCTTCGGCCATGCCGCCTATTTCGGCCTGGGCGCCTATGGCGCGGGCCTGACGCTGAAATATCTCGCCGCCAGCACGCCGCTGGCGATGCTGGCCGGGATCGCTGCTGGGCGGCCTGGCGGGCACGTTGTTCGGCTTGCTGATCGTGCGCCGCCGCGGCGTCTATTTCGCCATGGTCACCGTCGCCTTCGGCCAGATCGCGTTCTATGTCGCCTATAGCTGGGACAGTCTTACCGGCGGCTATGACGGCCTGCGCGGCTTTTCCCGCGCGCCGCTCAACCTCGGGCTTCACGACCATCGACATCGCCAGACAACGGCATGGCGTTCTACTATTTCCTGCTGGTGGTGTTCGCCATCGCCACCGCGCTGCAGGGCCTGCTGCTGGCCTCGCCCGTTCGGCCGCACCCTGGTGGCGATCCGGGAAAATGAACGGCGGGCGCGCTTCCTCGGCATTCCGATCGAGCGCCATATCTGGATGTCGTTCTCGATCTCCTGCTGCTTCACCGCGCTGGCCGGCGCGCTGTATGCGCTTGCTGAACAACTTTGCCGACCCGATGGGCCTGCATTACTCGCTGTCGGGGGAAATCGTGATCATGACCGTGATGGGCGGCATGCGCGCGTTCTGGGGACCGCTGGTCGGCGCCGCGCTGTTCGTCGTGCTGCAGGACTACATCTCGTCGATGACGGTCAACTGGATGTCGTTCGTCGGCCTGATCTTCGTCCTGGTCGTGCTGTTCTTCCCCCGCGGCCTTCTGGGCATGCTGCAGCGGGGGGCAGCGAAATGATCATGCTCGACATCCGCGACGTGACGAAGAAGTTCGGCAGCCTGGTCGCCGTCAGCGACGTGTCGATGCAGGTGGCGGCAGGCGAGCTGCGCGCCATCATCGGCCCCAACGGCGCCGGCAAGACGACGTTCTTCAACATGATCTCCGGCTTCTTCGCGCCCACCGCGGGCGAGATCGTGTTCGACGGCGAGACCGTGACGAAGATGGCGGTCACCGACCGGGTCGCCATGGGGATGGCGCGCACGTTCCAGATCACCGAGATCTTTCCGGAACTGACGGTGCGGGAAAACATCCGCATCGGCGTCGAAAGCGCCCAGGGCTTCCGCCAGCGCTTCTGGCTCGGACGCCAACATGCGGCCGAGGTCAACCGCGGCATCGATGAGGCGCTGACACAGGCCGGGCTGACCGGCAAGGCCGACCGCCTGGTCGGGCGAACTCTCCCACGGCGACCAGCGCGCCGCCGAGATCGCCACCGCGCTGACGCTGAAGCCCCGGCTGCTGCTGCTGGATGAACCGACCGCCGGGCATGGGCGAGCACGAAACCTATGCGGTCGCCAACCTGATCCGCCGGCTGCACAAGAACAGCGCCTATACAATCGTCCTGATCGAGCACGACATGCGCGTGGTGTTCAATCTGGCCGATCGCATCACCGTGCTGGGCGAGGGCAAGATGCTGGCCGAGGGCACGCCGGCAGAGATCGCCGAAAATCCGATCGTGCAGGAAGCCTATCTGGGGAAAGCCGAATGAGCGCGCTGACACGCCGAGGGGCTGAACACCTACTATGGCAAGAGCCACATCCTGCACGATGTCGGCCTGACCGTTGCCGAGGGCCAGATCACGACGTTGCTTGGCAGGAATGGTGCCGGGAAGTCCACCACCCTGCGCAGCCTGGTCGGCCTGACGCCGCCGCGTTCCGGGCGGGTCGTCGCTGTTCGGCAAGGACATCACCGGGCGGCCGCCCTACCGCATCGCCGCCTCCGGCGTCGGCTTTGTCCCGGAGGGCCGCCGGGTCTTCGCCAACCTGACGGTGGACGAAAACCTGCGCGTCCCGATCGAGCGGCCGGGACCATACGACCTCGACCACGTCTACAAGCTGTTTCCCGCGTCTGGGCGAGCGCAAGCAGAACCTCGGGCGGCAGTTGTCCGGCGGCGAGCAGGAGATGCTGTCGATCGGCCGGGCGCTGCTGCTGAATCCGCGGCTGCTGATCCTGGACGAACCAAGCCAGGGGCTGGCGCCATTGATCGTCAAGGAGGTGTTCCGGATCGTCGCCCAGATGCGGGCCGAGGGCATCTCGGTCCTGCTGGTGGAGCAGAACGTGCGCATGAGCCTGGAGATCTCCGACCACGCCTACGTGCTGGAAAACGGCCAGATGGTCTACTCCGGGCCCGGCCGCGGAATTGCGCGCCGACGAAGCCCGTATCCAGGCGCTTGGCCGGCGCCTCGGCCGAGGAATGGAAGCTGGAGGACTTGCTGCCGGTTTGACGCTCGTTTGGCAACTCGATCCGGCGTGCTGGCGCAGCGCACCTGACATTCGTGCAAAGCCGAGCCTGCTACATGACCCTTCCCCGCCTTCCCTCCATGCGCCTCGACGGCCGCCGAGCCCTGGTCACCGGCGCGGGCCGGGGCATCGGACTTGCCGCCGCCGCCGCCCTGGCCGAGGTCGGCGCCCACGTCACCCTGCTCGCCCGCACCGCTGCCGAGATTACCGAGGCCGCCGAGCGAGATCCGTCGAAGCCGGCGGCCAGGCCGCGACGCTGGTGCTGGACGTCACCGACCTGCCGCCGTCCGCGCGGCGATCGAGGCCGCGGACCCGTTCGACATCCTGGTCAACAATGCCGGCACCAACCGCCCGCGCACCTTTCTGGACGTCACCGAGGACGACTACGACGCCATCACCGGCCTGAACCTGCGCGCCGCCTATTTCGTCGCGCAGGCGGTCGCCAAGAAGATGGCGGCGGCCGGCAAGGGCGGATCGATCATCCATATCTCCTCGCAGATGGGCCATGTCGGCGGCCAGAACCGCACCGTCTATTGCATGACCAAGCACGGCATCGAGGGCCTGACCAAAGCCATGGCGATCGACCTCGCCCCGCTCGGTATCCGCGTGAATTCGATCGGGCCCACCTTCATCGATACGCCGCTGACCAAGCCGTTCTTCCAGAACGCGGCGTTCCGCGACGACGTCCTGCGTCGGATCAAGCTTGGCCGCCTCGGCACGCGTGGAGGACCTGATGGGCGCGGTCGTCTTCCTGGCGGGCGACGCCGCGGCGCTGATCACCGGAACATCGCTCGTGGTCGATGGCGGCTGGACCGCGGAGTGAGGCGGAAGCCGCGACAACCAAGCCCTCGGCCGGGAATCAGTTACCGGCGAATGCCGATCAGCGCACCAGGCAGGGGCGTTTGTTGTCGAACCGCCACCCCGGAATGAGATACTGCATCGCCGCGGCATCATCCCGCGCGCCGAGACCGTGCGTCTGATAGAGCGCATTCGCATTCGCCACTGCATCGAGATCAACCTCGATACCAAGACCGGGACGTTCCGGCACGGCGATGCGGCCCCCTTGGATCGTCAGCCTGTCGCGCGTCAGGTACTGTCCGTCCTGCCAGATCCAGTGAGTGTCTATCGCGGTGATCTCGCCAGGCGCCGCGGCCGCGACCTGTGTTACCATCGCCAGCGAGATGTCAAAGTGATTGTTCGAGTGCGAACCCCAGGTGAGGCCCCATTCCTGGCAAAGCTGTGCTACCCGCACCGCGCCGCCCATTGTCCAGAAATGCGGGTCAGCGAGGGGGATATCAACCGACTGCAACTGGATCGCGTGCCCAAGTTGGCGCCAGTCAGTCGCAATCATGTTGGTGGCGGTGGGCAGGCCGGTGGCGCGACGGAACTCAGCCATGATCTCCCGCCCTGAGTAGCCGGCTTCCGCGCCGCACGGATCCTCGGCGTACGCCAGAACGTCGTTTCGGCCCTTGCACAGCCGGATGGCTTCCGTGAGCGACCAAGCCCCATTCGGGTCAAGCGTGATCCGAGCCTTTGGGAAGCGGTGAGCCAGTGCGGTGACTGCCTCAATCTCCTGCTCGCCCGACAAGACGCCGCCCTTGAGCTTGAAATCCTCGAATCCATAACGGGCATGCGCGGCCTCTGCCAAACGCACGACTGCTTCCGGACTCATCGCCTCCTGACGGCGCAGGCGCGTCCACTCATCCTTCGCGTCAGGTTCTGCCAGGTACGGCAGATCCGCCTTGGCGCTGTCAGCGACATAGAACAGGTAGCCAAGGAACTGCACCGACTCCCGTTGCTGGCCGTCTCCCAGCAAGGCCGCTATCGGAACACCCAGGTGTTGCCCGAGCAGGTCGAGCAGGGCGGATTCCAGCGCGGTGACCGCATGAACGGCAATACGAAGGTCGAAGGTCTGCAGACCGCGGCCGTCGGCATCGCGATCGGCGAACCGGCGGCGGACCGTGTTCAGCACGTTGTGGACGGCGCCAATGGGCTGGCCGACGACCAGGGACATGGCATCTTCCAGCGTGCGGCGGATCTTCTCACCACCCGGCACCTCACCTGCGCCGGTGTGACCCGCATTGTCCTGCAGCAACACGATGTTGCGCGTGAAGAAAGGACCGTGCGCCCCGCTGAGATTGAGCAGCATGCTGTCGTAACCCGCAACCGGCACCACGCGCATCGCAGTGACGACCGGTGTTCCTGTGATCGAGCCGGCGCTGGTCATTGTAGGCCTTTCCATATCGACAACATGAGTGTGGTGCCCTGTCGCGACCACCTAACAGATCCGGTGACGTTCCGTTTGATCGGGATCAACCGCAACCGCTCCTATTGAACGCGAATTTGACAACCCGCCCCTCACCAGCCTCTCCTGCCGTCAAAATCAGGAGGAAGCGGTCATGCCGCGTTTGCAGAACAAGATCATCCTCATCACCGGCGGCGCTCGCGGTCAAGGCGCTGCCGAAGCGCGGTTGTTCGTCCGCGAAGGTGCTCGGGTCATCATCACCGACATCCTGGAATCACAGGGCCAACAACTCGCCAGCGAACTCGGTCAGGACAATGCCGTTTTCCTCCGCCACGACGCCTCCAGCGAGACCGACTGGCAAAAAGCCATTGACGCCGCCACCGCCCTCGGTGGACTGCACGGCCTGATCAACAATGCCGGCATCTACCAGCCGGCTACGCTCATGGAGACCGACGCCGCCTTGTTCGAGCGCCACATGCGGATCAACCAGCTTGGTCCCTTCCTTGGCATGAAAGCGGTCGTCCCCCTGATGGACCGTTCCGGCGGAGGCGCCATCGTCAATATCTCCTCCGTCGCCGGCCTGCGCGGATCCCCCGGCGCCATTGCCTACAGCGCCACCAAATGGGCTCTGCGTGGCATGACCAAGGCCGCCGCGATCGACCTCGCGCCTCGAAATATTCGGGTCAACTCCATTCACCCCGGCCCGATCGATACCGAGATGCTAAATGTGCGAACCGCGGAACAGAACCAACGCCGCCTGCAGTCCGTCCCCATGAAGCGCATGGGCACCGTCGATGAAATCGCCGACCTGGTACTTTTCCTGGTATCCGATGAAAGCCGCTATATTACCGGCGCCGAGGTCGCCATCGACGGCGGTGCCACGCTGTAGCCGGATTCACCGGATTCGATACAATAACGATAACGGAAATTCCGAATTGTGATCGGACCGGCACCGCATTTGTATTGCCTACGGCTGTAATCATCTCCAACAGTTACCCTTCAGGTACAGGAGGATTTCGTCGTGAGAAGCGCAGCTTTGGCAACTATACTCGGGGCCGGCTTGTTTTTGGCTCCCATCGCACACGCTCAGGCCCCATCCACACAGGCTTCAGTGACCGCGACATGCAAGGATGGCACTGACTTCTCGGGCACTACACGCTCCGGCGCCTGCCGCGGCCACAAAGGCGTCGCCTCCTGGGGAACGACCGCCGCCGCCACTACGACGCCCACCAATCCCGGAATGGCTCCGGCAGCCGCGCCAGCGGCCCGCACGGCCACCACAACGCCCACATCGCCGCCCGCCAGCGTTCCAGGCCGGACCGTCACGAACCCGTCCGGTTCGACGAATACCGCGGCTAAAGCCGGCGGTCCTGGCCAGGTTTGGGTCAACACGGCGAGTAAGGTCTACCACTGCCCAGGCGACCGCTACTACGGCAAGACCAAGGTTGGTGAGTTCATGTCCCAATCCGCCGCCGAGGCCGCCGGCGATCACCCCAGCAATGGCAAAGCCTGCAATTCCTGACGCGGACCAGGCCCCATACGGATTTGCGGTGTTGGCCGGGGACCGATAACACGGTCCCCTGTCACCTTCGCAAGTCCGATCCATGCCGCTCCCTGTCCGCGCCGAGTGGGACCTCGATCCTGATTTCCTGACAGTCAATCATGGCTCCTTTGGTGCCACGCCCAAAAGCGTGCGCGCCGCGCAGCGTGACTGGCAGGATCAAATGGAGCGCCAGCCATCGCGCTTCATGTCGACCGTTTATCCCTCCGCCATCCGCGACGCCGCCGATGCGCTCGGCAGCTTCCTCAACGCAAAAGGCAACGACATCGCCTTCGTTGATAATGCAACCACCGGCTGTAATGCGGTGCTGCGCTCTATCGAAATCCGGCCGGACGACGAGGTGCTTGTCCTCAGCCACGCCTATGGCGCCGTTCGCAACACGGTCCGCTTCGTGACCGAGCAGTGCGGCGGGCGCATTACCGAAGCCCGCCTACCATTCCCCGACCCCACCGAGGACGGCCTGCTGCAAGCTGTTACCGATGCAATCACCCCTAGGACCCGAATCGCGGTCATCGACCACGTCACCTCGGGCAGCGCTATCGTTCTGCCAGTCCAGCGGATCGTTGCGGCTCTCCACTCCGCTGGCGTTCAAGTGCTGATCGACGGCGCGCACGCGCCCGGCCAGATCGACCTCGACCTGAGCGCCATAGATGCCGACTGGTATGTCGGGAATTGCCATAAATGGCTGTGTGCCCCGAAAGGTTGTGCATTCCTGCATGCCCGACCGGATGCTCAGTCCGGATTGCATCCCGGCACGATCTCGCATGGCTATGGGCAGGGATTCCTCGCCGAGTTCGATTGGACCGGCACCACCGATCCAAGCCGGTTCCTGGCGATAAAGTCCGCTATCGACTTTCACCAACGTCTGGGCGGAAGCACTATGCGCTTACGCAACAAGACCCTGGCCGCGCAGGGTGCCGAGCTTGTGGCGCAACGGCTCAATACCCAGGTTGCGACGAAGGGCGCGGTCGCCGGGGCCATGGCCACCATTCGCCTGCCGGTTGACGACCCCACTGCAACTCATGCCCTCGCCCTCCGAAGGCGCCTGATGGCAGCGGGCACCGATGCTCCGGTACATGTTCTGGACGGTGCAATCTGGCTGCGCCTGTCCGCCTTCGCCTACAACGAACTCGACGATTATTCCAAACTGGCGGACATCGTGGCGACGACGCTGCGCGGCTAGTGTTCGGATCCTGGCGTTCGGGCGCCGGGCGTAGGTGCACAAGTGGCTTCGCGCGCGGGGCCGATCGCGCTACCGTCCTTTCGGACCCAATGTCCGGATGCAAGGAAACCCAATGACCGTAGAATTCATCGGCATGATTCATCACAGGGAGGCGTCGGAGATCATTCCGCCTCCAGCAGTGATCATGGACCGGGGCTACATCCGCGATTTCGCTCGGGCCGCCGAGGCCGGGGGCTTCGACAAAGTGCTGGTGGGTTACTATTCCGACGGCCCCGACGGTTTCCTGTTGGCAGCGGCAGCGGCGGCCCACACGGAGAAGCTGGGCTTTCTCGTCGCCCACCGGCCGGGATTTGTGGCGCCCACCTTGGCGGCGCGCAAGTTCGCCACGCTCGACCAAGTCACCGGCGGCCGAGCCGCGATCCATGTGATCAGCGGCGGTGACGATATCGATCAGTTCCGCGACGGCGACACGCTGGCGAAAGAAGACCGGTATGCGCGAACCGATGAATATGTGTCGATCCTGAAGCGCATTTGGACCGAGCCGGGACCGACGGTCGATCACGAGGGCCGGTTTTATCGTTTCGCCGGCGCCTCCACCGCGCAACGTTGCGTCCAGCAGCCGCGCATCCCGATCTATTTTGGCGGCGCGTCGGATGCCGCGATCGCGGTCAGCGCCAAACATGCGGACGTCTACGCGCTGTGGGGCGAAACCCATGACCAGGTGCGGGAAATTACGGCTCGCCTTCAGGCTGAGGCGGCGAAGCACGACCGCAGCGTCCGCGTCAGCCTGTCGCTGCGCCCGATCCTTGCCCCGACCGAGGAGGAAGCCTGGGCCCGGGCGGAATCGATCAAGCAAAAAATCATTGAGCGCCGGGCCGCGCTTGGCCTGGGCCCGCGCAACCCGTCGAACGAGGGTTCGAAACGGTTGCTCGCCGCCGCCGCGAAGGGTGAGCGTCTGGACAAACGTCTATGGATGGGCGCCGCGCTGCTGACTGGTGCGAGCGGCAATTCCACCAGCCTGGTAGGCACGCCCCGCCAGGTCGCGGAGGCGTTGTGCGAATACTACGATCTTGGGGTCACGACCTTTCTGATCCGCGGCTTCAATCCCTTGGCTGACAACATCGAATACGGCCGCGACCTGCTGCCCCTTACACGGCAACTGATCGCGGAACGAGCCGCCTCCCGGGCCGCATGACCTTCGGCCCGGAGGGGCGGACTGGTTT
Source organism: uncultured Alphaproteobacteria bacterium (assembly GCA_963792345.1). Lineage (GTDB taxonomy): Bacteria > Pseudomonadota > Alphaproteobacteria > Acetobacterales > Acetobacteraceae > Rhodopila. The sequence continues at coordinate 87,637 of CAWBVV010000008.1, forward strand.
CAGACGACCGGGGTTGCCCCGCCGTCCATGTTGATCGCCGTCCCGGTGGTGAACCCGGCATGGTCGCTGCACAGGAAGCAGGCCATCGCCGCGAATTCCTCCGCCTTGCCGATCCGGCCCAGGGGAACGGCGGCGCCCATCTTCGCGGTGAACTCCTCATACGACACGTTGGAGCCTTCCCTCTGGTGCCGCCGCCTGTGCTGGTCGGAGTCGATCAGGCCGACCAGCATGCCGTTGACCAGAATTCCGTGCGGCGCGCCCTCACCCGCCAGGACCTTCATCAGCGCCATGCCGGCGGCGCGCGATACCGCTGTCGGCGCACCGTTCGCCCGTGGCGCCTTCGCCCCGCTGTTCAGCACATTGATAATCCGGCCCCACTTTCGGCTTTTCATCCCCGGCCAGCAAAGGCGGGACAGCCGAATGGCGGCGAACAGTTTCAGGTCGAGGTCGTCTTGCCAGACCTCGTCCGTGATCTGATCCGACGGCATCGCGCGGGAAATCCCGGCATTGTTGATCAGGATGTCGACCTGGCCGAATGTTTTGGTGACCGCCTCGAACGTCCTGGAAATGTCGTCCGCCTTCGACACGTCGCACTGGAACGTCGCCACCTTACCGGATGCGCCGTCTGACGCGATCGCCTGGGCCTCGGCCAGGGAGTCGGGGCTGCGGGCCAGGATCGCGACATTGGCACCGGAGGCGGCGAATTCCTTGGCCATAGCCAGGCCCAGCCCTTTGCTGGCCCCGGTGATTATCGCACTGCGGCCGTCGAGACGAACTTCCATCGGTTTTCTCCCCTGTCAAAGCAGACAGTGTGCGGAAGATACCCAATCCACGCAACGCGTGCGAAGTTACCGGGATGACATCGTTTGAATTTGTCTCCGTCCTTTTGCTGCTGGCCGCGATCCTGGGGATCCTGAACCACCGCTACCTGCACTTGCCGCGCACGATCAGTCTGATGGCCGGCTCGCTGCTGCTGTCGATACTCATTATCCTTGTCGATCGTTCGGTCGATTTCGTCGAACTGCGGGCGTGGTGGAAGGATCTGGTCGCCGCTACCGATCTGCCGCACGTCTTCCTCGACGGATTGCTGGCGTTCATGCTGTTCGCCGGCAGCCTGCACGTCGATATGGACAGTCTGCACGCGCAGAAATGGACCGTCCTGGCGCTGGCAACGCTGGGCGTCCTGATGGCGACCGCGCTGTATGGCTTTGGCATCTGGTTCATCTTCGCCCGGGCCGTGCCGTTGCCCTGGTGCTTCGCCCTCGGCGCATTGCTCGCCCCAACGGATCCGATCGCCGTCGGCGGATTGCTGAAGGATGCCGGCCTGCCGTCCAGTTTGCTGGCCGTGGTGAACGGCGAGAGCCTGTTCAACGATGGCGTCGCGGTGGTGATTTTCGCGGTCGCGCTGGAGTGGGCCGGCGGTCACGTCGCCACGCCTGCCATGATGGCGCTGGAACTGCTGACCGAAGCCGGCGGGGGCGTGGCCCTCGGGTTGTCGACCGGCTACCTCGCATACCGGGCGCTGCGACTGATCGAGGAACCGGCGGTGGAGTTGACGATCACGCTCGCCCTGGTCACGGTCACCTATAGCCTGGCGGCGGCACTGCATGTCTCTGGCCCGCTGGCGGTGGTGGTCGCAGGCCTTCTCACCGGCCATCGCTCCGCCAGGTTCGCCATGACCGACCTGAGCCGCCAGCAGGTGATCCTGTTCTGGGACATGATGGACGAGTTGCTGAATGCGGTGCTGTTCCTGCTGATGGGCTTCGCGCTGCTGTCGGTGGACATCAACGTTACGCTGCTGATCGCCGCGGCCGGCGGTATCGTGCTGGCGCTGCTGACCAGGCTGATCAGCGTGGCGGTGCCCACGACGCTGGTTCATCTGCGGACGCTGCCGAAGGCCCGAGGCATCGCCGTGCTCACCTGGGGCGGCCTACGCGGCGGGATCTCTGTCGCGCTGGCCTTGACGTTGGAGCCATCGCCATATCGTGGGGCGCTGCTGACTGTCTGCTATGGGGTCGTGGTGTTCACGATCCTGGTGCAGGGCCTGTCGATGCCAGTGCTGATCAGGCGCCTGTACCGCCCCCATCTCGCCCCGCGATAGCGGTGCGCGCCAGCTTCGGTTTCGTGTCCCTGGCTCTGCCAGCCCCGGCTACAGCAGTCCGGCCACGATCACCGTAATCAACCCCAGGACCAGATTGACCCCGATCAGCTTACGGATGGTGTCCAGCGTGGAGGCCATGCGACCACGGTCGATCGTGCGGCGGAACTGGCGGTAGGGACCGAAGAAGATCGCCAGGAAGATTGCCGCCATCAGCAGGCCAAGTCCAAGCATGGCGTGGATCTGCCAGGGCGCCGTTGCCATGTTCCATTGAAAGCCGAACAGCATGCCGAAGCCGGTCAGGAGGATGAGAGGCATGACGTGCCAGATGACCAGGAAGAATTTTCTGAACACCTGAGTGTGCAGCAGCATGCGCTGCGGAGCCTCGATAGCCGCCAGGCTCGGGCGTAAAACCACATACGCGAAGAACATGCCGCCGACCCATAGTCACGGCGCACAGCAAATGCAGCGCCTTCAGTCCCGCGTATACCGTCATCCAATCATCTCCAGCAGCTCCGCCAGCAGAGCACGTAGCTCATTCGCCGCGATTGATCGAGGGGCGGTCTCGGTTATGCCCAAGCCCTGAGCGAACGCGCTGGCGAAACCCGTGCGGTTGCCGATCGTGGCGGTCAGCAGCGGCTTGCGCTCCTGCTGAAGCTGCACGGTCATGGTCTCACGCAGCTTGCCGGCGGACGGGACCCGGTTCAGCACGATCGCGGCTTTGCGCTTCTCGGCCGCGGCCAGCTTGAGTGTTCCCTCGGCGGCCCATATGTCGGGCGGGCTGGGCTGGACCGGTATCAGCACGAGGTTGGCGCCCCTTATGGCCAGGCGCGCATCGGTGTCGATCTGCGGTGGGCTATCGATCAGAACAATGTCATGAGCCGCCTTGAGACGGTCCAATTCGCCCGTGACGCGCCAACCGGAAACGTCGGAGAACGTCAGTTTCATGACGGACTTCGGACGCAGCTCATTCCACCGTGTCAGGCTGTGCTGCGGATCGATGTCAAGCAGTGCCACTTTGCGGGAAGACGCAAGGGCAACGGCCAGGTTCGCGGCGAGGGTGGTTTTGCCGGTGCCGCCCTTCTGTTGCGCGACTGTGATGACGATCGCCATGCGATCCAACTCCTGCCGATGATGCACCATAGTCCCAGAGCGCGCCGCGCCGCGTCAAACGCCGACCGCGGCGCATCCGGATATAGCTGGCGGCTCGCTTTTCTCTGGCTCAGGCCGTATCGTGGCCAGGGCAATCGCGATGACGCGGCGTGCTGATCGACAGGAAAGGCAGAATGCCAACCGATCAACGAGAAGGCGGAGGCTGCTACCGCCTTGCTTCGCCTGGTTGCGATCAGGATTGGCAGGCGTATCACGGGATACGCCGTCGTGTGTTCCACTTGCCCCGGCCGGATGAGCCGATAAGCGCCGACTGTCACCCATTGCTGCTGTTTCTGGAAAATCAGCCGATCGGCGCAATCCAGGTGGACGACCTTCGTAATGCCGCCGCTGCGCTGCGGCTGGTGGCGATCGATCCGCCGTTTCAGGGCGGCGGTCACGGACGGGCGATGCTGGAGCGGGCGGAGCAGTTCGTGCGGGACCTTGGGTGCCGTAAGGCGGTGGTCTACGCGACGCCGGAGGCCGCCGGGTTCTATCAGACGGCCGGATATGACGAGGAAGACTGGGATGAGGTCTGCATGGGGGGCATCGTGCAGATGCTGAAGAATTTGGATTAGGGGCACCCGGGACTTCGGGTCGCGCCCGCCACCGCGCGTGACGGAAATGCTGGCCAAGAGCCATCGGCATCACTGGTTCATCTGCGCCGTGTGCTTGGCCGGTCGTGATATACTTCGAGAGACAGGAATTTGTCTTTTGTCATGACAATCCTGTTCCAGTGTAGTGATTTCTATGCCGCTGACATATCAGCAAAGACAGCACATTTGTATTTTCCTCTGACGTTTTTAGTGTAAGTCTTCATTGGCGGAGGACGCGCGAAGTGGCCCCGACATACAAGGACAAGCAGAGTCTGTAGTTTTTGGGAGTAGCCGCTTCATGCGGTGAGCCGTACCGCAAATCGCCCATATCGCCGAAAGACTGGGCGCCAGACCGATCAAACCGGTTTCTGGAGTCGATCGGAGCGTGTGAAGTTGGCTGCCCAGTCGGCCAGTCGGGGGAAGAACAAAGATGAGAGCCGGGCTCCATACGCCATCCGAGATGACGATCGTTGATGCTGTTCGCGAGCCGCTCATTGTTCTCGATGCCGCACTACGGGTGGTTGTGGCGAGCCGCTCATTCTACCGGTCGTTCAAGGTGACGCCTGAAGACACCAATGGGCGCTTGTTTTTTGAACTTGGGAACGGCGAATGGAATGACCCGGGGCTACAGCAACTCCTGACGAACATCATCCCCCAGCATAGCTCGATCGAGGAATACGAGGTTGAGCGGGAGTTTGCCGGCATCGGCAAGCGGACGATGCTGCTGAACGCCCGCGAGGTCCTCGAGGAGGATGAGACCGCGACAAGCCTGCTGGTGGCGATAGAAGACATCACCGCTCGCCGATCATTGGAACGGGAGAAAGACGAACTGCTGCGGCAAAAGGATCTGCTGCTGCAGGAGCTGAGTCATCGCGTCAACAACAGTCTTCATATGGTCGCCAGCATCCTGCTGCTAAAGGCGCAGACGGTTAAATCCGACGATACGCGCCAGCACCTTCAGGACGCCCATGAGCGCGTCATGGCTGTAGCTACGACACAGGAGCAGCTCCAGCCTGCCGTGTTCGGGGCAGAAATCGAAATCGGACAATATCTCACCCGCCTATGCGAAAGCCTCGCCGCGTCGATGATCATTGATGGTGAGCCGATCACAATCACAACAGAGGCTGGGCCTGGAACAGCGACTTCCGAGCAGGCTGTGAGCATAGGCCTGATTACGGTGGAACTGGTAATAAACGCCATCAAGCACGCTTTCCCGGATCGGACCAGGGGCACGATCACGGTTCGCTTCGAATCATCCGAGTCAGTCTGGCGACTTTCTGTTTCCGACAATGGAATCGGAACCAGCGCACAACTGCCAAAGGTGCCGGCCCGGAGCGGCCTTGGAACAACGATCGTTGAAGCTCTGTCCCGCCAGCTTGGCGGCAGGGTCGTGACGTCCGCCGGCGCGCCTGGCACGACTGTCTCTATCACTGTGCCCCGGCCAAGATGATATTTCAGGCCAATGATATTTCACGCTGCGCCGATGTTGCCAGCGCAGCGTCGATGGCCCGCGTTAGTTCGTTCAGCCGAAACGGCTTCCGGACTACCACCGCCGTTGGCCGATGATCCTTGACCCGCGCCGGATTGCCGCTGACAAACACATGCGCTACGGAAATTCCTGAGCGGTCGACTTCGTCAACCGTCGAAAGACCATCTCCCTGCAACAGGCCCTGATCGACGATCATCAAGTCCGGCTTGTGTCGCCGTGCAGCGGTTACCGCCTCCGCCTGGGTAGCAGCGATATGACAAATCCTGTGGCCTAGAGCCGCCAGCAGTTCCTTCAGGACCACGGCGAGAAAGACGTCGTCTTCAACGACCAATACTTGAAGCGTTTGCATTACCGATAATAATCACGCCCATAGACGACCTTCAACCTGTAATTGCAGTGGCCGGGCACCGACATGCAGGGCGCGCAACCGTCCAACGCTTATGGTTTCACCCGCGCGGAAAATGAAGTGCCCGCCGTAGCCCGAGCGGCCGCGGCTGGCTCGCAGCGGCTCGGGCGGTGCCTCCGGGGGGACCGGTATGGGTGCAGGCGGTTCCTCGATCGGTGTCGGTTCATCCGGATCAGGAACCACCGGCGGATCGCCGGGGGGAACCGGCGGATCCGACAGCGTCGTCACGAAATTTTACGAGCGCAGCGGACGCACAGCGTCCTGCGCGGTACGGCCAGCCATCTCCAGCAGACGGCTGGTCGACTCAAACGCGTGGTTCACCGCATCGAGGTAAAGGTCGCGCTGAACTTCCGCCAATTCGACCACGCTCTTGCAGCGCAGAAGATCCTGGGGCTTGTGCGCTGCATGTTCGATGGAATGGTCAACCATTTCGAGCCACGCATGCTGCATGCTCTGCAGGCCGCGGCCCATCATCATTGCACTGGAAAACAACGCCTGGAGGCGCTCGGCGGAGCGTTCGGACGCGTCGCGATAAACGTCCATCGCCTGCGCCGCGGCCGTCATCATGTGATGCCCGCGGCCATAGCTGAGGTCGGCCACACGGCTGCCGACACCCGCCGCCGTACGCATCCCCATCATCAGTACTTCGCGGCTTTGCTCGGCGGCCTTCGAAGACATCTGGGCGGCGGCATTGGCCGTTTCCTCTACCGTCTCCGTGATGCTCTGGCCAAGTTCCCTGGCCCGATCAGCACCATTCTGCGCGACGTGGCTAGCCTCGTTGATCAATTCCTTGGAAACCCTGCCAGCCGCCTCGATTCCGGCTTGGCTGGACCTCGCCGCGTGATCCGTCGCCCGTTTGGTGGTCTCGGCAGTCTTGCTCGTTTCTGACATGATATGTCCTCATGGATTGTCGGCGTTTGCGGGTTGGCTAACCCCTACGAATAGCCAGCGGCATTTCCCGCAACGCGGATGCACCATAACGCGGGTTTCGTTCGGCTCGAATTCACGGACGCGTTATTCCGCCCGCGTCTGCCATGTCCCGTTCCGTTTCGGGCCCGGATTCAGGGGTCGCGACAGGAATTGGCCGCTCCGCCATCTGGCGGAATCCCTCGATCGCGCGGCGCAGTGCGACCGATCGTTCACTTTCCGGCTCCAGAACAAACAGCACAAGCGACCTTCCGGTAATTTCGTAGGTTTCACCTGTTTGAAATGATTCATGACTACTGTCATCCGGGATGTTCGTGTCCAGCAAGCAGCGCCAAACGGTACCCCCAACGACATCGGGCAATGCGAAGTTCACCACATCATGGTGCGCGTTCAGCACCAGAAGCGCGGTTGCGTCCATCGCGGGACGTTTGATACCGCTGGCTTGCGCACGACCGTCCAGCAACATGCCGAAGCACCGCGCGTTGGTATCGCCCCATTGCGAATCTTCAATATCCTGTCCGGTCGGAGACAACCAACGGACATCACTTACATCGAGCTCGGGATTATATTCGCCGGTCAGGAACCGGGACCGCCGCAGGATCGGGAAGGATTGACGCAAGACAATAACCTTGCGGACAAATTCAGCCAGTTCAACTTCTTTCTCACCGAAGTTCCAATTCACCCAACTTATCTCGTTATCCTGGCAGTAGGCATTGTTGTTGCCGCCTTGACTGCGGCCGAATTCGTCGCCGGCCAAAATCATGGGTGTGCCTTGCGACAACAGCAGGGTCGCGATCAGATTGCGCTTCTGCCGCTCCCGGATAGCCACGATCTCCGGGTCGTCGGTTGGCCCTTCGACGCCGCAGTTCCACGAGTGGTTGTTGGAGTGGCCATCGCGGCCGTCCTCGCCATTGGCGTCGTTATGTTTCTCGTTGTACGACACGAGATCGTTCAGAGTGAAGCCGTCATGCGCGGTGATGAAGTTCACGCTGGCCCACGCCTTGCGGCCGCGTCGGGCAAAAGAATCCGCTGATGCGGACAGCCGGGTCGCCATTTCCGCCTGCTTGCCGGGATCACCTTTCCAATATTCCCGTACGGTGTCGCGGAACTTGTCGTTCCACTCTGCCCAGCCGGGCGGAAAGCCGCCGACCTGGTATCCGCCGGGCCCGATGTCCCAAGGTTCGGCGATTAGCTTGGTGGTGGACAACACCGGATCTTGCAGGCAGCTCTGCAGGAAACCATGCGCTTCGTTGAAGCCATCTGCTTCCCGCGCCAGGATCGTCCCGAGATCGAAGCGGAACCCGTCGATATGCATCTCGCTCGCCCAGTATCGCAAACTGTCGGTGACCATTTGCACCACCCTCGCGTGGCTCATGTTCAGCGTGTTGCCGGTGCCGGTGTCGTTGATGTAGTAGCGCGGGTTGTCTGGCATCAAACGGTAATAGGACGTGGTTGTCGATGCCACGGAATGACAGCGTCGGACCGTTTTCGTTGCCTTCGGCTGTATGATTGTAAACGACATCCAGAATCACCTCGAGACCCGCGTCGTGCAGGCGGGCGACCATTTCCTTGAATTCTGAAAAGACGAAATCGGGAATCGCGGAATAGCGCGGATCGGGGGCGAAGAACCCGATCGAGTTGTAGCCCCAGTAGTTGGTCAACCCCTTGTCGAGCAGATAACTGTCATTGACAAAGGCGTGGATCGGCAGGAGCTCGACCGAAGTAACCCCGAGGGTCTTGATGTAATCCACGACCTCCTTGCGACCAAGACCAGCGAACGTGCCGCGCAGGTGTTCGGGAACGGCCGGGTGCATCTTGGTATAGCCGCGTACGTGGGTCTCGTAGATGATCGTGCGATCCCATGGGACAGACGGTGCACGCTCCCGACCCCAGGTGAAAGCCGGGTCTATAACACGGGATTTCGGCATGAAACGAGCGCTGTCGCGCTCATCGAAGGTCATGTCGTCGCTGCCCATGGTGTAGCCGAAGACGGCGTGATCCCACTTCAGGCTGCCGATGTGCGCCTTGGCATAGGGGTCGAGGCACAATTTGTTCGGGTTGAAGCGGTGGCCGCCCGCCGGATCATACGGCCCGTGGACGCGGTAACCATAGGTGGTTCCGGGGCGCGCGTCGGGTAGATAACCGTGCCACACTTCGTTGGTGTATTCTGGCAGTTCGATCCGCTCGAGCTCCCGTTCCCCGCTGTCATCGAACAAGCAGAGTTCCACCTTGGTCGCGTTGGCCGAAAACAGCGCGAAATTGACGCCGAGACCGTCCCATGTCGCACCGAGCTGGTGGGAGGAGCCTTCACTGACTCGCGACTTCTGGATCGCAGGGGGCATCGAAACCTCTTTTCTGTAGCTTGGAGCAAAAAAAAGGGGGCACGATGCCCCCTTTTTCCAACAAGGATCCGTCAGGACGTCAGACGGCCTAACACGTATCCAATAGCCAGCGCGACCAGCGAGGCAACAACGGGCTGCGCCTTTACCACGTCGCTGAACTGTGCCGCGGCCTGCTGCGCTTGACCCGACGCCTGGTTGTACAGGCCCTGGGCCTGGGTCTTGCTGTCGCCGGTCACGTCACCGACGGCCTCCTGCACACGGCCGCCGAATTCACGGGCGCTGCCTCCAACGCGATCGCTCATAATAGCCTCCTACCTAACCGGGAGGTGATGTAACGCGAGCCGGTCGATTTGGTTGCAGAGCACAAACCGGGATATCCGGGCGACGGGCGTCCGGTATGATGCGGCCATGATGCTCAACATCGCCCCCGAAACCCTGCCCGGTGAACTGGCGGCTCAGGGCTACGCCATACGCCGGCTGCTCACCCCGAAGGAATGCGGCACGATAGCGGCCATGTACGACGAGCCGGCGCGGTTCCGAAAGCGCATCGTGATGGAGCAGCACGCCTACGGGCAGGGGGAATATCAGTATCTCGCTTATCCGCTGCCGGATCCGGTCGCTGAACTGCGGGCCGCGCTGTATCCTCCACTGGCTGCCGTGGCGAACGAGTGGCGCCGGACGTTGGGCGAGGACGATGCCTTTCCGTCCGGCCTGGAGGAGTATCTGGCGCGCTGCCACGCGGCGGGGCAGAACCGTCCGACACCTTTGCTGCTGCGCTATGGGCCGGGCGGGTTCAATTGCCTGCACCAGGATTTGTACGGGGACCTGGTGTTTCCGCTACAGGTCGCCGTGTTGCTGAACGCGCCGAACGATGACTTCACCGGTGGGGAGTTCATCATGGTGGAGCAGCGGCCCCGGGCTCAGTCGCGCGCCGATCGTGGTGCCGCTTCGGCAGGGTGAGGGAGTGATCTTCCCAGTGCACCATCGCCCCGCGATGGGCACGCGCGGGCCCTACCGGCTGACCATGCGGCACGGTGTCAGCCGGGTGCACTCCGGCCGCCGTCATACGCTCGGTCTGATCTTTCACGACGCCGCGTAGGTGTCGCCGTCTGGGCAAACCTCCCGGCCCAACCACCCGGGCGATCTGACCGGCCGCTCACTCAGGCGGCGCGCGCGTCCTGCTGAATCATGTCGGATGCTTTCTCCGCGATCATGATGGTGGGGGCGTTGGTGTTGCCGGCGACGATCACCGGCATGATGGAGGCATCGACCACCCGCAACCCGGCGATGCCATGCACACGCAGGCGCGGGTCAACCACCGCCATCGGGCCGCTGCCCATGCCGCAGGTGCCGACCGGATGCAGGTTCGACACCCCGCGCCGGCGCACGTCCTCGGCGATATCCTCGTCGGAATGGACAGCGACGCCAGGGGCGGTTTCCTCCACCACCAGTTGCTGCAAGGCATGCTGGCGGGCGATGTCTCGGGCGATGCGGACCCCGGCGATCATTACTCGCATGTCGCTTTCGCTGCGCAGGAAGTTGAACTTTATCTCGGGCGGCGCGAATGGGTCCTTGGCCCGCAACCGGACTGTGCCGCGTCCCTCCGGCGCGAGGTGAACGGGGCTGATGGAGATTCCTGGAAACGGATGCGAGATGATCCCCTTGGCGGTGCGGTCGATCGTGCTCCAGGCCGAGATATTCATCTGCAGGTCAGGCCGGTCCAGACGTTTGTCGCTACGAACCAAGGCCCCAACATACATGCCGTTGCCGGACATCTTTCCGGAGCGCAGCAAAACGTACTGGGCACCCGGCCAGAAGGCGCTGCGGCAAGGCTGTACTGCAGCGAGTTCATCGACAGGTTTCTGGAGATTCGGTAGGTGCAGTAGGTGTTGAAGTGATCCTGCAGGTTGGAACCGACGCCAGGCATGTCGTGCACAACCGGTATCCCCATGTCCGTCAGATGCTGCGCTGGCCCAACCCCGGAAAGCTGCAATAGCTGGGGCGACCCATAGGCTCCGCCGGAAACGATGACCTCGCGCCCTGCATTGGCGGTTTGAAGACCTTGCGGGGTGCGGAATTCGACACCGGTCGCCTTATTCCCATCGAACAGGATGCGGGTGGCATGGGCGTTGGTCTTAATGGTCAGGTTGGGACGCGCCTTTGCCATCCGCAGATAGGCGGCGGCCGTGCTCCAGCGGCGCTTGTCCTTCGTCGTCGTCTGGTAGTAGCCGCAGCCCTCCTGCTTGGCGCCGTTGAAATCCGGATTGGGGGGAATCCCGGCCTGCTTGCATGCCTCCAGCAGCGCCTTGGCGATTTCCCATTCGTAGGGCTGGTTGACACCCGCAACGGTCCGCCCGATCCGTGGTAGTCGTCGGCCCCGCGCTCATTGTCCTCCGCCTTGCGGAAATACGGCAGCACCGATTCGTAGTCCCAGCCTTCATTGCCAAGCTGACGCCATTGATCGTAGTCGGCGGCATTGCCGCGCATGTAGATCATGCCGTTGATGGAACTGGTGCCGCCGAGCACTTTGCCCCGCGGCTGATACATCGTGCGGCTGTTCAGTTCCTTTTCCGGCTCAGATTCGAATTTCCAGTTCACCTTCGGATCGACGAACGTCTTCGCGTAGCCCATCGGAACATGGATCCAAAAGCTGGTGTCGTTGCCGCCGGCTTCCAGCAACAGCACCCGGTAGCGGCCGGATTCGGTCAGGCGAGCAGCCAGGACGCAGCCGGCGGAGCCCGCTCCGGTCACGATAAAGTCGTAGGTTGCATTCGTTTCCGCTGGCAATTTCCGTCCCCCCGCTTGTTGCGCTGAAGGATCGCGCGGCTTGGCGAGGTTGGCAATGCGCAGCGGCTGGATCGGCTTTCGCGAACCTATGCGGCCATACGCCGGGGCGCCGGCCTTCGCGTCCTCCAGGATCATCGCCGCCGCCTTTTCACCGATCATGATGGTGGGTGCATTGGTGTTGCCGCCGACCACTACCGGCATGATGGAGGCGTCCGCGACGCGTAGGCCGGCGATGCCATGCACCCGCAGGCGTGGGTCCACCACCGTGTTGGGGCCATTTCCCATGGCGCAGGTACTGGTAGGGTGCTGGTTCGAAACGCCTGTGCGGCGGACGTAGTCCAGCAGCTCGTCGTCGCTGGCGATGTCCACGGCCAGGGATAGATCTCTCGACACCACATAGGGCTGCAACGCTGGCTGTTCGGCGATCCTGCGCACCAGCCGCAGCCCCATCAGCGCGGCCTGAATGTCATAGTCGGTGCGCAGGTAGTCGAACAGGACAGCGGGCCAGGCGAATGGATCGGGGCTGTTAAGCCGCACCGTGCCCCGGCCATCGGGGCGAAGATGCACCGGCGTCAGCGTGAAGCCCGGAAAAGGATGCGGCGTGACCGCATCCCGGCTGCGTTCCTTGGTGCTCCATTCGAACAGGTTGACCTGGATGTCGGGCCGCTCCAGCCGCGGGTCGGAACGCGTGAAGACGCCGGCTGTCACACCGTTTCTCGCCATCGGGCCGGAGCGGAACAAGCCGTAACGAATGCCGGCCGCGATTTTTCTCAGCGGATTGTTCTGCAGGTCATTCAAGGTGATCGGCTTGCTGCATCGCCAACTTGCGGTGGTATTGAAATGGTCGTGCAGATTGGAACCCACCGCCGGCATGTCGCGGATCACCTGGATGCCGTTGTCCTGCAGATGCTGCGCGGGACCCAGGCCGGAAAGCTGCAGCAAGCTGCGGCGATCCATAGGCTCCGCCGGAAACAATGACCTCCAGCCGGGCTTTGCTGATCTGTCGTCCGGCCGCGGTTTGATATTCGACCCCAACCGCCCGGCCGTTCTCGATGATTACACGGGTTGCATGCGCATTGGTCTGGATGGTCAGGTTCGACGGCGGATCGGAAAGATAGGCTTTCGCCGCACTCCAGCGGCGCCTGTTGTTGGTCGTTGTCTGGTAGTAGCCGCAGCCTTCCTGTTGTGCGCCATTGAAATCTGGGTTCTCAGGAATGCCTGCCTGCACGCAGGCTCGCAGCACCGCGCGTGACAGTTCGCCTTTCTCCGGCTTGATCGGACACATGCAGCGGGCCGCCGGTCCCATGGAACTCGTCGGCACCTCGCGTCTGGTTCTCGGCTTTCTTGAAGTAAGGCAGAACGGAGTCCCAGTCCCACCCGGTGCAGCCTCGCTGGCGCCACTCATCATAGTCGGCGTGATGCCCACGTATATACACCATGCCGTTGATCGAGCTGGAGCCGCCGAGGGTCTTGCCGCGGGGCAGATACAGGCGTCGGTTTTGCATCTGCGGCTGAGGCTCGGTCTCGAACTTCCAGTTCACCTTTGGATCGACATAGGTCTTCGCATAACCCAGCGGGATGTGGATCCAAGGGTTCTTGTCGGGCGGCCCGGCTTCGAGCAGCAGCACACGGTACCGACCGGATTCGGCTAACCGGCGGGCGACCGCACAGCCGGCAGACCCAGCGCCGGTGACGATAAAGTCATAGGTGTCCGCGCGGGCGGGCATGGATCAAACTCTCCTATTGCGCAGGACCGTTGGCACGCCACCGAACCTTACGCCGCCAGATCCTCCAGCACCATCGCGGCCGCCTTTTCCCCGATCATGATGCTCGGTGCATTGGTATTGCCTGCCACGACCGAGGGCATGATCGAAGCATCGGCAACCCGAAGCCTATCGATCCCATGCACGCGCAGACGCGGGTCGACAACGCAGTTGGAGCCGGTTCCCATTGCGCAGGTGCTGCTTGGATGGTGATTGGAAATGCCGGTCTGGCGCACGAACGCCTCCATATCCTTGTCGGACGTCGTCGCGGGGCCAGGTGCGATTTCCTCCGCCACGTACGGCCGCAGCGCCGGCTGCTCAGCGATCTGTCGGGCGAGCCGAATGCCGGTCATCACGGCCCGCAAATCGTACTCGGTACGCAGGAAGTCGAACAGGATCGAAGGCGGGGCAAGAGGATCGGGGCTAGCGAGCCGCACCGTCCCGCTTCCATCCGGCTTCAAATGCACCGGGCTGAGCGTGAAGCCGGGAAAGCGGTGCGGGATGACCCGGTCCTTGGTGCGTTCCAGCGTGCTCCATTCCAGCAGGTTGATCTGCAGGTCCGGACGCTCCAGCCGGGGATCGGAACGCGTGAACAGCCCGGCATGGATGCCGTTGCTCGCCATCGGCCCGGAGCGGAACAGACCGTAACGAATGCCGGCGGCGATCTTGCGCGGCCAGGAGTTCTCCAGGTCGTTCAGGGTGATCGGGCCGGGTGCACCGCCAGCTCATGTAGGTATTGAAATGATCATGCAGGTTGGAGCCGACCGCTGGCATGTCGCGAACCACCGGGATACCCATGTCCTGCAGATGCTCCGCCGGCCCGAGCCCGGACAGCAGCAGCAACTGCGGCGAGCCATAAGTGCCGCCCGAGACGATGATCTCACACCGGGCGGTGGCTGTGCGCCGGCCCTGGGCGGAGGTGTACTCGACACCGGTGGCGCGGCCATCACCAAAAAGAATTTTCGTTGCATGCGCACCGGTGCGGATCGTCAGGTTGGCGCGCGACCTGGCCGGGGTGAGATACGCCTTCGCCGTGCTCCAGCGGCGGCGATTCAGGGTGGTTGTCTGGTAGTAGCCGCAACCCTCCTGACGGGCGCCGTTGAAGTCGGGGTTGCGAGGAATGCCGGCCTGCTCGCAAGCCTCCAGAACGGCGTCGGACAACTCGAACTTTGTAGGCTGGTCGGACACGTTCAGGGGACCACCGGTGCCGTGGTATTCGCTGGCGCCCCGCGCCTGGTTCTGTGCCTTGCGGAAATACGGCAAGACTGAATCCCAGTCCCAGCCGACACAGCCGCGTTGGCGCCACTCGTCGTAGTCAGCATGATTGCCGCGGATATAGACCATGCCGTTGATCGAGCTTGTGCCACCCAGGGTCTTGCCCCGAGGCAGATAGAGCCGGCGGTTGTCCAGCGTCGGTTGCGGCGCGCTCTCGAATTTCCAATTTACTTTTGGGTTGGTGAAGGTCTTGGTGAACCCCAAGGGGATGTGGATCCATGGATTGGAGTCGGGAGGACCGGCCTCCAGCAACAGCACGCTGTGACGGCCGGATTCGGAAAGGCGAGACGCAACGACGGCACCGGACGACCCGGCGCCGGTGACAATGAAGTCATAGGTTTCTTGCATGTTTCCCCAGATTCGGCTTGTAGCGCCGAAGTGTGCCCCTGGGCTGCCATGGCGGGCAAGAGCGCGGCACAATAGGACAGGAGGAAAAAGGATGCTCGAAGTAGACCGTCCCACGGACATGAAAGCCCATATCGGCAAGCCGGTGGGATCCAGCGAATGGGTGCTGGTGGATCAGCCGATGATCAATGCGTTCGCCGATGCCACCGGCGATCACCAGTGGATCCATGTCGATGTGGAGCGCGCCAGGACCGAAATGCCAGGGGGCAAGACCATCGCGCATGGATACCTGACCCTGTCGCTGCTGCCTCGGCTCGGCGCGAGCGTCTATCGCATCAAGCACACCTCGCGAGGGATCAATTATGGATCGAACAAGATCCGCTTCACCTCGCCGGTTCCAGCAGGATCGCGAGTGCGGCTGCAGCAGGTGTTGAAGGGCGTGGAAGACATCCAAGGCGGCGTCCGGATGACGTTCGACAGCAAGGTGGAAATCGAGGGCAACGACAAACCCGCCTTGATCGCCGAAACGCTGGTACTGGCATTCGATTAACGTCTGCACCGGGGCGGTTGAAGGCACTCGCCTGGATGATGGCGCGTTCGCACGTGGTGGTCGGCGTGGCGGCCTGGGTGGCGGCCGCACCGCTGCTGCACTTGCCGATCATCGATCCGGTTTACCTCGGGCTTGCGGTGGCTGGATCACTGCTTCCGGACGTGGACCATCCGAAATCCTGGGTCGGACGGCGCACCCGGCCGATCTCCACTACGCTTGCGTCAGCACTTGGTCATCGGGGCGTCACCCATTCGGCGATCGCGGTTGTGGCACTGTCGACGTTGCTATGGCAGGCCGGGTATCGCCGCGGAGGAATCTCCGCGCTCTCGATCGGCTACCTGTCACACCTGGCCGCGGACATGCTTACCCCGCAGGGACTGAGACTGGCATGGCCGCTTCGGGGAACCTGGGGGGTTCCTCTATGTCGCACCGGGTCGCCGATGGAGCCACTCATCGTCACAGGGCTGCTCTGCGGCCTGACATGGTGGCTTTTTCGGCATGCGGTGCTGCCCCACGCCGTGACGCGCTGGCTGATGTAGTCATAACCCGTGCGAGACTGCTGTCGGGCATCGCAAAGTGTCCGATCCTGTCCGCATGGCGCTCCGTGGCCGAACCGATCGCGGGATCAATCACAACAGGGGAATTGACCATCGGTTGCCGCCTCGGGATGCATCACGCGCCACGACATGCTTGGAATTTGTTCAGTAATCCGTGGCATCCCGTTTCGCGACGCCGGCACTCCCGGCTTTGCGGCCAGCCCAGGCGCCGCCGCCTCCAGCCGTCTGGCCCTGTTCGCGCGGTGGCATGGCCCGTGCAATGATTCCCCCGTGGCATCGGCGAATGGCTCGTGTACCCCCATGCAATCGTGTGACGGGGCGGGCCGCGACGGCGTATGTGGTCACCGCAGGCAACGGCAGGCAAAGCCGTTGAACCGAAACAGTAAGGGGGCGCAGCAAGTCCATGGCAACCACTCGATCACGCGGACTCGGCCGCCGTTCACTCCTCGCCTCCGCCGGAGTCGCCGCCGGCAGCGGAGCCGTGACGGGATTTCCGACGATCTGGGCGCAGAATATCAAGAATGTTACGCTGAGGCAGTTCGGGACAGGGGTCTCGAACCTCAATGCCGTGGCTGACAAAGTGAAGGCGGACCTGGGATTCACCCTGTCCATGACCGCGCTGGATACCGACGCGGTGACGCAGAAGGCGGTTACGCAGCCCAAATCCTACGACATCGCCGATATCGAGTATTTCGCCATCAAGAAGGTCTTCCCGACCGGCGTGATGCAGCCGATGGATGCGAAGAAGATCAAGCTGTACGACAAAATCGTACCGATCTTCACCAAGGGGAAGCTGACGCCGGACAGTCCCGTGGCGCAGGGCACGACGCCGTATTCAGTCGGCTACGTCGATGGCCCCAACGGCAAGACCTTCGCCAAGGGCGCGACCGGCTGGATGACGCTGATCCCGACCATATACAATGCCGATACCCTTGGCATTCGTCCCGACCTGGTTGGACGGCCGATCAACAACTGGAAGGATCTGGTTGATCCGGCCTTCAAGGGGAAGGCCTCGATCCTGAACATCCCATCGATCGGGATCATGGACGCGGCGATGGTGATGGAGTCCCTTGGCACGCTGAAATACACCGACAAGGGGAATATGACCAAACCGGAGATCGACAAGACGATCGCCTTCCTGATCGAGACGAAGAAGTCCGGCCAATTTCGCGCGTTCTGGAAAAGCTTCGACGAGAGCGTCAATCTGATGGCATCCGGCGAGGTAATAATCCAGTCCATGTGGTCGCCGGCCGTGGCCGCGGTGCGCTCGAAAGGGATCGCCTGCAAATACCAGCCGTTGGCCGAGGGATACCGCGCCTGGGCCGGTGGCCTGGGGCTGGCGAAGCACCTGAGCGGGCTGGAACTGGATGCAGCCTATGAGTACATCAACTGGTATCTGTCCGGCTGGGTCGGCGCCTACTTGAATCGGCAGGGATATTACAGCGCCGTCCTCGAAACGGCGAAGGAGAACATGTCCCCGGACGAATGGGGCTACTGGATCGAGGGCAAGCCCGCCAGCAAAGACATCCTCAGCCCCGAAGGCAAGGTCATGGAAAAGGCTGGGGCAGTGCGGGACGGCGGGTCGTTCACCGAGCGAATGAGCCGCGTCGCGTGCTGGAACTCCGTGATGAACGAGGACCGCTACATGGTCCAGAAATGGAATGAATTTATCGCGGCATAGCTTCGCGTTGAGGCAATAACGCATCGAGTGACTGACGCGCGCGGGCAAACGCATGCTCGCGCATTTCCGGTTCGCGCGTCACCCCCTCGAGCGCAATGAAGTGGATGTCCATCAGGCCGATTGTATTCAGGATGGCGCGCAGGTACGGCGTCAGGAAATCGGGCTGGGCCGGAATGCCGTTAGGTGATGGTGAGGTGAACCAGCCGCCGGAGGCGATAACCACGAACACCGGCCGGTCAACCAGTTTTCCGACCTTGCCGCCCGGTGTGCTGGCGAAGCTTCGGTGGATGCGCACGATCTGGTCGATCCAGGCCTTGAGGACCGCTGGCACAGTGTAGTTGTGCATCGGGGTCGCGATCACCACGGCGTCGGCGCGCTCGAGTTCCTTGATCAGGATTTCCGACGTCGCGAAGGCAGCGTCCCCGATGCCGGCTGGGTCCATGATCGCGGCGCAGAACGCCGCATCCACCAGGGGCGGCGGCGTGACGCAGAGGTCCCGGTGCTCCATCCTTGCGGCCGGATAGCACTCGCCCAACCTGCCCAGAAGCTCTTCCGCGAACGTCCGGCAGACTGACGCCGATCCCTTTGGACTGCAGGACACGTAAAGAACGTGGCGCATTTATCGGTCCAGTTGCTGGCCAAAGCGGAGCGAGGCCGGCAGCATGCCATAGCGAAAGTAAAACCGCTGCCCCAGGAAGTTATCCACGGCGGTATCGAGGGTCAGCCGAGCGCATCCGTCCGCACGCGCCTTCTCCGCGACCGCATCCAGCAACCGAGCGCCGAGTCCGTTGCGGCGGTGGGAGGCAGCGACCACTAGATCGTCCACGTAGCAGAACCGGCCACGGATCAGATTTTCCTGCATGCGGTAGCCGGCAGCCCCAATAACCAGGTTGCCGGACCACGCCGCGAGCAGGTGGTAACCTTGCTCGAACTGGCGCAACACCCGCTCGGTCATCTCCTCCGGCCCGGTAAGGTGCGGACGGAGCGCCTGCATGACCGGAAAGCAGGCATGTAGATCGGCTTGCGTCCGCGCCGGACGGATTGCCTCGGTCATGCTGCCCCCAGGTGGAAGCCGCCGGCTATGGCAACGCGGTTCCACAAATTGATCATGCCGATCAGCACCGTCAGGTCGGCGATTTCGCTCGATGAAAAGACCCTTGCCAGACGATCATAAGCTGCCTGCGGCGCGCCGTCGGCCGACACCCGCGTCAGATGCTCGGTCCAAGCCAAGGCGGCCTGCTCACGTTCCGTGTAGAACGACGTCTCCTGCCAGGCATTCAGCAGATAAAGGCGCTGTTCCGTCTCGCCTCCCTTGCGAGCGTCCTTGCTGTGCATATCCAGGCAGAACGCGCAGCCGTTGATCTGCGAGGCACGCATTTTGACCAGGTCGACCAGTTTCTTCTCCAAACTACCGCCACGTACGATCGCCTCCACGCTTGCCAGCGCGCGATAGGCATCCGGTGCGATCTGGGGCAGAGCAAATCTTTGTTGCTGGGGCATGGCGAACTCCGTCGTTTGATGCTCGCCTAGATCGCATTCGAGTGGCATAGCGTTAAGGGCCAAGAAAGAGCGAATCGACTGGTCCATGACGCTGAACATTGCCCTCGATCCGGCGGAAACCGAGCCACTGTTCCTGCAGATCGCGGCGCGTGTGCGGTCGGCGATCGTAACCGGTCACCTGGCCGCCGGAGCGCGCTTGCCCTCGGCGCGTGCGCTGGCGGCACAATTGGCGGTGGCACGCGGGACAGTGGATGCGGCGTATGCCTTGCTCGCGGGGGAGGGCGCGATCGTGACGCGCGGAGCGGCCGGCACCGTGGTGTCGGGGGCAGCGAGTGGGCGCACCGAACCCGTAGGCCACACACCGTTCATGTTCGCTCCGGACGGACAACCCCAGTTGACCGAAGCCCTGCCCTTCCAGATGGGGCTGCCGGCGCTGGATGCTTTTCCGCGCAAGCTTTGGTCCAATTTGGTGGTCCAGGCGGCACGGTCGGCCCAGGTGCCAGACCTGGCGGCCACTGATCCGGCGGGATCGCCGGAGTTGCGGCAGGCGGTTGCGGCCTATCTTGGGGTCGCGCGCGGCATTCGCTGTTCCGCGGCACAGGTGTTGATCACGGCGGGTTACCAGGGTGCCGTGTCGTTGGTTCGCAGCGTCCTGTTGCGGCATGGCGATCCGGTGTGGATGGAGGATCCCGGCTATCATATGACCCGCGAGGCGCTGGAGGCAGCCGGCGTTCGGGTCGTACCGGTGCGGGTGGACGGCGAGGGGATGCGGGTCGCATCCGGAGTCAACGCCGCCCCCCGGGCGAAGCTCGTCGTGGTCACGCCGACGCATCAATGCCCGACGGGAGTGGCACTGTCGCTGCCACGGCGGCTGGAATTGCTGGCCTGGGCGGCAGACGCCGGCTCATGGGTGCTGGAAGACGATTACGACAGTGAGTTCCGCTACGTCGGTCGCCCATTGCCCTCGCTGAAAAGCCTCGATCGGGACCATCGCGTGCTCTACGCGGGGTCGTTCAGCAAAGTGCTGTTTCCTGCCCTGCGCCTTGGCTACCTTGTCGTGCCGCCGGAACTCGCGACGGCCTTCATGCGCGCGTCACGGCTGATGACGCTGGGTCAGGCCGGGCTCGAACAGAGGGTTGTAGCAACCTTCATGCAGAAGGGGCACTTCGCCCGGCACATCCGCCGGATGCAAATCTTATATGCGGAACGGCGACGAACGCTGGCGGCCGCACTACAGGCTACTTTTGGCCCGCGCGTTATCGTCGAGATGGCCGCCGGCGGCATGCATCTGCTGGCTCGGTTCGCCGAGGCCGCGGACGACGCCGCGCTGGCCAGGCGCGCGGCGGCATCGGGCCTTGGCCCGCGCGCGCTATCGTCACTGACGATGGTGCACAGCCACGCGCCGGGGCTATTACTGTCATTCACCAATGTTCCGGTCGAGGCCGCTTCTGGGCTGGTGACGCGATTGGATCGTGTCGTGGCTTCATTCAATCGGCCTCTGCAGCGTGTGGGCCTTCAACAGCCGGCTGTTGTGGGCTTGACCGCTGCGGCCCGGGCTTGCGACGCTGCTGTCTCGGTAGATGATGCAGACGGCGTGGAGTGATGCATGGCGCGGCTTAAACTGATCCCGTTCCTGCAAGCCGCACCCCTTGCCCTGATCCTGGTCGTCTTCCTGTTGTTGCCGATGTGCGTCCTGGTCGTCGTCAGTTTCTTCGACTACGACAGCGTACAGATCATCCCGGCCTTCGAGCTTACCAACTACACCGACGCGCTGGGATCGCCGGTGACCTGGCAAACCTATCTCAACACATTTCGCTACACGATTATCGTCTGGGCGGTGACAGCCGTTCTCGGCTTCACCGTTGCCTACGTCCTGGCGTTCGAAATCCGCAGTCGCACGGCCCAGATGGTGCTGTTCCTGGTGTGCACGGTGCCGTTCCTGACATCCAACATCATACGGATGATTTCCTGGATACCGTTTCTTGGACGGGAAGGCCTGTTGAACAGCACATTGCTGCATCTTGGCCTGATCCACCGGCCGCTGGAGTTTCTGCTGTTTTCCGACTTCGCCGTCGTGCTCGCCTATACACATCTCTATGCGCTGTTCATGGTGACGCCGATCTTCAACACCATGATGCGCATCGACCGCCGACTGCTGGAGGCGGCACTCGATGGCGGCGCGGGATGGTGGCGAACAATCACTACCGTGGTATTGCCGTTGTCGAAATCCGGCATCGCGATCGGATCGATCTTCGTCGTCACGATGGTGATGGGTGACTTCATCACCGTTCGGCTCATGAGCGGCGGGCAAAGCGCCTCGGTTGGCTTGATGATCTCAAATCAGATCTCGTCACTGCAGTATCCCGCGGCGTGCGCCAATGCCGTGGTCCTGCTGGCCATCGTGCTGATGATGATCGCGGCCATCCTGCGGATCGTCGATATCAGGAAGGAACTGTAATGGCCGCCGCGCTTCGCCGCTTCGCGCTGTTGGCCGTGCTTGGGCTGTTCATTCTGTTCCTGTACGGACCAACCCTCACCATCCTGGTGCTGTCTTTCCAGGGACCGGATGGCGGGCTGACATTCCCGATGAACGGCTTCTCGGTGCACTGGTTCGCGCGGCTGTTCCAGACGCAGGCTGTAGGCGATTTCGCCGGCTCCCTGACGCGGTCGTTCGTCTTGGCCACAATGGTGATGGCGATGACGGTGGTGGTCTCGCTCGCCGCCGGAATGGCATTCCGCCGGCGCTTTCGCGGTTCGGGCCCGTTGTTCACGCTGACCGTGGCAAGCCTGATCATTCCGTCGATACTGGTCAGTCTGGGTGTAGGACTTCTGTTTAGCGCGGTCGGTCTCGATCCGGACTGGTACAGCTCAGCCTTCGGCGCCCAATTGACCTGGACCTTGCCGTTCGGGTTGCTCATCATGTTCGCCGTGTTCAATCGTTTCAACCGCGCATGGGAGGAAGCCGCCCGGGATCAGGGTGCTACGCCATGGCAGTCGTTCCGCCATGTGGTCCTCCCGATCATCGCCCCCAGCGTGATCGGCATCGCCCTATTCGGATTTACCCTGTCATACGATGAATTCGCCCGCACCCTGCTGACCGCGGGAAGCGACAATACCTTGCCGCTGGAGATCTTCGGCATGACGACCAGCGTTACCACTCCGGTCCTTTACGCCCTGGGAACGCTCACGACTGTTTTCTCGTTCGTGGTCATTCTCTGCTCACTGGTGGCGGTCCGGGTGCTGGCCGCCAGGCGGGCGCTGTAGCTTGGACGGCCGGTTGACCCCCACAAGCCGCGCGCCATGCTACAAACGCCTCCAGGCCGGGACGAAGGGACTTTAGATGGCTGACGTGACAGTGCTCGATCATCCGCTGCTGCGTCATAAGCTGGCGCTGCTGCGTGATAAACAAACTACAACGGCCAAATTCCGCCAGGTCGCGCGCGAGATCAGCCTGTTGATGGCCTACGAGGTCACCCGCGACCTGCCGCTGGAAGCCATCGACATCGAAACTCCGCTGGAGCCAATGCGCACGGAGCATCTGGCCGGGAAGAAACTTTGCATCGTCTCGATCCTGCGGGCCGGCAACGGCATCCTCGAGGGCATGCTCGACCTCGTCCCGTCCGCTCGGGTGGGCCACATCGGACTGTATCGGGATCACACCACCCTGCGCCCGGTGGAATACTACTTGAAACTGCCGAGCGATGTGGCCGACCGCCTGGTGATTTTGGTCGATCCGATGCTTGCAACAGGGCACTCCGCGGCCGCGGCCGCATCCCGGCTAAAGCAGGCTGGCGTGACCGTAATGAAATTCGTCTGCCTTTTGGCAGCGCCAGAGGGTATCGCCGAGTTCACCGCGATGCACCCGGATGTGCCGGTGTTCACCGGTGCCATCGATCGGGAACTCGACAAAAACGGGTATATCAGGCCAGGACTGGGTGATGCGGGGGACAGATTCTACGGGACCCGCTAGGGGACTATAGCTTATCCGATATAATTACGAATACGTTTTCACCGGGACGGAAACTCACTTATTTAAGCTGATTTGGGAAATCGCCGATCTTGACGCGGATTTATCGTATCTTTCCCTTGCCGCTCACGTTTTCGTGTGTTTAAGTTCACCTCGTTGTGATGAATTGAACCCAGCGAGGCCGCGATGCCTATCGTCCAACTGCCCTTAAAGAGATTGAAAGGCCTCTCTTTCAAGATCTCCGAACTCATCTTGATCAAGAGCTGGTCAGAGGGAAACGGCCTCCGCATGGTAGTTCGTTTGGATCACGGATCGGAAGCTGAGGATTACGAAGAAGTCCTGGCGTTCCACCTCGGCGACAGCCCCCTCTGCCGCTGGATTATGTGGCGGAACGCGACGGTGGTTTTCATTCAGCCGCTGATCGGACGCACGCAGCGCTACGGTTCGGTTGCCGAGGCTTTTGAAGCCATGGCCGCCAAGCAACAGGTTGTTCTTACGGACATCAAGCCGGGGCGTTGGCCGAATTAGGCGCTTCCATGAAGTCCAGGCCCTGCCTCGAGCACGCCGGGTCGATACTTGGTCCAAACGGATAGGAGTTACAGCAATGTCGGAAGATGTCATTACGGTACGCCTGCCACAGAAACATGCAGCATTCCTGCAGGCCAACTTGTCCCTGCTGGCGACCACGACCCGCCAAGCCATGGCCCGGCCGGGTCTCAACTCCGAGCGCCGCACCGCCCTGGGCAGCCGCGCATTCCTGCTGGAAACCATTGAGGATGCCGTTCGTGGCGCAATGGTTGAAGTTCCCGAGCGCATGCGTAAGAGCAGTCGCGGGATAGAGATGGTCGCACGCTCGGATAAGCAGCGCCCCGCGCCAGCATTCGCCCGGTTATCCGCGGCTTAAACCTCCGCCTTTTTAGAACGATGCGTGGGCCTGCCGTCGCCCGATCATGGGGCGCCGGTGAAGTAGGATTTTGCCATGCCCGAAATTTTCAGCAATGTTGTTCTTGAGAAAGTCGTATTAGCAGTCGAGCAGACAGTCTATATTCAGGACAACATTCTTACGATCGCTTCCCGGCTTGTCGACGACTTGAAGCTCGGTAAATTTGCCCGGATCCGGCTCGCTATTTCGTTGGAAGAGACATTCGACCTCGAGATTCCGGATGAAGTGGTGAAACGTTTCACCACCGTCGGCGACATCGTGCAATACATGAGCCGATGGTCCCCCGAAGGCGCCAACAATTCAATATACCAGCCGGCGCAAGCCTACCGCTGATCATAAATAGGCGCCGGGCCGGGCTTTAAGCCTCAACAACCGGGCGGTGCCCGCCAGGGCAGTGGGTTGGCAAGAAAGGCCATCGGCTCAGGCGCTGCCGCTTGCAACCCTGTCGCGAAGGCAGCCAAGGCGGCGGGATAGACAATATGCTCCTGACGCAGCACCCGATCGGCGAGAACGTCCTCGGTGTCGCCCGGCAGCACCGGAACCGCCGCTTGCGCCAGGATCGGGCCGGCGTCCATCTCTTGCGTCACCAGGTGGACCGAACAGCCATGCAGCTTCACGCCGGCGGACAAAGCGCGCGCGTGGGTATCAAGCCCGGGAAATGAGGGCAGCAGGCTCGGATGGATGTTCAACATTCGCCCCGCCCAGGCATCGACCAGGAACGGCGTCAACAAGCGCATATAGCCCGCCAGGCAGACGATTTCGATGTCAGCGGCCTTCAGCACCGAGTTCAGCGCTTCCTCATGAGCCGCCCGGTCGCCGCCAAACCCGCGATGATCAATGCACTCCGCGGCGACGCCCGCGGCGCGAGCGGGCCTCAGCCCAGCCGCATCGGGCCGATTTGACAGCACAAGTGCTACCTCGGCGGGGAACGCCGGATCACGGGCGGCAGTGATCAATGCCCCCATGTTGGAGCCGCGGCCGCTGATCAGAATGGCGACGCGGCGCTTCACGTCAGCCAGCCCGACGGCTGGGTGATCCGAACCGCGGCAGGACCGGATTCTGCCTCGATCACCCCCAGCGAACTAACGCCTTCTCCCTCCGCCTCCAGCACCGCGATGGCGGCGACGGGGTCAGGGACCACCAGCACCATGCCGATCCCGCAGTTGAACACCCGCAGCATCTCAGCGGATTCCACGCGTCCGACGCGCGCAAGCCACTTGAACACCGGCGGCACTGGCCAATTCGCGGTCACCGCGGCGACGGTATTCTCCGGCAATACCCTAGGCAGATTTCCGGGCAATCCTCCGCCCGTGATGTGCGCTGCCGCTTTCAGCAATCCGGCACGGTGCAGCGCCTGGATCGCGCGCACGTAAATCCGGGTCGGAGTCATCAGGGCTTCCCCGAGTGTCTGTCCAGGGGCGAACGGGGCGCTTTCAGTCCAGCCAAGCCCGCTGGCGTGCACCACCCGGCGAACCAGCGAGAACCCGTTGGAATGCACGCCTGAACTGGCCAGCCCCAGAATCGCATCGCCCGCGACGATGGGCCGAGGCAACAGGTTGCTCCGCTCCGCGGCGCCGACCGCGAAACCCGCCAGATCATAGTCCCCATCGGCATACATCCCAGGCATTTCGGCGGTTTCGCCACCGACCAAGGCACACCCGGCCTCCAGGCACCCGCTTGCAATCCCGGCGATCACCGCCCTCGCCTGCTCCACCGAAAGTTTGCCGCTGGCGAAATAATCCAGAAAAAACAGCGGGTCGGCCCCCTGCACGACCAGATCATTGACGCACATCGCCACCAGGTCGATGCCGACGGTGTCGTGCAGTCCGGTCTCGATGGCAATCTTCAGCTTGGTACCTACGCCATCGGTGGTTGAAACCAGCACGGGATCGGAGAATCCGGCCGCCTTCAGGTCGAACAGCGCACCGAAACCACCTAGACCGCCCATGACGCCTGGCCGATTCGTGGCTTTGGCCAGCGGCTTGATCATCTCCACCAATTCGTCGCCGGCCTCGATATCCACGCCCGCGGCACGGTAGTCGAGGCCAATGCTGGTATTTGGTGCCCTGCCTTGGTTATCCGTGGTGGTCATGGCAACCTCATTGCCCTGGGGCAGTTGATGGATGGAGCGAGACAGAAACCATGGGCAGGCCACCGAGTGCAATCCGTCGGATGAAGGCGGCGACAGATGCCTGACGGCGCACCGGTCGGACCGAGGACCGCTGCGCCGCTGGTGAACCTGGCCAACATCATCACATTCGCCCGGTTGTGCGCGGTACCACTGGCGTTCTGGCTGGTGCTGGCGCACCGCATCGATCGAGCTTTCCTGCTGTTCGTGGCGGCCGGCCTGTCCGATGCGCTGGATGGATGGCTGGCTCGCCGCTACGGCGGCAACGCGGTGGGCGCGGTCATGGACCCGGTGGCGGATAAGGCCCTGCTCGTGACGATGTATGTTACCCTCGCGGCGGTCGGCGAACTGCCTGACTGGCTCGCGATCCTGGTGGTGTTCCGTGATCTGCTGATCGTGGGCGGAATCGGCGTGCTCACCGTGTTAGGGCATGCGGTCGCGATCCGTCCGCTGTATATCTCTAAGGTGAATACCGTATTGCAGATCGTATTGATCGCGGTCAGCCTGCTGGAGGGCGGCTACGGCGTGGGAATCCCAGGGGTCGCCGTCGTTCTGACTTGGTGTGTGGCGGCGACCACGCTCATCTCCGGCGCAGCCTATGTCTGGAACACAGCGCGAGGAAAATGACGTGCCGGCCGCGGATCAGAATACCATCATCGCCCCGCCGGAGCCGTTACCGGAGACTGTGACCGCGACGCCAGCGCGCGTGTTCCATGCGACCCGGGCGCAGCGGTTCGCGCTGATCATCGGGCTGCTGGTGGTTTTCTGGCTGGCGCTGCAGCTTTTCGCCTCGGTCCTGGCGCCATTCGTGGCGGCCGCGGTGCTCGCCTATGCGCTTGACCCGCCGACCACCCATCTGACCCGGCTAGGTTTGCCACGCGGAGCGGCCGCGCTTCTGATGATTATCGGGGTCATCGCCGGCGTGCTGTTGTTCGCGCTGCTGCTGTACCCGCTGGTGATCGTACAGATCGGCCTGCTGGTAAACCGGATTCCCCAATACGCAACGCTGGTGCAAGGCTGGGCGCGGGAGGTGCTGACGCGCCTGCAGGAAAATTTCGGCCCGGATGTCGTCAACGACAAGCTGAGGGACCTGGTCAGCGGCCAAGCGGGATCGATGCTCAGTATCCTGCTCTCCACCGCGACCGGCGTCATCGGCAGCGGCTTCGCGATCTTCAACCTGCTGTCGCTGGCTGTGGTGACCCCGGTCGTCGGGTTCTACCTTCTACGAGACTGGCACCGCGTCACGCGCATGGTCGATTCGTGGCTGCCGTACCGCTATCGGGACGTGATCCGGGCGCAGGCACGCGAAGTGGACCGGATCTTGTCGGCCTGGGTCCGGGGGCAGGCAATGTGCTGCCTGCTGCTGGCGCTGTTTTACGCGGTCAGCCTGACAATCGCCGGCCTCGACCTGGGGCTGATCATCGGGCTGATGGCGGGCGTATTGTCGTTCATTCCCTACGTGGGCTCCATCACCGGGGGACTCACCGCGATTGGCCTGGCGCTGGCGCAGTTCACGCACTGGCGCGGAGTCGCGGTGGTGGGGATCGTGCTGGTGGTCGGCCAGATCCTCGAAGGCTATGTGATCTATCCGCGTTTTCTCGGTGATCGGGTGGAGTTGCCCGCCGTCTGGGTGATCTTTGCCTTGTTCGCCGGCGGCGCCGCGTTCGGCTTCCTGGGGGTCATGCTGGCAGTGCCGGTCGCGGCAACGATCGGCGTGCTCGCCCCATTCTGGCTGCGACGCTACCTCGCAAGCCCGCTTTACCTCGACCCCCCATCGGCCTGATGCTCCACGAACGCCTCCAGTTGCCGCTGCCGTTCCTGCACCAACCTCGATACGAGGCGAAGGACTTCGTGCAGGCGGCATCAAATCGGGAGGCTGTGGCGTGGCTGGAGGCCGAGTGGCCCGAACATCGGCTGGCACTGTTCGGACCA
The DNA here is from genome assembly GCA_963792345.1 of uncultured Alphaproteobacteria bacterium. Lineage (GTDB taxonomy): Bacteria > Pseudomonadota > Alphaproteobacteria > Acetobacterales > Acetobacteraceae > Rhodopila. The sequence goes on from CAWBVV010000008.1 coordinate 116,072, forward strand.
GTAGGATGCGGAAAGTCTCACCTGCTTCATATCTGGGCGGACCGGATGGGCGGCATGCTGCTGAAGGGCCAGACGCTGACTGACCTGAGGGAAATGCCACCCAGTGGAGCGTTGGCGCTGGATGACGCCGATACGATCCGCGACGAGACGCTGCTGTTCCATCTGCTGAACACCGCACGCGATCGGGGTCTGCGCCTGCTGCTTTCCGGCCATACCGCGCCGTCCCGTTGGCCAGTTCGACTGCCCGACCTTTCCAGCCGCCTGCGAGCGATCGCCGCTGTCGCGATAGGGCCACCGGGTGACGACTTGCTGTCCGCGTTGCTGAAGCGGCTGATCGCGGACAGGCAGTTGGTCGTGTCCCAAGCGGTGCAGGAATGGCTGTTGCTCCACCTGCCTCGGTCCGCCGCGGCGCTGCGTGAAGCCGTTGCCCGGCTGGACCGGGAGAGCCTGATATCCGGGTCGCCAATCACCAAACCGCTCGCTGTGCGGGTGTTGAAGTCCGAGGATGCGGATTTGCCGGATGCAGATGAAATTTCAGCGCACCTGGGTGACCCCTCGTCGTCGGCCCGCGGCTTCCTGTAGGATGCGGGTTCATCTTGCGAAGGGGCGCACCAATGGTGCTGAAGGCCGACACCGCGGAGTTGATCGCGCCAGGGGGCAGCCACCAGGGCAAGTCCTCGCCGACAAAGAACGGCAAGACCAGGCCTGAGCGCAAGCAGGAGCTACCGGTTGACCTGGCCAACCCGGAGCAATTCATCAACCGCGAGCTGTCCTGGCTGGATTTCAATCACCGCGTCCTGGAGGAAGCGGAGAATCCGCGCCACCCGCTGCTTGAGCGGCTGCGCTTCCTGTCGATCAGCGCTTCAAACCTGGACGAATTCTATTCGGTGCGCGTCGCCGCGCTGATCGGACAGGCCAAGGCCGGCGCGACCCTGACCTCGGCCGACGGTCGCACCGCTGTCGCAGCAGTTGACCGCGATCAAAATTACGCGCCGAGTCGCTGCTGGCTGACCAGCAGCGGATTCTGGGCGAGTTGCTGACACTGCTGGCAGACGCCGGAGTGGCCCTGTGCAGCATCGCAGCGCTGACCGAGGCGGACAAGGCCTGGCTCGATGCCTGGTTCATGGAGCGGGTTTTTCCGGTCGTGACCCCGCTGGCGGTTGATCCGGCCCATCCGTTTCCGTTCATCTCCAACTTTGGCCTGGTCCTGGCCCTGCATCTGGTGCGTGAGGACGATGGCGTTGGCATGCGCGGGTTGCTGCCGCTGCCCAGCCAGGTGGAACGCTTCATACGGCTGCCGGCCGGGGAAGCGCGAGGGCCGGTTCGCTTCATCCTGCTCGACGATCTGGTCGTGCTGTTCCTGGACCGGGTGTTTCCGGGATTCCGGCTGACGGGCCACGGGCTGTTCCGGGTGATCCGCGATACCGACGTAGAGTTCGAGGAAGAAGCCGAGGATCTGGTGCGGTCGTACGAGACCGCCCTGAAGCGTCGGCGTCGCGGCGTCGCGATCCATCTGGAGATCGCCGCCGGAATGCCGCCGGAGCTGCGTGAACTGGTGATCGATGAGTTGGACGCGGCGGCGGACGAGATTCATGACGACCAGCGTCTGCTGGGGCTCGCCGACATGAAGCAGATGATCGTCGAGGATCGGCACGATCTGCAGTTCGCACCCTATACGCCTCGTTTCCCGGAACGGATTCGCGATTTCGGCGGTGACTGCTTCGCGGCGATCCGAGCCAAGGACATCATCGTCCACCATCCTTACGAAAGTTTCGATGTCGTCGTGCAGTTCCTGCGGCAGGCCGCGCACGACCCCGCCGTGATCGCGATCAAGCAGACCTTGTATCGCACCAGCCGCGACAGCACGATCGTCAACGCACTGATCGAAGCGGCGGAGGCCGGCAAATCGGTCACCGCCATGGTGGAACTGCGGGCGCGCTTCGATGAAGAAGCCAATATCCGGCTGTCGCGGCGCATGGAGGCGGCCGGGGTCCAGGTGGTCTATGGCTTCACCGGCTTAAAGACCCACGCGAAACTATCATTGGTGGTACGGCGGGAGGCCGGAGCGATCCGCTCCTATGCACATTTCGGAACCGGAAATTATCATCCGATTACCGCGCGTATATACACCGATCTGAGCTTCTTTACCACCGATCCGGCCCTGACCCGGGACTCCGCCCGGTTGTTCAACTTCATGACCGGTTATGCACGGCCCGAAATCATGGAGGAACTCGGATTCAGCCCACTGACCACGCGGACCAAGTTGCTGGCATTGATCCACCAGGAAATGGCTTTGCCCGCGATGGCAAGCCCGCGGCGATCTGGTTGAAGATGAACAGCCTGACCGATGTGGAACTGATCGACGCGCTTGTATGAGGCCTCCAACGCCGGCGTTAAGGTCATGGCGGTAATCCGTGGCATTTGCTGCCTGCGGCCCGGCGTGCCGGGGTTGTCGGACAATATCAGGGTCAAGTCGATCGTCGGACGGTTCCTGGAGCATGGCCGCATCTATGCGTTTCGGCAACGGCCACCTCATGCCAAGCCGGCATGCCAGGGTATTCATCAGCTCCGCCGACTGGATGGAGCGCAACATGGACTGGCGCGTTGAAACACTGGTGCCCATTCACAATCCGACCGTCCATGCCCAAGTGCTGGACCAGATCATGGTGATCAATCTGAAGGACTCGCTGCAGTCATGGGAACTGAGCGCGGATGGAGCCTGGACCCGCGTCGCGCCTGGCCGTAAGCCGGTTTCCGCGCATGATTACTTCATGACAAATCCATCGTTGTCGGGCCGTGGATCGGCCTTGCACGGGCCGCCGGTGGCGGCGCCCGTCGCCGGCTTCCCGGGATCGAGCGGCAGGATCGGGTGATGCAGGACTGACCAATGCCATTTGCTCCGCCGTGCCCCACTACCACGCTGCGGCGTCGTTGATCTCGGGTCCAATTCGGTACGACTGGTGGTCTATGAGGGCCACACCCGCAATCCGATGTCGATTTTCAACGAAAAGGCGGTGCTGCGGCTGGGCCGAGGCATGCAGACCACCGGCCGATTGAACGAGGAGGGCATGGCCCAGGCGTTGACGGTGATGCACCGTTACTACGCCGTCGCGCGTGCCATGGGTGCTGATCCGTTCGAGGTTCTGGCCACGGCGGCGGTGCGTGATGCGGATAACGGTGCGGCTTTCGTGGAAGCGCTGCGCGATAGGATGCCCGGAGTGCCGATCCGCATTCTGTCCGGGGTGGAGGAAGCGTCCTATTCGGCGGACGGCATGCTGTGCGGAATTCCGGCCGCAGATGGCGTGCTCGCCGACATCGGTGGCGGCTCGCTTGAAGTGGTGCGGCTGGTGGAGGGAGCGCGGGGCCCGTCACAGACGCTGAAGCTGGGCGTGATCCGGCTGGCGGAACGATCCGGCGGGGATCCGGTGCGGGCGCGGGCGATCGCCGAGGAGGATCTGCAGTCGGTGCCATGGCTGAGCCATGCGGCTGGAAGCGATTTGTATCTGGTGGGCGGCGCCTGGCGGGCTCTGGCGCGCATCCACATGGCGCAGACCAGTTATCCGCTGAACATGGTGCATCACTACACGATCAGCCGGGAGGAGGCTCGCGACCTGGCCGGGGTGATTTCGACCGCGCCGCGCAAGGTGCTGGAGCGGCTGCCGGGGCGCCTCGACGGCGTATGGACGATCTGCCATTCGCCGCGGTGGCTCTGCGCCGTTTGTTGCGCGCGACGGGGGTGCGGCGCGTGGTGTTCAGCGCCAGCGGCCTGCGCGAAGGCTGGTTCATGCGGCGAATGCCGCGGGAAATCCAGGAGCAGGATCCACTGCTAAGCGCCGCCTGGGAGATGGCCGCCAGGCATGGCCGCGATCCCTCCTTGCCGCCGGCGCTGGTGGACTGGACGCGGCCGCTGTTCCCCGACGAAACCGCGCCGCTGCCCGGTTGCGGGAAGCGATGTGCTGGATGTCCGATATCGGCAGCCACGATCACCCGGAATTCCGCGCCGAGCAGGCGTTTTTGCGGGTGCTGCGCCAACCCGGCATCGGCCTGGACCACCATGTCGCGGGCGTTTCTGGCTCTGGCGGTGGCATTGCGGTACGAGGCGGATTCTGATGCGCCCTTCCTGCGTCCGTCGCGGTTGTTGCTGGATATCGATACCGCGGACCGAGCGGAGGTGCTGGGGATCGCTCTTGCGGCTGGCCTATACGCTGTCGGCCGGGACAAAGGACTTGCTGGCCGGAACGCGTTTACGGATCGCGGGCCCCAGGCTGGTGCTTCGTTTGCGCGAGAACAGCGGCGTATTCGCCGGGGAGAGCGTGATCCGGCGGCTGGAGCGACTGGCCCAGGCGCTCGGCTTGCAGGCATGGACCGAGGCAGAACTGGCGCGGGCAGCGGAATGATCCGGCGCCCTCGAAACAAGGACGCGGAGGCGGTTCGCGATGTCGTGCTAGCCGCTTATCAGCCTTACGTGGCAATCATTGGCACCGCGCCGGGGCCAATGATGGATGACTATGCGTCGCGCATCGAAGCTGATCAGGTCTGGGTTCTTGAAGATGCAGGCGAAATCGCCGGCGTGCTCGTCCTGGAGGACGGACCGGATCAATTTTTGCTCGATAATATCGCGGTGCGGCCGGACCGCCAGGGCATGGGGTTCGGACGGGTGTTGTTGGATTTCGCCGAAACCGAGGCACTTCGACGCGGCCGGAACGCGATCATACTCTACACGAACGCACTGATGACGGAGAACATCGCGATCTATGCCGCGCGCGGCTATGTCCAGACCGCTCGCCGCACCGAAAAAGGGTTCGACCGCATTTACATGGAGAAGCGGCTGCGGTGACTTGACCCGGCGCTCGACCACCTGGCGTTCCGAACCGGCTACGCAATTACAGAACTCGCGAAATGCCGGGCTGCCTCCAGATAGTTTGGATTTGTCGGCCTGACGGAACCCGTCGTAAGCTGCCACCGCGCCACTTGGCGGCCAAAAATAAAAATCGGCGGCCGGCGCGATTACGACGCGGGGGAGGCTACGATGGCCGAACGGATCAGCTACGATGGTGTGATGGCGGCGCGGATCGACCGGCTGCCGTTGACCAGGGTGCAGTGGAACCTCGCAATTCTGGTCGAGGTTACCTGGGGCTTCATTATCTTCGACACCGACGGCATCGGCGCGCGGCTGTATCCGTTCGTCTGGCGGCCGAACCACGTGATCGACGTCGTGCAGTATGCCGTGATCCAGGCGCTGCAGGTCGGGCTCGGCATTCTGCTCGGCGTCTACATCATGAGCTATGTCGCCGACCGCTATGGCAGGCGGCCGGCAATCCTGTTGGCCACCCTGCTGGGTGGGATCTGCATCTGGCCGTTCGCTTACGTCACCGATTTCACCTGGATGGTGGTGCTGTCGGTGCTCAGCACGCTGGGGGTGGGCGGGATCGTCGCAACCCACTCGGTCTATCTGTCGGAGATGACCTCGCCGGACGTGCGCAACCGGGTGCTGCTGACCTCCCAGGGGGTGACGGCGCTGGTGGCGGTCGGCGTCAATCTGCTGGCGTTCGCCTGGATTCCAAGCAACTGGCAGCTCTTCCTGTGGGTCAGTGCGGCAATCGAGGTGGTGGTGCTGTTGCCGCTGCTGTGAGTGGAAGCTGCCGGAATCGCCACGCTGGCTGGAGGCGCATGGGCGGCACGAGGAAGCCGAACGGGTCATGGCGCTGTATGAGCAGCGCGGTGTCAGGCGGCGTCGGGTGCCAGCCGTTGCCGCCGCCTAATCCGGCTGCTGGATCAGGTGATCAGCGCGCAGGGTGGATCGTGGACGGAGCTGTTCACCGACCCGGTGTATCGCGGACGTACGTGGCTGCTGATCGTTGTGTGGCTGCTGGCCTATGCCGGGCTGATCTACGGCGTCGGCGCGTTCGCGGCGGTCTTCATGGTGGACCATGGCGCGTCGGCGCATTTCGTGTTCCTTACCATCGCCGTTGCCTACGCCGCGCTGTTCGTTGCTTTCCAGGTCAATGCGCGGATGGGCGAGCATGTCGAGCGGCGCGAGGTGCTGTTCGTGATGGGCCTGCTGTTCGCCGCGTTTCCTGGGCGGTGGCGTGGCTGGTGCCAAATCTGTGGGTTATCGCCGGTGCCTATGTGGTCAGCCGAATCGGCACCGGATTGTTCCTGTTCAACCTGTATAACTACACCGCGGTGGCGTATCCGACGCGGATCCGCTCGAAGGCGTTCGCATGGACGGACGGGCTGGGGCACATGGGCGCCTGGGCGGGCGTGACGCTGCTCGGGCCGATTTATGCGTTCGGCCCCGGACCATCTGGGCTGGATTTTGTGGATCATCATTCCGGGTGCATTGCTGCCCGCGGTGCTGATCCGGTTCGGCGGGATCCGGCAGGCCAGGGCGGTGCTGGAGCAGATCTCGAGTTGACCCCCCAACGCGACCGGCATCACGGTGCCGCGATCGATCGGTGAGCGGGCACTGCCGCCTGTTGATAGCAGTGGGGATGGCCACGAGGTCTTACCGGTTCATCATTGATTTGATGGGCTATTTCTTCCTATGCGCCAAACACTGACCCGTCGGTCGCGCAACCGCGTGGTGTCCGTCCGGCCGCCGCGATTCCGTGATTGACCCAGATCAAGGACATGAGCTCGGCCGCTATCTATTTCCGGCCTCCGATGGGGGAACCAATGAACAGGCCTCGGCTTGCCGGGAAGCAGGCTGAAGGGCCGTTCAGTGGTGACCTCGGCGAAATGGGAAGGCGAACAGAACATGGCGGGGCAAGGTTACGAAGCGATCCAACAAAATCCGAAATACCAGGAACTTGTGCGAACACGATCCTCGTTTGGCTGGACGCTTTCGGCGGTTACCCTGGTCATTTACTTCGGGTTCATTCTGCTGATCGGCTATGCGCCGAAGTTCCTCGGCATCCGGATGGGCAACAGCGTCATGACGATCGGTTTGCCGATCGGCCTGTTCGTGATCGTTTCGGCTTTTGTACTGGTCGGCATTTACGTGCGCCGGGCGAATTCAACTATGACGGTTTGATCCGCGCAATCATCGAGGAAACACGATGATGAACCGGATCAGGATCTGGCTCGCCGCCGCGCATGGCGGTACGCCATACCGGTACTGGCGCATGCCGCGGGAGTCGGTTGAGGGCGGGGCGAAGCAGGCCACCAACTGGTCCGCCATCTCGATGTTCGTCGTGTTCGTCTGCGCTACCCTCGGCATTACATATTGGGCGGCCAAGCAGACGAAATCGGCTGCTCAGTTCTACTCGGCGGGCGGTGGCATCACCGGTTTCCAGAACGGTATCGCCATTGCCGGCGACTACATGTCCGCAGCGTCGTTTCTTGGGTATCTCCGGCCTGGTCTATATGTCCGGCTATGACGGCCTGATCTACTCGGTCGGCTTTCTTGTGGGCTGGCCGGTGGTAACGTTCCTGATCGCCGAACCATTGCGCAATCTTGGCAAGTATACGTTCGCTGACGTCGCCTCGTTTCGGCTGGGACAAACCGAGATCCGTATCCTGGCGGCGTGCGGCTCCCTGGTGACCGTGGCCTTCTACCTGATCGCTCAGATGGTGGGCGCCGGCAAGTTGATCCAAATATTGTTCGGCCTGGACTACTGGATGGCGGTCGTCATCGTCGGCATACTGATGATCGTCTACGTGACGTTCGGCGGCATGCTGGCCACGACCTGGGTGCAGATCATCAAGGCGGTGCTGCTGCTGTCAGGCGCTACGTTCATGGCGCTGGCGGTGCTGTGGCATTTCGGGTTCAGCCTCGAAGCGATGTTCTCCAAGGCCGTCGAGGTGCATCCCAAGCATCTCGCGATCATGGAGCCCGGCACGCTCGTATCGAACCCGGTTTCGGCGATCTCCCTGGGATTGGCGTTGATCTTCGGCACAGCAGGGCTGCCGCACATCCTGATGCGGTTTCTTCACCGTGTCCGATGCCAAGGCCGCCCGCAAGTCGGTGTTCGTGGCGACAGGATTGATCGGCTATTTCTACATCCTGACGTTCATCATCGGTTTCGGCGCGATCACTCTGGTGGCAACCAATCCGGAGTTCCTCGACACCGCGATTGCGGCGGTCAAGGGACCGATCGTTGCGATCAAGGGCGGGTCGAACATGGCTGCCATCCATCTGGCCAATGCGGTGGGTGGAAACCTGTTCCTCGGCTTCATTTCCGCCGTTGCCTTCGCGACCATCCTGGCGGTGGTGTCCGGCTTGGCGCTGGCCGGTGCGTCCGCCATCAGCCACGACCTGTATGCCATCGTCATCCGCAAGGGCCGCGCCGACGAGCAGCAGGAGATGCGGGTCTCGAAGATCGCCACGATCTGCCTCGGTGTCCTTGCCATCCTGCTGGGCATCGTGTTCGAGAACCAGAACGTGGCGTTCATGGTCGGCCTGGCGTTCTGCATCGCCGCATCGTGCAACTTTCCGGTGCTGTTGCTGTCGATGTTCTGGAAGGGGCTGACCACGCGAGGCGCCCTGATCGGCGGCCTGCTTGGCCTGGCCTCGGCTGTCGTCATGGTCGTGTTGTCGCCGGCGGTGTGGGAGCAGACGCATGGGCAACGCCAAGGGCAGCGCGCCGTTCCCTTACGAGAACCCCGCGCTGTTCTCGATGACGATCGCCTTTGTTGGGATCTGGCTGTTCTCGATGATCGACAATAGTGCCCGAGCGAGACTGGACCGCGCCGGCTTTGATGCGCAGTTCGTCCGTTGCCAGACCGGCATCGGCGCAAGCGGCGCATCGGCGCACTGAAAGCGAGATATGGAGCACTCGCCTGAGTGCTCCATCGCTCCGCCGCGGTGTCTGCTTTCAACGTCCGCATGGCCAAGGGCTGGAACCATGCCGAACGCCTTCGATCCCGCACAACCCGCCATTCGACCGCCTGACGCCGCAGGAACTTGAGACGTTACGCCGCGCGCTCGACATCGGATATTACCGGCCCGGCGAGACGATCATCGCGCAAGGGGTAGCCGGCCGAGGCGCTGTTCATCGTCATCAAGGGCGTCGTTGAAGAACGCGCGGCGGATGAACTGATCGCGCTGCTCGGGCCAAACGATTCGTTCGACAGCCATGCACTGGTCCAGGGACAAAGCGGGCATGCCTTCGTCGCCCGGGAAGAGACGCTATGCTACCTGCTGCCGAGGCCGGTTGCGCTTGATCTTATCCAGGCCAACCCGCGCTTTGCCGCATTCTTCTATCTTGAACTGTCGCGCAAGCTGGACGCGATGGCGCGCGATGAGGAGGACAGCCGCGTCGGCACCCTGATGCGCGCGCGTGTTTCCGATATGAACCTGTCGCCGGCGTCCTTCATCGATGCGGAGGACTACGATCGAGACCGCCGGCCACCGCATGAGCGAGATCAACACCAACGCGCTGTTCGTGCGCGACGGGGAGCGGGTCGGGATCATTACCGGCATGAACCTGTCGAAGGCTGTGGTGCTGAACCGCATGCCAATCCAGGCGGCGGTGCGCTCCGATCACCCATTTCGACGTGATATCGCTGGCGCCGGACGACTTCATCTACTCGGCGCTGATCCTGATGACCAAAACCAACAAGCGCCGGATCGCCATCCACGACGGCACCACCTATGTCGGGATCTCTCGAGGACATCGGTCTGCTTGGGTTTCTGGCCGGCAACGCGCAGTTGGTCGCCGGGCGCATCGACCGCGCCGACCGGATTGCCGGAACTGACCGTCGCGGCGCGGGAGATCGGTGAGCAGGTGCGGCTGCTGCGCCGCCAGGGGCTAAAGGTCGAGGTGATCGCCGAGATCGTATCGGACCTCAACCGCCGGTTGTTCGCCAAGCTGTTCGATCTGATCGCTCCGCCTGCCATCCGCGAGCGGCGGCTGCCTTGATCGTCATGGGCAGCGAGGGACGCGGGGAACAAACGATGCGGACCGATCAGGACAACGCGCTGATTCTGGCGGAGCCGGTGGACGAGGCGGTGCTGGATCACTTCCGCAATGACTTCACCGCGGCGCTGGAGAGTTTCGGCTTCGCGCCCTGTCCCGGCAACGTCATGGTGCGCAATCCCGCGTGGTCGCGCCCGCTGGCCGATTATCTGGCGCGATTTCCGGCGCTGGGTGGCGATTCCGGATGAAACCGCGCACATGGACGTGGCGATCCTTTATGACGCCGTGGCGGTGGCGGGAAATGCGCAGCTTCTGGCGGAGGCGAAGGCCGGCCTGGTAGAAGCCGTGCGTGGCCGCAGCGCGTTCATGGTGCATTTCGCCCGGGCGACGGATGCATTTCCCATGCCGATTGGGTTTTTCAACAACCTGCTGACGCCTGATGGAAAGGGTGACGGTCGATCTGAAGAAGGGCGGGCATTTTCTCCGATCGTGCACGGCGTGCGCAGCCTGGCGCTGGAGCGTGGGCTGACGGAGACCGGAACGGCGCAGCGTATCCAGCGTCTGGTCGAGGCTGGCATGTTCAGCCGCGACTTTGGCCGCGAGATCACCCAGTCGCTGTATTTGCTGATGACGTTGCGGCTGGATGCGCAGCTTGCCGCGACGTCGGGACACGGGCGCTTGGTGCGTCCGGCCGAGCTGTCCAGCATGCAGCGGGACGTGCTGCGCGACGCGTTTCAGGTGGTCAAGCAGCTTCGGGACATCGTCCGCCGGCACTTCAACCTCAACGCGTTCTGACATGATCCCGCGGGCGATCAAGCGACTGTTTCATCAGGCAAGTATCGGCGATCAGTCCTATCGGTTCATGTTCCGCCTGGGCCGCCCGACGAGGTCGTTTCATTCGACTGCGAAACCACCGGACTGGATGTGCGGCACGACGATATCGTTACCATCGCCGCGATCCGGATACAGGGGCAACCGCATCCTGACGAGCGAGCGGTTTGAGGCGGTTGTGCGGCCGGAGGCCCGGATGAACGTCGATGCGATCAAGGTGCATCGGCTGCGCGAGATGGATGTCGCGGCGGGCAACCGGATCCAGAGGATCATCCCGCAATTCCTGCATTTCGTCGGCGGCCGCCCGCTGGTTGGCTACTACGTCGATTTCGATGTCCGGATGGTCGACAAATATTTGCTCGGACTTATCGGCATCGAGTTGCCGAACAAGCTGATCGAGGTGTCGAAGCTCTACTTATGAACGCAAATATGGCGACGCGCCGCCCGGCACGAGATCGACCTGTCCTTTCGCCGCCATCCTGCGCGATCTGGACCTGCCGGTGCTGGATCAGCACGACGCGTTCAACGACGCGCTGATGACGGCGATGATGTATTTGCGGCTGCGCGACCTTCGCCAGACGCGGGGTCCGCATTCCGCGGCAGCGCGGAAGGTGGTCCGACCGCAAGACGACGATCGCGTAACGTGTCGTGGGCAGCGCTGAAGTCGCCGAGGTCAAGGCGGAGCCAGTGCGCGTTCCATCAGCCGGACGGAATGGATGGCTTCCCGCCCGGACAGGTCACGGATCTGGTGCCGGCACGACGTTCCGTCGGCAACGATATAATCATGCGCCGCGGCCGCCCTGACCGCGGGCAGCAGACCTGGCCTCGGCCATGGCGCGGGAGGTTGCCTCGGTCTCCGCCTGGTAGCCGAAGGTGCCGGCCATGCCGCAGCAGGAGGAAGCGATCGGCTGAGCGGACAGCTTGGGGATCAGCCGCAGCATCGCCAGCGCGTCGGGAAACGCGCCGAACGCCTTCTGATGGCAATGGCCGTGCACCCTGGCGGTTCCGGGCAGCGCGTTGCAGCGCCAGATCCGGTTTCTCCCGAGCGATGAATTCGCTCAGCAGCATCGACGCGGGCCGCGAAACGGTCAGTCGCGGCGCCAGGCAGCAGCGATCGGAATTCGTCGCGCAACGTCATCAGGCAGGACGGTTCCAGGCCGATGATGGGGAGGTCTCGCGACAGATGGTGCATCGTGCGGTCGGCTTCCTCGCGCGCCTTGTCGACCATGCCCGACGGCCAGCCATGTGCGGCCGCAGCACAACGGGCCGGCCACCGGTCTTCGGCATGACCGCGCGATAGCCGGCAGCCGCGAGAACCTTCAGCGCCGCGCGCAGGTTTTCCGGCTCGAAGTAGCGGTTGAAGGTATCGGCCAGCAGGTAGACGTCGCCGCGCGGCGAGACCGGCGCGGCGGCCTCGGCTTCCTTGTCCAGAAACTTGTCGCTGCGCCATTTCGGCAGGCGGCGCGTCGGCGGAAAACCCGAGCACGCGTTCCGTCAGCCAGCGCAGCGGCGGCAGGTGGTTGCGCAGGTTGGCCAGGCCGGCAGCTGCTGAAGCGAACGGCGCATAGCGCGGCAGTTCGGCGATCAGCGCTTCCCGCCACTTCAGTGCCGTGCCGTTCGGTGCGGGCGGCGGTGACCTCGATCTTCATCTTGGCCATGTCGACGCCGGTCGGACATTCGCGCTTGCAGGCCTTGCAGGACACGCACAGCGCCATCGCATCGGCCATTGGCGTCCGACGCCATCGCGTCGGCGCCCAGTTGGCCGGTCAGCGCCAGCCGCAGCGTGTTGGCGCGTCCGCGGGTCAGGTGGGTCTCGTCGCGCGTGACGCGGTAGCTGGGGCACATCACGCCGGAGTCGAAGGCTCGGCAGGTGCCGTTGTTGTTGCACATCTCGACCGCGCCCAGCATGCCGCCGAGCGGGCCGGGATGGTCGGACCAGTCGAGCTTGGGGGTGAAGTCGCTGATCGGGCCGTAGCCGGGCCCGTAGCGGAACAGCGTGCGGTCATCCATGCGCGGCGGCTGGGTGATGCGGTTCGGGTTCAGCAGGCCGATCGGGTCGAAGGCGTCCTTCACCGCCTCGAACGCGCGGACGATGCGGGGGCCGAACATCTGTTCGTGGAACTCGCTGCGCACCAGGCCGTCGCCGTGCTCGCCGCTGTGCGAGCCTTTGTATTCGCGCACCAGGGCAAAGGCTTCCTCGGCGACCGCGCGCATCTTGGCGACGTCGGCCGGGTCCTTCATGTTCAGGACGGGGCGGACATGCAGGCAGCCGACCGAGGCATGGGCGTACCAGGTGCCCTTGGTGCCGTGGCGCTCGAACACGCCGTTCAGCCGTTCGGTGTAGTCGGCGAGGTCGTCGAGATCGACGGCGCAGTCCTCGATGAAGGAGACCGGTTTGCCGTCGCCCTTCATCGACATCATGATGTTCAGGCCGGCCTCGCGCACCGCCGCGATATCGGCCTGGAAGGCCGGGTCGATCGCGCGGACCACGCCGGGGTGGCCGAGGTCGCCCATCAGGGCTTCCAGCTCGGCCAGCTTGGCCAGCAGGGGCGCGTCGTCGTGGCCGTGGAATTCGACGATCAGCAGGCTGTCGGGTTCGCCGATCAGCATCTGGTCGATGGTGCGCGCGGTAGATCGGGATGCCGCGGCCCAGGTCGATCATGGTGCGGTCGACCAGTTCCACCGCCTCCGGGTCCAGGGCGACGATGTGGCGGGACGCCTCCATGGCCTTGCGGAAGGTCGGGAACTGGCAGATGCCCAGCACCTTGCGCGGCTTGATCGGATGCAGCGTCAGTTCGATGGCGGCGGAGAAGGCCAGCGTGCCCTCGGATCCCACCAGCAGGCGGGCGAGGTTGTCGCGGCCGGACGCGCGGGCGGCGGGCGTCAGGGCGTCGATGTTGTAGCCGCCGACGCGGCGAAGCTGCTTGGGGAAGCGGGCGGCGATTTCCTCGGCCTCGGACGCGCCGAGCACGCGCAGGCGCTGGATCAGGTCGGCGATCGAGGCGGGAATGCGGTCGCCGAGGTTGTCCGGGGTGATGCCGAAGCGGTGCTGGGAGCCGTCGGACAGGATGGCCTCGATCGCGCGGACATTGTCGGCCATCAGGCCATAGCGGATGGACTTGGAGCCGCAGGAGTTGTTGCCGGCCATGCCGCCGATCGTGCAGCGGGCGTGGGTGGACGGATCGACCGGGAAAGAACAGTCTGTCGGCGCGCAGCGCGTTGTTGAGGTGGCCGAGGACGAGGCCAGGCTCCACCAGGGCGGTCCGCGCCTCGGCATCGACGTGCAGGATGCGGCGCAGGTGCTTGGAGCAGTCGATCACCAGCGCGCGGTTGACCGTCTGGCCGCACTGGCTGGTGCCGCCGCCGCGCGGCAGCACCGGGACGCCCTCGTCGCGCGCGATCGCCATGGCCGCAGCCACGTCGTCGATCGTCTCCGGGACGATCACGCCGACCGGCTCCATCTGGTAGATCGAGGCGTCGGTGCTGTAGCGGCCCCGGTGGCGCGGTCGAACAGCACCTCGCCCTTGATGTTGCGGGCCAGGCGCATCGCGAAGGCCGCGTTGTCCGGCATTATCGAGTCGGCGATGGTGGCGCTCATGCGGGCGGACTCAACCTGGTTGGAGTAGCTGTGGCCCACCATTGGCAAAGGCGGCGAGGCACCGCAAGCTAGGGGTCGGTTAACGGAGGAGGTCGGAGCATGGCTGCAGCGCATGTCGCGGGTCGGCATTTCCTGCAAATCCCTGGGCCGACGAACGTGCCGGACCGCGTGCTGCGGGCGATCGACAACCCGACGATGGACCATCGCGGCCCGGATTTCGGCGTGCTTGGTCTGGAGATACTGACCAATTTACGTGCGATCTTCCAGACCACCGGGTCCGGTGATCATCTACCCCGCTTCCGGCACCGGCGCCTGGGAGGCTGCGCTGACCAACACTCTTCGCCCGGCGACACGGTGCTGATGTGCCGACCGGCTGGTTCGCCCATCTGTGGAAGGAGATGGCGGAACGGCTGCAGCTGGATCCGGTTTTCCTGGAGACGGACTGGCGGCGCGGCGCCGACGTGCCCGGCGTTGGCGGACGCGCTGGCGGCGGATACGGCGCATCGGATCAAGGCCGTCTGCGTGGTCCACAACGAGACCTCCACCGGCTGCACCTCGCGCGTCGATGAGGTCCGGGCGGCGATGGACGCCGCGGCGCATCCCGCCCTGCTGCTGGTGGATACGATCTCATCGCTGGCCTCGATTGACTACCGGCACGATGCTGGGGCGTGGATGTCACCGTCGCCGGGTCGCAAAAAGGGCTGATGCTGCCGCCCGGCCTGTCATTCAACGCGATCAGCGCCAAGGCGCTGGCAGCCAGCCGAAACGCGCGAGGTTGCCGCGCAGCTACTGGGACTGGCGGCCGATGCTGGAGGCCAACAAGACCGGCTTTTTCCCATACACCCCCGGGACGAATTTGCTCTACGGGCTGAACGAAGCGGTGAAGATGCTGCTCGAGGAAGGTCTGGCCAACGTCTTCGCTCGCCATGACCGCCACGCCGAGGCGACCCGCCGGGCGGTGCGGGCTTGGGGGCTGGAAATCCAGTGCGCGGACCCGCGGCATTATTCCTCGGCTTTGACCGCGGTGCGGATGCCCGAAGGGCACAGCGCGGACGCGCTGCGGGCGACCATCCTGTAGAAGTTCAACATGAGCCTGGGCAACGGACTAGGGATCTTGAAGGATCGCGTGTTCCGGATCGGCCACCTCGGCGATTTCGGCGACCTGCAACTCATCGGCACACTCGGTGGGGTCGAAATGGGATTGCGCGCGGCTGACGTGCCGCACAAGCCGGGCGGTGTGCAGGTCGCGATCGACTATCTGTCCGGAAATGCCTGACACCCGCCTGATCGCGACGGAACCCCAGCCCGGATTGCGAGGAACCCCGCGAGCGTGACGGCAACCAACCCTGGTCACCGCAAGGCGATTGCGTAGAATTGCCGGATCGCCGCAGGAGACACGAAATGCCTTTCGCCATGACCGATGACGGGGTTCGCTTGCACTACGAGGAGTGCGGGTCCGGCACCCCGGTGATCTTCGTGCATGAGTTCGCCGGGGACCACCGCGCCTGGGAAACCCAGATGCGGCATTTCGGCCAGCGCTATCGGGCAATCACCTATGCCGCGAGGGGCTATCCGCCGTCGGATGTGCCGGACGAGTTGGCCAAGTACTCTCAGGCGCGGGCGGCGGATGATATCGCCGCGGTTCTCGATCATCTGGGAATCGAAAAGGCGCACGTCGTCGGACTTTCGATGGGCGGATTTGCCACGCTGCATTTCGGCTTCCGTCATGCGCGCCGGGCCTTGTCGCTGTGCGTTGCCGGGTGCGGCTATGGCGCGGAGAAAGGTCAGCGGGATAAGTTCCGCTCCGAGGTGGCAGCGGTCGCAGCCTTTCTCGATGAGAACGGCATCGAGGCGTTCGCCGCAAAATATGCTTATGGTCCAACCCGTGTGCAGTTCGAGAACAAGGACCCTCGCGGCTTCAAGGAATTCAAGCAGCAACTCGCGGAGCACTCGGCCATCGGGGCACGGAACACGCAACTTGGCGTTCAGGGGGAGCGGCCGTCGCTTTATGATCTGATCGATCAGATGGCGACGCTGACGGTCCCGACCTTGATCCTGACAGGGGACGAGGATTGGCCGTGCCTGCAGCCCGCGCTGCTGATGAAACAGACGATTCCCACTGCCGCACTGTCGGTGATGCCGAACTGTGGGCACACGATCAATCTGGAGGATCCGGACCAGTTCAATCGGCTGGTCAGCGATTTTATCGTGCAGGTAGATGCGGGACGCTGGCCAAAGCGGGATCCTCGGGCAATGGTCTCCTCAATCACCGGAATGAAATAACGGAAACGACGTTCCTGTGATTGGAACCGTGTACCAGTGCCGTCGTTAGAATAACCCGCGATGCCGATTCGTTTCCTGACGTTATTGATTTCCGCCACCACGTTGTCTGGTTGCGGATCCGTCCTGACCGCAACAACGTCCGACGTCGCCGGTATCGCCGGCGCCGGCGTCGCGAGTGCCGTGACAAAAAGTCCGACCGCGGCCGCGGGTATTGGTTTAGGCATCGCCGCCGGCGCCAATGCCGGACTTCAATACGTGGAACGCGACGTTCATCGCGCCGAGCAGGACCGCATCGCGCAGGCCGCCGGCGAACTAACCCCCGGCGTGGTGGGACACTGGGACGTGTCGCACGATATTCCGATCGAGGATGACGAGCACGGCGACCTCGTTGTAACTCGCCTGATCGGATCAGCCGATTTCAGCTTGCAAGGAAATCGTTTTCTCGGTCGATACCACAGACAAGAAGGTCCCACACCGAGCGTTCTATACCGCAACGGTCTGTCAGGATGGGCCGGTGTGGAAATGGGCCTCGGCGGAGCCGGCAACGGCGCGATGGGGCGCATTGCAGTGAGGCATCTCGCCGTCCCGCCTGGGACAGCGCCGCCGGAGGCAAAGAAGCCACGGCCACTGCTGAATACTTTGGCGCTGTTCACCGTGATCGTGCTGGGCGGATGTAAGGCCGCGCCCAAATCGCCGCGGTTGTAACCGGCGGCGTCGCCGGCGCCGCGACGGGAAGTCCGGCGGTCGGCTTTGTCATCGGCGTAGCAACGGATGCTGGCGCCAACTACGTGTTTCGCTACATCTCCCGTACCCGCCTCGGCGCGGAGCAGGATGCGATTGCCCAGGTCGCCGGCGAGTTGCCGGTGGGCACCGCGGCCTCATGGAAAATCGAACATACCATCCCGATTGGCAACGAGCACGGACGGTTGCACATTGTCCGCGCCATCGATTCGCCGTTGGCATCCTGCAAGGAGGTCGCTTTCTCGGTTGACGAGGGAAACGACCAGAAGGCCAAGGGAACCTGGTTCACCACCGATGTCTGCAAACAAGCGGACACCTGGAAATGGGCCTCGGCGGAACCGGCGGTCGAGCGGTGGGGATTCCTCCAGTAACGTAATCGGCGCGCGCCCGCCTCCGCGCCGGCCAGGAGCCAGGCATGTCGCAGTCGCCCGAACACCAAAATACCATCACCGCCGGTGGCGCCATCCTGGCGCGGCTGAAAATCGTCGGCGTCGACTACATCTTCGCGAATTCCGGGACCGACTTTCCGCCGATCATCGAGGGTCTGGCGGAGGCCGGAGCAAAGGACATCGCCTTGCCTCGGGCGATCGTCATTCCTCACGAGCATGCCGCGATGGGCATGGCGCACGGCTATTACCTGGCGACCGGGCGTGCCCAGGCGGTGATGGCCCACACCAATGTCGGATTGGCGAACTGTTCTATCGGGGCAATCAACATGGCGACCGAACATGTCCCGGTGCTGCTGTTCTCCGGCAGGACACCGACCCTGGAGCAGGGGCGGCTTGGTGCCCGAACCGTGCCGATCGGTTGGGGGCAGGAGATGCGGGACCAAACGGCGCTGGTTCGTGAGGCAACGAAGTGGGACTACGAGTTGCGGTTTCCGGAGCAGGCGCTGGAAGTCGTCGATCGCGCCTATGCGGTTGCCTGTTCGACCCCGCGTGGACCGGTCTATGTCAGCCTGCCGCGCGAGGTGCTCTGCGGGTTGTGCCCCTCGGACGCATTGAGTGAACCAAGCCGGATGGCGCCGGCTAATTACGGACCGGCGACGGCGGCGTTACAGGAAGCCGCCGCTCTGGCTCGCCAACGCGCGCAGCCCGGTGATCGTGGCACAACGCGGCGCCGGATCGGAAGCCGGATTTGCCGCACTATCGTCGCTGGCCGATGTGTGGGGCATCCCGGTGGTTCAGGTACTGGGCGATCCAGCTAGCGATCGCGACGGACCATCCAATGGCGGTGGGAACGAACCCGGAGCCTTGGCTGAACGAGGCCGACGTCGTCCTGGTGCTGGACTGCCTGGCGCCATGGTCGCCCGCGGCCCACAAGCTGGCGGCGAGTTGCAAGGTTATCCAGGCTGGGCCGGACCCGCTGTACAGCCGCTTTCCGGTGCGAAACTTTCAGGCCGATCTGTCTCTGGCGGGGGAAACCGCCGACATCATTATCGGCCTCGCCCAAGCCATGCAACCGCACCTCGCGTCACGCTCGGACTCCCTTTCGTCCCGCCATGCCCGGGTCGCGGCGAAGGCCGAAATCATCCGTTCCGAAATACGCCTGGCGGCACAGCAGGGCGGCGACGGCGACCTGATGACGAAGGAGTGGGTCAGCCTGTGCCTGTCACGCGCCATCGAAGGGCATGCCGCTACGGTGCTGTCCGAGTTGGGATGCCCGTTGGACCCGCTGACGCTGCGCGGTGCCGGAAGCTGGTACCAGGAACCGCATTCGGGTGGCCTGGGCTGGTCGTTCCCATGTGCCCTCGGTATGCAACTGGCACAGCCGGACCGCATCATTATCGCAACCATGGGCGATGGGTCATACATGTTCGCGAACCCGGTGGCCTGTCACCAGGTCGCTGAGTCGCTGGGCCTGCCGGTGCTGTTGCTGGTGCTGAATAACCGAGAGTGGGGGGCTGTCAGAAAATCCGTCCTGGGAACCTATCCTGATGGCTACGCCGCCCGAACCAACCGGATGCCGCTGGTCTCGCTGGACCCCTCGCCCGATTTCACCAAGGTGGCGGAGGCAAGCCGGGCCTGGACCGCGAGGGTGGATGCACCGCACGAACTTGCAGCCGTGCTGGAGGCGGCGATCCGGCATGTCTCGACAATACGGACGCATGCCCTGGTGGAAATCCGCGTCGCGCCATGACGCCTTTCGGCCACCCCCAGGGGCCACCCCAAGGGGCCACCCCAAGGGGCCACCCCAAGGAGCCACCCCAAGGAGCCACCCCAAGGAGCCACACACCGGTGATTGCACTTTCCGAGCGGTGCCATTAGGTTCCGGGCCGACGCGGGTGTAGCTCAATGGTAGAGTCCCAGCCTTCCAAGCTGGCTACGAGGGTTCGATTCCCTCCACCCGCTCCACATTGACACTCGTCGTGTCCCGCCGCATCCTCTCCCATTACCCAGGGGTGCCCCACCAGCGGGGCTGAGATATCGCGACAAACCGGCTTAACCGGCGGTGCGATGACCCTTGAACCTGATCCGGGTCATGCCGGCGGAGGGACGGGTCGCGGCCACAAGACCTTGTTTCCATCGTCAGCGTGTCGCCCAATGTGACGTTGATTGCATGCACGCGTGTGGCATGACGAAGGAGAGGTCCATGACGGTCCAGTCGAAATCCACCACCCGCCCAAGCTCGGTGACAACCGGTCCGATCGCGGGGTCTCGGAAGATCTATACCAGCCCCGCGGGCCGGCCGGATATCATGGTGCCGTTCCGGGAAATCGCCCTCGATCCAAGCGCCAAGGAAGAGCCTTACCGGGCCTATGATTGTTCGGGCGTCTATACGGATCCTTCCGTTACGATCGACCTGGAGGCAGGCCTGCCGCCGATCCGCCGGGAATGGATCGCCAGGCGCGGCTATGCCCGGATCGAGCCCCGGGCGGTGAAGCCGGAGGACAACGGCAACATCGGCGCTGACAAGCTGGTTCCCGCATGCCCGGCCGACCTGCCGATCTACGGCGGCGCGCCCGGCCAAATGGTCACCCAGTACGAGTTCGCCCGCGCCGGCATCATCACGGAAGAGATGATCTACGTCGCCCATCGCGAGAACATGGGGCGGGCGAAGATGATCGAGGGCGCGGAGGACCGCGTGGCCGATGGGGAAAGCTTCGGCGCGGAAATTCCCGCGTTCATCACATCGGAATTTGTCCGCAGTGAGATCGCCCGGGGTCGCGCGATCATCCCCGCGAACATCAATCATCCGGAACTGGAACCGGTCATCATCGGGCGTAATTTTCTGGTGAAAATCAATGCCAATATCGGCAACTCCGCCGTCACATCGGGCGTGGCCGAGGAAGTCGAAAAACTCGTCTGGGCGATCCGCTGGGGCGGCGACACGGTCATGGACCTGTCCACCGGCCGGAACATCCACAACATTCGCGGCTGGATCATGCGCAACTCGCCGGTGCCGATCGGAACCGTGCCGATCTACCAGGCGCTGGAGAAGGTCGATGGCGATCCCACCAAGCTGGACTGGGAGGTGTTCAAGGACACGCTGATCGAGCAGGCGGAGCAGGGCGTCGATTACTTCACCATCCATGCCGGAGTCCGGCTCCAGTATGTGCCGCTTACGGCCAAGCGGGTCACCGGAATCGTGTCGCGTGGTGGCTCCATCATGGCGAAGTGGTGCCTGTCGAAGCACAAGGAGTCGTTCCTGTATGAACGCTTCGATGAGATCTGCGACATCATGCGCAAATACGATGTCTCATTCTCGCTGGGTGACGGATTGCGGCCTGGGTCGAACGCGGACGCCAACGACGCGGCGCAGTTCGGTGAACTGGAAACGCTGGGCGAACTGACCAAGGTAGCTTGGAACAAGGGCTGCCAGGTGATGATCGAAGGCCCCGGCCACGTGCCGATGCACAAGATCAAGGTCAACATGGACAAGCAGTTGCGCGAATGCGGCGAGGCCCCGTTCTATACACTCGGGCCACTGACAACCGATATCGCGCCGGGCTACGACCATATTACCAGCGCCATTGGCGCCGCTATGATCGGCTGGTTCGGCACCGCGATGCTCTGCTACGTCACGCCGAAGGAGCACCTCGGCCTGCCGGACCGTGACGACGTGAAGACAGGTGTCATTACGTATCGGATCGCGGCCCATGCCGCCGATCTGGCAAAGGGCCATCCGGCGGCAAAATTGCGTGATGACGCCGTCAGCCGCGCGCGCTTCGAGTTCCGGTGGGAAGATCAGTTTAACCTCTCGCTCGATCCGGACACGGCACGGTCTTTCCATGATGAGACGCTGCCTAAGGAAGCTCACAAGGTTGCGCATTTCTGCTCGATGTGCGGGCCGAAATTCTGCTCGATGAAAATCACCCAGGATCTGCGGGTGGAAGCGGAGCGGATGGCGGGGATGGAGGCAAAGAGTGCCGAGTTCGCCGAGGCAGGCAAGGAAATCTATCTTCCTCGGGAAGCCGCGGAATAGGCAGGAGCAACACGCGAGCGATGACGGAACCAAGGGCGGCGTTGACGGCGATTGGTCAACTTGCGGAACTCCGAGATCGATATCGGAAACGCCGCCCTGCAACTCGCCCGCGTGGACGTGCCGGACGCTGACTGGAAGGCGGCGGCGCGGCACTTGTCCGACCTCGCCCAAGGCGCGGTAAAGCGAGCCAATGCGATGGGCAGGGAGGACCTGCCGGCGAGGGCCGCCGCGCTGACTGAAATGCTGGCGGATGAATTCGGCTACGCCGGCGATCTGGAGACCTACGATGATCCCGCCAACGCCAACCTTATCCGGGTAATCGAGCGGCGGCGCGGGCTGCCGGTGGCGCTCGGCGTAATCTGGCTGCATGCCGCCCGCGCCGCGGGTTGGGGCAGTCACGGGGTTGACTTCCCGGCGCACTTTCTGGTCGCGCTGGAAGGTCACAAGACCCAGATCGTGGTTGACGTCTTCAACCGCGGGCAGGTCATGTCCGCCAGGGAGTTGCGCGTCCTGCTGAAGCGTGTCGAAGGGGAAAAGGCCGAGTTGCGGCCTGGGCTTTTGCAGCCGATGAGCACGCGGCGGGTGCTGCTGAGGTTGCAGAACAACATCATGACAAGGCGGCTGGAGGCAGGGGACCTGCGCGGCGGACTGCGCTGCACCGAGGATATGCTGCTGATCGCTCCCGATCAGGCTGAACTCTGGCGTCAGGCCGGGATTATGAACCAACGGCTGGAGCAGGTGGCTGCCGCGAGGGATTGCTACCAGCGCTTCCTCGATCTGGTGCCGGAAGGTTCGGTCGCCAACGGTGTGAGGGCACAGTTGGACATTCTGAAGTCGATGCTGAATTAGCGCGCGCCTAGCCGCTGCCGTCGCGGCCCTTCAGCGCTTGGCGCGGCGAGAAGAACGGCCATTTCCGGCCTCCGCTGTCCACCGCCCGAACTGCCCGACCCGCATCCGTCACCGCGGTTGAACGATCGCGCGCATTGTTGCGTCTATGTTGCGCGTCTGGACTGGCGGCATGGTCTGGATGGTATGAACCGAACGCCCCCAGCCTTGCGTGCCGTCCACCAAAGTTCGGTCGCGCATTACAAATCGGCCGCGCACCAGCGTGTGGACCGGCAGACCTTTCACCGCCCTGCCATGCCACGGTGAGATCTTGGAGCGGGACTGCAGCGCGGCGTCGTCGACCACCATTTCGCGGCCCAGGTCCACGATCGCCAGGTCGGCGTCGGCGCCCACCTGCACCGCCCCCTTTTGCGGTGCCAGTCCCCAGATGCGGGCGGGATTATAGGCGCTCCAGCGGACGTAGTCGCAGATGGAGGCGTGACGGGACGGCAGCGCGCTCAGCATCAGGGGCATCTGCGTTTCCACGCCCGGAAAGCCGCAATCGACCGTCCAGATATCATTGCGGGTCTTTTCCGGCGGCGCGTGTGGAGCATGGTCGGTGGCGATGATGTCCACCGTCCCATCAACCAGCGCCTGCCAAAGGGGAAGCTGGTTGCGCGCCTCCCGCACGGGCGGGTTGACGCGGATGACACCGCCCCAGCGAGCGTAGTCATCGGCGGAAAGAAACAAGTAATGCGGGCAGGTTTCGCCCGTGATGTCGACGCCGCGGGCTTTCGCGTCCGCCAGCGGCCGCAATTCTTCCGCCGAGGAGATGTGCAGGATGTGGATCCGTGCTCCGGTCCATTCCGCCAGCACCGCCGCCCTGCTGACGGCCTCTACTGCGACCACGGCCGGGCGGGCGGCAAGATGGGCAAGCGCATCGGTGCGGCCGGCCTCGCGCATGCGGGTCTCTCGCCGAGCCATGATGGAGGCCGTTTCGGCGTGAAGTGAGATGCGCTTGCCGGTGGGCGCTACCACCTCGAACGCTTCCAGCATGGCACCGGTGGAGGGCGTCGGCAGGCGGCCAAACGTTTCTCCCATGTATAACTTGAATCCAATAACCCCGCCGGCGATCAGGTCCGGGACGTTGGCGATGGTGTCTTCGCCGAGGAAGCCATACAGCCCGTAGTCAACCCGGGCGCGGGAGGATGCGATGGCGTGCTTCTCGGCCAGCGCCTGCGCGGTTGCCGTTGCTGGAATGGTGTTGGGCATGTCGAACACCGTGGTGACGCCGCCGAACGCAGCGGCGGCGGTGCCGGTGTCCCAATCTTCCTTGTGGGTGTAGCCAGGATCGCGGAAATGCACGTGCACATCGATCGCGCCCGGCAGGATGTGCAGGCCGGCGGCGTCGAAGGTCTCGGCCGCGGGCGGCATCGCCTCGGGCGCGCCAATGGCCAGGATGCAGCCGTTGCGAATGGCGATACTGGCCGGCACGATCCCATCGGGATGGACGATGCGGCCGTTATGGATGATCAGCTCGGCGATGGTCATTTCGATGCTCACAACATGGCCCAACCGCCGTCAACCGGAAGGTCGACGCCGGTGATCTGGCGGGAAACCGGGGAAGCCAGAAACAGGCAGGCGTTGGCCACATCTTCATCCGTGGTGATCCGGCGCAGCGCGTACTCGCCGGCGTGCCTGTCCACCGCTTCACTCTCAGGGATACCCAATTTGGAAGCCAAGGTAGGCACGACCTTCGTGCGGAAGCGTTCGCCATCCACCATCCCTGGCGCCACGAGGTTCACATTGATACCGAATGGTCCGGCTTCCAGCGCCATCGACTTGGTGATGCCGCGCAACCCCCATTTCGACGCCGAGTAGGCCATCCGGCCGGCGCGCCCGCGCATGCCGAAGGTGCCGCCAACGTTGACGATCTTGCCATCCCGCCGCGCGATCATATGGGGCAGAACCGCGCGCATGGTGTTGAAGCAGCCAGCCATGTTGAGCGTCACGATCTCATCGAACTCGGTGCGGGAGGTTTCCCAGCCGGTCTTGCCCATCGGGCCGGAGCCCCCGGCGACGTTGACCAGGATGTCGATGCTGCCAAAGGCCTCAATCGCGTCATCCACCACCGCCTGGCAGCCTGCCGTGTCAGTCAGGTCGCAAGATGCAACCAGGACGCGGCAGCCGAACGCCCGCGCCGCCTCGGCGACCGGTTCAATGGCGCTCAGGTCGCGGCCGATCAAGAACAGGTCGCAGCCTTCGCGGGCAAAGCCGAGTGAGATGGCGGCGCCCATGCCTTTGGCGGGGCCTGTGATCAGGGCGACCTTGCCCGACAGGTGAAGGTCCATGTGGCGGTCCTGCTACGGTTCGGCGGCATGATACCGAGCCTTGCAGTTTCGTCGAACCCTGCTTCGGCGGGCGGATAACCAATCCGCCGGCGCCGCCTAAGCCGCCGCCCGCCGATCAACCGTTCCGGCCAGCGCAAGCGATGAGGGTCGAGGTCAGGCCTGTGGCCTAGGCGGAACATCTTCTTAGTGCGTTCTCGAGAGGCTTGGCCTCACGGTCAGGGATCAAGCCAAGGCGCAGAAAGAGGTCGATCAGGACAAGATTGACATTGAATTTGAAATCATCCGTATCCCGGACGGCAGCGACAACCCGGTCAACCGGCCACAACTCGAATGCCGCAACCTCACCGTCCGCCGCGCGCGGGACGAAATCATCCGGCAGATCAAGGTCATAGCAATACACAAGATCCCGGCGAAGTCCCTCGGGCCGGTCCATTGCATAGGCGATTGTGCCCACTCGAACCGCGGTCTGTGCCAGTCCAGGCGGGATTGCGGCTTCCTCGGCGGCTTCCTTGACCAGCGTTTCCGCTGGGCCAAGGCCAGCCGGCACGCCTCCCGCGACGATGTGGTCCAGCTTGCCGGGATCGAGCAGCTTGTCCAAAGCGCGCCGCGCCACCCAGAGATGCAGCCCGTCGGAGCGGCGAACCAGACCGTTGACGTGAACGCCGACGGCTTGGATACCGAACGAAGGAATTGCCCCACGGTCAATCTGCGTCAGCGCTGGCCCGTCCGGTTGTGCCCGCACATCGAACGCCTCATTGCGCCACCGGTATAGCCCGCGATCCGCCAGTTGCCGCGCGATCACCGGCAGCCTGGACGCGTCGTCCACCACCACCCCCGCGCCCGACAACCGGATCGACGGCATGCCTTGCAAGGCCGACACGATCCGTTCGGGCACCCATCCAACGGCCTGATCGCCGATCAGGAACCTGGTTCGCGTCCCTGGCAGTTCGGCGTTGTTGCAGGCACGCACATGGCGCTGAAATCCGGCGTCTTTTAATTGCTGATCCAAGCGGTTCGCCTTTCAAACGACGTCGCATCATGCCACATGCGGAGCATGAGACGAAGCAGCCAGCCCCCCGCCCCGGCGGATTTGCCGCCCTCCTTGCGGGTGCAGCGATCCACCTTCCAGACCATTGTATCCCTGCTCCCGTATTTGTGGCCGGTCGGAAATCCAGGCGCGCGTATTCGTGTCGTGATCGCCCTGGTGTTCATGGTGCTGTCAAAAATCGCAACGGTCTACGTTCCGGTGATCTACGGCCGCATCGTTGATGCGCTGGCGCCCAAGGACGCCGCGATTGTATTTGTCATCCCGGTGGCCTTGATCGTGGCTTACGGAGCCATTCGCATCGGTTCGGCCGGGTTTGGTGAAATCCGCGATGCCCTGTTCGCGTCGGTACAGCAGCGTGCCGTCAGACTGCTCGCGTTGCGCACCTTTCGGCACCTGCACGCGGTCAGCCTGCGTTTCCATCTGGATCGTCAGACCGGCGGCCTTTCGCGCGTCATCGACCGCGGCGTGCTCGGAATGCAATCAGTGCTTCGCCTGGCGGTCTTCAACGTTGTTCCCACCGCGCTGGAACTGGTTATGGTCACCGCCATCATCTGGCACATGTTCGACTGGCGCTATGCGATGGTCACTTGCCTCGCCGTGACCGTTTACGTGGCCTTCACCGCGGTCCTGGCGGGACGCCGCGGGCGCTACCGGCGGACCATGAACGACACCGACAATGACGCTTCCACTAAGTCGCTGGACAGTCTGATAAACTACGAAACGGTAAAGTATTTCGGCAACGAGGAACACGAGGCGCAACGTTATGACCACGCACTGGCGCGATATGAGCGCGCGGCGGTGCGGGTCCAGGTGTCACTGAACATGCTGAACCTCGGCCAGGCCGGGATCATTGCCGTAGGGTTGACCTTGATCATGCTGTTGGCCGCGGCGGGCATGCGCGACGGCAGCATGACGGTCGGCAAGTTCGTGGTTGTTAACACCTATCTGATGCAGCTTTACCAGCCTCTGAACTTCCTCGGCGTGGTCTATATGACGATCAAGCAAGGCCTGGTGGACATGGAGCAGATGTTCGGCCTGCTGCGTGTCGAGCGCGAAATCACTGACAAACCTGACGCCAAGGCGTTGACCGCGCACCTGTCCGAAGGCTCCGCCGGGGAGGTCGTCTTTGAAGACGTTGGGTTCGGCTATCAGTCAAACCGGGCGATACTGAAGGGAATCAGCTTTTCCGTTCCCGCCGGCGGCAAGCTGGCAATCGTCGGACCGACCGGGGCCGGAAAGTCCACCATCAGCCGGTTGTTGTTCCGGTTCTATGATGTAACCGGCGGACGCATCCTGATCGATGGCCAGGATATTCGCGATGTGACCCAGGATAGCCTGCGGGGCGCCATCGGCGTGGTTCCGCAGGACACGGTCCTGTTCAACGACACCATCCGCTATAACATCGGCTATGGGCGTCCCGGCGCTACGCAGCAGGAAATCGAGCGCGCGGCCAGGCTTGCCCAGGTGCACGATTTCGTTCTTCGGTTACCTGAAGGTTATGACACTCGTGTCGGTGAGCGTGGGCTGAAGCTGTCCGGCGGAGAGAAGCAACGGGTGGCGATCGCGCGCACCATTCTGAAGGATCCGCGTATCCTGATCCTCGATGAGGCCACGAGCGCGCTGGACAGCCGGTACTGAAAAGGACATCCAGGTCGCTCTGAATGCGGTGTCACACCACAGGACCACACTCGTCATCGCGCATCGGCTATCCACGGTGGTTGACGCCGACGAGATCATTGTGCTGCAGGACGGGCTTGTCGCCGAGCGTGGCACTCACGGCGCACTGCTGGCGAAGGGCGGACTGTACGCCCGAATGTGGGCGCTCCAGGCAGCCGAACACAATATCGAGCACGATCCCGTTGGGCGCAGCGTTGTCGGCGTTTGAACGACGCGGTCGTATAGGGCGACGAACGAAGGATACGGTTATGGCTGACGAAACAAACAAATTCCCCGCCGATCTCAGCCATGCCGGCGCTGTGGTGGATAAGGCAATCGAGTATATGATGGGCCAGAACCTCAGCTCGCTGGCGATTGCCTCGGCACTTCTGGGCGGATCGATGGCTCTGCTCGCACGCTCCATGTCCGACGAGGCTATCATCGGTATCCTCAAGAACGCGATTGGAAGTGTACAGTCCGGTGAACTGCGCGATCAACAGGATCAGGGCAGGACCTGACCCCGCGGCCTAGTATCCAGTCACGGGGAAGCGCGAGACACAACACGTCCACGATCTGCCGCGTCAATGGGAGACAGCCGTTCTTCCTCCATGGCTCGAACCGCGCGCGACCTCGTTGACGCTCCTTTGCCCCACGCCTAGCTTGCGGCTCTCTTATCAGTCTTCGGGAGCAGCGCTTCAAATGGCCACCAAACTCAAGGCCCGCATCGACGCCGGCAAGGCAAGCGTCAACGGATGGCTTGCCATCCCGTCAGGATTCTCCGCTGAAGTGATGGCGCAGTGCGGGTGGGACAGTGTGACCGTCGACATGCAGCACGGGGTGCAGGATTATCAGTCGATGGTGCAGTGCTTCCAGGCGATGCAGGCGCATCCGGTCACGCCGCTGGTGCGCGTGCCGTGGAACGAGCCAGGCATCATCGGCAAGGTCTTGGACGGCGGAGCGATGGGCGTCATCTGCCCAATGGTGAACACCGCCGCGGAGGCCAGGCAGCTTGCCGACGCATGCCTGTATCCGCCTGCCGGAAAGCGCAGCAACGGCCCGATCCGGGCGGCGATGTATGGCGAGGCCAGTAGCTATCAGGCCACGGCGAACAACGAGATCCTCGTCATCCCGATGATCGAGACTCAGCAGGCCATCAACAACATTGATGAAATCCTGAGCGTCCCCGGAATCAACGGCATCTATATCGGCCCATCCGACATGGGCCTTTCACTGGGGATGATTCCGATCCTCGACCGGGAGGAGCCGGTCATTCTGGAAATCTACGGCAAGCTGCTCGCGTCGTGTAAGCGCCACGGCAAGTTCGCCGGCCTCCACAACGGCACGGCCGCCTACGCTGCCAGGATGATGCAGATGGGCTTTCAGTTGTGCACGATCGCGAATGACAGCGGACTGATGGCCAGAGCGGCGCGCGAAGCCGTCACCGCCACAAGAAAAGCAGCCGGAGAGGTCGGGGCTTAAGCCCCAAGTCAAGGTCTCAAGGGTATCGGGCCTTCCAGTCAACGTCCAAGGGCTTCAGGCCCTTGGCCGGTGCCCCGGCAATGTTATCGTGCGCGATACGCTCGCAGAAAAACGTCCGTACCCCGCTGCGCCCGCTTCCTGATTTCATCAGGCGTGCTGAGTTCCGCGAGGCCAAATGCGATTTTGGCCGGAACGCTCCCCTCCCAAAGACTGACCAGGTCGTCTGCCGCCTTCGCCGAGTCATCCACCACCAACTCATCCCGTTCGACGGCGGCGTCTATCATCGATGCGAGAGCTCCCCTGACCCTTCCAGGACCGGCGGCGTAAAAGCGCACCGCAAGCTCTCGGTTCGCGCGCAGGGCGCCCGGTAACGTGTGCGCCATCCTGCATATGTCCGACCCGAGGATCACGCTGAGGAACGAAAACCCCACGGCGATCAACCGGTCGCGCAACTCGGCGTCGTGATCAGGCGTCGATAAGGCTGCGATCATATCACTCGCGGTGCTCGACACGATTGTTTCGAACAGCGTCTCCTTGTCCCGAAAGTGGCTGTAAACGGTCATCTTGGACACGCCTGCCTGCGCCGCGACAGCCTCCATGCTGACCAGGTCAAATGGCTGGCTGGCAAACAGGCTTCGCGCGGCCGCTAGAATGGCCTCACGCTTCGCACTGTCTTTGGGCCGACCGATCCGGTGGGAGGTCGGCATATGTGCCACAAGGCGATCTCCTCTCGAACTAGATACTGGACTCATCGGTCCAGCATGCACATACTGGACGCGCTGGTATAGGAATATGATCGACTCATGCGTTTCGCCGCAACCCCCAGGTCGGTCCTTCGTATGGCCGCGCTTGCGTCAAGTCTGGCTGGTTGCACGGTCGGCCCGGATTTCCACACCCCCGATGCGCCCGCCAGCACTCGCTTCACAGAGGCACCGCTGCCTGGCCGGACGGCCTCGGCTTCCACGTCGGGAGGGATTGCGCAGACCCTGACCCCGGACCGCGACATTCCGGGCGAATGGTGGGCGCTGTTCCATTCGCCACAGATCACCGCGCTGGTGACGCAGGCCTTGAAGGCCAATCCTGACCTGGCCGCCGCGCAGGCCACTCTGCGCCAAGCCCGTGAAACCACCAGGGCGGAGCAGGGGGCACTATTCCCACAGGTCAGCGCCACCGCGCAGGCGCAGCGGCAGCGCGAATCACTTGCCGGATTTGGATTTGGCAAGGGCTCCTCCACTTTTTCGGTGGTCAGCGGCGCGCTCGACATTTCCTATACGCTGGACGCGTTCGGCGGCATCCGGCGACAGATCGAGCAGTTGAATGCCGAGGCCGAATACCAGCGCTTCGAACTGGAGGCGACTGCGCTGACGCTCGCCGCGAACGTCATCAACGCGGCGGTTACCGAGGCTTCACTGCAGTCACAGATCAATACGACCCGCGATATCATAAAAGCTGACACCGATGCGCTGAACCTGGTCCGCAGGCGCTTTCAGCTAGGTGGCGTCAGTCAGGTGGACGTGCTGCAGCAGCAATCCTTGCTCGACACGCAGGTCGCGACGCTGCCCGGGTTGCGCAAGCAACTGCAGCAGACCCGAAATCAGCTCTCGGTCTATCTCGGCGGCCACCCTGACCAATATTCGACACCAACCCTGGACCTGAACAAGCTGCGCCTGCCGGCCGAACTACCGGTCTCGCTGCCTTCGAAACTGGTGGAGCAGCGGCCCGACATTCGGGCCTACGGAGCACTGCTGCACTCGGCGACCGCCGCGGTGGGCGTGGCGACCGCGAACATGCTCCCGCAGATCTCATTGTCCGGCAGCTATGGCCGTAGCGGCAGCGACCTGTCCAGCCTGTTCACCCCGGCCGGCATTGTATGGTCGATCGCCAGCAGCATCAGTCAGCCGATTTTCGCGGGCGGCACGTTGACGGCTCGCAAGCGGGCGGCTCAGGCCGCCTTGGACGTGGCCGCCGCGCAATACAGCAGCACTGTCAACACCGCCTTCCAGAACGTCGCCAACGTCCTGGTGGCGATCGAGCGCGATGCCGAAACCTTGCAGGCTGCCTTGGCCGCCCAAAAGACCGCAGCGGCCAGCCTCGCTGTGGCGCGTTCGCAATATGAAGCGGGGGCGGGAACCTACCTCAACGTCCTGACCGCGGAGCAGAGTGATTTCTCCGCCCGTCTCAACCTGATCACGGCACGGGCGGCACGCTTCACGGATACCGTCGCGCTGTTCCAGGCGCTGGGTGGCGGCTGGTGGAACCGGACCGATGTTGATCCCAAAGTCGCGCAATGCTGCGGAGTGCTTCCATGAACGACATCACTGCCGTCAGGACTCGAACCAGGGAGCGGCGACCCAGGACCTGGCTGCGTTTCCTGGTGATGCTGCTGCTGGTCGGGCTCGTCGCCGGGGGTTTGATCGGATTTCAGCGCTTCAAGGCCGGCATCCTGAAACAGGTCGTGACGTCGATCCGGTCCCAGGTGCCGACCGTCGCAACGGCAAAGGTGTCGATCCAGGAATGGCAGCCAACGCAGACTGCCGTGGGATCGGCGCGCGCGTCCAAGGGAGCCGACCTGGCAGCCGAGATCGCGGGCGTGGTGGATCAGATAGAATTTGAATCAGGACAGGATGTGGCCGCGGGTACGGTGCTGCTGAAGCTGCGGCCAAACGATGATAACGCCAAACTCGCACAGCTCCAGGCCAACGCGGACCTTGCCAACATCACGTTGCAGCGGGACCAGAAACAGTTGGCGGCGCACGGTGTGGCACAGGCTACGGTGGACAGCGATGCGGCAAACCTGAAGGTCGCACGGGCCGCGGTCGCGGCGCAGCAGGCGATCATGGCGGAGAAGGTGGTTCGGGCGCCGTTCGCCGGGCGGCTCGGTGTCCGCCTGGTGGATCTGGGGCAGTTCGTCGCCGCGGGCACCGCCATCGTTACGCTTCAGCAGCTCGATCCGATGTATGTCGATTTCTACCTGCCGCAACAGGCATTGGGTCAGATCGAGGTTGGGCAAAAAACGGAGGTGACCGCTGACGCGTATCCCGGCCAGACCTTCCAGGGCGTGGTTTCGTCACTGAACGCGAAAGTCGACGCCAGCAGCCGCATGTTGCAGGTGCGGGCGAGCCTGCCCAATCCGGGCGGCAAGATCTTGCCCGGAATGTATCTCAGCGTATCGATCGCTTCCGGGGAGCCGAGGTCGCTGGTCACGGTTCCTTCCGCGGCGGTGGCATTCAATCCATATGGCTCGCTGGTTTATGTGGTGCATGACCAGAAGGACGCGGACGGCAAAGAGCAGCACGTCGTCAAACAGCAGTTCGTAACGACCGGAGCAGCTCGCGGCGATCAGGTCAGCATTCTGAAAGGGATCAGTGGGAACGACGTCGTGGTCACAGCCGGACAGTTGAAGCTGCATAACGGATCGGTAGTGAACATCGATAACGCCGTGCAACCGGCCGACAATCCCGCACCCGTCCCGCAGGATCATTGACGATGAAATTCACCGATATCTTCATCCGCCGCCCGGTGCTGGCGTGCGTGGTCAGCCTGATGCTGCTCGTGGTCGGCCTGAAGGCGTTCTATTCGCTGCCGATCCTGGAATACCCGAAGACCGAGAACGCGGTCGTCACCATTACCACGGTCTATTACGGTGCCGACCCGGAAACCATCGCCGGCTTCGTCACCACGCCACTGGAAAATGCCATCGCGCAGGCCAACGGCATCGACTACCTGTCGTCCAACAGCCGGTCCGGCATCAGCACGATCACCGCGAACCTAGTGCTGAACTTCGATCCGGACAAGGCGATCACCGAAATTACCGCGAAAATCAACTCTGTGCTGAACGCGCTGCCGGCCGGCGTGCAACAACCGACGCTGACCGTCGCGATCGGCCAGTCGCTGGATGCGCTGATCATCGGTTTCGCAAGCGATCAACTCGCGCCAAACCAGATAACTGACTACCTGATTCGCAACGTTCAGCCCCGACTGCAGGCCGTTCCCGGCGTGCAGACGGCAGAACTGTTTGGCGGCCAGAACTTCGCTTTGCGGGCATGGCTCGATCCAACCAAGCTCGCCGCCTACGGCCTGACGGCGACGGACGTCACTACCGCGCTCAGCGGCAACAACGTGATTGCCGGGATCGGCACCACCAAGGGCCAGATGGTGCAGTTCAACCTGACAGCCTCCACCAATCTTCATTCGGTGGCGGAGTTCAAGAACCTTGTGGTCAAGCAGGTGAACGGCGGAATCATCCGACTGAGTGATGTCGCCAATGTCACGCTCGGATCCGACGACTACGAGTCCAGTGTCGAATATAACGGCAAGAAAGGTGTCTACATCGGCATCCAGACAGTGCCGTCCGCAAGCCTGCTGGCCGTGATCAACGGCGTCAAGGCGGTGCTGCCGTCGATTCAGGAACAACTCCCGGCAGGCATCTCCGGCGACGTGATCTACAATTAACGGTTTTCGTGAACAGTTCCATCAACGAGGTCGAGCGATCACTGGGTGAAACCGTCTTGATCGTGACCCTGGTTGTGTTCGCGTTCCTCGGCTCACCGCGCTCCGTCGTCATTCCGGTGGTAACTATTCCCTTGTCCTTGATCGGCACGTTCGCCGTAATGCTGGTCTTCGGGTTTTCCATCAATCTCCTGACCCTGCTCGCGCTGGTACTGGCTATCGGCCTGGTGGTTGATGATGCGATCATCGTGGTTGAAAGCGTGAACCGTCATCTCGAGGAAGGCATGCGACCTCGAGATGCCGCCATTCGCGCGGCCAGGGATCTGGCGAACCCCATCATCGCTATGACAGTCGTATTGATTGCCGTCTATGTGCCGATCGGCTTCCAGGGCGGCCTCACCGGGGCATTGTTCACCGAGTTTGCCTTTACTGTCGTAGGGGCGGTGACAATGTCGGCCATCGTGGCGTTGACGCTGTCACCGATGATGTGCGGCTTTCTGCTGAAGCCGCATGCGCAGGGGGTTCCACGCGGCTGGACCGACCGTCTCGTGGGTGCGATCGACCGCATCTTCGGCCGCTTGCAGCGTGCTTACGAAAGACGCCTGCGCGGCAGTCTTCGGACCATGCCCGTTACACTGCTGTTCGGCGCGATCGTCATTGGCAGCATCTACTTCCTGTATGACAGCGCCAGCAGCGAACTCGCACCGCAGGAAGACCAGGGTGTGGTCATCCTGCTGCCAACGTCGGCCCCCGACGCGACACTGCAACAGAAACAGTTGTTCAGCGACCAGGTGCAAAGCATCATGTCGAAGGTGCCGGAAGCGGATCAAAGCTTCCAGGTCGAGGGACCTACTTTGTCGATCGCGGGCATTACCCTCAAGCCTTGGGAGGACCGCCATCGGGACGCCACGGCGATCCAGCGTGCGCTTCAGGACCAGCTTAATAATGTCGCCGGACAGCGGGTGGCGGCCTTCCAGCCGCCGGCACTGCCGGGCGCACAGGGCTTGCCGATCCAGTTCGTCCTTAAAACCACCCAGCCCATAGCGACACTCTATCCACAGGCGCAAAAATTCCTCGCCGACGCGGCCGCGAGCGGGATGTTCCTGTTCATTGATAGCGATCTGAAAGTCGACGCACCTCAGGTCGTCATAGAAATCGATCGAGACAAAGCCGCCCAACTTGGGCTCTCCATGACAGAAGTCGGCAGCGCACTCGGGGGTCTGTTGGGCGGCGGTTACACGAATTACTTCAGCCTCGGCAGCCGGTCGTACAAGGTGATCTCCCAGGTGCAGCAGCGTTCCCGGCTTACCATCGACCAGGTGATGAAGTACCAGGTTGCCACGATCAATGGAGCCCCGATCCCGGTCTCGGCCATAGCGACCGTCCGGCGGGAAACCGTGCCGCAGACGATCACGCATTTCCAGCAGCAGAACTCAGCGACAATCTCCGGCGTCCCCGCGCTCGGCGTATCACAGGCGGACGCATTGCAGACGCTGCGCGACCTGGCGGCGGACACCTTGCCGCGCGACACGCTGATCGATTACGCCGGGCCGCTGCGGCAGTTCGTCCAGGAATTGAGCGGCTTCCTGGCCACCTTCGGGCTGGCCCTGATCATCATCTTCCTGTCGCTATCAGCGCTTTTTGAAAGCTTTCGAGATCCGCTGGTCATCTTGGTTTCGATACCAATGTCCATCGCCGGGGCACTGGTCTTCATAAGTCTGGGCCTGGGCGGCGCCAGCCTGAACATCTATACCGAGGTTGGTCTCGTGACCTTGATGGGCCTGATCAGCAAGCACGGAATCCTCATTGTCGAAGTCGCCAATGAAGCGCAAGTCGCTGGCCGGTCCAAACTCGACGCCATCGTCTATGCCGCTGGCATCAGGTTGCGGCCGATCCTGATGACAACAGCAGCGATGGTACTCGGCGTCGTGCCGTTGATCACCGCCTCCGGTGCCGGCGCCGCGTCACGCTTCAACATGGGACTTGTGATAGCCAGCGGCCTGTCCATTGGCACGCTGTTCACCTTGTTTGTCTTGCCCGCGGTCTACCTGATGATCGCAGCCCGCCATACCGTAGAGGAAGCTGTCGAAATGAGCCCGGCGCATTGAGCCGGTACTAGGCGGCAGCGCGAAGATGCAGGGGACGGGACCGGCCGGCCCCGTCCTGACGGCTAATCTGCTTTGTTCGCGGCATCCAGCAGGCGCCGCTTAACCTGCGGATCATTTTGTGCCGTCCGGATTACATTGGAGTAATCCTGTATCGAAATACCATGCGACTGAATCGCCTGGACGGCCTCCGCATTGGCACGCTCACTAAGGTTCTTCTTCTGCTCAGGCGGCGCTGACTCCATCTGCCCCTGGTATTTCTGCTGAAGTTTCGCGACGTCATGCAAAGCGGCACCGGCTTTGCCGATGTTCGAATCCGGAATCGGGGACTGCACCGATGGCGTCTGTTCTGAAGCGGCGGCAGCCAGTGCCGGCGCAAGTCCAAGCGCAGCCACGGTGGCGAATCTTACAAAGCTCTTCATCGCTTACAGAACCTCCCGAGCGGCATCCAGCAGCCTCCGTTCGAGGTCTTCATCGTTTTCCGCGGCCGACAGAACCAAATTGTACTCCTCGATCGAGATCCCCTGTTCGTCGATCACGCGTTCCGCATCCGCGCGCGCCTTCGTCGCCAGTGCTTGCCTCACATCGTCCGCGGAGGCCAATTCCGCCTGGACGGCGAAATCCTGTTGAATGCGGGCGACCAGACCGGCTGCAGAACCGACCCTGGTCACCATATCCTGCGAGATGGTCTCCTGGTTGGTCTGAAACGGTTCCATTGCTCTCTCCAATATTGCCTCGAGGTGCGGTCTTCAGGGACCGCCCAAACTCCAACGAGGTGAATTCCATCGGGTTCAACAGAAAATACACCGGCCTTTGCGGAGAAGGGCTGTAACGCTGTATGAAGGCCGGAATATAGCGCGAGGAAAATTCGTCATGGCACAACCTCCCGTCATTCGCCTGCATCCCGGAGACAGCGTCGTGATCGCTCGGGCCACGCTGCTGCCGGGCGCACCGCTGGGCGACAATGTGCTGGCGACGCAGCGCATACCGGCCGGCCATAAGGTGGCGGTCCGGGCGATCTCCGGCGGCGAAGCGGTTCGCCGTTATGGCCAGATCATCGGCTTTGCCTCGACCGCGATCGCGCCGGGGCAACACGTGCACACCCATAACTGCGAGATGGGCGATTTTGCCAAGGATTACGCTTATGGCGTCGATGCCCGCCCAACCGACTTCTTCGAACCCGCGGCAACGTTCCAGGGCATCCGCCGTCCGGACGGCAAGGTCGCCACTCGCAATTACATCGGCATCCTGACCAGCGTGAACTGTTCAGCACACGTTGCCGGGGTCGTCGCTGACATGTTCCGCCGCAATCCTTTCACCGGGGATGATCCCCTTGCGGACTTCCCCAATGTGGATGGGGTGGTCGCGCTGACCCATAAGACCGGATGCGGAATGACCCAGGACGAGCCTTTGCGTGTCTTGCGGCGCACCCTGGCCGGTTACGCCCGGCATCCGAACTTCTCGCACGTCATCGTCCTGGGCCTGGGGTGCGAGGTGAACCAGATCGGCGGACTGATGGAGGAGCAACGGCTCGCCGGAAGGCTGAAGGCCATGGACATCCAGACGATGGGCGGCAGTCGAAAGACCGTGGCCGCTGGGGTGGCGTTCGTAAAGGACATACTCGCCGAATCAAACCAGGTGACCCGCGTCGCGGTGCCAGCCAGCGAACTGACCGTGGCGCTGCAGTGTGGCGGTTCCGACGGTTACTCGGGCGTGTCAGCCAATCCCGCGCTAGGTGCCGCCAGCGACCTGGTGGTGCGGCATGGCGGTTCCGTGATCCTGTCGGAAACCCCCGAAACCTATGGCGCCGAACACCTGCTGACCCGGCGCGCTGTTTCGACGGAGGTTGGCGAGAAGTTGGTCGCCCTGATGCGCTGGTGGGAAGATTATACGCGCCAGGAGGGTGCCGAGATGAACGCCAACCCGTCACCGGGCAACAAGGCCGGCGGGTTGACGACGATCCTTGAAAAATCGCTTGGCGCGATGGCCAAGGCGGGCAGCACCAATCTTGTCGATGTTGTTCGCTATGCGGAGGAGGTGAAGGCTCGCGGCTTCGTTTTCATGGACACACCCGGCTACGACCCGGTGGCCGCGACCGGTCAGGTGGCGGGTGGTGCGAATGTGGTGTGCTTCACCACGGGTCGCGGCAGCGTGTTCGGCTGCAAACCGGCACCCTCGATCAAACTCGCGACCAACACGCCGATGTTCAAGCATATCGAGGACGATATGGACGTGAACTGCGGCACGATCCTGGACGGCGACGAAACGGTGCAGCAGGCCGGCCAGCGGATTTTCGAGTTGATCCTGCGCGTCGCGTCGGGCGAACGGACCAAAAGCGAGCAGTTCGACTTCGGCGCAGCCGAGTTCGCCCCCTGGGTGCTCGGCGCCACGATGTAGTCAACATCCGGTTCGCCGGGCTGGAGCGCCTGATCCGGAGGTAGCGCCCTACTGACTGAGGGACACCGTCCCGTCGGCCGCCATTGCGGCGATTTCGTCCGCGCCGAAGCCGACACGCTCAAGAATTTCTCGACCATGTTCTCCAAGCGAGGCCGCGTATTCCGCGACCTGCACGCTGGCGGCGGAGAAGCGGAACGGCGGATTGAGCACTTTGAAGCTGCCGCCCGCGTCATGCACCTCGGCG
This sequence comes from uncultured Alphaproteobacteria bacterium, assembly GCA_963792345.1. Lineage (GTDB taxonomy): Bacteria > Pseudomonadota > Alphaproteobacteria > Acetobacterales > Acetobacteraceae > Rhodopila. Next base: position 154,367 of record CAWBVV010000008.1, read on the forward strand.
AAGGCGCCACGATGGGCAAGCTGCGGATCCTCCATGACCTCCCGCACCGTCCGGTACGGCGACGATGGCACCCCGTTGGCGTCGAACGCCGCATGGCACTGGGCCGTGGTCAAGGTCGTTGACCAAGCTCCAGTTCATCGACGAAGTCGGCCCAGTTGTTTCGCCGGTCCGTGTAAGCGGCGAACCGCTCGTCGGTGATCCACTCCGGATGGCCGGCGGCCTGGCACAGAGCCCTGGAACGTTCTCTCGCTGGCCACCGCGGGCATGATGTAGCCGTCCTTGGTGCGCACCGGCCCAAACATCGGCCGGCCCGGCGGGGCGACCGGAAATTGCGCGGCCTGCACCTCGGCCGACCATCAGGCTCATCATCGTTTCCAGCATCGAGACATCGATGTGCTGGCCTTGCCCGGTTCTGTGCCGCTGTGCCAGTGCCGTCATGATGGCGCCGAAGGCATAGGTCCCGCTGACAATGTCGGCGATATAGATGCCGCAATTGTCCGGCCGCTCCCGTCCCGGCTGATACGCGATATGAGCCGCATCGAAGCCCGAGGCCGCATGGATCGCCGGCGCATACGCAGCGAAGACCGGAAGAAGGTCCGGTCTGGCCGTAGCCGGAGATCGAGCAATAGATCAGTTCGGGTAAGCGCTGCGCCAACGTCTCGTAATCCAGGCCAAACCGCTTCATGACGCCCGGTCGGAAATTCTCCACCAGAAAATCGGTGTCCTTCAGCAGCCGGAGGACGACCTCCCGCGCGGTCGGGTCTTTTCAGGTCGAGCACGATACTCTGCTTGCCGGCATTTAGCTGACCGAAGGACGTCGACGCGCCGTTTCGCAGCGGAGGGCGGGTGCGCATCATGTCGCCCTCGGTGGTCTCGATCTTGATGACCTCGGCGCCGAGGTCGGCCATCAACCGCGCGCAATAGGGACCTGCGATCGTGGTGGTGAAATCCAGCACCCGCATCCCGTCCAGTGGGCCTTTCGGCATGGGTTTCCGCCTCTCTGTTCTTCTTGCGACATTTGTAGCGGGCGCAGCGGCTGGCATTCAAGGCGTCGCGCCTTCCAACGCAGGCGAAGCCTCTGCGCCACCGAGAGGATATTAACTTGCCATTAACCCGGCACCTCTATGTCAGGACCATTCTGGGTACTGGGACACCGACATGAGTGACAGCCTTGGTCTTGCCGCGCTGTTCAACGACCGCAAGATCAGCACCAAGGTCGGTTTCGGCTTCGCCTGTATGCTGCTGATCCTCGCCGTGATGTGCGGAACGGCCTGGGTCACCTTTCAAACGTCCGCCCAGGGCTTTTCCACCTACAGTCAGCGGGTCACGATCGTCGATATCGCGCGCGATATCGACCGCACGTTCGTCAACCTCCGGCGCTTTGTCCGTGAGTACACGTTCACCAGCATTGAAGCGAATGTCGAAACCGCCAAGCAGGAGGCGGTGATCCTGCGCGGACTGCTGCAGCAAGGTCTGAGCGAGATCAAGAACCCGGAACGGCATCGCCGCCTCCAGGAGATCTCAGGAGTCGTGGACGCCTATCTCGTGGACTTCGACCTGCTGGTGGCGAAAACCCGCGAGGTGAACGCGTTACGGCTAAACGTTCTGACTCCGATCGGCGCCGAGCAGATCCGAAATCTGGAAATGCTCGCGGCCAGTGCCGCGGAAGCGGGTGACGCCGCCGTGGTGACGCTCGCGAATTTCACTGAAAATAATCTCTTGCTGGCTCGTCTGGAGGCCTCAAGGCTGCTCACCCGACGTGATTCCACCTCGGGCGGCACTCTTGAGGGAAAGATCGCAGACCTCGACTCCACGCTGGTGGCGCTGGATACCGCGACCCGCGACACCCCCTACACCGAAAAAGTCAAGGAGGTGCTGACCGGTGTCGCCGCCTATCAGATCGGCTTCCGCAAAGCCAGCCAGATCCAGGCAGACCTGAACGTGCTGGTTAGCCAGACCCTGGTGGGTCTGGCAGCGCAGGTGCAGACCGCCGCCGAGGCAATCAAGGCCAGCGGCATCGCCGAGGAGAAGCAGGAGGAGCAACTTACCCTGTCGATGATCGATCGGGCGACGACCCTGATCCTCAGCCTGTCGATCGGCGGCATGCTGCTCGGGCTGGCACTGTCCTGGCTTATCGGACGAGGCATTGCAGGCCCCGTGGTCAACATGTGCGCTTCTATGCGCGCCATCGCCGAGGGCGACCATATGGCCGAAGTTCCCGGACTCACCCGCGGCGACGAGATCGGCGCGATGGCCAAGACCGTGAATGTGTTCAAGCATAACGCCCAGGAGGTCGCTCGTTTGCGCGCCGAGCAGGAGGAAGACAAGCGGCGGGCACAGGCGGAGCGAAGGTCAGCGCTGCGCCGGCTCGCGGATGGATTCGAGAACCAGGTTGGTGCGGTTATTCAGGCGGTCGGATCCGCCTCACTCCAGTTACAGTCCGCGTCAAAGCACATGGAAGACAACGCCACGCGGACCAGTGCCGAAGCGACATCGGTCGCCAGCGCCTCGGAGCAGTCCGCCGCGAATGCTCAGGCGGTGGCAAGCGCGTCGGAGCAACTGACCGCTTCGATCAACGAGATCGCCAAGCAGGTGGAAGGCGCTCGTATCATCGCCTCCCAGGCGGACGAGGAGGCGACGCAGACCATTGATCTGGTCGACAGGCTGTCAGAGAACGTCAAGGCGATTGGGGCAATCGTCGCACTGATCAACAATGTCGCGAGCCAGACCAACTTGTTGGCCTTGAATGCGACGATCGAGGCGGCCCGGGCAGGTGATGCCGGAAAGGGCTTCGCGGTGGTGGCGAGCGAAGTGAAGAACCTCGCCAATCAAACCGCGAAAGCCACCGAGGAGATCGCCAGCAAGATCACGGCGGTCGAAACTGGGACCGAGGCCGCGGCAAAGGCTATCGCCTCGACCACCCGCGTGATGTCGCGGATGAGTTCCATCAGTGCCGCCATTGCGGCGGCGGTGGAGGAACAATCGGCAGCCACGGCCGAAATCGCGCGCAACGTCGAGCAGTCGGCGACCGGAACCCAGGAAGTATCCATGCGAATCGGCAAGGTCGATGTCTCGGCTCGGGAAACCGGGACCACGGCCGCCGAAATCAACGGGTCGGCCACTGAACTGTCCGAACAGGCTCGGTCCTTGCAGCAGGAGGTAGCGCGTTTCCTGGACCAGGTACGAGCGGACAGGGACGTTCGCGTGCTGTCATGGGACGATGCGTGGAACGTCGGAATCCACACGATCGACCAGCACCACCGGGAGTTCCTCAACGGAATCAATCAGCTGTTCGCCAGCCTGATGGAGGGTGAGGGTCACGAAAAGGCGCGGCGTGTAGCGCATTTGGTCGCAAGCTCGATAGAGCCACATTTCGCCGAGGAGGAGGAGTTGATGCGACGGCACCGCTATCCGGAACTCATTCCGCACGAGCGCTCACACCAGGCTTTTCTCCAGCGGTTTCAGGCGTTCTCGCAGGCGCTTCAGGCAGGCAGTCCGCTCGACGCGGGTGACTTTTTTGATTTCATCGCTGGCTGGTTCAGGCGGCACATGCTCGAGTTCGATGGCCCAATGGCGCGGGCCTTACAGTCAAATCGGGCCGCCTGATGCAGGCCCGCTTGGACTAGGAAGACCTCCACCGCGGGCGCATAGCCGGCGCATGAAAAAAGCCCCGGACTTTCGGCCGGGGCTTTTGCGTCAACCGCGGCTGTCCGCGCCTATTTCAGCCACCCAGCCAACATCGCCAGCATCAACAATGCCACGATATTGGTGATCTTGATCATCGGGTTGACCGCCGGGCCTGCGGTGTCCTTGTACGGGTCGCCGACAGTATCACCGGTAACCGCCGCCTTGTGCGCATCGGAACCTTTGCCGCCGTGATTGCCTTCCTCGATATACTTCTTAGCGTTGTCCCACGCGCCGCCGCCCGAGGTCATGGAAATCGCGACAAACAACCCGGTCACGATCGTGCCAAGCAACATCGCCCCCAGGGAGGCGAAGGCAGCGGCACGCCCGGCGATGATGTCGATCACGATCCACAACACAATCGGCGCGCCGATCGGCAGCAGCGACGGCAGGATCATTTCCTTGATGGCCGCCTTGGTCAGCAGATCGACCGCCTGGCCGTATTCCGGCTTTGCGGTGCCCTCCATGATCCCGGGGATTTCCCGGAATTGCCGGCGGACTTCAACCACGACCGATCCCGCCGCACGCCCCACCGCCGTCATGCCCATCGCGCCGAACAGGTAGGGCAGCAGGCCGCCGATGAACAATCCCACCACGACAAAGGGATTCTGCAGGGCGAAATCGACGTGCAGCAGCGGGAAATAGTGCGTCAGGTCCTGGGTATAGGCGGCAAACAGTACCAACGAAGCCAAACCGGCCGACCCGATCGCGTAGCCCTTGGTCACCGCCTTGGTCGTATTGCCGACAGCGTCCAGTGCATCGGTGGTGACGCGCACTTCCTTCGGAAGATCCGCCATCTCGGCGATGCCGCCGGCATTGTCGGTCACCGGGCCATAGGCATCCAGCGCCACGATCATCCCAGCCAGCGACAGCATGGTCGTCGCCGCAACCGCGATCCCAAACAAGCCCGCCATCAGGAAGGTGAAGATGATACCGATGCTGATGACGATCACCGGCAGGGCCGTCGACTCCATTGAGATCGCCAGCCCCTGGATCACGTTGGTCCCATGACCGGTGGTCGAGCTTTGGGCGATCGACTTCACCGGACGGTACTCGGTGGACGTATAATACTCTGTGATGACCACGATCAGCCCGGTCACGACCAGACCAGCCAAGGCACAGACAAACAGGTCCCAGCCATTGACCGTTCCGCCACCAACCAGTGCCAGCGGTGTCGCGAAGCCAACAGTGATCAGGATGATGATGGCGATGCCGATGACGGACAGGCCGCCGGTCACGATCAGGCCCTTGTACAGCGCCCACATTATCCCGTTGTCCGCGCCCAGCTTCACAAAGTAGGTGCCGGCGATGGATGTCAGGATGCAGATCGCGCAGATCCCAAGCGGCAGCATCAGCAGCGCGTCACGAACCGCGCCGGTGAAGAAAATCCCCGCCAGCAGCATTGTAGCCACGATCGTCACGGCATAGGTCTCGAACAGGTCAGCGGCCATGCCGGCGCAGTCGCCTACATTATCGCCCACGTTATCGGCGATCACGGCCGGGTTGCGGGGGTCATCCTCGGGGATGCCGGCCTCGACCTTGCCAACCAGGTCGGCGCCCACGTCGGCGCCCTTGGTAAAGATACCGCCGCCGAGCCGGGCGAAGATGGAGATCAGCGATCCGCCGAAGCCTAGCGCGACCATCGCCTCCAGCACCTTGCGGAGCTGATCGTCGGTCATCGGGGCGCTGTAGCCGGAGCGCAACACGAAATAATATCCGGCGACGCCCAGCAGGCCGAGGCCGACCACCAGCATGCCCGTGATGGCACCTGCCTTGAACGCGACATCCAGGCCGGCGGCCAAGCCCCGGCGGGAGGCCTGGGCGGTGCGCACGTTGGCGCGCACTGAAACGTTCATGCCGACATAGCCGGCGGCAGCCGACAGAATCGGCTCCGATGGCGAAGCCGATCGCCGTGTGGATGCCCAGGATAACGAGCAGCAGGATCAGGATGACCACGCCGACGATAGCCGATGGTGGTATACTGCCGGTTCAAGTAGGCGCGGGCGCCCTCCTGCACGGCCGCCGAGATTTCCTGCATGCGGGCCGTTCCGGCGTCCGACGCAAGAACCTCCCGGCTGGTAATAAAACCATAGACCAGCGCCGCGAGGCCGCAGACTATGATCAGCAGTTGCGCCACCACACTCATCAGGGGTTTCCCCTCCTCATTGTTTCGTTCCGGCGACCCGCGCTGTTGATTCGGAACACCAAGGGCGCCGTGGTGGCGCCGTATGCCAGAATCGCGAGCATCCGGCAAATACGGGGTTACTTTTTGTTTACCGACCCCCCGCCTCGGGAGTGCCGCATCTTTTGAGGCGCAACAGGTCAGATGGGCGCGCTTACAGCTTGGCAGCGACGCCGTGGATAGGCCAAGAAAGGGCGCCAATTAGGATTTGACGCATGACCGACAACCGCATCGTTCCCGTTATCCTGTCCGGCGGCTCCGGCACGCGGCTTTGGCCCGTATCGCGGGAAAGCTTTCCAAAACAACTCTGGCCGCTGGTGTCGGAGCGAACGATGATGCAGGAAACCGCCTTGCGGGCCGCATCCGCTGGCGTTCGCGCCACCGATCGTAGTCTGCAACCATGAGCACCGGTTCCTGATCGCCGAACAGCTCCGCGCCGCCGGGATAATGGATGCCCGGATCGTGCTGGAAGCCGTTGGGCCGCAACAGCGCGCCGGCAATCGCCGCGGCCGCTCTGCTGGTGGCGGAGGAAGATCCCGACGCCGTGATGTGGATGATGGCGGCGGACGCCTCGATCGCCGACGAGGCCGCATTGCAGACAGCCGTCCAGGCCGCGGCCCAGGCAGCCCGGTCCGGACACGTCGTGACGTTCGGCATGAAGCCCACCTCGCCCGAAACCGGATATGGCTATATCGAGATCGGCACAGCCCTGTCCGGCGCGGATGGCGTCTATGGCGTGGCCCGCTTCCTGGAAAAGCCCGACGCACGAACGGCGGCCCGATTTGTGTCCGACGGCCGGCATCTGTGGAACTCCGGCATGTTCGTGTTCACCGCCCGGACGCTGCTGGAGGAGCTGGAGCGGCACGCCCCGGACGTTCTGCCCCCGGTGCGCCAGGCGGTCAGCGAACGCACCGCCGATCTCGATTTCATCCGGCTCGGCGTCGAGGCCTTCACTGCCTGCCCGTCGATCAGCATCGACTATGCGGTCGCGGAACGGACCGACCGAGCGGCCGTGGTGCCGGCGGACCTCGGGATGGTCGGACGTCGGAAGCTGGAGCGCCCTGTGGGAGCTTGGAGTGAAGGACGAGGCCGGCAATGTGGCACTGGGCGACGTAGTGCTGGAAGGGGCGGAGAACTGCTACGTCCGCAGCGACGGCATGCTGGCCGCGGTGGTCGGGACTGAAGGATGCCGTCGTGGTGGTGACCGAGGATGCGGTCCTGGCGATGCATCGCGGCCAGGCGCAGGACGTGAAGAAGATCGTCGAGCGGCTGAAGGCGGCCGGCCGGCCGGAAGCGGTGGCGCATAACCGCAGCTATCGTCCTTGGGGCTACTACGAGAGCCTGATCCAGGGCGACCGTTTCCAGGTCAAGCGCATCGTCGTCACGCCAGGGCGGCAGCTGTCACTGCAGAGCCATTTCCACCGGGCCGAGCACTGGGTGGTGGTGAACGGCACCGCGCGGGTGACGCGCGACAGCGAAACCCTGATCGTGCGTGAGAATGAGAGCGTCTATCTGCCGCTGGGCTGCGTCCACCGGCTGGAAAATCCCGGCAAGATCCCGCTGACGCTGATCGAGGTCCAGTCGGGGGCTTATCTCGGCGAGGACGACATCGTCCGCCTGCAGGATACCTACGGCCGGGCCTGACCAAGATCCCAAGGGCGCGCCCTTGGTCGGGTTCCGGGCAAAGCGCCGGATCCGTACAAGGCGCGGTCGGCGGGCAAGTGGCTCGATGAACTGCGGTTCGGTGTCCCAGGGAAACAGGATCCAGGTGTCCTGGGACACCTCGGTGACGAAGCTGTCGACCGTCGGACGCCCGGCCGGTTTGGCGTAAACGCAGGCGAAATGAGCTTTCGGCAGCAGGCCGCGCACCACGCGCGCGGTGGTGCCGGAATCGACCAGATCGTCGACGATCAGGAAGCCGCTGCCGTCCCCGGCGGCGACCGGCGGTTTGGTGACGATGCGGCTCGCCGCGCTGCTCGTCCTGATAGGTAATGACACAGACGCTCTCGACCAGGCGCAGATCCAGTTCGCGGGCGATGATCGCCGCCGGGATAAGACCGCCGCGGCTGATCGCGACGATGCCGATGAAACGGCCCCGACCCCATCAGCCGCCATGCCAGCGCCCGGGCATCACGATGAAGCTGGTCCCAGGTGACGGTATAATAATGTGCGGCCATGCCCGTTTGTCGGCGGAAACCGCCCCCGGTTGCAAGAGGGTTTCAGCCGCGCGCGCTATCTGGCGAGCGGCACGATTCAGCATAGTGACATTTTGGTCCGCACCGTCTTTGATGCATGAATGGACGGCCCCGCATCCCTGCCCGAAGCCGATGAAATAGCGCCGTTCCGTCTTCTGGCGCCGGAGCGGCCGTTCGCGCCGGTCATTTTCACCTCGGCCCATTCCGGACGTGCCTATTCCGCCGACCTGATGTCCGGGGTCCGCCTGTGTCCGCTCAGCCTGCGCCGCAGTGAGGATTGCTTCGTGGACGAACTGTTCGGTGCGGCCCCGGCGCACGGCGCGCCACTGCTGGCGGCCAACTTCCCGCGTGCGTTCTGCGATGCGAACCGGGAAGCCTGGGAACTGGACCAGACGATGTTCTCTGACCGGCTGCCGGAATGGGTGAATACCACCAGCTCGCGGGTCAGCGCGGGCCTGGGCACGATCGCCAAGGTGGTTGCCTCGGGCGAATCGATCTATGCCGCCAAGTTGCCATTCGCCGAGGCCGAGCGGCGGATATATACCTATTGGCGGCCGTTCCACGAAACGCTGGCGCGGCTGATCGAGGACATCAAGGCGCGGTTCGGCTATTGCCTGCTGATCGACTGCCACTCCATGCCGTCCAGCGGACAGGGCAAGCGGGCTATCGGAGCGGCCGGTCGATTTCGTCCTGGGTGACCTGCACGGATCGGCCTGCGCGTCCGGCGTAACGCGGCGGCGGAGGCGCTGCTCGGCGGCCAAGGGCTATCTGGTCCGGCGCAACGATCCATACGCGGGCGGCTTCATCACCCGCCATTACGGCCGGCCCCGCCGATGATGTGCATGTGCTGCAGATCGAAATCGCCCGTGCGCTTTACATGAACGAGGCGCGGATCGAGCGTCTGCCCGAACTTCCCGGTTGTCCAGCAGCAGATCACGCGACCTGGTCGCCGCCCTGACACTGCAGGTGCACGACCTGATCGGCTGATGCTATCTTAACGGGGGAAACCAATGAGCGACGTTATCGTCACCAAGCCGGCCCGGTGCTGGAGGTGCTGTTCAACCGGCCGGAGAAAAAGAACGCGCTGACCGCGGCGATGTATGCCGCCGTGGTGGAGGCGTTCCGTCACGCGGACGAGGATCCGGCGATCCGCGTCGTGCTGCTGAGCGGCACCGGCGATACCTTCACCTCCGGCAACGATATCAAGGATTTCCAGGTCTCGGGCGGCGACGAACGAGCCGACCCATGCCTCGCCGTTCCTGACCGCCCTGTCGTCGCTGGCGACGCCGTTGGTGGCCGCGGTGAACGGCGCGGCGATCGGCGTCGGCACAACCATGCTGGCGCATGCCGACCTCGTGATCGCGGCTCGGTCGGCGCGGTTCGTGATGCCGTTCACCAGCCTGGGTCTGGTGCCGGAAGCCGCCAGTTCACTGCTGTTTCCCCGGCTGGTCGGGCACCAGCGGGCCAGTGCACTGCTGCTGCTGGGGGAGGCGCTGGATGCGGAAACGGCGCGTGAGTGGGGCTTCGTCAACCAGGTGGTCGCCGATGCGGAACTGATGACGACATCGCCGCGCAATCGCGGCCCGGCTGGCGGCGTTGCCGCCGGCTGCCGTGCGAGCAGACCAAGGATCTGATCAAGAACGGACGCCAGGATGTCCCCGGCCGCATCGCGGAGGAACTGGTGCTGTTCCGCGACCGGTTGCGCTCCCCCGAGGCGGCGGAGGCGTTCCAGGCGTTCGTGGAGAAGCGCAAGCCGGATTTTTCAAAGTTCGCCTGACTCATGGATGCGAATCTTTCTGATCGTGGCGCCATTCTTGCTTCGCAAGCGGGTCGTGGCAACAAATGAGGCAGGCGTGAAAATCGGCGTTTTCATCCCCATCGGCAACAATGGCTGGCTGATTTCGGAGAATTCGCCGCAGTACTGGCCGACCTTCGCGCTGAACAAGCAGGTCACGCTGACCGCGGAGCGGTATGGGCTCGATTTCGTGCTGTCGATGATCAAGCTGCGCGGCTTCGGCGGCAAGACCGAGTTCTGGGACCACAACCTGGAATCGTTCACGCTGATGGCGGGGCTTGCCGCGGTCACGCACCGGATCAAGCTGTTCGCCACCTGCGCGACTTTGGTCATTCCGCCGGCGATCGCCGCCCGCATGGCCTCGACGATCGATTCGATTTCGGACGGGCGGTTCGGGCTGAACCTGATCACCGGCTGGCAGAAGCCGGAATATTCCCAGATGGGGCTGTGGCCGGGCGACGAATATTTTGGCCAGCCGCTACGAATATGTCTCGGAATATATCCAGATCATGCGGGAGCTGTGGGAAACCGGGCGGTCCGACTTCAAGGGCGAAATTCTTCCAGATGGAGGATTGCCGGCTCAGCCCGCGTCCGCAGGCTGAGATGAAGATCATCTGCGCCGGGCAAAGCGAGGCCGGCATGGCATTTTCCGCCAGATATGCCGACTACAATTTCTGCTTCGGCAAGGGCGTCAATACGCCGGTCGCGTTCGCCCCCACCGTGGCCAAGCTGAATGACGGCAACGCGCAAGACCGGGCGCGATGTGCGCGCCTACGCCCTGTTCATGATCATCGCCGATGAAACCGACGCCGCCGCCCGGGCGAAATGGGAGCATCTACAAGGCGGGCGCCGACCGGAGGCGATCGCCTGGCTGGTCGATCAGTCGGCCGCCGACAAGGCATCGGGCGGCGATACCAATGTGCGGCAGATGGCCGATCCGGTTTCGGCGGTGAACATCAACATGGGCACGCTGGTGGGATCATATGAAACCGTCGCCCGCCTGCTGGACGAGGTCGCGACGGTCGAGGGATGCGACGGCGTGCTGCTGACGTTCGACGATTTCATCAAGGGGACCGAGGATTTCGGCGCGCGGATCCAGCCGCTGATGAAGTCGCGCCAGAATATCCTTGATACCGTGGAGACTGCCTGATGGATGCACCTGTTCCCGCCGGCTATACCGCGCCTGACTGCCCGCACCGACAGCGTCACGCTCCCGGCCCGGCCGGAACCGTTGCGGATGAAACCAAGCGAGACGGCGGTGATCGTGGTGGATATGCAGAACGCCTATGCAACGGTCGGCGGCTATATCGACATCGCCGGCTTCGACGTCTCCGGCGCACCCGCCGCCATCGCCAAGACAAAGGTCGCGCTGGACGCGGCCCGGGCGGCCGGCCTGACGGTGATCTTTTTCCAGAACGGCTGGGACAAGGACTATGTCGAGGCCGGCACCTCCGGCTCCCCCAATTTCCACAAATCCAACGCGCTGAAGACCATGCGCGCGCGGCCGGAGCTGAAGGGAACGCTGCTGGCGAAAGGAACCTGGGACTATGCGATCGTCGACGCGCTGACGCCGCAGCCGGGCGACATCGTGATCCCGAAAACCCGCTACAGCGGGTTCTTCAACACCAACATCGACAGCGTGCTGCGGGCGCGCGGCATCCGCAATCTGGTGTTCACCGGCATCGCGACGAATGTCTGCGTCGAGTCGTCGTTGCGGGATGCGTTCCACCTGGAGTATTTCGCCGTGGTGCTGGAGGACGCGACGCACCATGCCGGGCCGCCCTTCGTCCAGCAGGCGGCGCATCTACAATATCGAGAAATTTTTCGGCTGGGTCTCGACCGTTGCCGATTTCTGCGGCGCGATCGGCCAGGCCGCGCCAACCTCCAGCACCTAAGGAAACCCATGCCCAAGACCATCGTTCTGCCGCCCGGCACCAGCACGCCGATCGCACCGTTCTCGCCGGGGACGATGGCGGACGGGGTTGTCTACGTGTCGGGCACGCTGGCGTTCGACAAGGACAACAACGTCGTCCATGTCGGCGACGCGGCGGCGCAGACGCGCCATGTGCTGGAGACGATCAAGTCGGTGATCGAGACCGCCGGCGGCACGATGGACGACGTGACGTTCAACTCCATCTTCATCCGCGACTGGGCGGACTACGCCGCGCATGAACAAGGTCTATGCCGAGTATTTCCCTGGTGACAAGCCCGCGCGCTTCTGCATCCAATGCGGGCTGGTGAAGCCGGACGCGCTGGTGGAGATCGCAACGATCGCCCATGTCGGGAAGAAGTAGCGCCTGCGTGCATTACGAAATCCATGGCCGCACCGATGGCGCTCCGACGGTTCTGCTGTCCTCGGGCCTCGGCGGCGCGGCGCATTACTGGGCGCCGCAAATCCCTGCCCTGGCCAGGCACTTTCGGGTCATCGCCTATGACCAGCACGGCACCGGACGCAGCGGCGGGCAGCGTGCCGGACGGCTACACGATCGCCGACATGGCCGCGGAAGTTGCCGCGCTGCTGGAAGAACTTGGCGTCGCCAGGTGCCATTTCATCGGCCATGCGCTGGGCGGTCTGATCGGGCTGCAGCTGGCGGTTGATCGTCCGGCGTTGCTGGACCGCCTGGTCGTGGTGAACGCCTGGGCAAAAACGCATCCGCACACGCTGCGCTGCTTCGCCATTCGTAAGCAGCCTGCTGCTGGACACGGGACCCGACAGCATATGTGCGGGCGCAGCCGCTTTTTCTCTATCCTGCGGGATGGCTGGCCGACCGGCAGGAATGGCTGCTCGAACAGGATACGGCGGGCATCGCGCATTTTCCGCCAACCGAGACTGTGCTGCGGCGCATCGCGGCGATCGAGGCATTCGACCTGAGCGCCGAAATACCATCGATTGCCGCACCGACCTTTGTCATCGCTACGCGGGATGATGTGCTGGTGCCATTCACGTGCTCGGTCGCTCTGGCGGACCAGTTGCCCAAGGGCAACTGGCTTTGCTGGATCATGGTGGTCATGCCTGCAACATCACCGATCCGCCGGGTTTAACCTCATGGCGATCGAGTTTTTGCTCGACCATTAAGGGCGTGGCCGCGCTACGTGGAACGGCGGCAGCGGAAGCATGACGTGTCAGTAAGTCGAGGCGCTGCCTCGAACTCCGCCAAGGGCCGATGGCCCTTGGAACCCACCTTCAGTCCGCCTCTGCCGCGGCTTCGTGCATGTCGATCGCCACCGGATGGAACTCCGCATATTTCGCGCAGTAGAACAGTATGCCGGCTCACGGCCAGGTAGGACACCGCCAGCGTCGGCGACTGCCCGATGCCGATGCCGTCGGCACCGTGGATGAAGCCGAAGAACGTCAGGACGGACCCGGCCAAGGCAAAGCATGCGGCTTTTTCGAATGCGCGATCAATGATGAACACCGTTATCGCGCCCAGGATGATCCCCGCCAGGGTTGCACCGCCACCCAGGGCTGCCAGCCCATCATACAGCACGCCGACCTGCGCCAGCTTGGCTGATCCAACCGCGGCGACGTTGGTCCCGGCCGCACCAAGAGCACCGTCGATCTGCGTCTTGCCCCACTCGGCGATCTGCGGCAGCAGCGCCAGCACGATCGCCGGCGCATGCCGATGCGGCGATTCCTGGAACGCCTGCGAACCAATCAGCATGCCGATATACAGCAGGATGGGCAGGATCGCGACCACCGGGATCATCGCGCTGATGACCGCGACGATGCCAAACCACGTCAACACCAGGATGATGATGCCGGTCACGGCGGAATAGCCGATCCGCCCACCCATCGCCTTCCAACCCGGATGACCGATATAGACCGCATTGATGAACGGATTGCCCATCAGGCAGCCGATCAGGCTGATCACGCCGTCAGCGGTCAACACGCTCGTTGTGGGAAAGCTATCGCCGGCGGCGGAGGCGCTTTCAACATTATCCAGCGCCTCGATCAGGTCATAAATTCCGAACGGGATCGCCGTCACCAGAATCACGCCCAGAAACTTGAAGCCGCCGAAAGTATAACCAAGCGCCGGCAGCGGCACCGAAAAGCCGAAGTTGGAAACCGATGCAGCCAGGTTCGTCAGGCTGAGGTCGCCATATCCGAGCCCCATGGCCGTCGACCCCCATGCGATGATCGTCCCGACCGCGATCGCCACCAGACCGCCGGGCACGTCGCGGAAATACCGCACGCCGCCAAACCAGTTCGCCAGAATGACCGCGAAACAGACCACGCCGATTACCGGCGTGGTGAACACCTGTGCCGCCGGCCGCATGGAAATGAAGGTGATCGAGATACCCGCCAGCGACCCCAGCAAGGGCGGCGCGCGGCGTGATCTTTCGAATGTACGGGCCGATGAAGCCGCCGGCCATCAGCAGGAAACTCTGCATGAACACCCAGGTCAGCCCGGCTTCCCACGCCTGGATCGGATCGTTCGTCGCCAGCTTGATCGGCAGCATGACCACGAATGTCACCACAAACATATGCGGCACGCTGATACCCGAGGGCAGCGCACAGACATCGTTGCGTCCGGTCTTTCGCGCCAGGTTCCACGCCAGGAATGCATAATACCCGGTGCTGAGGCACAGCATCAGGCCCAGCGCCGGCAAGATGCGGCCGAACACGATCGCATCCGGCATTTGCAGCACGAACCGCAGCAGCCCGGTCAGCACCAGCACATTGACAAGAATGTTAGTGCCGAACCCAAACAAAGCGTTCCAGTCGCCTGGTACCCAAAACTTCGGCCGGAATCCGACTGCTGAATTTCCGCTCATTCTGCCGCTCCTTTCATCACGTTGATGCCTGAGAGCGCCTTGATGACGACGGAGGAAGGCGCGACCCAACCGAAAATGCCGCCCTGCGCGGCAATCATACGCAGACCCATTTCGTGGAACTCGGGGAAATACGACCCACAGCAATCCGAAACGACCAGGCAGTCGTAGCCGCGATCGTTGGCTTCCCGGACCGTGGTGTTGACGCAGACCTCGGTCGTGACGCCTGTCACCACAAGCTGCTGTATGCCGCGATTCTGCAGGATCGCATGCAGGTCAGTGGCGAAGAACGCGCCCTTGCCTGGCTTGTCGATTACCGGTTCCCCGGCCTCGGGATAAAGCTCGGGAATGATGTCATGGCCAGCCTCGCCGCGCACCAGGATGCGACCCATCGGACCGGGATCACCGATGCAGGTCGCGCTGCGGCCACGGATTTTCTTCGCCGGCGGCAAATCGGCAAGGTCAGGCCGATGACCCTCACGCGTGTGAATGACCAGCCCCCCCGCCGCACGCCACGCCGCCAGCAACGCTCGGTTTGGCTCAATCGTGCGGCGCAGCTGGGAGACATCGTTTCCCAGCATCTCGCCGAACCCGCCGGGCTCGAGAAAGTCGCGCTGCATGTCGATGATGAGCAACGCGGCGGAATTCAGGTTCAGGCTGTACTCGTACGGCTTCGCCTCGATCAGCATCCCCAGCCCCGTTTAGTATTAATACCTCTCCACAATGCAAGTTCAGGGCCAGGGTTATGCAACCGTTTCACGCACCGTGCCCATCGACGCGGACACCTCACTGAGGCACGATTGGCATATGCATTTCGACCTGAAACTATGGCGGATGACCGCTGGCCTCAGGGGCCGCATCGTCCTGGCGGCCGTTCTGGGGCTGCTCGCCCTGGCGGTCGGCATTGCCCGGTTCGCGTTTCTTGGGAGCTTCCTCGCCACGGTCTTCCAAGGCAAAGCCCAACTCGGATTATTGGCCGGTGCAGGCGGCGCTATCCTACTGCGTGCCTGGCTCGATCACCGCCGGACCATGATCGCCCACCGCACCGCCGCGAAACTGCAGGAAACCCTGCGCGGCCGATTGTTCGATAAGATTATTGAACTGGGCCCGGCGTGGTTCGGGGCAGAACGAACCGGTGGCGTCATGCTGTCCCTGGTCGATGGCGTCGAGCAGCTTCAATCCTTCTTCGGCCAGTACCTGCCACAGGTGACAATCGCCGTTTGTGCTCCGGTGGCGATCTTCCTGTTCATCGCCTGGTGGGATGTTCCTGTCGCCACGGTGATGCTGGCGGCGGCGCTGTTCACCCTGATCCTGCCTGTCACCGTCCACAGCAAGACCGAAAAGGCCTCTCGCGCCAGGCACTCCGCATTCAAATCTTTCGGCGAGGAGTTTCTCGATGCCGTCCAGGGACTGCCGACTCTGAAGGCCTTCGGCCAGAGCACTGCCTATGGACGCACGCTCGCCACTAAAGCCCGAGCATTGTCGGACAGCACCTTCTGGGTGCTGTCGTTGAATGTGCTGACACGAGGCTTTACCGATCTCGGCACGGCCCTGGGATCCGCCGCCGCGCTCGCCCTGGGCGCCTATCGCGTGCGTCACGGCGACATGAGCCTGGAAGCATTGCTGATCGTCCTCATGGCAGGCACCGAGATCTTCCGCCCGCTGCGCGATTTGCGAGGCGTGCTTCACCAGGGGCTGAACGGACAGGCCGCGGCCAATGGCATCCATGCCTTACTGGAAACTCCGGTGACCGCCGCGACAGGGCAACGCGCTCCGGCCCTGACGCCCGAGATCGAATTTGATGACGTCGCCTTTGCCTATCCTGGCGGACGCCGGCCAGCCCATACCAACCTCACGTTCCAAATCGCCGCCGGTGAGCGCGTGGGTTTCGTCGGGCCGAGTGGAGCCGGCAAGTCTACCATCGTTCGTCTGTTGTCACGATTATACCAGCCACAAAGCGGCACCATCCGTATCGGCGGACACGACTTACGTGCCCTGGACCCGGCTCAGGTGCGCGGCATGATCGCCGTCGTGTCCCAGGACACCTACCTGTTTCATGGCACGGTTGAGGAAAACCTTCGGCTCGGCCGTCCCGATGCGACGCATGCGGACGTATTAGCCGCGGCCAACGCGGCCAACGCGCACGGCTTCATCACCGCCTTGCCGGCCGGGTATGACACGATCATCGGCGAGCGAGGCACCAGCCTGTCCGGCGGGCAGCGCCAACGCCTGGCGATCGCCCGGGCGCTGCTGCGAAATTCCCCCATTCTCGTGCTGGACGAGGCATTGTCGTCGGTTGATGCTGAAAACGAGGCGATCATCCAGCAGGCGCTGGATCGCCTGATGACTGGCCGCACCACGCTGATTCTTGCTCATCGGCTGTCCAGCGTGATCGGCGCGGACCGGATCATGGTGCTCGATGATGGCGCGGTGGTTCAGGCCGGTCATCATAACGACCTGATCCAGCGGGCCGGGCCGTATCGGGATCTGATGGGGCCGCAACTGGAAGAGCGGGACGCCACCATCAGGCCGTTGCTGGAAACCGAGGAGGCGAGGCCCGACGCGCCCGACGCCGGCTCCGTCGTCATTCCGCTGTCCGAGGATGCCGCGCAGGTAAGCTGGCCAGACACGATCCGTACCCTGCTCCGCGTCGTGCGTCCGTACCGCGGCCAACTTGCGATCACCGTCATGACCGGCATCGGTCGCGTGATCGCATTCATTGGCGTCAGCGTCCTTGGCGCCCTCGGTACTGGGCGCGGTTCGCGACGGTTCGCCGACCGCAACACTGGTCACAGCGCTGCTCGTTACCGCTCCGCTCGCGGGCCTCCTGCACTGGTTGGAATCTTGGATCGCGCATGCGATGGCCTACGCGCTGCTGGCCGATATGCGCATCGATCTGTTTCGTAAGCTGGATGCGCTTGCGCCGGCATATCTGCTTCGCAGGCGTTCAGGCGACCTGGTGGCGCTGGCGACACAGGATGTCGAAACGGTCGAGTACTTCTTTGCCCACACCATCGCTCCGGCGATCGTGGCAATTCTGGTGCCGGTAAGCGTGATCGTCGCGATGGCCTGGTTCGCCTGGCCGCTGGCCCTGATCCTGACGCCATTCCTGGTCCTCGCGGGCGCCTCGCCCGTAGTCGGGCGTCAACGCATAGACCGGCTTGGATCGGCCGCCCGCGGTGCGCTTGGAACCATGAGCGCTTTCGCGACCGAGACCATCCAGGGTCTGGCGGAACTTGTGATGTTCGGCGCGGCGGGCCGGCGGCATGCGGGCTTCATGACAGCAGTGCGGAACTACCAGGGCCTGAGACTGTCCTTACTGGCCGATCTTTCCCTCCAGGCAGCGCTGCTCGATGCTCTGACCGGCCTGGGCAGCCTCGCGGTCGCCGCTGCTGGTTCACTACTGGTCGTGCACGGAACAATCCCGCCGGCGATGCTGCCGCTGCTGGTGTTAATATCGGTCGCCGCGTTCCTGCCGGTTTCAGAGATCGCGCAGGTCGGGCGCCAGCTTGCGGACACTATCGCTTCGACCAGACGGCTGGCGGTGGTCCAGGCTGAACCCGTGCTGATCAATGACGGGGCCCACGATCCAACCGACGGCTCCGGCCTGCGGTTCGAGCATGTAAGCTTCACCTATCCCGGCCGCTCGGTGCCGGCACTTCGGGATGTATCATTCACCGTCCCACCCGGCGCAGCGGTGGCTCTCGTTGGCCCTTCGGGCGCCGGGAAGACCACGGTGGCGAACCTGCTGCTTCGCTTCTGGGATCCTTCGAGCGGCGGGATACGGTTGGGTGACACGGACCTGCGCGAACTCAAACTGGATGGGCTGCGCGGTCGCATCGCACTGGTCGCGCAGGATACCTACCTGTTCAACGATACCTTGGATGCAAACGTACGGCTGGCGAGGCCCGAGGCGTCAGACGAACAGGTTGCCCTCGCCCTCTCACGAGCCGCCTTGGCCGGTTTCGTCGCCGGCCTCCCAGAGGGCGGGGCGACCCGCGTCGGTGAACGCGGCATGCAGCTTTCGGGCGGCCAGCGCCAGCGCATCGCAATCGCCCGAGCGTTTCTGAAGGACGCGCCACTGCTGATCCTGGACGAGGCAACGTCGCATCTCGATACGATCAGCGAGCAGGCGGTGCGTGGTGCTCTGGATACGCTGATGGCAAATCGCACAACCATCGTGATCGCCCATCGGCTTTCGACCATTCGGGCCGCCGATCTGATCTTGGTGTTGCGCGACGGGCAACTGATCGAAGCGGGCGCGCACGAAGCCCTGCTTGCCCGCGGCGGCTTCTATGCTCGGCTGGTGGAACACCAGATGGCTGGAATTGCGGCCTGATCCCGATCCCGTGGAGTTCATGATATACAAGTAACGGTATTTTGGGTTGCGATATCGTGTCGTTCCGGTCAAAGTGAACCTTAGGGCTGGTAGCTCAGCGCCAGAGCGCACGCTTGATAAGCGTGAGGTCGGACGGTTCAATTCCATCCCCGGCCCACCAATTTGATTAAGCAGCCCGGCGGCTTCCGTCGGGCGCGCAAAGGCGACGTCGCCCGGATCGCTACACGTTGAAGCGGAACAGCAAGACGTCACCGTCTTTTACTACATATGCCTTGCCTTCAATTCGCATCTTGCCGGCTTCCTTGGCGCCTTGCTCGCCCCGGCCGGCAACGAAATCATCATAGGCGATCGTTTCGCAGGCAATAAATCCGCGCTCAAAATCCTTGTGGATCACGGCAGCCGCCTGCGGCGCGCGCGTGCCCTTGGTGATCGTCCAGGCATGCGTTTCCTTCGGCCCGCAGGTGAAATACGTCAGCAGCTCCAGCAGATCGTACCCGGCACGGATAACCTGATCCAGGCCGCTCTGAGCAAGCCCAAACGTCTCCAGGAACTCGGCTGCGGTCTGCCTCCGGCAGTTGCGATACCTCAGCTTCGATCGCAGCCGAGACAACAATCGTGGGCGCCCCCTGCGTCACTGCCCATGTCCGCACCCGCTCGGAAAATGCATTGCCCGATGCGGCTGACGCTTCCTCGACATTGCAAACGTAAAGCACCGGCTTGGAGGTCAGCAGTTGCAACCGCTTCACCGCCTCTTCCTCACCCGGCGGGAATCGCAAAGCGCGCGGGCTTGCCCTGCCTGCAGGGCCGCGACAAGCGGCTCCATGATCGCGACGGCGGAGATGCTTTCCTTGTCGCCACCCCGAGCCCGCTTTTGCGCCTGCGTCAGACGCCGCTCCAGGCTGTCCAGGTCGGACAGCATCAATTCGGTTTCGACAACCTCGATGTCGCGCAGCGGGTCGATCGATCCTTCGACATGAGTGATGTCGCTGTCCTCGAAACAGCGCAACACGTGGATGATCGCATCGACTTCCCGGATATTGGCCAGGAATTGGTTGCCCAGCCCCTCGCCTTTGGACGCGCCGCGCACCAGGCCTGCGATATCGACGAATTCCAGCGTGGTCGGAACAACCTTGATCGACTTGCCGATCTCAGCCAGCACGCCCAGTCGCGGATCAGGCACACCAACTCGGCCGACATTTGGCTCGATCGTGCAGAACGGATAATTCGCGGCCTGCGCCGCGGCGGTTGCTGTCAGGGCGTTGAAAAGAGTTGATTTGCCGACGTTGGGCAGCCCGACGATGCCGCAGTTGAAACCCATAACCAAATGTCCCGTTAACTATATGCCTGTGTATGCAGTGCCACGTTGGTCATGAAATCCGCTGCTTTGCCTTGCGCCAGCAGGCCGGCGGCATCAGCCACCGCATCCAGCAACGCGATCAGCCACGGCTTGTCCTCGGCTCCGAAGTTACCCAGGACGTAGCCAAGAACTCGCTCTTTCGAACCTGGATGGCCAATGCCAAGCCGAACGCGCCAATAGTCCTGGCGCCAAGCGTCTTGTCCATGCTCCGCAAGCCGTTGTGCCCCGGCCGCGCCGCCGCCCTTCTTCACCCTCATTTTCCCCGGCGCCAGATCAAATTCGTCATGGAATGCAACGATTGCGTCGGGTGGAAGCTTGTAGAATGACGCCGCTTCCTGCACCGACTCGCCGGAGTTATTCATGTAGGTCAATGGCTTGAGCGCCAGGATTTTCTCGCCCGCAATGACGCCCTCCGCCGTGACGCCCTTGAAGCGGCGACGCCAAGGGGAAAACCCGTGTCGGGTCGCAATCACGTCCAGCGCCATGAAGCCGATATTGTGGCGGTTGGCTGCCATCCCAGGCTCCGGATTGCCAAGGCCCACCCAAAGCTGAGTCATGCCGTTCGCCCTGCCATCATGGCCGCAACGCGGAAAGACCTGGCTGGCAAGTGGGCGGGACCAGTCCGCGGTGCCGGGCGGCAGCTGATCGCGGAAAAGCTTCGAACGCGAGCCACCTTGACGTGAACTCGCGGCCCGAGACAGACCGCGACGCATCGCCCTTCTAGTGGAGCGAGGCCGGCCGAGATGACAACTAGCCCTTCTTTGCAGGCGCCTTTCCGGGCGCTCTGGTGCCACCCTTGGCCGGAGCGGCAGCAGCAGACGGGGCTCCGGCCGCAGCCGCCTCGGTGACGACTTCGATCTTCGTCGGCGGAACAACGGTTGCCACCACGAAGTCGCGGTCGATCACCGGCTTGACGTTCTCGGTGCCCTTCAGATCATGCCACCGGACGTTGTCGTTGAAATCCAGTGGCCCGAGATCGGCGGTGAACTGATCCGGGATATGGTCCGCGTCGCAGTAGACTTCCACCGCGTGGCGGACGACGTTGAGCACGGCGCCGCGCTTGATGCCGGGGCTGATCCCGTCATTTTCAAAGTGGACGGGGACCGCGACCTTGATCCGCTGGCCCGCGACGAGGCGCTGGAAATCCACATGTTCCGGCGCATCCGACACCGGATGGAACTGCACGCCGCGGATCAACGCACGGATCGGCTCCGACCCGGCGGTGATCTCGTACAGACGGGACTGCCAGCCGGCCCGATGCAGTTCGCGGATCACGACCCGGGGGTCGAGCGAGATCAGGTTGGGTTCCTGTTTTCCGCCATAGATAACCGCAGGCACCTTGCCTGCCCGCCGAGTCGCCCGCGCCGCCCCCTTACCGCTTCGCGCGCGTACCTCGGCCTCGATTGCAACAACGTTGGCCATAGTTCGCTCCTGAATGACAAACGCCGGCCTCCAGGGGTGCCGGCGCGCCCGGGCGTTTAGCCCAGCAGCGGCCTCGGGGGCAAGGGTTATGGTGTCGCTGACAGCGGCCAGCGCCTGCGTCGACCGGTGGTCAGCATCTCGTTTCGCACGCTCGCCGGCCTACCCTGCACGCCTACCGCCTCGACGCATACGTTAACCGGTATGACATCCTCTGTTCACGCATCTGCCATCGGGCTGTCATCGACCGCTTGCTACGCCGGATCAATCGATCAGGGGAATAGCAGCATGCTACGCAGACACGTCATGGCGGCCGGCGCCGCCGCCGTATTGGGATTGGGTCTGGCGGGGACACAGGCCCGCGCCGAAAGTCCGACCGATTTTCGCATCGGCATCCTCGGCGGCGAGAACACGCAGGATCGGCTCGCCCGCTATGATGAGTTCCAGAAACTCCTGGAGGCCCATCTGAAAATGCCCGTCAAACTGTTCCCGGCCGCCGATTATGCCGGTGTGATGCAGGGAATCGCCGCGGACCAGCTTGAAGCAGCGGAATTCGGGGCATCAGGCTTCGCCGGCGCCTGGCTCGACTGCAAGTGCATCGAGCCCGTCGTCGTGCCGCAAGAGGCCGATGGGTCGACCTACTACTACTCGGTCATGGTGGTGCGGGCCGATTCCGGCATCAAATCCTTGGCCGAGATGAAGGGGCATTCGCTGGCATGGGCGGATCCGAACTCCACCTCGGGATATCTGATCCCAAGTGCCACATTGAAGACGAAGGGGATCAACCTCGCGGACGGTGCATATTTCACCAAGACAGGCTTTTCCGGCGGCCATGAGCAGGGCGTCGTCGCCGTATTGAACAAGCAGTATGATGCGGCGGTGACCTGGACCTCGGGTCAGGGTGAACTAGTCGGAGGGATACACGCGCGGCAATCTTCGCTCGATGGTTGACCGGAAGATGCTGAAGATGTCGGACATCAACATCATTTGGCAGTCCGGCAAGATCCCCAACGGCCCGTGGGCCGTCCGCAGCGCGCTGCCGGCGGAGCTGAAAAAATCGTTGGAAGCGTTCCTGCTCGATCTGCCGAAGTCACACCGCAAGGTGTACGACGATGTCGAAAAGGGCGCCGGCGTCGGCTACGTGCCCGCCACGATGGAACTGTACCAGGACATTATCGACCTCAGGCTGGCCGAACGAGGCGCCAACCGGTCCTGATCTCACCTGCGGGCGGCAGGGCAAGGGCGGCAACGCCGCCCCATCTTCCGCTTCCCGCGGTCAACCGGCACTTCCGGCCATCTCCTGCCACTCAGCCTCGGTCATCGTCCGGACGCCGAGTTCGGCCGCCTTGCGCGCTTTCGATCCGGCGTCAGCGCCGACCACCACGATATCGGTCTTCTTCGAGACAGAGTCCGTGACCTTTGCCCCGAGCGCTCTCGGCGCGCGCCTTGGCCTCCGGCCGGGTCATGGTCTCCAAGCGTGCCGGTGAACACCACCGTCTTGCCGGCGATCGGGACTATCGGCGGCCTCGGCACGGGCCGCGTCTTCGATGGCCAGTTCGGCGGCAAGTTCGTCCAGCGCGGCGATATTGCGGGCTTCGCCAAAGAAATCGGTCAGTTCCTCGGCGATCGACGGACCGATGCCGCTGATGCTGCCGAGTTCCAGCCGCTCATCGGACCCGATGGTGGTTGCCGCCAGCATCTGGGTGCGCCAGTTGGCGAAGCTGCCGTAATGCCGCGCCAGCAGCTTGGCGTTGGTTGACCCGATGCGGCGGATGCCCAAGCGCATAGATGAAGCGCTCCAGCGGCACCGTGCGGCGCGCGGCGATCGCGCGGGACAGGTTGCGGGCCGACAGCTTGCCCCAGCCTTCGCGCTTGGCGATCTCGGCTTCGCGTTCCGGCAGCTTGAACAGATCGGCGGGGCCGTGCAGCCAGCCTTCGTCGTAGAATTCCTGGATGGTCTTCTCGCCAAGGCCGTCGATATCGAAGGCCGGGCGGGAGACGAAATGGATCAGCCGTTCCACCCGCTGCGCCGGGCAGATCAGGCCGCCGGTGCAGCGGCGCACCACCTCGCCCGGCGGCCGCACGGCGTGGCTGCCGCAGGCGGGGCAGACGTCGGGAAAGACATACGGAGCCGATTCCGCCGGCCGCCGCTCCATCACAACAGAAACGATCTGCGGGATCACATCGCCGGCGCGCTGCAGAACGACCGTGTCGCCAACGCGGATATCCTTGCGGGCGATCTCGTCCTCATTGTGCAACGTCGCCCGTGCCGACCAGGACGCCGCCGACATTGACCGGTTCAAGCTCGGCGACCGGGGTCAGCGCGCCGGTGCGCCCGACCTGGATGCGGATTTCCCGCAGCACCGTCGTTGCCTGTTCAGCCGGAAACTTCCAGGCGATCGCCCAGCGCGGCGCCCGGCCGACGAATCCCAGACGGCGCTGCAGACGCCAGGTCGTCGATCTTGTAGACGACGCCATCGATATCATAGCCGAGGCCGGAACGCGCCAGGCCGATTTCGTTCTGGAACGCCTCGGCCTCAGCCTCCGTTTCCAGGCGCCGCGACAGCGGGTTGACCTCGAACCCCCAGCGCTTCAGGCGCTCCAGATAATCCCAATGCGTCGCCGCCACCGGTTCGCTGCTCTCGCCCTGCGCGTAGGCGAACAGCGACAGCGGCCGGCCGGCGGTGATCCGCACATCCAGCTGCCGCAGGCTGCCGGCGGCGGCATTGCGTGGATTGGCGAAGACCTTGCGCCCGCCTCGGCCTGGGCCTGATTCAGCGCCAGGAAGTCGGCCTTGGTCATGAAGACCTCGCCGCGGATCTCGATCAGCGCCGGCGCGTCGCCGTGCAAGCTGGTCCGGCACCGACTTCATCGTGCGCAGGTTCGCGGTGACGTCCTCGCCTTCGGTCCCGTCGCCGCGCGTGGCGCCGCGGACGAAGCGCCCGTCCTCATAGGTCAGGTTGATCGACAGCCCATCGATCTTCGGTTCGGCGACGAACACCAGCGGTTCGCGTCCGGCCGAGAAATCGTTTGGCCCGGGCGCAGAACTCGGCGAATTCGGTGGCATCGAAGGCGTTGTCCAACGACAGCATCGGCACGCGGTGACGAACCTTGGCAAAACCCGATTTCGGGCGCCCCGCCGATACGGGTGGAAGGCGAATCCGCCCGGATCAGCGCCGGAAAGCGGGCTTCGATGGCCGCATTCCGGCGACGCAGCGCGTCGTAATCGGCGTCGGAAATCTCCGGCGCATCGTGCGTATGATAAGCCGCGTCGTGATGCGCGATCTCCTCGGCCAGACGAGCAAGTTCCTCCGCCGCTTCTGCCTCGGTCAGCGAATCAACCTCAGGCCGGCTATCGGACTCTACCATTTGAATGCGGGTCGCTCAGCCCCTAACGACAGGAAAGGCAGGCTGCGGCGCTTCATACCAACAGGCCCTGCGGCGGCCGTTGCCCGCGCAGCAGGTCATCCGCGGCGGCGCGAGCAGCGTCTGAAACGATCTCGCCGGCCAGCATTCTCGCGATTTCCTCCCGGCGAGCGTCCGGCGTCAGATGATGGACCGTCGTCGCGGTGCGGTCGCGTGTGACCGCTTTCGCGACCCGTAAATGTGCGGCTCCTCGGGCGGCGACCTGTGGGCTGTGCGTCACCACCAGCACCTGCAGCCCCTCGGCAACGCGAACCAGCCGTTCGCCCACCGCTGCCGCGGTGGCGCCGCCGATACCGGAATCCACTTCATCGAATACCAGCGTCGGGACAGCCGAACCCGCTGACAGCACCACCTTCATCGCCAGCATCAATCGCGAGAGTTCCCCGCCCGAGGCGATCCGGGCCAACGGACCTGGTTCCTGCCCCGGATTGGTAGCGATCAGAAAGCGCACCTGATCCATGCCACCAGGACCCCAGCCTGCTTCCGGCAGCGTTGCTGACTTCTGCGAAGAAACGGGCCTTGTCCAGCCGCAGCGGCGGCAACTCCTTGCCGATGGCTTTCTGCAGTTTGCCGGCAGCTGCACTGCGTGCGGCGGACAAGAGCGGCAGCCGAGCACGTAGCGATCTTTGCTGTCCCGTGCGGCCTGCTCCAACGCCGTGATCTCAGCCGCGCCAGTCTCCAGCGCCGCCAGCCGTGCGGACAGCGTATCCAGCAGCCCCGGCAAATCAGGCACCGCGACGCCATGTTTTCTGGCCGCCGCCCGCAGAGCGAACAGCCGCTCCTCCGATTGTTCCAGCAGGCGTGGATCGACATCGGCATCAGCGATCAGGCGCGTCAACAGCGTTTCCGCCTCGGCCAGTGCCTCTTCCGCTCGTTCCAGCGCCGCGAGCGCCGGTTCCGCCGGGTTGCCGCCGGCGCCTTCGGCTTGGCCGGTCGGCGCCAGCCGCTGCAACGACCTGCGAGCCGAGCGCAACGACGCGGCTGGCCCGGCGCTACGCCGGTCACGCGGAGTCAGTTCGGCCAGCGCGGCGGCAATTGCTTCGGCACGCCGCTCGTTCTGCTGCAACCGCTGGCGTTCGCGCGCGAGGGTCTCCTCCTCATTCGGTTTCGCGGCGCCAGCGTCGGCAGTTCTTCGACAGCGTGACGTAGCCATTCCTCGTCGCGTTCGGCGGCGGCGATCGCTTCTCTCGCCTGCTCCAGCCGCCGCAGCGCATCGCGCCAGATGTGCCACGATTCGGACACCGCGACGCGCAGTGCCGGCGGAACGCTGAACGCATCCAGAAGACCGGCGTGGCTGGCGGGATCGGCCAAGCGACATCTGCTCGTGCTGGCCCTGCACTTCGACCAGCCACCCACCGACGCGCCGCAACAGCCCGACCCCTACCGGATGGTCGTTCACAAACGCTCGGGACCGGCCGTCTCGGGTCACAACCCGGCGCAGGACGATTTCGTCCTCGGCCGGCATTCCGTGCTCGTCCAGCACAGCCGCGACCGCGTCATTCTTCGGCGAGGAGAAGCACGCGGTCACACTGGCCTGCTCCGCCGAAGCTCTGACCAGGCCGCTTTCCGCACGCGCGCCAAGTGCGAGGCCGAGACTGTCCAGCAAGATCGACTTCCCGGCCCCGGTCTCGCCGGTCAGCACCGTCAGCCCCTGTCGAACGTCAGGTCGAGACGCTCGATCAGCACGACATCGCGGATTGACAACGCGGTCAGCACGCCGCGCCGCTCACGCTTCCGGCGAGGCGCGGTTAGAATACCGCATGCCAGGCACGAGAGAAGAAGCCGGGCCGCTCAGCCTGCTCCGCCCGGTGCCCTGTCGCCGGCATGAGCAATGCCGTCATCGACAAGCTGCGTGTAGCTGGCGTCGTACCACTCACTGCCAGGATAGTTATACCCAAGGACGGCCGCCGATTTCCGTGCCTGATCCTTAAGTCCGAGCGCGAGGTAGATCTCGGTCAACCGGGCCAGCGCCTCCGGCGCATGATTGGTCGTCTGGAAGTCGTCCACCACCCGCTGAAAACGACCGATCGCCGCCTCATACAGGTGCTGCTTCTGGTAGAAGCGGCCGATTTCCATTTCCTTTCCGGCAAGATGGTCGAAGCACAGGTCGATCTTGAGCTTGGCATCGCGTGCATAAGCCGTGTCAGGAAACCGATTGACCACCTCGCGCAGCGCATTCATCGCCTGCTCCGGTGCCTTTCTGGTCGCGCTGAATATCGGCGATCTGCTCGTAGTAGCACAGCGCGCGCAGATAATAGGCATACGCGACGTCACGATGAGCCGGATGCAGCTGGATGAAGCGGTCCAGCGTGCCGATCGCATCGGTGTATTTGTTCTGCAGATACCGTGAGTAGCCCGACATCAACTGGGCGTTCACCGCCCAGGATGAATAGGGGTAGTTCTGCTCCACCGCGTTGAACTGATCATCGGCGGTGGCGAAGCGCTGTGCGTTCAGGGCGTCCACGCCATTGTTATAGAGGTCTTCGACCGGGCCAACAGGGGCCGGTCTTGGCGCTGGTCGTCACTCGCCCCGCAGCCGGCCAGCAGTCGGCAGAAGCGCGCTATTCCAAGAAACAGGGCGCGTCGGAATCGGTCGGACATAGGGCAACTCGTGTTCATCGCGCGGCTTATATCATGCCGGCACGATCCGCGAATACCGGCTTCGTCGGCTGACAGCGGCGGGTGACCGGCGCGGCGGCGGCGGCGCGCGAAAGAAGAATTGGATATCGGTCGACGCAAGCGTCGGCGTCTCAGGCCGCGGCAACGAGAGGTTCGTCGCGACCATGCGCCAAGCGCGGCGTCCGCGAACAGGGCCCGCAGCAGGCGGTTGTTCAGTTCGTGGCCCGTGCGGTGCGCGACAAAGCGGCCATGCAGGCGGCCACCGGCCAGCGCCAGGTCGCCAACGGCGTCGAGCAGTTTATGGCTGGCGAACTCGTTCGCCATGCGAAGCCGCCGGGGTTCAGGATGTTCGCCCCGTCAACGACGATCGCATTGTCCAGGCTACCGCCCCGCGCCAATCCGGCGGCATGAAGCTGCTCGATCTCCGCGGCCTGGGCAAAGGTGCGGGCCGCGGCGATCTCATGCCGGAAGGCTGTCCGGCGTCAGACGCAGAGACGCTGACTGGCGGCCGATCGCGCTGGCAGGGAAGTCGATCGACAAGTCCATTTCCAGGATCGGCTGCACCGCTCGGGACACGGGCCCAGCGGCCGCAGTTCCGCCCAGGATTCACCGGCGGTGACCCGAACCGGACGGCAAAATTCAATCACACGGCGTGCGCGCGTCCTGCTCGACCGACCCGGCGCAATCCAGCAGGAACACGAACGGCGCGGCGGAGCCATCCAGAATCGGGATTTCGGGCCCGTCGACCTCGATCAAGGCGTTGTCGATAGCAAGGCCGGACAGCGCGGCCATGAGATGTTCTACTGTGCCGACCCGGGCCGAGGGCATGCTCGGGTCTGCCAGCACGGTGCAGAGCCGCGTGTCGATCACATTGTCAAAACGGGCCTGGATCGACGCGGTCCAGGTCGGTGCGGCGGAAAACGATGCCGTGATCGGCAGCGGCTGGGCGGATGGTCAGGTTGATCCGTCGGCCGGAGTGGACACCGACGCCGACGCAGTCGATCGCGGTCTTCAGCGTCCGTTGGCGCCAGCCGAAGCCGAGGCATCGGTCTGCAATCGGCAGTCTGGCAAGGCCATCCATCAGATTGCATCCCGTCCGGCACAAGCGGAATCGCTGATGCCCATAATGCTCGTTAGCCCGTTCCGTTCACCCGCGCCGAGTCAATGATTGTTGCCCGTTGTAACGCGCCAAGGCATTGCATTTATTGTTCTTGTTGCACTGCGTTACAGGTTTCCGGCGCGAGATCGAGCCGCTCCGCGCAAACCTGTTTCGTGTCCCCGCGACACTAAAGGGTGCTGGTTAACGAAAGCCTAATTCCCTGATTTCTCGCCATTATCGAAACTTGCACTGAGATCCGGATGCTGATGAACAGGCGGCCGCTGTCAAATCCGGAAGCTGCTGTCAGTCCTCGCCCAACCGAACTCGATCGAAAGCGGCTAAACACAGCGCTGGTACTTCTGGATGCAGAACGATGACTGAACCCATGCAGCAGATGATCGTACTGGCCCCGGTCCAGCCCGTAGGCATGCGCAACCACTGCATCGACCTCCGCGCGCAGCGCCCAACCCGCGGGCTTTCGTCGTCCCCCGGCCTGTGAACGCCAGAGCGCAATCATACCCCGGTATGGTTGCAGGACAGGCGCAACGCCGAGCGGATCACGAAATCGGCTTGCCTATCGCTAAAGTGCGGAACCGGTAGAGCGTGCAGAAGATACAGACTGAGATGCGTCGCGGCCTTCTGCCGCACCAGCCAGTCGAACGGAAACGAGTTGAACAGCGCGCACAGCGTCAGCGCGTCGCAGGCCGCGCGCGCCCGGGGTTTTCTCGACCGTGGCGGTGTGGCCGAAGACCGACCTGGCGGCGCGATGCAGGCGATCATCGTGCGCTCATCGTTGGACCGGGCAATATCGCGGAACGCCAGCCGATAATGCTGCGGCTGCCTCGGCAACCGCCGGTTGATCGCATCGGACGCGACGCTGTAGCGCGGCTTTGCTGATCCCAGAGTCGGTGTATTGATGGAATGTCTTGCCCTCGTGCAGGATCAGGTCGCCGGCGCCGGCGGCCGGAAACAGGCCGCGTCGGCGGTCATGTGCAGATCGTTCCCGAAGCGGATGCCATGCCGTGCACACCAGTGTCTCAGCCGGTCCGGCGGCGCGAACATCGTCTCGGCGATATGCAGGTCGCGGCGCCGCGCAGTTCCAGCGGTGTAAGGCTGGCGCCGCCGGTCCGGGTCAGGAAATCCATGCCATAGGTCATGATCTTGTCCGGATCGGTGGCATCCTCGATACGATCCAGGTAGAAGCCGCAGCGGAATGATCGGGTCGGACCCGGCCGGCGGGCGACGATCAGATCGAACTTAAATCGACTGTCGATGTCGAAGATTCGCCGCCGATTTTCAAAGGACAGGCACCAACTGCAGGTCGGTTTCCTGCAGATACAAGCTGGCGGATCGCCGGTGGTTCCCTCATTCGCATGGAAGGCGGAGGGCATCAGCACGCCGATCGTGCCATCCGCGGCTGCTCAGCCTCAAGTTGCGCTCGGCGAACAGCCGGAACAGGTCGAGATTGCCCGATGTCGTGTCTGCCGCCCGGTGCGGCGCGCTGATGGCGGTACAGGCGGCCGGCAATACGTTTGATCCGGTCGAAACCTTGCCGGTAGGCCTCAAACGCGGCCGCGACGCCGGGCCGTGCAAGCACCGATAACTCGATCGCGGCGCGCATCGGCGGGTTGCGCGCTTCCAGGACGGCCGGATCGTAGTTGGCGACGAAATCCTTGGTATTCGGCAGCACCACGTCCCAAGGTGGATTGCCAAGCACGACCGAGAAACCGCCGGGAAAGACTTCGGGGAAAGCCAGGTCCCAGGCACACCGCATCAGTCCCTGCCGCCAGCAACGCCGACTTGACGCGTGCGTCAACGCATCCGGCCAGGATCCAGTTGCAGCGACGTGGCCGGCCAACGCCAGCCAGACGTCGTCGCTGTCGCGCTCGCGCAACATCGCCGCGCCCGCCCAGGCTTGCGCCAAGCGGCGCAGCGGCGGCGAGCAGCTGGTCCAGCCGAGCCTTGGCCGCCTGCTTTGCCGTCAGATCGGACATATCGCGCCCGATCGAGGCGTTCAGCTGCGCCACCAGCCGACGCGCGAGCGGTCAGGTTGGCGTCCAACGCGGTCGGTCACACCGCGCGCCAGCAGCGGATCGAGCGGTCCTCCGGTCACCGGCAAGGTCGCCAGGGACGCAAAGAATGGTCCGGTAAGCGCATCGCCGTGCACCAGCCGATGATCCAGGAAGGTCAGTGGCAGGCCTTCGGCGTAGGATTCAAGCCATAGCGAAAGCTTCGCCAGTTCGATCGCCAGTTTGTTGCGATCGCAACCATACAGGCAATGCACCGCGACCAGGCGACGGCAGATCGCACGCGCCCGCGCCTCGGATAACCCTCGGCTGGGCAGGTAGGCGACGATGGTTTGTTCAGGGTCGGGCAGCGCGGCGATGCGGTCGTGCAATCCGCGCTCATCGCACAGCCGGCAGGCGCGTCAGCAGCGCCTCGCCAAGATAGCGGCACGCCTCGACCAGAAAATGGCCGCTGCCCGTCGCGGGATCGACGATTTTCAGCGTCAGTAGCTTCGCGGGATGGGGATCGTCTGGCGGGCTGAGTGCCGCGATCTTAGGGTCCAAGCGTCTCGCGCACCAGGAAACGAACAAATTCGTGCGGCGTGTAGAACGATCCCGAGGCTTTGCGGCCTGCTCCCGATCGCAGGAAGAACTGTCCGGGCGGCGATGTCGACTGGCCTGCCCGTCCGAAGCAACAACGGCCTCCGTCTTGCCGCGGCGTAGCCGGATCAGCGGTCCGGCCGCGATCCCGGGCTCCTGCTCCAGCAATCCTTCGTAGATGCTGCCAAGGTCTTCCACATCGAGCGAGCCGTAATGCACCCGCGTTCGCTCGCCGCGGGGGGACATGATCCAGATCAGCCGATCCAGCAGGATTGCTACCGCGCGATCGCCCCAGTCCAGCCGGTCGAGCACACGGCGTGGTGTCCGCGCCGAACAAGCGCACCCCCAAGCGGCGCGATTTGCAGTTCACTGCAACGCAACCCGTCGCGAAACATCGCGAACAGCGTGCGAAGGCCGGTCTCCAGCATGTCGCCCGGTATCATGCCCCTGATCCAGATGGCGCCGTACCAATGGCCCCAGCGCTTGGTTCGGCGACAGCGCCTCACGCCACAGCCGGGTGGAGGCGAAGCTGAAGCCGCTTCCCGGCTTCGGCGGGACTTTCCAGCTTCAGGATGAACAGCAGGCGGTAGACCAGAATCAGGCCCTCGTGCCACAGCATAGCCGGATCGAGGCCGGTTCGGTCTGGCAGCGCATTGATGAAGCCGACGATCGCTTCTCGCGCCTGGCGCGCGCAG
This sequence comes from uncultured Alphaproteobacteria bacterium, assembly GCA_963792345.1. Taxonomy (GTDB): domain Bacteria; phylum Pseudomonadota; class Alphaproteobacteria; order Acetobacterales; family Acetobacteraceae; genus Rhodopila. Next base: position 186,556 of record CAWBVV010000008.1, read on the forward strand.
ATCGGTGGTGACCCGAACCTGGTGCAGCCGTGCGGCTTCCAGGACGCGCGGGCAGCCGTGGCAGGCCCTCGCGCTCCGGCCAGCGCCTGCAGCACACGGAACGAGTCGGGCGGCAGCGGCGCCTGCCGCCACGCGCTCGATGCCGATGGACAGGTGACTGTCCGCCCGCGAGGGGTCGCACAGCAGCAGCGCGCACAACCTCGCCGTTGGTCAGCAGGCCGGCCCGCTCGCCACGGGCCAGCAGGACGCGCTGCGCGATGCGCGTGGGGCTGGATCGCGATAGGCGCGCGGCTGACCGTCCGGCCCCATCCAGATCAACATCGCTGGCAATTGACCAGGCACGCAGGCGCTGCCCGTTGCTGCCGGGCAACACCCAGCCGCCGTCCTCTTGTCCTTCCCGTGTGGTGACCACGGTCGCTGGCGCAACGGGCGGCCATAGCCGAGGGCGGCGGCGAGATTGGTCGTGACATGCTGATGGACCCGCTGCGCTCCGCCGGTCCGCAATGATCGCGCGCAGAACTATCCCAGCCGCCGCGCCGCCAGGCTCGAAGTGCCACGACCGCGCGCGAGACCGTCCCGCAGGAACTGCTCGGTCATAGCGGACCCCGACAGAATGCAATCGTCGAGATCGAGCGTCACGGCACCAGCATCAGCATGCCCAGCGTTCGCATTGTCGGCCGCGGGAAGGCAGTCGTCGCGCTGGCCGTGCAACTGCTCCAGCGCTGCGGTCGCTTCGCGACGTTGCTGCAGCGGGACCGACGGATCGGCGGCGAGAGGCGGCCAGCCGCTGTTCGGGATCGTCGCAGCGAGCGCCAGTCGTTTGCCGGTGCTGGCGTCGAACAGGTCTGCGGTCACGCGAGCGTACCGGTCCGCAGAGTTCGATGCTGCGCCGTCGACAAGCCAGGCGTCGGACCGGCTGCTGCTTCGCGCTCGAGCCGATCCTGATAGCGCGGCGGCAGCGGCAGTCGACGATCCGTTCGGCGATCTGCATCGCGCGCGACACCGGCCGCCACGATCGCTTCCGGCGCCCAGGAGGCAAACATGCTTTTGCCACAGCCCGTCCGGGCGCACCGGCTCATCTGCCAGCGCAAGAAAATCAGCTTGTTCCGCGATCGCACCATCCGGGGAACAACGCAGCGCCGAAAACCGAACGGAGCAGCGACCCGGCTTCGACGGCATAGGTCATCAGCAAGGACGGCGCGTCGCCCGCGTGCCGCGCTGACCCGCCCTGTCCTCACCGAGGCGATCGCCCGCCGGGTCAGCGGATGCGACCGCCCGGGAAACATCAGGTCCCGCCCGCGTTGATCCCGAAGCTGCTCGGGATCGTCCGTCAGCCGCACGATCCGGCTCGCCTGGTCGAACCCCGGCAGCCCGTCCAGGTCCTGCGCCCAGGCGGGCGGCACACGGTAGCCATCCGCCGTCCGGCGCCAGAACCGATCGAACGAAGGCCGCCAGATCGATGCCGGCGCCGGCTCTCCGATGCGGCGCGCGGATCGAAGCCCTCGCCGCCGGACAGCCAGCCGTGGCGCACCGCCATGTGGTCGAAGCTCTGGAACGCCCGATCGATTTCCCGCAGCAGGTCGCGATAGGCCTCGCTGTCGGTATCCTCGGCGGCCAGATCAAGCGAGTGGATCAGCCGCGGCATCGACGCTGAACAGGTCCTCGGCAAAGCCGGCGAACAGCGGCTCGTGCAGGCTGGCCGGATCGGCGCCGACGCCCAGCGTGTTCGGCATGAACGACAGACATGCCCGCGCCTTTTCGTATTTGGCGATCAGCCGCAGCAGCAGCCGTTCCTCGAACGTGCCCGCGAGAAACAGGTAGCGGATCTCCGGATCGTTGCGCTGCCCGTAGCGGTCGATGCGGCCGTTGCGCTGTTCCAGCCGGTTGGGATTGTACGGCAGATCGAGATGGATCAGGTGAAAGCAGCGCTGGTGCAGGTTCAGCCCCTCGGCCAGCGAGTCGGTGCTGACCAGCACGATCCCGTCTTCCTCGGCACAGCGTTCCGCCGCCGGGTGCGGTCGGCCTCGGAATCGGTGCCGCTGATGGTCAGCACGGAGCCGCCGATGCCTGGCCAGCGCCGCCGACCGCCGCGCGCTGGCTGTCGGCATATTCCGTATAGACGAGGATATTGGCGTCGGGATGGCGCAGCCGGATCAGCCGGATTTCCAGCACCAGCGCGGCCAGCTTCGGATCGTGCGCCGCCGCCGCCTCGCCCAGGCGGATCAGTTCACGCAGGTCGTCCGCGGTTCCTGCCAGACTGGCGGCCATCTCCTCGGCCTCCAGTTCGGCGATCTCCGCTTCCTCGTCGCTGCCCAGCACGCCAAACCGAGCCATTCGCCGCCGATAGGCGCGCAGCGCGCGTTGCCGCTCCGCAGCTGGTTTCGTGCCATAGCGGTCGGCCACCACGCGCAAGGTCGCGACGCACGCGGCGATCGTGGACATCGACCGTTTCAGCAGACTGACGAACGCCAGTGCGTCGGTCAGCCCTTGCGGTCGCGCGACTTGCTGCAGCCGCGGTGCAACCAACGCCGACAGGGCCTTGTGAAAAGCCCGCACCGCCGTGGTCGTCGGTCACATCGACCCGAACCGGGACGACAATCCGTTCCCGGAACAGCGGCGCGCCCGAATGGCGTGCGGATGTGCGACTTCAGCCGCCGCACCACGTGCCGCCGATAGCCGTTCCCGACCAGCCGGCCGGCGCCGTCGACCAGGCTGGGGTCCAGCAATGCCATCAATGCGGCGAAATGCGGATCGTAGCCGTCATGCGGCGTGGCGGTCAGCAGCAGCAGCCCATCGGCCTTGGCCGCCAGCACCTCCGCGAGGCGGCGGCGCTGGTTTTCCTCGCCGACGCAATGATGCGCCTCATCGATGATGACCAGATCCCAGGCGACCCGCTCCAGTTCCGCCAGCACGCGATCCTGCTTGGCGAAGTCGATCGAGGTCAGGCACAGCGCGGTCGCATCGAACGGGTTGCCGCCGAGTTCCAGACCGCGCCGAGCGTCGCGCAGCCCGGCGCTGTCGGCGATGCAGGTGAAGCGCAGGCCGAAGCGGACCCGCATCTCCTGCTCCCACTGGCGCAGCAGCGGGCCAGGCGGGCAGACGATCAGGATACGATGGGCCCGCCGGCGCACCAGCAGTTCGGCGGCGATCAGCCCGGCCTGGATGGTCTTGCCCAGGCCGACGCCGTCGGCGAGCAGCAGCCTCGGCCGCACCATGTCGAGCGCCCGCAGCAGCGGCACGCGCTGATAGGCCTCGATCGCGACCCGGCCAGGCGGCACCGGCGCGCCGGGGATCTGCTCCAGCAGCCGGGCGATGTGGTAGCGGCGCCAGGCGTCCAGCGGGCCGGCCTCGTCCGGGCGCGGTTCGGTGCGCAGGATCGACAGCGGTTCGGCAGGGTACAGCACGTCCCATTCCAGGCCGGCCAGATCGCCCGCGGAGCAGGCCAGCCGCACCCGCTGCTGCGGCGCCGAGGGGCTCGACCTCGGTCACATCCCATTCCAGGCCGCGGGCGGCGACCTTGATCCCGACCGATACTTCCATGCAGGCTTCCCGTCGAAACCCGGGCACGGAACCACGGCAAAGTTGCCAAACCCTTAACGCCGGGCGGAGGATGCAGATGATCGCGTTCAATGACCGATTCGCCGGCAAAGTGGCGGTGGTGACCGGCGCCGCCTCCGGCATCGGGCTGGCCATCACCAAACGGCTGCTGGCCGAGGGTGCGAAAGTCGTCGGATCGGACCTGCATCCGATCGACGACCTGGGCGACCGGCTTCGTCGGGATCGAGGGCGACGTTACCAAGGAAGCTTCGGCCGAGGAGCTGGTCGCCACCGCCGTCGACCGGTTCGGCGCGGTCCACGCGGCGTTCAACGTCGCCGGCGGGTCCCGCGGCCGGCTACATCGTCGATCTGGCCGAGGCGGACTGGGACTTCACCGTCGATTTGTGCCTCAAGGGCGTGTTCCTGGGCATGAAGCACCAGGCGCGGCAGATGATGCGCCAGGGCAGCGGCAGCCATCGTCAACATCGCCTCGCTGAACGCCCATGTGCCGATGCATGCCGGGTCGGCCTATGTCGCCGCCAAGGCCGGGGTTGAGATGCTGTCGCGCAACGGCGCGCTGGAATTGCGCCGAATTTGGTATACGGGTGAATGCGATTTTGCCGGGCCTGGTGCAGACCAATCTGACCCGCCGGCATTTCGACAATCCCGACGCGCTGGCGGCGTTCGAGCAGCGCATCCCGATGGGCCGTCCGGCTCAGCCGGAGGAAATCGCCGCGCCCGCGCTGTATCTTGCCAGCGATGATGCGAGCTACGTCAATGGCGCCAGCCTGCTGGTGGACGGCGCCTGGGCGGTCAGCGGCTATCCGGATATGAGACCGTTCCGTGGCCCGATCGGCTGGAACCAGAGGACACAGGCATGACCATCCGACATCCGTCGCGACCGCGACGGCGCCGTCGCGACCGTTTCCATCGACAATGCCGCGCGCCTGAACTGCCTCGGCCAGGCGCAGATCACGGCGTTCATCGAGGCTGTGACCAGCTCTGGCGGACGATCCCGACCTGCGCGTGCTGGTTGTCACCGGCGAGGGCGACCGTGCCTTCATGGGCGGCGCCAATCTGCACGAGCTCGGTGCACTGAACCCGCCGAAAGCGCGCGATTTCCTGACGCTGATCCATCGCATGTGCAAGGTGTTGCGCGACCTGCCGGTGCCGGTCATCGCCCGGGTCAACGGCTTCTGCCTGGGCGCCGGGCTGGAGGTGATGGCGGCCTGCGACATGCACATCGCCAGCGACAATGCGGTGTTCGGCATGCCGGAGGTGAAGATCGGCCTGCCCTCGGTGGTCGAGGCCGCCCTGTTGCCGCAATTGATCGGCTGGGGCCGGACCAAGCTGCTGCTCTATACCGGCGACAACATCGACGCCCGCACCGCCCTGGATTGGGGGCTGGTTGAAAAAGTCGTTCCCGCCGCTGAACTGGATGCGGCGCTGGCGCAATGGGTGCATCGATCGTGGAATCCGGCCCAAGAGCGATCCGGCTGCAGAAGGAACTGATCCGCGAGTGGGAGGCGATGCCGGTCAACGACGCGATCGAAGCCGGCATCCGCTGCATGTCTCGCGCCTATCAGACCGACGAACCGACCCGGATGGTCGGCGAGGCCCTCCAGCGGCTGAAGGACCGAAAGCGCGAGTCATGAGTCGGACCGCGCGTACGTCGTGCCGAGTTAGTGGATCTCGCCGGACTTCCGCAGGGCTTCCCGCAGCTTCGCCGGCGTGAAGTCCGGGGCCCGGCAGACCTCCAGGATCACCGCCTCCCGGCGCGATACCAGGTCGATCGCCGCCGGCAGTTTGCGTACCGCATCGGCGGGGATCACCACCGCGCCATGGAAGTCGGCATGGATCACGTCGTCATGCGCGGCCTGCATGCCGAAAATATTCACCGGCTTGCCGAAATCAACCATATGCACGTGCGCGTGGCTCGGCCCGATCCGGCCGCCGATCATCTGATAGCCAGGCGCCCACATATCCAGATCGCGGAACGACCCGTTGGTCACGCAGCCGATCGAGCCGAGCGCCTTGTGGATGGTGGACTGCACCTCGCCCCAATAGGCGCCGTAGCCGACACGGCCGTCGATGTCCTGCAGCACCGCGATGGTCGGGAAGTCCACCCGCGCGACATAGTCATACCAGTCCGCCCGATCGGTGACCTTGGACCGCGGCGGCTCGGTGGAGCGGATCATGCCGACGCGGGCGACGCCGACGATCGGCTTCGCCTTCGGGTCGATGCAGACCATCGGCTCCACCGTGAAGCCGATGGCGCGGCGCTCCGGCACCACGATCTCCAGCCCGTTGCAGATGGTGGGGGTGTCCCACTGCGCCAGCACATCCAGGTCAGCCTGGGTGAAGGGGCGTTCGGCCATGATGGTTTCCTCTCTCGTTGACAGCGTGACGAACATACTCGCGCCGCGCGCATGTTCACGGCAAGATACCCTCATGACATTGATCCCAACATCCAGCGTCGCCACCGGCGGCAAAGCCATCTACGGCGCCCCGCTCGGCATTCTGATGCTGGAGGCGCGGTTTCCCCGCATCCCCGGCGACATGGGCAACGCTACGACCTGGCCGTTTCCGGTTCTGTACCGGGTGGTGAAGGGCGCCAGCCCCCGAACGAGTGGTGCTTCAAGGCGCGGCCGGGTTGCTGCCGGACTTCCTGGAGGCCGCCGCTGAACTGGTGTCGTTCGGCGCCGAGGCAATCACCACCAACTGCGGGTTCTTGTCGCTGTTCCAGCACGAAATCGCCGCCAATGTCGGCGTTCCGGTGGCGACAAGTTCCCTGATCCAGGTGCCGTGGGTCCAGGCGACCCTTCCCCCGGGAAGCGGGTTGGCGTGATCACCGTCTCCGCCTCATCGCTGACCCCGCGCCATCTTGAGGCGGCAGGGGTCCCGGCCGACACACCCTGCGTCGGGACGGAGGACGGGGCGGAATTCTTCCGCGTCCTGATCCTCGGGGAGAAGCAGGACATGGATGTCACACTGGCGGAACAGGACATCCTGAACGCCGGACGGCGGCTGATGGTGCAGAATCCGGACGTCGGCGCGATCGTGTTGGAGTGCACGAACATGCCACCTTATGCGCACGCGCTCAGGGCTGCGTTAAGGGTGCCTGTATTCGATGTTTATTCACTGGTTACATGGCTGCAGGCGGGACTACGGCCGCGGAATTTCGGCCAAGCCGGCCGGTGGGACTGACATGGACGGAAGTTCCACATCCTATGGGGCCATGACTCGAAATCGAAGCCCACGGTCTCCTCAGGCATTTCGGCGGACACGCCTCCAGCTATCCCCTGCCACCCTAAGTACGTAACGCTCCGCCCCATCCGGTTTTCCCGCCCAAAGCCAGGCTCCCAGAACCGCGGCACAGTAGCAGGCGGCACCGATCGCGGACCGCACCACTGCGTCTTGAAGGAGATCGGTGGTTTGGCTGCCATTGCTGGGTGTCCAGGCCATGCCCAGTTGCCACAGCACTACCACCATCACAATGGTCCCGATGGCGGGTCTGACGATGCAAGCCGCCAATCGCCGAGGTTGAACACCGATCCGGAATAGAGTTGACCGTAGTAATAGGATCAGGTCGACACTGTTTGAGATCACCATTGCCAACGCCGCACCGGCCAAACCGAGATAATGTAGCAACACCAGCGACGCGATTATCTTCACAGCGGTTGATGCCATACCGGCATAGAACATTACATGCGGCCGGCCGACAGCATTAAGTAAATTGCCGCAGGACTGCGTTATGATCGCGGTTACCCCGCCGACAGCCATAATTTGCACCACCGGCACCGCCGCTAGCCAATTCTGCCCAAGACACAACCGTACCATCGGGTCGGCAATCACCGAAATACCGACGCCTGCCGGAAGAACAACCAGCAAACCCAACTCGATCGCGCCAACAAACATGTTGGCCAGCCCCGCCGACGCGTTGTGCAGCGACGCGAAACCCGAGAATAGCGCCCGCCCCAGCGGCTCAACCAGTTCCGTCGTAGGCAGTGAACCGAGTTCCGTCCCAACGGAGAACACTCCGACCTGCGCCGTGTCCAGCACGCGGCCTATGATAATACTGTCAGAACGCTCGCGGACCTGGTACAGTATAGTCTGCGCCCAGGTCCAAAGTGAAAAACCAATGATTTCCCGCCATGCCCGGATCGCCAGCCTGGGTCGATACGACGAAATCACGTAACTCTGCGACAGGCGAACCAACCGGTAGACCAGGATCCCTGCAACAAGGGCCCAGTACGTGTGCCAAATCCCCGCCACCGCAATTGTCGTAGTGGCACCAGCCAGCCGAGACCACAACTGCATATTGAATTCTTTGCGGAATGCCAGGTCGCGGCGAAAATCAATGATCCCGATATTTTCGAAGGCACTTACCACCGTTCCCAGTGATAGAGCCAGCATCACCACCGACAACCTGGGGTCACTGAAGAAGCCAGCAACCGGCCATGCGATCAAGGCAACCAGCAACGCCGTCAACATGCCACGCAGGACGCTTAGGCCAAACCCAGTGTCGTACAGGGCCCGATTAAGCACGGGCGCGCGCACCAGCGCGTCCTGTACGCCAATCGCCGATAGCGCATCAACCGAAGCGATAAAGCCGGTCGCCAGTGATACCAGGCCAAAATCCGCCGGCTGCAGCAACCGCACAAGAATAAGCGTACTGACCAAGCCAATATTGCGGTATTAGGTGGCAACCGCCACCACACCGCAGCGGCGCTCTGGCGCGGGGCACACTATCATATGTGCATGGCCCAGTCATTCATAGTAAGCGGTCTGATCGCCAAACGTGCCGAGGTTTCCGGTCTGATTGCGGACATGGAAGACCGGATGCAGCAAATGCGGGTGGACCTCGCGCACATCGACGCGACGCTTCGTCTGTTCGATCCGTCCGTCAATCTGTCCGAGATCAAGGACAAGCAGCCGCCGCACGCTAGGCGATCGGACATCTTCGCCAGTGGTGAGATATCACGCCGTATCCGGGAAGCCGTTTCCGGGCTGGTGGAGAGGTGATATCGGCGGATGAGATCGTCCGGCAGACCATGACCGATAAGGGGCTGGACCCGGCAGACGGGAAGTTACGATGCGGTCTGAGCAAGCGGTTCCTGGGGGCGCTGCACCGGATGTACGACAAGAGTTATTCGGAAGGTCGGGCATGGGCTGGGGGCAAAGTGGGGGTTGGCGGGTGGCGAATCTAACGAATAAAACCAGTAAGTCAGTGCAAAGTTAACCGCAGCCCTAATCTGCCAGGAAGGCCATGTTCTGTCCGGTCACACGTTCCGGAGTGACCAGAACCTCTATGACGAGCATTACGTGATCGGAGGGCTTGTTTTGTCTCGACAGCAATCTGTCAGTCTGAACGGAAAATCCAGTTATAAGATCATCGTTCTCTAACAGAGTATAAAATGGTCGAGTATCATCAATAATCTCGTCGTTAACTTCAGATGTAGTTTGTGGCGACCTAAGTCCGTCGAACAGTATTTTAATGCGGTTATCCAGGTCACCGTTATTTGTTATCAATGAACCAGGAGTTTCGGCCCTTAGAAATAGGATGTCTAGTTTACACTGTAAAGCTAGGGAGTGGCGAACTAGAGGAACGAAATTTTTACCGTCGATGACAGATGGTTTAGTCAGCGCTGCTCGCACATCGTCATCCGGCGTCACATCAATCTTCAATTTTGATATCGGTAGCGGCCCTCCCGCTGGCGCGAAGAAGCTCGCCGGATAAGCGCCTTGGTGCTAAGCCCAAGTCCGCTCAGGATAGGATTTTCAGTCCATAGGTCAGCGAGTTGTGCATCAACCTGCCTCCTAATCTCCCACTTCTCTCGGGGCCTAGGCTTATTGCCAGACGGTAGTGGCCCATCGTATATGATCTTAAAACGCATCGATCTCCTCGAACTCGTACAAGTCAGCGAGCATCTCGCTCGAATCTGCAACGGTCTCCAACTGACGCAACTTCAGATCGCTCGGTTGGCGAACAAATGCCTCCCTTATATGCATAGACAACCAACCCCCGTCCGTGTAAATGGTCTTACACAGGGCTGGTCTAGGCCATGATCTCCGGCGAATCGGGTAGCCGCCCTATCGCCAAAATTCCCCTTTACAGAAAAGCGAAAGCCGCGTCACGCGGCTTTCTGCACCTATTGACGACAACCGCCAGGGGACACGGTTTAAGCGGTCGGCGCATTTCCTCACGGGGAACTGACGCAGCAGTGCAAGGACAGTCTCAGGGATCGCGGTCACAGCGCTGCACGCCAAAGGGCTGGACGCTGGGGATGCGGAGCCTCGGCTCCACAATCGGAGCGGAAATTGATAGTAGCGCCTATTCGGGATGATTGCAGTCGCACTCGTTCAGCCTGTAGCCGCACTCGTTCAGCCCGCAGTCGTTCTCTCATGGCAGCCGCAGACGCGCGCGAAACCCTTAGCCTCCTCAACCAGCCGTCGCCCCTCATCAATAACGTCGGCCACCCACTTCTCTCGC
>CAWBVV010000009.1:0-90217 GCA_963792345.1 uncultured Alphaproteobacteria bacterium
GCCAAAGACCCGCTCCGGCGGCAGCGATTAAAGATTAGGCATTTTCATTCGTTCGCGAGGTGCGAAAAGGGTGGCGGCTTTCTAGGCAGATTGGGCGATTTTTGCCATCGCTGAACGCCTGCGCGTCGTGGAAGTAGGCCTCGCCCCAGGATGCGTTCCGCATTCACGACGATATGCGTGCGCACCGAGCGAGCGGCACATGCTTGGTTATTCGCGCCGGGCTTCTGGCACATGGGTTGCATTGGTCGCTCACGCCTCCGTTAAGAGCGGAGAAACCTAAGCAACAAACAAGCACGGGAACACGCACTGATGTCTCTGGACGAACCCATTCTCTCTCGCCGCGGGCTTGGCCGGCTCGGCGTGGCGGCCGCGACGCTGGCCGCGGTCGGTGCCGTCAAGGCGGCGACATCTCCGGCGGCGGCACAGGCGCCGCGGCGGCACCATCAAGGTCGGCATCCTGCACTCTTTGTCGGGCACCATGGCGATCAGCGAGACCACGCTGAAGGACGTCATGCTGATGCTGATCGAGCAGCAGAATGCCAAGGGCGGCCTGCTGGGCAGGAAACTGGAAGCGGTTGTCGTCGATCCCGCCTCCAACTGGCCGCTGTTCGCCGAAAAGGCCCGGCAGTTGATCTCGGTCGATAAATGCGCCGCGACATTTGGCTGCTGGACGTCGGTCTCCCGCAAGTCCGTCTTGCCAGTATTCGAGGAACTGAACAGCATCCTGTTCTATCCGGTCCAGTACGAGGGCCAGGAATGCAGCCGCAACGTGTTCTACACCGGCGCCGCGCCGAACCAGCAGGCGATTCCGGCGGTCGATTACCTGATGTCGGAAAACAAGGTGAAGCGCTGGGTCCTGGCCGGCACCGACTATGTTTATCCGCGGACAACCAATCAGATCCTGGAAGCCTACCTGAAGTCCAAGGGTGTCGCGGCCGATGACATCATGATCAACTACACGCCGTTCGGCCATTCCGACTGGCAGAACATCGTGGCGTCGATCAAGAAATTCGGCTCCGCCGGCAAGAAGACGGCCGTCGTATCCACCATCAACGGCGATGCCAACGTTCCATTCTACAAGGAACTCGGCAACCAGGGCATCAAGGCAACCGACATCCCGGTTGTCGCCTTCAGTGTCGGCGAAGAAGAACTCGCCGGCATCGACACCAAGCCCCTGCTGGGACATCTTGCTGCCTGGAACTATTTCCAAAGCATGGACACACCGGAGAACAAGACGTTCATCGATTCCTGGAAGAAATACACCAAGAACCCGAAGAGAACCACCAACGATCCGATGGAAGCGCACTTCATTGGCTTCAACATGTGGGTGAAGGGGGTCGAAAAAGCCGGATCGACTGATCCGGATGCGGTCATCGACGCGCTGATCGGCGTTTCGGTGCCGAACCTGTCGGGTGGCTTTTCGGCGATGATGCCGAACCATCACATCACCAAGCCAGTACTGATCGGAGAGATCCAGGCCGACGGCCAGTTCAATACTGTTTCCCAGACCCCAGGGCTTGTCGTGGCCCAGGAATGGTCGCCCTACGTCGCCGACACAAAGGATTTGATCGGCGACTGGCGGGCACCACTGAAATGCGGTGCGTTCAACGTGAAGACCGGCACGTGCACCGCTGGCAAGAAGGCCTGACGGCCTGATTGCCCGAAAGGGGGCGGCTGTTCCTCCCGGCCGCCCCCTTCTTCTGCCTGCGGGTGCTCTTTCCCAGGACTCCCTTTCGGGGCTTCCGCATCCTTCTTGATTAGGGTCCATGCATGGCACGAGTGCTGCTTCTTCTCCTGCTGCTTTCGGGTCTTTGCTGGCCACAGGCTGCCCACGCTGACGATCCACTCGCCGAGATCGCCTCGGGCAGCTTCAACGGCGTGCGCCAGGGGGTGGAAGACCTGGCGCTGTCGGGAAATCCAAGAGCCGCGACGATCATTGCGGCGTTGCAAGGTGGCTCCCTTTACTTCACCACCGCCAAGACGCTGCTGATCAAGGCCGCCGACGGCAGCTATGTCAGCGCGGCGACGGGCGCATCCGTTACGGCGGATGATGCGTTTGGCGCCAAGCCGGTCCGCCTGAACAATTCGGTGCGCGGCGCCATCGATGCCGCGCTTGGCAGCCTGAGGCTGTTTGATGCCAGTGCCTCGGTGCGTCTGGAAGCGGCGGAGGCGGTATTCCAGTCGCATGATCCAGCGGCGATACCGGCGATCGACCGGGCGTTGGCCAAGGAAACCGATGGTTCGGTCAAGCGTAGGATGGAACAAGCCCGAGCGGCCGCGGTGCTGTCTGATCCCAATGCGCAGCAGGACGCGCGCCTGGCCGCGGTCGGAGTGCTGCGTGCCCGCGGCGACCAGAATTCCCGCAGCCTGCTCTCGACTTTGGCCGGGCAGACAGGCCCAGTCGCCGATGCCGCGAGTGCGGCGGTCATATCGATCGATCATGTTCTGCAAATCTGGAGCCTGGCGCAGAGCGTCTACTATGGCGTCAGCCTGGGCTCTGTGTTGCTGCTGGCCGCGGCCGGTCTGGCGATCACCTTCGGCGTCATGGGCGTCATCAACATGGCGCACGGCGAGATGGTCATGATCGGCGCCTATACGACCTTCGTCGTGCAGCAATTGATGCACGCGTATCTGCCCTCGCTGTATGCCATCAGCCTGCTGATTGCCGTGCCGCTCGCATTTCTGACATCCGGCCTGGTTGGCGTCGCGGTCGAGCGTTTGCTCATCCGATGGCTGTACGGCCGGCCGCTGGAAACCCTGCTGGCGACCTGGGGACTGTCGCTGGTGTTGCAGCAGGTGGTGCGCTCGATATTCGGGGCCAACAACCGCGACGTTGATACGCCGGCCTGGATGAGCGGAGCGACCCAACTGGGCGGCCTGACGCTGACCTGGAACCGGATGTACATCATTCTGTTCGCGTTCCTCGTGGTGGCCGGCCTGATGGCGGCATTGCGCTACACGTCGCTCGGCCTGCGGATGCGCGCCGTGACGCAGAACCGGCGCATGGCCGCCGCGATGGGTATCCGCACGCCCTGGGTCGATGCGCTGACGTTCGGCCTCGGGTCCGGCATCGCGGGCATCGCCGGTGTCGCGCTGTCGCAGATCGACAACGTCTCGCCGAACCTTGGGCAGGGCTACATCATCGACAGCTTCATGGTCGTGGTGTTCGGCGGGGTCGGCAACCTGTGGGGCACCACCCTGGGCGCGCTGACGCTGGGGATCGTCAACAAATTCCTGGAGCCGGTCGCCGGGGCCGTGCTCGGCAAAATCGTCGTGCTGATCCTGTTGATCCTGTTCGTGCAGCGCAATCCGCGCGGCATGTTCCCGTTGAAGGGACGGTTTGTGGAGGCATGAAAATCGATCGCACCAGTTATCTGACGATCATCGGCGTCCTTGGTGCCGCGCTGGTCCTGGCGCTGCTGAACCAGATGACGCCCGTCACCTCCGCCGCGCACGTCCCGACCTATATCCTGGCGCTCGCCGGCAAGTATCTCTGCTTTGCCATGCTGGCGTTGGCGGTTGATCTGGTCTGGGGATTTGCCGGCATCCTGTCGCTTGGACATGCCGCGTTCTTCGCGCTCGGCGGCTACGCGATGGGCATGTACCTGATGCGCCAGATCGGGACACGAGGCGTCTATGGCAACCCGAACCTGCCGGACTTCATGGTGTTCCTCGGCTGGAAGGAACTGCCCTGGTACTGGTACGGCTTCAGTTGGTTCGGCTTCGCCATGCTGATGGCGGTCGTCGTGCCGGCAATCCTGGCGGGGATCTTTGGCTGGCTGGCGTTCCGCTCCCGCGTCACCGGCGTCTACTTGTCCATTATTACCCAGGCGCTGACCTACGCGTTGTTGCTGGCGTTCTTCCGCAACGACATGGGCTTCGGCGGCAACAACGGCCTTACCGACTTCAAGGACATACTCGGCTTCAACGTACAGGCGGATTCGACGCGGTCAGCCTTGCTGGTGATCTCCGCCCTGTTGCTGTGCGGACAGTTCCTGCTTGCCCGTTTCGTCGTTGACTCCCGCTTTGGCAAAATCCTGATCGCGGTGCGGGATACTGAAAGCCGGACACGCTTCCTCGGCTATCGCCCGGAATCCTACAAGCTGGTGGTCTGGGTCCTGTCCGCCGTCATGGCCGGGATTGGCGGGGCGCTGTATGTGCCCCAGGTCGGCATTATCAATCCCAGTGAGTTTGCCCCCGGCAACTCGATCGAGGCCGTGATCTGGGTCGCCGTGGGCGGCCGCGGCACCTTGGTTGGCGCCATCCTCGGCGCCCTTATCGTCAACTTTGGCAAGACCTGGTTCACCGGCGCGCTGCCGGAGGTATGGCTGTACGCCCTGGGTGCGATGTTCATCTTCGTGACGCTTTTCCTGCCGCGCGGCGTCATGGGCCTGTTCCGAGGCCGCACCGCCAAGGAGCCGGAACCCGAACCGCCCGCGGTCGCCGCGGCGCACGAGGTCACAGGATGAGCCAAGGAGACACGCTGCTGTATCTCGACGGCGTCACCGTCACCTTTGATGGCTTCCGTGCGCTGAATGCGCTGTCGCTGACGCTGAACGAGGGTGAGATGCGGGCCATGGTCGGTCCGAACGGCGCCGGCAAAACCACCATGATGGATGTCATTACCGGCAAGACGCGGCCGGACTCGGGTAAGGTCGTCTTCGGCAAAGATACCGACCTGACCAAGATGGATGAGCCGGCGATCGCCTCGCTCGGCATCGGGCGCAAGTTCCAGAAACCGACGGTCTTCGAGCCGCACACGGTATGGGACAACCTTCTGCTGGCGCTGGCCGGCGACCGTGGCACGCGGTTCACCATGTTCGCGCGGGAGACGGCCGAGGAAAAGCGGCGCATTGAATTGATCCTGGAGACCACCCGCCTGAAGGACCAGCGTAACCGCCGGTCCGCTGACCTGTCGCACGGCCAGAAGCAGTGGCTGGAGATCGGCATGCTGCTGGCCCAGGAGCCGCAATTGCTGCTGGTCGACGAACCTGTCGCGGGGATGACCGACGCCGAAACCGAGCAGACGGCGGTTTTGCTGCGCGAAATCAACCGCACCCGCAGCGTTGTCGTGGTCGAGCACGACATGGCCTTTGTCCGCGCTCTTGGCGTGAAGGTCACTGTCCTGCATGAGGGGTCGGTGCTGTCCGAGGGATCGCTCGACTTCGTCAGCGAGGATCCGAAAGTCATTGAAGTGTATCTGGGCCGCTGATGCATCCGCGCATCCGCCAAGCCATGAACAAACCTCAGAGTGCCCAATGCTCAGCGTAGAAAACGTCAACCTGCACTACGGTGCGGCGATCGCGCTTCGGAACGTGTCCGTCAAGGTGGAAGTCGGCGCCGTTACCTGTGTCATGGGCCGCAACGGGGTCGGCAAGACCTCCTTGCTGCGCGCCATCTGTGGTGCCCATCCGATCTCGGCAGGCTCGATCAAGTGGGAGGGTGAGGAGATTTCCCGCCTGCCGATGTACGACCGGGCACGCCGGGGCATCGCGTGGGTTCCGCAGGGCCGTGATGTGTTCCCTCTGCTGACGGTCAGGGAGAACCTGGAGACCGGCTTTGCGGTCCTGCCGCGCGGACAACGCAAGGTCCCTGACGAAATTTTTGACCTGTTCCCGATCCTGAAATCGATGACCGGCCGGCGCGGCGGCGACCTTTCCGGCGGCCAGCAGCAGCAACTATCCATCGCGCGGGCGCTGGTCATGAAGCCTCGGCTGATCGTGCTGGATGAACCAACCGAGGGCATCCAGCCCAGCATCATCAAGGACATCGGCCGGGTCATCGCGCTGTTGCGGTCACGCGGCGATATGGCCATCCTGCTGGTGGAACAGTATTTCGATTTCGCCCAGGAGTTGGCGCAGACCATGGTGGTGATGGACCGTGGCGATGTCGTGCTGACGGGGCGGCGAGAGGACCTCGACGAGGCGGATGTACGACGGCGGCTGTCTGTCTGAACTCAAACCGCGGGACGAGCCGGGCGTACTGCAACGTGCGGTGGGGGAACTGCGTGTAGCGGTCAAGCAATTCGGGCCGGAGACCGTGCTGGACGAACTGCGCCAGGTGGGTTGCCTGAAAGCCAGGTTCCCACGCCGCATCGTCCCGGGCTGGATGGACGTGGTGATGCTGAATACCGGCGGCGGGGTGGCCGGAGGCGATCGGTTGGACGTCGCGGTCAAGGTGGGCGACGGTGCCCGGGCAACGATCTCGGCCCAGGCGGCGGAACGGTTTTATCGGGCGAGAGCGGCCGATGCCCCGTCCCGCGTGCGCACGCGACTGACGGCCGGTGGCGGCGCGGCGCTGGAGTGGCTGCCGCAGGAGACGATCCTGTTCGACCGCTGCGCGCTGGACCGCCGGCTGGAGATTGATCTAGCCGGGGATGCGCGTTTCCTGGGCGTCGAGACGCTGGTCTTCGGACGAACGGCGATGGGAGAGAAGGTAGGGCAGGGGCGACTTCGCGACCTGATCCAGGTGCGGCGCGACGGCGAACTGCTGCTGCACGACGCAATCCGCATCGACGGCCAGATCGACGACATGTTGCAGCGAACGGCGATCGGCGCCGGGGCAAAGGTCGTGGCAACGCTGGTCCATGTGGCGCCGGATGCGGAGGGAAAACTGGAGCCGCTTCGGGCTGCGTGGGAATGTCTGCCTGAACCCGCCTGTTTTGCATTGGCTGACGAACCCTTGGCCCAAGTGCGGCACACCCCGCGTGGCGTGGAGGCAGCCGCCAGCGCGTGGAACGGAATGTTGGTCGCTCGCATGCTGGGGCGCGACAGCGCGTCAGTGCGGGCGCTGGTGATTGCCGCCTTGGCGTTATTGCGGGAAGATCGCCCGCTGCCTCGCGTATGGCTATGTTGATCGACGGATGGAACGACCGGAATGAATCTTACTCCGCGAGAAAAAGACAAGCTGCTGATCAGCATGGCAGCGATGGTTGCGCGGCGGCGACTGGAGCGCGGGGTGAAGCTGAACCACCCGGAGGCGGTTGCGCTGATTACCGACTTTGTCGTCGAGGGTGCCAGGGATGGGCGCAGCGTCGCCGACCTGATGGAGGCGGGGGCGAAGGTGCTGACGCGCGATCAGGTAATGGCGGGGATTTCGGAGATGATCCACGACGTGCAGGTGGAGGCGACGTTCCCGGATGGGACGAAGCTGGTGACCGTGCATGAGCCGATACGGTAGGGGCCAAGTAAAGCCGCCTGGTGACCAGTCGTACCGCATGGCATACAACTTGCTGCCCAGACACCCGCGCCACAGACAGGACCGTCCATGATCCCCGGTGAACTGCTTCCCGAACCAGGCGACATCGAACTGAACGCAGGCTTGCCGCGTTCCGTGCTGACCGTGGCCAATACCGGGGACCGGCCAATCCAGGTGGGCAGCCATTACCACTTCGCCGAAACCAATGCCGCGCTGTCGTTTGACCGTGGCGTGGCGAAGGGCCAGCGCCTGGACATAGCCGCCGGCACCGCCGTGCGCTTTGAACCTGGACAAACACGGGAGGTCACGCTGGTGCCCTATCGTGGCAACCGGACGGTGTACGGGTTTCGTGCTGAAGTCATGGGAGCGCTGGACTGATGGCCCGCATCACCCGCGCCGCCTATGCCGACATGTTCGGGCCGACCACCGGCGACAGGGTGCGCCTGGCCGATACCGACCTGATCGTGGAGGTGGAGAAGGACTTCACCGTCTACGGCGACGAAGTAAAGTTTGGCGGCGGCAAAGTCATCCGCGACGGCATGGGCCAGTCCCAGTTCTCCCAGGCACAGGGCGCCGTCGACACCGTGATCACCAATGCGCTGATCATCGACCATTGGGGGATCGTCAAGGCTGATGTCGCCATCACCAATGGCCGCATCGCCAGGATCGGCAAAGCCGGCAACCCCGACGTCCAGCCCGGCGTCGACATCATTGTCGGGCCGGGTACCGAGGTCATCGCCGGCGAGGGCAAGATCCTGACCGCCGGCGGAATAGATTCCCATATTCATTTCATCTGTCCGCAGCAGATCGATGACGCGATCGTCGCCGGCATGACCACGCTGGTCGGCGGGGGGACGGGTCCTGCCACCGGCACCTCGGCTACCACGTGCACGCCCGGACCATGGCACCTTGCGCGCATGCTGCAGGCTGCCGAGGGGTTGCCGGTCAACATCGCCTTTGCCGGCAAAGGGAACGCATCGCAGCCCCAGGCGCTGGAGGAAATGCTGCGCGCTGGCGCAAGCTGCCTGAAGCTGCATGAGGATTGGGGCACCACGCCCGCCGCGATCGACAACTGCCTGGCGGTCGCCGACCGTTTTGACGTGCAAGTAATGATCCATACCGATACCCTGAACGAGTCCGGCTTTGTCGAGGACACCATCGCCGCGTTCAAGGGGCGCACCATCCACGCCTTCCATACGGAAGGTGCGGGCGGCGGGCATGCCCCAGACATCATCAAGGTCGCCGGTCTGGCGAACGTGCTGCCAAGCTCCACCAATCCCACGCGTCCCTACACCGCCAACACGCTGGATGAGCACCTGGACATGCTGATGGTCTGCCATCACCTGGACAGTTCTATCCCGGAGGATGTCGCTTTCGCGGAAAGCCGGATCCGAAAGGAGACCATTGCCGCCGAGGATATCCTGCACGACCTTGGCGCGCTTTCGATGATGTCCTCTGACAGCCAGGCCATGGGCCGCGTCGGCGAGGTGATCATCCGGACCTGGCAGACCGCGCACAAAATGAAGACGCAACGGGGCAGCCTTTCCGGCGACTCGGAGCGCAACGATAATGCCCGCGTCAAGCGGTACATCTCCAAATACACCATAAATCCGGCTATCGCGCAGGGTTTTGCCGCCGAGGTTGGATCGGTCGAGGCGGGTAAACTGGCGGACCTGGTGCTGTGGTCGCCGGCGTTCTTTGGCGTGAAGCCCGATCTGGTCATCAAGGGCGGATCCATTGTGTGTGCGCCGATGGGCGATCCGAACGCCTCTATCCCGACGCCGCAACCGGTGCATTACCGCCCGATGTTCGGAGCGGTCGGCCGTGCGATGGCGGCAAGCTGCATCACCTTCGTTTCGGGTGCCGCGATCGAAGCGGGCATCGGCAAGGCCCTGGGCCTGGAGCGAGGGCTGGTGGCGGTGTCCAACACGCGCGGCGGGATCGGCAAGAAGGCGATGATCCACAACGATGCGACACCCGACATCGAGGTCGATCCCGAGACCTATGAGGTCAGGGCGGACGGGGTCCTGCTGACCTGCGAACCGGCGACAATATTGCCGATGGCGCAACGGTATTTCCTGTTTTGATGCGGGTTGAGAAGATCCTGCAGGCCGGAAGCTGGGATGCCGCGCGGGAGGTGGATTGTGTCCTGATCGACTACGACCGCCGGTTCCGGCGCCGTATTGTTCTGGCAACGGTGCTGGGCGGTGAGGTGCTGATCGACCTGCCTCAGGCGGTGCGGCTGCGCGACGGTGATGGATTGCAGACCGCGACCGGCATCGTCCGGGTCTGCGCGAAAGCCGAGGACCTGATGGAGATCCATGCGCATGACGAGGGCGATCTGGTTCGGATCGCCTGGCACCTGGGCAACCGTCACCTGCCGGTCCAGTTGCTGGGTGAACATATCCGCATCCGCGCGGACCATGTAATCGGCGAGATGGTTGAAGGGCTCGGGGGCCATGTTGACCTGATCCAGGCGCCGTTCGATCCGGAGGCCGGTGCCTATTCAGGCGGCGGTCATCATCATCATCACCATGGCGACGATGACGACCACCATCACGCCTGACGATGCTTCCCGCCAAGCTGCCCCATGCAGCGGCCCTGCTTCCGCGGCGCATGAGGCAGATTGCCTCCGCACATCGATACCGGCGGTAGTGGCGACGCCGGCGGCGCTTCTGCGGCTTATCGCATGGCTGTCCCCGGCGTTTCCTACCGGCGCCTTTGCGTACTCGCACGGCCTGGAATGGGCTGTCGAATCCGGTGACGTTGCAGATGAGACCACGTTGGTTTCCTGGCTGACCGAGATCATTGCAAATGGAACCGGCCGCGCTGACACCATCCTGCTGCGGCATGCATACCGAGCACATGCGGACCTGGCCGTGCTGACGGACATCGCCGACCTGGCCTACGCGAGCGCCTCGGGCCGGGAGCGCCGGGGCGAGTCGCTTGATCAGGGCAAAGCATTCATGCTCGCCGCCGCTCCCTGGGGTATTCCGGCCGCCCCCGAACGAATTCCTTACCCGGTGGCGGTTGGAGCGGTCGCCGGCGCGCATGGCATCCCTGAGGGAGCCACCGCCGCTGGGTTCCTGCAGGCCTTCACCAGCAACCTTATTTCAGCCGCCGTCCGGCTTGTGCCGCTTGGCCAGACCGCGGGATTGCGGGTTCTCGCGGCACTGGAACCCGCGATCCTGGAAGTTGCAGCCGAAACAACATCCACCACACTCGACGATCTTGGCGGCTGCGCATTTCGATCCGACCTTGCCGCCATGCGGCATGAAACCCAGTACACGAGGCTGTTCCGCTCATGACGAAATCTCCGCATGGCCCGCTTCGGGTTGGCGTCGGCGGCCCCGTCGGCACCGGCAAGACCGCGCTGATGGACGCGCTGTGTAAGCAATTCCGAGGTCATTACGATATAGCGGCGATCACCAACGACATCTACACCAAGGAGGATGCGGAATTCCTGACCCGGGCCGGTTCGCTGCCTGTCGAGCGTATCCTGGGGATCGAAACCGGCGGCTGTCCGCACACGGCGATCCGCGAGGATGCCTCCATCAACCTGGCTGGCATCGCCGACCTGCGCAAGCGCTTCCCCAAGCTGGACCTGATCCTGATTGAATCCGGCGGCGACAACCTGGCGGCGACCTTCAGTCCCGAACTGGCGGATCTGACGATCTACGTGATCGACGTCTCGGCCGGCGACAAAATTCCCCGCAAGGGCGGACCCGGCATCATGCGAAGCGATCTTCTTGTCATCAACAAGATCGACCTCGCACCCTATGTCGGTGCGAGCCTGGAGGTGATGGACAGGGACGCCAGGAAGATGCGTGGCGACCGTCCCTTTGTCTTCGCCAACGTCCGCGCCGGCAAGGGTGTTTCGGAGATCGCCGCGTTCATCGAAAAGCAAGGCGGCCTTCGCCCGGCAGATGGCTGAGAAACCGACCGGGACGCCGATAATCCTAGACCAGGAGGTCCTCTATCCGGATCGGTACCTTGCGGACCCGAACGCCGGTCGCGTGATACACCGCGTTCGCTATCGCGGCCGCGACACCGACCATGGGAAGTTCGCCGATGCCTTTCGCTCCTAACGGATTGGAGTTTCTCTCGTCGTTTTGCACCAGGATTGTCTGAATGTCAGGCACATCCGCGTTTACCGGCATAACGTATTCCGCGACGTTGGAATTGACGATGCGTCCGGTTTCGCCATCCACCAGCGTCTCCTCCAGCAGCGCCATGCCGATTCCGTAGGTGATACCGCCAATCAGTTGGCTGCGCGCGGTCTTTGCGTTCAGCACCTGCCCAGCGTCGAAAGCTCCGACGAAGCGACTGACCCGGATCGTGCCAAGGTCCGCGTCCACACGAACTTCGGCGAATTGTGCCCCGAATGCATGCATCGAGAATTTCTGCTTTTCCTCGCCCGGCCGGGTTGATGCCTCTGCTTCGACGAAGGGATGATTACTCCGCTCAAGCAGGGTGGAGACCGGTACGCGCCGGTCCGGCCCAACCACGATCCCGTCGCGCACCTGCAGCGCATCCCTCGACTGGCCATGCCATCCGGAACTGCTATCCGCGAGAGCCATATCCTTAACCTTGTCCAACAGTGCCAGGCAAGCCGCCTGCACGCTTGGGGCAACGCTGGCGACGGTCATCGAACCGCCGGAGACCGGAGCGGGCGGGAAGTCGGAGTCACCAAGCTCAAAACGGATGCGCTGCATCGGCACGCCCAAGGTGTCAGACGCCAACTGGGTCATTACCGTATAGGTGCCGGTCCCGATATCCTGGGTTCCGCAGCGGACGACAACATTACCCGCGCGATCCATGTGCACCTTTACCGAAGCCGGCATGCGGTTGGTCGGATAGGTACTGGTGGCGACGCCCCAACCGACCCGGGTATTGCCATCCCGCATGGAGCGGGGCGCCGCGGTCCGCCTATCCCAGCCGAAAGCCTTCGCGCCCTGTTCGTAGCAGGCGCGCAGGGCCTTGCTGGCGAACGGCTTGTTCTCGTGCGGGTCGGTCTCGGCGTGGTTCCGTAAGCGGAACTCGATCGGATCCATGTTCAACGCGACGGCCGCCTCATCCATTGCGCATTCCAAAGCGTAAACGCCGGATGCCTCGCCCGGCGCCCGCATATATGTCGGCAGTGACGCATTCAGCGCGACCAACCGGTGCGTCACCGCGACGTTCGGGCAGGCGTAGAGCATTTCGGTCGCCAGCCCGACCGGTTCGGAGTATTCGCCCAGCGATGGCTGCGACGTCGAAGTGAAGCCGTCATGTCGAAGAGATATCAGATTTCCGTTGATGTCCGCCGCAACCTTCAGCTTCTGCACCGTTCGCGGCCGGTACCCATTCGACGTATACATCTGCGCCCTGGACAGCACCAACTTCACCGGACGCTTGACACTTCTGGCGGCCAGGGCCGCGAGCGTCGCCGGTGGCCAGGTATTGCCTTTGGACCCGAAGCCCGCCCCCAGATAGGGGCAAATCACCCGCACATTGGCTTTGTCGAGTCCGAACTGGCCGGCCAAGGTTGCCTGTGTGCCGCCAATGCCCTGGGTCGTGGTCCAGACCGTCAGCTTGTCACCATCCCATGCCGCGATCGTAGCATGCGGCTCCATCGGATTATGATGCTCGACGGGCGTGACGTAGGTCGCGTCAATACTTGCCGCGCCGCTGTTGAATATGCCGTCCGGGTCGCCACGGTTGGAATCAGGCGGCCGCGCGCCATTGCGAAAGTGCTTCGGCTTGTAGGCCTGACCCAGGATGGCATCCATCGAGGTGGCAGCCTCGCCGCGATGGTAGGTCACGTGAACCGCTGACGCCGCCGATTGGGCCTGTTCCAGCGTCTCGGCGACGACAACCGCGACATGCTGGCCGTTGAACAGGATTTCTTTATTCTGAAGTAATGGGCCGGCAACCGCCTGCGGCACCTTTTCCGGATGGGTCAGCCGGCCGGCGTTATCTGGGGTAATGATTGCCAGGACGCCTGGCATCGCCTCGGCTTCCTTCAGATCGAAGCCGGCGATCGATCCGGCGGCGATCGTGCTTTGCACCAGCACGGCATGCACGACGCCACGGACGCCGAACTCGGCCGCGTATTTCGCCGCGCCGGTCACTTTCAGACGGGCATCGATACGATTGAGGGGTTTTCCGAGCATTGCCATGGTGCTTCTTCCTTCAGGCCGAGACGGTTTGCAGGGCGCGCAGCACGGTACGGCGGAGCAGAATCAGTTTGAACCCGTTCATGGATGCCGGCCTGGCACCGTCACCGGCTTGCTCAGCGGCCGCTTGCAGCGTGGCGGCATCGGCTGGCTTTCCGGTCAGCGCCGCCTCCACCTCCGGCAGGCGCCAGGGTTTGGTGCCGACGCCACCGGCGGCAACCCGAACGGCGCGGATGGTCCCACCGTCCAGATCCAGCGCTACCGCCGCGGAAACCAGGGCAAACTCGAAACTCGCCCGGTCGCGCACCTTCAGATAATACGAGCGCCGCGCTGCCGGGGATGCCGGGATGTCGATCCCGGTGATCATCTCGCCCGGTAGCAGGATGGTTTCGATATGCGGTGTGTTGTCGGGAACCTTGTGAAACTCATCGATCGGCACCGTCCGCCTTCCGCCCGGTCCGGTCAGTTCCAGGGTTGCATCGAGCGCGACCATCGCGACCGCCATGTCGCCGGCGTAGGTGGCAATGCACTGGTCGCTGCCGCCAAGGATCGCATGCATACGGTTCTCGCCGTGGATCGCGGGACAACCGGACCCAGCAACACGTTTGTTGCACGCGAAACCAGTATCCCGAAAGTATCCGCACCGCGTGCGCTGCAGCAGATTGCCGCCCATCGTCGCCATGTTGCGCACCTGGGGCGAGGCGGATGCCAACAAAGCCTGCGACAGGACCGGCCAGCCCTTGACCACCTCGGGATGCGCGGCGACGTCGCTCATGCGGGCCAGCGGCTCAAGGCGCAGCCCGTCCCGGTTGGTGTGGATCGCTGACATCCGGAGCGGCTCGAGATCGATCAGGTGTGCTGGCGTCTCGACATTATCCTTCGTCAATTGCAGCAGGTCGGTACCGCCCGCGATGTACCTGGCGCCGTCCTCCGCCGCGGCGGCGATGGCGGCTTTGATGTCCTTGGGCTGGGTCAGGGTGAATGCCTGCATATCCTAGCCCTCCCGCGCTGCTTGCCGCACCGCGGCGACAATGTTCGGATAGGCTCCACAGCGGCAGATGTTGCCGCTCATCCATTCGCGGATTTCCGCATCGCTGCCGGCGTGGCCTTCCTTGATCAGGGCCGCGGCGGACATGATCTGCCCCGGCGTGCAGTAGCCGCACTGGAAGCCCGTCATGTTCCATGAACGCCGCCTGCACCGGATGCAGATGCCCCTCGGGCGCCAAGCCCTCAATCGTGGTGATCTCCTTGCCCTGGCAGCGCGAAGCCAGGGTCAGGCACGACACCACCCGCCGCCCATCGAGATGCACGGTGCAGGCCCCGCAGGCGCCGCGGTCGCAACCCTTCTTGGTGCCGGTCAGTCCCGCGTACTCGCGCAGCGCATCCAGCAGCGACGTCCGCTGGTCAATCGTCAGCTTCAGTGTTTCGCCCGTTGACCCGCAGTGTGACAGGCACAGGGCCACCCGCCCGGCTTACCTGTGGCTGGCGCTGTATCATCCGCGCGCGAAGCGACCGGCGAGGGCGACGCCGCCCGCCGCTCCGGCCATCACCCCGCGCCGGGAGATTGATCCGTCCATGGCTCACCTCCGTCATATCGAAGCGGTAGGTGGGAACGTAGACGACACCGGCTAGACTCACAAGATGGTGCCGTGCCGCATTAACTGCTCGTCAGAAAACCTGTAGGCCTCCGCCGTGCGTTTTTGCCTTCGCAAATTCGTCACCAGGTCAGCGTCACGGAACCGGCGGGAGATCGCGGCCAGAGCCGCGACATGGGGCGTCGTGCTTTCCAGCGGGGATCAGCAGCACGAACACCAGGCGCACCGGCTTGCCATCGATCGCGTCGAAGTCGATCGGCTTTGCCAGCCGCACGAACAACCCGGTACGTTGACTGGAGATCCCTCAATCCGAGCATGCGGCAGCGCGAAGCCGTTGCCCAGACCGGTGGAGCCGAGCTGTTCGCGGGCCAGCAGCGCGGCTTCAACCGTCTCGGCGTCAAGGCACGGCACCAGCGCGGGCAGAGACGCGGGCGATCTCCGCGATCAGTTGCGGCTTGTCGCGCGCCCGCAGATCCAGAAGGATCCGGTCAGGCGTCAGAAAGTCGGCGATGTCCATCCGGGTCAGTGATCCTGGTCGTTGATCCGCAACCGATAGCCCACGCCCGTTTCCGTCAGGATATGAACCGGCCGTTCCGGGTCGGCCTCGATCTTCTGGCGCAGCGCGCGGACGTAGATGCGCAGATATTGCACGTCGGTATCGGCGCCCCAGACCTCCCGCAGGATCATCTTGTGGGTCAGCACCTTGCCCGCGTGCTGCACCAGCAGCCGCAGCACGCCGTATTCGCGCGGCGAGAATTTCACTTCCTGCGCCGCGCACCGTGACGATCCGGCGCACCAGATCGACCGTCAGGTCGCCGCTGCGGAAAATCGGCGTCTCGCCCTCCCGCTGCAGGCGGTGGCGCTGCGCCGCCCTGATCCGCGCCAGCAAGTTCGTCGATGCCGAACGGCTTGGTGACGAAGTCGTCGGCGCCGAGGTCCAGCGCATCGACCTTCGCGGCCTCGTCGCTGCGGCTGGACAGCACGATGATCGGCACCGATGAACCGCCGGCTCGGATGCGCCCGATGACCTCGGTCCCGTCGATATCGGGCAGGCCCAGGTCCAGCACGATCAGGTCGGTGCCCTTGCGCCGCGCGACGTCGACCGCCGGCAGGCCCATCTTCCAGCTCGCTGACGACGTAGCCCTGGCTGGACAGCCCGGCGCGCAGGAACCGCCGGATCGCGGGCTCGTCGTCCACCACCAGGACCCGCAGCGGTCCGGCCCCGGTGCTCATGTCAGGTTTCCTCTTCCGGCAGCAGCGCGTTGACGGCGGACCGGCAGCGTGATGACGAACATCGCGCCGCGACCGGTCGGTGCCGGTTCACGGCCGTTATCGTTCCACCCATCGCTTCCACGAATCCGCGGCAAATCGCAAGACCCAGTCCGGTGCCGGCCCGCCGCCGGTCGGCGCCCGCCGGCCCGATAGAATTTTTCGAAGATCCGTCCGGTGTCGCCGGCCGGGATGCCTTCGCCCTCGTCCATGATCCGCAGCGTCACGGTATCGCCGTCGCGGCTCCGCATCGCATGGTGATCAGCGCTGCCGGCCGGCGCATACTTGGCGGCATTGTCCAGCAGGTTGAACAGCACCTGCTCGAACAGCACCATGTCCAGCGCCAGCATCGGCAGGTTCGGCGGCAGATCGACCTCGATCCGGTGCGTCCGCCAGGATCTTCGAGGCGCGCTGCAAGCGCCGACGCCGATCACGTCGGACAACTCGTTCAGGCCGGTGCGCGGCTTCAGCGCGCCGGATTCCAGCCGGGTCATGTCCAGCAGGTTGCCGATGAACCGGTTCAGCCGGTCCGACTCCTCGATGATCGTGCCCAGCAGCGCCTGCTTGGTCGGCGCGTCCAGGATGGCGTCCTGCGACCGCAGGCTGGTCGCCGATCCCAGGATGGACGCCAGCGGCGTCCGCAGATCGTGCGAGATCGAGGTCAGCAGGGCGGAGCGCAGCCGGTCGGTCTCCACCTGCAGCCGAGCCAGATGCAGGTCGCGGGCGAGGTTGACCCGCTCGATCGCCAGCGCCGCCTGGTCCGCCAGCGCATCCAGCAGCCGCTGCTGGTCGGGCGTCAGCAACGGGCCGGGTTCATCGCGGATGATGCCGACCACGCCCAGCGGCCCGCGGCCGGTGCGCAGCGGCTGGAACAGCCATTTGCCGCCGGGCAGGGTGTCGGATCCGCGGCCGGCGATGTGGTTCTTCTCCCAGGACCATTTGGCCGCCGCGAGGTCGGCCTCGTCCAGCATGTCCTCCGGCGGGAAGCCGGCGCGCACGGCGACCGATGTCGTTGCCTCCGGCAGCAGCAGCACGACGCGCACCTTCAGCATCAGCGCGATCTGGTGCGCCGTCGCCCACAGCAGGTCGTCCAGCGTGACCGCGACGGCCAGTTTGCGGCTGAACTGATACAGATCGTCGGTCTGGCGCGCGCGCAGCCGCGCCGCCAGTGCCTGGCCGCGGACCCGGGCCGCGAGGTTGCTGGCGATGACGGCGACGACGGCGAAGAAGAACAGCGCGACGACGTTTTCCGGATCGGCGATGGTGAAGGTGTAGAGCGGCGGCAGGAAGAAGAAGTTGTACGCCAGCATGGCGAGCGAAGCAGGCGAACAGCGATGGCCCCAGGCCATACAGCACCGCGCCGATCAGGATCGCCGTCAGGAACACCAGCGCGACGTTGGTGATGCCCAGGAACTCGTGCAGCCCCATCGCGACCGGAATCGCCAGCGCCACCAGCAGGGCGGCGACGACATAGGGCCGTGCATCGAACGCCGGCGCCGGTTCGGCCGTCGCACGGCGAGCCGGCGATCGCCGTCGGTCCGTTCGGCCGGCACCTCGATCACATGGATATTGATCCCGCCCGCGCGGTTGATCAGCCGCTGGGTGATCGACCCCAGCAGGAACTGCCGCCACGGCGGCCGCTCCGACTTGCCGACGATCAGATGCGTGACGTTGTTGGCGCGCGCATAGTCGATCACCGAATCGGCCACGTCCTGGTCCGGGGATCAGCACCGGCTCCGCGCCCAGCCGCTGCGCCAGCCGCAACGCCTGCGCACCACGCTGTCCTGCTCCGGCGCCGGCTCGACCGCGCGGTTTCGACATTGATCGCGGTCCACGGCGCGCGCAAGCTGGTCGGCCAGCCGCTTGGCGTGGCGCACCGTGGCGATGGCCTTGCGGCCGCCCTGGACGCAGACCAGCACACGCTCCCCGGCCGGCCAGGGGCCCTCGATGGCGTGGCTGCGCATGTAGTCAACCATCTGGTTGTCCACGCGCTGGGCGGTGCGCCGCAGCGCCAGTTCGCGCAGCGCGGTCAGGTTGCCGGGCTGCGAAATAGTGCCGCACCGCCCGTTCGGCCTGCGCCGGGACGTAGACCTTGCCGTCCTTCAGCCGCTGGATCAGGTCTTCCGGCGTCAGGTCGATCAGCTCGATGTCGTCGGCCCGCTCGATCACCGAATCCGGCACGGTCTCCCGCACCCGGATGCGGGTGATCCTGCGCGACCACGTCGTTCAGGCTTTCGACGTGCTGGATGTTCAGCGTGGTGTAGACGTCGATGCCGGCGGCCAGCAGTTCCTCGACATCCAGATAGCGCTTGGGATGGCGGCTGCCGGGCGCGTTGGTGTGCGCCAGTTCATCCACCAGCACCAGTCGCGGGCGGCGGGCCAGGATCGCGTCCAGGTCCATCTCGCGTCAGCGTCCGCCCGCGGTAGGCGATGCGTGCGCCGCGGGATCGTCTCCAGCCCCGCCGTCAGTGCCTCGGTTTCCGCCCGGCCGTGCGTTTCGACGACGCCGATCGACGACATCGACGCTTCTCGCGCCGCCGCGCCTGCGCGGCGGACAGCATCTCATAGGTCTTGCCGACGCCCGGGCGCGGCGCCGAGGAAGATCTTCAGACGGCCCGCGGGCGACTTCTCCGCCTCCCGCAGCAGCGCGTCAGGCGAGGGCCGCCGGTCGGTATTGCGCGTGTTCGCCCATTCGATATCCGTCCGAGGTCACGGTGCTCAGGTACGGCCAGCGCGTCCAGGGCCAGGTTCAACTCTAGCACGTTGACATGGGGTTCGCCGATCAGCCCCGCGAGACGGCCGGCGATGTGGTCCTGCACCAGTTGCCGGACCTTCGCCTCCGGCAGGTTGCGCGCCTTGGCGACGCGGGGAACCTGGAACAGCGCGGCCGCGGGGGAGATATCGGGATCGAGCCCGCTGGCCGACGTCGTGACCAGGTCCATCGGCACCGGGGTGCCGGGGTTCTCCGCGGCGAGCTTGCCGGCGTCCTGCGGTCACCCGGTCCACCAGCGCCTTCGAGGTCGGGCCGAGGTTGGAACCGCCGGAGTTGCCGGCGTTATACGGCGCCGGGACGGTCTTGGTCGGCGTCGTTCGGGTCGGTATCCGTGGTCGCCGACGGGCGGCCATGGAAGTAGTTCTCGCCGGTGAAGTTCTGGCCGATCAGCGCGGAGCCGATGACCTTGCCGTCACGCTCGATCAGGCTGCCGTTGGCCTGGTGCGGGAAGATGGCCTGGGCGATGCCGGTCATCGCCAGCGGATAGGCGAGGCCGGTCAGGATCGTCATGCAGACGATCATCATGATGGCGGGGCGGATTTGGTGGAGCATGTCAATGCACTCTCGTGACAGATTGTGAAACCGCGAACGCACACCTGTTTCCGCCGCACCCGTGGCAGGATTTACTGTCAGGCCAGACCCATCGCGGTGACGGCCATGTCGATCAGCTTGATCCCGACGAACGGCGCGACGATCCCGCCCAGCCCATAGATCAGCAGGTTCCGCCGCAGCAGCGCGGCGGCGCCGATCGGCCGGTAGGAGATGCCTTTCAGCGCCAGCGGGATCAGCGCGACGATGATCAGCGCGTTGAAGATGATCGCCGACAGGATCGCACTCTGCGGGTTGCCCAGCCGCATGATGTTCAGCGCCTGCAAGCTGCGGATAGAACGCAATGAACATCGCCGGGATCATGGCGAAATACTTCGCCACGTCGTTGGCGATCGAGAACGTCGTCAGCGCGCCGCGGGTCATCAGCAATTGCTTGCCGATCTCCACGATCTCGATCAGCTTCGTCGGGTCGCTGTCGAGATCGACCATGTTGCCGGCCTCCCGCGCCGCCATCGTGCCGGTGTTCATCGCCACGCCGACATCGGCCTGCGCCAGGGCAGGGGCGTCGTTGGTCCCATCCCCGCACATCGCCACCAGCTTGCCCTGCGCCTGCTCGTCGCGGATCAGCTTCAGCTTCGCCTCGGGCGTCGCCTGCGCCAGGAAGTCGTCCACCCCGGCCTCGGCCGCGATGGCGGCGGCGGTCAGCGGGTTGTCGCCGGTGATCATCACCGTGCGGATGCCCATCCGCCGCAGCTCGGCGAAGCGCTCGCGGATGCCGCCCTTGACGATGTCCTTCAGGTAGATGACGCCCAGCAGCTTGCCGTCCTTGGCGACCGCCAGCGGCGTGCCGCCGGCCTTGGCGATTTTTTCGGCATTGGCCGTCAGTTCCTTGACCGCCGCGTCGGGCACGTCGCCGGCCGCAGCGCGGTCACCGCGCTGCCGACGGCCATCCCGCCGTCGGTGCCCGCACCCAGTTCAGCACCGCATCCACCGCGCCCTTGCGGATGGACGAACCCTGTCGAAGTCGATGCCCGACAGGCGGGTCTGCGCGGTGAACGGCACGAAATGCGCGCCGATCGGCGCCATGTCGCGCCCGCGGATGCCGTATTTCTCCTTCGCCAGCACGACGATCGAGCGGCCTTCCGGCGTTTCGTCCGGCAGCGAGGACAATTGCGCCGCATCCGCCAGATCCCGTGGCGGTGACGCCCGTCAGCGGCAGGAATTCGGTCGCCTGGCGGTTGCCCAGGGTAATCGTGCCGGTCTTGTCCAGCAGCAGCGTGTCGACGTCGCCCGCCGCTTCCACCGCCCGTCCGGACATCGCCAGCACGTTGAACCGCACCAGCCGGTCCATTCCGGCGATGCCGATGGCCGACAGCAGCGCGCCGATCGTCGTCGGGATCAGCGCGATGAACAGCGCCACCAGGATGACCACCGAGACCGAGCCGCCGGCATACGTCGCGAAGCTCGGGATCGTCGCGACGGCGAAGACAAAGATGATGGTCAGGCCGGCCAGCAGGATGTTCAGCGCGATCTCGTTCGGGGTCTTCTGCCGTTCGGCCCCCTCCACCAGCGCGATCATCCGGTCGAGGAAGGTGGAGCCCTGGGCGGCGGTGATCCGCACCTTGATCCAGTCGGACAGCACCCGCGTGCCGCCGGTGACCGCGGACCGGTCGCCGCCGCTTTCGCGGATGACCGGCGCGGATTCGCCGGTGATGGCGGATTCGTCGATCGAGGCGATGCCCTCGATCACCTCGCCATCGCTGGGGATCAGCTCGCCGGCGGCGACCAGCACGACGTCGTTCTGCCGCAGTTCCGGCGCCGGGACCGTTTCGGTTCCCGTCGCGGTGACCCGGTTCGCCATCGTGTCGGTCCGCGCGCTGCGCAGCGAGGCCGCCTGCGCCTTGCCGCGGCCCTCGGCCACGGCTTCGGCGAAGTTGGCGAACAGCACGGTGATCCACAGCCACAGGATGATCTGGAAGGTGAAGCCGAGATGGGCCCCGCCGGTCAGCAGGTCGCGCAGGAAGATCACCGTCGTCAGGGCGGCGACGACCTCGACCACGAACATCACCGGGTTGCGGATCATCAGCCTGGGATCGAGCTTCGTGAAGGCCTGGCCGACCGCCGGCAGCAGGATCGCCGGGTCCAGCAGGCTGGACTTCGCGGACGCGTTTGCTGGTTCTGGTTTCCATCGGAGACTATGCCTCAGAAAGTGGTGCCGGCGTGCATCGAGAGGTGCTCGACGATCGGCCCAAGGGCGAGCGAAGGCAGGAAGGTCAGTCCGCCGGTGATCAGGATCACGCCGACGACCAGACCGACGAACAGCCCGCCATCGGTCGGGAACGTGCCGGCGGAGGCCGGCACGATCTTCTTCGCGGCCAGCGAACCGGCAATGGCCAGCATCGGGATGATCATCAGGAAGCGGCCGATGAACATCGCCAGGCCCAGCGTCGAGTTCCAGAACGGCGTGTTCGCCGACAGCCCGGCGAAGGCGCTGCCGTTGTTGCCGGTGGCCGAGACGTAGGCATACAGCGCCTCGGAAAAGCCATGCGGACCGGCGTTCGACAATGCGGTCAGCCCCGGCTGGATCACCACGGCGACAGCGGCGAAAACCCAGGATGGACAGCGGCAGGATCAGGATGCCCAGCATGGCCATCTTGACCTCCTTCGCCTCCAGTTTCTTGCCGAGGTATTCAGGGGTGCGTCCCACCATCAGCCCGGCCACGAACATCGCCACGATGACGAAACAGCAGCATGCCATAGAGGCCGGACCCGACGCCGCCGAAGATGATCTCGCCCAGCATGATGTTGACCATCGGCACCATGCCGGCCAGCGGTGTCAGGCTGTCATGCATGTTGTTCACCGCGCCGCAGGACGCATCGGTGGTGATCGTGGTGAACAGCGCGGAATTGGCGATACCGAAACGAACTTCCTTGCCTTCCATGTTGCCGCCGGCCTGCAGCGCGCTGGCGGTCTGATCAATGGCCGGAAGATTGGGCGGCAGATGCGCGAACAGCGGGTTGCCAGCGGCTTCGGACCAGTAACAGGCCGCGGTTCCGGCCAGGAACAGCAGTCCCATTACCGCGAAAATCGCCCAGCCCTGCCGTCTGGTCGCCGACCATGCGGCCGAAGACATTGGTCAGCGCCGCCCCGATCGAGAATATCAGCAGCATCTGGATCAGGTTGGTCAGTGCCGTCGGGTTCTCGAACGGATGCGCGGAGTTGGCATTGAAGAAACCGCCGCCATTGGTGCCGAGCATCTTGATGACCTCCTGGGAGGCGACCGGACCTTGTGCGATTAGCTGGCTTGCGCACCTTCCAGCGTGGTGACATCCGTATAGGCGGACAGGTTCTGCGGCACGCCCTGCCAGACCATGACCAGGCCGACCACGATGCAGACCGGCAGCAGGATGTAGAGCACGCAGCGGGTCATATCGACCCAGAAATTGCCGACGCCTTTCGCCGAGCGGCGGGAGAAGCCGCGGATCAGCGCCAATGCCAGCGCGATGCCTGTGGCTGCGCTGACAAAATTATGGACCGTGAGCCCGGCCATCTGCACCAGATAGCTCATGGTGGTTTCCGGCACGTAGGATTGCCAGTTTGTATTGGTTATGAAACTGACCGACGTGTTGAACGCCAGATCCGGGCGATACCGCGTCAAGTTTCTGCGGATTGAACGGCAGCACCGCCTGCAGCCGCTGCAGCGCGTACAGGACGACGAAGCCGGCGAAAGTGAATGCCAGCATGGCGATGGCATAGGTGACCCAATGCTGGTCCTCTGCTTCATCGACGCCGGACAACACGATAAAGGCCTCGCTCAAGAGGCCTCAGGACCGGAGATAAGAAGGTTCGCTCGCCCGAGAAGACGCGCGTCATGTACCCGCCCAGAGGTTTGGTAAGGAGCACAAGCAGGACGCAGTACAGCGCGACCTGCAGCCATCCATTGACTGGTCATGGGTGTTGTTTCCGCGGAAAAGGGCTTGGCTAGAACCGTTCGGGCTTGACCAGCGCGACGACGAGGTAGGCCAGAAGGAAGACGGTCACGAGGCCGCCCAGGACATAGTCAAGTGTCATGGCTACGGTGCTACAGATGATCGCAGGCAAAGGCATACAGGACGCACGCGAACAGAAACGTCGCGCTTGTGGCGACGAAGATCAGATCAAGCATGGGCACGCTCCTCGGCTGACTGCCAAAGCAGTCCGGCCAGATGTTGTTCAGCACGCCAGCAAGTAGGTCTGATCAACTATATAAGCGATGTGGTTTGAGCCGCCTGTATGTAGTATTTCCATATAAATCCGGCGCGGGCCCGCGTTCGGCCACAAGGGCGCAAGACCTCGATCTACCGATTCGGCAGGCTGGCCGCTATCAGACCCAATCCGCCCTGGTATCGCACATCATGGAAGCACGGTACGCAGGTTTTGGCTTGAAGTCGCCGGTTCACGCGGTGAACCGCCGCCGCCTTGCGTCTCGCGCTTCTCTGCGATCGGGGACTAGAAGTGGATCGCCCGTTTATACGCGTCCAGCACCGCCTCGTGCATCGTCTCGCTGACCGTTGGATGCGGGAACACCGTCTCCATCAATTCCGCTTCCGTGGTCTCGAGAGTCCGAGCGATCGTGTATCCCTGGATCATTTCGGTAACCTCGGCGCCGATCATGTGGGCACCCAGCAACTCGCCGGTCTTGGCATCGAACACCGTCTTCACCATGCCCTCCGGTTCACCCATCGCGATGGCCTTGCCATTGCCGATGAACGGAAAGTGCCCAACCTTGACTTCGTGGCCCTGTTCCTTCGCCTTCGCCTCCGTAAGCCCAACCGAGGCGACCTGCGGCCGGCAGTATGTGCAGCCCGGAATGTTCAGCACATCCATTGGATGCACGTTGTTCAGGCCGGCGATTTTCTCGACGCACAGCACGCCCTCGTGGCTGGCCTTGTGCGCCAACCAAGGCGGTCCGGCGAGGTCGCCGATCGCATAGACGCCAGGCTCTCCGGTCCGGCAGTATTCGTCGATCACCACATGCGTGCGATCCACCTTTACAGCGGTTCCCTCAAGTCCGAGACCTTCAACATTGCCGACGATGCCAACCGCCGAAATCACCCGATCGACCGTGATCTCCTGGCTCTTGCCACCTGCCTCGACAGTGACGGTGACCGCATCAGCGCTTTTTTTGACGCCCTTTACCGCCGCGCCAGTCAAAATCTTCATTCCCTGCTTCTGAAATGCCTTGTGGGCGAAGGCCGATATTTCCTCGTCCTCGACAGGCAGCACGCGCGGCAATACTTCCACCACTGTCACCTGGGCACCCATGTTCAAGTAAAAGCTGGCGAATTCAATGCCAATCGCGCCGGAGCCAATCACCAGCAGCGACTTCGGAAACAGCGAAGGCACCATTGCTTCCCTGTACGACCAGATCAACTTGCCGTCCGTCTCAATCCCCGGAAGCTGCCTTGCTCGGGCGCCGGTCGCCAAAATGATGTGCGGCGCCTTCAGGGTTGCGACTTCCTTGCCATCCTTCGTTACCGCAACAGTCTGTTTTCCCGCCAGCTTCCCGGTCCCGTCAAACACGGCAACCTTGTTCTTGCGCAGCAAGTGAGTGACGCCGGACGACAATTGCTTGGCCACCGCGCGAGACCGCTTCACAACTTTTTCGAGATCGAATTTGGGCGTGACAGCCTCGAATCCGAAATCCGGCAGATGATGCATCAGGTGATTGATCTCGCTGGTCCGCAGCAAGGCCTTGGTCGGGATGCAGCCCCAGTTCAGACAGATGCCGCCCAGGTTTTCCCGCTCCACCACAGCCGCCTTCATCCCAAGCTGCGCGGCGCGGATAGCCGCCACATATCCGCCAGGGCCACCGCCGAGGACGATCACGTCGAATGATTGGTCAGCCATGGGAGGTTCCTTCCGCCAGGGCGGCAAGCGCGTCGCCGCTCAACATCAGAGTGTGCCAACGATCCATCGGTTCGGCACCGATGCGTTGATAGAATTCGATCGAGGGCTGGTTCCAGGTCAGCACGCGCCATTCGACCTGGCGGCAGCCCTCGGCAACGGCTAGCTGCGCAAGGTGACGCATCAACGACAGTCCGATGCCGCTGCCCCGGTGGTCCTGTTCAACGAAAAGATCCTCAAGGAATATGTTGGGGCGCGCCTTGAAGGTGTTGAATGTATAGTAATACAGCGCCAATCCGATCGCCGTGTTCCCGACCTCCGCCAGGACGGCGTGGATGCGGGGCAGGGGACCGAACAGCGCCTGGCGAATGTCGGTTTCGGTTGCGGTCACTTGCTCAAGCATACGTTCGTACTGCGCCAGTTCACGGATGAGACGCAGCACGTCGCCGACATCAGCTTCGGTCGCCGAACGCAGGACCGGGCCGAACGGCCGCTCGATGGAAGGCATATTCACCCTGCGGCCTCCTGCTAGAGCAGCAAGCTCAACGGGTCCTCGACCACCTGCTTGAATGTCCGCATCCAGTTGGCCCCCAAGGCGCCGTCGGCAACACGGTGATCGACCGACAAGGTGCAGGTCATCACCGTGGCTACCGCCAGTTCACCATCCTTGTTCACGATCGGCCGCTTCTTGCCGGCCGCGACCGCAAGGATAGCTGCCTGAGGAGGGTTGATGATCGCGGTGAACGCCGAAACCCCGAACATCCCCATGTTGGAGATCGAGAACCCGCCGCCCTGGAATTCCTCCGGCTTCAGTTTTCCGGATCGGGCACGCCCGGCCAGGTCCTTCATTTCGCGGCTGATTGCCGCCAGCCCCTTGGTGTCCGCGTGGCGGATGATCGGCGTAATCAGTCCCTCCGGGATCGATACCGCGACGCTGATATCGACGTCGTCATACAGAGCCATGGCATCGTCGGTCCAACTTGCGTTCACCGCCGGCACTTTCCTCAAGGTGGAGGCGGCTGCCTTGATCACCATGTCGTTGATGGTAATCAGATATGAACCCGGTGCGTCCTTAGGGGGTGATTTCGCGTTCAACTGCCCCAGCAAGGCGATCATCGCGTCGATCTCGATGTCCATCGAAACATAGAAATGCGGGATCGTTGCCGTAGAGTTCGCTGAGCCGCTTGGCGATGACCTTCCGCATCGACGAATGCGGCACCAGCTTGTGCGGCGCGGTGATCGATGGCGCCGGGGCTCGCGCCACCGGGGGCGCGGCTTGTGCGACGGGTGCGGGGGATGGTGCCGATGCTGGGGCTGGGGCTGGTGCCGGTGCTGGGGCTGGTGCCGACACGCCACCCTTTTGGGCAGCCTCGATATCGGACCGGACGATGCGCCCGTTCGGTCCGCTGCCCTTCAGCCCGGCCAACGTGATCCCAGCCTGGGCCGCCATCCGGCGGGCCAGCGGAGACACGAAGATCCGCTCGTCCGATGATGCGTGACCATTCGCACGACCATTTGCCGCCGCAGGTGCGGGCGATGATGCCGGCTTGGGCGACGGCGGTTCCGGTGCAGCCGCTTTCGGTGCCGGTGCCGGTGCGGCCGGTTCCGGTGCAGCCGGCTTGGCCGCGGGCGCAGCCGGGGCGCCGCTTGGTACCGCCTCTCCTTCATCAACCAGCACCGCGATCGGCGCATTCACCGCCACGTTCGCAGTACCGTCCTCGACCAGGATCTTGCCGAGCACGCCTTCATCGACCGCTTCGACCTCCATTGTTGCCTTGTCGGTCTCGATCTCGGCAATCACATCGCCAGCCTTGATGGGATCGCCTTCCTTCTTCAACCAGCGGGCAAGCGTGCCCTCGGTCATTGTCGGGCTCAGCGCCGGCATCAGGATGTTGGTGGCCATTTGTCGCGCTCCCCTCAGACTATCTTCTTCACCGCTTCCACCACCCAATCGGGCTGTGGCAGCGCGAGTTTCTCCAGATTGGCAGCGTAGGGAAGCGGCACGTCTATCCCATGCACGCGCACCGGCGGCGCGTCCAGCCAGTCGAACGCGTGCTCGATCACCTGCATCGCGACTTCTGCTCCTATCCCGGCGAACGGCCAGCCTTCTTCCACGGTCACCAGACGGTTGGTCTTCTTCACGCTTTCCACGATTGTCGCGGTGTCCAGCGGACGCAGCGAGCGCAGGTTGATGACCTCGGCCTCAATTCCCTGCTCCTTAAGGGCATCGGCTGCCTTCAGGGCCACGCCTACCATGATGCTGAAAGCCACCAGCGTTACATGGGTCCCGGCGCGCTCGATCTTCGCCGTGCCGATCGGCACGATAAAATCGTCGTCGACCGGGCAGTCGAAGGTCTGCCCGTATAGGATCTCGTTTTCCAGGAAGATGACCGGGTTGGGATCGCGGATCGCCGAACGTAGCAGCCCCTTGGCGTCGGCGGACGACCAAGGTGCCACCACCTTCAATCCCGGCACATGCGCATACCAACTGGCATAGCACTGAGAGTGCTGCGCCCCCACGCGCGACGCCGCGCCGTTCGGACCGCGAAACACGATCGGGCATCCCATCTGCCCACCCGACATGTACAGGGTCTTGGCGGCGCTGTTGATAATCTGGTCCATCGCCTGCATCGCGAAGTTGAACGTCATGAATTCGACGATCGGACGCAGCCCATTCAGCGCCGCACCCACGGCCATGCCGGTGAAGCCATGTTCGGTGATCGGCGTGTCGATCACCCGCTTCGCTCCAAACTCATCCAGCAACCCCTGGCTGATCTTGTAAGCGCCCTGATATTGAGCGACTTCCTCGCCAATCAGGAACACATCAGCGTCGCGCCGCATTTCCAGCGCCATCGCATCGCGCAACGCCTCGCGGACCGTGGTCGGCTTGCTTGGCCCCCAATCCTTCTCGGGCGCGGGAGCCGCCTCCAGCGCTTCCTTCCGCTGCCCCTTGGCACCCTGTTCAGCGATCGCGTTCGGGTCCGTTGCCTCGGCCGCGACCTTAGGTAAAGCAGGAGCCTCCGCCATAGGCGCCGGCGGAGCCTGTGCCGCGGACGCCGGCGGCGCCCCGGACGCATCCTCACCATTCACCGCCAGCACCGCGATCGGCGTGTTCACAGCGACGCCCTCGGTGCCTTCCTCCACCAGAATGCGAGCGAGCTTGCCTTCATCAACCGCCTCGACCTCCATGGTCGCCTTGTCGGTCTCGATCTCCGCTATCACGTCGCCTGCCCGCACCTCGTCCCCGATCCCCTTGAGCCATCGGGCGAGTTTTCCCTCGGTCATGGTGGGCGACAGCGCCGGCATCAAAATCTGAGTCGCCATCGCTTCAAGCCTCCAGGATCACGTCAGTGTAAAGTTCGGAAGGTTCCGGCTCGGGGCTGCTCTGCGCGAAATCAGCCGCATCCTGCACGATCGCCTTGATCTCGTCGTCGATCGCCTTGAACGCCTTCTCCTCGACGTCCAGTGCTTCCAACCGATGGCGTGCGTTTTCGATGCAGTCGTGCTGCGTCCGCATCATCTGCACCTCCTCGCGCGTCCGGTATTTCGCCGGGTCAGACATCGAGTGCCCACGATAGCGATAAGTCTTCACCTCCAACAGGTATGGCCCCCTGCCGGCTCGGCATGCCGCCACCGCCTGCTCCGCGGCATCTTTCACCGCGAGCACATCCATACCGTCAACCTGAATCCCCGGAATGCCCCACGGCGCGCCGTTCTGAGACAGGTCACGGCTAGCCGAGGCACGTTCCACCGAAGTGCCCATGCCGTACTTGTTGTTCTCGATGATGAAAACCGTCGGCAGCTTCATCAGCGCCGCCAGGTTGAAGCTCTCGAACACCTGACCCTGGTTCGATGCGCCCTCGCCGAAATAGGTGAGGCAGACGCGATCATTGCCGCGATACATATTGCTGAACGCCAGACCGTTTCCCAGGCTGACCTGCGCGCCAACGATCCCATGCCCGCCGAAGAAGTTCTTCTCCTTGCTGAACATGTGCATCGACCCGCCCTTACCGTGCGAATACCCGCCCGAACGTCCGGTCAGTTCCGCCATCACGCCACGCGCTTCCATGCCGGTTGCGAGCATGTGTCCGTGATCGCGATAGGATGTGATGACCTCGTCGCCGTCACCCAGCGCCAGTTGCATCCCAACGACGACGGCTTCCTGGCCGATGTACAAGTGGCAGAACCCGCCAATCAGCCCCATGCCGTAAAGCTGGCCGGCCTTTTCCTCGAACCTCCGGATCAGTAGCATCGATCGGTACACCTTCATCAGCGCATCCTGGTCGACCGGCCTGTCCTTGAGCTTTCCGCGCTTTTTCGCCTCGGCTGCCTGCGCCATAGGGATACCTCCCGCAAAGGTTGCATGCTTCTTAGCTGCTGACTAGCGATAAATTGGTCGTCTCGACAAGTGTGCCAGCCCGGAAAACCTTGATGGTGCAACGCAATAGTCCTGTTTAACCGGATTTCGGTTAACTGGTTGTCGTGCCGACAGAGAAGGCCTCGAAGGATCGCCGGCCGTTTCGCGCCGGAGATATCTGGCGACATATTATTTCATCCCATCACGTTGATTCGCAGAGACGTTGCCGGTCAACATCCCGAGGCAACCTGCTTCGGAATCCTGCGTTGGATTGTTGTTCGCGAACCGAATCCGACCAGGAGAGTTATCAAGATGACGACCCAGAAGAACGAGGGCGAAGGCAACCGGACGGCCGCCAAGGAATACAATGACGCGCAGAAGGAGTTCGCGCAGAGCGGCAAGGTTGACCAGGCGGCCCAAGACGCAGCGAAAGCGGTGGATGGCCCGGAGGGGGATGAATTGCGCAAGGCTGAGGACGCCGGCAAAACCCATGCCCGCGAAAAGGGCGCTTGATGCGGCTCTGAGTGACTGTTGAAGCTAGTCGAGTAGACGCACGGCTGGCGATTGTCCGCCGTGCGTTTTGCATTTCGGCATTAGTCAAGCCGCCCATCAGGCGACAGGCTGCATCCGATAATCCCGCGAACCATCCACCACGACCGGCCGCCGGGGGCGCGCTCCCAGCCGGCTCGTTGACACTCCGTCCTGTGATTCATATGACAGTATTGGTCCTAAAAGGACCGGGCGGAGGAAGCGGCACCAATGGCACTCAATCGCAAACGGTTGGTTTACTTCGAGCGCTGGTTTGATCCTATTGCGGAACAGATACTTGACGCCCAGGAGGACATCGAACTGACCAGGCTGCGGTATGCAGAGCCGGTTTCGGACAACTGGGAGTCGCTTAAGACCGCCGTCGGCTACCAGGTGAGTGCCCGCACGGAACTGCAGGAGCCCTGGTTCGGCAACGCCGCGCTGCTCGAACGCTGCCCGAACATGCTGGCCATGTCGTCGGCGGGTGCCGGCTATGACGTGATCGATGTCGATGCCTGCAATGAAGCCGGCGTGGTTGTGGTGAACCAATCCGGCACCAACAGCGAGCCTGTCGCGGAACATGCCATCGCGCTGATGCTCGCGCTGACGAAGCGGGTTGGCTTCAGCCACCGCGCGATGCTGAAGGGCACCGCCGATGACCGGCTATTGATGTCCGGCAACAACATCGTTGGAAAGACCGTCGGCATTGTCGGGATTGGGCAGATTGGCCGGCTGACGGCGAAGTACGCCCGCGCCTTCGACATGCGGGTGCTCGCCTGCGATCCCTATTTGACCGAGCAGAAGATTGCTGAGCGGGGTGCCCGGAAAGTGGATTTCGCGACGCTTCTCGCGGAGTCTGATTTCATCACCGTGCACTGCCCGCGCAACAGCGAAACAGTCGGAATGTTCGGGGCCGAGGCCTTTGGCCGAATGAAGCCGAACGCATATTTCATCAATACGGCGCGCGGCAAAATCCACGATGAGGGTGCGTTGCTCCACGCCTTGACGTCCGGCCGCATCGCCGGTGCGGGGATCGACGTGTTCGATGTCGAACCGCCTCCGCCGGATCACCCGCTGCTGCACCTTGATACGGTAATGGCTACGCCGCACATCGCCGGCGTCACGATCGAGACGCTGCGGGATATGTCGGAAGCTGCCGCGGAGCAGTGGGTGGGACTGCTGCGCGGTGGCGTCCCGCCGCGCCTGGTGAACCCCGAGGTCTGGCCACGCTATTGCGACCGCTTCGAACAGATCATCGGCTTTCGGCCTGATCCGCTGGTGGCAACCGGCCTGTAATCAGGCGTCTGATCAAGGTCTGGGAGAAAGCTGCATGGCACCCCTGTCGATCGAAGACCGGTTCGGCATCAATGACCTGTTCGTGCGCTACACTTGCGCGCTGGATGCCGGAGATGCGGATACCGTCATCGACTGTTTCGCGGAAGACGGAACCCTGGTCAGCCCCGCGGTGGGCGAACATACCGGACGAGCCGCGATCACCGAATTTGCCCACCGGTTCGCACGGTTCCAGGCCGGCGGCTCGCAGCTTCGTCACGTCATTTCCAACCTGATGATGACGGTGGACGGCGACCGCGCCCATGCCACCTGCTACCTGACCGTCTTCATGACAAAGGACGGCACCAGCAAGCTGCTCGCGCCCGGGCGCTATGAGTGCGAGTTGCGCAAGACAAACGGATCATGGCGGTTCCAGCGCCGCGTGGTCGTGCATGACCACGAGTACCTCGCTGGAGGGGATATAAATCAGCGCCAGTACGGGGTGTAGACGTTGCATAGGCTCAGATACCGCAAAGTCTGCCCGAACGCTTCCGGCGCTGCCTTGACCGGGACGGGGCCGGCGAGTTCGATTGTGGCGATGACATCGTCAGTGTCTGCCCTGGCTTGGAAAACACGAAGCTGCAGCAGGCCAGGGGTGTTGGCGACACTGGCGCACACACCCTCGACGATCGCCTGGACTTGGCTTTCCGGCACGCCCGAGAACCGCCACAGCGCGAGACGCGTCGGCACGCCGTTGGCCCCAAGCCGGGCCTGTCCGGGAAAGATCTGGTCTGCCTCCGCGCGGTAGTGACCCCACATGCGGGGAATGATCCGTTTCGTCCAAAACGAATAACGGTTCCGCGCGATCGCGGCGTATCCGGGTCCTTCCAGCACCGCCCGGCTGGACAGGTCATACAGGGCCAGGTAGCGCGGAAAACTATCGAGGCAGAGCATCCGCTGAGCCGTTACAAAGCCTTCGCACCCTGCACGTTCGGGAAAGTGCTCGGTATCATACCAATCCTGAAATTCCTCCTCCATCGTCGGCGGAGGCTGCATCATCGCCAGTAGCAGTCCGGCGGGCTCGTCCATACATCACGCTCCTGATTACTATGTGGAAGGCGACCGGGCAGGCCGGAAAAGCGGCGGCACGGCGAGGCCGTTTGATCTGTATCATCCACTTTTGGAACGGATTATACGATCACCGCCATTGGACAAAGTGACGAGAGCCCGACCGCATGAGCGATATCACCCACGGCAGCAACAAAATCCCGGCCACTTTGATTCCCGGAGACGGCATTGGGCCAGAGATTGTAGAGGCTGTCATCCAGGTGCTCGAAGCCCTCGGTGCGCCGTTTGACTGGGACCGGCAGCAGGGCGGCATGGCTGGCATCGCATCCGGAGGCGATCCACTGCCGCAGGCCACGCTGGAGAGCATTCGGCGCAACAAGCTGGCTCTGAAAGGTCCGCTCACCACTCCGGTTGGAGGCGGGTTCCGCTCCGTCAATGTGCGCCTGCGCGAGGAATTCCAACTATTTGCCAATCTGCGCCCCGCCCACTCGCTGGTTCCGGGCGGACGCTATGAGGATATCGACCTCATTCTGGTCCGCGAGAACCTGGAGGGGCTCTATGTGGCATTCGAGCATTACATCCCAATCGGGGACGATCCGCACGCCGTAGCGATCTCCTCCGGCGTGAACACGCGCGCCGGGTCCCGCCGCATCGTCCGTTATGCGTTTGAGCATGCGGTAAAACTGGGC
The DNA here is from genome assembly GCA_963792345.1 of uncultured Alphaproteobacteria bacterium. Classification (GTDB taxonomy): domain Bacteria; phylum Pseudomonadota; class Alphaproteobacteria; order Acetobacterales; family Acetobacteraceae; genus Rhodopila. Next base: position 33,343 of record CAWBVV010000009.1, read on the forward strand.
CGCAAGAAGGTCACCCTGGTGCACAAGGCCAACGTGCTCAAGGCGCTGACCGGGGTATTCCTGGAAGCCGGCCAGGAAATCGCGAAGGAGTATGCCGGGCGGATCCAGTGCGATGAACGGATCGTGGATGCCTGTGCCATGCAGCTGGTGCTGAACCCGTGGCAGTTCGACGTCATCGTGACGACCAACCTGTTCGGCGATATCCTGTCCGATCTGATCGCCGGTCTTGTGGGCGGGCTGGGCGCTGCTCCCGGCGCCAACATCGGTGAAAAAGCCGCGATTTTCGAGGCGGTTCACGGTTCCGCCCCCGACATCGCCGGAAAGGGCATTGCCAATCCAACCGCTCTGCTGCTTGCCGCCGGCCTCATGCTCGATCACGTCGGCCTCACCGATCAGGCGGGGCAACTGCGCAAGGCGATAGATACGGTCATGAACGAGGACAAGGTGCGCACGGGCGATCTGGGAGGTTCGGCGTCAACCGGCGACTTCGCCAGGGCCCTGGTGCAGAAGATAACCTCTGTCCACGGCTGACAGGAGCACGCTTCCAGGCCCGTGCGGTTGGGTCACGGGCCTGGATAACTTACCGCACAATTCCCAGCCAGCGTCCGATCCGCGCGAACTGCGCCTTGATCACGGCCCACAGCAACGAATGAGCCGCCAGAGGCGCTGTCTGAGCAGCGGGCTTGTCGTCCGCAGCCGGCGTCAGCGGTGCCTCGTCGCGCGCGAACTCCTCCGACGCGCGCCGCGCGAAATCGGCCATGATGACGTTGGCCACGGCGACGCCGCCGGTGCGGGCAAAATCCGCCAGCACACCTCCAAGCTCAGCATCGGAGACAATGTCCACCACGGTTGTCGGTGTGGCGGCCACGGGATCATTCCGCAACGTAAATCCAACCTTCACGCCGATTCGAGCCGCCCGCATGTCTGCCGCACCACGCCCGTGAAGGTTTCCCGTCAGCGCATCAAAGTCGAAAGCGGTGGTGACGCGACCCTTGAAATTCACCTTCTTCGGACCGAAGGCAACGACCATCGCACCCGGCCACGAGCCATCCTCGGCCTGAGGCTCCAGCACCGCGCCCGGCATACACCTGGACATACGGGGCACGTCGGCGAACCGGCGGATAACATCCTCCGCCTTGCCGGGAACACTGAACGATCCTTCAAAATGCATCAGGCGACCGGCCGCAGCAGCGGCGCCTTGCTCTCATGTCCGAAGTGAACCTTCGCGTATGGGTCGGTCGGCGTCGTGGGCGACACGCGCGCATCGATCAGATAGAGCCCGCCTTTGCGCAGGCCCTCGGTCACCGCGTTGCCGATATCCGAGGCCTTGTCCAGCTTGACGCCGTCGCCGCCAAACGCCTTGGCGAGCGCAACGAAATCAGGTGATTCCCATTGTGCGAGCTTTTCGTCGAAGCCTTTCGCCACCAGCTTGTGCACCTCCGCGCCATAGCCGGCGTCGTTCCAAACGACCAGCACCATCTGCATCTTGTGGCGAACGATGGTTTCCAGTTCCTGCAGGTTGAACATGAGGCTGCCGTCACCCTCGACCGCAACATGCTGCCGCCCAGGGTTGCCCGCCCCGGTACCGATCGCCACGCCGATCCCTTGGCCAACCGCTCCGAAATTATACGAGTATTGGATCTCCGCTCCTTCCGGCAACGGCATGTACATCCCGATCCAGGAGAAGAAATGTCCGGCCCCGCAAGTCAGCAGCAAGTCGCGTGGCAGTGCCGCCCCCAGATATCCAGCTAATGCACGCGGATCGATCCCGTCGGCGGGAGGATCAAACCGATGCGGTGGCGCATCCAGGATCGCACGTGTGGCGTCTGTGCGCAGGCCCTGCTTGCGAACTTGCCGCGCGGCCAACGCCTCATTGATCGCGGCGACCGCCTTGCGTCCATCTCCCTGCACATACAGCCCAGGGATCACGCCGATCTCTTCAGGCATCGGTTTGATATCGATCCGAGCCACTTCGGCTGAAGGAAACAACAATCCTCCCTCGGTGGTATAATATCCAAGTTCGGCACCCACCCCCAATACGAAGTCGGCATCCGCCAGGAGATGCTCCGACGGTGCCGAGGCGAACGCTCCGGCGATCCCGATGTCCCACTTGTGGCCGGCGAAGTATCCTTTGCCTTGCAGCGACGTGGCCAGCAGCGCCCCAACGCGGTCCGCCAGTTCAATGATCGCATCCTTGGCGTTCGCCGCGCGCGCGCCGCGGCCGGCAATTATGACCGGCCGTTCCGCCGCCATCAGTTTCTCGATAACCGGCGCCAGTGCCTCCGCGCCTGGTGTCCCCATCCGAGGCGGCAGGAACTCGGTTGAGGGCCGGTATTCATAGTCCCAGTCCATCTCGTCTTCCTGCAAATCCATCGGCAGGTTCAGCACCACCGGCACGCGGTGGACCCTGGCGGCGTAGAATGCCTCGGCGATTTCCTCCGCCATGTTGTCCAGGCTGGTGACAGTGTGAAAGCGGGCATAACTGGCCTCGGCGAACCGTCTCTGGTCCATTGACTGGGTCTTGTTCTTGGCGCCCGGCTTGATTTCGCCGGCGATCAGCACGACGGGGGTGCGTCCGCGATAGGCCGCGATCAGCGATGTTCCGCATTGCGTAAGCCCGGGCCCGCAGGTCACCATGCACACACCCACCTTGCCCGTCGTACCGAGCGTAGCCGTCGGCCATCGAGACAGCCATGGATTCATGCCGAGCGTTGTAGGCCTTGATCGACTTGTCGCGGCACAGGGCGCCCCAGAGCCACATGTTTCCGTCACCCATCAGGCCGAAAAAATCCGTGACGCCCTCGGCCTTTAGCGATTGAGCAATGGCCTCGTAAGCTTTCATGGCAGCGGTTCCCCAGTTTCTGTTGCCGCATCATGCCGCCACGATCGGGTTCCGACAAATCATCGGCGGGGTGAGGCCTTGGGCATCACCGCGGAAGTGCCTGACGCACCGGGCGGAAATTGACGCTCGGGAGTGCCGGGCATAGGGTTTTCGCAACGCAGGACAGGGAGACGAGGATGTCCACGGACACCGCCGGCGATACGAGTTCAATGCAGCGTCTGACGGCGGTGGGAGGTTTTGAGGTCACTTGTATGGACCTGTCCCAGGAACTGTCGCCCGCGGCCAAGGAGCGGATCCTGAACCTGTTCGCTGCCCATCCGATCCTGGTATTCCGCGATCAGCATCTGACCAAGGAACAACAGTACAACTTCACGCTGAACTTCGGAGAGATCGAGGACCAGCATGTCGGCCGCCACCAGGACTCCGTCAAGTACGGAGCCGTCCATACGGTTTCGAACCTCGACCAGGATGGCAATCCCAGCGCCTCGCTGCCGGAGCGTGGCAACTATTTCTGGCACTCCGACAAGTCGTATCATGACGTGCCGTCGCTACTGACCATGCTGCACGCCGTCGCACTGCCTCCCGCCGGAGGTCCGACAGAATTCGCCAATACGGAACTCGCCTATGCCGCATTGCCAGAGAACACGAAGCGACGCATCGATGGCCTGCGCGCGATCCATAGCTGGGAGACAAGCCGCCTCAAGTCAGGCAGTGCCCCGGCTACCGAGGCGCAAATACGCGAGCGTCCTCCGGTGCATCACCCGATCGCCCGCACCCACCCTGTCCGCGGAACCAAGGCACTGTACCTCGGCAACCATTCATCCCACGTCGTCGGCATGCCGGAACCCGAAGGACGCAAATTACTTGCCGAACTTGAAGCCCACGCCACCGGTCCGGCCTTTGTCTATGCCCACCGCTGGAGGCAAGGTGACCTCGTCATGTGGGACAATCGCTGCCTGCTGCACCGCGCGTTGACCAACCACGATCTGGGCAAGCACGCGCGGGTCCTGCACCGCACAGTCGTGCGTGGTACCGTTCCAGTGTAGTACCCGTTCAAGTAACAAACCTAGGGGAAGAAGATGTCGGACAGCCGCTCGGGGCGCAAGCGCTACATCATCTATGGCTTGCTGTTTACCATGACCTTGATCAATTATTTTGACCGGACCGTGCTGTCGATCGCCATGCCGGTCCTGATTCAGCAATTTGCGCTGACGCCGGTCGCCGTCGGCTATCTGTTGTCTGCCTTCATCTGGTCCTATGCTCCGTGCCAATTGCCCGCCGGGATGACACTTGATCGCTGGGGCACGCGCAAAACCGCGTCGCGGTGCATCGCATTCTGGTCCGCCGCCACAGCCCTGACCGGGGCTGCTACCAGCTTCCCCTTCGTATTCTTCACCAGGCTGCTGCTTGGAATCGGCGAGTCCCCCACCTTCCCGCTGGCGGCCCGCGCGATCAGGGAATGGGCGCCGATCAAGGAACGCGCCCTGGCGTTCTCGATCTCTGGTTCGGGTCCGGCATTCGGCACCGCCATTTCCGCCATCACAATTGCCTGGCTGGTCAGCACCATCGGTTGGCGCCTTGCCTTCGTTTTCTCCGGATTGCTTGGCTTTGTCTGGGTTGCCGTCTGGCTCTGGCTGTATCGGGACCCGGAGGAAGCCTCATGGTTGTCAGCCTCGGAACGCCAAATGATCCTGTCGGAGCGCTCCCCCGGCGGGACCAGCGGCGCCCATGGCATGGGACTGAAGGAACTGCTCAGCTACCAGACCATGTGGGGATTATTCCTGGTGCAGGGCTGCGTGAACTATACTCAATACTTGTTCCTGACATGGTTGCCCACGTATCTGGTGCAGAGCCGCGGTCTCAATATCATGCATTCGGGCCTGCAGACCGGGATCTGCTACTTTGGCGCCATGGTTCTGACGATCGGCATGGGCCGCCTGTGCGATCACCTGTTGACGCCACAGGCGGTGCAAGCCGGAAAGCGGCGATACGCCGTGGTGATCCTGGCCTTCGGGGCGTCGGTCATGGTGCTCGCGCCATTCACCGTGTCCGAGACCTTGTTGCTGGTTGAGATCACCTTCTCCCTGGCCTGCGTGCAGAGCGTTTTTGTGAATACCTATTCGCTGACCAACGACCTGCTGCACGCCGGAAAAAGCATCGGCACCGCCGTCGGCTGGATCCAGTTGGGTGGCAACATCTTCGGCCTCGCGGCACCCATTGTCACCGGCTACATCGTTGCCGCGACCGGTAGCTTCACCAGTGCCTTCCTTCTGGCCGGAGCGTTACTGATCATTGGCGCGGTGGTAACCCTGACCATGACACGCCGCCCGGTGGGGGACACCATATCGGAGCACGCAATCCCTGCCTGATATGCACATCTGGCTGGGGGGCCATTCGCATCGCCCTTCCGGTCAGACCCAACCTGGGGAGGCTCTTTCACAAGCGCGGCGCGCCAGGACTTCCGCCCAGGATTGCCCGCCCAGGACTGCCCGCCCAGGACTATCCACGGTGAATTAGTGCATGCCGCGGCGCGGCGCTATCAGCGCCCGGCCGGCGCCGAGGTTACGCTCAGGTCAATTCCGCGGCGATGGGACGGAGCCTCGGCCACTTCTTCAACCATGCGCCACGGGCGCTCAGCGGCGGGACGCAGGTCGGACGGCACCGGATTGATGTCCGGCTGTGGCGCCGGACGGGCCACGCTCGCAACCAACACGCCGGTGTCGGGCCGCTTGTAGATAAAGCCATAGGTGGGATAGACCGACCCGAAAGTGCCGTCGCGCGCCAGTTCTACCCGTACCGCTGACCAGTTGTTGGCCTCCGACACGTCCACCACGGCCACATCGCGGGATATCCGTCCGTAGCCCGCTCCATTCGGCCAGTTCGCATGATCGACCATGACTTCGCGAGCGTTGACGACCTTGGTGACCACCGCGACATGCCCGAGGCGCATGCGGCCGTTCGAGCGGAAGTTGAGCACGCTGCCGGGCTCAGGCAGGTTGCCGCGGGCGTAAACTCCGGCGGCGTTCTGCCACCACTGCCATGCATTGCCGATGACCTCGATGCCCGAGACCTGCCGGGCGTAGGGGACGCATGAAATCCCGTATGCGCGCGTCGGGCTCCTCTTGCCGGCGAAATGCACCGCCTGGGAGACTTTCGCGCCGGATGCCGCCGACAGGGGCTCTGTGCCGCTTGTGGCATGTGAAGCGACTGGCCTCATAGTCTCATGCGGGTGTGCGGCCTGCGGCGCGGTCTGTGCGTGAGCGGCTATAAGCGGATAACTGAACAGGAGCGCCGAGCCCAAGAGCCATGGTTTCGTTCCTGTTCCAAGCTTCCGCATTCACTCGTCTCCCTTCCAGCCAGCAAGACACTCTGGCGGTAACAGCCGGGTCGCAAAGGTGACAACCCGGCGGGAGACGATTTCTTGGTGTGTCATTACATTTCGTTGAATAGGTGCCCCGTGCGAACTCGAAGAAATAGGAGAGGATGCCTAAACACCTAGATTTGATAATGTTGTGTCAAAGAAAATATCACAGGTGTGACATTTTTCATTCGATTTGCGCGCCGCTCCTTCCAATTCGACCGCGATCGGGTTTGTCGCTTCCGCCTACACATTTTCGGGCGCTTGATCTCGTCGCGAGTGTCAGGAAGGGATACACCGCACACGGATCTCCAGCGAGATCAGCATACAGAGGATGACCACTAGAAGGATCACCAATGGACAGCCAGCCAATGCGCGCCGTCCGGGTCGGGGAAATCGACATCGGCAACGACCGGCCCTTCGTCCTGATCGCCGGTCCCTGTCAAATCAAATCACGCGATCATGCGTTGGAGATCGCGCACGCCCTGCGCGAAATCTCCATTCGGACCGGCGTGCCGACCATCTACAAATCGAGCTACGACAAAGCCAATCGCACCAGCGCGTCCGCCGCGCGCGGCATCGGGATGGAGGCCGGCCTCGGGATCCTCGCCGACGTGCGCGAAGCGACCGGGCTGCCCGTCTTGACCGATGTCCATGCGCCAGATCAATGCGCCGTCGCGGCGCAGGCCGTGGACGTCCTGCAGATCCCCGCCTTCCTGTGCCGTCAGACGGATCTTCTGCTGGCCGCCGGAGAGACCGGGCGGGCGATCAATGTGAAGAAGGGTCAGTTCCTCGCGCCATGGGACATGGTGAATGTCGCTGCCAAGATCGCCAGCACCGGCAACCACAACATCCTGCTCTGCGAACGCGGCGCCAGCTTCGGCTACAACACCTTGGTCAGTGACATGCGCAGCCTGCCCATCATGGCGCGAACCGGGTATCCGGTCGTGTTCGACGCGACGCATTCCGTGCAGCAACCGGGCGGCCAGGGCACTTCATCGGGAGGCCAACGCGAGTTCGCGCCGGTGCTTGCCCGTGCGGCGCTCGCGGTCGGTGCCGCGGCGGTTTTCATAGAAACGCACGAGGATCCCGACAACGCTCCCAGCGACGGTCCGAACATGATCCCGCTCGATCAGATGGAGGCGCTGATCACCCGCCTCGCCGCGTTCGACCGTCTGGCAAAACAGGGCGCATAGCAGCGGTACTGGCCTGGCAAGGTGGAGATCGGGCTCGCGCTGCCCAAACGCTTGTGTAAGCGGTCCGGGCTGTTGCCGGGCTTGTTCCGTCGATCGTGCATGAGCGGGGGGTGAGCAGGGCTGGAAGCCTTGCGCCCGAGGCCCACACGGCTATCCTCCGGCGCAACCAAAGCACCCGAGGGAAATGTCATGCCGATCACCCGCCGCACGCTCGTTCGTGCCTCAACCGCCGCGCTCGCGTTGCCGGCCATCGCGCGGCACGCTTTGGCTGAGGAACCCGTGCGCATCGGTTGGCTCGCCACCTTCACGGGACCGCTGTCGTCCCCCACCATCGGCTTTGACCGTGGCGTGAAATACGCGGTCGAGCAGATCAACGGCAAAGGCGGCGTTAACGGCCGCATGCTGGAGGTCGTGTCCCGCGACACCCAGGGCGACCCGACCAAGGCGGTCAATGCGACGCAGGACGTGATCAGCCGGCAGAAGGTTCACGCCATCTTCGGCCCGGTGAACTCCGGGGAGTTGCTGGCTACCACCCCGATCATGGCCCGAGCCAAGGTGCCCAGCCTGGTGGCGGGCGTGGTGAACAGCCTGATCGACCCGGTGAAGTTTCCCAATGCCTTCAGGGTTACCCCATCCAACGCCCAGTGGGACGGCGCCGTTCGGGCGTACTGCAAGAACATCCTCAAGGCCAGGAAAGTCGCGATCACCGCCGATGCCACCGGCTACGGCACATCCGCCCATGATGATTCCATGGCCAGCTTCAAGGCCGACGGGTTCGACATCGTCTATGACGCTGTCATCGATCCCGCCCAGCCCGACGTCACGCCCGACCTGTTGCGCGCCAAGAACGCCGGCGCGGAGGTCCTTGTTTCCTGGACCGTTTCCTCCGGCATGGCCGCGCGCATGATGAACGCCCGCGCCGCGCTCAACTGGGATGTCCCGATCGCCGGCCATCCGGCACTGGGCACCGGTGAGATCGGCAAGCTGGTGTCCAAGCCCGAGTATTGGCAGAAGGTCTATCAGGTCGGTTACCGCAGTTGTAGCTACGGACCGGATGGCAAGCTGCCCAAGCCGAACCAGGATTTCGTCGACAGCGTCAGGGGAAAGTTCCCACTGGCCGACACCTCGCTGTGGTGGATCGCATCCGGCGTCGATGCGATCAACCTTATCGCCGAGGCGGTGGCAAAGACCGGGTCATCCGAGGCCGAGAAGATCATCGGCCACTGGAACACCCTGAACATGTGGCCCGGCCTTTATGGGCATTACTCGTTCACGCCAAAGGATCATAACGGCTTCCTTGAAGCCGATGTCGTGATGTCGAAAGCCAACAGCCAGCGCGACGGCGCCTTCGACCTCGCCCCCGGCTACGCATAATGCTTGCCGCGATTCTGGCGGCCGGCCTCGCGGTCGGCGCCACCTATGCGTTGATCGGCGTCACCTACAACATCATGTTCTCCGCCTCCCGCGTCATGAGCTTCACGGCCGGCCAACTCGGCATGCTGGGCGGCGTGTTCGGCGCGCTGTTCATCAACCGGCTGGGCTTGCCGATCATCCCCGGATTCGTCCTGGCACTGGCGTGCTGCGCGGTCGTTGGCCTGTGCACGGAAATCATCGCCGTCCGCCCGGTGTTGAAAGCGCTCGACCAGCATCTGTATGTCCTGTCCACGCTGGGCTTCGCGCTGATGATCCAGACCTTCACCGCGATCGAATGGAGCACCGAGCCGCAGCCGTTTCCACGGCTGCTTGGGATTGGCGAGGGCGGACCATGGGATGAGAAATTCTGGCTGCCTGTGGTGGCCTGCGCAGCGACCATCATCGGATTGGAACTGCTCTACCGGCGCACCCTGGTCGGGCGGGCCTTCCTGGCCATCGCCGAGGACAATTTCGCGGCGCGTGCCCTGGGCCTGCCTGAACGCAACCTGCGAATGGCCAGCTTCGCGCTGGCCGGCGCGGTCGGAGGACTGGCGGGATTCGCCGGCGGGGAACTGCTGCTGGCCTTCTTCGCCAACGGTGCCACCCTGAACTTCCTGGGTTTCGTGCCTGTCGCGTTGGGCGGCCTCGGCAACAATAGAGGCGCCGTCATCGGCGGCCTGGCACTCGGCGTGTTCCAGCAAGCCGCCAACTTCCTGATGGGCGGCGTGTTCGCGGGGGTTGCGGTCTTCGCGGTGTTCATCATTGTCCTGCTGCTGGCGCCGCAGGGCTTATTCGGCGCCCCGGCCGCTCGGCGCGTGTAAATGCGGGCGCTGATCCCCTACATCCTGATCTTCGTCGCGGCGCTGTTGCTGCCGTTGTTCGCTAACGACTACTGGGCGGTGATCGGCGCCCGGGCCGCGGTGTATTGGGTTCTCGTCGCCGGCCTGAACCTGGTCGTGGGCTACGGCGGACAGCTTGCCATCGGCTGGGTCGCGCTGCTGACGCTGGGATCATACACCGCCGCTATCCTGGTCGCCCGCCTCGATATCGACCCCTTCATCGCCTATGCCGCCGGAGGTGTCATCGGTTCGCTGGCCGGCGTCGTTGTCGGGCTGCCGGCGCTGCGGTTGCGCACGTTCTACTTCGCGATGACCACATTGGGCTTCGCTACCATCGTCACGCAGGTTGCGCTGGCGTGGCAAAGCGTCACCGGCGGCGGCATCGGCCTGTCCGGTCCCGCCTTGTCGCCGCCGTTCGACACCGCGTGGGGGTTCTATCTGTTGTGCCTCGGGGTGGCGGCCTGCGTGACCTGGATGACGGCAAATATCGCGTCCAGCCGCTACGGCCGCTCGCTGGTCGCCATCCGCGACGCCGAAGTCGCCGCCGAGGCCACCGGAATTTCAAAAACCCGGCTGCTGGTCACGGTCTTCCTGTTCGCCGGTTTCACCGCCGGGGTCGCGGGCGGGCTGTTCGCCACGCTGCAGTCCTACATCACCCCGGAGGCGTTCAGCTTCGATCTGTCGGTGACCTTCTTCATTGCCATCCTGGTCGGCGGCCGCGGCTCCATCCTGGGGCCATTGATCGGCAACGTTCTCCTGACGCTGCTGCCGGAATTCGCCGCGCCGCTGGTCGCCTGGTCCACCTTCCTCTACGCCGTGCTGCTGCTGGCCATCGTTCTGCTGATACCGGGCGGGATCGCCGCGATGCTGGATTTCGGCAACCGCAAGCCGCTGGAATCCAATCGCTCCATCGTCCCGGCGCCGCAGCGGGTCCGCGCGTTGCTGCCCCATGATGCCATCCGCGACGACATCGTATTGCGCAACGTTGTCCTGGCATTTGGCGGCGTCCGCGCGATCGACGGGCTGGACATGACGATCCGCGCCGGCGCGGTGCATGGGCTGATCGGCCCCAACGGCTCCGGCAAGACCACCACGCTGAACGTCATCTCCGGCTACTATAGCCCTCAGGAAGGCGAAGCGTTCCTCGGCACCCGGGTCCTGCCGCACGGGGCGCCGCAGACCCGGTCGGCCCTGGGCATCGCGCGTACCTTCCAGACCCCGCGGGTCATCGGTGAGGCATCCGTCCTGCAGAATGTCATGATAGGCGCCACCATCGACGGCAGCGCCAGCTTCATGGAGGCGGCCCTGACGCTGCCACGCCACCGTTCGGACGAAAAACGTCTGACGGCACGCGCAATGGACGCGCTGACCGTGGTGGGGCTGCAGTCGCTCGCTTCGGTGCGCGCGGATCGTTTGCAGCACAGCGAACTTCGGTTTGTGGAGATCGCCCGGGCGCTGACTGGACGGCCAGCGTTCTTGCTGCTCGACGAACCGGCCGCCGGCCTGTCCACCGAGGAAATCAAGCGCCTCGGCATCCTGATCAAAGCGGTCGCCGAGGCCGGGACCGGCGTCCTGCTCGTCGAGCACCACGCCGACCTGATCTTCGACATCTGCGATGAGGTGACGGTCCTGAACCTGGGGCGTGAACTCGCCGCCGGAACCCCTGCCGAAATCCGTTCACACAAGGAGGTCGTCAGTGCCTATCTCGGCGCCTGAGCACTTGCTGTCGGTGACGGGCCTGACCGCGGGCTACGGCAAGATCGTCGTGCTGCACGGGGTGAACCTCGTCATCCACCCCGGCGAGATCGTCGCCCTGCTGGGCCCAAACGGCGCCGGCAAGACCACTTTGCTGCGCGCCATATCCGGCCTGCTGCCGTGGAACGGCAACGCCAGCTTTGGTGGTGGCGACTTGATGGGAATGTCGCCGCGCGAGACCGCCCGGCGCGGCCTTGTGCACGTGGTGGAGGGGCATCGCGTGTTCACTCAGTTGTCTGTCACCGACAATCTGCTGCTCGCCGGCTACGATCTGCCGCGAAGGGACCGGCTCGCCCGCGTCGATGAGGCGCTGTCGCACTTCCCGGAGATCGCCGCCAAACGTGCCGACAGGGCAGGGGCGCTGTCCGGTGGTCAGCAGCAGATGCTGGCCGTGGCCCAGGGGTTGGTCCGCCGCCCGCAGGCTGCTGATGCTGGACGAACCCTCCGCTGGACTGTCCCCGGTGCTGGTGGACCGCGTGCTGGCGTGGCCGCACCCTGCGCCAGCAGGGCACAGCCGTTCTGCTGGTCGAGCAGCTTGTCGAGAAGGCCCTGCGGCTTGCCGACCGGGTCTACGCAATGGCGCAGGGCAAGATCGTGATGCAGGCGGCGACCACCGAACCCGATCTGCCGCACCGGTTGGAGCGGGCGTATTTCGGCCAGGATGTGCCACGCCGCTGCACGCGTGAAGAACGGCTACGCCGATGTGTCACCGGCAGCACTGCGAACCCCTTACACGGTCGTTTACGCGGGCTGGCCGCCGGTGAAATCACTGGACGGGTACAAATCGCAGCGGCCAGATGTCCCCCGTCCGTGACATGAAGGACTTTGACTGATCTTGAGCGCGGCGGAAGCACGCAGCCGCCATCAGTCCGTTACTGACCGGATCAATGGGACGTCCAGGAAAGGGATCAACAATGCAGCAAGGCTTGTCTCGCCGAGCGCTAGGCGGTTCGGCTGTCGCCGCGGTGGGAACATTTGGAATTCTGCGCCGCGCGCGCGGCGAGGAGGCGCTGAAGATCCGCTGTTCGCTGGATACGGCGCCGTCGCACATGCGAAACGTCTCGATCGTCGACTACCTGAAGAAGGTGGAGGCCGCGACCGGCGGCAAGATCACCAGCGAGGTGTTCCACTCCGGCCAGCTGTATCGCCGACCTGAACGTCGCCAAGGCGCTGCTGCAGGGGCAGGTGGACATGGCGGCGCCGGGCGGCTGGACGCAGACCGGGCATCGTGCCTGACTGCGATTTCTGCCAGTTGCCGGTCGTTCTACGGCCAGCCGATCGAGGCGACCGAACAAGCGTCGGACGGCAAAGCCGGGGCGCTGGTCGTCAAGCAGATCGAGACCAAGCTGCGGGTCAAGGTGATCGGCCCGTGGCTCGATCTCGGGTTCCAGAACTGGTACACAACGAAGAAGCCGCTGCAACACGTCGGATGACATCAAGGGCCTGAAGATCCGCAGCCCGGGCGGGGCGGGCATCAGCTGGCGCATCAACTTCTTCGGCGGCATCCCGAACACCACCGCCTGGCCGAACGTGCCGCTGGCGCTGTCGCAGGGCACGTTCGACGGCTTCGTCTCGACCAATGAAAGCGTCGCCACCGCCAAGTTGTGGGAGGCCGGCGTCAGGTATTCCTACCAGGACCATCAATATGTCGGCCAGTACATGCCGATGATCAGCGACGCGTTCTGGGCAAAGCTGACGCCCGACCTGCAGAAGATCATGCTCGATCTGTGGGCCGCCAACATCGGCACCTACCGCGCCAACGCCGGCGGCGTCGCAGGCGCACGGCGCGCAAGACGATGGAAGAAGCCGGCGTCGACCTTCACCGATCCGTCGCAGGAGGTGCTGGACAAGGCCGCGCAAGGCGATGCAGGCGGATGTCGGCGACGCTGGCGAAGGACGCCAAGCTGTCGGCCGAGATCGTGCGGCTGGCCGAGGAATCCGTGAACGGGACGGCCTGAGCATGGCGGCTCGCCCCGACACGATCTGGGACACGATCGAGCGCACGCTGGTCGGCATGCTGGGCGCGCTCGCCATGGTGGTCGGCCTGGTGCAGGTGCTGGGGCGCTATTTCTTTCCCGCCCTGGCGATCTCCTGGGCCGAGGAGGTGATCGTCTACCTGGTCGTCTGGGGCGTGATGATCATCTCCAGCCAGTTGGTCCGCACCGATGGCCATGTGCGGCCCGACCTGGTGCTGCGGCTGGTGCCGCCGGGCGGGCAGCGCTGGCTGGAGGCGTTCAACTGCGTCGTCGCGCTGGTGTTCTGCGGCGGCATGATCTGGTACGGCTGGGAGATCGTCGATACGTCGCTGCTGCTGGACGAGCGCAGTTCCAGCGGCCTGCAGTTTCCGATGTGGATCTACTATGCGGCGCTGCCGGCCGGCGGCGTGCTGATGACGGTGCGCTACCTGATCCGGCTGTATCGCTATCGTGTTCCGTTCGATCCGGCGACCATGACGTGTCGGGCACCACATTCCGGACCACGAGCTGCCGGTGAACCTCGCCGACCTGGCCGGATCGCTGAGCCGATGTGGACCGTCCTGTTCCTGGTGATGTTCTTCGGCCTGCTGGCGGCGGGCATGCCGATCTTCCTGGTGCTGGGCGCCTGCGCCGCGGTGCTGTACGCGGTGTCCGGCCAGCCGATGATCGGCGTGGCGCAGGTGATCATCGACCACCTGAATTCCTCGACACTGATGTCGCTGCCGCTGTTCGTCATGGCGGCGGCGTTCATGCGCCAGGGCGGGGTGGCGAAGGCGCTGGTGGATGTCTCGGCGGCGTGGCTGGGCGGCATCCGCGGCTCGCTGGGGCTGGTGACGGTGGTGGCCTGCACGTTGTTCGCCGCGATCTGCGGGTCCTCGGTCGCCACCGCGCTGGCGATGGGCACGATCCTGCTGCCGGCGATGATCGAGAAAGGCTATCCGCGCAGTCTTCGCCCTGGGCGTGATCGGCGCGTCGGGCACGATCGGCATCGTCATCCCGCCGAGCCTGGCGCTGATTCTGTACGGCATCGTGGCGGAGCAATCGGTGCCGCGGCTGTTCCTGGCCGGCATCCTGCCCGGCCTGCTGCAGGCCGGCGCGTTCTTCGCCTGGGTCTGGTACGACGCGCGGCGGCGCAATTTCCCGAGGGAGCCGGCGATGCCGTATGGCGAGCGGCTGCGCGTGACGGTGCGGGCGCTGCCGGCGCTGGCGGTGCCGGTGATCGTGCTGGTCGGCATCTACGGCGGCATCGTCACGGTGACCGAGGCCGCGGCGCTGGCCGCCGTGGTGGCGCTGCTGGTCAGCCTGGTGTTCTATCGCGGGTTTCGGCTTACCCAGACGCTGTCGGTGATCGCCGACGCGCTGCGCAGCGCCGGCACCATCATGCTGATCGTCGCGACCGCGCTGGCGTTCGGCCACTGGATGACCGAATCCGGCGCGCCCGCGCAGCTGGTGACCTGGGTCGCTGGCGCACAACCTGCCGACCTGGGCGTTCCTGCTGTCGATCAACGTGCTGCTGCTGGTCCTGGGCTGCTTCCTGGAGGTGGTGGCGGCGCTGCTGCTGGTGATCCCGATCCTGGCGCCGGCGCTGAAGCCGCTGGGCGTCGATCCGGTGCATTTCTCCATCATCTTCACCCACAACATGGAGATCGCGCTGATCCATCCGCCGGTCGGGCTGAACCTGTATGTGCTGTCGACGATCTCCGACGCGCCGATCGGCGAGGTGATCCGGGGCATCCTGCCGTTCCTGATCCTGCTGCTGATCGTGCTTGGGATCATCACCTACGTGCCGGCGCTGACAATGTGGCTGCCTCAGGCGGTGTACGGAAACTGATCCGAGCGTATTGCCGCCTGGCGGAATTCGTTTCGGGCCGGTACTCGCCCCTGGTGGCGCTCCTTCCGCGCTTGCTCAGCCAGTGCGTTCTAATGACGAAAATGATGGATTTCGCAACGGTCTGATTGATATCCTGCCGCCCGTCCGTTTTTTCCAAAGAGAAGCGGATGTACTCTCAGCGGGGGATTTACCTAGATGGACCAGTCAGCGCCGGTTGCGACGAAGCCACCAAATATCGTTGCTTCAAAGGATTCGCTGGATCAGGTAGTTGCGGACGATATCGTGGTGCGCCGTCCGATGGATGGTGACATCCCCGGTTTGGCCGCACATTTTTCCGAAATGCAACGCCATTACAACTGCCCCGTACCCGATGCGGTAGCCGCCGAGGCGGCAGCACTTGCGTGCAGGCCCGTCATGGGTACCTTCGATCCTCGTGTGATCATCGCGGCTGCCGGCAATACTGTCGTGGGGTCGCTTGTGATGAACGTTACATTCCCGGCGTCGGCCTTGACCAAGGCGCTGTATATCCGCGATCTTTATGTGGCGCAGTCCGCGCGCCGCTTTGGTGTCGGGCGGATGCTGGTGACCGCGGCGACGCACCTTGCGGTAAGCGAAGGTTTCTCGGCCGTGGAATGGACCACCGATTTAGCGAATAAGGCGGCACGAAAGCTGGACGAGTCCTGCGGTGCGAGGCAGATCGACCGGACCTATTTCAGCGAGCGGCGGGGCATCGCGCGGCCAGTGGCCGCCGACCGCCGCCAGCCCCGCGGCATGACAACCTGATCCTGCCCCCCAGGGCGCGCATCGTCCGTCAGACGGGGCGGCAGCGGCAGAAGTACCCGTCGCGACGCGGCGATGGCGGGGTGATTGACTGGGGCCACACAGCCGGCGCCCCCGTTTTGCCCGGGCGATGTGCTGCTGGCGTTCGACCTTGCTACGTCGAACCGTCCCACCCATGGCGAGCTTGATCGCGGCGCGGCCAAGGCACTCGGCTCACCGACACCGTCCGGCACTCAGGTGGCGTGCACCAATACCGGGCTCGCGTTTGCGCGTGATGAGCGGTATTCCTGGCTGCGCCTGCGGCCGGGAAGGGGGCAGGCGAGGGAGACGCCGCCATGACCAGCCCATACGACGAGCTGCCGAAGAATCAGGCCAACTACGCCCCGCTGACCCCGCTGACTTTTATTGAGCGCGCCGCCTACGTCTATCCAGACAGGCTCGCGGTCGTGCATGGCGCCCAGCGCTGGACCTGGAAGCAGACCTACACCCGCTGCCGCCGGCTTGCGTCGGCGCTGTCCCGGCTCGGGGTCGGCAAGAACGACACCGTCGCCGTCATGGCCCCGAACACGCCGCCGATGTATGAGGCGGCGTTCGGGGTGCCGATGTGCGGCGCGGTGCTGAACACTTTGAATACCCGGCTGGATGCGCGAAGCCATCGCCTTCATGCTGCGGCATGGCGGGGCGAAGGTCGCTGATCACCGATCGTGAGTTCGCCCCGGTCGATCGAAGGCGCGCTGGCGTTGCTGGAAGACAAGCCGATGGTCATCGACATCAACGACCCCGCGTGGCCGCATGGCAAGCTGCTGGGCGAACATCGAGTATGAGGCGTTTCTGGCCGGAGGCGATCCGGATTATGCCTGGCAAAACCCGCGCCGATGAATGGGATGCGATCGCGCTGAACTATACTTCCGGCACCACGGGCGACCCGAAGGGCGTGGTCACGCATCATCGCGGCGCGCATCTGAACGCGGTCAGCAACATCCTGAACTGGGGCATGCCGCACCACGCGGTGTATCTGTGGACCCTGCCGATGTTTCACTGCAACGGCTGGTGCTTTCCCTGGACGATGGCGGAGCGAGCAGGGGTGAACGTCTGCCTGCGGCGGGTGGAGGCGAAGGCGATGCTCGATGCCATCCGCGACAACGAGCGTGACCCATATGTGCGGCGCGCCGATCGTCTACTCGATGCTGATCAACGCGCCGGCCGAGCTGCGCGCGGGGATCGACCCACCGCATCGCCGGACAGGTCGCCGGTGCGGCACCGCCGGCCGCGATCATCGAAGGGGCCGAACAGATCGGCATCGAACTGACGCATGTCTATGGCCTGACCGAGGTCTATGGCCCAGCGGGCGTTTGCTCCAAGCAGGCCGCGTGGGCTTTCATGCCGATTGACCGCGGGCGGAACGCAATGGACGGCAGGGAGTGCGGACGCCGTTGCAGGAGGCGATGACGGTGCTCGATCCGGAAACGATGCAGCCGGTTCCGTGGGATGGTGAGACGATGGGCGAGATCATGTTCCGCGGCAATATCACCATGAAGGGCTACCTTAAAAATCCCTCCGCTACCGCCCAGGCGTTCGCCGGGGGATGGTTCCACACCGGTGATCTCGCGGTGATGCAGCCCGACGGCTATGCCAAGATCCGCGATCGGTCGAAGGATGTCATCATTTCAGGTGGCGAGAACATTTCCTCGATTGAGGTCGAAGAGACCCTCTACCGTCATCCCGCTGTGCTGAGCGCCGCCGTGGTCGCGCAGCCTGATGAGAAATGGGGGGAGACCCCCTGCGCCTTCATCGAACTGAAGCCGGGCGCGTCAGGTCACGGCCGAGGAGCTTCGCGATTTCTGCCGCGAACACATGGCCAGGTTCAAGGTCCCGAAGACGTTCGTGTTTCAGGATATTCCCAAGACCTCCACCGGAAAGATCCAGAAATTCGTGCTGCGGCAACTGGCCAGGTCAAGCTCCGCGATCGAGTAGCGGCGGAAGCGGTTGCGCGGGCTTGCCGGCAGCCGGCGGCGTGCGGCACTATCGTTCGATGCCGATTCCCGTTCTTGTCCGCCGATTGCCCCATGCCCATGGCCTGCCGCTTCCGTCCTATGCGACGGCGGGCGCTGCCGGGATGGACCTGCTCGCGGCGATCCAGGACCCGATCTCCATCGGTCCCGGTGAACGCACGCTGGTTCCGACAGGCCTGACGATCGCGTTGCCGCCGGGCTACGAACTTCAGGTCCGTCCCCGTTCGGGCCTTGCGTTGCGCCATGGCATCACGCTGCCGAACACCCCAGGGACCATCGACGAGGACTATCGCGGCGAAATCTCGGTGATCGTGCTCAACACGGGGTCCGAGACGTTCATTGTCGAACGCGGCACGCGGATTGCCCAGGCTGTCCTGGCACCAGTGAGCCGAGCCCAATGGCAAGAGGTGGATAGCCTGGACGTGACAGCGCGAAACGCCGGCGGTTTCGGCAGTACCGGAACCTGATGGTTGCCCAGGCTTTTCTGGTCAGTCCCCGTGCCGCCGGCTGTCTGGCCCGCGCCGCCGGCTGTCTGGCCCGCGCCGCCGGCTGTCTGGCCCGCGCCGCCGGCTGTCTGGCCCGTGCCGCCGGCTGTCTGGAAGGATTGAGTGCCACCGTTTCCGCGTTCAAGCGTGCCCAAGGCGGAGGAACGATATCCGCTCAACAGGATACAGCCGATGTCCGCACAATGCGACAAGGGTGAGCTGTCCGCACAATGCGAAAAGGTTGAGCTGTCCGCACAATGCGACAAGGTTGAGCTGTCCGCACAATGCGACAAGGTTGAGCCGGCCGTTTCGCCCGTGAATCAGAACGGGTCACCGGGCGCACGCGCGCCGGGTGCCAGGGAATCATCCGCCAAGGAGCCTACACTGGCTGCGGCGCGCGGCATCGTCAAGGCTGTCCTGATTTCGATACCGTTCTGGGTGCTTGTCTCGCTGGCGCTCTGGCTGCTGATCTAAGCCGGCCAGGCCGGAAAATATTACGACCACAGCTGCGTTTCTTATTGACCCACATGCCGTCGACGGTCTTCTGGTTAGCGATGCGTCACAAGTTGATTCCCGTCACGGCCATGCTGCTTGCCCTCCTGGGGTCACCGTCCCGGGCGCAACCATCAGCCTTGCCACCCGATGTGAACGACCATTTCTTCCAGACCACCGATGGCGTCAGGCTGCACTATCTGGAGGCTGGACCGCTGAGTGCCCACACGCTGGTCTTCGTCCCTGGCTGGACCATGCCCGCCTGGATATGGATGCCGCAAATCAGGGCATTCTCCCGACGCTACCACGTCATCGCGTTTGACCCGCGGGGACAAGGCGACTCGGCAATTCCGGACAACGGCTACGAACCCATCCGCCGCGGCCGCGATGTCGCCGAACTGATCGCCCGCCTCGGGACCCAACGCGTTGTCGTCATCGGCTGGTCACTCGGAGTCCTGGATACGCTCGCTTCCATTCATGTCGCCGGGGACGGCCGTTTGGCCGGGCTGGTCCTGGTTGACAATTCGGTTGGCGAGGAGCCTCCCCCGCTGCCTTACAAGGCTGGTCCGCGACCAAAAGGGCCACCGCCCAAGCACAATCAGGCAATGCGCTCATTCGTCACCGCGATGTTTCGCCGGCCGCAGTCGCAACTGTATCTCGAACGGTTGACCGAGGCAGCACTGCATACCCCACCCGCTGCCAGCCGCTTGCTCCTGGCGTACCCGGTGCCCAGATCATATTGGAAGGAAGCGGTGTATGCCGCGAAGGTGCCATTGTTGTATGTGATCCGGCCACGCTGGGTTGCGCAGGCGGAGAACCTCATGCGAAACCGCCCGGATACCGAGACGGAAGTTTTCACCAATGCCGGTCACGCTCTGTTTGTCGATGAGCCGGCGCGGTTCAACAGCGTGACCGAGGAATTTCTGAGGCGACACGTCTGGCCGTGAACCTGATACCGCTCTTTCTCGTCTCGCTCGCCGCGGTGGGATACGAAACCGCGCTCACGCGCTATTTCGCCGTCGCGAAGTGGTCTGAGTACGGCTACTGGGTGATCTCCATCGTGATGGTGGGTTTTGCCATCAGCGGCGTGATTCTGGCACTGTGGCGCGATTTCTTCGTGCGCAATTACTCGGTTCTGATGGCCGCGCTGCCGGCGGCCTTGGTGCTGACCGCCGCCGCCGGTTATCGTTTCACCACAACAAATCCCTTCAACCCATTGCAATTACAAAACCCGGCCACTTGGCAGCCGCAGATCGGCAACATCGCGCTGTACTACGCCGCGCTGCTTCCGTTCTTCTTCCTCGCCGGCCTGTTCATCAGCCTGTCCTTCGTGCGCAATGCGGAACGCATTGGCCGGGTTTACGCCTTCGACCTGACCGGTGCCGGGGCAGGGGCCGCGAGCGTCCTCGCCGCGATGTATGCCGTGCATGCGTTCAGCCTTGTTCCTCTGCTGCTGCTTCCGCTGGCCGCCGCCGCGGCTTTCATCAGTGGGCCGTTTCGGATCAAGGCGGTCCTTGCGGCGTTCCTGGCACTGGCTGCGGCCGAGGCGGTCCTATTGCTGGACGATCAAGCTACCTACAACGATTTCAAAGCGATATACGCCCCACTTCATACGCCGGATGCGAAAATCCTGGCCTCGGTCAATTCGCCGCGCGGCGACTACGCCCTTCTGGACGACTTCACCGAACGCGTCGACACTGACATCTCCAACAACGCCGGGATGCTCGGTGTCGAGGGGCCGCCGCGCAGCTACGGCCTGTATCGCGACGGCAACCGCATCGCCGCCGTCCCCGCGCAGGGGCAGATCACGTCCGGTTATGCAGCAGCAGCCCTTGATGCGCTGCCCTACCAGTTGATCCCGCATGCGCGGGTCCTTTTGGCCGGCGCATCCGGCGGCTTCCGCACAGCGGAGGTACGGCAACTGGGCGCCGCCCATATCCGCGTGCTGGAGCCAGAGCCAGAACTATTCCAAATCATGCGCGATGGACTCGGTCCCGTGACACCGCTCACCGAAGCCTCCAACGTTCAGGTGGAGCGCTCCGGGCCCCTGGCTGGCACCGCTCGGGCCGCCTACGACGTTGTTGACCTGTCCGCGGATTTTCTGGATGCCGCCGAGACCAATGCGACCGCATTCACGCGCGAAGCGGTTGTGTCCTACCTGAACGCGCTGGCACCAAACGGAATCGTGTCGATCCCGGTGTCGATCCGCGATTTCCCGGTCTACGCCCTGCGGATGCTGTCCACCGTCCGCGCTGCTCTGCTGCAGACCGGCGTCAGCGACCCGGCCGTGCATGTCATCGTGTATCGCTCCGCCTGGAGCGTGCGCATCCTGGTCTCCCGTGGGGGCTGGAGCGCGGCGAACATCGACGCGGCCCGCAAATTCTGCGACGACCGCTCTTTCGATCTGTCCTGGTACCCTGGGCTCGACGTCGCGAAGGCCCGGGCCGGGCTGTACAATGACTTGCCCGCTGTGTCCTTTGACAAGGGCCAGGTCGAGTCCGACGGCCCGGACGACGCGATCGCCGATGAGGCATACGCCGTGTTCTCGGGCCAGGCCACCGGATCGCGTGACCAGTTCAACCTGTCGCCGATCACCCTCGACCAGCCGTTTTTTTATGCGGTGCTGCGTCTGGACCGGCTTGGCACCATTCTCAAGCGGCTGGAAATCCTGCCGCAGGCGGAGGTCGGTGCGCTGGTCAACCTTGCCGTGCTGGCACAGGCGGTCGTCATCGCGGCACTGGTCTTGCTGGTTCCACTGGCCGCGCCTGCCCGCATCCGGATCCCCCGCGCCGGGGTGATGCGGTCGGTGATCTATTTTCCGGCATTGGCGCTGGGCTTCCTGTTCATCGAAATATACCTCATCGAGAAGGCCAGTTTCTGGCTTGGTGACCGCACCAGCGGCTTTGCGGTGGTGCTGACCGGGATGCTGGTATTCTCCGGCTTGGGAAGCTTGCTCAGTCCCCATTTTGATGCCGCGCCACGCCAGGGGATCGTCGTGGTATCAGCGGTGGTCCTGGCCTGGTGCATCGCGGCGCTGTTGCTGCTGGAACCGCTGATTCTCGCCACAATCGGCTGGCCATTCACCGCCCGCGCGGCGCTGCTGCTGCTGCTGATCGCGCCGGTGTCCGTCGCCCTGGGCCTGCCGTTCCCGCTCGGCCTGAACCAGGCTGGTTCGGGCGGATTCCTGCCCTGGGCCTGGGGGCTGAACGGGGCCTTTTCCGTGGTGGCCACGCCGCTGGCGAACCTTATCGCGCGCGAGGCCGGATTCAGCAGGGTTCTTTTGTGCTCCGCGATCCTTTATGGCATCGCCTTGGTTACATTTCCGGCATTGAGGAAAAATTCGGCTTGGCACGACATCTCAGTAGCATCACCCGCCGCGGAGTAATTTCCGGGGCTGGCGTGGCATCCATCCTGTGTTCAGTGGGCCGGCCGTCGGCTTCCATGGCGGCGCCGGCTTGGACCAAGGCGGCCTTTGAACAAGCCATGCGCGAGTCCGGCCGTCCGGTCACTCTGACAGACGCTCAGTTCGATGCGATCCAGAAGCGCAAACCCGCGGCCATGAAGCGGATCGAAGCCTATCTGAAGGACCATCTGGGAGCAGCCGATCCGGCCGTACTGGCCGCGTTCGAGGCGGTGCCGCGCGAATATTATCACTACGAATATCCGGATCACCGCGCGACGCCAGGTGATGCCTATGAGGATAACCCTAAGCCCTGGGGGCTTGGCTACGGATCCGCCCTGTCAGATTACCTCGGCCAAGCCTACATGACGCAGATCTGCAAGCCGAAACCCGGTGAGGTCACCCTGGAAGTCGGCACCGGCAGCGGCTTCCAGAGCAGCCTGCTGTCGCGGATCGTCAAGACCTCATACTCGATCGAAATCATTGAGCCGCTCGGCAAGGCGGTTGGCCGCATTTTCGCGCCGCTTGGTTATACCAACGTGCATACAAAAGTCGGCGACGGCTACTACGGCTGGCCTGAGGTCGATGGCGGGTTCGACATCATCATCGTTACCTGCGCCGCTACATTCGCGCCTCCCGACTTGTTCAAGCAACTGAAGGCGGGCGGCAGGCTCATCATCCCGATCGGCCAGCCGTTCAAGCGCGGGCAGGTGTTGTACGTCTACACCAAGGATGCCGAGGGCAAGATCCACTCCCGCCGCGATATAGGCGTGTTCTTCATCCCGATGACCGGGGCAATTTCGAAGAACCAGCCGGTAAAGCCGGAAACGGTGTCCGACCATCCGCCGACAGCGGACCGGCCGATATCGGAAACCGAGAAACCCGCGTCCGACTGATCGCTTGGTCGCCCCAGCGTTTATCCTTCGTTTACTAATCCGCGTCGTGCAGAACTCCACGAGCGAACTGGATCAGGCGCGGGCGTAGGGCGGAGCCGGATCAGGGCGACGTCGCTTCCCCGGCCTTCCGTCCAGGTGCGAAGATGAGACCTCACTGATCCAGATCGGCTTATCTCGTCACGGAATTCTCAGCCGAGCGCCGCGTGCTTGTTGCGCGGCGCCCTTGCTGTTCGATGGGGGACTGATTATGCTCTCGTCGTGTGCGAATGACTTGCAACTAGGAGCGCTTCCAGTTATGCTGCAGGAGAGCCAAATCGGCCGCCGCTGCGAACGAGCCGTGATCACAGCTTACAGCGAGCTGCGTCAGATCGGGTCGGACGACATGTCGGCGTTCCAAGCCTGCACGGCGCTGTACCGCATCCACCATCCGGAGGCTTCGATCAATGAGGCGCGGCTTCTGGTCGCGGAGTGGATCGACCACCACTTGGTCCGCAGGGCGCCCGGCCCCACCGATGGATGTTTGTGCGACTGATCGGCCGCCGGCGAACCCCAGGCTATGCGCCACGCAGTTGTTGCACGGCGATCGGCCGAAAATCCCAGCAGTCGACACCGACATCGGTTTGCCGGGGCAGTGGCTTCAGCCGACCGTGACTATGGCCATGCAGGTTGAGGGCGCCCTTCGCCATGCCGTTCCACGTACGAAAGGCGTAGTGGCACAGCACCAACCGGCGCGTGTCCTCGATTAGCTCGGCATAGGCCTGCACGCTGGACCACTCGTTCAGCCCGGTGATCTCGGGTGGATCATTGTTGCCGGTGATCAGATGCTTGCGGCCCCGCAGGGACCGAAGCAGCGCCGCGGCCGCCGCCGCACTGGTTCGCAGCGCAAAATCGCCCAGATGCCAGACCTCGTCTTCAGGTTGAACGACGTCGTTCCATCGCGCCACCATCGCCGCGTCCATGGCGGCGACGGAGGCGAACGGGCGGCGATACAGCGCAAGCGCACCCGCGTGGCCGAAATGCGTGTCAGCGGTGAACCACACCGCCATCGCGGCTAGTATTCGATCGCACGACAGCCCGACATCCGAAGCCCGTCAGTCGGCTGCGTCCGCGACCTCCTCGGCAGGCTTTTTGCCGGAGCGGATGCGCTTCAACGCGGTTTCAACATGACGGCTGAACACGTATTCCGCCGGGCGCTGCTTATCCAAGGCAATGTCCGGCGCCATCGGACCCTCGGTCCTGATCCCGCGCATGACCTGGGCGGCCGCCCGCCACGGTTTCCGCACGGTTTCCGCCACGGCGCTCGCCTCGTAACCGGAGTGGACCATGCAATCGGCGCACTTCTCGTAGTTGCCGGTGCCGTACTTGTCCCAGTCGGTGGTGTCCATCAGTTCCTTGAACGACTTCGCATAACCTTCCCCCAACAGGTAGCAGGGCCGCTGCCAGCCAAAATACGTGCGGGTCGGGTTGCCCCACGGCGTGCAGTGAAAAGTCTGGTTTCCGGCCAGGAAGTCCAGGAACATCGAAGACTGGTTGAACGACCACTTCTTCTTCCAGCTCCCCTTGCCCTGCCGGCTGAAAATCCCACGGAAAAGTTCCTTGGTCTTGGCCCGATTGAGGAAGTGCTGCTGATCCGGCGCCCGCTCATACGCATAACCCGGCGAGACCGAGATCCCGTCCACGCCCATCGCCATGACATCGTCGAAGAAACTTGCCACCTTCGCCGGTTCGGCATTGTTGAACAGCGTGGCATTGATGATGGTGCGGAACCCGCGCCGCTTGGATTTGGCGATCGCCGCCACTGCCCGGTCATAGACGCCATCCTGGCAGACCGAGATGTCATGCTCCGTGCGGCCGCCATCCAGATGCACCGACCAGGAGAACCACTTGGACGGCTGGAACAGGTCCATCTTCTTTTCCAGCAGCAAGGCGTTCGTACAAACGATCACGAACTTCTTGCGCGCGATCGCTCCTTGAACGATCTGGTCCATTTCCTTGTGCAGCAGTGGCTCGCCGCCGGCGATCACCACCACGGGCGCGCCGCACTCGTCGACCGCCTCCATGCACTCGGCGACCGAAAGCCGCTGGTTCAGGATTTCCGCCGGGTAGTCGATCTTGCCGCAGCCGGCACAAGCCAGATTACAGCGGAACAGCGGCTCCAGCATCAGCACCAGCGGATAGCGCTTGCGGCCGATCAGGTGCTGCTTGACGACATAGGCTCCAACGCGCAACGCCTGGTTCAACGGGACGGTCATACTGGGCTTTTCCCTAAAGATGATAGCGCGGAACTGGAAGCCCGCGGCATCCGGATATCATTGGCAGGCGCCGGTTCAACGCCAAGCTGTTTTGCGTGAGGCACCTTATCGAACACTTTCTATGCGTCCACGAGTTGTGCGGGAAAGCGGAACCGAACGTCTTCGGCGACGCCATCCTGGGTGGACACCGTGATCTCGCCAAACCGGCGCAATCCCTCCAGCACCCCCTGCACCAGGGTTTCGGGTGCGGATGCGCCAGCGGTGACGCCGACCGAGGTGACGCCGGCAAACCATTCGGCCCGCAACGCATCGGCATCATCAATCAGGTAGGATGCCTTTCCCAGCTCCTGCCCAATTTCCCGCAAGCGGTTGGAGTTCGAGGAGTTGCGTGATCCAACCACCAGGATCATGTCGACCTGGTGCGCAAGGTCCCGCACCGCCTGCTGCCGGTTCTGGGTCGCGTAACAGATGTCGCGCACGTCCGGTCCGACGATCGACGGAAAACGAGCGGTCAGCGACGGAGATGATCCCGCGCGTGTCATCAACCGACAGGGTCGTCTGGGTGATGTAGGCCAGCTTCTCCGGATCTTTTACATCCAGTTGCCCAACGTCCTCGACCGTCTGCACCAAGTGCACCTTGGCCGGCACCTGACCGATTGTGCCTTCTACCTCGGCGTGACCCGCATGCCCGACCAGCACGATTTCCCGGTCCTGGCGTGCGTAGCGGCGACCTTCGTTATGAACCTTGGCGACCAGCGGGCAGGTCGCATCGATCACCGGCAGCCCACGATCCGCCGCTGCTTCCTCGACGCGCTTGGCGACGCCGTGAGCGGAAAACACCGTCATCGATCCCGGCGGAATTTCATCAAGCTCATCGACGAACACCGCGCCCCGAGTCCGCAGATCCTCCACGACATGCCGGTTGTGCACGATTTCGTGACGCACGTAGATCGGCGGTCCGTATTTCTTCAGCGCGCGTTCGACGATTTCGATTGCCCGCTCGACGCCGGCGCAGAAGCCGCGGGGCTGGGCTAGGACGACGCGAATCATGCAGACAGTCTCCGAAGTGAATACCGGACCGGGCAGGTAGGGATTAGCCAGCCCGGGATATGGCAGGTCAGGGATTTTGCCGCAACGCCGCAAAAGCCGCGAAATGTGTGCTGCCGAGGCACATGGGGGCGATCTCCGACATCCGCCATCCTTTGGGGCTGGCCATTTTCCATGCCCAAGCCGCGACATGCGGGACACCTAGGCAGGGCGTGGCAAATCAGCAACAATCAGAAGGTTCGCGTTCAGGTCACCATGTTGCAACGCCGCCTGACGTGTTACGGCATGGAGAATAGGCTCCCGTTTGGCGGAGTTGCTGGTCACGAGGCTGCGTGTGACGTCTGATAGCCTGCACCTTCCGATTGATCTGCCCAGAGAAATGGCGCGCGCAGCCACGGCCGTCGAGCAGGCCCTCGACATACTCCTGCCCCCCGTCGAAGGCGCCGAGGGGCGGCTGGCCGAGGCCATGCGCTATGCCACGCTCGGCGGCGGAAAGCGTCTGCGCGCGTTCCTTGTGCTGGAAAGTGCCGCCCTGTTCGGCGTGAATGAGACCTGCGCTGCGCGCGTGGCTGCCTCGGTGGAGATGCTGCACGCCTACTCGCTGGTGCATGACGACCTGCCGGCTATGGATGACGATGATCTTCGCCGGGGAAAACCCAGCACGCATAAGGAATTTGATGAGGCCACGGCCATCCTGGCGGGCGACGCCCTGCAGTGCCGCGCGTTCGAGATACTGGGCGAAGCGGACACTCACTCCGATCCCCAGGCTCGATGCGAACTGGTGATGGCATTGGGCGCGGCGGCCGGGGCGCGAGGCATGGCGGGCGGACAGATGATCGACATGCTCGCCGAGGGGCAAATCCTGGATGCCCCGGCGGTCACCCGGTTACAGGCGCTGAAAACCGGCCGCTTGATACAATACAGCGCGGAAGCAGGCGCCATCCTTGGCCGGACGACGACGCAACAGCGCCATCTGTTGGCGGCGTACGGACGCGACCTCGGCGCGGCGTTTCAGATCGCGGATGACGTGCTGGACGTTGAAGGCGACGTGCGGGAGATCGGCAAGACTACCGGTAAGGACGCTGCTTCCGGTAAAGCGACCATGGTGGCGGTGCTGGGGTTGGAGATGGCGCGCGCCCACGCCGACATGTTGGCTCGGCAAGCCGCGGCCCATCTGGATGGATTTGGACCGCGCGGTGCTAAGTTGCGAGCCTTGGCTACCTTCGTGACCGCTCGGCGAAGCTGACCGATTAACAGGAGATTTGATGAACGCAATCAGTACCCCGTTACTCGACCGCGTTCGGTATCCAGCCGATATGCGCAACTTCTCGGCGGAGCAGTTGCGCCAGCTCGCGGATGAGTTGCGTGCCGAGACCGTGGACGCGGTATCGGTCACGGGCGGACACCTCGGCGCATCGCTGGGTGTAGTGGAGCTGACCGTCGCGATTCACGCGATCTTTGATACCCCGCGCGACCGGTTGTTATGGGACGTGGGTCACCAAGCCTATCCGCATAAGATATTGACCGGCCGCCGCGACCGGATCCGCACACTGCGGCAGGGGGGCGGACTGTCGGGATTCACCAAGCGCTCAGAGAGCGAATACGACCCTTCGGCGCCGCGCATTCCTCCACCTCGATCTCCGCCGGGCTTGGCATGGCCGTGGCGCGCGATCTGAAGGACGCGCGCTGGGCGGCGGCCTCGGAGAGTGAGCGCGACGCGCGGGATCTGCAACGCGACGATCGGAACGTGATTTGCGTCATCGGTGACGGTGCCATGAGCGCAGGCATGGCGTATGAGGCAATGAACAACGCGGGTGCCCTCAAGTCGCGGCTGATCGTGATCCTCAACGACAACGACATGTCGATCGCACCACCGGTCGGCGCCATGAGCGCCTACCTGTCGCGCCTGATGTCTTCTCGCAGTTTTCTGTCACTGCGCGAATTGGCCGGGCGGATGGCCAAGCGGTTTCCACGGGGCATCGAGCGCACCGCGCGCCGGGCGGAAGAATACGCCCGCGGCATTCTGACCGGCGGCACGCTGTTTGAGGAGATGGGCTTTTACTATGTCGGCCCGATCGACGGGCATAACCTCGATCACCTGTTGCCGGTGTTGCGGAACGTGCGCGAGGCGGAGGAGACGGGCCCTATCCTGGTCCATGCCATCACTCAGAAAGGCAAGGGCTATGCGCCGGCGGAGCGGTCGGCCGACAAATACCATGGCGTGTCGAAATTCAACGTCATCACCGGCGAACAAGCCAAGGCGCCTCCGGGACCGCCAGGCTACACCAAGGTCTTCGCCGAAGCGTTGATCGCCGAGGCGACGAAGGATCCCACGGTGGTCGCCATCACCGCGGCAATGCCTTCCGGCACCGGCCTGGACCGGTTTGCCAAGCAGTTCCCCGACCGCACTTTCGATGTCGGCATTGCCGAACAGCATGCCGTCACGTTCGCGGCAGGCATGGCGACCGAGGGGATGAAGCCGTTTTGCGCGATCTACTCGACCTTTTTGCAGCGCGGCTACGATCAGATCGTGCATGACGTGGCGTTGCAGTCGCTGCCGGTTCGCTTCGCCATGGACCGTGCCGGACTGGTCGGTGCGGATGGAGCCACCCACGCCGGCAGCTTCGACCTGTCATACCTCGGCTGCCTGCCCAACATGGTCATCATGGCACCGGCCGACGAGGCGGAACTGGTGCATGTGGTTGCGACCGCGGCAAGCATTGGCGACCGGCCCAGCGCCTTCCGCTATCCGCGTGGCGAGGGCACCGGCGTTGCCTTGCCTACGGCAGGCGAGGTGCTGACCCTAGGCAAGGGCCGCGTCCTGCGGGAGGGCAACAACATCGCGATTCTGTCGCTCGGCACACGGCTCGGCGACGCGTTGAAGGCGGCGGATGAACTTGCCGCCCGGGGCTTCCCCACAACCGTCGCCGATGCCCGCTTCGCCAAGCCGATCGACGCCAGCCTGGTCGAGCAACTTGCGCGGCACCATGCGGTGCTGATCACCATCGAGGAGGCTTCGGTCGGTGGCTTCAGTGCTCAGGTCATGCAGCACCTGGCATGGAAGGGTCTGCTTGATTTGGGGCTGAAGATTTGCCCGATGGTCATGCCGGACCGCTTTATCGACCACGACTCTCAGCCGAAGCAACTGGCCGAGGCGGGGTTGTCGGCGAAGGACATCGTCGCGGTGGCGCTGTCGGCCATGGGCATTGAAACTCCCGCGGCCGGTTCGACAAAGGTCCTTACATCGAGATGATCGGACTACGCCGACTTTCTTTCGCGGACAAGACGGGGGTCGTATCACGTCGGGTGCTTCTGACGCCGACGCGTCGCGTTGCGATGCTGTCGTTGATAATGGCCGCGCTGGCTTCGGGTGGTCCGGTGTCGGCACAGCCGGCAGGCGGCTCCGCTTCCGGTTCGCCCGCTTTCCGAGCGCTGGGCGAGCCATTGCGCGATCTCTATGCCGCGCTGGAGGCGGCAATGCGGGCAGGGCGCGCGACTCCATTCGCGCAGCGCTTCGATGCCTTGGCACCCGTCGTGGACCGCGTATTCGACCTGGAAACGATCCTGAAGGTGTCGGTTGGCCTGCGTTGGGACGGCATGGCCGCGCGCGTGCGCGATACGCTGCTGACGGTGTTCCGCCGCTTCACCATCGCCACCTATGTCGCCAACTTCGACAAATACGACGGCGAGCGTTTCAAGATCCTGGAAGGCGCGCGTGACTCCGGAGGCGATCGGATCGTCCACACCGAAATCATCAGTGGTGACGGGCAGGTCATTCGCCTCGACTACGTGATGCGCGAAACCGGTGGCATGTGGCGAGCGGTGGACGTGCTGTTTGATGGCTCGATCAGCCGGGTCGCGGTGCAGCGGTCCGATTTCCGCAAGATTTTGGCGTCGGGCGACCCTGACGCGCTGATCTTCAGCCTCCGCCGCAAGATCGCCGACCTCTCGGATGGCGCATTGAGTTCATGATCACGGCGGTGGCCGGGGTGACCGCGTTGCTGTCCGCGGTCGGCGTGGCTCAAGCCCTGGTGGCATCCCGGCTGGTCGCCGCCTTCGCGCGCAAGCCTGTCGATGTCCCGGCCATGCGTCCGCCGGTGACGGTGCTGAAGCCGCTGCATGGCAATGAGCCACTGTTGGAAGCGGCGCTCGCGACCCTATGCGAACAGCAATACCCCGTGTTTCAAATCGTTTGCGGTGTCGCCACTGAGGCCGACTTGGCTGTTCCGGTTGTTCGCCGCCTGCAGCAGCGCTTTCCGGCGATCGACGTGGCATTGGTGATCGATCCGGCCATTCATGGGGCCAACCCCAAGGTCGGGAACCTCATCAACATGCTGCCGGCGGCGCGGCACGACGTCCTGGTGATCGCGGACTCCGATGTGCATGCGCGGCCCGATTACCTCGACCGGCTTGTCGCTTCCCTGTCGCGGCAAGGAACGGGTCTTGTGACCACGCTTTATGCCGGCCTGCCCGCCTCTTCCGCGCTTCCCGCGCGGCTGGGCGCAACCCAGATCACCCATTTATTCCTGCCGGGCGCCGTGCTGTCCCGCGCGATCGGGCGGCAGGATTGTCTCGGGGCGACGATGTGCCTGCGCCGGCAGGACCTGGAGCGCATCGGAGGTTTTGGCGCGCTGGTCGATCACCTCGCCGACGACAATGTGCTCGGGCGACGCATCGCGGCGCTTGGCCTGCGCGTCGTGCTTGCCCAGACAGTGCCATTGACCACCGTGCCTGAAGCCAGCCTATCGTCCCTGTTCAGGCACGAACTGCGCTGGGCGCGGACGATCAGGGCGCTGGAGCCGGCTGGTTTCGCTGCTTCCTTGCTGCAGTACCCGCTGTTCTGGGCGTTGTTGACGGTTCCGTTGGCGGGTGGCGCGGCGTGGTCAATAGGCCTGTTCCTGATTGCCTGGGTCCTGCGGGCCGCCGCCGCCCTTGGCGTGGACAGCGCCTTGATGCCAGGCTGGACCGAAACCACGGCTGGACAGACCATTCCGGACACCGCGGGCGCAGGCATTTCGACCCCCATCAGCGGCAGCACCTCTCGCGGCAGCCAGTTCGACAGCACTCCAGGGAGGACTGACGCGCACGCCGCTCTTGCATTCTCCTGCCCGGTCTGGCTTTTGCCGCTGCGGGACATCTTGTCCGTGGCCGTCATGCTGGCCAGTTATGGCGGCCGCCGGGTGGACTGGCGCGGCCATGGCTTGCACGCTGATACGCCGCCGCTCACTGACCCGACACTCCGCCCGATACAGGGAAACAATGCGTTATGATGAAGACCCTTTTCCTGCACCCACCCTCGTTCGACGGTTTCGACGGCGGTGCCGGCGCCCGCTATCAGGCAAAGCGTGAAATCAAGTCGTTCTGGTTTCCCACCTGGCTCGCGCAACCCGCCGCACTCGTACCTGGCAGCAAGCTGATCGACGCGCCGCCGGCCCGCATCGGCCTCGACACCGTGACCAGCCAGGCGCGGAACTACGAGTTATGCGTGATGCACACCTCGACCCCATCCTTCGCCTCTGACGTGAAGGTGGCGGAGGCCCTGAAGGCGGCCAATCCGTCGCTGAAAATCGGCTTCGTCGGCGCCAAGGTTGCGGTGCAGCCAGCGGAAAGCCTGGCACAGGGTGGCGTGATCGACTTCGTGGCGCGCAACGAATTCGATTTCACCATCAAGGAGATCGCCGAGGGCCGCGACTGGGGCGCCGTGGACGGCATCTCCTACCGCAACAACGCGGGGGTCATCATCCACAACAAGGACCGG
The DNA here is from genome assembly GCA_963792345.1 of uncultured Alphaproteobacteria bacterium. Classification (GTDB taxonomy): domain Bacteria; phylum Pseudomonadota; class Alphaproteobacteria; order Acetobacterales; family Acetobacteraceae; genus Rhodopila. The sequence goes on from CAWBVV010000009.1 coordinate 65,675, forward strand.
CAAATCCTTGAGGACATGGACCAACTGCCCTTTGTAACCGAGGTCTACAAGCGCGACCTGCGGATCGAGGACTACTTCATCGGCTACCTGATGCACCCGTATGTGTCGCTCTACACCGGCCGCGGTTGCAAATCGCACTGCACCTTCTGCCTGTGGCCGCAGACCGTGGGGGGACATCGCTATCGCGTCCGCTCCCCTGAACATGTCGCCGCCGAAATCCGCCAGGCGAAATTGCTGTTCCCGCAGGTCAAGGAGTTCTTCTTCGACGACGACACCTTCACCGACAACCTGCCTCGGGCAGAGGCGATCGCCCGGGAACTCGGGAAGATGGGCGTGACGTGGTCGTGCAACGCCAAGGCGAACGTGCCGCGCGACACGTTGAAAGTCCTAAAGGACAACGGTCTGCGCCTGCTGCTGGTGGGCTATGAGAGCGGCAACCAGCAGATCCTGTACAACATCAAGAAGGGCATGCGCATCGAGGTCGCCCGTAAGTTCACCAAGGATTGCCACGAACTCGGCATCAAGATCCACGGCACCTTCATCCTTGGCCTGCCGGGGGAGACCAAGGAGACCATCGAGGAAACCATCCGCTTCGCCACCGACATCAACCCGCACACCATCCAGGTGTCACTGGCCGCGCCATACCCCGGCACGTTCCTCTACAAGCAGGCTCTGGAGAACGGCTGGCTCGACGTGAACCATGCCGAACTGGTCGACGACAGTGGGGTGCAGATCGCCCCGCTGCATTACCCGCATCTCTCGCACACGGAAATCTTTGACAACGTCGAGACGTTCTATCGCCGGTTCTACTTCCGGGCGCCGAAGATTGCATCGATCGTCAACGAGATGGTGCGCAGCCCGCAGATGATGAAGCGCAGGCTGCGGGAGGGCGTCGAGTTCTTCCAGTTCCTGCGTGAGCGTCATCACGCGGCCTGATGGCGAAAGGCCAGGGCTCTGCCCTGAACCCGCGAAGGGCCGGCGGCCCCTTGATCCCGTTGATCTAGGGGAGTGGGAGGAAAGCGGTAAGCCGCGGGTTCTTGCCTTGTCGGCTGCACGGCCAACAAGCATTATGGTCAGCAAACAATCCAGGGAGCCGACCAATGACCGACCCCGCGCCCAGCTATATGCACGGCGCCTCCGGCCAGCAGATGATCGGGGACACCATAGGGGTCCATTTTGACCGCACCGTCGCCCGTTTCGGAGACCGGCCCGGCCTGATCGTCCACCAGCAGGGCATCAACTGGACCTGGTCTGAACTGGCGCGCCACGTGGAAGATTTCGCCGCCGGTCTGGTCGCGATCGGGCTGCAGCCGGGCGACCGCATCGGCATCTGGTCGCCCAACAATGCCGAATGGATCATCACCCAGTTCGCAACCGCCAAGGCTGGCTTGATACTGGTGAATATCAACCCGGCCTATCGCCTGACCGAGGTTGAATACGCCCTGAACAAAGTCGGCTGCAAGGCGCTGATCACGGCCACGCGGTTCAAGACCAGCGACTACATCGGCATGATCAATACGCTCGCGCCGGAGCTTGCGATTTCTCACCCCGGCGAACTCCACGCCGCCCGCCTGCCGCAATTGCGCTCGGTCATCCAGATCGGCGGTGATGATCCCGGCACGTTTGCCTTCGGGAAGATCGCGCATCATGGAAGGCCGGCAGACCACCAGCGGCTGAAGGAACTGGCGCCGCTGCTGCAGTTCGACGACCCGATCAATGTCCAGTTTACCTCCGGCACTACCGGGCTGCCCAAGGGCGCGACCCTGACGCACCACAACATCCTCAACAATGGCTTCTTCATCGGCGAGGTGATGCACTACACCGACAAGGACAAAGTCTGCATTCCGGTGCCGATGTATCATTGCTTCGGCATGGTGATCGGCGCGCTCGCCTGCCTGACCCACGGCGCGGCGATCGTCTTCCCCGGTGAGGGCTTTGATCCGCTGGCGACGCTGCAGACCGTCGCCGAATATCGCTGCACCTCCCTCTACGGGGTGCCGACGATGTTCATCGCCGAACTCGATCACCCGGAGTTTTCGAAATACGACCTGACCAGCTTGCGCACTGGCATGATGGCCGGTTCGCCGTGCCCCATGGAGGTCATGCGCCGTTGCATTCGCGACATGCACCTGACGGAAATGACCATCGGATACGGGATGACGGAGACCAGTCCGGTCAGCACCCAGACGCGCATCGGCGACTCGCTGGACAAGCAGGTCGGAACCGTCGGCCGGCCGCATCCGCACGTCGAGATCAAGATCGTCGACACCGACGGCCGCATCGTGCCGCGCGGCGTCACCGGTGAACTTTGCACCCGAGGCTATCCGGTCATGCTGGGATACTGGGACGAACCGGAACGGACCGCGGAGGCGATCGACCGCGCCGGTTGGATGCACACCGGTGACCTCGCGACAATGGACGGTGACGGCTATTGCGCGATCGTCGGCCGCATCAAGGACCTGGTGATCCGCGGCGGCGAAAACATCTATCCCCGGGAGATCGAGGAATTTCTGTACCGCCATCCGGCCATCGTGGATGTGCAGGTGTTCGGCGTGCCCGACAAACGCTTCGGCGAGGAACTTTGCGCCTGGGTCAAACTCCGCGCCGGAGCGACGCTGACCGAGGACGACATCAAGGCGTTCTGTAAGGACCAGATCGCCCACTACAAAATACCCCGCTATGTCCGCTTCGTGGAGGACTTCCCGATGACCGTGACTGGGAAAATGCAGAAGTTCCTGATGCGTGCGGCCATGTCCGAAGAATTGGAGCATGATCCCGCCGCGCGGAACGCTGCGAACCGGTGAACATGCGGGCACCCGATAACCTGGGCTCAAACTGAGGGAGAAACTTCATGCGCTGGGCACGCTTCGACCAGAACGGCTCGCCGTCCTATGCGGTTGTCGAGGGCGATACGATCATCCCCGTCCGCGGGTCTCCATTTGAAAACTGGGAGCGAACGAGCCAGAGGCTGCCCTTGGCGGAGGTCAAGCTGCTGGTGCCGGTCATCCCTCCGACGTTCTACGCGGCGGGGATGAACTATGCTGAGCATGTGCGTGAAGTGGCTGAAAAGGTCGGGCAGAAGCCTAATCTTCCGACACAGGCGGATATCGGCTACCGCGCCAATAACGCGCTGATCGCCCAGGGCGAGACAATCGTCATCCCCGCCGATGCCACCGACCAGGTCCAGTATGAAGGGGAACTCGTGGCGGTGATCGGCCGGAAGTGCAAGAACCTGACGAGGGAAAATGCCCTGTCGGCGGTACTCGGCTATACCATCGGCAACGATGTCAGCGAACGCACCTGGCAGAAGGCCGATCGCACGATGTGGCGGTCAAAGAACACTGACACGTTCAAGCCGATGGGACCGTGGATCGAGACGGACGTGAAGCTGGAGGATCTGGTCACCAGGATCCGCCTGAACGGCGAGCAGTTGATCGCCTTCCCGACCAACCACATGATCTTCGGCGTGGTCGACTACCTGGTGAACATGACGAGTTGCCTGACGCTGTATCCTGGCGATGTCGTGTGGATGGGAACGGAGGGCGCCACCGCGAATATGAAGCATGGTGACCGCATCGAGGTGGAGATCAGTGGCATCGGAACGCTCAGCAATCCGGTGGTGCGGGAGGGACAATAACCCGGGCGGCACCTGCGCTGCGTTCAGTTTGCTACGCGTAAGCCAGCCGACCCAGGCCAAACAACCGACAGGAACCGTCAATGTCCACGTCAATCGGCACTAACTTCGCCAAGCAGAAACTGGCGGCCGGCGACCTCGTGCTTTGCTTCGGCGTCAACCAGACCCGCACGCCCAATATCGCCATGATGGCGGCTTCGTGCGGCTTCGATGCGCTGTATATCGACCTGGAGCACAACCCCACATCCCTGGAAACCGCCGCCGGAATTTGCGTCGCCGCGGTTGGGCTTGGGATCACGCCAATCGTGCGGGTGTCCTCGCACGACCCGCACGATTCGACGCGGATCCTGGATTGCGGCGCCCAGGGCGTCATGGTTCCCCATGTCAACACCGCGGCCGAGGCCCGAGCCATTGTCGAAGCGTGTCGGTTTGCGCCGCACGGTCATCGCTCGGCAGCCGGAACGGTCCCGGCATTGGGCTACGCGGCGCTGTCGCAACCGGAGATCTGCCAGCGCCTGAACCAGGAGACCCTGCTGATCGCCATGATCGAGACCCCGGAGGCCGTCGCCAATGCGCACGCCATCGCCGCGGTTGAGGGAATCGATGTGCTGCACATCGGCTCGACCGACCTTTCCACCGAAATGGGCATTCCCGGAGACTACAAGCACGAGCGGATGCGCGACGCATTCTCAACGGTCGCGCGCGCGGCAAAGGCGCACGGCAAGGCGATGGGGGTCGGCGGCGTGCGCCACGACGTCGCGTTCCAGTCCTGGCTCCTGAAGCTGGGTGTCCGCTACCTGACCAGCGGATCAGATACTTTGTATATACTCAGCGGCGGCCGGGCGGACGTGAAGCAGATCAGGGAGGTGGCAGCAGCCGCTTCTGCTGAAACACCCTGATCCATTTGCGGAACATCAGTTCGGTGTCCATGACTTCGTGAAATCCCGCCTGAGCGATCTTGATGGTGGAAACAATCGCCGGCGGCCCGGGTTCGGTGTGCCCATAGCGCATCTGGTAGTCGGCATATTCCAGCGACAATCCAACGAACTCAGGCAGGGCAGGGGACACCAGTCCAAATCTCTGGCGAACCCGATCCCAGTCCGCCCGGCCCACTGACTGCAACAGGAACGGCTCGTCCGGGCCGGGGCGCATGCCCATCGCCTCGGCCACCACCGGCCACACGTTAGGCCAGGTGAAAACATCGCCGTTGGTGACGTTGAAGGTCTCGTTCCGGGCCGCCTGCGTCTCACCCGCCCAGGCGATGGCGCGCGCCAGCAGGTCGGCATCGACTGCCTGGCTCACCCTCTCCGCGCCACCAGGATACGGCAGGATCGGCCCACGTTCGCGCATCACCGCGGCATGGGCGCCCAGCGCCGGGATCAGGTTCATCGCGCCGCCGATCGCCTCACCGACGATCAGCACCGGGCGCAGGATGGTGAATCCCCAATCCTGTCCCGCCTGGGCAGCGCGCACATAGTCTTCCTGCGCCCAGTAGAAATTCGGCTGCTCCCGCATTTCCGATCGGCCCTCCCGAGCAGGGACCGCCAGCGGGCGGACGTGCACGCCATAGGCCTTGGTCCCCTGCAGCAGCGTCACGTGGCGCAGCCCCTTGGCGGCGCGCAACAGCGGCCCCAGAAGGTTGCGCAACATGCTGTCGTTGGTGGCGATCTGCTGGTCGTTGCGCCAACCCTCGACGAGCCCGGGCAACTCGAACAAGGCGGTGTAGACCAGATGGGTGACCGCTCCCAGTTGATCGCCGGCATCGCGGCAGGCGGCCGCGTCGGTCAGATCGAGGGAGAGGTGTCGGACGTCCATCCCGTAAGGCACGCGGCGCGATACAGCGATGACGTCGGTATCCGGCGCCTGGATGAAGTGCTTGAGCGCGGCATAGCCCACCAGGCCCGTCGCCCCAGCCACCAGCACCGTCTTACGACCCATCGGCATCGCCCTCCCGCGCGTAACGGTATCACCGCTTTAATCGCGAAGACACCGTCATGGTCACCGGATTCGGTCGATCCCAGCATTGACGAATGTATGTCAGCGTCCTGCCCCAGACGTTTACCGCGGCACCAAGCCGTTCCGGATCGACAGGCCCTTGAAAACAAACGATAATGGCTCGACCTGAGGTCCGCCCGATGCGTCGACCTCAAATTCGGGACATTGGCATCAAGATGGCACGGTCAGAACAATTCCATGCAGCACCAGCCGCAGGACGCGGCCGGATGCGTGGGTTGGCTTGCCGATCGCAATGCGACCGGCCGCCAATCCGGCTGGGCAGCAGGTTTGTAACCGTGGCCTATGCCTTCCGCCGATGCACGACGTCATGCACGAAGGCCAGCTTCGTCACCACGGTCGGCGACAGGACGAACGGGTAGAGGTCGGGGTTTCCCATCGCTCGATTGAGACTGTTCATCGCGAAGGTGAGCGGCAGCCACGCATCGATGACCTGCTTCATGTCGGCGTCCGGCGCATAAGGGTCCAGATCGATCACCGCCGTCAGCGCCTCGTCGCGGGTCAGGCGAGGCTGCACCTTGATGCCGAACGCGCTCGCCATTTCCAGTGTATCGATGATGTGCAGGTAGTGCGCCCAGGTTTCGGCCCAGTCTTCCCAGGGATGCGTGCTGGCATACTGGCTGACAAAGTGTTCCTGCCAATCGGCGGGGGCGCCGTGCTGGTAATGCGCTTGCAGCGCCGCGTCGTAATCCTGGCTGTCGTCCCCGAACACCGCCCGGCAGTCCTCCAACCGGCCGCCGTCGCGAACCAGAACGTCCCAGAAATAGTGCCCGACCTCATGCCGGAAGTGACCCAGCAGTGAGCGGTAAGGTTCGCGCATATTGGTTCGCCGGCGTTCCCGCTCAGCGTCATCGGCCTCGATCAGGGCAATCGTGATCAGCCCGTTGTCGTGGCCGGTCATCACCTTGGTCGTGGTCTCGGGGCTGTCGGCGAGGAAGTCGAAGGCCAGGCCATGTTCGGGATTGTCGATCCTGTTTTCCAACGGCAGCCGCAGCCGCAGCAGCGAGTAAAACAGGTGGTGCTTGGCCGCCTCCATCCGCTTCCATCGGCTCAGGTTCACTTCGACCGACAGGTCTGGAATCAGGTGGTTGTGGCGGCAGGCAAAGCACAGGGTTGCAACGCTGTCGGCCTCCACCAGCCAGTTGCAGGCATTGAACCCGGCGTTGTCACACAGCCGCATTGGTGTCTTGGGCGCCGCGAGCGGGCGGAATACATCGCCCTCTGGCTCCAGCGCCGTCACGGTCATCGCCTCCGGCAGATAACCCAGCCTGTGGCCACAGGACTCGCATTTGGTGTTCTCAAAATAGAGCACCTGGCCGCAACTCTGGCATTTGAACAACTTCACGCGCGCGTTCCTTCTCGATTTCCGGGGGCAACGCCGAGGCGGCCGAGAGTAGTCCCAATCCCGCCTGGCGAACATCAATGGTCGGATTGAAGCGCGCGATGTGCTTTGCCGTTCCGCTTTTGCCGTGCCGGCCGGCGCTTTATGCGATCACGTCAACGCAAGCGGCACCAGCGTCGGGATGCCGGCGATCAGGGCAGGGTTGCTCCGACGTGGTGGCGCCAGGCCAAACCGCCTCGCGACGCAACCACGCGACAGGGTCTATAAGGGGTCAGCCAGAACCTGCCCACCTGCCGGGCGAGTGCAAACCGATGCGCGCGTCCGGACGCAGCGCCGCCAGTCTCGTCCACCAACTCTAAGGAACCGATCCATGCTCAAGCCCCGCGGCCGCCACTTCTTCGCCAATCCCGGCCCGACCAACATTCCCGACAGCGTGCTGCGCGCACTCGACCGTCCGAGCATCGACTTCAATGATCAGGAGTTCGTGCCGATCTACGATGCCGCGTTCGCCGGGGTGAAGCGGATCCTGCGCACGGATCAGCACCTGTTCATGTACAACGCCTCCGGCCACGGTGCCTGGGAAGCCAGCCTGACCAACCTTCTGTCGCCCGGCGACACGATCCTGGTTCTGGAATCAGGCTACTTCTCCGAGGAATGGGCCGCGATGGCGCGTGGCCATGGGCTGGAGGTGCGGTTGGTCTCGGCGGACTGGCGCCGCGGCGTCGATATCGCCGATCTCCGCAAAGCGCTGGCGGAAGACACCGCGCATGCGATCAAGGCGATCTGTGTCGTCCACAATGAGACCGCGACCGGCATGATGCTGCCTCTGCCGGCGATCCGGGCGGCGATCGATGAGGCCGAACATCCGGCGCTGTTCCTGGTGGACACAATCTCCTCGCTTGGTTCGCTCGACTTCCGCATGGACGAGTGGAAGATCGATTGCGTCGTCGGGGGCAGCCAGAAGGGCCTGATGCTGCCGACGGGCCTCAGTTTCACCGGCGTTTCCGACAAGGCGCTGACCGCGCACGCCAGCGCGAAGCTGCATCGCTTCTACTTCGACTGGACTATGATGATGAAGCGGCCGCAGAAAAGCTTCATCGGCACCATTCCGGTGAATGTCTTCTACGGCCTGCGTAAATCGGTCCGGCTGCTGGAGGAAGAGGGCCTGGAAAATGTCCTCGCCCGCCACACAAGGCTGGCGGAGGCGACAAGGCGCGCGGTTAAAGTGTGGGCCGGCAACAACGGGCCCTCGTTGTTCTGCGTGTCGCCGGACCGGTACTGGGACTCCGTAACCGCCATCCTGATGCCGGAGGGGTTCAACGGCGACGCTCTGCGCAAGACGGTGCGCGACCGTTTCAACGTCTCGCTGGGTGGTGGCCTGGGCAAGCTGAGCGGCACGATTTTCCGCATCGGACATCTGGGGGATCTGAATGAGCCGATGCTGCTTGGCGCGCTGTCCGCGGTCGAAATGGCGATGCGGATTGACGGCGTGCCGCATGGCCGTGGCGGTGTGGAGGCCGCGATGGCCTTCCTGGCGGGGCAATAGCCTTTATTAGGCGGGAATTGCGATCGGGTGGACGCCCTTCCCGGGTGCTCGCCAGCCGCGACTTGGGGTCGGGGACGCTCCAAGTCAGGCGGCGCCCACCTCATCAGCAAGTGGTGGCGGTGAATACCCGGCTCGGTGCCACGAATTCGTCCTGTGCCGCGACCATCAGAATCTCACGCGAGCCGGCTTTTTGCGTCATTCGCAACAAGCCATGAACGGATGAGCCCGCTGCCTCCAGCGCCGTCACCGCGCTGCCGCTTCGCAGCCGATGGAACAGGAACAAAGCAGCGATCGCGTCCCCGGCGCCATTGACGGTCAGCCTCAGCCGTGGCGTTCGAAGCAAGTGAAACGCGCCGTCCTCGAATGTCAGCATGTCGATACAATCCGCCGGCGTGCTGTCCGTCTCGAGGCTGGTGAGCAGCACGCAGGCCGGACCACCGACCCGGAGCATCGAGCGTAGCCGCAACACCGCCTGCTTGGCCCCGTGCAGCGAGGAACAGTCAAGCCCGGTCAATCGTTCGATCTCAAACCGGTTTGGCGTCGTTATGTCCGCCGCCGGCAGGGCCTGGTCCCTCAGGAACGCTTCGATCCCCGGCCTCACATAGACGCCTGTATCGACATCCCCGATCACCGGATCACAGCAATAAAGCACCGCCGGATTCTGCCGCCGCGCGCAAGCCACGGCGTGCATGATGGCATCGCCGATATCCGCGCCGCCGACATACCCCGAAAGCACCGCGTCACACCGTTCCAGTGCCCCCCTGGCCGCAATTCCATCTACCAGATCCCGCACCGATTGCCCGGAATAGACCGACCCTTTCCAGTCGCCGTAGCCGGTATGGTTGGAGAACTGGACGGTGTTGATCGCCCAGACCTCCGCGCCGAGGCGTTGCAGCGGAAATACCGCGCTGGCATTGCCGACATGGCCGTACGACACCCAGGACTGGATCGACAGGATATTCACGCGAAGACCCCCGGTTTCACCTTGAAAGCAATACGCTATACCGGCGCCCAACGCATCCGCGCCTGAGGCCCGGTTCCACCAGGTCCAAACTCACTTTAGTCGGGATACCGCTTCATATGGCAACGCCGCTGCTTTTCCAGCCGATCAGCTTCCGCTCGGTGACCGCCCGCAACCGCATCGTCGTATCGCCGATGTGTCAATACAGCGCCAATGACGGCCTGGGCAGTGACTGGCATGTCCAGCATCTGGGCGCCCGCGCGGCCGGTGGTGCCGGCATCGTTTTCACCGAGGCCACCCACGTGTCCGACATCGGCCGCATCACTCACGGTTGCCTGGGCCTCTATAATGCCGAACACCAGGCCCTTCTGGCGCGCCTGGCAGCCGTCATCACCCTGTGCGGATCGGTGCCCGGGATCCAGATCGCCCACGCCGGCCGCAAGGCATCGAGCCAGGTTCCGTGGGAGGGGGGCAAGCCGATCCCGGTCGATCAGGGCGGCTGGGTGCCCGTCGCGCCCAGCGCACTGCCGGCGGTTCCGGGCGCGACCGTTCCGCACGCACTTTCCGCCTCCGAGATCGGCGACATAATCAACCAGTTCGCGGTCACCGCCCGCATGGCCCGCGAAGCCGGCTTCAAGATCATCGAAATCCACGGCGCCCACGGCTACCTGGGCCATTCCTTCCTGTCGCCGATTTCCAACCATCGCAACGACACATACGGCGGCGATCTTAATGGCCGCACCCGCTTCCTGATGGAAACCGTCGAGGCGATCCGCGCCGAATGGCCGTCCGACCTGCCGCTATGGGTCCGTCTTTCCTGCTCTGATTGGACCCCAGGCGGCCTGACCATCGAGGACACCGTCGCCGTCGCCCGCAAGCTGGCCGCGACCGGGATGGTCGATCTGATCGATTGTTCGTCCGGCGGCGTGTCGCGTGAGCAGAACATCCCGTCGCTGCATCCCGGCTATCAGGTCCCGTTCGCCGACGCGGTCCGCAACCAGGCCGGTATCGCCACCGGCGCGGTGGGGATGATCACGGAACCCACGCACGCGGCGGAAATCCTGGCGAACGGACGGGCCGACGTCGTGCTGCTGGCCAGGGCATTGCTGGCGGACCCGGGTTGGCCGATCCGCGCAGCCAAGGCGCTCGGCGTCACCCCGGACCTTCCGCCCCAGTACTTGCGCGCGGCGGTGTAGCCACCTGAAGCCGGCCACAACCGCTCGCGGCCACAAGAATTCTCCCGGGCATTGCCCATCCAGTTGGCGGTCGGCACAATGGCCGGCCCCAACGGGAGTCGCCGGAGCTTTTTCCGGCCTGGCGGAGTTCTCGATGTCATCTCGTGTGCGTTCTGCCGTCAGCGTCGCGGCCCTGCTGTTGCCCCTGCTTGCCATGCTGCCGCTGACCGGTTGTGGTCCCTCCCGCAACGCCTTCGCCCCGGTCTGCCCGACCGCCCGCCTTATCCCCGAACTCGCCGACATGACCCGCTATGCCGGGCCAGGACCAGCCCATGATCTGACCGACCTTGTGATCCAGGCCCGGGTGACCGCGGTGAACGGCAAGTGCACCGCCAGCGATGACCCGGGGGTGCTCCCGGCCACGGTCCAGGTTTCGATCGCGGTGCAGCGCGGCCCGGCGATGCGGGGACGGGAAGCCGACGTGCCGGTGTTCCTCGCGGTGACCGAGGGTCAGACGGTTCGCGACAAGAAGCTATTTCCCGTCCACATCACGTTCCCACCGAACGTGGACCGCTTGACCGCGACCAGCGCGGACATTGATCTCGATCTCCCTGTTTCGCCCGACAAATCCGGCGCATCCTATGGTATTATCGCTGGGTTCCAGCTTTCGCCGGAGGAACTGGCGGTCAATCGCCGAACCGACGGCAGTTGAATTCAGCTTCATTTACCACCGACGGCATTGTCGGCTGCCCTGAAAGGTCCGATATAATCATCTCATGACTGATACGCCACCGAAGGGACGCCCAAACCAAGGGCGACGTCGAGGTATGAAGAAGGAAGACTGGGAGATCCCGTCCAATCTGCAACCCGACCCCAGCGATTACTCGTTCGACCTCGAACGGGCGCTGAAGGCTGTCGTCAGCTTGAAAACCTATGTTCCCGCGGACGCTTTTACCGCGAACACGCTGGGAACCGAGCGGGCCGGCAGCGGCGTGATGATCAAGAATACCGGCTTGATCGCGACGATCGGCTACCTGATCACCGAGGCTGAAACGCTCTGGATCACGTCCAACGACGGTCAGGCAGTCCCTGGCCACGCGCTGGCCTATGACCAGGAGAGTGGATTCGGCCTGGTTCAGGCGCTGGGCAAGCTGGACGTGCCCACGCTCGACCTGGGCGACTCGGACCGGTTGAAGGTTGGCGATCAGGCGGTTCTAGCAGCCGGCGGTGGCCGCCATCATTCGATCGAGACCCGCATCGTTGGCCGGCAGGAGTTCGCCGGATACTGGGAATATGTCCTGGATGATGCCCTGTTCACCGCGCCGGCGCATCCGTTCTGGGGTGGCTGCGGGCTGATCGGGACCGACGGCAAGCTGATGGGCATCGGCTCGCTGATCCTGCAGCAAGGCGACGGCAAAGGCAGACGGCTCGACATGAACATGGTCGTGCCCATCGGTTTGCTGGCGCCGATCATGGACGACCTGCTCAGCTACGGCCGCGTCAACCGCCCGGCCCGCCCCTGGCTGGGCATGTATGCCACCGAGTTGGATGAAACCCTGGTGGTCGGCGGCCTGGCGGATAATGGCCCCGCCGAACAAGCCGGTGTCCGTGCGGGCGACAAGATCCTGACAGTGAACGACGAGGAAATCCCCGATCTTGCCGGCCTGTGGCGCCGCGTCTGGTCGTCCGGCAGCGCTGGGGCCGAAGTGCGGCTGAGGATCGAACGCGACGGTTCCCCTAAACGGGTTGCGGTGCGCTCAGCCGATCGTGCAAGTTTCCTGAAGTCGCCGAAACTGCACTGATCGGCACGTCACAACGCCAGGCTGGAAACCCCGCCGGATAACGCAAGGCGCCGGATAAATGAGCGATCAGACCCGCCTTCGAGGCGCCATCGTCCCGGTGACGCCGTTCCAGCAGAACTGCGCGATCCTGTGGGATGAGGCCAGCAAGGTCGGCATGGTCGTTGATCCGGGTGGCGACGTGGATCGGATCCTGGAAGGGATCGACCAGACCGGCGCGGTGATCGAGAAGATCGTGCTCACGCACGGGCATCTCGATCATGCCGGCGGCGCGGCGGCTCTGCGGGATGCGCTGGCCGCGCGATATGGCATTCCGGTTCCCATCGAGGGGCCTGACCGGCGCGATGAGTTCCTGCTGAACGGTATCGCGGAGCAGGCAGCCGCTTACGGATTCGAGGCCAGCGACGTCACCCCCGATCGTTGGATGGAAGAAGGTGAAGTCCTGACGCTCGGTCCGCACCGCTTCGATATCCTGCACTGTCCCGGTCATACGCCGGGGTCCCTGGTCTACGTCAACAAGGATGCGCGGTTCGCGTTGGTGGGCGATGTGCTGTTCCAAGGCTCGGTCGGCCGCACCGACTTCGATTATGGCGACCATGCCGCGCTGATCGCCGCCATCAAGACGAAGCTTTTGCCGCTTGGTGACGATCTGTCGTTCCTGTGTGGCCATGGTCCCGGCTCGACCATTGGGGCCGAGAAGGCAAGCAACCCGTTCCTGCGGTGACCATCGCCGCGGAGCCTGCCTTGGCGCTGCCCCTTCGGCCCGATGGTCCGCTTGATCTCGTGCGTTCGACCGGGCCTCATGCATTCATCGAGGCTCTGCGGCGATTCAGCCTGGGTGACGCTCCGACGGTTCAGTTCGAGCAGGCCGGGCTGCATTACTTCGTCAATGCGTTCTGGACCGCCCGCCAGCGTCGCGGCCACAGCCTTCACGAGATCAGCTACCGCGCCTGCTTCAAGTCCCAGCTTCCCGGCTTCTTCATCGAGCGTCTGACCAATCCCGGCGATCGCGTCTACGACCCGTTCTCCGGCCGAGGCACCACCTCGGTCCAGGCGGCGCTGCTGGGTCGCGCTCCGGCCGCCAATGATGTCAACCCGCTGAGCGCCATGCTCTCTGGCCCGAGGTTCGACCCGCCATCGCCTTCCTCGGTGCGTGACCGGTTGATGGAACTCGACCTTTCGCAATGCGCCGGGGACCCGGCCGACAACGATCTTCTGGCGTTCTACCATCCCCAGACCCTGTTGCAGATCAAGGCCCTGCGCGCTCATCTTTCGTCTCTGGGTGAAGAAATCAGTCCTTTGGACGCCTGGATCAGGATGGTTGCGCTCAACCGCCTGACCGGGCACTCACCGGGGTTCTTCTCGGTCTACACAATGCCGCCGAACCAGGCTGTCTCGGCGGCGTCTCAGCGCAAGATCAACGCGCTTCGCCGACAGGTGCCCCCAGTGCGCGACGTGCGCTCGATCATCTTGAAAAAAACCTTGAGCCTGTTGTCGGACGGACCGCCACCACCCCATCCCGCCGCGATCCTGATGACAGGGCCGGCCGAACACACCCCCGAACTCACGACGGAATCCGTGGACCTGATCGTGACCTCTCCGCCGTTCCTCGACGTGGTGGATTATGAAGGCGACAACTGGCTGCGCTGCTGGTTTGCCGGCATTGATCCCGCGACCGTCCGGATCGACAGGCATCGCGATGTAAAATCGTGGGAGGGTTTCGTCCGCCGCGCATTCAGTGAGTTCGCCCGTATCGTACGCCCGGGCGGCTTCGTCGCATTCGAGGTCGGGGAGGTCCGCGGCGGCAAGTTACTTCTGGAACGGCATGTCGCAATCGCGATCGAGGGCCTGCCGTTCGACGTATTGGGAGTTATGGTGAACCAGCAGGATTTTACCAAGACGGCGAATTGCTGGGGGGTCGGCAACAACAAGGGCGGCACCAACACCAATCGCATCGTCATGGCCGTGCGGCGGTAGCAAACCGGTTCTACCCGAACACTCGCCGGCCGCGCTTCCACGTCCCGAGCACAACGCCCTCCAGCGCGCGGCCATCGAACGGCGTGTTCTGTGCCTTGCCGGGCAGCTTGCCGGCCTCCACCTTCCAGATGCGCTCCGGATCGAACAGGCAGAGATCGGCCGCTTCTCCTTTGGCGATTCGACCCGCGCTTACGTTGAACAGTGCCGCCGGCCGAGCGGTCAGTAATTCGATGGCCGCAGGCAGCCCGAAGGATCCGTTGTGCACATGCGCCAGCGTCACTCCCAGCAGTGTCGCCAGGCCGGACCCGCCCGCTGAAGCCAGCGCGAATGGCAGCCGCTTGTCGTCCGCGTCTCTCGGCTGATGGTCGGAGGCTATGGCGTCAATCGTGCCATCCGCGAGTGCTTCGATCACCGCCTTGCGGTCATGTTCCTTGCGCAGTGGGGGCGACAGCTTCGCATAGGTCCGGAAGTCGCCGATCGAGGTCTCGTTCAGATCGAAGTACGGCGGCGCGGTGTCGCAGGTCACCGCCAGCCCCGCCGCCTTGGCTGCCCGGATAAGTGCCAAGGCCTCGCCTGTGGAGACATGCGCGAAGTGCACCGCGCCTCCGGTTAATTCCGCCAGCCGGATATCGCGCGCGACCATCATTGCCTCGGCCGCGGCGGGGATGCCGGGAAGACCAAGCCGGGTCGCCTGCTCGCTTTCCGTAGCCGACCCGCCACCGAGGGACGGTTCTTCCGGGTGCTGCACAATCCGGGCGCCGAAACCGCGCGCGTAGGACAGCGCCAGACGCATCAGCCTGGCCGGGCCGATGGCACGCGATCCGTCCGTGAAAGCCACCGCGCCGGCTTCGCGCAGCAGCCCGATTTCGGCGAGTTCCTCCCCGCGGCAGCCGCGTGTAACGGCGCCGTAAGGCAGGATCGTCAGGCTGCCGGTCGCCTCACCCTTGGTCCGGAGCAACTGCACCAGCGCGGGATCGTCGATCGCCGGCTGGGTGTCGGGCAGCGCCGCCAATGTCGTGATGCCGCCGGCCGAAGCTGCCTCCGCGGCAGAGGCGATCGTCTCACGATATTCGAAACCCGGTTCACCGACGGCGACCCGGATATCCACCAAGCCGGGACACAGCACCGCGCCGTCCGCCTCGACCAGTACCGCGCCATCCGGGCGGCCAAGTGACGGTCCAAAATCCGCGATCAGCCCATCGCGTACCAGTAGATCACCGTGGACATCGACGCCCGCGCCCAGGACACGGACACCGGAGAACAGCGTGTCATGGTTCATTCCGACGATGGCCCCGCGATAGCATGTCGAGCACGGCCATGCGGACGGCGACGCCCATCTCGACCTGTTCCTTGATGACACTGCGAAGCGGATCGTCGGCGATCTCACTGTCGATCTCGACGCCCCGGTTCATTGGCCCAGGGTGCATGACAATGGCGTCCGGCTTGGCGTGCGCAAGTTTTTCGCCATCCAGGCCATAGAACCGGAAGAATTCCCTCGCGCTTGGCACCTGTCCGCGTGACATCCTTTCGCGCTGCAACCGCAGCATCATCACGACATCGACGCCCGCCAGACCGGCGGCCATGTCATGGAAAACAGTCACGCCAAGGTCTGCGACCTCCGCCGGTATCAGCGTAGGCGGCCCGACAACCCGCACCTGGCACCCCATCGTCGTCAACAGGTGGATGTTCGAGCGGGCAACGCGCGAATGCATGATATCGCCGCAGATAGCCACGATCAGGCCGGCAATACGGCCCTTGCGCCGTTTGATGGTCAGCGCGTCAAGGAGCGCCTGGGTCGGATGTTCGTGAGTGCCGTCACCGGCATTGATGACCGCGGCATCGACGATCTGTGCCAGCAGGTTCGGCGCGCCGGATTGGTCATGGCGAACCACCAGCAGATCGCAATGCATGGCGTTCAGCGTGGCCGCCGTGTCGATCAGTGTCTCACCCTTGTTCACCGACGACGTGGAGACCGACATGTTGATCACGTCCGCCCCGAGCCGCTTCCCCGCAAGCTCGAAGCTCGTGCGGGTGCGCGTGCTGTCCTCGAAAAACAGGTTGATCAGGGTACGCCCGCGCAACAGGTCGCGTTGCGTCTTGCCGGACCGGTTGAGCAACACGTAGCTCTCCGCGAGGTCGAGCAACTGGCCGATCGCGGGTGGCTCCAGCCCTTCGATCGCCAGCAAATGTTTCTGCCGGTAGAACACCGCGCCTCGTTGCAGCAACAGGTTCGAGTCGTCAACAGCGGCTGCGGCGAAAACAGAGAGCCCCGAACAGAGGGCCCCGAACAGAGGGCCCCGAAACAGGGTGCCCCGAATACAGGAGCCCCAGAAACAAGGGCGGCTGCACCGTTGGATGCAGCCGCCCCGGCTTCAGTGACGGGAACTCAGCCCGGCTGCGGTGCCGGAGCCGCCCCACCGGAAGGCGGAGGCGCCGCCGCCGGCCGCCCCGAAGTCGGAACGGACGCACGGCGCGACTCGGGCGCCGGCTCGTCCACGACCTTGCGGATCACCGGCTCGCCACGCAGCACCGTGCGGATTTCGTCGCCGGACAGCGTCTCGTGCTCCAGCAGGCCACGGGCGAGGCGATGCAGTTCCTCGACGTTCTCGGTCAGCAGGCGGCGCGCCTTGTCGTAGGCGCGATCGATGATGTCCTTGATCTCGCTGTCGATCTCCCGTGCGGTGGCTTCCGACACGTTCTTGTTCTGCGTCACCGAGTGACCGAGGAACACCTCCTGGCTGTTGTCGCCGTAAGCGATCATGCCGAGCTTGTCGGACATGCCCCATTCGGTGATCATCCGCCGCGCCTGGTCGGTCGCCATCTTGATGTCGCCGGCCGCGCCGTTGGACACCTTGTCCGGGCCAAAGATGATTTCCTCCGCCGCCCGTCCACCCATCGCCATGGTCAGTTCGGACAGCAGCTTGGACTTGGACTTGGAGTAGCGGTCGCCCTCCGGCAGGCTCATCACCAGCCCCAGCGCGCGGCCGCGCGGGATGATCGTCGCCTTGTGGACCGGATCGCATTCCGGCTCATGCATCGCGCACAGCGCATGGCCCGACTCGTGATAGGCGGTCATCCGCTTCTCCGCCTCGGACATGACCAGCGAGCGCCGCTCGGTGCCCATCATCACCTTGTCCTTGGCGGCCTCGAACTCGGCCATCGCGACAACGCGCTTGCCCAGACGAGCGGCCAGCAACGCGCCTTCGTTCACCAGGTTCGCCAGATCGGCGCCGGAGAAGCCCGGGGTGCCGCGCGCGATCACCTTCGGATCGACGTCGGACGCCAGCGGCACCTTGCGCATATGCACGCGCAGGATCTTCTCGCGCCCATTCACGTCCGGGTTCGGCACCACGACCTGGCGGTCGAACCGGCCGGGACGCAGCAGGGCAGGGTCCAGCACGTCGGGACGGTTGGTGGCGGCGATCAGGATGACGCCTTCGTTGGACTCGAAGCCGTCCATCTCGACCAGCATCTGGTTCAGGGTCTGCTCGCGTTCGTCGTTGCCGCCGCCCAGGCCGGCGCCGCGATGGCGGCCGACCGCGTCGATTTCGTCGATGAAGATGATGCACGGGGCGTTCTTCTTGCCCTGCTCGAACATGTCGCGCACGCGGGAGGCGCCGACGCCGACGAACATCTCCACGAAGTCGGAACCGGAGATGGTGAAGAACGGCACGTTCGCCTCACCCGCGATGGCGCGCGCCAGCAGCGTCTTGCCGGTGCCGGGCGGCCCGACCAGCAGCACGCCCTTGGGGATCTTGCCGCCGAGCCGCTGGAATTTCTGCGGGTCCTTCAGGAATTCGACGATTTCCTGCAGTTCGCCCTTGGCCTCATCGATGCCGGCGACATCCTCGAACGTCACGCGGCCCTGCTTTTCCGTCAGCATGCGGGCGCGGGATTTGCCGAAGCCCATCGCTCGGCCGCCGCCCGATTGCATCTGGCGCATGAAGAAGACCCAGACGCCGATCAGCAGCAGCATCGGGAACCACGACAGCAGGTAATGCAGCAGCGGATTGACATCGCTGTCTTCCGGCTTGGCGATGACCCGCACATTCTTGTCGGTGAGCGTCTTCACCAGTGCCGGATCTTCCGGCGTGTAGGTCTGGAAGGTGCGGCCATCGTTCAGTTGGCCGGAAACGGTCCGCCCCTGGATCACCACATCGCGAACCCGGCCGGCATTCACCTCGGTGATGAAGTCCGAATAGGCGATCTGGGTGGAGTTGGTGTGGCTCACCCCGGGCTGGAACAGGTTGAATAGCACCACGAGCAGCAGGGCGATGATCACCCATAGCGCGAGGTTGCGGCCGAAATTGCTCATATGACTTTGCTCACGTTCTCAGTCCGAAGGGGGCGCCAGGCATTTGTAGCCGATAACCAACCCAGCGAAGCAGCGTTTACATAGTGTGTGGGGGCAGTCCCTACATCCCCGCCAACGCGGATCGTTGACCAAGTCGGGCCGATAACAAGCCACAAGAGTGTTTGCTCTTCCGCATCAGCTGCCGGGACGAAAGCTGGGCCGGCGGCGGGTTTGTCCGGCGCGAACAGAAGTGTCATCAGCGGGTCATTTATCGCGACGAGCATAGCCTAAATGTGGCACCGAAGCCAGAACTTCGCCAACCCTCATCGCCGGCAGGGTCCGCAAAACCGCGGATGGCAGGTCCGAGCACCCCCTGAAACCGAGCTGCGTCGTTCCCAAGCTTGCCGATCGAAGGCGCCGCGAGGCCGGGACTCTGGAGCCGATCAGGCGGAAGCGGCCGTCCCAGATCGCCCCGTGCCAAGGCTGGGGCCGGCGGGCCGATGGCCGCTTCCTCACGCACGATCAGCAAGCCGTCTCCCAAGCGGCCCGCCGGCAGGATCCGCACGCCAGCGACCGTCGCCGGTCTCGGCTGGGCTGCCAGTTCGGTGATCTGCGCCGGGCTCGGGTGGTAGCGCGCGCCGCCGATGGTCCGGAGCAGGCAGCGCAAGGCGGCTGCGCTGATCCGGCCCGGAGACAGCAGCGCAAACCCCTCCGGCCGGATCGGTCGCGCGTTCGGCCAGTTCAGCGGCGGTCGTCTTCTTCCTCTTGCCGCCGTAGCGTGCCGACGGATGTCATAGGCGCGACGAGTGGCACCGCTCGTCCGCGGCGCGATCGCCGAGCGCCTGCCGCAACCTGGGAGCGCAGCGCCCGCAGGATCCTGGTTGGAGGGATCCTCGATCCAACCGATGCCGCCGCGCGAATCAGAA
Organism: uncultured Alphaproteobacteria bacterium; assembly: GCA_963792345.1. Taxonomy (GTDB): domain Bacteria; phylum Pseudomonadota; class Alphaproteobacteria; order Acetobacterales; family Acetobacteraceae; genus Rhodopila. The sequence continues at coordinate 85,342 of CAWBVV010000009.1, forward strand.
AGTTCCGCAGCCGCCGGCGGCTCATCGCCAAGCAGCGGCCGCAGCAGGCGGAGCGTTGGCGTTTCTCGAAGCGGCGGGCATGCCGGCGAGGCCGTGCGTCTGGCTGCCGCGCAACACCCGCATCGCCAGGGTTTCCACCTGATCCGCCGCATGATGGCCAAGCAACAAATGAAGGATGCCGGCCTCGCGCGCAGGCATCGACAGCACCTGGTAGCGCATGATCCGAGCCCGTTCGGCGAGCGCGGAACCTGGCTTCAGATCCGGGAGACGTAGAGCATCCGCGCCGGTATGCCCAGACGCGCCAATCGCTCCACCGTGACCTGAGCTTCATTGGCCGATGCAGCGCGCAATCCGTGATCAACGACCAGCGCACGGACTGATCCGCCGCGGCGTCGCGACCAATCGTGGCCAGAATGGCCAATGCCATGCTGTCAGCGCCCGCCGGACACCGCGACCGCCAGGGCCGGGCGGGGTTCAAATGGACCCAGCCGGTCCATCGCCGCGGCGAAAATCGCACGGTTAGGATCGCATGACTTCGCTCAGGTCACCGATCAGCGGCAACCCGCCCTTTGCGACTGTGGCCGCCATGCCGGCGCTGACGTCCGCCCGCAGGTGCGGAAACTCGGTCGGACATACGGCTCAGCACGTCGCAGGCCGCCTTCTTCTCATTGATCGCGGTCAACGCCGAGGCCAGACCAAGGCGTGCGTCCTGGGCATGCGCCCCGGTGCGCGAGCGATTATAGACATCGTCATAAGCGACCGCCGCCTGCGGATATTGCCGTTCCCCGGCAAGCGCCTGCGCCAGCAGGAACTGCGCATCATAGGCGCGCGGCGAGGTGCGGTTTGCCAGAACCTCCCGCGCCGCTGCCTCCGCCGCGGGATAGTCGCGACGGGCCAGGGCAGCGTTCCCCTCCTGCAAGCGCAAGCTCCGGCGGGCGCGGGCCGGACGGACGCGGCGGCGCCGGGAGAGGCGGCGGCGGAACGCGGGCGCCAGGCGCCGATGCCCTGCGCCAACCGAGGGCCGGCAGCGGCCCTGCTGGCCTCCGCCCTGTCGCCCCCCTGTGGATTGATCTGGAACGCCAGATCATCGATCCGCTTCCCAAGGTCGTCGCCTTGCCGCTGAGCTGGTTCTGGGTCTCGTCGATTCGGCCCCGAAGCTGACGGACTTGTTCCTCCAGCGCATCCACGCGCGTCAGAAGCTGCGCGAGAAGATCATTGCCGCCGCCCTGCAGCTGTTGCGGCGGCGCGGTAGGAGGCTGCGGAAGGTTGATCCTCCACCGCGGCCGCCTGGTCCTGGACCGTCTTAAGCTCCTGCCGAAGCTGGTAGATCTGGTTTTGCAGCGCGATGCCTTCGCGACTATCCACCTGGGCGACAGCCGGTGCCATCGGCGCGGCCAGCAGCAACAGCGGCCGCGATGAAAGGGGCAACGACGAACCGCATGGAGGACTTCCTCAACAATGATCGTGTAACATCCGTGTCGTCGTCCCGTGCGCCAACTCGGTGGTTTAGTGCGCATGTTCCGAATGAGCCTCGTGAGTTGGCCTATAGCAACTTCGGTTCCATCCGGACTGCGCGCATCGAATTAGCCGGCTGGCAGGTGTTGCGCGATATACGGTGGCAGGTTGAAGGCCCCAGACGTGGATTTCCGGCGTCCAGTACCTGCGTCGTTCCCAAAATCCCGGCCTGCCTGGCACGGTCGCGGATTGTTTCCAGCGGCGTTGCCGCAAGCGAGGCATCCTTCGCCGCCCAGCCCAGCGTCATAAAGCCGCCGACATATGTTGGCACCGCGGCCACATAAGCCGTCACATGGGGGAAGAATTTGCTCCGCCGCAGACTTGTCTCCCGCAGTTCGTCGGCCTGCATGAACGGCACGCCGCACTGATTCACGACCAGCCCGCGCGAGGTCAGGATGCGGGCGCAATTGTCATAGAAATCATCGGTGAAAAGCACCTCGCCCACGCCGATCGGGTCGGTCGAGTCGACAATGACAGCATCGAACGAGGCGCCGGCGGCCCGCTTCACGTAGTCAATGCCATCACCGACGATGACGTCCGCCCGCTTATCGTTCCAGGCGTCGCCGGCGATGTCGGGAAGGAAAGCTTCGACAGGCGGATCACCTCGCCGTCGATCTCCACCATCACGGCGCGCCTCACATTCCTGTGCTGCAGCACGCGCCGCAAGACGCCTCCGTCGCCTGCGCCAATAATGAGGACGTCTCCGCTGACCCGTGCGCTAGCAGCGGCACATGGGTCAGCATCTCCTGATAGACAAACTCATCGCGCCTCGGTGATCTGGATCACGCCGTCCAGCACCATCACCCGGCCATGGGACGAGCTTTCGAAAATCACGATGTCCTGGAATTCACTCTTCACCCGCGCCAACTCGCGCGTCACCCGGAAGCGCTGACCCCAATCCGGGTAGAGCGTTTCGTTGATCCAGCTATCGGTCGGCCATCGCACACGCTCCCCCAATGCAGTGCCCAGCCGGCACGTCCGAGATTGCATGCACGTCGATATGATGACGGCCAGGACCTGCGCCCCGGCCGCCGAGTCAGCCTGTCGCGGGACCGGTTATGCGATCAGGCCGCGCCGCTGTTCGTCGAGGTTGACGTCTCGCGGCTGGAACGCTGCCTTCAGCGCCGGAACCCCGTCATACGGATTGCATGCACCGCACATGAAGATGTCAATCGCGGCGAAATCGCGCTCCGGCCACGTGTGAATGGAGATGTGGCTCTCCGCCAGCACCAACACGCCACTGACCCCGCCATTTGGCGAAAAGTGGTGGAAATGCCCGTGCAAAATCGTCGCCCCGGCAGCCTCCGCCGCTTCGCGCAGCGCCCGATCGATATGATCCGGATCGCACAGGTTGGACGCGCCCCAAAGGTCGACCAGCAAATGCATGCCGGCGAACTTCTCGCCATCCTTCTCAACGAAATAGTCCTTCTGGACTTCCGCGCGTGGACTATCCACAACTGTCCGCTCAGCGTCGGACTGCATCTGGTTGCTGCTCGGAAGTTCCGAGACCATCCCCAGTGGGCTGAGTGCGTTCATCGCGTACCCCTTCCTACCAGTAGACGGCCTGTTGGACTGTACGCGCGAAAACGCGCCCACGGTCCCCTGGGGCCAAGGCGGCGGAACATGATCACTAGGGCCTTAACGCGCAAGCGTCTTTTGGCTCAAGCCGCGCGAAATGCGCATAGCCCCCGCGCGAGAATCTCAGCGCGTGATCCGAGCAGGTGGAAGCACCGGAGCGGTGAGCCGTGACCAGACCAAGAGCCAGACCGTGACCGTCAGCCAGCGCGAACGGAACCGGTTTAGCGCGTTGCCTCCGCGCCTGGTACAGCCTTCAGTCCGGCCGACAACGATGCTGCCAGGCTCATCTCCTTCAGCGATCTTCCGATGTCGGCGGACGTGCGGATCGGTTCCGCCGTCAGCAGCCGGAACATATCGGCCAGCGGGCCGGCGCCGATTCGCGCGGCCGAACTTTTCCCTCAAGCCGACAAGCCCCGCGTCGTCACCGGCCCGGGCGGTCGCGGTGGCCAGTCGGAGCACGCCCACGTGTCTGCGCCTCATCCAGGGCATGCGCTGTTCGGGCAACGTCAGCGCCGTCGCAGTCAGCCCAAGCCTGTGCCGCGGCCGGCCAGTCCGACGCAGCCTCCAGTATCTGAGCGCGGGCTTCCATGGTGGGCGGCGTATGGGTCGCTGCCAGAAGTGCCGCGCCGGCGGCCGGGTCCCCCTTACGCGCGACCGCTCCAGCCCGTATGATCAGCCGCTGTTCGGTCAGTTCCGGCGGCAGATCAGGGGACTGTGAGGTGTCCAATACGGAAATCGCGCCGCCGTCGTCACCCTCCCGAGAATCGAGGGTGGCGAGAGCTGGCGCCAAACCTGCCTTTGCGACGGGCGATTTGGCCTGCTTCCGTTTTTCCAGAACGGGTTTGGCTCGGCCGGGCAGATCGAGCGAAAGAAGCCGCTCCGCCAGCGGTTGTGCGATGGCCTCATCGTCGCCGGTGCCAGGGATCAGGTCGGCGTTCTCTTCCAGCGTGGCCACGAATTCGATGGGCGTCGTCTGCTGCGTGCCCTGATCGCCGATCATCGCGGCGAAAACGTCCTTCAGCCGTTGATGAACCGGTGCGGCCTGTTCGGGAAAATCCGTTTCCGCCTGCCGCAATGTTGATAGCGCGACCCGCCACGCGCCGGTCTGTCCGCGCAATTCCGCCACGCGTTCGCGCAGAGCCAATTCTCTCGCATCGCCTCGCCAGGAGTAGAGCAGTTTGTCGAGAACATCCGCGGCGTGGGTCTTGTCCAGCGCTCCGGTCGCCAATCGCAGTTCGGCCGCACGAACCGCCGAGCGTGCCCGGTCGAACTGGTCGCGCCCGGCCGCGAGCGTATCCAGCATCGTCAACGCCTGGCCGGTGTCACCCTCCGCCTGACGCAGCAGCGCGCGTGCATAATCCAACTTGGGGTCATTCTTGCGCTGGTCCAGGAATCGAGCCGCCGGTTCAATCTCACCGGCTTGGATCATCGTCTCGATGACCAATGGCAGGATGTGGTTCTGGATCGGCTCGGGGTATTGGAATACCAGCGGCGCCGTCGCTGCGAACACCGCCGCTGCCGCCGGTGAGCCTTCATCCAGCATCGCCTGGCGCACCGCGCGCCACAATGCGATCTCATCGGTGCCGTCCAGTTGCGGGTCCAGCAATCCGTCTGGCCTCCTCCGGCCGTCCGGCCAGTAACGCCGCGATGGCGGTCAATGCATGGGTATCCGGCGATGCCGCCTCTTTCGGATCCCGCTCCGCTGCCATCTGCAACAGGCTTCCGGCCTCGGCGGAAATACCGAGGGCCAGGAGACTTTCGGCCGCGGCGTGGCGCTTAGGGC
>CAWBVV010000010.1:0-429262 GCA_963792345.1 uncultured Alphaproteobacteria bacterium
AGCCCGGTAGCTCGTCAGGCTCATAACCTGAAGGCCGCAGGTTCAAATCCTGCCCCCGCAACCAAATGCACGCGTAAATTCAGTAAGTTACATGCGCAGAAAATGCGACGCCCAGATTCCCGTTGGTCCGTGTCCGATAGGTGTCCGAAAGCCTGCATGGCGCACGCGCGGCGCAAATTCTTCAATCCTTCGATGTGCATGAGACGACGAAATCCCCGCTCGCGCGGGAGGCATTGGACCGCATCACCGCGCTCTATCGCATCGAGACAGCGATCCGTGGCTGCTCACTGATCCTGCGTGATGGCCGCGCCTGCATCGACAACTCGGCGCTGAGCGTGCCATGCGCCCAATCCCCCTCGGGCGCCGCAACTGGACATTCTCCAGATCCGATGCCGGCGGCGAGCGCGCCGCGGCCAGCCTCATCGAGACCGCCAAGCTGCACGGCCACGATCCCGAAGCGTATCTACGCCGCGTGATCGCGCAGATCGCCGCCCATCCGGTCAATCGCGTCCACGAACTGCTGCCCTGGAACCTCAACGACCTTCGGCCAAGGCTCGATCAGCGCATCGCTGCTGAACGGTACAGTCAATCAGCGTATCCGCGCCTGAGGCCGGACGCTTACTCCGAAAGTAAGCGTCCGGCCTCAGCCGCGGATACGTTGATTGACCGTGTCGGTCAGGCAGCGATGCGCTGATCGAGCCGCTGCCGAAGGTTGTGGAGGTTCCAGGGCAGCAATTCGTGGACGCGATTGACGGGATGGTTGGCGATCTGCTCGATGACGCGGCGTAGATACGCTTCGGGATCGCAGCCGTGCAGCTTGGCGGTCTCGATCAGGCTGTAGATTGCCGCGGCGCGCTCACCGCCGGCATCGGATCCGGCGAAGGTCCAATTGCGGCGCCCGAGGGCAATCGGGCGCATGGCGCGCTCAGCGGCTGAGTTGTCGATGCAGGCGCAGCCATCACGCAGGATCAACGTCAGCGCCTCCCAGCGTGCCAGCGTGTAGCGGATCGCGGCGGCCAGAGTGCTGCGTCCGGAGACCCGTCGGCGGGTCGCTTCCAGCCATACCTTCAGCTCCGCCATCAACGGCGCAGTCCGCTCGGTCCTGACGCGCAGGCGCTGCTCGGGTGGACAGCCGCGGATCGTTGCCTCGATCCGATAGAGCGCGGCGATGCGGTCCAGTGCCTCCCGCGCGAGCGGGGATTTTGTCGTCTCGTGCACATCGAAGAATTTGCGCCGCGCGTGCGCCATGCAAGCGGCCTCGACAATCCTGTTGCCATACAGTCCGGCGTAGCCGGCATAGCCATCGGCCTGCAGGATGCCGCGAAAATCGCGCAGATGGGCGCGTGGATGCTCGCCCTTGCGATCCGGTGAGTAACGGTAGAGCACCGCCGGCGGATCGGCACCGGCAAATGGCCGATCGTCACGCACATAGGTCCATAGCCGCGCCGTCCGGGTGCGACCCAGCCCGGGTTCCAGCACCGGCACCACGGTATCGTCGGCGTGCACCCGTTGACCGCTCATCACATGGCGCGCCAGGGCATCGATCAGCGGACGGACCAGCCGCGCGGTCTGCCCGACCATGTCGGCCAGCGTCGAACGACTGAGGTCGATGTCCTCGCGCGCATAGATCTCCGCCTGACGGTGCAACGGCAAATGGTCGCAGTATTTCGCCACCATCACATGCGCCAGCAGTCCCGCACCGGCCCGGCCACGGCGAACCGGCAGGCTGGGTGACGGCGCCTGGGTAATTGTCTCACAGCTCCGGCAGGACAGCTTTGGGCGCACGTGGCGGATGACGCGGAAGGTGCCGGGGACATAGTCGAGGATCTCGGTCACGTCCTCACCTAGAGGCCACAGTGTACCGCCGCAGGCCAGGCAGGCGCCGGTCTGGTCGTGACACGGCGCGGCATGTTCGATGACATCGCGTGGCAGTGTCTCCGGCAGCGGCCGGCGGACCGGCTTGCGATCCTGCGTAGCGGTTTGTTCTGTCGCCGCCACGTCCGCCGCACCGGTCTCGGCGAGCAATTCATCGATGTCGGCCAGCGCCAGTTCCAGTTGCTCGACCTGCACCCGTAACTTCTCCGACGAGCGCCCGAACGTCAGCCGCAGCAACTTCGACAGCCGCGCCTTGAGCGCCTCGATCTCGAAGCGCTGCTCGATCAGACCGGAGCGCGCTGTCGCCAGTTCCGCCTTCTGCGCCAGCACCATCGCTTGCAAGGCGGCGACGTCGGTGGGCAGCTCGGATGCGGTATCAGGCATAGCCCGAGATTCGCCCGCCGAGTTCGCGTCGCTCCAAAGAAAAACCGGCCGGTAAACAAAGATGTTAGCCGGCCACCTCCGGCTGCCAGGTGCGCGCGGGCATCCGCCAGTCGATGCCTTCGGTCAGCATCGACAACTGCGCCGGCGTCAGTGACACCACGCCGTCCTTTGCCTGGGGCCAGACGAACCGACCGCGCTCCAGGCGCTTGGCGTAGAGCACCAGCCCCTGGCCGTCCCAGAACAGGATCTTCAGCAGGTGACCGCGCTTGCCGCGGAATACGAACAGGTGGCCGCTGAATGGATCTTGCCCGAGGTGCTGCTGCACCAGGGCCGCAAGTCCATCGAAGCCACGGCGCATGTCGGTCAGTCCCGCAGCCAGCCAGATCCTAACGCCGGCCGCCGGCGTGATCATTCGCGCAGCGCCGCAAGTACCCGCCGCAGGGCCGTCAGGCTGACGCCTTCCTCGACACGCACCCGGCTGCCATTCTTGAGTTCGATCTCGATTTGACGCGCCGCGCTGCTGGCTCGCTCCATTCGTGCAGGCACCGCCGAAAGACCGGCGTCATGCGTTTGCACGGGAAAGAACAACGGCTTGCGTTGCAGCGCCAGTTTGCCGCCGCGCATCTGTCGTCGCCAGGTGAACAGCAGGCCCGGATAGACATCGTGCCGAGCTGCGACCTGGTTGACCGAGGCGCCGGGCTCAAGCGTCTCAGAGACAATCTTCAGCTTGTCCTCGACGCTCCAACGACGCCGACGCTCACGCCCCGTGATGATCTCAACCGCCCCGTCCGCCATGACTTTAAACACCACCTTAAAGCTGATCTTAAGGTGTTGCCCTGCCAGAAATCGTCATTCACCAACAGGCGCGGCTGACCGGACGCATACGATATTAACTGCGTAATGCGGAGAGGTAACTGATCGCATGCTGGCGATTAAATGATCAATTCCTATCCCCAACTCGCCAGCAGAGCAGCATGGAGAACGCGGCCCCTACGACCCAACCAGCTTCGGCACGCTACGCGCAGACAGCAATCTCCCGGATGAAATCTAGGAGCGCCCGGACCTTTGCGGGCGGGAGATGCCGCGAGGGATGGTAGGCATAGAGCGGATAGAGTTCCTCCGACCATTCCGGCAGGATCTGAACAAGCTCGCCGCGCGACAGGAATGGCTCCATGCCGATCGCGAGGCTCTGGAAAATGCCTTGGCCGGCCAGGCAAGCGGAGATCGCGACGGAAGGATCGTCCATGACCAGGCGACTGGAAACCTTGACCTCGTGGACTTCCCCGCCGCACCGGAACTCCCACGCGAAGGGCAGGCCGGTCTGCGGATCGCGGAAGAGAAGCGCTTCGTGATGGACGAGGTCGTGGGGGGATTGCGGCTCGCCATGCTTTTCCAGATAGGCCGGTGAGGCAACCGTCAGGATGCGGGTCTCCAACAGCTTGCGCACGATGAGGGACGACTCGTCGGGCGGGCCAAAGCGCACCGCCACGTCGACGCCGGTCATCATTTCCTCGCGGTAGTTGCTGGTGGACAGATCGACCGACAGCAGGGGATAGCGGACCAGGAACTGCTGGAGCTTCGATGCAAGCACCATACGCGCGAACCACGGATCCACCGACACGCGCAGCCGGCCGCGCACGACCGCCGCCGCGCCCGCGGCCTCGGTGGCCGCTTCTTCCAGGCCGGCGAGAAGCGGCATCACCTGCGTGTGGAAGCGGCGCCCTTCCTCCGTGAGGCTGACTTCACGGGGATTGCGATCGAAGAGCCTTACGCCGACCCGCCCCTCCAGACGCGCCACCGCCCGGCTCACCGCGGAAGGTGTCAGGCCGAGCATCTCGGCGGCGCGGGCGAAATTCCCCGCCTCCGTCACTGCCGCCAGGACACCGATGCCGGTCAGAAGCCGCGTGTCGAAAGCCATTCGATTTTCCTTCGCCTCCGCAGATCCGCGTCGGAACAGATGAACAGTGAATTGAAGTCACCATAGCATTGATCTTAATGCCCGTAAATCATGTCGTGGCGCAGTCTACAACTGGGCATCGCACGAATATCGGAGGCGAGCGTCCGGGAAGATCGGGCCTCCTTCGACCCGGACAGGAGTTAGCCATGACCAACCTCACACGCAGGACAATGCTTCAGAGCGGGGGAGTGCTGGGAGCCATTCTGGCTCTCGATGCGGTCGGCCCCGCGCTGGCCGACGCAAACCCCGCCGGCTCGTCGGTCCGCTTCAAGGCGGTCGACGACGCCTTGCGGGGGGGCGTTTCGAGAAACGACGTGGCCGGCATCATCGCCGTCGCGGCGACGCCGAAAGGCATGGTCTATGAGGGTGCTTTCGGCAAGGCGAATGTCGCAACGGGCGCCCCGATGACGCTCGACACGGTGTTCTGGCTGCTGTCGATGACCAAGGCCTTCACGGCGACAGCCTGCATGCAGCTGATCGAGCAGGGCCGCCTCCATCTGGACGACGATGCGGCGAAATACCTGCCCGAGTTGGCCTCTCCCCAGGTCCTCGACGGCTTTGCCGCGGATGGGACGCCGCGACTGCGGCCGGCCAAGCGCGCGATCAAGGTGCGCCATCTGCTGACGCATACCTCCGGCTACACCTATTCGATCTGGAGCGAGGCCCTGACCCGCTACGAGAAGGTCACGGGCATGCCCGACATCGCGACCTGCAGGAACGCCGCCTTCACGGCTCCGCTCGAATTCGAGCCTGGGGAGCGCTGGGAATACGGCATCAGCATGGACTGGGTAGGCAAGCTGATCGAGGCGGTGTCCGACCAGTCGCTCGAGGTCTACTTCCGCGAGAACATCTTCGCGCCGCTCGGCATGAAGGATTCGGGGTTTCTGATCGGGACCGAGCAGAAGCGCCGCGTCGCCACCTTCCACAACCGTCGCGCCGATGGCCGGCTGGAGCCGGCGCCCTTCGAGATGCCGCAGCGGCCGGAGTTCTTCATGGGCGGCGGCGGCGCCTTCAGCACGCCGCGCAACTATATGGCGTTCCTGCGGGCGCTGCTGAACGGAGGCGCGTTGCATGGCGCCCGTATCCTGCGTCCGGAGACGGTCGCCATGATGATGCAGAACCAGATCGGCGAGCTCAACGTGCAGGAGATGCGCTCGGCGCAGCCGTCCTATTCCCGCAGTTTCGACCAGTTCCCGGGACAGCCGCACAAATGGGGCCTGTCTTTCGACATCAACACGCAGCCGGGACCGAACGGGCGCTCCGCCGGCAGCATCTCCTGGGCGGGCCTGCTCAACTGCTACTTCTGGCTCGACCCGGTGAAGCACGTCACCGGCGCGCTCTTCACCCAGGTCCTGCCCTTCTTCGACGAGCGCGTCGTGGCGCTCTACGGCGCGTTCGAGCGCGGTCTCTATGCCAGGCTCGCCTGAGCCCGCGCGATCGACATCAACTTTCTGGAGAACCACCATGTACGCAATCACCGGAATCACCGGCAAGGTCGGGGGCGTGCTCGCGCGCAGCCTTCTCGCCGCAGGACTGCCCGTCCGCGCCGTCTTGCGCGACGAGGCCAAGGCGGCAGCGTGGAAAACCCGCGACTGCGAGATCGCCCTGGCCGAGATGGACGACGCGGCAAGCCTGGCCTCGGCCTTCAGGGGTGCGGCGGGCGTCTTCATCCTGCCGCCCTCCGAGTTCGATCCGGAACCCGGCTTCCCCGAGGCCAGGCGTGTCATCGAGGCCGTGACGTCGGCTTTGGCCGAGGCTCGCCCCGGCAAGGTGGTCTGCCTGTCGACCATCGGCGCGGATGCGCCGCACGAGAACCTGCTGACCCAGCGCACGTTGATGGAACAGTCGCTTGGGCAGATCGGGCTTCCCGTCAGCTTCCTGCGGCCCGGCTGGTTCATTGAGAACGCGCTCTGGGACGTTGCCTCGGCGCGCGATGAAGGCGTGCTGCACAGCTTCCTGCAGCCGGCCGACAAGCCGTTCCCCATGGTCGCGACGCAGGATGTCGGGCGGCAGGCCGCCGCGCTTCTGCGGGAGGACTGGAGCGGGACGCGGGTCGTCGAACTGGAAGGGCCCGCGCGCATATCGCCGAACGATATCGCCCGCGCCTTCGCCACGGTGTTGGGGCGCCCCGTCCGGGTCGAGACGGTGCCGCGCGAGAGCTGGGAGCAGCTATTCCGCTCGCAGGGAACGCGAAATTCGTTGCCTCGGATCCGGATGCTCGACGGCTTCAACGAGGGATGGATCGACTTCAGCGAACGGGGCCGGTCGGCGGTGAAGGGCACCACAGCGCTCGAAAGCGTCATCGCCGAACTCGTCCGGGCGAGCCAGACCTGAGCATCCACCTGACGCCGCCGCCCGTGTGATGGCTTGTGCCTGCCGGCGGCGCGGAAAAGTGACCGCATCGACCCGTCGGCGGGAAATTTGAGAAAGGAAAACATTATGGAGACGATCAAGACACAGGGTGTTGCGATGCCTCGCCTCGGCTTCGGCACCTTCCGGATGCCGGGAGCCGACGCCCAGCCGGTCGTCGAGAGTGCGATTGCGCTTGGTTATCGACATATCGACACCGCTGCGATGTACGACAACGAAACCGCTGTCGGCGCCGCCATCGCGGCGTGCGGCGTGAACCGGAACGAGCTCTTCATCACCACAAAGGTCTGGCATGATCAGCTTGCGCCGGATGCACTCTATCGCGCCTTCGACACCAGTCTGCGGAAGCTGGGGCTCGACCATGTCGATCTCTATATGATCCATTGGCCGTCACGAGACATGGACATGCCGGCGACGCTGGAAGCATTGATGTCGCTGCGGGAGCGCGGCCTGATCCGCGCGATCGGGGTGTGCAACTTTAACCTGCCGATGATCCGTCGCGCGGTGGAGGAGATCGGCGCGCCGATTGCCAGCCTCCAGGTCGAATACCACCCCTTCCTGTCGCAGGCGCCGATGCTCGCCTATCTGCGTGGCAAGGGGATTCCGCTGACAGCCTATGCGCCCCTCGCGCAAGGGCGGGCGGCCGATGATCCCACGCTCGCCTTCCTCGGCCACAAGCACGGATGTAGTGCCGCTCAGATGGCGGTCGCCTGGCTCCTCGATCAGGAGGGCGTCATCGTGATTCCGAAGGCCGCCCGTCCCGAAAGCCAGAAGGCCAATCTTGAAGCGCTCGATACCCAACTCGATGACGAGGATCGCGCCGCCATCTCCGCTCTGCCGAAAGACCAGCGCTTCGTCCGGCCGCCCTTCGCGCCAGAGTGGGACACTCTCGGATGAAATTCATCAGCGCAGCGGCCTTGGTGGGGATAGAACATGCACTTAGAGCAAAGCGCGTTTAGGTGGAAACGCTACTTTACTCTAACTCTTTGTTATCCGACGCGTCTTTCCTCATCATACTCAAAACAATGCACTCTTGATATCAGCCTTCGGAGGGCAACGGTCGACCTAAGCTGCCAGGCGGGAAATAGCTCGCTCGACCAATCGCAAAAATCGTTGGTTGCGTGCCCCCGCAACCAACGATTCTTGCGAAATAAGCGACGGCGCTCCGGAAGGGGCGCCGTTCGCGTTTTGACCGTCATTCCGCCGGGATCGGGTGTTGCGTGTCCCCGCAACCATCTGAATGCAGAACCAACCGCCCCGGCAGACGCACAAGGCGGAGGCCGCGCGTGCGCGGGTTGGGCTTAGCGTCGAGCGGTTGGCGCCGGCGAACCTGCCGATAGTCAAGTGCTTGTGCGCGCTATTTCGGCCTTAACCTGCCATCCTCCAGGCTGAGAAATATGAGCAGAGGTGGACCTAAACTGATCTACGTCATAGAAACGCCTTGCTTGGGGGTAAGTTGGGGCGCAGCAGCGGGAGGCCGGCTGGGCGCCATCCTCCCGGGCTGAGGACAACGCTGGCTAGGGCAGGAACCGACCTTGACACACGCGACCGTGAAAAGTACGCCTGGAAAAAGCACGCCGCGGAAGCGCTGGCCGGGACCGGGGTGCAGGCCTCGCGCCCAGTGCATGCCAATCAGACCGCGCCCGCCTTGGTCGCCGAGGCGTTGCGCCGCGACGAGGGTCGGCTGTCGGCGGACGGCGCCTTCATGGTGGAAACCGGCGTCCATACCGGCCGCTCGGTGCAGGACAAGTTCGTGGTCGATGAGCCCTCGGTCACCGCCGACATCTGGTGGGGCAAGGTCAACCAGCGCATGCCGGTGGACCGGTTCAACGCCTTCAAGGGCCGCGTGCAGGCCTACCTTCAGGGACAGGAACTGTTCACCCAGGATCTATATGCGGGCGCCGATCCGGAACATCGCGTGCGGGTTCGGCTGGTCACCACGCAGGCGTGGAACGCGTTGTTCGCGCGCAACATGTTCATCCGCCCGCCCGAGCCGGAACTGGCCGACTTCGAGCCGGACTATGTCATTCTGCATGCGCCGTTGTTCCAGACCGATCCGGCGGTGGACGGCGTGCGCTCCTCCACCACCATCGCCTTGTCGTTCGAGCAGAAGATGATCATCATCGCCGGCAGCGAATATGCCGGCGAGGTGAAGAAATCGATCTTCACCATAATGAACTGGCTGCTGCCCGCGAAGGGCGTGATGCCGATGCATTGCAGCGCCAATATCGGCAAGGATGGCGACGTCGCGCTGTTCTTCGGTCTGTCCGGCACCGGCAAGACCACGTTGTCGTCCGATCCGCACCGCAAGCTGATCGGCGATGATGAGCATGGCTGGGGACCGAGCGGCACATTCAATTTCGAGGGCGGCTGCTATGCCAAGGTGATCAATCTGTCGCAGGAAGCCGAACCGGAGATCTGGGCGGCATCCAACCGATTCGGCGCCGTGCTGGAGAACGTCATCGGCGACAAGCACGGCAACCTGGACCTGACTGACGCCTCGCTGACCGAGAACACGCGGTCCTGCTATCCGGTCGAGTTCATCCCGCATGTCAATCTCAGCGGCCGGGGCGGGCATGCCGAAGAACGTGTTCATGCTGACCTGCGACGCGTTCGGGGTGCTGCCACCGATTTCCCGGCTGACCCCGGCGCAGGCGATGTATCATTTCTTGTCCGGTTACACGGCGCAGGTTGCCGGGACCGAGAAGGGCCTCGGCCGGGAGCCGAAGGCGACGTTCAGCACGTGCTTCGCGCATCCGTTCCTGCCGCGCCGGCCGGAGGTGTACGGGCAGATGTTCGCTGATCTGATCGCCAAATATGGCGCGACCTGTTGGCTGGTGAATACCGGCTGGAGCGGTGGCCAGTTCGGTGTCGGCCAACGCATGGCGATCCGGCACACCCGTGCTTTGCTGCGCGGCGCCCTGGACGGGTCGTTGACAAAGACGGAGTTCCACCAGGAGCCGTTCTTTGGCCTTGCCATTCCGGCGCATGTCCCTGGTATTCCCGACGAAGTGCTGGACCCGCGCCAGTCCTGGGCCGACAAGGGTGCCTACGATCAGATGGCGAAGCACCTGATCGAGCGGTTCGAGGCGAATTTCGCGACGTTCGAGGCCGGGGTGGGTGACGAGGTCAAAGCCATAGCGATCCGCGCCGCCGCGTAATCTTTCCGCACGTTCGGGTGCCTGCCGTCCTGCAGCGCGCTCGCTCAGACGGCCAGGAGCCCGATCAAGTCGTCCTCCAGCACGCCGCAGGTCAGCTTGCCGCCGATGCCGGCCCCGGTGTCCAGGCCAATCCGGTTGGTTGAGATCTGCACCGATGGCGCGGAGGAATGGCCGTGCACCACGACCATCCCATGATCCTGTTCCGTCGACAGGAACGGGTGCCGCATCGTCACCAGATCGTCCCGCGATTGCTCGGATAAACCAATGCCCGGGCGGATTCCGGCATGGACGAAAAGGTAATCGCCCTCTCGATGGGTCAGGACCAGTCTCCGCAGCCACGCCACATGGGACGCCGGCAAGGCGTGGTTCCACTCCTCGCGCGGGAGATCGGGGACAACCCCCAACTGACGAGCGCGTCCCGTCCGCCTGCCCATAGCCAGTCGGTCGCCGCCGCCCGATCGCCGTCCAGCGCGTCGAGCAACATGCGCTCATGGTCACCCAGCAGATCGACGACCTGCATTTCGGGGACAGGAGGACCCGCCTCCAGCAGGGATACGACACCGGCACTGTCGTCCCCCTGATTGATCGCATCACCCAGGTGCAGGAGCACGGCGGATTTGATTGGCCTGGCGACGAAGTCCGCGGTGATCATGGCGTGCAGTGCCAAAAGCTTGTCGCGGCGGCCATGGATGTCGCCGATCACATAGGCTCGCCGCCCACGGGGCATCCATCCGGGCGCACGCAGGAACCTGATCGCCGCGGCTGAATCCGCCATCGGACGAGGTCCGGCGAAGGTTGGGATTGCCGCGGCCTGGATTGCCGCCCGCATGCCGGCGCGGCGCGGACGCCTCATGTGCGGTCCTGCCTGTTTCTTCTTTCCGCAAGCCTGCTAACCTGCACGGGTAAGAGCAATTGGAGGGAACCCTTGGCCAAAATCACATTTCCCGTGGAAGCGAGCCACATCATGATGTTCGCGCGCGCGATCGGCGACACCAACCCTGTGTATCACGACGCGGCGGCGGCGAAAGATGCCGGGACGGGGATCATCGCTCCACCAAGCTTTCCGCAGGCTGTCGCGCAATTTGACCCCGAGTATCACCTGCGGCCAAAGCCCGGCCAGAAATGGTTCGGATCAGCCAAAGGCCCCACCGGTATCGAGGGCAAGCCGACGTCTTCGGGAGGACTGCATGCCGAGCAGCATTTTGAATACCATCGCCACATCCGTCCCGGCGACGTGCTGACGGTTGAAACCAAGCCGGGCAAGACCTGGGAAAAGG
Organism: uncultured Alphaproteobacteria bacterium; assembly: GCA_963792345.1. GTDB lineage: Bacteria > Pseudomonadota > Alphaproteobacteria > Acetobacterales > Acetobacteraceae > Rhodopila. Next base: position 11,025 of record CAWBVV010000010.1, read on the forward strand.
AAAGCAAGCGCGCCGGCAAGCTGACGTTCCGCGAGCGTATCACGGAGTATCGCGACCAGAACGGCGAACTGGTGATCACCGCCCGGGGCGTCGGTGTGACGACAGAACGTCCCGTGGATCAGGGCTGACAGGAGGCATGGCCATGACATTGAAAGCATCCACCCTGAAGGTCGGTGACACCCATAGCGAGCGCGTTGCCGAGAATCTGTCGCGCACGCAGATCGTTCAGTACGCGGGCGCGTCCGGCGACTACAATCCGCTGCACTCGGACGAGGTTTATACGACCCAGGTCGCGGGTTATCCCAGCGTCTTCGCGCATGGGATGCTGACCATGGGCCTGACCGGCAAAATGCTTACGAACTATGTCGGTGACGGCACGCTGACCAAGTTCGGCGTCCGCTTCACCAACCAGGTGTGGCCGGGCGACACGCTGGACTTCCAAGGCGACCGTAGCCGCGCTACGGGAAGAAGGGGGCCAGCATTATGTTGACCTGACCTTGTCGACGACCAACCAGGACGGCAAGGAAGTCGTTGCCGGGTCGGCTACCGCCCGCATCGATCCGTAGGGGCGTTTGCTTAGACGATCGCCCAGATTGCTGTCTGCTGGGCGGTCGCCATTCAGCGCTCTGCCGCGCGCGGTGCCGCCGCTCTCCGCCCAACTCACACAGGAACGCCAATGTGCGCTGGCTTCGCCGTCACATGTCTGATGTTGATCGCCCTGCCGGGGTTTGGGCAGCCGGAGCGGCCTGGCGTCAGTCCCTCGGTGTCGGCTGGCCGCCATGAGGCCGATTGGGCTGAGTGGGAGGCGCAGGCGCGGATCACCGACGGGGATTACGATGGCGCGGTGCAGGCGGAACGGCAGGCGGCGGCCGAAAGGAAGAAGGCGGAGCAACGGGAGCTCGCCGAACGGGCCCCCAAGCAACCTCGCTAAGGCGCTTTCAGGCTGTTGCTACGAAGCCTATCCCGCCGAGACCAGCTTCCGTTCCTGCTCCAGCAGTGCCTTCTTCCGTGGAACCCCCCAGCGATACCCGGTCAGCCCGCCGTCGCTGCCCACCACGCGATGGCACGGCACCGCCAAGGAGACCGGATTGGTTGCGCACGAGCGAGCGACCGCCCGGACCGCCTTCGGGTTTCCGGCCATTTCGGCAAGCTGCGCGTAGCTTCGCGTCTCCCCCGGCGGGATGCTGCACAGGGTGCGCCAGACGCGTTGCTGGAAGGCGGTCCCGCGCAGATCAAGCGGCAGGTCGAGTGCCTGCCTAGGCTCGCGCAGGAAGTCGAGCACCGCGCGGACGGTTCCCGACAGGGCCGGATCATCCACCGTCACCGTTGCCTGTGGAAAGCGCCGGCGCAGATCACCCATCAGCGCTTCATCCGGTTCGGCGAACCCGATGAAGCAGACCCCCTTATCGGTGGCGCCGACCAGCAGTCTGCCGAACGGACAATCGGCGAAGGCGGTACGGATACGTTCGCCCTGGCCGCCACGCCTTGCCGCGCCTGGCGTCATGCCGAGCAGTGATGCGGTCTTTTCGTAGACGCGGCTTTCGGAGCCGAACCCGGCCTCGGCCACGGCATCGACGACCCGGTTTCCTCCGGCGAGTGAGGCATGCAGCCGGCGGGCACGCACGCCCTCGGCGAAGCTGCGCGGAGTCAGCCCGGTGTGGTCCCGAAACATCCGCAGGAAGTGAAACCGGGAGTAGCCGGACCGCCTGGCCAACGTGTCGAGCGACGGCATTTCCTCGCTGGCCTCGATAAACGCACTGGCGTCACGTACCACCTCCTGTGCGATGCGGGCGCGCTCGCCCCTGGGGTCGCAACGCTTGCAGGCGCGGAAGCCGGCGGCCTCGGCTTCGGGCGGCGCGCGGAAGAACCGCACGTTTTTCCGCAACGGCGGAGGCGAGGGGCAGCCCGGGCGGCAATATATGCCCATGGTTGTGACGGCGTAGAGGAAGTCCTCGGTTGCCTGGCGGTTTTGGACCTGCTCCCAGAGATGCTCTTCGGAGAGCCGGTCGATGGTGTGTGTGTCTTTCATGGTGCTGATTTGACCCCCAAGGCCATCCTAGCGCCATCCGGTGATTGCTGCGACTTGATGCCCGCGGAAACCACCGGGCCAAAAGCAAACGGCCGGGAGATTGCTCCCCCGGCCGCACTGCGTTCGTTTGTCGAAGATCAGCGGATGATGATCTCGACGCGGCGGTTTTGTGGTTCCCGCACGCCGGGGCCGGTGGACACCAGAAGGTGTGTGTCACCGAAGCCCTGGACCGAGATGGCGCTTTGCGGCACGCCATCACGCACCAGTTCGCCCGCCACAGCCCTGGCGCGGCGGACCGAGAGGCCCTGGTTGTACTGCGGCGTTCCGGAGGTGTCGGTGTAGCCATTGACCTCGATCCGCGTCACCTGAACGCGGGTGGAGTTATCCGCGGCTTCCTTGACGATGGACTTCGCCCGCTCCGTCAGCTCCGCCTTGTCCCAATCGAAGAACACGAGGTAGGAGCGGGCCGGCGCGGGTGCCGGCGCGGCCACGGGGGCCGGTGCCATCGGCGCGGCGGCCGGTGCGGGAGTATTGAAGGCGTAGCGGACACCAATCACCAGGTCGTGGTTGAACTGGTTATGCATCTTGACCTGCGCCGGCACGGCCACGCCTCCGGCGCTTGCGACAGCGCCGAATTTCTCACCACCCAGGATGTCCATGAAGCGATAGTCGGCTGTCATCGACAATCCGGGAACATTGGGGATGGGGAATGACGCGCCGACGATGGCCTGGCCAGCGAAAGCGCCGCTCTGTGAGCTTGCGGCAAGAGCGAACGGGCCGCCGACCTGGGCTGAGGTGAGAGGATTGAGCTTGGTCCACTGATAGCCGGCGCCGACGCCGACATACGGGTACATCCAGGGAAACCCGACATCCATGTCATAGAGCGCGTTCGCCATCACGCCCCAGGTGCGGACTGTCCCGCCGCTCGCGGTCGGGAAAGGAACGCCACGGAGGTGTCGCACGTCGCTGCGCATGAAGTCTCCTTCGACTTCGAGGCGGAGTCCGTTGCCGAGGCCGTAACCGAGCGCGAGGTTGGAGTTGAAGCCGTAGTCTTGCTGGATTTTCGCTCCACCGGCCAAGCCTGCCGCGTTGACGGTCGCCTTGGGGGTCTCGGGAGCATGCAGGCCGGCGCCGGCGCCGATATAGAGGCCGGTGATCGGTTGGGCCATTGCTGCGATTGGGGTGGCAAGGATTGTAGTAGCGAGGATCGCACCGCGGAAACGCATGCGTTTGAACTCCTGGTTAGGTCTTCGAATGTCCGGGATGGACCAACCGCATTGAAACCGCCCTGGCTGGAGCGGTCCTTCGGCGTTGAGGGATATTCGGGGTGAAGTACCACACGGCAAATCACCACGACTTGAAGATAATCACGAGCGCAGGAAGAATCCTTTCCGTTTGGTCATCCGCGCGCTGATGCTGTTGGCAGAGCGTCCACTTAACCCTTTGAAACTAATTTTCATCCAGAAAATTCGACGGACACCCGCGAAGCAGGAACATGGAGCGATTGTAATTTTGGGCGGATTTTTCGGAGCAGGAAAACAGTGCGTGGCGGCAACAGTAGCGATTTTTTGCGTAGCAATGGAAACCATAACGATAAGCAAATAAATGCTCGGCGAGCGGCGAAAGGCGGCTTTCCTTCACGCGAAGGAAGCGCCATAGTCGGTGTTACTTTTCGCAACAGCGGCATTGCATCATACGCATGTGGTCCTGGATTGATTCCGCCGTGGATATGGTCGCGCTTTACCCGAACGCGGCGTTGGGGGTGGTGTTCCTGGCTGCGATCATCGAGGCCGTTGCGGTCCTTGGCATCCTTATTCCGGGCACACCGATCCTGATGGCGGTGGCCGGCGCAGCCTCGATGTCGGGGCAGGCCATGCTGCCGTTCCTGGTACTATCCATCGTTGGTGCGGTGATCGGCGATTTCATGTCCTTCTGGCTGGGACGCCGGTTCAGCCTGCGGCTACGCTGCGCGTGGCCGTTTTCCCGCCGGCCTGAGCTTATGGTCAACGCGGATCGGTTCTTTGATCGGTTTGGCGTCTACAGCGTCGCGCTCTGCCGCTTCGTCCCGGTCTTGCGGTCGACGGTTCCGCTGGTCGCCGGGATGACCGGCATGCGACGGCACAAATTCATCGCTGCCAACGTGTCCTCCGCGTTTGTCTGGGCGCCCGTCCATATCTATCCCGCGGCCCTGGCGGGATTATCGCTGGGGCGTTTGCGTGAGGGCGACTGGCAGTCCGCCCTGTTGTGGGCCGCCGTCCTGCTGGCGGGCTGTGCGGCCGCCTGGGTGCTCCACTGGGCGGTTATGGCACGCGCGAGGTAGTCCGGGCCTGTTGCCGCCGCCTCCTGGCCTGTTCAGCCGCCGAGGGCGCCCTGGGTGTTCACATAGAGCGCATACAGTCCGTGGCTCGCGGCCATGAACAGGCGGTTCCGAAACCGGCCGCCAAAACACAGGTTCGCCGCACGCTCCGGCAGGGCGATGTGCCCGATGGGCTTGCCCGCTTTATCGAACACGCGCACGCCATCGAGTTCGGCGTCGCCCATGCCCCAGCCACACCACAGATTGCCTTCCACATCGACGCGGAAGCCGTCGGGGGTTCCAGCCTCGGCGTTGATGAACACGCGATTTTTCACCAACTTCCTGCCGCCGTCGATGACGTCAAAGGCGCGGATCAAGCGGTTCGGCGTGGCACGTGAGGCGACCACATACAGGATGGACTCGTCGGGTGAGAACGCGAGTCCGTTTGGACCTTCGATATCGTCCGCCATCATCGTTGCCTGCCCGCTCTGGCCGTCGATGCGCCAGACCGCGGCGGGGATTTCCGATTCGGCTTTCTCGCCCTCGTAGTAGCCGCTGATGCCGAACTGTGGATCGGTGAACCAGATCGAGCCGTCCGATTTCACCACCACGTCGTTGGGTGAATTCAGCCGCTTGCCCTCGTAGCTGTCCATCAGGATGGTGATGGAGCCGTCGTACTCGGTGCGGGTCACGCGGCGGCCGCGGTGTTCGCAGGTGACCAGCCGGCCCTGGCGGTCACGGGTATTGCCGTTGGCGTTCCACGAGGTTTTGCGAAACACGCTGACGGCGCCGGTCTCTTCCTCCCATTTCAGGATGCGATCATTGGGGATGTCGCTCCAGAGCACATAGCGGCCGTCGCCGAAATACACCGGGCCTTCGGACCAGCGGCAACCGGACGCGAGTTGCTCCACGGAGGCAAGGGGCAGGCGCAGCGCGTTGAACACGGGGTCCAGCACCTGAACATTCGGATCGGGATAGCGTTGGCTTGGTTCCCACATGATTTGTTCCCCCGGTTCGTGTGGGGCCAGCGTAAGGCAGGTTGGCGCGGCTGGAAACCGGCGGGTCAGCGAGGCAGCGGATCGGTGCCCTCGCTCAACAGATCCAGGAAGGCGCCATAGACAAAAACCTTGCCCCGTTGGCGCCCGGTGGACTCGCGAACGATGCCCAGGGCCCGCAGATGCGCGATGGCGCTGGTGACGGTGGGCTGCGACAGGCCGAGGTGGCGCGACGCGCTGGGGATCGTTGTCAGTCCGCGACGCTGAAGGAACTGATGCAGCCGCAGGGCGGTGACGGCGGGCCGTCCAAGTTGCTCGACGCGGCCTCGATCATTGGCAAAAAGCCGCAGCAGGCTTTGGGCGGTCTGGGTGCCCTGCCGAGCGGTTTCGGTGACGCCGCGCAGGAAGAAGGCGAGCCAGGGTTCCCATTCGCCGTGATCGCGCACGGCTTGCAGATGATCGTAGTAGGTCTGCCGGTTCTGCTTGAAGAACAGGCTGAGGTAGAGCAGCGGTTCGCGCAGGATCCCGCGCTCGCAAAGCAGGAAGGTGATCAGCAGACGGCCGAGGCGGCCGTTGCCGTCCAGGAATGGGTGGATGGTCTCGAACTGAACGTGGACCAAAGCGGCCTTGACCAGCAGCGGCAGGTCCTGGGTTTCGTCGTGGATGAAGGTCTCGAGCGGACCGAGGCAGTCCATGATCATATGCGGCGGCGGCGGCACGAACAGCGCGTTGCCGGGCCGCGTGCCGCCGATCCAGTTCTGCGTGCGGCGGAACTCACCGGGGTCCTTGTCCTGACCGCGGCCTGTGGAGAGCAAGATGCCGTGGATCTCGCGGATCAGGCGGAGCGAGAGGGGAAAATCCTCACGCAGGCGCCGCAGGCCGTGGTTCATCGCCGCGACGTAATTGGACACCTCCCGCGTGTCGTCGATGGGGACGCCGGGCGCCTCTTCCGCCTCATACAGCAGCAGGTCGGACAAGGAGGACTGCGTGCCCTCGATCTGGGAGGACAGGAGGGCTTCCTTGCGGATATACATGTAAAGGAACAACGACGGATCGGGCAGGACGGAGGCGATTCCGTCGAGCCGGCCGACGGTCTGGTTTGCCTGTTCGAGGGCGGTTTGCAGGCCGCTGAGATCGACCGGCGGGATCGGCGGCAGCGGCACCGGGATAAAGGCCCGCACCGTCTCGCCGCCGGCGGCGGTGGCCTCGTAGCGCCCCAGACGGGTGAGGTGGTCCGGCATGAAGGCGGCCTTGTTCAGGGGATGCTTGTTAAGGGATGGTTTAATAGGGGATTGGGTTATTAAAGGAAAGGGGAATTTAGTTTAATAAGGTGTCGCCTTGGTTGCCGTTTTGGGGCAAAGGGGCGAAACTGAAAGCCGCCCCTGAAGGAACCAGCCATGCTGCAAGTGCCACCAGCCGTTCCCGGCATGCGCGAAGAAGAGATCGACACGCCTGCCCTGATCATCGACATGGAGGCGTTCGAGTTCAATCTCGACACGATGGCCGCGCTGCTGGCACCGACCGGGGTAAAGCTGCGTGCCCACGCCAAGACGCACAAATCGCCGATCATCGCCAAGCTGCAGATGGAACGTGGCGCTGTTGGCAACTGCGTGCAGAAGGTAGCGGAGGCCGAGGTGCTTGCGTGGGGCGGCATCCCCGACATTCTGGTCAGCAACGAGGTCGTCGGCGCCACCAAGCTTGCGAGGCTTTGTGCCTTGTCGCGACTCAGCAAGATCGCGGTCTGCGCCGATGACGCGGGCCAGGTCTCGGCGATCGAGGCGGCGGCGGCGGATGCCGGCATCCGCATGACCGTGCTGGTTGAGATCGACGTCGGCGCCGGGCGCTGCGGCGTGCAGCCGGGACCCGATGCGGTGGCACTGGCAACCCGCATCGCGTCGTCGAAGCACCTCATTTTCGGCGGGTTGCAGGCCTACCAGGGCAGTGCCCAACACAAGCGCACCCCGACCGAGCGGCGGACGCTGATTGGAAATGCGGTCGATGGGTCTCGCCGTACGGTGGAACAACTGCGCCAGCAGGGGCTGGATTGCGCGATCGTTGGCGGCGCCGGAACCGGCACGTTCGAGATCGAGTCCAAATCCGGTGTATATACGGAGATGCAGGCGGGCAGCTATGTCTTCATGGATGCCGACTATGCCCGCAACCTCGATGAAGCGGGCTCGCCGGTCAGCACGTTCCGGCACGCGCTGTTCGTGCTGTCGAGTGTGATGAGCCAGGCACAAACCGGCGTGGCGGTGCTGGATGCGGGACATAAGGCGGTGGCGGTCGATTCGGGTATGCCGACTGTCTGGCAACAGCCGGACATCCGTTACACAAGTGCTTCAGACGAGCACGGCAAGCTGCAATACGCCAGCGAGACCAAGGCGCCGAAGGTCGGGGAAAAGCTGAGGCTTGTTCCGGGTCATTGTGATCCGACCGTGGACAAGTTCGACTGGTATGTCGGCGTCCGCAGGGGCCGTGTGGAGTGTCTGTGGCCGGTCGCGGCGCGGGGTGGCCTCAGCTAGGTTCGGAACGCTGTCCCGAACCTAGCCGTGGGCCAGCGGCAATCGGGACCCGATTAGAGCCGCACCCGCACGCCCGCCAGCACGGTTGGGCCGGGCATCTGGTATCCGTTCACCGGCTCGAACTTCGAATACAGCATATTCCAGCCGTTCACATAGAGTTCGACTTGCGGCTTCACCGTGTAGTTGGCGGCGACATTGGCAACCAACCCGTGCTGGCCGATGCCGTAGCCGATGCCGTTGCCGGTATTGTCATACAGAAAGTCGTGCGCCGATCCGGTATAGATGACGGTCGTGATGACACGCAGTTCCGGTGTTGGCCGGATCGTCACATCGACCGAGGCCTCGTTCTGCGGCCGCCGCAGCAGTTGCGAGCCCTCGCTTGGCGGGCTGCCCGGCCGACGCGGTATTCAGGAACGTGTAGGCGGCATGGACATCGAGCCAGTAGACCGGACGCAGCGTTGCTTCCGTCTCCACGCCATGCACATGGGCGGAGCCGAGATTGACCTCGGTATCCACAGGCGCGAACACGCCGACGATCAGGTTGCGCACCCGCTGATCGAAATATGTCGCGCCGACGGTCAGCGAAATCCACGCGCCACGGCGTCGGAATATCCGTGGTGAAACCAGCCTCCCATCCCTGCGACTCGTTCCGGCTTCAGAGCTGGGATTGCCAACGAAGCCGAATGTATCCACGCCGAACCGATCAAACAATGACGGCGCGCGGAAGCCGGTCCCATAGGACAACTTCAGGTGGGTGGCGATCTCCTTCAGGTCGTAGACGCCGCCCAGCCGCCAGTCGTGGCGGAGTTGTCCGTCGACCCAGTCGTGCCGCAACCTGCCCGGTCAGCGCCAGACGCTCGCAGGACCGTCGTCTGCAGCCCGGCGTAGACCGCATTGGTGGTCATCGACGCTGTCGCGCCCTGACCGAACGGGAAACCGGCGAAGTTCTCGTTGACCCGCACCTTGGCTGTATCGCCGATATACTCGTAGCCGAACGTCATCGCGCTGGCGACAAGTCCCGGCACTTTATCATATCATCCAGATGCAGCGTGTTGTTCCACTGCACATCGGTCCGGTAGGAATGATACCGCGAATCGGATGACGCCTGGTTCGGGTCGGCCGGCGCCAGCGGCTCCTGATATCGCCGGTCATCCTGCAACTGCCCGACGAAAAACGCCGCTTTCCAGTTGCCCGTCGAACAGATGGGTGGTGCCGCCGATGCGGCCCAGCAACGACGTCGTGTGGCCGTTGGAGTTGGAGTTGTCGAAAGTTGGAGATGCCCAGCGTGTTAAAGCCGAAATAGGCGGTCTGCGGCGCGCAGGAACAGCGACAGCCGGGTGCCTTCCACCGGGCGTGTAGCCGAGGTTCAGGGTCAGCGATGCGGTCGCGGAAGCCTTGCGGGACGCCGCGTGTAGACGCTCTGCCGCTGCGGGCATGGCGTCGTAGCCGCGCTGCGACTGCGCTTCGGCGGTCAGCGCGAAATCCACCGGCCCTTCGATCGCCGCTGGCGGTCACGCTGCCGCGGATCAGCGCCGGATATCCGCCGGCGAGGTCGCCGCTCCAGTGGATGCCCGGCTCCGTGCCGCGGCGGGAGATCAGGTTGATCACGCCGCCGATCGCGCCTGAGCCGTACAGCGCCGCCATCGGTCCGCGAATGACCTCGATCCGCTCGACGTCGGACAGCGTGTCGATGCCGAAGTTGAACGCGCCGGTGGGGTCCGAGGCGTCGGTGATCGGCATGCCGTCGCGCAGCACCAGCACATGGTTGGAGTTGGTGCCGCGGATGAACACGCTCGCGAGGCCGCCCTGGCCGCCGGACGGGCTGACATGCAGGCCGGGAACATCGCTCAGCGCCTGCGTCAGGCTGTTGTAGCCGTGCGCCTCGATTGCCGCCCGGTCGATGACCGTGACCCCGGCGGCGATGTTCTCGACCGAGTGTCGGAACGCGGGTCGCGGTCACCACAGGTCGGGGACGGTTATCGTCACGGTCTTCGGCCCTTGCGCCGCGGCGGACAGACAGGGCCAGGCGCGTGACAGAGACGGTCTTCGCGCGGTACAGGGCGCATGCGGGTACTCCATCGACCAAATGTGTCGATTGCTCGCATACGGGTTTCTCCCCGCTGCCCGGTTCACCTCGCCCGACGCACGCGCGCAGTCTCGATGCCGGCCGGTCTCCTGGCTCGCGGGTCTTGGCCTGAGGTCCGCCTTCTCACCCGGTCGGGGCAATGGCATATGGACCCGGCTCATCCGCTTACAGTTGCGAGGGCAGCCGCCTTTCGGCAGTTCCCGTTTCAGCCCTTGCGGGCCACCGTCATCTGCCGCGGGTTGTAGCGCCGTTCGGTTTTCAGTGGAAGATCAGGCAGCGGCCGCCGTCAGGCGCCGAAATGCCGCTTCAGGCGGTGGATCGCCTCATGCCAGCACCTCCGGCCGCTTGCAGAAGGCGAAGCGCGCGTAGTGGCGGGGCGCGCCCGCCTGGTCATAGAAGGCGGAGACCGGGATGGCGGTCACGCCCGCCTGTTCGGTGATATGGCGGCAGAACGCGACGTCGTCGCCGTTGAAACCGAAGCCGGGCGAAATCGGTGGTGATGAAATAGGTGCCCTGGGTCGGCAGCACCGACAGCCCGACGGCGGCCAGCCCTTCGGCGAGCTGGTCCCGCCGCGCCTGCAGGTTGGCGGCCAGCGAGGCGAAATAGGCGTCGTCCTTGGCCAGGCCCGACGGCGACCGCGCGCTGCAGGTTGGGGGCGGTGGTGAAGGTCAGGTTCTGATGCGCCTTCTGCACCAGCGGGGTCAGCGCCGCGCCGGCGGTCACGTAGCCGACCTTCCATCCGGTCAGGGAGAAGGTCTTGCCGGCGCTGCCGATGCGCATGGTGCGTTCGCGCATGCCCGGCAGCGTCATCAGCGGGATGTGGGCGGCGCCGTCGAACACCAGGTGCTCATACACCTCGTCGCAGATCGCATAGGTGTCGTGGCGCTGCACCAGATCGGCGATGAAGCCGAGTTCGTCCGCGGTGAACACTTTGCCGCACGGGTTCATCGGGGAGTTGAACAGGATCGCCTTGGTCGTCGGCCCGAACGCGTCGGCCAGTTCCGCGCGCGGCAGGTCCCAGTGCGGCGGCGCCAGGCGCACGATGCGCGGGATCGCGCCCAGCATGCGCACCACCGGCACATAGGTGTCGTAGAGCGGTTCGATCAGCACAACCTCATCGCCGGGATCGAGCACGGCCATCAGGCTTGCGGTGATCGCCTCGGTTGCGCCGGAGGTAACGGTGACCTCCTTGCGCCCAATCGACATCCAGGCCGTAGAACCGTTGATTCGCGGCTGCGACGGCTTGGCGCAGTTCGGGCACGCCGGGCATTGGCGGGTACTGGTTGCGCCCGTCGGTAAGGGCATCGGCCGCGGCCTGCACGACGTCCGCCGGGCCGTCGGTATCGGGAAAGCCCTGTCCGAGGTTGATCGACTTATGTTCGGTCGCGAGCGCCGACATCACCGTGAAGATGGTGGTGCCGATCGACCCCAGATAGGTGTTCGCTCCGCGCATCGATGGCACTCCGTGCTGAGCCAAGTCCTAAAACAGACGCAATATCGTTCGGCGCGGTGATTGGAAAGGCCGACGCGAGGCAGATTCGCGACCGTATATATTTACTCCAGGGGATGCATAAAAAACGGGCTAACTGCATCCGTTTCAACTGCGCAAGCAAGAGGCACATCATGACCGGCCTGTGTGCAGGCTGATCAACGCCGTGACTAAATTTCCGCGCTTTGATATGAATCACGCTGGGTTGGCGCGTGCGGTGATATATACCCGAGGTAGCGTAGCACCTTGGCCGTTGCCGCTTGGCACGGCGCATGCAAACCTGTGGTGCTGTTCACGCCGCTGACATCCTCGAAGCGAAACGGGCAGCCTGAACTTTGTGGGAGGCCCGGCCAAACCGGGCTTGATGTACATGAAAAAGATTGAAGCTGTCATCAAGCCGTTCAAACTCGATGAAGTGAAGGAAGCGCTGCACGAGGTTGGACTGCAAGGCATCACCGTGGTGGAAGCCAAGGGGTTTGGCCGTCAGAAGGGCCATACCGAGCTTTACCGCGGTGCCGAATATGTCGTGGATTTCCTGCCGAAAGTGAAGATCGAGGTCATCTGCGACGATGGCGTCGTGGAACGGGCGGTGGAGGCGATCGTCAACGCCGCCCGTACCGGCCGGATCGGCGACGGCAAGATCTTCATCTCCTCGATCGAAGAGGTGATCCGAATTCGCACAGGTGAACGTGGGGAGGACGCAATCTAGGGTTCCGGCACCCGGCGGGCTTGCTTCGCGGCCGCCGGTCCGGGTAATGCGCGACCCGTTCAACAATCAGTCTTTATCAGGCTTCCGGTCCTCGGCGGCGGCGCTGCCAGGGGGATTGGCTCAACAGGTCCCGCGTGGTGCGGGGTCTTCACCTGCCGCGTCCCGTTGCGTCCCGTGACGGGCGGGAGAACTGCGGCGATCAGATAGACAACGGGGAAAACAGGTATGGCGAAGAAGCCGGCAGCAGCACAGCACCAGCAACAGGTCCGAGCAGCGACGTGAGCAAGGTGCTCAAGATGCTCAGCGACAATTCGGTGGAATATGTGGACCTGCGGTTCACCGATCCGCGCGGCAAATGGCAGCACACCGCCCAGCACATCTCCACCATGGGCGAGGACGCATTCCGCGATGGGATCATGTTCGACGGCTCCTCGATCGCCGGCTGGAAGGCGATCAACGAGAGCGACATGATCCTGATGCCGGACGCGGCCAGCGCGGTGATGGACCCGTTCTCGGCCAAGCCCAGCCTGATCCTGTTCTGCGACATCGTGGAGCCTTCGACCGGCCAGTTCTATGCCCGCGACCCGCGCGCGACGGCCAAGCTGTGCGAGGCCTACGTCAAGTCCAGCGGCATCGGCGATACGGTGTCGATCGGCGCCGAGGCGGAATTCTTCATCTTCGACAGCGTGAAGTTCGGCACGGGCGGCAATTTCGCCAGCTTCCAGGTCGATAGCGTCGAGGGTCCCGGGTCCAACATGAAGGACTACCCGGAAGGCAACATGGGTCATCGTCCGGCGGTCAAGGGCGGTTACTTCCCGGTTCCGCCGGTCGATGGCGACAGCGACCTGCGCGCCGAGATGCTTTCGACGATGGGCGAAATGGGCCTGCCGATCGAAAAGCACCACCACGAAGTGGCGCAGTCGCAGCACGAGCTTGGCACCAAGTTCGCCACGCTGACGCACAATGGCCGACCAGATGCAGATCTATAAGTACTGCGTCCACAACGTCGCCCACAGCTACGGCAAGACGGCGACCTTCATGCCGAAGCCGATCTATGGCGACAACGGTTCGGGCATGCACACCCACATCTCGATCTGGAAGGCCGGCAAGCCGCTGTTTGCGGGCAACGGATATGCTGATCTGTCGGAGATGTGCCTGTATGCCATCGGCGGCATCATCAAGCATGCCAAGGCGATCAACGCGTTCTCCAACCCGCTGACCAACAGCTACAAGCGGTTGATCCCGGGGTTCGAGGCGCCGGTGCTGCTGGCTTATTCGGCGCGCAACCGTTCGGCGTCCTGCCGCATTCCGTACACCACCAGCCCGAAGGCCAAGCGGGTCGAGGTTCGTTTCCCCGATCCGGGCTGCAATCCGTACCTGTCGTTTTCCGCAATTACCATGGCGGCGCTGGACGGGATCAAGAACAAGATCCATCCGGGTGACCCGATGGACAAGGACCTGTACGACCTGCCGCCGGACGAACTGAAGGGCATTCCGACGGTGTGCGGCAGCCTGCGCGAGGCCTTGGGCGCCTTGGCCGCTGACCACGACTTCCTGCTGGAAGGCGGCGTGTTCAGCACCGACCAGATCGAAAGCTATATCGAACTGAAGTGGGCCGAGGTGTATCGTTTCGAACATACCCCGCATCCGGTCGAATTCGAGATGTACTACTCGGTTTAGCCAGACCAGTAACAATGGAAACCCTCGCCGCATTCGCGGCGGGGGTTTTTTTATGCCGTTATCCTGCGTCGTTACAGTGCATGACATTGCGTGCAGTGTATACGCTGTCCGGCGGGTGATGTGCCGCGGCCCGGATTTGTGGCTCGGCCAAGTTGGGCCAGACGGGGCAACTGCACGATTAATGGGCACCGTTGATCCATTGCTTTGTTGTTTCTCGCTTGAAACTCCGCGGGGCGCCGGGATCGGACGTTGGCACGATTATTGATTTAGCCTGTTCGCGCGTCTGGCCGTTGCTCACTGTAGCGGCGCGGCGGAATGGCAAGACAGGACAAGATAATGCAGGCTTCCCCTAACCCCAACGAGAGACCGGAGGACCGGCCAACATGAAACTCATCATGGCCATCATCAAGCCGTTCAAGCTTGACGACGTCCGCGAAGCCCTGACCCCGCTTGGGGTTCAGGGGCTGACCGTATCGGAAGTAAAGGGCTTTGGCCGGCAGAAGGGCCAGACCGAGATCTATCGTGGCGCGGAATATCATGTGAGCTTCCTCCCCAAGATCAAGATCGAGGTCGTTGTGCCAGACGACCTGGCGGACCAGGTCATCGAAGCGATTTCGAAGTCGGCGCATACCGGCAAGATCGGGGACGGCAAGATTTTCGTTCTCGACATCGAACGCGCGATGCGGATCCGCACCGGCGAAGTCGATTCCGAAGCGCTGTAACGAAGAACCATAGGGAAACAGGACTATGAAGAGACCCCGCTATTTCTGGGGACTGAGCGGATTGCTGTTCGCTTTGTTGCTCGCGCTTCCGGCGTTTGCCGACGATGCCGCTCCGGCCGCCGCCGCTGCGGCCGCGGCTGGCCCGCCAAAGATCGATACCGGCGACACCGCGTGGATGCTGACCAGCACGGCGCTGGTGCTGTTGATGACCATTCCCGGCCTGGCGCTGTTCTATGCCGGCATGGTGCGCAAGAAGAACGTGCTGGCGACGATGATGCAGTCTTTCGCGATCTGCTGCATCGTAACGATCGTCTGGATGGTCGCCGGCTACAGCATCGCCTTCACCAACGGCAACGCGTACATGGGCGACTTCTCGCGCTTGCTGCTGAACGGCATTGGGGCGGACATCTCCAAGGGTACCGACATCGCGTTCACGCTTGGCGCCGGCACTGACGCGGCGCGGTGCAGACCGTTCCCGAGACGGTCTACATGATGTTCCAGATGACCTTCGCGATCATCACGCCGGCGCTGATTGCCGGTGCCTTCGCCGACCGCATGAAGTTCTCGGCGATGTGCATCTTCATGACGCTCTGGTCGTTGCTGGTTTATTCGCCGATGTGCCACTGGGTATGGGCTCCGACGGGCTGGGTGTCGCAGATTGGGCGTGCTTGACTTCGCGGGCGGCACCGTCGTGCATATCAACGCCGGTATCGCCGGCCTGATGTGCGCCCTGGTGCTTGGCAAGCGGGTCGGCTACGGCAGCGACAACATGGCGCCATTCAATGTCGGCTACGCCGTGATCGGCGCGTCCCTGCTATGGGTGGGCTGGTTCGGGTTCAACGCGGGCTCCGCGGTGGGTGCCAACGGCCGCGCGGGCATGGCGATGACGGTCACGCAGATCGCCACCGCCGCGGCGGCGCTGGGCTGGATGTTCGCCGAGTGGATCACCAAGGGCAAGCCATCCGTGCTTGGCGCGATCTCTGGCGCGGTCGCCGGACTGGTGGCGATTACCCCGGCCTCGGGGTTCGTGCTGCCGGGCTGCTGCGATCATCATCGGCGTCGCCGCCGGGGTGATCTGCTTCTGGTCCGCCACGACCCTGAAGCACATGCTGGGCTACGACGACAGCCTGGACGCGTTCGGCGTGCATGGCGTCGGTGGAATCGTCGGCGCGTTGCTGACCGGCGTGTTTGCCTACGGTCCGCTGTCGGCCACCGATGCAAGCCCGGACGGCAGCTCCGGCGGCCTGGACCAGTTCAAGCTGCAGGCCATCGGCGTGGTTTCCACTCTTGTCTACAGCGGCGTCATGACACTGATCCTGCTGATGGTCACGAAGGCTTTGGTCGGCCTGCGTGTCGGTCAGGAAGAGGAGCGGGAAGGCCTGGATATCGTCCTGCATGGTGAGCAGATCTTCTAGGAGGGCTTGTTACAGAGCGCCTCGGCATGGCCGAGGCGCCGTTTTTTTGTCTGTGTTGCCAGATGAGCACCCTCCGCAACAGGCTGTTTGTAACATCATGACACCAGGACGGTGCGGACACGTCCCCACAAGATCAGGATGGAAATAGCGAATGACCATAAGCAAACTCTGGCACGGTGCCTGGCTTGCCGCGGCAGCTACGATAGCCACCACTGGTGTAACGGCGTCGGCACAGATCCCCGGCGGCCCCCGCAGCGACCGAGGCCGCGCCCGTTCCTGCACCCGCCGCGCGATGCGCCGCCGCCGGGCTACTGGATCAACGGCATCCATCTGTCGGCGCAGATTGAAGCCGGCGTTACCTACAATCCGCGACCATCCGAAGAATAACTTCGGCCAGTTGTTCACCGACAAGCCGAACACGGTTCTGCTGAACCAGATCCTGTTGACGGCGAACAAGCCGCTCGACCCGAAGGCGACTGATTTCGACTGGGGCTTCAAGCTGCAGGGCATGTACGGTTCTGACGCCCGCTATACCCATTTCCTGGGCGAGTTCGACCGGGTCGTTGCCGAACGAGCGCAATCAGCTGGACATCGTGGAAGCGAACGTCCTGTTCCATCTGCCGGTGCTGTTTGAAGGCGGCGTGGACATCAAGGCTGGACAGTATTCGACGCCGATTGGGTTTCGAGACGATCGATCCGTCGACCAACCCGTTCTACTCGCAATCCTATATCTTCAACTTCGGCATTCCGTTGAAGCACACCGGCATCTTGACCACGAGCCATGTCAACGGTCTGCTGGACGTGTACCTGGGTGTGGATACCGGCGTGAACACCACGTTCGGTCCGTTTGGGGAGAATAACAGCGCCATCGGGTTTCTGGGCGGGGTCAACCTGACCATGATGGACGGCAACCTGACCGTTCTCGCGCTGACCCATATCGGGCCGGAGAATGCGACGCGCGCGCTGGCGCCCGGCGGGTTCAACGCGGATGCCTATTATCGCTACCTGAACGATATCGTCGTGACCTACAAGGCGACTCCGGCCTTGACGCTGGTGACGGAGCTCAACTGGATACGTGATGATTTCGCGGGGGCTTTCACCTCCGGCAAGACCAGTTCCGCGAATGCTTTCGGCATTGCGCAGTATGCTTCGTATGCTGTGAACGACACGTTCACGCTGAACGGACGCGCCGAAATCTATCGTGACGACAACAACTTCTTCGTGGCTTCGTTCCAAGGCAACAACACCTTCGTAGGTGCTGAACAGGGGTTTACCGCGGGCGTCGGGTCACCGTCTGCACGCGACCACCTACAGCGAGATCACGCTTGGGGTAACCTATAAGCCCGCCGACATGCCGGCGCCGATCTCCGGCCTGTTGGTCCGCCCGGAAGTTCGCTGGGACCATGACCTGGGCGGCACCAGCGCTTTCAATGGCGGCAGGAACAACAGTTCCTTCACCCTCGCCTCGGACGTGGTGCTGACGTTCTGATCGCTGTGGCCCGGTCCCGGCACTTTGTCGGCGACCGGATTTGCGGCGACCAGGGCTTCGGCCCTGGGTTTTCTTTGTCTCATTACAGCGTTAGTCCGCCGTCCACGGTGATCGTCTGTCCGGTCACCATCGCCGCGCCAAAGCCCAGGAACACGATGACCTCGGCGAGGTCCTCCGGCTGGCAGCGCCGCTTCAGCAAGCGCGCGCTCGATCGATTGCTGGCGTTCCTCATTCGTCCATTCCACCATCCACGAGCTGTCCACCGCGCCGGGTGCGATCGCGTTCACCCGCACCTCCGGCGCCAAAGCCCGAGCGAGATTTTGCGTCAGGCTGACGACGCCGGCTTTGGTCGCGCCGTAGGCCAGGCTGCTGCCGGCGCGTCCCAGACCCGCGATCGAGGCGGTATTGACGATGGCGCCGGCGGATGCCTTCAGCGCCGGGGCCGCCGCCTTGGCGCACCGGAACACCCCCAGCAGGTTGACCTCCAGCAGCGTCGGTCCAGAGCTCCTCGGTGATCAGGTCGAGGTCGCGGCGGCGCGATCCGATGGCGCGTTCCCGGCGTGCCGGCGTTGTTCACCAGCAGATCCAGCCGGCCAAGATCGGAGACCGCCTTCAGCACCATGGCTTCGCGCTCCGCCGGCATCGCCTACGCTGCCGGGCGCCATGATCGCCTTGCCGCCGGCGGCGACCAGTTTGTCCACCGCCTCTGGCCCGCGCGGGTCATCGGCCAGGAAATTCACCGCAACGGTGGCGCCGAAGCCCGCCAACATCCTGGCGGTGGCGAAGCCAATTCCGGACGCGCCGCCAGTCACCAGCGCGGTCTTTCCGGACAGGTCGTAACGAATCATTTTCCCTCCATCGGCCGATCGGCCTTTCTGGGGAAGAAGGTTAACCCTGCGCCGCGCTTTCCTTCAATTCCGGCACGGTAAACCAGACCCACATGAGGTTCGCGGCCAGCAGCAGTGTCGTCATGACAAATACCCAGCGGATGCCGAAGCCGGCCGCGATCCCGCCGCCGGTCAGCGGTCCGAGTGAATTGCCGAGGAACGTCGCCGACGCCGTCATTCCATAGATCGTGCCGCGGCTCTCGCGCGACACGCTGCGGCCGATCAGCGCGTTTGCCGTGGGCAGGATGCCGCCGATGAACAGACCGACGGCGAAGCGTTCAGCCACGAAGGTCCAGTAGTCATTGACGAAGATCTGCGGCGCGCTGGTCAAGCGTTGCGCCAAGCAGGCAGATCAGCAGCACCTTCCGGTAGCCGATGATGTCACTGCGGTTGCCCAGGAACGGTGCCGCGATCAAATTCGCCAAGCCGGTGATGGAGAACGCGATGCCCGCCAGCGTGGCGATTTGCGGTGGCGACCCGATCAGTTCCTGCACGAAGATCGTGACGACCGGCTGCACCGTGCGCGTGCTGAATTGCGCCATCAGCAGCACCAGGAACAGGGCGCTCAGGCCGGCCGATCCGGTCAGCAGGCTGAGACCGGAGAACAGCGACTGGCGTTTGCCGGTCGATCTGACCGGGGTGAAGTTCTCGTTCACCACCGCCCAGACCAGCACCAGGCCGGCGCAGGTGATGCCGGCACACCAGAAGAACGGGGCGCGATAGCTGCCGGTCAGGTCGGCCAGGATGCCGCCGATCACCGGGCCCACCAGCGACCCGATCAGTTGCCCTGACGACAGCCAGCCCAAGTGCGTAGCCCAGCCGCCGCTCCGGCGCCTGGCTGGCGACCAGCGCGATGGCGGCCGAGGAGAATCCGGCGAACGCCCCCATGACCGCGCGGGCGCCGAAGAACTACCAGACATTCGTTGCCAGTCCCATCAGCGCGGTGAACAGCGCGATCGCGAAGCTTGAGCGCAGCAGCGACAGTTTGCGCCCGTGCTTGTCGGCGACCCGGCCCCAGACCGGCGAGGCGAAGGCGGCGACGAACGATGTCGCGCCGGTGATGATGCCGGACCAGACATCGACGCCTTCGATTGTCTCGACGCCGAGTTGCGGCAGCATCAGCGGAATGATCGGACTGAGGAAGTTGATCGCGGCCGTCATGACGAACTGGATGCCGACCATCGCCCAGAGTGTGCGCTGCCAGTCTCCTTCGCTTGGCCGCACCCTGGATAGTCCTGGCGCGTGTTCTCCGGCGTTTCGTTCATCTGCCTGTATGCTACCGGAACCGCTTGGGATGGAAAGGCCAGCGGTTTGACACAATCGCAGGGGGTTTGGGACAGTCCCGCCGCTGCATCGGGAGGAACCAGGACAATGCCATCGCGCCATGACCGCAGGCGGATCGGCCTGCTGCTTCCTTCATCCAATACCACCCAGGAACCCGAGTTCACCCACATCCTGCCTGATGGCGTGACGCTGCACGTTGCGCGCCTGCCGCTGCGGACGGTTGAGCCATCCTCCACCGCGCGGATTGTCGAGGACATCGAATCCGAGAGCCAGAAACTGGCTGATGCCGATGTCGATGCAATCGTTCTGGCGGCGACAGCGCCTAGTTCACGCAATGGAATCGGATACGATCAAGAACTGATCAGGCGGATCGAGACCGCGTCGGGCAAGCCGGCCACGACGGCGTCCACCGCGCTGATCCAGGCGCTGACCGCACTGGACGTGAAGCAACTGGTGATCGGTGCGCCATGGAGCGAAGCCACCAATGCGACCTCCGCCGCCTTCATCGAGGCAAGCGGCGTTCAAGGTGCTGGCACACCGGGCGCTTGGGTCACGTCAGCAATCTGGAGATCGGGCTGCTGGACGAACAGACTGCCTATCGATATGGGGACGGAGATCGATCAGCCCGGATGCGCAGGCGGTGATGCTGGCCTGCGGCAACTGGCTGACGATGGGCATCGTGGACCGGCTGGAGGCTGCTCTGGGCAAGCCGGTGCTGACGACGAACCAGGTCAGCCTGTGGGCGGTGCTGCGCCTGGCGGGATATCATGCGCCAGTGTTCGGCTGCGGCCGCCTGCTGCGCGAACATATGGATTGAATACTTATGAAAATTGTCATCCCCGACGACTACCAGGACATGGTCGATCGGCTGTCCTGTTTCCGCTGCTGGATGGGCATGATGTCGTCCGCTATCGGGAACCAGCCGCCGATCTGGACCAACTCGTGGAGCGTCTGCTTCCGGCGGAGGTCATCGTCGCGATCCGGGAACGGGTGAATTTCTCCCGCGCATTGATCGAGCGGTTGCCGAACCTGAAGCTGATTGCGCTGGTTGGCCGAGCGGCGACGACGATCGACTATGCGGCCTGCAAGGATCACGGTGTCCTGGTTTCGACCGGCGCCAGCAACTCCCCGATCGCACCGGCGGAACTGACGGTCGCGCTGATCGTCGCCGCCCGGCGCAATATCGCGTTGGAGGCGGAACGGATGCGCCGCGGCGACTGGCCCTGCACGCTGTCGCATCGCCTGTCCGGCAGCACGCTGGGTATCTTTGGCCTTGGCGCGATCGGGTCGATCGTTGCGAGGGCCGGGGCGGGGATGGGGATGAACATCCTGGCCTGGGGCCAGCAGACATCGGCCGCGAAGGCCGCAGCCGCCGGCTACGATTTCGCCACAAGCAAGGCCGATTTGTTCGAGCGGTCCGACGTCCTGTCGTTGCATGTCCGCCTGCGTCCCGATACAAGCGGCATTGTCGGCGCCCGAGGATCTGGCGCGGATGAAACCCACTGCCCTGCTGGTCAACACATCGCGCGCCGAGCTTATTCAACCGGGTGCGTTGCTGGCGGCGTTACGGGCCGGGCGGCCGGGCTATGCGGCGGTCGATGTCTATGAGCGAGGAGCCGGTCACCGGCGGCGACCATCCGTTCCTCTCGATGCCCAACGTGCTGTGCACCCCGCATCTGGGTTGGGCCGAGTGGGACAATTTCGAATTGTATTTCCGCGAATGCTTTGAGCAGATTGTTGCCTATGCCAAGGGTGCGCCGATGCGGCTGATCGGTGCACATTGATGGAAGCGCAAACAGTCGAACAGACGGCGTTCCGAAAGATCATCTGGCGGCTGATGCCATGGCTGACGGTTGCTTACATCCTAAACTACCTGGATCGCGGCAATATCGGCTTCGCGGCGCTGCAGATGAACAAGGAGCTTGGTCTTACGGCGGCGCAGTTCGGGATCGGCGCCGGGATTCTCTCGCTGGGCTACTGCACGTTTGAAATTCCGAGCAACCTTGCTTTGTACCGCTTTGGTGCGCGGGTCTGGATTTCCCGGATCATGATCACCTGGGGCATTGTTGCCGCCGGTTGCGCGCTGATCAGCGGCCCCACGAGTTTTTACTCGATACGGTTTCTGCTTGGCTTGACGGAGGCGGGCTTTTTTCCAGGCGTGGCCTACCTTCTTTCAAGCTGGTTTCCCGCGGAATACCGTGCGCGCATGCTGGCGTTCCTGCTGCTTGGCGTTCCAATCTCCTCCGTGGTGGGAGGACCCATTTCCGGCGCTCTGCTCGGACTCGATCAGTTTGGCGGACTTTCGGGCTGGCAGTGGATGTTCATTATCGAAGGCCTGCCGTCGGCGGCGCTTGGCGTGGTGATGCTGTGGCTGCTGGCGGACCGCCCGTCCAGTGCGACATGGCTGACGCCGGAGCAACGGACCGCGGTGGATAATCGAATCGCGGCCGAACCGAGGCACAAGGAGGTGCGGCATTTCTGGGCCGCGCTGAAGGATCCGCGTGTCCTGGTCCTCGCGCTAATTCAATTTGGCTTCACCACTGGATCCTATGGCGTCGGCATCTGGCTGCCGCAGATCATCAAGTCCCAGTTCCATTCCAACCTTACCGTTGGTTTTGTTTCCTCAGGCCCCTACGTCGTCGCCTCAATCGCCATGCTGCTGTGGGCGGGGCTGGTGGACCGCAGCGGCAAGCGCGTCGTTCATCTTATCCTGACCTGCGGCGTGGCTACGGTGGGACTTCTGCTGTCAGTTGTGTTCAGCGAGTTCTGGCTTTCGTTCCTGTGGCTGACCGTTGCGCTCGCCGGCATTACGGCGGCCCGGGCGATCTTCTGGACGATACCGCCTAGGTTTTTGACGGGCGTAGCCGCGGCGGGTGGCCTCGCTTTCATAAATTCCATAGGTACGTTGGGCGGGTTTGTCGGTCCTGCTGTTGTTGGCTGGCTGAAGGATTTCACCGGGTCGTTCTCCGCCGGTTTGATGGGAATGGCAGGGTTCCTGTTGCTGTCAGCGGTTTTGGCGGTTGCACTGAAATGGTTTGCGCCGAACGAGTAGCAATCACGAAGACGTGAGGCCGATGTCGCGCTGCTGGTCTTGTGTTAGAGCATGATAGTGGGGGTCACCGGAACGGTGAGTCATGCGAACAAACAAGGAGCCAGAGCGGCTTCCGCAAGTCAAGGCGAAGGGCAGCCGCTCTAGCGTCCCCGCTGCGCCGAAACCGGCTGGGGTAAACCAAGATGAACAGGCAACGGCCCCTGCGTCACGTCGCTTCCATCAGCATAGCGCTTCGGATCGTGGCTGTGGTTGTACTGATCCTGATCGCGGGCGCGGCGTATTATGAGCTGCATCTGAGCCGCAAGTCGGTTATTGCGGAAACCGAACGTCAAATGGCGCGCCTGGACATGGTGTTCGCCGAACAGACCGGACGAGCGGTGGAGGCGGTTGACCTGCTGGTGGTTGGCGCGGCGGAGGCGGTGCAGGTGCGGCCATTGGCTGCCGATGCCCTGCAGGAAGCGCTGCAGCGCCGGATCAAGGGTGTGCGCCAGCTGGCGGCGATCGTTGCATTCGACGCGTCCGGCAAGATAATCGTTTCAACTGATCCGGACGGCGCGGCTATTCCGCAGGCAACGGTCGCGGCGATGCTGGCCCATTACCGGCTTCTGCCGCATGGCGGGCTGACGATCAGCCAACCGTTCCGGCTAGAGAACAACAGATGGAATGCCTTGCTGGTCCGTCCTTTAAGCACTCCCGAGAACACGTTGGGTGGGATCGTGGCGGGCTCCATCGACCTTGGCTATTTCGAGGATTTTTATCGCGCTGTCGAACTGAGCGAGAATGGGGCGATCATTCTTCATCTGCGCGACGGGACGGTGCTGGCTCGTTTTCCCCATGTGGACAAGGCGATCGGGACCAGCTTTGGCAATCTGCCGCCGTTCACCGAGGTCCTGGCGCATGCCATGTCCGGAACGCTGCTGATGGAAAGTCCGGTGGACGGCAGCATCCGGGTTACCGCGATCAGGGCGCTGCGTGCATTTCCCCTTGCGGTCATGGTTTCAGTCGAGCAGGGGCGGGTTCTGGTTGACTGGCAGCGCGAGGCGTTGACGCTGATCGGGGTTGCCCTGCTGCTGGGCGGCGCGGTCGTGATCCTGCTGCTGTCATTGTCCAACCGGTCGCAGCAGGTCGAGAGGCTGCTGGAGGAAACGCATATCGCGCGCGACATCGCGGAGCAGGCGAAAGAGCGGTTACTACAACAGATCTCCGAACGCACCCGGGCGGAGGGCGCCTTGCGCCAGGCCCAGCGCATCGAGGCGATCGGGCAACTGACCGGCGGTGTCGCGCATGACTTCAATAACCTGCTGATGGTTGTGCTTGGAAACGTTGACTTCCTGCAGCGCCATTCCTCGCTGGCTGGCAACAGCATGGCCGCCGAGAGGTTGTCGGCGATCCGGGCAGCGGCCGAACGCGGTGCCACCTTGACCGGGCATTTGCTGGCCTTTGGCCGGCGGCAACCATTGATGCCGAAAGCCATCGACCTGAATGCGACCATAGAGGGCATGCAAAGTCTGCTGGACAGCGCGCTGGGTCTGCATGCGCGTGTTGAGTTGCGGTTGGCAGCCGATCTTTGGCTTGCCATGGTGGACCAAGGCCAGATCGAGCTTGTTATCCTCAATCTTGTCATCAATGCGCGCGATGCCATGCCGGACGGCGGCACCGTTACCATCGAAACCGCCAACAAGCGCAAGGATGAAATCACCTTGCCGGACGAGGCGCCGACGGTCGATTACGTAACGATCACGGTGCGGGACACCGGCACCGGCATTGCCGCTGATGTCCTGCCCCGCGTCTTCGAGCCGTTCTTCACCACCAAGCCGCCTGGTGCCGGTTCCGGGCTGGGACTGTCGCAGGTCTTTGGAACCGCGAAGCAGTCGGGCGGTGAGGTGCATATTACCTCCAGGGTCGGCTCCGGCACCGCGGTGACCGTCGATCTTCCGCGTGCCACTGTCGCCCCGGCCCGCGCCGTGAGCGAGCGGCGGGAGCGCAGGCTGCGAGGTTCGGTTGCGACGATCTTGCTGGTTGACGACGATGATGGGGTTCGCGCGGTGACAGCCGCTATCCTGCAGGATCTTGGGTACAACGTGCGGAACGTCGCCACGGGGGAGGCTGCCCTGGCGATACTGGCCGATGACGAAGGCATCGACATCCTGATGACCGACCTGGTGATGCCGGGAATGAACGGTATACGGCTGGCAGCAGCCGCAAGGGCGGCGCGTCCGGACCTGTCCATCCTGTTCATCTCGGGCTTCGTGGACCAGATTGGCGGAGCACCGGGACCGGAGGACCGGCTGCTTCGGAAGCCGTTCAGCCAGAGCGAGATGTACTATTTCGTGGAAGCCGAGTTGGCGGAACGGCGGGGCGTGCCGTTCACGCCCGGCGCCGTTACGCGGGGCGCGCAGGGTGCGTCACAACAAGATGCCGCAATGGAGCAAACCGAATGATCAAGGTGGTCGGGCTTCTGACCCGCAAGCCGGGCATGACGCATGAGGCATTTGTGCGCCACTGGTTCGACATCCACGGACCGCTTGCCCATGCCGTCCCGGGCATCCGCCGCTATGTGCAGTCCCACATCACCGGGACGCGCACGCGTCCGGACATACCGGAGACCGGCGTCGAGATCGATGGTATCGCTGAACTATGGTACGATGACCTGAATAGCTTGCAACGCGCCGCCGCCACGTCCGAGATGAAGGCACTGACGGACGACGGCGCGCTGTTTATCGGCCAGATAAAGACCTATGTGGTCGAGGAGCGGCAGATCATTCCGCCGCCTGGCTGAGCGTTACGACCTCGTAGGGGAAGCGCTTCACCTTGGCCATGTTCAGTCCCTCGATCCGCAGCAGGCGGGTATCGTCCTTGCGCTCCGGCGAGTGCAGCACGCCGACATCGTAGAGATACGCATCACCGGGCTTCATCACGTAGTCATGGTTGGCGACGGCCTTGCCTGGGGCTGAGTCGGTGGGGCGGGCAACGCAATCCCAGTCGGTCATGATCGTCTCACCGGCTGCCTGGCCATAGATCGCCCAGGACGGGCCATGATCGTGCGGCTTGCTGCCCTTGGGCCCGATGTAGCCGTGCGCCAGGATGGCAAATCCGAGTTCCGCATCCTCATACAACAGATGCCGCTCCGGCGTGCCGGGCGGGATATAGGTCGCGACAAACTCCTGATCCGCCAGCGCCTGCTCCACCAGTTTGCGCACCTGCTCACGCCCGGGGGTGCCGGGCTGAGACTTCAAGGCGTGGTGGCAGTCAGCAGCGAATTTTTCCAACGTGAGGGACATTGCCGAATTCTCCTGAAGAAGCGTTTGTTGACGCCGCGGGTGCACCAGCGGTGCCCGGCGTGATCAAGATCAGCGACGATAGGGATAACAACTGCTCCGGTCGAGTGTGATCCCGAAATGGCTGGCCAGGGCGGCGATGGCGTCGCCATGCTCCGGATAGGGGTCGGCATTGCCTGGCCCGACGATGATGCACCCGCCGCCGGGGCGCCCGTTGGGCGGCAACATCGCGGTCACCAGGGCCTTGCCGTCCTGGTCACGCAGCGTCAGGAACTGCGGCATCGCGCGCCTGATGTGGGCTTCCTTGTTGATGTCCTGCTCGATGAAGACCGATGTTGTCGGATGGAAGGCATCGGCGGCGCGTTCCCGCTCCCTCCGGTAATGCTTTTCGACCGCATGCCGCATCTCCAGCGATTCAGCGACGGCTTCACCCTCCGTCACGAGACGGAACCATGTGTGATCATGCGGCGCGTCGCAGACATATTCCATGCGTGGGCCCCCCGTTGGCTTGGATTGGCGTGGCTTGGACTGGTGTGGCTTGGATAAGTCTGGAGCGCCAGCATAGGATGAAACCTGGCCGGGATCAAATATCGGCCGATTTGATTGGGGAAGGTCGAATACCGACCCCCAAGGGGAAACAAGCATGGAAACAAGCATGGCGGACACGTTCGACTATGTGATCGTCGGCAGCGGGGCTGCCGGGTCCGTGCTGGCCAACCGGCTGACCGAGGACCCCGACGTCACAGTCTGTGTCCTGGAGTGCGGACCGCCGGACCGGCACCCGTACATCCACATCCCAGCCGGTTTCATCAAGATGTTGTTCAATCCGAACTACACCTGGCAGTTCCAGACTGAACCGGGGGATGGGATCAACGGCCGCCGGATTCCCACGACGCAGGGCCGCACTCTTGGCGGATCAAGCTCGATCAATGGCATGATCTACAATCGTGGCCAGCGGGAGGATTTCGACCACTGGGCGCAGCGCGGCAATCGCGGCTGGGGCTACGTCGATATCCTGCCTTATTTCAAGCGCGGCGAACGTCGCCTCGGCGTTGGCGACGAACTGATTCATGGACGCGGCGGCAGGCTGCCGGTCACCGACAATGATTGGCATCATCCGGCGATGGAGGCCTTCATCGAAGGGGCGCAGGAACTGGGGATGCCGCGTTGCGTGGACTATAACAGCGGCGACGACCAGATGGGCGTCGGCTATTTCCAGCGGTTGATCCACAAGGGGTACCGCCATTCGGCGGCACGCGTTTTCCTGCATCCCGCCCGAGCCACC
Organism: uncultured Alphaproteobacteria bacterium; assembly: GCA_963792345.1. Taxonomy (GTDB): domain Bacteria; phylum Pseudomonadota; class Alphaproteobacteria; order Acetobacterales; family Acetobacteraceae; genus Rhodopila. The sequence continues at coordinate 38,244 of CAWBVV010000010.1, forward strand.
GGCCGGTTGGAGGTGCGAACGGATGCCCGCGCGGCGAAGATCCTGTTTGACGGCACAAGCGCGACCGGCGTGCGGTATGCCAACGACCGTGACCCTTCGGTGCGGCAGGACGTGTTCGCGAGGAAGGAGGTCATCGTGTCATCGGGCACGGCCAATACGGCGAAGCTGTTGCAGATGTCCGGCGTGGGACCGGCATGGCTGCTGCACGACCTGGGCGTGCCGGTGGTCGCCGATTTGCCGGTGGGGGAGAATTTCCGTGACCACTACTCCACCCGTGTCGTGGCCCGGGTGAAGAACGTCCGCACCATCAACGAGATGTCGCACGGGTTGGGGCTGGTGGGGCAGGTGGCACGCTGGGCCATGGGCAAGCCGAGTATCCTGGCGGTGAGCCCATCCATTCTGCACTGGTTCTGGAAGACCGAGGACACGATGCGGCAGCCGGACATCCAGGGTGTGTTCAGTCCCGCCAGCTACAAGCAGGGTTTCGTGGGCCTGCTGGACGACTATCCGGGCATGACCTGCGGCGTCTGGCAGCACCGGCCGGAAAGCATCGGCTATGTCCGCGCCCGTGGCACCGACCCGTTTGTCGATCCGATCATCCAGCCGAATTACCTGAAAGATCCCATGGACCAACGGGTGCTGGTGAAAGGTATGCACTGGGCCCGGCGGTTGTTGCATACGCAAGCACTGGCCCCCTATTTCGACAGCGACTTATTGCCGGGTCCGGACGTGCATACCGATGACGAGTGGCTGGACTACGCCCGTCAATACGGCTCGACCGCCTACCACCTGATCGGCACCGCCCGGATGGGGCCGGCGACGGACAAGACCTCGGTGGTGGACGATCAGTTACGCATCCATGGCTTGCAGGGGATACGGGTGGTGGACGCATCGATCATGCCGAACATGCCGTCGGCGAACACCTATAGTTCGACGATGATGATAGCGGAGAAAGCGTCCGACATGATCCGCGGCAGAGCAGCGCTGCCGCCGGTGGAGGGCATTGCGGCTTGAACGCTGACGGCGGACACCGGGTGCGGAGGCCCGTAGCCAGCCTGAGTTGGATCATCCTAATCTGTGGGCGCACACCGTCGAGAGTTCCGTATGTCGCCTGCTGTTGATCCCGTTGCGTCTGATCCTACGCTGCCAGAGCGGACTGACGTGGTCATTATCGGCGGCGGGATTATCGGGGTTTCAACCGCGCTGTTCCTGGCCGAGAGGGGCATTGCGGTCGTGCTGTGTGAGAAGGGCCGCATTGGCGGGGAGCAATCATCGCGGAACTGGGGTTGGTGCCGCACGATGGGCCGTGACGTGTCGGAGATCCCGTTGGCGATGGAAAGCCTGCGCCTGTGGCGCGACATGAACCGGCGCACCAACCGCGAGACCGGGTTTCGGCAGGCCGGCATCATGTATCTTTGCCAGTCGGAAGCCGAGATCGCCGCCCAGGCAGCGTGGCTTCGCCATGCTCGGCAATACCAGGTCGATGCCCGGCTGTTGCGCGGTTTGGCGCTGGAGATCCTGATGCCGGGCGCGACTGACGCCTTCATCGCCGGGATGCATACACCGAGCGATGGGCGAGCCGAACCGGCTCTGGCGGCGCCGGCGATCGCCGAGGCTGCCCGGGACAACAACGCCCGGATCTTCACCGGCACCGCGGTCCGCGGCATTGACCATACCGGAGGGCGGATCAGCGGAGTGGTTACGGAACGCGGCCGAATCGCCTGTGGAGCGGTGGTGCTGGCGGGCGGTGCGTGGTCGCGGTTGTTCGCGGGCAATGCGGACCTGGATCTGCCGTTGCTGAAGGTGCTGGGTTCGGTGTTGCGGACCAAACCGTTGAAAGGTCCTGAGATCACGGCCGCCGGATCAGTGTTTGCCTTTCGCAAGCGGTTGGATGGCGGATACTCGATCGCTCGCCGCAACGCCAATACGGCGGAGATCACGCCGGACCATTTCCGGCTGCTGTCGGATTTCCTGCCGCGCCTGATCAACAACCGGAACGAAATCCGCCTGCGTGTCGGCTCACGCTCGTGGGAAGAACTGCGGACGGCTCGTCGATGGTCGCTGGATCAGGTCACACCGTTCGAGGCGGTGCGGGTGCTCGATCCGCAGCCCAAGGAGGGTATCCTGACGGAGGCGCGGAACGTGCTGTCAAAGGCCTTCCCGGCGTTCGCCAACATGCAGATGGAGGAAAGCTGGGGCGGATTGATGGATGTCACGCCGGATGCTGTTCCGGTCATTGACCAGGTGAGCCACATGCCTGGGTTCTTCATCGCGACCGGTTTCTCCGGCCATGGCTTCGGGATCGGGCCCGGGGCGGGGCGGTTGATGGCGGATCTGGTTGCGGGTGACCGGCCGGTGGTTGATCCGGCGCCGTACCGCCTGGCGCGGTTTGCCCGCAGCACCCGGATTTCCCGCAAGAATGGCTTTGGGGGCTGAGGCGTGCGACGGGATCTTGCCGCGACAATCAACGGATCACCCGCAGCCAGCTAAGCCCCATCGCCGTCGCGGCGAACGCTGCCGCCATTCCCAGCGCGATATGTGTCGCTTGGATAATCGAGTCGGGTCCGCCGTGCGTCAGTCCGAGCACGACCGCGACGAGTGCGCTGCCGGTGGTCTGGCCGACCAGGCGGGACGTGGAAAGCATGCCGCTGCCCGCGCCGGCGCGGTCCGGCGGGGCGCTGCCGATCAGCAGCCGGTTGTTTGGTGACTGGAACAGTCCGAAGCCGGCGCCGCAGAGCGCTAGCCGCCAGGCGACGTCGCCCCAGGACGCGTTGGCCGGCGTCAGCATCGTCAGGAGCAATCCGGCCAACATGACGGCGAGGCCGAGGCCGCCCAGGATGCCGGCCGAGTAGCGATCGGCCAGCCGTCCGGCGATCGGTGCCACCACGACCACGGCGGCGGGCCATGGTGTCATCTGCAGTCCGATCTCCAGCGGAGACAGGTCCGCCTGCATACTGGAAGTAGAAGGGCAGCACCACGAGCGCGATGATCTGCGCGGCATGGGAGCATACAGCCGTTGCGGCGGACAGGGCGAAGATGGGCCGCTGCATCAGCAGATCGACCGGCAGCATCGGCGGACGCAGCGTCAATTGGCGGCGGATGAAGATGACGCCCATGACCAGGCTGCCGATCAGTTCGGCGACCACGAGGCATCGGCGCTCGCCGTGGCCGACCCCGTCGAGGCCGGTGATGAACAGGCCCGAGCGTGATCGCGTTCATCACCGCGCTGGTCATGTCGAATGCGTGCGGCGACAGCGGCGAGCGCGGCAGGAAGCGCATCGGACATCAGCAGCGAGACGATGCCGAACGGCACCTGGATGGCGAACAGCCACGGCCAGGATGCCACCGCCAGTATGGCGGCGGCGACGGAGGGCCCGGCGGCGGAGGCGGTCGCGACGACCAGGACGTTGTAACCGATGCCTCGGCCGAGTTGGGCGCGGGGGAAGATGAAGCGGATCAGCGCGCCGTTGACGCTCATGATGCCGGCGCCGCCGAAGCCCTGCAGGACTCGGCCGAGCGACCAGTTGGGGCAGGGTGGTGGCGACAGGCGCAGCCGACGGAGGCGATGCGTGTAGAGCAGCAGGCCCCAGCAGTAGATGCGGCGGTGTCCGTGCACGTCGCCCAGGGAGGCCAGCGGCAGCAGGCTGATGGTGACCGCGAGCTGGTAGGCGTTCACGACCCAGATCGAGGCCGCGGGGGTGGCGTGCATCTCGTCCGCGATGGTAGGCAGGGCGATGTTGGCGATGGAGCCGTCGAGCACCGCCATGCTGACGGCGACGCCGAGCGCGAGCATGGCCAGGAAGCGCCGTTCCGGCGGCAGGCCGTCGACCGGTATCGGTTGGTTCATGCGCGGAGATCGTCCTGAAGCTTGGCGGCGCAAACTGGACCGCCGGGAGGTGACGGGCAAGCTGTCGGCGTGGCCAACGGTAATCAGGACGCCACCTTGCCATCGGGGCAGCATGTGGCAGGTTGTCGGTTCGAAGGGGCGCAAGCGCCCGGCATACAGCAACGGAGGATGATCGGATGCAGATCGGCGTGGTCGGACTGGGCCGTATGGGTGCCAATATTTCGCGGCGGCTGATGAAGGCGGGCACACTTCGGTCGTCTGGGATGCGAACCCGGCGGCGGTGGAGGGCCTCGGCAAGGATGGGGCGACGACCGCGAGCGGGCTGGCCGATCTGGTCGGGAAGCTGGACGGCTCGCCGAAGGCGGTATGGGTGATGCTGCCGCACGGCAAGATCACCGAGGACACGATCGACACGCTGGCCGGGCTGCTGGGCAAGGGCGACATCATCATCGACGGCGGCAACACCTTCTACAAGGACGACATCCGCCGCGGGAAGGCGCTGGCGGCCAAGGGGCTGCGCTATGTCGATGTCGGCACCTCCGGCGGCGTGTGGGGCCTGGCGCGCGGCTACTGCATGATGATCGGCGGCGAGGTGGACGCGGTGAAGCACCTCGATCCGATCTTCGCCGCGCTGGCGCCCGGGATCGGCACCATCGAGCGGACGCCGGGCCGTGAGGGCCTCGATCCGCGCGCGGAGCAGGGCTACATCCATGCCGGGCCGGTCGGTGCCGGGCATTTCGTCAAGATGATCCATAACGGCATCGAATACGGCATGATGCAGGCCATGGCCGAAGGGCTTCGACATCCTGCGCAACAAGGGCTCGACAAGCTTGCCGGAGGATGAGCGCTACGACCTGAACATGGGCGACATCGCCGAGGTGTGGCGGCGCGGCAGCGTGGTGTCGTCCTGGCTGCTGGACCTGACGGCGGATGCGCTGGCCAAGGACGAGAAGCTGGATGCGTTTTCCGGCGACGTCGAGGATTCCGGCGAGGGCCGCTGGACGATCGAGGCGGCGATCGAGGAGGCGGTGCCGGCAGACGTGCTGGCGGCGTCGCTGTTCGCGCGGTTCCGGTCGCGCCAGCCGCATACCTTCGCCGAGAAGATGCTGTCGGCGATGCGGTTCGGGTTCGGCGGCCACGTCGAACCTGGCAAAGAAATGACCATCGTCGTGGTGATGGGCGTGTCGGGCAGCGGCAAGACCACGGTTGCTGCCGGCATGGCTCGAGCGGAGGGTTGGACGCTGCTGGAGGGTGACTCGTTTCACCCTCCGGCCAACATCGCCAAGATGCAGGCCGGGCACGCCGCTGACGGACGAGGATCGGTGGCCGTGGCTGCGCGCGATCGCGGCGCGGGAGGACGAGCTGCTGGCGGCCGGGCAGTCGGCGGTGGTGGCGTGTTCGGCGTTGAAGCGGTCGTATCGGGACATTCTGATCGGCGGCGCGGCCGGATACGATCCTGGTGTATCTGCGAGGATCGCAGGAACTGATCGCCGAGCGGATGAAGGCGCGGAAAGGCCACTTCATGCCGCCGGCACTGCTGGACAGCCAGTTCGCGACGCTGGAGGATCCCGGGCGCGGATGAGCATCCGATCGTCGTCGACATCAGCGGTCCGCGGACGAGATCGTCGCCGACGCGGTGCGACAACTGCAGGAGCGTGTGGCATGAGCTGATTTGCAATCTATCCAAGCCTGCGCGACCGGGTCGTGCTGGTGACCGGCGGTGCCAGCGGGATCGGCGCGGAGGAGGTGACCCAGTTCGCCCGGCAGGGTGCGCAGGTGGCGTTCTTCGATATTGCCGATGATGCGGCCGCAGGCTGATCGGGTCGCTGCAGCAGGAGGGGCTTGCCGCCGCCGCTGTATCTGCGCTGCGACCTGCGTGACATCCCGGCCTTGCAGGCAGCGATCGCCGAGGTCGGCAGGCGGCTCGGACCGATCAGCGTGCTGGTGAACAATGCGGCCAACGACCAGCGGCACTCCTACGAGGACGTGACGGTGGAATACTGGGATGAGCGGCATGGCGACCAATCTGCGTCACCAGTTCTTCGCCATCCAGGCCGTCGCGCCGATGATGCGGGAGGCCGGGGGCGGGTCGATCATCAATTTCGGCTCGATCTCCTGGCACACCAACGGCGGTGGAATGCCAGCCTACACGACTGCCAAGGCAGGGGTTGAGGGACTGACCAAGGGGATGGCGCGCGACCTGGGGGTGCATGGCATCCGGGTCAATTGCGTGATTCCGGGCTGGATCATGACGCAGCGGCAGATCGACCTGTGGCTGACGCCGGAAGCCGAGGAGCAGTTGCTGCGGGTGCAGTGCCTGAAGACAAGGTGGTGCCGGCTGGACGTCGCGCGGATGGTGCTGTGGCTGGCCGCCGATGACAGCCGGATGTGCAGCGGCCAGTTGTGGGTGGTCGACGGGGGGCGGTTGTAGGGTCGGACCGTGAAGGCGGCTTTTGTAAGCGATCAGGCTTGCGTTGACGTGGGACGGTGGCTGCGGGCATTAAGGCGGCGTGGTGCGCGCCTGTAGCTCAATTGGTTAGAGCTGGCGGCTCATAACCGCTCGGTTGCAGGTTCGAGTTCCTGCCGGGCGCACCATCATCCGGCCGTCATCCTTGGCATTCGGCCTTTCAGCTCAAGCGGCGGGACAAAGTTCCGGCGGCGTGCTATGCTGCCGGTCATGGTCGCTCTGTGCAGGAATGCGCCGGCTCTTATGACATTGCCCGAATTCTTGTCGTGGGACGCGTCGGACGGGTCGGGCGTGGCTTGGCAACTGGTTGACGGGGAGCCGGTGGCGATGGCCCCTGGCTCCGAAACCCATGCGGCATTGCAGGGGGAGATCGGGCGGCTTATCGGCAACCACCTGATCGAGCAGGGGGGGCCATCCCGTCTGCTCAGTCAGCCAGGGATCGTGCCCAGGGTACTGTCGAACCGCAACTTTCGTATCCCCGATCTGGGTGTTACCTGCGCGCCGCCTTCCCAGGGACTGATGGTGCCCGACCCGATCCTGCTGATTGAAATCCTGTCGCCCAGCAACGAGGCGCAGACCCGCGCCAATATCGGGGCCCACACGACGATCCCAAGCGTGCGGGAAATCCTGGCCATTCACAGCACACGCATCGAGGCGGAGTTGTTACGGCGCGGCAGCGACGGCAACTGGCCGGAGGAGCCGGCCATCCTTACCGAAGGCGACACATTGAGCTTGTCGAGCATTGGTTTTGCCTATTCCCTGGCTGCGTTCTATCGGACCACCGCGCTGGCGCCCTGAACACACTCTTGCCGCGCGGAAGCCAGGCTCCATCTGTTTGTTCAATCACATGGATTACGCGCTTCGCCGTTCCGCGCGGCGCGATCATGCTTTAGAACCCACGTCAAACAGCGAAGCGACGAATAATGGCGAGTTATCAGTACGTCTATGTGTTGAAGGATTTGACGAAGGCGTTTCCCGGGAGGACGGGAGGTTTTCAAGGGCATCACGCTGTCGTTCCTGCCCGGGCGTGAAAATTGGCGTCCTCGGCGTCAACGGCGCCGGCAAATCGACCTTGATGAAGATCATGGCCGGGATTGAAACCGAATATGGTGGCGAGGCGTGGGCCGCGCCCGGCGCGACCGTTGGATATCTGGCGCAGGAACCGCCGCTCGACCCGGCCAAGACGGTCGGGGAAAACGTGGAGGAAGCCTTTGCCGACCTGAAGGCGCGCGTTGAACCGGTTCAATGAGATCTCCACGCAGTTCGCTGAACCCATGAGCGACGAGGAGATGAATGCTCTGCTGGTCGAGCAAGGCGACCTGCAGGAGAAGATCGACTCGCAGGACGGCTGGGAGCTCGACCGCAAGGTCGATATCGCGCTGGACGCGCTGCGCTGCCCGCCGGCTGACTCGCCGGTGACGATGCTATCGGGCGGCGAGAAGCGGCGCGTGGCGCTGTGCAAGCTGCTGCTGGAAAAGCCAGACCTGCTGCTGCTGGATGAGCCGACCAACCATCTGGACGCCGAGAGCGTGGCCTGGCTGGAGCACACGCTGCATGACTATGCCGGCACGGTGATGGTGGTGACGCATGACCGCTACTTCCTGGACAACGTCACGAGTTGGATGCTGGAGCTTGAGCGGGGGCGGGGGTATCCGTTCGAGGGGAATTATTCATCGTGGCTGCAACAGAAGCGCAAGCGGTTGCAGCAGGAGGAGAAAGAGGAAAGCGCCCGGCAGCGTGCGCTGGCCGCGGAATCGGAGTGGATCGCGGCTTCTCCTCGGGCTCGGCAGACGAAAAGCCGAGCGCGCATCGCGAAGTATGAGGAGATGCTGCAGAAGTCGCAGGAGTTGGCGACAGGTGTGGCGGAGATCGTGATTCCGCCGGGGCCTCGGCTGGGCAATATCGTGATCGAGGCGGAGGATCTGCGAAAGGGCTACGGCAACAACGTCCTGATCGACGGTCTGAACTTCAAGCTGCCACCCGGCGGGATTGTCGGTGTGATCGGTCCGAACGGGGCCGGCAAGACGACGCTGTTCCGGATGATCACCGGGCAGGAGCATCCGGACGGCGGGTCGTTGCGCATCGGCGAGACGGTCAAGCTGGGGTACGTGGATCAGTCGCGAGACAGCCTGGATCCGGAGAAGACCGTCTGGCAGGAGGTCAGCGGCGGCGAGGAAGTGATCTACCTGGGCAAGCGGGCGGTGCAGTCGCGGGCGTATGTGGCGGCATTCAACTTCAAGGGCTCGGATCAGCAGAAAAAGGTCGGCATCCTTTCCGGGGGCGAGCGCAACCGCGTGCATCTGGCGAAGATGCTGAAGGTCGAGCACAACGTGCTGCTGCTGGACGAACCGACCAACGACCTGGACGTGGACACGCTGCGGGCGCTGGAGGAGGCTTTGGCCGAGTTCGCCGGCTGCGCGGTGATCATCAGCCATGACCGATGGTTCCTGGACCGCCTGGCGACGCACATCCTGGCGTTTGAGGGCGACAGCCACGTGGAGTGGTTCGAGGGCAACTTCCAGGCCTATGAGGAAGACAAGCGGCGGCGGCTGGGGGCGGACGCGACAGAGCCGCACCGGATCAAGTACCGGCCGCTGGCGCGGTAGCGTTTGCCGGTGCTACGAGGGATGCCCCGCGCACCACGCCCGCCACGCGTGGCGCAGGGCGTCGCCTAGCGCGCGGCCGAAGCGCGGTGCGTCGCATAACGGGCTCCGCCGCACCGTTTCCCGCAGGCCGGCGCGCAAGTTGGCCAGAGTGGCCGGGTCACCGGCGCGTGCGACGGCCAATTCGATATATTCTTGAACCGATTCGGTCACCTACTCCGGCAGTCCGGCGTTGCTCAGATGACTGGTGGAGTGGCGGGATGCGAATGTCTCACCCGATAGCGGATGGTCGGCACGCCCATCCAAAGGGCCTCGCAGGTGGTGAGGCCGCCCGAATAGGGAAACGGGTCCAGCACGATATCCATGTGACCATACTCGTCCAGAAACGCCCGATGCGCGGAGGGGCCGCGTAGCTCGATCCGTTCGGCGGCGATGCCACGAGCGGCGAAGTCCGCCCGGACCCTGGCCGCGGTGGCGGCGTCGGAGAACTGATGGGTCTTTAGGATCATCCTGGCGCCTGGGACCCGGTGCAGGATGGTTGCCCAGGTGTCGATCACCTGGGGGGTGACCTTCGCCAGGTTGTTGAAGCAGCCGAAGGTTATGGAGCCATTTGTCAGGGCCGGAAGGGCGACGACGTCGGGGGCGGTTGGCGGCGGGCTATAGCATATGTAGCCGTCGGGCAGCCGCAGCAGTCTCTCGCTGTAGAACGGCTCAAGCCATGCGGGCGTCTCCCAGCGGTCGGTCAGGAACCAATCCATTTCCGCCAATCCTGAACTGTGGACTGCGAGGCCGACCCATTTGACCTGAACCGGGGCCAGCCGGCAGGCGCATGCGGTCATCCGCGAGGCATGGCCATAGCCGCCGAGGTCGACCAGGATATCAATGCCGCGCGCGCGCGTCGCATCGACGAAGGGCTGGATCGGTCATGCTGTCGACCTCCACCCATTCATTGCAAGCGACGCGGAAGCGGCGCGCGATCGGGTCTTGAACCGTCGACTCCGCAAGGCAGATGACGCGGAACTGGTCGCGATCGAGTGTTTCAATGCCGGCGACGGTCAGCCAGCCGACCGGATGGACCTGGAACGAACCGGACAGCAAACCCACGGACAACGGGCGGTCCGGGTCGGCGCCGTTGGTGAAGACGGCTGGGCGCTGCGTGGCACTACAGCGGAGCAATCCTGCATCGCCGCCAGCATGGACAGGCCGGTCACACGTTCGGAGTAGGGCAGGTTGTTGCACAGCGCGCGCCGCGGCAGCATCGCCTCGGGTCAACCTCGGATCGCGCGATGCGCGAGCATGACCGCTTCGTCCTGCAACCCGACCTGGACGGTGGCATTGGCCAGATTGCACAGCGCCCTGCTTTGCGTTCCGTGGCGTTCCAGTACTTCGCGAAGCATGATCCTGGCTTCGGCATTCCTTTGCAACCGCATCAGAACGACGGCGAGGTCGTTGCCGACCACTGATCGTCCGGAGCGATCGCGAGTATTTGCCGCAGAACCGCCTCCGCTTCCTTGTTGCGGTTGGCATGGGTCAAGGCGGTACCAAGCAGCCTCAACGGCAGAAGTTCTTCTGGTGCGAGCCTGGTTGCGGCTTCCAGCACGTCGATTGCTTCCGTCCCGCTGTCCGGCGCGGGCCAGCAGGGAGCCGCAGCCGATCTGGAGCGCGATATTGAGAGGGTCTTTGTCGCAGGCGACCTTCAGGCGGGCAATTTCGGCGTCCGTTTCCTTGGCTTCCTCGGCGACGTCAACACCGTTCAGGACGTATTCCGCGCAGTTTGGTTGCAGGCCCTGGGCGCGCACGAAGGCGGCCAGCGCGAGGACGGCTTCGCCGCCCATGCGCAGGGCGAGACCCATGGCGTTCCAGGCTTCGGCGTTATCCGGCGCGATGCCGCAGCAGCGCAGCAGCAGATCGCGTGCTTCCCGGGCTTCGTTGCGCATCAGCAGCAGGCCGCCGAGGGCAATTAAAGATTCGATCGCGGTACTGGATTGAGATCGAGTGCCTGGCGGTAAGCTTCCTCGGCTGCCCCGGTGTCGCCGGCAGCGCGCAGGCTTTCGGCGAGGCGCACCAGGGGCTCGTCCCAATCCGGCACTGCGTGCGCCACATGCCGCATCAGGCGCCGGGCGTGATCCCTGCTTCCGGCATGGTCCTCGGCGATCGCGAGGTTGAGTATCATGGATGGGCGCGTGTCACCGTGCGCCACAGCCCATCGTAACGGAGCCAGGGCATCCTGGAACCGGCCTTCCGCCAGCAGTGCCATGCCGTCCGGCGAACCTGCATCGTGATCACCGTCCGGATCGACGTCCGCCAATGCATCCGGCCGGACATCAACCGTCATGGCGTATCGGTCGGGCGCATCGGTTGCAGGACCAGCAGCAGGCCCGGGACAGGAGCCGCGGCCTCATAACGGCCGATCAGGCGATCCATGCGCACCACGCGGAATCCAGCAGCACGGGCCGTTTCGCAGACATAGCCGGCCGCGTGCGCGTAACGGCCTTGCCGGTGCAAGGCCCAGTTTTGATTATCGGGCGTGAGGCCCGCGTGGTCGGCGGGAACTTCCTCGAGCGAGAACACGAACCACCCGTCTGGTTCCAGGGACTGATGGGCCTGGACGAAAACCGCATCGAGGGCACCGAAATAACACAGCACGTCGGCGGCTATGATCACGGGCCATTGCCGCCCGTTCGTCGCCATGTCGGTGATGATGTCGCTCTCGCGCAGTTCGGCATAAAGCTGCTTGGCGCGGGCGTGGGCGAGCATCCGGGGCGACAGATCAATTCCCGTCAGTGGCCCCAGCGGCAGATCGCCGATTGCCAGTGCCACCAAACCAGTGCCGCATCCAAGGTCGAGCACCGGGCCAAGAGAAATACCGGCGGCACATTTCGGGTGGTTCTGCAGGATAACGCGGATGGCGATGGGGATACCGTATCCCAGCGAGATCAGGTGATTTTCAAATCGGTCCGCGTAGCCGTCGAAGACGGTCCGGATATATTCCTCGGGGGCTCGTTTAGGGCATGGGATCGCACCCGAAGAGGCCACGAGGTGACGCACGTATGGGTCCTCGGGGCCAAGCTTCAGAGCGTCCTGGTATGCGCTTGCGGCTTCGTCGTGACGGCCGAGACTGGACAGCGCGTGGCCCTTCATACCGAAGGTGCAAGCATCCGCAACACCGACGGAGCGGGCCTGTTCGGCGATCCGCGCCGCGCCGCTGAAGTCTCGTTGTCGAATAGCGAGTAGTATCGCCGCGTTGTGGATCGCCACGCTCGACGGGCAAAGGGCGATGCCGTCAGTCAGTGTCGCCATGGCGCCGTCGATGTCGCCGGATTTCTCAAGCGCGATGGACAATAGCTGCCTGAAACCAAGCTCCACCGGTGCCCTGGCCACGGCTTCCGCGAGGCAAGCGACAGCCTCGGCGGTGCGTCCAAGGTTGAGCAAGGCCTCACCCAACATAGCCTTGGCGAGCGGATCGTCGGGATCGATTATCACAGCCTCGGCGGCATCTCGCGTCGCGCCTTCCAGGTCACCTGCCGCTTGCCGCACGTCCGCCCGGCACTTCCGCAAGCCGGCATGGGAAGGCTCGGCCTCGATCGCGCGATCGAGTTCCGGCAACGCCTGTTTATGTGCCGCGCTGGCCAACGCGATGCGGGCACCGACGATGGCAAGTTCGGCTGAGGGCGGCCCTAACGCGCGCGCGGCTGCCAGAAGAGGTTGGGCTGCCGCTAATCGTCCGGCGTCGACGAACTGAGCGGCTCGTCGGCAAAGCGTACCGGCATCGGCTGTGACGCTGATTGTATCCATGCACGGACTCCTTTTGAACCCGTTAAAGAACGTTCTCAGGCGAGAATCCCTCGCTGCTGCACCGCCAGGCTGCTAAGGCTGGGTTCGGTTGACGGCGAGGAGGCGACGGCAGCGGCGTTGGCGATCAGATATCGTTGAACAAACGTTTCGACGAACTTGGGATCCTGGAACTTCTTGACATCCAGCCTGGTGCTGATCGCCTGTTCTTGCGCATTGATTGACTGGAAAGCGATCTCCTGCGGTATGCCGAGCGTCGTTGTTACGACCTTCCGCATCGTGAGATTCCCAAGTAGTTGATCAACCGAGGTGATTGAGGCGGCTTGCTGCTTGAATGCCAGCGCATTGGACAGACCCGGCGTCACGGAATCCTGTCCGGCTTGCCATGTATTTGTCGCGTAGAGGTTGGCGATGGCGGCAATGGTCGCGGGTTTCTGGAACGATGCCAGACCGGCCGCGGAAAAGTCATAGTTGTGGGCGATTGCTTTCCAGCGCGTATCAGCAAGCCTGTTAACAAGTGACTTCGGGTCTGACAGATCAGACGTCAGTGCCTTGGTGGCAAGCGCGGTGTAACCAATCTGGTCGGTCATGCCGTTGGCGGTAAGCAAGACCTTCATGAATGCCGGATTGGCAAGTAATTGGGTCATGTTCTTGGCCGAATTCACGGCCTGGGTAAAATTGGCGACGGCGGCCTTTACGTTTGGTTGCGTGGCCGTTACCTTGACGGCCTGGGTTTCATGCAACTCCGCCGACCGCAACGCCTGCACCGGATTTGTTGAACCGGCGGACGAACCGCCGCTGCCGTAGAGTGCGTCGAGCAGCGGCGATTGCGCGCCAGGAGAGGCTTTGAACAAGCTCGTCAGGTAGCTGACTGACGAGGTCATTCGATCAGGGCTTTCCTGCCAGGCCGGCGGCGATATTTTCGTTGATGGAAATCAGAAAGTCGAAATCCGGCTTATCTTGTTCCATCTCCCGCTGCACGGCCGCGCCTACGGAGAGGATCGAGGCCTTCAGAGGCTCCGGCAAGGCGTTGTCGGGATCACGCAATAGATCGCTGACCATCATCCACAGCCGGCGGTTATCAGCCACTGCCCGGACCTGCTGAATTCTGCCCGCATCCTTGGCCCCTTTCAGGCCACCGATCGCATGGTGAAAGACGTCTGCCTCCTGCTGTCGCTGGGACCGGAAGCGCGAGGCGGTCTTATAGGCCTGGGCGGCCTGTCTCGGGTTCATCATGATGATCACTGATTACTGTTGGGAGGGAGGTGCCGGGGATTTTCCCGAGCGCGCTGTCTTCGTGCTGAATGATCCGGCGGACGAGCTTCAACGCCTGGTAGCAGTCGTCTTGTTCGGCCGCGAGCAGTGCCTGGTTCAGGATCAGCCGCACGAGATCGGACGTTGTAGCGTTCTGGAAGTCGGAGATGAAATGCCGGCAGGAGTCGAGACCGGCCTCGCGTTCCGTTTCGTCGCCGATGTAAGCTGTCTGGAGAGCGAAGTAAATTCGTCGGGCCGGGCTGTCCACCTTGTCGGGGGGCATGATCTGCTTGCCGAACAGGAAGCGTGCCTTGGCGGTGAGTTCGATACGTGACCGCGTGCGAAATCGTATTGGTGCGCCGTTGACGATCATTACTTCGCCCTGACGCAAGTCAAGAACAAGATTAGACATGGGTTTTCTTTCGGGGACGTATGCATTCAGGCTGATGCGCCGAACAAACCCGATGTCTCGGGTTTGCCGGCCGACCGAAAGAAGATTACTTGAACAGGCTGAGCAGAGTCTGTGGCGCCTGGTTGGCCATCGACAACGCCTGGGTGCCAAGCTGCTGCCTGATCTGCAGTGCTGTAAGCTGCGCCGATTCTTTCGCGAGATCTGCGTCGACAAGTGAACCGAGGCCGCTGTTCAGGGCGTCAATCTTGTTGTTGTTGTAGGTGGTCTGATTGTTGACGTAGTTGATGTTACTGCCGATATTATTAAGGGCCGTGTTGACAACTCCTTGTTGGTTGGTGAACATACCAGTTGCCGTTAGCGCCGCCGCGGCTGAAGTGCTGGTAAAGGCTGTCTGCGCGATCGAGGTATACATCGCGCTTTGGCCCTGCGCCTGGATGGTGTAGGAGTTCCCATCGCCATCCCGGGCGACCCCGACGCCGGTGCCGCTGAAGCTTGACGGGGCACCAATGTCGCCGATCAATGACTTGTTGTTGTAAGTGGCGTCTGTGATGTCAGTTTTGATGTTGGCGGTAAGCGCGTTGTATTGAGTCTGATAGTTGGTCCGGTCGGTGCCAGTGACGTTGCTGTCGGCCAGCTTCACCAGCACGTTACGCATGGTGATCATCTGTTTCGAGACGTCGGTCAGTGCCGACTGGGTGGTGGAAAGCAGGCCCGTCACGTTGCCAAGTTGTTGATTGGCGCTGGTCAATCCTCCAACAGTGGAGCGGATGCCCTGGGCGATGGCGAATGCGGCACCATCATCGGATGCGTCGGAGACGCGAAAGCCGGTCGATATCTGCTTTTGCGTGGCCGAAAGTTGCGAGGCAGTCGATTTCAGGGACTGGAGCGCGACCATCGCGCCCATGTTGGTATTAACTGAATTGAGGGACATGATACGTTACCCTTTAGGTCTGATGTATGTGCCCGCCTTTTGTGGGCTCACAGGGGAGAATGCAGCAGGAAAGTTAACGGTATATGAACAAACACAGGTTTATTTTCGATCAAGGAAGAAATTTTACCAGCGACAGCGTGCTTTCGCCGGCTATCAGCTTGTAGGAAGCCTGTAGCTGGGTTTGCATGTTGGCCAGGTTGGATAGGGTCGCTGCCATATCGACCTGCTCGACCGAGGAAACCTGACCGTTGAGCGCGGTGGCGGTGGCGGTCAGCAGCGTCTGCACATGGGTCAGATTTGACTGGGTGTTGCCGAGAATGCCGGTGTCCGTTGCCATTGCGCTGACGACGCCGTTCAGGCTGTCGGTGGTGTTCTTCACCAGGGCACCGAAGCCGGAAGCATTAACCTGGGAGCTGGACATGGAGCCGATTGTTGCCAGTGCCCGCATCAGGTCACGCATATAGGATCCGGTGGTTGATGAACCGCTGGAACTGGCGACCGAATTGGCGCTTGCCAGCAGGCCGACCTGGACAGTTGTGGATTCGCCCGTCTGCACGACCGGGGCGCTGATGGCGGACGCCGGCTGCGACATGTACGCGGAGAATGGCGACGTGCCGGCGGCGTTGGAGCTGGCGGTAGCCAGGGTCGCCGCGGTTGTCGCCGAGGCTCCATTAGCGGCCAGTGACGTAACCGCTGCGTTGATATCCGTATAGAAGCCGGACGACAGGATCGCGCTGGGTGACGGCACCGGTGGGTTGGAGCTGTCCTGCCCCGCGAACACGTAGGTGTTGCCATCCTTGGAATTAAGCAGGCCAGCGACCTCTGACAGGGCGGCACGGGCGTTGGCGGCGACGCTGTCGACCTGGACCGCGTTCAAGTTGTTGAGCTTGGGCATATTCGCCACGAACGTGGCCGCGATCTGCTGCATCTGGGTCATGGCCGACTGCGTGACCTGCATCGTCGCCGCCGCCTGGTTGATGTTGTTCTGGTAGGTCTGCAGTTGGTTGAGCTGGGGATGCAGGTTCACTGAAACGCCTGCTCCGGAGCCGAGGCCCGCGTAGGTCTGTGAGACCATGCCGGTGCTGGCTTGCTCCGTCAGCGTGTCGAGCTGCTGATGGACGCTCTTGCTGCTGGCAATCAGCGTTTCCATGATGCCATAGCTGGCATTGGTGCTGCCGATACCGTTCATTGGACGGCCTGCAGCAGTTGGTTGAACATACTCTGTGCCGCGTTTATCACGCGGGCATTCGTCGCATAGGCATTTTGCAGGCTGAGCATCAGCGACATCTCGGTGTCCATGTTTACCCCGCTAACGTCCGCGACCTTGGCCTTGAGGCTGCCCTGCAGCGCTTGTTCGCTGGTCAGGTTGGCGGTGACGGCCGCGCTCTGCCCGGCCTGGGAGGACACGAGGCTGGTGGCGAATTCGGACAGTGCGCCGCCGGCAACGAACGGTACGGCCAGGCTGCCCGACGCGCCCAGGCCGTTGGTGTTCAAGCTGCGCTGATTGACCCCGATCTGAGCCTGAGCACCGAACGTGTAGTTGATCACGCGGCTGATCAGGGCGGTAAAGCCGGCCGGACCGCCTGGCGGATTGGGTGTGAATGGGCCGGCACCCGTGGGACTGCCAGCAATGGCGGTCGTGCCGTCCCGCACCAGCGATGGATTGGCTTTGACGGCCGGGTTGACCTGAATGATTGCGCCGAAGCCGACATGGCCCGCCTGGGCAGGGGTGCCGCCGCCGGAGGGAACATTGCCGGCAGGATCGGTGAACATGGCCAGTCCCTGCGAGGCAAACCGGCTCGACACGCCATAGGCGAACTCGTCGAGGCCGGCCTGGTAAGTTGGCAAGATGGTGTCGCGCAGCGCGATGTCGGCGCCGATCCGGCCGCCGACCATTTGGCCGGTGATGTCCGCTCCGGTCATGGTTATGGCGGGGATGCCGCCATTGGGATAAAATGTGCCGGTTGGTGTAGCGGTGTTGGGCATCGTGATCGGGCTGGCACCGCCGCGTGTCGGCAGCGTCAGGCCGCTGGCGGTGAACACCGACAGATCGCCGTTGGAATGGGTGACGGTCTTGACGTCGAGCAGTTGCGACAGCGTGAGTACTGCGCCGTTTCGCTGATTCTCCAGGTCGGCGGTGCCCAGGTTGGTGGGCTTCAGGGCGATGATCTGATCGCTCAGGTGCCCGATCGTGGCGAGCGTGGCATTCAGTGAACTGATGGCGGATCCGACGTCGGTCTGCGCTGCCTGGCGCTGTGCGCTATAGGTGGAGCTGAGAGTATTCATTCCCGCGGCCAGCGTGGCCGCTGTCGCGACCGCGGCATTCTGCTGTGTCTGGTTTCCGGGGTCGTTCAGCAGGTTGGAGAAGCTATCCTGCAGATTGCCGAGAAGCGTACCGAGATCGCCGCCTGATCCAGGGGTGCCCAGCACGCCATCGATGGCCTGGAGCGCCGCCTGGGTGGTCTGATCTTTTGCCACAACCGCGTTCTGCTGTATGACCGAGGACTGCAAGGCCTGGTCGATCAGAATGGTCGCGGGACCGGTGTGGACGCCGATACCGACACCGGAGGCGGTAAGTTCCTGCTGCGAGTTGATCTCGGCCGCATATCCGGGTGTCGCGGCGTTCGCCACATTTTGTGAGATCAGCGCGAACTGGGCGTTGATGTTGGCCAGCCCGCCACTGGCGATCGAAAGGGAAGTGTCGAGACCCATCGGCCAGACGTCAGGCGATCATTTGAAGCGTTGCCTGCAGCATCTGACTGGCCGTGGTGATCACCTTGGCGTTCGATGAATAGGCCTGCTGGGCGACGATCAAGTGAGTGAATTCGGTGGCGATATCGACATTGGAGCCCTCGATGGACCCAGTCACGAGGTTTCCGGCGCCATTTACCCCTGCTGCCTCGGCCAACGGCGTCCCGCTTGCCGGTGTCGCGGTGAACGACTGGCCGTTCTGCCTTTGCAGTGAGCTGGGGGCATTGAAGACGACCACCGGGACCTGGGCGATCGTGCGTGTCTGGCCATTGTTATAGTTGACTATGACATTGCCGTTTTCTTGCGTTGTCACGCCAGCGAAGCTGCCCGGCGCGACGCCGTCCTGGGTAAGGCCGAGAAGGCTGTAGGTCGTGCCGGCATATTGCGTTACGCCCGAGGTGCCGCCGTAGGTCCCTACGTTCAGGGTAATCGACTGCGGGCCCGATCCGAAATCAGTCGTGAAACTCAATGTTGCCGCCAAGCCCGGTGCGTAGGTGCTGGGCGTGATCGTGCCGGCATTGGGCGTCAGGTCGGTGGCTTGCGCGATAAAGCCGATGGTGCCCTCGCTGTCGGCGGGAGTGTTGCCGGCGAGCGCACCGAACTTCACCTGCGCGGTTCCGGCGTCGGTGACGATCGGGTTCGGGTTGGTGGGAGCGGCCTTGGCGTCCGGCACCTGGATCTGGACATTCCAGTCATTAGCCGCGTTCTGGGTCCAGTTCAGGGTGACGGGATGGGCCGTTCCCAATGCGTCATAGACCGTGATCTGGGAGGACAGTGGCGGACCAACGACGTTGGTCAGGGGGTCCAGCAAGCCGGCGCTGCCAGGCAACGGGGTGGCTGGCAGGTTGGCCGAAAGCGTGACGGTTTGTGTTTCGACCGGATTATAGGTGGACTGACTTACCTGGATAGGAACCAGTGCGTTCTGGTCGACGATGCTGGTGGTGGGATCGACCGTCCATCCATTGAGATACTGCCCGGCGCTGTTCACCAGGTACCCGGTCGCATTCATCGTGAAGTCCCCAGCCCGCGTGTAGAACTGCTGAGGATTGAATGTCGGTACGTTCTTGACCTGCCCGATTGGCTGGGAGACCGCGAAGAAGCCCTGGCCGGCGATCGCCATGCCCAACGGGTTGTCGGTCTGGGTAACGGAACCCTGGACGTTGTTGATATACTGTGGACGAGCGACCACGGCGCCCGGCGCGTTGTTGGTGGCCGTGCTGGTCGTGAGATAATCGACAAAGCTCGTGTCGACGCGCTTGAACCCGACGGTCTGACTGTTGGCGACGTCCTCACTGATATTACCGAACGAAGAGGACTGGGCGCCGAGACCGCTGATGGCGGTATTAATCGCACCGAATAAAGACATGTTAAAACGCTCCGAGGGCTTGTGCCATCAGGCACAGCAGGAACCGTGCCACGGACCAATCGCAGGATTAGAGGGCGTTCGTGGGGTTCCAGGCCGGGCAAATTCTGCCGTTGGACCCATCCGGTCCGGCTCTTTTTGCCCACTACATCGTTGCGGATGGCGGTTCAGCGCGCCCCGCGGCTTGGCCCGAACATTGCGTTGAGGCTGGTGTCGTCCGTGATCATGGAGGCAGGAGAGAACGAATTTGTCAGCAGCCGTTGCGATCGGTCCGGCCAGCCTCATCAGCGCGCCCCAGCGTGCCTCCGGTTCCACGAGCGCTGGCGATGCGTTCGGGCAGATGCTGCGGTCAGCGCGGGACGCGGATGCGGGAGCCGAGAGCGCGCCGACGGAAGGCGTCAACGTTCCTGCGCAACAAGGCGCGGCTGCTCCGGATGTGGCCGTCATTCCCCGGCCTTCCTTCGCCTCCGCTCGGGTGGCGGGAACGTGGCGGGCGCAGAAGGATGAGCCACGGGCTTCGCTGAAGCGGAATCCGCCAGGCGGCGGCGGTGCGTCGGCGGAGTTTGATAATTCAGCTGTCTCCACTGATGTGACCGCGGACAATGGTGGCGTGGTTGCCGCGGGTCTGGTTTCGCCGATGGCGACTTCATCAGGTTCAGATTCCCCAGGCGCGGCGATCGCGGGTGTGCTTGGGGAACCTTCGGTGGCGCCAGCGAGCGCGCCCTCCGGCAGCCTTGCCCCTGGCGAGGACAGTTTTGCCGCGGGCGCGAGGGCTTCAGGGGAGATCGCGTCAAAGCCTCTTTTGTCCGGCCGGGTTTCCGCCGACGCGGCAGCGGCATTACCGCGCCCGCCTGTCCTGTCCGGTCATCCGGAGTTCCCTGATGGCGTCTCTTCTTTGGCTTCGACGGCTCCAGGCTCGTTTCCCCAACGTGCGGTTGCTTCGGGCGTTGTTCCCCAGGGTGCGCAACCCTCAGGCTTGCCGAGCGGTGGCGGGCGTCGGTTGGATGGGATTCCGGCTGATGTGGCTCCGGCGGAGGAAGGTTTTTCAGGTCCGGCTTCCCCAATCCCAGGTGGCTCAGGGGACGATCCCGTTGGTCTGCCGCCGGCGGGCGTCTCCCGTGGGGCGTCTTCCCGTGGGGCGTCCCTCCCTGGCGAAACCGCCCCAGGAATGTCCGCTGCTGGGACATTCGCGACCCGGGTGTCTTCCCCTGGGGTGTCTTCCTCTGGGGTGCCTTCCTCTGGGGGTTCTTCCCTCGGGGCGTCTGCCGTTGGGGCGTCTGCCTCAGGCAGGCCGCCGTATCGTTTGCCTGCCGAGTTTGGCTCGCTGGCGGCTAGTGTATCGATTGTTGGCGCGTCCAATCAGGGTGCATCTCGCGCGGCAAGTTCGTCTGAGGCTGTCCCCTCGGGAGCGCTTCTCTCCGGCGATTTATTCTCGCCTGGGGGACCGACCCTGGGTGTGGCAACCAATGGGGCGACTACCACGGGCCTTTCTTCTTCCGCCGCTGATGAAGCAGGTGCATCGAGTGCGGTCGCCACCGGGGACATCGCCGGTTCGATGTCCTTGCCCACGACGTCGCTTGCGGAACCTGTGTCCCCGGAACCGGATTCTCCCCCGGCTAGCGCGGCTGGCCCGAACTCCGCCGCCGGCTTCGATGCTGCCGCGAGCCCGGCCGCGGCCAATGACGTGGCGTCCAACGGCCTGTCGTCCAACGGTTTGTCGTCCAACGGTCTGTCGTCCATTGGCCCGGAGGTGGCCATCGCATCCGGCGGTCCACCCATGTCCGTTCCGCCTTCCGCGGCGATTCAGGCGGCGGCTGCCGGATCGGTCGCGGACGAGACGACGGCCGCCGCGACCGCGCCGGCTTCTGGCCTCAAGATGGCGAGGAGTGGCTTGCGCCCGGCTGACGCCCGCGCTGATGCGGACGCCTCGCCAAGCGTGACGCCGCGGGCAATCGCGCAGCGCCCGACAACCGGGCCCATGGTGGCGGAGCCTCACCGATCCGCATTCGCCGACCGGTCCGGCGAATCCCTGATCGATCTTGCCGGAGTCGATCGCCCCTCGGGACCGATCGTCCCGGCCCTGGCCGCCCCGTCTCAGGCCGCCCCGCCTCAGGCAGCCCCGTCTCAGGCAGCCCCGTCTCAGGCAGCCCCGTCTCAGGCCGCCGCAACAGATCCCGCCAGCGCCAGGCCGGCGGTCGCCGATCGCAAGAATGCGCCGCCCGCGGCAGACGCGGCGAGTATCCCGGGGGCGCCGGTGGCCGGTGATGCTTCAGCATTGGCACAGGCATTTGCTCCTGCTGCGCCTCCATCCTTCACCTCGGCACCGCCGACGGCGGCCACACCGCAGCATGCTGCCGCCGCGCCGCCACCAGCGGAGCAGATCGCGCACGCTTTGCTCTCGGTCGCAAAGGGTGCCGACGGCAGCCAACAGATGACCATCCGCCTGCACCCTGTGGAACTCGGCATGGTACAGGTAAGGATCGAGCGCGCCGTGTCCGGCCTGACGCAGATCGAGATCTCCGCTGACAAGCCTGAGACTTTGCAGACGCTGCAACGCGATCAGGCGGCGCTGCATCATACCTTGGACCAGGCGGGCGTTCCCGCCGCCGGCCGAACGATCACATTCCATGGGGTTCCGCTGACCTCGGCATCATCGGGAAGCCTGGGATCGGGTCACGCGGGAGGCCAGGACGGTCCGTTCGGGCGGCAAAGCGGCGCCGGCGCGGATGCCGGCACCTCCTCCGGCGGGGGCAAGGGCAGTTACGGACGTGAAGCCAGCCGTTGGTCCGGCGGCCGACCCGAAACGCCGGCCTCGGTTCCGGGTGCGGCAGCCGCATCCGGCCAGCGCACACTCCGGTCCGGCTTGGACATCACGGCATGAACACTCAGAAGGAGACTCAATGATGGCCGGAGCGATTGCACCAACGGCGGCCCTTGCCGGATCGAAGGGATCGCCGATTACCCAGCCCGGCACTTCGGCGCTTGATGGCCTGGCCAGTAATTTCACCAACTTCCTGTCGCTGCTGATGACTCAGTTGCAGAACCAGGACCCGACATCTCCGCTGGACTCCAATCAATTCACCAGCGAACTGGTGCAATTCACCAGTGTTGAGCAGCAGATCAGCACCAACGGCAACCTGACGCAGTTGATCCAGTTGACCCAGGCCAGCCAGATCGAGCAATCCGCCGCGCTCATCGGCAAGCCGATAACTGTCGCGAGCACTCAGCTTTCCCTGCAGAAGGGCACCGCGGAGGTCAACTTCAGCACCAAGACGGCCGAACCTGTGTCGATCTCGGTGTACAACAACACCGGCGCGCAGTTGCAATCCGCGACATTGATGAGCACCGCGGGGGCCAATAGCTGGACCTGGAACGGCAAGAACGCCAATGGCACGACGATGCCCGACGGGCCCTATAAGGTGACGGTCACCGCCCTCGGTGTCGATGGAAAGAGTTCGCAGGTTCCGTTTACGGTAACCGGAACCGCGACATCGGTGCTGAACAATGCTGGCACTGTCCAGGTGCAGTTGGGCGGATTGACGTTGCCGTTCAGCGCGGTGCAGTCGGTCGGAAATTGAGCCTGCCGGCGGGTTGCCTGATGTCCGGCGATGAGTGGGGGTCGCGATTATGGGCTACGGCGGGCAGCCGTTGAAGCTCACTTCGCCGGTTTGTAGCCTGGGGGGATCGAGAACAGGCTCGCAGGCTGTTTCTTGACCGCGATGTTAGTCAGGAATTCCAGGTGATGCACGTTATGGCCGAAGACGCCGTCGTCATATTCCCGGCGCACCATGATGCCGGTCCGGGTCAGCCAGTAGGACCCCGCCGCGTCGAGCGCCCCGTCTTCACCAAAGGCATATTTCGTGGTCTCCAGACCCTGGATGCGCTGTGCCCCGGTCTTGCGCGCACCGGTGGTTTCAGGAGTGCGCGCGATATATCGCCGGAACAGTTCGCTATCCATCGGCGTCACAAGGTATGTGTGATTCACCATCAGCAAGTACTGGCTCTGGGTGGTAAGGTCGAGGATGGTTGAACTGAAGCCATTGCCGCGATCGATGCGAAGCTTCCCATCGGCGTAGTGAATGGTCTCCTGGGTCTTGATCGCGCCAGCCTCATGCACCGCCGTCGCGGTGAACTCAACCGCCGGCAGCACAAGGTCGTTAAGGCTCCATGCCCGCGCCATCGCCGGGGCGGTCAGGAACATGGTCAGGAACAGGATCACACGCCGCATCGAGGCATCCCAATTCTGTATCGCAGTGCCGGTATCGCCCCTTGAAGCAGGAGCGATACGTTGAAGAACGTTTAACGGGCCATTGGCGTGCTGGCTTGGGACGAAGGGCCGGCCGCTGTCATATCAGGACCGGCCCGTGGCCTCAGGCCGCCTTCGCCATTCCGCGCAGCACGTACTGCAGGATGCCGCCGTGCTGGTAGTAGGCGACTTCATCCACGGTATCGATCCGGCAAATCACCGGCACCGTGTCGACCGTGCCGTTGGCCCGGTGGATCACCAGCGACAGTTCCATCCGCGGCGTGATCGTGTCAGCCCGGTGATGTCGATCATTTCGTCGCCGATGATGCCAAGCGATTTGCGGTCCATGCCGGTCCTTGAACACCAGCGGCAGCACGCCCATGCCGACCAGGTTGGAGCGGTGGATCCGCTCGAAGCTCTCGACGATCACCGCCTTGACGCCCAGCAGCATCGTGCCTTTGGCGGCCCAGTCGCGCGAGGAGCCGGTGCCGTATTCCTTGCCGCCGAAGATCACCAGCGGCACGCCTTCCTTCTTGTAGCGCATCGCCGCGTCGTAGATCGGCATCTCCTCGCCGGACGGCAGGTGCTTGGTCATGCCGC
Organism: uncultured Alphaproteobacteria bacterium; assembly: GCA_963792345.1. Lineage (GTDB taxonomy): Bacteria > Pseudomonadota > Alphaproteobacteria > Acetobacterales > Acetobacteraceae > Rhodopila. The sequence continues at coordinate 62,510 of CAWBVV010000010.1, forward strand.
CTTCGACGTTCTTCAGCATCTCGTTGCGGATGCGGATGTTGGCGAACGTGCCGCGCATCATGATCTCATGATTGCCGCGCCGGGCGCCGTAGCTGTTGAAGTTGGCCTGCGTCACCTGCCGCTCCAGCAGGTAGTCGCCGGCCGGCGAGGTTTTGCGGATCGAGCCGGCGGGGCTGATGTGGTCGGTGGTGATGCTGTCGCCCAGTTCCGCCAGGATGCGGGCGCCGTTGATGTCGCCGACCGGCGCGGGCTCCATCGTGATGCCCTCGAAGTAGGGCGGGTTCTTCACGTAGGTGGAGCCGTCGGACCAGCGATAGGTGGCGCTGTCGCCCTCGACCTGGATCGCCTGCCACTGCTTCGGGCCCTTGAACACCTCGCCGTAGCGCTTCAGGAACTGGTCGCGCGACAGGCTGGTGGCGATGACGTCGGCGATTTCCTTGTTGGTCGGCCAGACGTCGCGCAGATACACCGGCTTGCCGTCGTTGCCGGTGCCCAGCGGTTCGGTGGTGATGTCGACGGTCATCTTGCCCAGCAGCGCGTAGGCGACCACCAGCGGCGGCGAGGCGAGGTAGTTGGCCCGCACGTTGGCATGCACGCGGCCCTCGAAGTTGCGGTTGCCGGAGATCACCGCGGCGCCGACCAGCTTGTTGTCCTCGATCGCATCGACGATGGCGTCATCCAGCGGGCCGGAGTTGCCGATGCAGGTCGTGCAGCCATAGCCGACGGTCTCGAACCCGATCGCATCGAGGTCGGCGGTCAGGCCGGCCTTGTCGAGATATTCGGTGACCACCTGCGATCCGGGCGCCAGCGAGGTCTTCACCCACGGCTTCGGCTTCAGTCCCTTGGCGTGCGCCTTGCGCGCCACCAGGCCGGCGGCGACCAGCACCGACGGGTTGGAGGTATTGGTGCATGACGTGATCGCCGCGATCACCACGTCGCCATGGGTGAGTTCGTAGTTCTTGCCCTCGACCTTGACGGACGTGCCGGCCTCGTTCGCCGGCACGCCCAGGCCCTTGGTCAGGTCGGCCTTGAAGACGGTAGCAGACATCCTTCAGCAGCACGCGGTCCTGCGGCCGCTTTGGGCCCGGCCATGCTGACGGCTGCACGGTGGACAGGTCCAGTTCCAGCGTGTCGGTGAACACCGGGTCGGGCGTGCCGGGCTCGCGGAACATGCCCTGCGCCTTCAGGTAGGCTTCGACCAGCGCGATGCGGTGCGTGTCGCGGCCGGACAGGCGCAGGTAATCCAGCGCGACCTTGTCCACCGGGAAGAAGCCGCAGGTGGCGCCGTATTCCGGCGCCATGTTGCCGATCGTGGCGCGGTCGGGCAGGCCGAGGTCGTCCAGGCCGGGCCCGAAGAATTCGACGAATTTGCCGACCACGCCCTTGCTTGCGCAGCATCTGCGTGACGGTCAGCACGAGGTCGGTCGCGGTCGCGCCTTCGGGCAGTCTTGCCGGTCAGGCGGAAGCCGATGACGTCGGGGATCAGCATGGCGATCGGCTGGCCGAGCATGGCGGCCTCGGCCTCGATGCCGCCGACGCCCCAGCCGAGGATGCCCAGGCCGTTCACCATCGTGGTGTGGCTGTCGGTGCCGTACAGCGTGTCGGGATAGGCGAAGGTCGGTGCCGCCGTTGGTGGAGGTCCACACGCACTGGCCGAGATATTCCAGGTTCACCTGGTGGCAGATGCCGGTGCCGGGCGGCACGACGCGGAAGTTGTCGAACGCGTCCTGGCCCCAGCGCAGGAATTGGTAGCGCTCGCCGTTGCGCTCGAACTCGATATCGACGTTCTTTTGCAGCGCGTCGGCGCGGCCGAAGACGTCGACCATCACCGAGTGGTCGATCACCAGATCGACCGGCACCAGCGGATTGACTTTCTGCGGGTCGCCGCCCAGCTTGGTCAGGCCGTCGCGCATGGCGGCCAGATCGACCACCGCCGGCACGCCGGTGAAGTCCTGCAGCAGGATGCGGGCGGGCTTGAACGGCACTTCCCTGGTCGACGAGGCTTTCTCCAGCCAGCCGACGATCGCCTTGGCGTCATCCACCTTGTAGCTACGGCCGTCCTCGAAGCGCAGGGTGTTTTCCAGCAGGACCTTCAGGCTGACCGGCAGGCGGGAGATATCACCGAGGGTCTTCGCCGCCTCGGGCAGCGAGAAGTAGTCGTAAGCCTTGCCCTCGACCGTCAGCGTGCGGCGGGTTTTCAGGGTATCGTGCCCAACTGCGGTCATGCGCCCGTTTCGCCCCGTTTCGCGGGGTGCCTTCCGTTAAGGCGGCGCGCGCATCCCTTGGGGTGGAGAACACGCCGCGGATGAAATATTCACGACGGCGGGCTTAAACCACACCGGCCGCTAATCGTCCATTGGCCTTATGCTGCGCCGCAAGGCCGGCTGGGGGCCGCGCCCGCGGGATCGGTGCGGAATCGGTCGCATGGCCGCGCCCTATGGTCGACGGAGGCCGGGGAAACGTTCTGGGAGGACAAGTGTGCTGGTGGCTGAGGGGGTGGCCGTGTTTCGTGGCGAGAGGCTGGTTTTCCGCGACCTGTCGCTACGCGTGCCGGCCGGAGGGGCGCTGGTGCTGGCCGGACCCAACGGGTCGGGAAAGTCCACGCTGCTGCGCCTGCTGGCGGGGCTGGTGCGGCCGGCGGTGGGGCGGGTGTCGTGGGACGGCGACGGATGCATTGTCTGACCTGGCGGCCCATGGGCGCCGCGTGGCCTATCTGGGGCACCTGGATGCGGTGAAACCGGGCCTGACGGTGACCGAGAACCTGCGCTTTGCCGCCGCGATCTCGGGCCGCCCGGTCACCGAGGCGTTGGCGAAGGTGGGGCTGGGCGCATTGGCCGACCTGCCGGCGCGGATGCTGTCGGCCGGCCAGAAGCGGCGCCTGGCGCTGTCGCGGCTGATCCTGTCGGCGGCGCCCCTTTGGCTGCTGGATGAACCGACCATTGGCCTGGACACCGCCTCGATCGAGCAGTTCGGCCACCTGCTGGCGCTGCATCGGCGATGCCGGCGGCATGGTCGTCGCGGCGACCCATGTACCCTTGCCGCTGCCGGATGCCGGCGAGTTGCGGCTAAGTTGATGCGCATCTTCTGGGCGGTGCTGTCGCGCGACCTTCGGCTTTCGGTCCGGCACGGGGCCGACACACTGGCTGCCTTGTTGTTCTTCACGGTGACGGCATCGCTGTTTCCCCTCGCAATCGGCCCGGCGCCAGACACGCTCGGACGAATTGCACCGGGGATCGTCTGGGTCTGCGCGCTGCTGGCGGCCCTGCTGCCGCTGGATCGGTTGTTCGGTGCCGACCTGGAGGATGGGTCGCTTGACCTGCTGCTGTTGTCCGGTCTGCCGGCATCCGGCATCGCCGCGGCAAAGGCGCTGTCGCACTGGCTGGTGACCGGAGTGCCGCTGCTGCTCGCGGCCGGACCGGTCTGCATCATGTTGCGCATGCGGGAGGACGCCATCCCGGTCCTGCTGCTCGGTTTGCTGTTCGGCAGTTTCCTGCTGTCGCTGTTTGGCACGATGGCGGCTTCAATTGTCCTGGGCGCGCGCCGGGGCGGGGTGTTGCTGCCGCTCCTGGTCCTGCCGCTGGTCACGCCGGTGCTGATTTTCGGCGCCGCCGCGGCTGATGCGGCCGCCGGCGGGTTCTCCGCACGCCCGCACTTGCTTCTGCTGGCGGCGATGCTGGCCGCCGCGCTGCCGCTATGCCCGCTGGCGGCCGGGGCCGGCTTGCGCGCGGCGGTGGAGTAGCGCGACCGCCCTCCCCAGGTCAGTCCGCCGGATGCCATGCCAGGCAATCGCTTCGTGGTTCGAAGTGCCGCCTGGCTTCAGTGGGAGCCGCTGTCGTGGCCGGATGCACAGACACTGCCGCTATCGGATGGCGGGGCCTCGTCCAGAACGTGGAGCACGCGGCAAAATATCTTCACCGGCACGTCGGAGCCGTTGGTGGCGTTCAACAGGACCGCGAACGTCTCGTTGCGGTCGATCTGATGGAACACGGCGGCCTCGAACCCGAGGCCATGCCCGGTGTGCCCCCACCAACCCGCCACCTGGCCCATCCCCATCCCATACGTGTCATAGACCGGGCTCCTGGGATCGCCGGCTGTCTGATGCGCCTCAAAGCGCTGCTGCTGAAGGCTGGATGGCAACAGCGATCCATCCGCCAGCGCACTGCCCCATCGACCGAGATCACGCAGCGTCGAGGCCATCGCACCGGCAAAGCCGAGTCCCGAGAAGCTGATCTCGATGTCTTCGGGAAGCCCGTCGGCGGCGTGGCCCTCGTAGCCGAGGACGAAAGGCCGCGGCATCTTCGTTCCGTGCAGATACACCGTGGAGTCGAGTTCCAGCGGGTCGAGGACCTGCTGGCGCAGCACATCCTCGAACGGCCGGCCGGTTATGACCTCGACGAATTTCCCCAGCAGAAGCGTGTTGGTGTTGGAGTATTGGTATTTAGTTCCGGGTTCGAAATTTATTGGGGCGTGAGACCGGTCGTCGAACGCGAAGGCGAGCAACTGGTCAGTGGTCCAGGTTCGAGAAAGGTCTTCCGACACCGCGGCGCCGAAGGCGGGGTCCTGGGTGTAGTCAAAAAGACCGCTGGTCATGTTGGCCAGTTCGCGCAGAGTAATCTTTTCCCCGTTGGGCACGCCAGGCAAGTATTTCGCGATGGGATCGTCGAGGCTGATCGCACCGTGCTGCCAGGATGGTTTGGTGCTTTCAGCGACGAGTTGCATGACGATTGTAACGACAAATGATTTTGTTATGCTGCGGATGGCGAAATGGTCCCGCTTCTTGACGGGACGCGCGGCCGCGACGTCGGCCAGGCCAGTGGCCATGGTCCAGTTGGCGGTTGGCGTCCAAACACCCACGGCGGCACCTGGAACGTCAAATTCCACCAGTGCCGCGCGGACGACCTGTTCCAATTGCCTGGCCTGGCTGGGCGTTTCACTCGCCTTTGATACGGTTGGAATTGCCGCCGCCAAGGAGGCGGCCAGGCAAATCTTGGCTAAAGACATTCTAAAATTCCCCACATCACGCTGCAGTAGCAGTTAGGTCCAATTCGAAGGCATTGGCAATTCGTCCGCGCGCAACAGTCACCGCCAGGACAAACTGTCTTTGTCGCAGGAAAATTCTCAGTCAGAGGCAGGGTTCTACACGGTCCGGTCTGATGACGGCGCTGAAAGCGGCCGCCATGTGTCGGGCTGATGCTGCGCGGGTGAGCCGGATACTTGATCTCGGCGCAGCAGCCTCCCGTCCTGGTGGTCAGGCGGTCACGCCTGGGCGGTGGCGATCAGGGTCAGCTTGGCGCGGGCGTCCTCGGGGATCGGGACCGGCTTCTGCACTGCCGCGTTCGACGAAGACGTGCACGAAGTGGCCCTCGGCGGCGGCGACCTCGTCATCGTTGCGGAAGATGCCGATTTCATAGCGAACCGAGCTGCGGCCGATCGAGGCTACGCGGATGCCGACGTTGACGCGATCGGGAAATGCCAGTGAGGCGTGGTAACGGCAGGCCACCTCCGCCACCACGCAATGCACCGGCCCGTCGAGCAGGCCGACCACCTTCTCGGTCATCTCGTAGTAGGTGACGGCGGTGTCGAAGAAGGAAAAGTAGTTGACGTTGTTGACATGCTGGAACACGTCGTTGTCCATCCAGCGCGTGGTGATGGCGTGGAACCAGCGGTAGTCGGATCGTTTTCCGGGCGGTTGGCGGCTCATGGAATCCTGCGGGCTGGATGATTGACCGAGGCCATCCTTACCTTACCACCCGGTCAATGGACAGCGTCGCGCCCAGGGGCTAAACGGCCCCCGCTCCGCCCCCTGCCTTGGTTCGGAAGGATTGCCGTGCTTCTTCGCCGCAAAATCTGGCTGCTGACACTTTCGGCAGCGGTGCTCCTGCCGGTTCTCGCGCAGGCCCATGCTATCCTGGTGGAGAGTGATCCGCCGGCCGGCGCGTCGGTCAAGGCTGGTGCGCTGGATCTGCGCTTTCGCTACAACAGCCGGATCGACCGCTCCCGGTCGCGCCTGACGCTGATCCGGCCGGACCAGGCCACGAGACCATTCCGATCAAGGCGGATGGCCCGCCAGAGATTATCGCCGCGCATCTGGACCTGACGCCGGGCAGCTATGTCGTCCGCTGGCAGGTGCTGGCGGTTGACGGCCACATCACCCGCGGCGACGTGCCGATCACCGTGACGGCGCCCTGAGCGATGGACCTGCTGGTCGATCTGTTCGGCTACCTGTCGATCATCGTGCACGGGCTGACGATCCTGTCGCAGTCGATGGCTGTTGGCGGCGTCCTGTTCCTGGTGCTGCTGGCCCGGCCGCTGGCGATCGCGGTTGGGGCGGCGGGCGGGGGATCGCGAGCGGCGACGGCGGGGATCGCCGGATACGCGGCGCCTGGCGCTGCTGCTGTCGGAGGCGGCGACCGTCGCACTGCAGGCGGCTGTGCTGATGGACACGGTCGATCTGTCGCTTCGCCAGGTGATGACGGCGGAGTTCGCCATCGCGGGGATCGTCAAGACAGCGGCTGCCGCCGGCATGGCCGTTCTGCTGCTTGGCCTGCGCCGGCGTGCGCCGGCACTGCCGCTGCTGGCGCTGGCGATGGTTGAGCTCGCTGCCGCCACGTTGACCACGCACGCCGCGGCGCGCCTGGACAGCCGGGCGTGCATTGCTGGTGGTGGAGGGGCTGCACCAGCTTGGCGCGGCGATCTGGATCGGCGGCATCCCGTGCTTCCTGCTGGCGCTGGCCCGGGTGCGCGACGGCGTCGGCATTCCGGCTGGTCGGCTCACGGTTCTCGCGCATGTCGATGGCGGGGGTGGCCTGCATCCTGGTCAGCGGCGTCACCATGAGCGTGCTGTATATCGGCAGCTGGCAGGGCTTCTACGGCACCGCGTTCGGCGTGATGGTCGGCGCCAAGATCGCCATGTTCCTGATGCTGCTGGCGCTGGGCGGAATGAACTTCCTGCTGGTGGAGCGGCTGCGCGCCGATCCGGCGACCTCGGTCAACCGGCTGCGCCGCTTCGCCGAGGTGGAGTTCGGCATCGGGATCGCGATTTTTTTCGCGGCCGCGTCACTGACCTCGGTGCCGCCGGCAGTGGACCTGACGCAGGACCGGGTGACCTGGCAGGAGATCGCGGAGCGCAACACGCCGGAATGGCCCCGCCTGAGCAGTCCCGACCATGACGACCTGGCGCTGCCGGCGCTGCAGGCGAAACTGGATGCCGAAGCCGCGCGCGAGGAAGGCAGCGCCCCAGGTGGCATTCGTTCCGGGCGGCGGGGAACTGCCGCCGCGCAATGCCGACGACATCGCCTGGTCGGAATACAACCACCACTGGGCCGGGCTGATCGTCGTCACGGTCGGACTGCTGGCGTTGCTGAACCGGGCCGGGCGTGCGTGGGCGCGGCATTGGCCGCTGGCGTTCCTGGGCCTGGCGGTGTTCCTGTTCTTCCGCTCCGATCCGGAGACCTGGCCGATGGGCGATATCGGCTTCCTGGAGAGCTTCCGCGATGTCGAGGTGCTGCAGCATCGGTTCTTCGTGGTGCTGATCGTGGCGTTCAGCATATTTTCGAGTGGCGGGTGCGGGCGACCAACTGGAACAACCGCTATGCCGCGCTGGTGTTTCCGCTGCTGTGCGCCGCCGGCGGGACGATGCTGCTGACCCACAGTCATGCGATCGCCAACGTGAAGGACCAGTTGCTGATCGAGCTGACCCATACGCCGCTGGCGCTCGCCGGGATCGCGGCGGGGTGGGCGCGGTGGCTGGAGATCCGGCTGAACCCGCGGGAGAACCCGGTGGCCTGGCAGGTCGCCGGCTGGGTCTGGCCGGTGTGCATCCTGTTCTGCGGGCTGCTGCTGCTGGGGTACCGGGAGGCTTGAGGGGCTAATCCAGGGCGCCGATGGCGTAGGCGGCCCAACCGGTGACGCCCCATAACCCCATCTGGCGCCACGCCATCACGTCCGTCTCGACACCACGGGCCATTAGTTCCTGAGCCACAAGACCAAGCTCTATCCGTCCGGCTTCGCGCACGCCGAAGCCGGCGTCGCGCAGCATGGCGGCGGCCTCCTGCTCCGACGGAGTGGCAAGATGGGTGGCGTCATCGGTAAAGTTGAAGATTTGTATGTCGAACCGATGGTTTCGCAGAGCTACGGCGGTCGGCAGCGTCCGCGTGTCCGGGTGCGGCCATTCAAGGTAAATCCGGGCGCCCGGGGCCGCGACGGTGGCCATCCAGCGCAGCAGGCGCCGCGGGTCAGCCAAATGCTCCAGCACGTGGCTCATTAAAAATCCGTCGAACAAAACCCCTGGGAACGCCGGTGGTGTGTTGTCCAGATCCACCGTTGACCAGGCTTCGTAACGGCCGGCATGCTCACCCCGCTGCTGGTCCACGCCGAACATCGCGATATCAGGGCGCGCGGGCGGACACCAGTCGCGCCAGAAATGCAGGCCGCCACTGCCTGCGCCGACATCCAGCAGCCGCGCCTGGGGCCGGAGCGTTTTGAAGAAACGGAAGCGGGGATGGAACGACCAGAACAAGGCCTCGACGGCCTCGTTGGACAATGCCAGGAGAGATGGCGGCGAAAGCAGCTTCCAGTCGAATGCGATGTCTGACATCGGCGCACATTCCGCGCCGGATTCATTGCAAGTCAAGCAATCTGTTATCGAAGCCGCTATATCTCGCCGCGGGGGGTTGTAAGGCGCCCTGATGCCGGCCGTGCCTCAGGCGATCAGGAGGGCGGGAATGCTGGCTTCAGGTCGTAGATGCGCGTTTCCCCGAACCCCAGAGTCGTGAACTGGCCTTCGGGAATGCCGGAGGCGTCTCGCGCTTCGGCAAGGGCATGCAGCGGCGCATCGATGGCTTCGTCCGTAAGTTGGAACGTGCCGAAATGCATGCCGATCGAGCGGCCGGGCCCAGGTCGATGTGTGCCTGCACGGCCTCGGCCGGGTTCATGTGTGCCGCCGCCATGAACCAGCGCGGCTCATAGGCGCCGATCGGCAGCAGCGCGACGCCGGGCGGCCCAAGGCGCGCGCGGATGTCGTGCCAGTGCGACCCCATCGCCGGAATCGCCGGCGAACAGGACTTGCCCGCCGGCGGTGCGGATCATGAAGCCGGCCCACAGCGTGCGGTTGCGGTCGAACGGCGTGCGTGCGGCGAAATGCCGTGCCTGGGTCGCGGTAATGCGCAGCGGCCCCGATCTTGACGTCGCTGCCACCAGTCCAGTTCCGTTGCCTCGATCCCCAGGCGCCGCAGTGCCGCCGCATTGCCGAGCGTGGTGACGAAGCGGGGGCGTGCCGCCGCTGGAGTCCCGCAGGGTGGGCAGATCCATGTGGTCGTAATGGTTGTGCGACAACAGCACGATATCCGGCCGCGGCAGGTCGTCGAGCGCGATCCCTGGCGGCGCGGGCGCGCTTGGGTCCGGCCCAGGACACCGGAGAGCAGCGTTCGCTGAAGATCGGGTCGGTCAGCACCACCGCGCCGGCAAAAGCGGAGCAGGAAACTGGCATGGTTGATGAAGGTGACGGCGACGCAGCCCGGCGACACCATCCGCGGCGGTGGAGGGAATGCCGGATCGGCAGAGCCGGCGGGCCACTCGGCGCGCTCGCCCCGCAAGCGCCAGCGCAGCACCTGCAGCAGGCCGCGCGAGGATCGGGCGACGCCGGGATTGAAGAAATGCCGGCCGTCATAGTGGTCGGAAAGCGGGTATGAGCCTGGGACTCGCGCATCTGCAGTCTAGGCCGCATCCTCCAGGATGTCGGTGATCACGCGTTCCAGATGCCGCAGCGTGTTGCACACCGTCACCAGATTGCAGAACGGCGCGTAGCGGTACATGTCCGAATCCCCGGTGCCCCACGCCGACCGGTATTCCGGGTTCAGCCAGATGATCCGCTTGCGAGCGTTGCGACAGCCGGCCGATCACGTCGGTCCGCGGATCGGTCCGGTTGCCGCGCGCATCGCCCAGGATGATCACCGTCGTCTTGTTGGTGACGAACTTCATCCAGCCGTCTTCGAAATCGGCGAAGCGAATTGCCGTAGTTCGACGATCCGTAGCCGATCAGTCGACATGATCTTGCTGATCGCCTCCTCGACCGGCTCCTTTTCCAGGATCTCGGACACCTCGATCAGCGAGCCGGCGAAGGCGAACGAGCGGATGTCCGACAGCGCCTCGTTCATCGCGTACAGGAACATCAGCAGGAACTGCGACATCGCGGCGACCGAGCCGGAGACGTCGCACAGCACCATCACCCGCGGCTTCTCGATGCGCTTCTGTTTCCAGACGGTGATGAACGGAATGCCGCCCCAGCCCATGTTCCGCCGCAGCGTCCGCCGCGTGTCGAGTTGCCCGCGCAACCGCCGCCGCCGGGTCTTGGCGTAGCGCGCGGCGAGCTTCTTCGCCATCTGCCGCACCAGCACCCGCATCCGGTCCAGATCGCGCCGCTCGAGGTTCGACAGCCGTGCGGATTTCAGCAGTTCCTCGCGGAATTTCTCGGTCTCGCCCTTGGCGAACAGCAGCAGGTTGCGTTCGACGAAATCCCGCACCGCGTCGCGCAGCTGCTCGACCTTGCCTTCCAGCAACTGGGCGCGGCCCAGACCCTCCGGCGTGCCGGTCTGGCGCATCGCCTCCATGTCGCGTTCCAGCGCCGCGCAGGCCCATGCGGTCCAGGATGCGCCGTGCATAAAGGTTTTTTTGCGTGAAGAAGCGGATGTTCTCGACGCCCGGCTTCGCGCGCCGCCTGTTCCATCGTCGGCGGCCAGCGCCGCGCGGTCGTCGCTCTCCAGCAGCTGGCCCAGCGACTGGCCGCCCTGGCCGCCCATGCCGTCGCCGCCCGGCTCGTCGGCCGGGCTGCGGCGCGACCGGTCCTCGTCCGGTCGGCGTCGTCGCTGTCGTCCGGTCGCGTCGCCGGCGAATGCGTCACGCTTGAAATAGAGCTCGAACGCCTCGTCGTAGAGCGCCTTTTCGTCCGGCGTCTTCGCCAGGATCAGGCCCAGCGTGTCCTTCAGCACGCGTGCGGTCCGTCGAACCCGACGAGGTCCACCGCGCGCGCCGCGTCGATCCCCTCGGCCGCCGAGACCCGCAGCCCGGCGCCGCGCGCGACCTGCAGGAACCGGCGCAGCGGCTCGCTGGGGGAGGGCGCGCCGGCGACGAAGCCCGACATCAGTGCGGACACGCTCCGGCGTCCTGCCGCGCCTTGTGGGTCAGGCCGGCGATCTGCTTGCTCGCGGCCTCGATATCCGCCTCGAACTTCAGCAGCACGTTCAGCGTGTCGCGCACCAGGTCGACCTCCAGCACCGAGGTGTGCAGCAGCACCATCACCCGCGCCCAGTCGATCGTTTCGCTGACCGAGGGCACCTTCTTCAGGTCCAGCGCGCGCAGTTGCTGCACGAAACTCACCAGTTGCTTCAACAGCCGCGCATCGATGCCCGGCACGCGGGAGGCGATGATCCGCGCCTCCAGCTTCTCATCCGGGAAGCCGATATGCAGATGCAGGCAGCGCCGTTTCAGCGCGTCGCCGAGATCGCGGGTGCTGTTGGAGGTCAGCAGCACGATCGGCGGCACGATGGCGTGGATGGTGCCGATTTCCGGGATCGTCACCTGGTAGTCCGACAGGATTTCCAGCAGGAACGCCTCGAACTCCTGGTCCGACTTGTCGATCTCGTCGATCAGCAGCACCGACGCCGCCCGGCTGTTCCAGCGCGCGCAGCAGCGGCCGCGGCTCCAGGAACTGATGCGAGAAGAAGATGTCGCCGAAGTCGTGCAGCTTGTTCAGCGCCGACGGCCAGATTGTCGTGCGTCGCCGATGACCGAGTTGATCTTGTCCTTCAGGATCTGGGTGTACAGCAATTGCTTGCCGTATTTCCACTCGTACAGCGCCTTGGACTCGTCCAGCCCCTCGTAGCACTGCATGCGGATCAGCGGCAGTTTCATCCAGGACGCGACCGACTTCGCCAGTTCGGTCTTGCCGACGCCGGCCGGGCCTTCGACCAGGATCGGCTTCTGCAGATGATGCGCGAGGTAGATGGCGGTGGAGATCTGGCGGCTGGCGATATATCCGGCCTCGCTCAGGCCCTGATCGACAGCCTCGATCGATCGCAGGGGCTGATCCCCCGGCGGCAGCGCATCGTTCACATCCGGCTCCGGCTACTGTTCAGTAACCCCGATCGCATCGCCGGGGTCGAATGTCAAACTTCCTGGCAACGACGCGCGCCCTGCGATGACCCCATTGGCGCTGGATTTCGTGCCGCCGGCGCCGGCGTCGTTCATTTCCCGATGCAGAACCGCGAAAACACGGTGTCGAGGATATCCTCCACCCCGACCTGCCCGGTGATCCGCCCCAGCGCGCGCATCGCCAGCCGCAGGTCCTCGCCGCGCAGTTCCGGCAAGTCCGCCTGTTCAGCCGCGTCCAGATGCGTCCGCCGCCGCGAGCAGCGCCGCGCGATGCCGGGCGCGGGTCAGCGGCGGCGGGCCGTTCGATTCCGTCATCTGCCGCGCGATCGTCGGCCAGACGCGCGCGAAGCTCGTCCATGCCGAGGCCGGTTTTCGCGCTGATCCGCAGCGCGCCCTCCGGACCGGGCCGGCCAAGGTCCGCCTTGTTGGCGATCAGCAGATGGCCGGATCGCTGCCGGCAGCGGGCGAGCCGGCCTCGATCACCGTCATCACCAGATCGGCCTCCCGCGCCCGGGCCAGCGCCCGGCGCACGCCTTCGGCCTCGATGCTGTCGGTGGTTTCGCGCAGTCCGGCGGTATCGACCAGCGTGACCGGCACGCCGCCCAGCACCACCCGGGTTTCCAGCGCGTCGCGGGTGGTGCCGGGACGTTCGGACACGATCGCGACGTCGCGTTCGGCCAGGGCGTTGATCAGGGTGGACTTGCCGACGTTCGGCGCGCCGGTGATGGCGAAGAACAGGCCCTCCCGCAGCTTCTCGCCGCGTCCGGCATCGTTCAGATGGGCGCGCGATTTCGGTCCGCACCGCGCGCAGGGTCGCCAGCAAGCTGGTCCTCGACCTCCGGCGGCAGATCCTCATCGGGGAAGTCGATCAGCGCTTCCTGGTAGGCGAGGATGCCGCGCAGCCGGTCCGCCCAGTCCTGGTACAGCGCGCCGAGCGCGCCTTCGAGCTGACGCAGGGCCTGACGCCGCTGCGCCTCGGTTTCCGCGGCGATCAGGTCGTGGACGGCTTCGGCCTCGACCAGGTCCATCCGGCCGTTCAGGAAGGCGCGGCGGGTGAACTCCCCCGGTTCGGCGGGGCGCAGGCCCGGCGCGTCAGCGCGTCCGCCACGCCGTCGATGACCGCGCGTCCGCCATGCAGATGCAGTTCGGCGCAGTCCTCGCCGGTATAGGTGCTGGGACCCGGGAACCACAGCACCAGGGCGTGGTCCAGCAGCGCACCCGAGGCGATCGCGCAGGCGGCGCAGGGAGGCGTGGCGGGGCGGCGGGCAGGCATGCCGCCGCATAGGCGCCGCGCACATGCGGACGGCCGGCTTGACGGTCCGCTCAGCCGCATCACCGCAATCGCCGCCCGCGCGGAGCCGGAGGCAAGGGCGAAGATCGTGTCGGTCATGGCGGGCAGCGCCATGCACCGGTCAGGCGGGGACAGTGGCGCCATAAACCATTCGTTCACTCATTGCCGCGAAAATGGAAAAGCCGGCGGGATTTTCCCGCCGGCTTCAACCTGGAGGAAGAGATGACACCAAACATCTTAACTTCCTGGCGTTTATGATGGTGATCGTGATCATAAAAGTCAAGATCATCATCAGAAAGCGCTAGGGGCCGGGCCGGTCCTGTGTGGCCGGCCCACCCAGGTATCCTTCGGTCCTGTGTGACGGCAAGACTCCCGGTCCGGTGGACCGGCACCCAGCTCGGCCTGTGTGGACCGGCCAGGTTAGCCTTCGATCGCGATCTGCCTGCAGCCCGTCCGCCACCGTCAACGTCCCGCCGGTGACCGCGCGCACTTCGTCCACCGTCAGCCCGGCGCGATCTCCAGCAGCCGGAACCCGTTGCCGGTCGGCTCGAACAGCCCATAGTTCGTCGCCACCAGCGTCACCACGCCGCGCGCCGTCACCGGCAGATCGCAGGCGGTCACCAGCCGGGGGCTGCCGTCGCGCGTCACGTGCTCCAGGATGATGAACACCCGCTTGGCGCAGGCCGCCAGGTCCATCGCGCCGCCGATGCCGCCGCCCTTCTGGCCCTTCAGCTTCCAGTTGGCGAAATCCCCGGTCATCGAGACCTGGTAGGCGCCCATCACCGTCGCATCGATATGCCCGCCGCGGATCACCCCGAAGCTGTCGGCGTGATGCACCACCGCCGCACCCGGCTTCAGCGTCACGTTCTGCCCGCCGGCGTTGACCAGGTTCAGGTCCTCATGCCCCTCGCGCCGCGACCGCGCCGTAGCCGATCACGCCGTTCTCGGAATGATAGGTGATGTCGCGGTCGCCGATGTCGGTGTTGGAGCACATCGTCGGAATGCCGACGCCCAGGTTGACGATCCAGCCGTCCTGGAATTCCCGCGCCACGCGGTCGGCCATCTGCTGGCGGTTCAGGCCTTTCGTTCCGCTCATCTCCGGCGCTCCTGCCGCTTGGTGGGCCAGAGGCCCTCGGGTTCCGGCGGCACCTGCACCAGCCGGTGCACGTAGATCCCGGCGGTATGCACATCGTCCGGATCGATGCTGCCGGCGGGCACGACCGGGTCGTCGATTTCGGCGATCGTGACGCGGGCCGCGGTCGCCATCACCGGGCCGAAATTGCGCTGCGAGCGGTGGAACCGCAGGTTGCCCGCAGTGTCCGCGGTGCGCGCGCGGATGAAGGCGTAGTCCAGCTTCAGCGCGTATTCCAGCAGGTATTCCCGGCCATCGATCACCCGCGTCTCGCGCCCCTCCGCGAGTTCGGTGCCGACGGCGGTGGGCGTGTAGAAGGCCGGAATGCCGGCCCCCGCCGCGCGCAGCCGTTCCGCCAGCGTGCCCTGCGGCACCAGTTCGGCATCGACCTCGCCCGACTCGTAGTACTTGGTGAACGGCAGCACATCGGTTGGGCGGCGTGGCGGCGGTGAAGGCGCAGATGACCTTGGCGACCTGGCCGTTCTCCACCAGCATGCCGATGTCCGGCATCCGCGGCTGCTGCGCCCCGCCGGTGGTGTTGCGCGACCAGCGTCAGGCGTTTCGCACCCTGCTCCATCAGCGCCTTGATCAGGTTGAACGGCGTGCCCGGCATGGCGAACCCGCCGAACGCGATGGTGCTGCCATCCGGAATGTCGGCCACGGCCTCCGCGAAAACTGCCTCGCAGCTTGGTCTTCTGGGTCATCGCTTCCCCGCCTTTCGTGTTGCGCCGATCAAGGTTCAGGCGGGGCATGGTGTCAAGGGAAGCGAGCGCCTGGGTTTGCCGCGACATGCCGGGTGGTCTGGACACCAGGCCGTTGGTCGAGTGATGCGATGGAGAGCCCACGAGGCCGAGAGTAAATCGAGTGGTTGTTGAGTCGTGTATTCAGGGCCGGACCCGCCTGATGTTGGGCCGTCCAACGGTGGGAGCGTCGATGAAGACTTCGCTGTAACCGCTGCCGCGGCTCGGCTGCTGGCGCTGCGCCCAGTTGCTCAGACACCGGTATATTCGATCCCGTGCCGCCCAGGTCCTGATCCGATCGCCGCGATGGTCGAACGCGTCAGAGGCGGTTGTCGAGATCGTCGTCGTGCGGCCGCCCCCCGCCAAACGCCGGCGGCAAGCGCTGGTTCGGATCGTGTCCGCATCCTAGGACACGATGACGGCCATCGGTTCAGGGCTTCATGATCGATCAGGACGGTTACATCGCCACCAACAAGCATGTGGTCGAGCATGCCATCGCCGTCTTTGCGGTCACCAACGACAGCGTTCGCCACCCTGCCAGGGTGATCGGAACCACCTTCAGCGCCGACATCGCGCTGATCAAGGTCGACGGTTGGAAGGACATGCCGTTCGTTTCGTTGGGTGACAGCGATAAGCTTGCCGTGGGGGAACGAGTGGTTGCCATCGGCAGCCCATTCGGTTTCGTCGGCAGCGCCAGCACGGGTATCGTCAGCGCGGTCAATCGAGACATCATGGAGAGCCCGTTCGACGACTACATCCAGACCGATGCTGCGATCAACCACGGGAACTCGGGCGGCCCGCTGTTCAATGCCGAGGGCGAGGTTGTGGGCATGACGAGCGTCATCATTGCGCCCGGAACCGGCTCGGTTGGTCTCGGCTTCGCCATCCCATCGAACGACCTGCGCTTCGTCATCACCCGGATGAAGGCGAACAACGGCAAGGTCGGCGCTGGGATGCTGCCGCTGCGCACGCAGCCGGTCACCTGGATGCTGGCGCAGGCGATCGGGATAACCGACCTGAGCGGAGCGCTGGTCGCCGGCCTGGACGACAATGGCGACCGAATGCTGGGGGGCCATATCAAGCCGGGCGACCTGATCGTTGCATTCAACGGTCAGCAGGTGTGGGACCCGCGTGACCTGGCCCGAAAGGCAGCGGCCGCGTCGGTTGGCAGCGACGCCGAACTGGACCTGCAGCGCGGCAGCCAGCGGATGAAGGTTCATGTCAAGATACAGGCTTACCCGGAGGACCCAGCGCCCGCTTCCGTCATGCACAAGCCCGGCAAGCTCGGGCTGACGATGGTATCCGTCCCGAACCAAGGTGTGACCGTCACCGACATCGACATGATGGGTGCCGCCGCAGACAGCGGCATCCAGAAAGGCGACGTCATCTTGCAGGTGCAGCAGAACCCGGTCAGCGACCCCGATCAGGCGATGCGCCTGATCGAGCAGCAAGGCCGCACAATCCCGGCCGTTTGCCGCCGGTCCTGGTCCGGCGCCAGGGCAAGGCAACCTGGATTGCCACAGCCATCCCCTAATCGGTCGGTTCGGCCTCAATACGCGTGTCTCGCGGCGGGCGTTTACCCGGAAACCAAACCGGGGTTCGTATTGGCCCCGCAGACCACCACCCCGACCCGAGCCCCGGGGGGCGGGCTGGAACCGCGCGGACAGCAGGGCCGCCACGGCGGTGGCGCCGCCGGGTTCGGCGACCAGGCGGAACCGCTCCCACAGCAGCCGCTGCGCCGCCGCGATTGCGTCATCGGGCACCAGCACGGCCTGGCTGACGAAGCGCTGGGCGATCGGGAACATCAGCGTCGCCGACCTGCCTTGCCCCCAGGCTGTCGGCGGCCAGCCCGCCGACCGGGCGCGCTGACCGGCTGGCCTGCGTCCAAGCGCGTCGTGCAGCGCCGGGCAGCCCTCCGGCTCGACGCTGACGATTGCGGCGCTGCCGGCATACCAGGCCGCGATTCCACCGATCAGGCCGCCGCCGCCGGTCGCGACCAGGATATGGGTCAGGTCCGGCGCGTCCTGTTCGAACTCCCGCCCCACCGTGCCCTGGCCGGCCAGCACATCGGCATGGTCATAGGCGTGGACCTCCAGCGCCCCGGTCTCCGCCTGCCGCTGGCGCGATGCGATCAGTGCCTCGGCATAGCTGTCGCCCACCTGGACCACGCGGGCGCCATAGCTGGCGATCCGCGCGACCTTGGCCGCCGGGGTTGCCGGCGGGCACGAAGATCTCCGCCGTCATGCCCAGGCTGCGCGCCGCGTAAGCCACCGCCGCGCCATGATTGCCGCCGGATGCGGCGATCACCCCGCCGGCGGGCAATGCGGCTGACAGCAGGCGGTTGAACGCGCCGCGCGGCTTGAAGCTGCCGGCATGCTGCAGCAGCTCGAGCTTCAGGGTCACCGGCTCGGTGCCGAGGCTGCCGATCACCGGCGTACCGCATGACGGGTGTGTCGGCGCGACATGACGGGCGATACGCCGGCATGCCGCGGTCAGCGCATTGTTTCGATGTCGATCTCATCGATCAATCCTGTTGCCGACGCTGGCACGGGCGCACATTCCCGACAAGCCGCTTCCTTTTCCGATGCATGAAGCGCCCAGAGTACGCTCGTTATGCACAGCCAGCGGCGCATGCACGGAAGCTGCGTATCGAAGGACGGAGACGCGATTCTGCTGGTCGGTCCGCCGGGGTCCGGCAAGTCCGACCTGGTCCTGCGGCTTCTGTCCCGCGGCTTTGAACTGGTGGCGGACGATCAGGTGGACATCGTCGGCGGTGTTGCTTCCTGCCGGCCGAACTGGCTGGGTTGCTGGAAGTCCGCGGCCTGGGCATCGTGCGCCTGCCCTACCGCGCCCGGGCGCGGCTGGTGCTTGTCGTCGAACTGGACGGACACGCCGACCGGATGCCGATGCCGGCCCGCCATCCCGACTGGTCGTGCCGGTCGTCCGCATCGATGCCGCCGCCGCATCCGCGCCGGAACGCGTGGCTCTGGCGCTGGATTGCGCCGCTGGGCGGGTCACGCCAGGTTGCGGGAGCGTTCGCGGCATGAGCAGCCATGAGCGTCGTGATCGTCACCGGCCTGTCCGGCGGCGGCAAGGCCTCGATTCTGCGGGCGCTGGAGGATGTCGGCTACGAAGCGGTCGACAATCCGCCGCTGACCATGCTGGAGGAGATGATCGCCCGCGGCGAGCCGGATCAAGCTGGCGGTCGGCATCGATGCCCGCACCCGCGGCTTCGACGCCGCGGCTGTGCTGGACGCCATCGCGCCGGCTGCGCGCCAACCCGGCGCTGCGGTCCAACTGGTCTATGCCTGGGCCGACGAAAGCACCCTGCTGCGCCGCTACACCGAAACCCGCCGCCGCCATCCGCTGGCACCGCAAGGGGTGGTGTGCCGACGGCATCGCCGCGGAGATCGCGCTGACCGAACCGCTGCGGGAGGAAGCCGACTGGTGGTCGATACCTCCGGACTTGCCGATCGCCAACCTGCGCCGGCTGATCGAGCGGCATTTCGGCGCCGGATGCCGATCAGGCCCAGATGGCGGTGTCGCTGATGTCGTTTGCCTACCCCAAGGGCCTGCCGCGGGAAGCAGATCTGGTATTCGATGCACGCTTCCTGCGGAACCCGCACTACGATCCCATATTGCGGCCAAGGACGGGGCTGGACCCTGAAGTCGGGGCCTATGTCGAGGCCGATCCGGATTTTTCGAGATTTTTTTCACGGATCGTGGAATTGATCGAACTGGTTTTGCCTAGATTTGTGCAAGAAGGCAAAAAATACGCTACAATCACGATTGGGTGTACGGGCGGCCGGCATAGGTCCGTCCATCTGATTGAAAAATTGGCAAATCATCTCACCTCACGCGCCGCGGCGCGGCAGGCCGATGGTGGCAGCGACAGCGCCCTGGCGGGTGTTCGTTACCCACCGGGAGCTTGTGAGGGACGGTGAAGCGGACGCGTTTCTGATGGACCGCCCGGTTGCGCGCCGGGATGAATCCGACATAGACAAAGCCGCGCAGGCTTTGTCGGTTCAGGCATAGGAGGCCTGATACAATACGATGGTAACATCGAACGGTTACGAATTCGCTTGCTCTCCCACGCTCGCGGGACACTTCGGTCCGCTCATGATCGGAATGGTCCTGGTGACCCACGGGCGGCTCGCGGATCGAGCTGCGCTCCGCCATGGAGCACGTGGTCGGGTCACAGCGAAACGTCGACACGGTCTGTATCGGACCGGACGACGATATGGAAAACCGCAGGGCGGAGATCGAGGCCTGTATCGGGCGGTGCGACACCGGCGACGGGGTGGTGCTGCTGACCGACATGTTCGGCGGAACGCCCTGCAACCTCGCCATCTCGATGATGGAGCGGAAGGGCGTGGAGGTGATCGCCGGCGTCAACCTGCCGATGCTGGTCAAGCTGGCGAAGGTGCGGTCCAAGCAGCCGCTGGCCGACGCGGTCACCTGCGCGGAGGATGCCGGCCGGAAATATATCGCCGCCGCGTCGCACGTGCTGCATGGCTGCAAGGTGAACGGGTCCAACGGGTCCTGTGCGAATGGACAGACGTGTGACCGACGCCGCGCCGTCGGGTGAGCCTGTTCTGTCCCGCGTCGTCACGATCTGCAACAAGCGCGGCCTGCATGCCCGCGCCGCGGCGCGCTTCGTCACCATGGCGGAGCAGTTCGGCGCCTCGGTCGACGTGCTGAAGGACGGCCAGGTGATCTCCGCCCGCTCCATCATGGGCCTGATGATGCTGGGCGCCGCGCGCGGCGCCGATATCGAGTTGCGTGCCGAAGGCTGGGATGCCAAGGAGGCGTTGGACGCCCTGGCAGCCCTGGTCGAGGCCGGCTTCGATGAACAGGATTGAGCCACCACCGCCCCAACACGAGCGACTGGCCCGCACCGCCCTCGCTGCCCCCGCAGCACGTGCCGAGCGGCTGTTTCACGGCATAGCCGGTCTCCGCCGGGGTGGCGATCGGCCCGGTGTTCGGCACCACCGAACCCGAAGCCGTCATCACCCGGCAGAAGATCCAGGCCTCCGATATCGGCGCCGAGAGCGCCCGGCTGGAAGCCGCCATCGTCCAGTCGCGCAAGCAACTGGCAAAACTGCGCGCCAGGCTGGCGGTGCTGCCGGAGGAAAGCCAGTCCGAAATCGCTCCGCTGATCGATGCCTACATCCGCATGCTGGGACCGTCGCGCCTGGTGCGCGGCGTGCGCGCGCGGATCGAGGAAACCCTGCTGTCGGCCGAAACCGCGGTCATGACCGAGGCCGCAGGCGATCGCCGACGCGATCATGGCGCAGGCGGAGCCGGGTCTGTCGGCCGAGGACCTCGCCGGGCTGCGACGCCGCGCCGACGAGATCGGGGAGATCGCCCGGCGCCTGGTGCGCAACCTGACCCGCTCGCCGTTCCGCAGCTTTGCCGGCTTGCCCGCTGGCGCGATCCTGGTCGCCGAAGCGCTGCGCCCGGCGGACGCGGCATTGCTGGATCCGTCGCGGCTGGCCGGCGTGGTGACCGAGGAAGGCGGTGCGGACGGCCATACCGCCGTCATGCTGCGCGCGCTGGGCGTGCCGGCGGTGCTGGGCGCGGCTGGCTTGGCGCATGCGATGCAGCCGGGCGACGTCGCGGTGGTGGATGGCATCGCCGGGACGGTCATGCTGAACCCGCGCCGCCGCGACCCTGGCGGCCGCGCGCAAGGCGGTGACGGCCTTTGCCCGCGAGCGGCAGCGCTACGCCCGGCTGCGCCGGTTGCCGGCGGTTACGCAGGACGGCGAGGCGGTGGAGTTGCAGGCCAATCTGGAGCTGCCGATCGAATTGCCGCTGATCGTGCAGTCCGGCGCGGTGGGAATTGGTCTGCTGCGAACCGAGTTTTTGTTCATGAACCGGGAGACCATTCCCGACGAGGCGACCCAGACCGAAAGCTATCGCACGATCGTCGACGCGATGCACGGCGATCCGGTCACCATCCGCGTGCTGGACTGGGGCGGCGAGAAGGAAATCGAGGCGCTGACGCTGGCCGGCGTGGTGCCCGAAATCGCCGACACCAATCCGGCGCTGGGCTTGCGCGGCATCAGGCTGCTGCTGCGCCGGCCGGAACTGCTGGAGACGCAGTTCGCCGCGATCCTGCGCGCGTCGATGGCCGGTCCGGTGCGCGTGCTGCTGCCGATGGTGACCACCGTCGGCGAGGTCCGCGCGGCGCGGGAAGTTTATGAGCGGGTGGCGCGGCGGCTGCGGCGGCGCGGCGAGCGAATTCCGGAAAAGCTGCCGCCGCTGGGGATCATGATCGAGACGCCCGGTGCCGCGCTGTCGGCGGATGCGCTGGCGCTGGAGGCGGATTTCTTTTCCATCGGCACGAATGACCTGACCGCCTATACGCTGGCGGTCGACCGGGCGGAAAGCGATGTCGCGGAACTGTACGACCCGATCCACCCGGCGGTGCTGCGGCTGGTGCAGTTCGCCACCGAGGCGGCGCTGCGCATGCGCATGCCGGTTTCGATCTGCGGCGAAATGGCGGCGGCCCCGAAACTCACGCCGTTGTTGCTGGGACTGGGGGTGCGGTCGCTGAGCATGAATGCTTCGGCCGTGCCCAAGGTGAAGCAGGTGATCCGGTCGGTATCGATCGACGCCTGCGTCCGCTTCGCCCGCCGGGTGATGGAGCAGAGCGATTCTGAGCGGATCCGGGCGATGCTGGAGGGATTTTGGCCGCGGCGAAGGCTGAGTCCGTCACCGGGACAGCGGAGCACGCATTGGCTCAGTGACTTTGCCAGGCATCGAAGCGCTGGCGCAGCTTGGCCAGGTTGTCGCGCCAGAACCCGACGTCGATCCGCAGTCCGGCCGCCAGATTTGCTGGATTGCCGGGCGAGATCGCCACGAGTTCGGGCGGCAGCCCATCATTCAGCCCTTTTGCCAGCCCGGCGTCGCCGCTTTGCCGCAGCAGCCGCACCTCAACCGCCGGCATGCCGGTAAAATACAGGAATTGCTGCGCGATCCGAGCTGGACGGGCTGCCTTTCATGATGGCCCAGCTTTCATCTCGAACAGGCTGCCGGTGAACTGCAGGCCGAAATTCTTGTGCTCGTGCTCCGCCATGCGTGGCGATTTGGCCGCTGGGCGCGCTGGTCATCAGCACATCGCCGGAGGCCAGGATATGGGCGGCCTCGGCATCAGCGGACCACCACTCGATATAGGGCTTGAGCTGGTCGAGCTTGCGGAAAGCCCGATCCACGCCGTCCGACGTGGACAACGTCTTGTAGACGTCGGCCGGCGCGACGCCGTCGGCCATACAGCGCGAATTCCAGGTTGCCGCGCACCCCTTTGCGCAGACCGCGCTTGCCGGGATATTTCGCCACGTCCCAGAAATCCGACCAGGACGGCGCGACGGGCAGCTTGTCTTTGTCCCAGGCCAGCACGGTGGTGGCGATGACCGCGCCAGGCCGCAATCGCTGACCGCCTGCGGCATGTAGTGGTCCTTGCCGCCGATCGCCGACCAGTCGAGTTTCTCGAACAGGCCCTCGCCGCAGCCGGTCGGACAATTCGTCGGCATCGACCAGAACCAGATCCCAGCTGTTATCGGTGGCCTTGACCTGGTCGCGCAGCGCGTCCATCCCGCCATCCCAGACTTCCTGCTGGACCGGCAGTGCCGGTGACGGCGGTGAATGGCTGGACATAGGCCGACTGCAGCGCACGTTGCAGCGAATCGTCGCGCGTGACGATCATGAGGTCGTTGGGGCTGGCGAAGGCCGATTGACGGCCAGCGCCGGGGCGGCGAGCAGCGCCATGGCGGCCAGGAGCGTGCGGACGGGCATGAACAGACGGGTTTCCGGCTTCCTGATGATGGAGCGACGCTACAGGCCGCCGCCTTTTTGAGCAACGACCCCCTGGAAACAAGTGTGTGCCGGACCCGTTTCCATGCCGAACCGAATCGGTGCCGAGATTGGACTCGTCCGACACGCCTGACGTACCGCTCGATTGGCTGACCGATCCATACGACGCGCATGATGTCGCAAGGCGCGGCCTGATCAGCCGCCCAGGATGGTGCCGACCTCCAGCCCGGCCTCCGCCGCTGCGATCTTCTTGCCGCCGTCCCAGCGGACGCGGTGCACCTCGATGAAGCCGCCCTGGCCGTGGATCGTCAGGCTGGAGCCGGATTGCGCGACGACCTGGCCGATTTTCTTGCCCTTCACCTCACCGAAGGTGCGGGCGATGCGCTTGGTGCTCTCGAACAGGAACAGCTTCTTGCCGTCATGCGTTGTCCAGGCGCCGGGGGCCGGATTGCAGCCGCGGATCAGGTTGAAGGTCTGGTCGACATGGGTCGCCCAGTGGATCTGCGATTCGGCGTCGCGGATGATGCCTTCATAGCCGGCGGCCGGTTCGTACTGGGCGAGGGCAGGGGCCTTGCCGGCGACGACCATGTCGGCGACCTCGATCAGTCCGGCGACGCCCATCGGAAAGATCTTGCCGAAGTAGAGCGAGCCCAGCGTGTCCTCGGGTTCGATCGGCACGGCGCGGGTCAGGATGACCGGGCCCTTCATCCAGGCCGTCGTTCGGGCGGAAGATGCTGAAGCCGGTTTCCTTGCGGCCGAGGATGATCGACCAGCTCATGGACGAGGCGCCGCGGTGCAGCGGCAGCAGGCTGGGGTGGAACTGGATGGTGCCGAATTTGGGGATGTTGCAGAAATCCTGCGGCACGAACTGGGTGACGTAGGCCATGATGCCGATATCGGCCTTGCGCGGCGCGCAGCGCCTCCTGCGCCTCCGGGTCGGTCAGCTTGGGAAACTGGTGGGTCGGGACGCCGGCGGCCTCGCCGGCGAGGCGCAGCGGGTCGGGGCGGCCTTTTTCCGGGGCGCAGAATACCGCCGCGACCTCGTCGCCGCGGGCCAGGAAGGCTTCCAGGGTGGCCTTGCCGAAATCCTGCTGACCGATGATGGCGACGCGCATGCGGTTCCTCCGTTTTCTTATCGGCCGATCATGCGGCGTTGCCGGGTGGGCTGTCGAGTGGGCGGCACCCGAGTGGGCGGCACCGGCGACGGTAGCGAAGCCGGGTCACTGCCTTCCGGGGCGATCAGGCGCAGGTCGTGAATCCGTATTGAGCGCCATGCGCCCTGGCAAAATGCTCGATCCGGGCGTCGCAGGTTGCCAATGGGCAAGCCAGTTCGATTGACGTTGCGATCAACAACCGGTCGCCGGGGTCCCGGTGCTCCAGGTGATACAATCGATAGGCACGTGCTGCCGCGTGAGGGCTCAGCGGAATGCTTCTGACGCCGGGCCGGCCGGAAAATCGGTCGATCCAGGCTTCAACGGAGACGTCGAGAGAAATTCTTCCGGTATCAACCAGGAGTGCGATTTCCCAGGCACTGACCGCGCTCAGCAAGATTGAGCCGCCGTTCCGCCAGCACGTGTCGATGAGTGTGCGCAATCGCGGGTGCAGCCGTTCGCTCCCGCTGTCCAGCCACAATGCGATGTGGGTGTCCAACAGGATCGAGCCGCTCACCTCGTGATCTCAAAGCCGGTCTCTGCGTCAGACGAATTTTCGAGCACCGGCGCGGTCAGATCGACGCCGTCGCGCACGCGGACCGAGTTGGGATGAGCACCGAACAAGCTTCCGCAGCGGGCATCCTGCTCCAGCAGTTGTTGCAGCGCCATCGCGACGGCCGCCGTCTTATTGCCGTTGGTGAAACGGCTTGCCGCGGTCTCGATCATCGCGACCACATCCTGGCGGTTGATGGTGACGACGCTGGCCATGCTGATTTCTCCACTTATCATTAATGATATAATGATCGTGTGCCTGCGTCAAGCCGTACGCCCTTGAGGGGCGATCTTGGCAGTCGGGAACGGCCGGGTTACACGATCCATCCCGCTTTTCGTGCCCAGGAGAGACTGCCGTATGACAACCGAAGAGACCGTCGTCACCAGCCGCGACGGGCGGGTAGGACGCATCCTGCTGAACCGGCCGCGAGCGCTGAACGCGCTCGACCTGTCGATGATCCGCGCCTGTGCCGCCATCCTGGAGACGTGGCGCGACGATCCGCATGTCGATGCGGTGGTGATCGAGGGCGCCGGGGATCGCGCTTTCTGCGCCGGCGGCGATATCCGCGCGCTGCGGGATGGGCAGATTGTCCGGCGACCGGGCGTCGGTGGACCAGTTCTTCGCCGAGGAATATGCGCTGAACCTGACCATCGCGACTTATCCCAAGCCCTATATCGCGCTGATCGACGGCATCTGCATGGGCGGCGGCATCGGCCTGTCGGTCCATGCGCCTTATCGCGTCGCCACCGAACATGCCGGGTTCGCCATGCCGGAGACCGCGATCGGCTTCTTCCCCGATATCGGCGCCACGTTCCTGCTGCCGCGGCTGCCGGGCGAGCTTGGCATCTATCTCGGCCTGACCGGGCTGCGGGTGACCGGCGCGGACGCGGTTCATGCCGGTCTGGCGACGCATTTCACCCCGCGCGCCCGCTTGCCAGACCTGTCCGCCGCCTTGGCGCAGTGACGGCGTCGCCGCGCTGGCCGCGTTCAATGAGACCGCTGCCGGCATTCTCGCTGGCGGCGCATCGGACCGCGATCGACCATTGCTTCTCCGCGGCTACCGTCGCCGGAGATCGTCGCCGGCTGGAAGCCGGCCGAGGCCGAGTGGGCCCAGGCGGCGCTGAAGGCGTTGCGGCAGGTCTCGCCGTCCGCGCTGCACTGGACATTGCGGGCGCTGCGGCGCGGCCGCGACCTGACGTTGAAGCAGGCACTGGATGCCGAGTTCGCGCTGACGCGCACCACCATGGCGCATCCGGATTTCGCCGAGGGCGTGCGCGCGATGGTGGTGGACAAGGACCGCAAGCCGGCCTGGCAGCCCGCCCGGATCGAGGACGTGGAGCAGGCCCGGATCGACGCGCTGTTCGCCGGCCTGAATCGCGCATCCTGAAGGAGAATGTCCGCATGCCCGCCTTTATCTGCACCACTTGCGGCTGCCAGTATCCGGACACGGAGGCGCCGCCCGCCGGCTGCCTGATCTGCCAGGATGACCGTCAATACGTGAACCCGGCCGGCCAGGCCTGGACCACGTTGCCGGCGATGCGGAAGACCTACTTCAACGCTTTCCGCCGGCTGGAGCCGGGTTGATGGGCGTCGGCACGTTCCCGGCCTTCGCCATCGGCCAGCGGGCATTGATGCTGCGCACTCCGACCGGCAACATCCTGTGGGACTGCATCAGCTTCCTCGACGAAGCGACGATCACGATCATCAAGGCGCTGGGCGGACTGGCTGGCATCGCCTGCTCGCATCCGCATTTTCTGGCCTCGGTGGTGGAATGGAGCCATGCGTTCGAAAGCGTGCCGGTCTATCTGCATGCGATGGACCGCAGCATTCGTCACCCGGCCGGATCCGGTGATGACGTTCTGGGAAGGTGATCGGCTGGAACTGACGCGAGGGCGTAACTGATCCGTTGCGGCGGCCATTTTCCCGGCAGCGCCGTGCTGCACTGGGCGCAGGGGGCGGACGGGCAGGGCGCGCTGCTGACCGGCGACACGTTGCAGGTGAGGCCCGACAAGGGCCTGACCTTCATGCACAGCTATCCGAACCTGATCCCGCTGGATGCCGCGACGGTCAGCAAATCGCCGACGACGCTGGAGCCTTGGCCGTTCGAGACGATCTACGGCGGCTGGTGGGAGCGGGTCATTCCGCATCGAGGCAAAGCAGGTGATGGCAGAGTCGGTGGAGCAGTACATCGCTGCGGTCACCGGTGCGCCGAGACGTGGCTAACGGTCCGGTCGCTAGCCGGCGCCTGACACGGGCAGAGCCGAACCTGCGGCCGATGTTCAGTCGGCGCGGCCGACGTCATCGGTCGAAGGGATCGACCGACGGCATCGACCAGCGACGCCGCCGAAAGTGACCGTCCGCAAGGCCATGCATGGCCAATCCTCAGCGCTGCTGGCCCAGGGCGTGCGCCATTCCCAGGCGGTCGGATCGTTAGCGAACCGAGGTGATCGCGTTACGGTTCTGCGCCCAGGCTTGCTCGTTGGAACCCTGCGCGGTCGGACGGTCCTTGCCGTAGCTGATCGTGGTCATGCGCGCGGCGGCGACACCCTTGGCCTTCAGGTAGGAGGACGCGGCATTGGCGCGGCGGTTGCCGAGGGCGAGGTTGTATTCTTCCGTGCCACGCTCATCGCAGTTGCCGGCGATCTGCACATTCACGTTGCCATACTTGGCGAGCCAGGCGGCCTGCTTGTCCAGCGTTGCCCTGGCGTCGGCGCGCAGCGCGGACGTGTTGAAGTCGTAGAACACGCGATCGCCGACATTGGCGACCAGGTCTTCCTGGCTGCCGGGGACGATGCCGGCGGCGGTAGGTGCTGGGCGTTGTGGCGGTGGTTTGCGGGAGTGGTGCACGCCGCCAGCAGGGCGACGGCGGACAAGGCGCCGAGGATTTTGATGTTCATCTTCTATTCGTCCCTGGATGGGGTGCAATCCAATGCACGAGCAATGCCCGCGCAGGAAGGAACGGTAATCCGTTCCGTCCGCGAGAGCGATTAACGTGTCCGGTGGAGAGCGGTCAAGTTCCTGCAGGGTATTCGCGGACACATGGCCACCTATGTTGCCGGATCAACACAGTGTCGGGCGGCGCTTGTCACAGTTCGGAAACCTCCCGGCGGAATGACCCAGCAGCCGGGCTGCCGCGTCCGGTTCCGTTGGCAAGATGCCACATCCACGCTTGGGGAGTGAGGTTCGCGATATTTGCGTCCACTCATCCGGCGGGCCCGTGGTTCAGCGCCGGTCTTAGTGCGACCGCGATATTGATACGGAGTTGGCTGTCATGTGCCGAGTGGCGACCATGCCGGGTCGGAGGCGTCGGTCGGGGTTTCGACCGGGCGTTCGTTGAAGCCGGTGATGTCGACCGACACCAGGCGGGAGGAAAATCCTCGGCCGCGCGCGTCCTGCGACCGGGTTTCGCGCCAGAACATCAGCACCCGGCCGTTCGGCGCGAAGGTCGGGCCCTCGACCAGCCAGCCCTCGGACAGGATGCGCTCGCCCGAACCATCCGGATGCATCACGCCGATGGCGAAGTTGGAGGTATCGCCGGCATAGCGGGTGAAGGCGATCAGGTCGCCGCGCGGTGACCACACCGGGGTCGCGTAGCGGCCGTTGCCGAAGCTGATCCGCTTGGCGCCGCCGCCGCCCGGACCCATGACATAGATCTGCTGGTCGCCGCCACGGTCGGACGCGAAGGCGATCTGCGAACCGTCCGGGCTGTAGCAGGGGCTGACATCGATCGACCCGGAATCGGTCAGCCGGCGCGGCGAATGGCTGCTCAGGTCCATCGCGATGATGTCCGACCCGCCGCCATTCGCGACCGCCATGACCACGCCGCTGCCATCGGGCGAGAACCGCGGCGCGAAGGTCATGCCGGCGAAGTCGCCCAGCAGGCTCTGCCGGCCGGAGGTCAGGTTGAACAGATACACCCGCGGGCGGTTGTTGGCGTAGCTCATGAACGCGATTTCGTCGCGGCGTGGGATGGAAGCGCGGCGTCAGCACCAGCCATGATCCATCGGTCAGCAGCCGGTTGTTCTCGCTGTCCTGGTCCATGATCGCCAGCCGCTTGGTGCGGCGGTCGCGCGGCCCGGTGGCGGAGATATAGACGATGCGGGTGTCGAAATAGCCTTTCTCGCCCAGCAGCCGCTCATAGATCACGTCGGCCATGATGTGGGCGATGCGGCGCCAGTTGCCTTGGGTGGTGGTGTAGGCGGTGCCCTGGATCTGGGTCTGCGGCAGGATGTCCCACAGCCGGAACTCCACCCGCACCTGGCCGCCGCCGAGGATCTGCACGCTGCCGGTCACCAGCGCCTGCGCGCCGGTCGGCTTCCAGTTCTGGAAATTGGGCGCGCCGGCCGCGGTGGCGCCGGCCTGGATGAAGGCGGCCTGCTGGATCAGCCGGAACAGCCCGCTGCGCGCCAGGTCGGCGCTGATCACCGCCGGCCATGTCGTGGCCAAGCTGCGCCGAGGCGCCGTCCGGGCCGCCAAGGTCGGGCATGGCGATAGGGATCGGCTCGGTCCGCGCGCGGTTGACGTCGATGACGGCGGACTGGCCGCTGCCGCCGGAGGCCGGGGGCGACGCGGGCTGGGCAAGAACGGGAATGGGCGCGGCGGCAAGCAGGCCAGCGGCGGCGGTCATCATGCCGGCGGCGGTGGTGATCAGGCCGCGGCGGCCGACGGAAGGATTCGGGATATGGATCATGCCGTTGTCGTTCCACTTCTTGGCGGTTTCGTGCAACGCGGGCGCGATGTGCGGCGTCGCTGCCTGACGGGGTCGTGTCGGATACGGATGGTCATGGGCTGAACCGGAACGTCAGGACATTGACCTTGCCCAGGACGTTGTTCGGCAGCGGCAGGTTGGCGCAGCGCGGGTCCATGATCGCCCGCATCGCCCGTTCGGCGAACGCGCGGAACCGGGGATCGCCCATGCGGCCGACATCGTCGCCGGCGACCTCGGCCTTGCGCGCGACGCCGTCGGCATCGGTGGTCACCGTCAGCAGCACGCGCTGCTTGTCGATATCCAGCGCGCCGGCGTCCTTGGTCCAGCACTCCCGCACATGGTCGCCGATCGCGCCACGCTGGTCGGCGCTGAGCGCGGCGGTGTCATTGCCCAGCGGATTGCCGCCGCCGTTCGGCTGGCCGCCGGACTGCGGGTTGGGCCGGGCCTTCGGGCGGCGCGGACTGCGCCATCTGCTGGCGCAGTTTCTCCAGCGTGTTCTCCACCGAACTGCTGTTCGGCGCCGGGTTCTTCGTCGCGTTCGGCTGTGACGTCGTGCTGGGCGGCGCCGGCGGCGGCGGCAACGGCGGCGGTGGCAACGGCAGCGGCGGCTCCGGCTTCGGCGGCGTCGGGGTCGGCGGGGTCGGCGGGGCGCGGCGGCGGCGGCACGACGTCCGGCGCAGGCGTCGGCTCCGGCGGCGGCGTCTGGCGGCGGCGGTGCCGGCGCCGGCGGTGCCGGCTCGACATGGGTCTGCGGCGGTGGCGGCGGTGGGGGAGGCGGGGCGGTGGCGGCGCTTCGATCGGCTGCGGCTTCGGCGGCGTCGTCACCGGCGGCGCTGGCGGGGCGGCTTCCTTCGCCGGCGCCGGCACCTGGGCCTGGCGCGGCGCCTGCATCGACGCCTGGGCGGTGCCTTGGAACACCATCGCGACCGTGGTTTCCGGCGGTTCCTCCTCTTTGGGCGTGAAGGCCGGCAGGCCGATCAGCAGAAACAGCAACACCGCGAGATGCAGCAGTGCCGAGACGATCAGCCCGATGCGCAGGCCGCGGGGTCATGCCCAGGACGCTTGTGACCGGATGCGCGTCACCGGGCCGGAACAGTTGCTGCAGCACGCGGTGCCTGTTACCTGCCACAGTGGCGGATGCAGCCCAGGTCATGGCAGCGAATTGCATGAGCCCAGGTCCGACTTGCGCGGTCCGACGGCCGGCTTGCCGGGCAGCCGCCGGCGCCGCGGTCTGTTCGGCCAGCAGCGCGACCTTGGTGAAGCCGCCCTGGGTGATCGTGCCCATCACCTCCATGATCCGGCCGTAGGCGAGATCCTTGTCGCCGCGCACGAAGATGCGCCGCTCCGGGTTGTTCTTGGCGATCGCCTGCAGCTTGTCGACGAGATCGGCGATATCGACCGCCTGGTCCTGCAGGAAGATCGAGCCGTCGGCCTTGATCGAGACGGTCAGCGGCTCGCTGTCGCTGTTCAGCGGCTGGGCGTTGGTCTTCGGCAGATCGACCGACACGCCGGAGGTCATCAGCGGCGCGGTGACCATGAAGATGATCAGCAGCACCAGCATCACGTCGACCAGCGGCGTGACGTTGATCTCCGCCAGCGGCCGGTAGCGGCCCCGGCGCCGGCCGCGGCCGCGCGTTCATGGGACATCGCCATGGCCTACAGCTCCGCTCTTCGCTTTGGCGGGACAGGATGGCGCTGAATTCGCTGCCGAAATTATCCAGCCGGCCGGCGAACCGGGCCAGGCTGTTGCTGATCTGGTTGTAGGCGAGCACCGCCGGGATGGCGGCGACCAGGCCGATGGCGGTGGCGAACAGCGCCTCGGCGATGCCGGGCGCGACGACCGCCAGGTTGGTGTTGTGCATGGCGGCGATGGCGGAGAACGAGTGCATGATGCCCCAGACCGTGCCGAACAGGCCGATGAACGGGGCGGTCGCGCCGACGCTGGCCAGGAACACCATCCAGCGCTCGACCCGGTCCATTTCCCGTTGCACCGTCACGGTGATGGCGCGGTCGATGCGCTCGCGCACGCTGGTGTGGGAGATGTCGGCGCCGGCGACGCGCACCGACCGGCGCCATTCGCCCATCGCGGCGGCGAACACGGCGGCCATCGGGTGGTTGGGGTTGGCGCCTTCGCGGTCGAACAATTCGTCCAGGCTGCCGCCGGACCAGAACCGGTCCTCGAACGCCGTCGGCCTCCTTGTTGATTTTCCGCAGTGTGCTCCATTTCTCGAACACCACGGCCCAGACCCATACGCTGGCGGCGAGCAGGCCCGACCATCACCAGTTTGACGACGATGTCGGCTTGCATGAACAGGCCCCACAGCGACAGATCGCCGCCGGCCGTTCCCAGGTTTACCGCATCCACTGCCCGATCCACTGCCTAATCCCCTGTTTGGGTGTCTGTTCCCAAGTCACAACGCATCATGGCCCCTGGCGTCGATTCGTGACGCAAGGCAATCATCCCTGCACGCCATTGCGGCGGGATGCGGGCCGGCTTGTTCCTCCGATTCGGACGCAGGCGAGCTTGATGCGCAGCGTCGCGCAGACCCCGTTGGGCCGCGCACGGTCTGGCGCAATAGGACAGTCGCGCCGCCCACGTCCAATGTTTCCGTCTCGACCACCAGCAGGTCGTCGAGCTTCGCGGGCCGCACATAATCTATTTCGGCGCGGTGCACCATGAACATCAGGCCGAAGCGTTCCACCAGGTCGGCATGCGGGATTCCTGCGTCGCGCAGGGCTTCGGTGCGGGCACGTTCGGCATAGCGGAGGTAGTTCGCATGATAGACGACGCCGCCGGCATCGGTGTCCTCATAATAGACCCGAAGGGACATCCGGTGGATGGATTGCGGATTAGCAATCATTTACCCGCCCGGGTTTCCGCCTGCCTGGGGCAGGCTTTGGGTGCCGTCATTCTTCCTGCCCCAGTATGTCAAGCAACGGCGTTCCCGACCGCGGCATTTTAAGTCCAGATGCCTCCAGCCAGGTTCGCCCAGCATGCGTCCGCGGCTGGTGCGGAGGATCAGGCCTTCCTGAATCAGGTAGGGCTCGATCACGTCTTCCAGGGTATCGCGCGCCTCGGCCAGGGCGGCGGCGAGCGTCTCGACCCCAACCGGGCCGCCGGCATGGTGTTCGGCGATGCGGCGCAGGTAGCGGCGGTCCATCGAGTCCAGGCCCAGCCGATCAACCTCCAGCCGGTTCAGCGCGGCGTCGGCGATAGCGCGATCGACCGGCGTATCGCCTTGAACCGCGGCGAAGTCGCGCACCCGGCGCAGCAGGCGGCCGGCGATCCGAGGTGTCCCGCGCGAACGGCCGGCGATCTCGGCGGCACCTTCCCTGGTGAGGTCAAGACCGAGCAGGCGGGCGCCGCGGGCGATGATCTGGCGCAGTTCCTCCGGGGTGTAGAACACCAGCCGCAACGGGATGCCGAACCGGTCGCGCAGCGGCGTGGCCAGCAAGCCCGGCCCGTGTGGTCGCACCGACCAGGGTGAATGGCGGCAGGTCGATGCGCACGCTGCGCGCGGCGGGTCCTTCGCCGATGATCAGGTCGAGCTGGAAATCTTCCATCGCGGGGTAAAGGATTTCCTCGATCGCGGGCTGCAGGCGATGGATTTCGTCGATGAACAGGACATCCCTGGGCTGCAGGTTTGTCAGGATCGCGGCAAGGTCGCCGGCCTTGGCGATCACCGGACCGGATGTCGCGCGGAAGCCGACCCCAAGTTCCCGCGCCACGATCTGGGCCAGCGTGGTCTTGCCGAGGCCGGGCGGTCCGTGCAGCAGCACGTGGTCGAGCGACTCGCCGCGCGCTTTCGCCGCCTGGATGAAGATGGCGAGGTTCTCGCGGGAGGCCTTCTGGCCGGTGAAATCGGCCAGGGTTTGCGGCCGGAGGGACGCCTCGGCGGCGTCTTCCGGCTGCCGTGCGGCGGATACTTCGCGGTCTCGATCGCTCATCCGGCGGCTCTTTGCGCCAGTTCCTTCAGACTGTCACGGATCAGGGCATCCAGGGTCGCGGCCTCGCCGAGGCGTTCCAGCACGCGGGCGACAGTCTGCTGCGCCTCCGGGCGGCGGTAGCCGAGATTGACCAGGGCGGACAACGCATCATCGGCCGGGGTGGCGGCGGCGACCGGCGTATAGGATACGCCGGTGGAGGAGGCCGGCATGGCGCCGGTCTTGTCCTTCAATTCCGTCAGCAGCCGGATCGCCAGGCGCGGGCCGACGCCCTGCGCGCGGGTCAGGCTGGCCTTGTCGCCCGCGGCGATCGCGCCGATCAGGTCGCGCGGCGACAGTGCCGACAGGATCGCAAGCGCCACCCTGCCGCCGACCCCCTGCACGGTCGTCAGCAGGCGAAACCAGTCGCGTTCGGCGGCATCGGCGAAGCCGTAGAGCACGATGGCATCCTCGCGGACATGGGTCTCGATCAGCACCTTTGCCGTCGTGGGCGAAGGCGGCAGGGCGGACAGGGTGCGCGACGAAGCCTGCACCAGATAGCCGACGCCGCCCACGTCGATGACGCAGGTGCCGTCGGAGAGTGCGTCCACTCGTCCGGTGAGTTGGGCGATCATACTGTCTGCGGTCCTGCGAGTTCGTTTACCCAGCGGGGGCCGCGAAATCGGGCGGTGCATGATTATAGACCGGATTGTCCGGCCGGAGAGACTTGTCGACCAACTTTCCAGGCGGACCGGCGGCAGCCTGGCCGTCCGCCGGCCGTCCGGTTCAGTCCACCGGTGCCGGTGCTGGCGCGTGGCTGGCGCTTCGAACCACCCTATCGGCCGGCAAGGACGAGATGTGGTCCGCCAACCGGAGTGCCAGAGCGACGATCGTGATCGTTGGCATGTCCGAACCACAGGTCGGGAAGACCGAACTGCCGGCAACGAACAAATTCTGCATTCCGTGCACGCGGCACTGCGCATCGACGACGCCTTGGCGCGGATCGGCATGCATGCGGGCGGTGCCCATGTGATGCCAGCAGCCGTTCAACAAATCCGGCCATGGATCGCCCTCGTTCGGTGCATCGACCAGCACTTTGCCGGCGCCCACGCGCGCCATTTCTTCACCAAGGATTTCCTGCGTCCGGCGGATGGTGCGCTTTTCAAGTTCCCCAAGGCGCCAATCAACGCGCACCGTTGGGACCCCAAGGCGATCGCGTTCGTCGCCCAAGGTGACCCGGCTGTCTGGCAGCGGCGTCGGTTCCACCACGGTCTCAAGCGAGTAGCCGCGGGACAGGAACGGCAGCCTGAGCTTCAATCCCGCCGCCAGCACCGCGACGTTTGGCAGTTGCCTGATTATATTGGTGATATCGGATCGCGACCGGTCGAGTATCGAGCCCGCGCCATGGATGGCCTGGCGCAGATGGCTGACCGCCGTGTAAGTCGCGTCGTCGTCGCCAACATGGCGCGACACCGCATAGCAACGGGTGTTGCTGACGCGCTCCTCGCGCTGGGTTTCCGGCGTGAGGCCGAAATAGGCGCCGATTTTAACGCCCTGAGAACGAACGCCGCCCGGCAGCGTCGCATGCAGGTCGTAGATGACACTGTGGGCTTTTGGATCGCTATAGATCACCGTTCCGCTGCGCAGCCTGGGATGATCCATGAAGTAGCGGCCGACGAGATCGTGTTGATTGCCGACGCCGGCGGGCTGATGGCGATTGGAAGCGAGCAGCAGGCGCGGCGTTTCAATGCCTCCGGTGGCCAGTATGTAGTAGCGCGCCGCAACTTCGAACGTCGACCCGGCGAGGGTGCGGCCATGCACCAGGCTGACCTTCGAGCCTGTGTCAGGTGTCTCGATCTCGGTCACGTTGGCGTTGAGATAAGCCGAAACGTTCCGTGATTGAGCAATGTCCTGCCGATAGTATCGTCCGAAACGAGTAGGGGGGCTGAGTTGCGAGATGATGCTCATCGCGCGGCCGCGGTCGAACCGCACCTGCCGGGCATCCGGCCTGCCTATCCAATCCTCCCATTTTGCAGCGTCGTATTCAAACGGACCGAGTTGAAGGAGTGCCTGGGCACGCTGATAGAAGGGCCACAGATCATCGCGGCTGATTGGCCAGCCGCTGTTGGGGACCCAATCGCGCACCTGGAAGTCATGGGCATCGAGCGGGCGGCAAAAACCGCCCCAGCAGTTCGAACTGCCGCCGAAATAGCGCGACCTGGCCTGATCCAGGTCCTCGTAATGGAGACCGACGCTCTCGCCCTTGTAGAGTGCCTGGCCGGCGCGGTCCCGCTTGAGTTTACCGCCCTCGAGCAGGATCACGCGCACCTGCTGGGCGTCGAATGCCCGAGCGAGCGTGATCCCGGCGGGCCCGGCGCCGATGATGCATATTTCGGCGTCCAACAGCGTGCCGTTGGGCAGGTTATTCGCGTCAATGATCACTAAGGGAATTCCTCGGTGTGGGGGAGGGTATGGAAAGGTGTGGCGATCAGTTAGGATATCGCACCGACCTTTTGCCAGTAACATTCCGGAAAAAGCACGAATATGGCGAATCGAAGCAAGTTTATGCCGCATCCGGAGCCGCGGCTGAGGGCTGGGCGTCGGGAAAGGTTACGCTTCGGGACTGGCCGCGCTCGGGTGCGCGCGGGGTACAAACAAGCGTGTTGATGTCCGCTCCAGCGCGATGACGGCGTTATTGGGTCATCTCACGAACGGGAGAATATAATGGCTGACGAAGGCTCCAAGGATCAGAAGCCTGCCGCGAAGGTGGTCGGACAGGCCCGTCAGGGCTTGGAACAAGCTGAATCCGGCGACACCAAGGGCGCGGACCGGCTTGCCCGCACGCGCAAGGCCGATCCAGCCAGTACGGAAGCCGCGGAACAGGAAGCCTCTGACGGGCCGGCGGGAGCCGGCCTGGCGCGTTGACGGGAGGGGTGAGGCGTTTTTGGCCTACCGCCGCCGCTTCGGGAAGCGGACCATGGAGCCCCTTGCTTCATCCCACAACGTGAAGCTGGGCGCGCGCAGGGCCTGCCACAGCGTCAGCCCCGTCACGCTGCCGGCGAATGCGGGGTCTGCC
This sequence comes from uncultured Alphaproteobacteria bacterium, assembly GCA_963792345.1. Taxonomy (GTDB): domain Bacteria; phylum Pseudomonadota; class Alphaproteobacteria; order Acetobacterales; family Acetobacteraceae; genus Rhodopila. Next base: position 99,047 of record CAWBVV010000010.1, read on the forward strand.
CGGTGCGCGGCCTGCAGGCGGTAGTTCGGCACCCGCGGCATCAGGTGATGGACGTGATGGAAGCCGATGTTGCCGGTGAACCATTGCAGGACCTTGGGCAGCCTGAGCCAGGAACTGCCTTGCAAGCGCCGCGCCGGCCGGCGGTCCAGTCAGTCTGGCGGGCCCAGAGCGAATGCTCGAACCGGTGCTGCACGGAAAACAGCCATACGCCGATAATCGAGGCCGCGGCGATAACCGGAAGTTGCACGAGCAAGACAGGCTCCCACCCCAGTAACAATGTCAACGTCAGCAGGAAGGCGGCGATGGCCAGGTTGGTCAGGTAGACGCTGATCCGCTCCTTGCGCCAGCCCTTCGGCGTATCGAACGGGATCCGATAGACCAGAATGAATACGACGGGTGGCAGCAGGAGTTGCGAGACCAGGGGATGCAGCGCCGCGCGGTAGAGCCGTTGGCGTATCGGCGAAAGGGCCTGATATTCTTAAGCGTCAGGCAGCCCGAGTAGATGTCGCCGCCGGTCGGGCGCTTGTCCAGGTTGTTCCACACCGCATGGTGGGCCGCATGATGCCTGCGCCACAGCGCGTAGGGCGTGAAGGTTGTCAGACTGCACAGCCAGCCGACGATTTCATTGGCGAGGCGCGACTTGAAATAGGCGCCGTGGCCGCAATCGTGCTGGATGATGAACAAGCGGACCACGAGACCGGCAGCGGGCAGCGCCAGCGCCAGGCTGAGCCACGGGGAGATGTGGTAATAGGCGTAGTACATGAAAGCGAGAGCGTAACATACGGCGCGGCGGTGATAGCGAGTTGCGTGACGCTGCGGCGGACCGAAGGCACTTGAAAAGGCGCGATGCTGGCGAGGAGAGCGCGCCGGTCGAGCGCCGCCCCGGCTTCCTGGGTCGGTAGGGGTTGGGGATGCATAGAGGGTCTTTTCGTGAGCCGGGGTTGGCGGCGTCCGGACTTGGACGGCTACGCCTTTGGCGTGGTCGCCGGCTATGTAGCTGAAGTGGGGAGCCGCGAACACAAAACAAATTACGATTTTCATCCCTTCGGGCCATGCAGCCGCGCAGGTGAAAAGCCCCGGGTGGGGATGAACATCCGGGCCGATGGCCCGCGCGCGGGATTGACGTCACGGCGGCAAGATGGGGTGGTCATCGCTTGACCCGCGGGCCGATAACTTCGAGACAGGCCGCTTGGCCATTGGCGGTTAAGGGATTTCAAAATGAAGCGCTTGCTGCGTGCGTTGAGCGGCGAGGCGGTTTGGCCACCGCCGGTCTGGCTGATGCGCCAGGCTGGGCGGTACCTTCCGGAATACCGGGCGGTTCGGGCCGGGGTAAGGGATTTCGTGGCGCTGTGCACGACTCCGGCTTTGGCCGCCGAGGTCACGTTGCAGCCGATCCGGCGTTATGGGTTCGATGCGGCGATTCTCTTCAGCGACATCCTTATGCTGCCCTGGGCGCTGGGCCACGGGCTGGAGTTCAAGGAGGGCGAAGGGCCGGTCCTGCCTAAACTGCGGGACGCGGCAGGTGTGGCGGCGCTGGACCCCGCGCGGGTGGGCGAGCGGGTGGCGCCGATCATGGAGACGGTAAGGCGGGTGCGCGCCGGCCTGGTGACGGAGGGTTTCGCCGACACCACGTTGATTGGGTTCGCGGGCGCACCGTTTACCGTCGCCTGTTACATGATCGAGGGTGGCGGATCGAAGGATTTCGCCCATGTGCGGGGGATGGCATACGCCCAACCCGCGCTGTTCCAGAGGCTGATGGATGTTTTGACAGAGGCGTCGATCGAATACCTGTCGGCTCAGGTGCTGGCCGGCGCCGAGGTGCTGATGCTGTTCGACTCCTGGGCCGGAGTCCTGGCGCCGTCGTTGTTTCGTGCCCACTGCATCGCGCCTGCCGCGCGGATCGTATCGGCGCTGAAGCTGCGGCATCCCGCGGTCCCGGTGATCGGGTTCCCCCGGCTGGCGGGCCTGATGTCGGGTGAGTATGCGAGAACCGGGGTGGCCGCTGTTGGCGTGGATACCGGCAGCGACATCGCGGCGGTGGCGGCGATGCTGCCGCGGCAGGTGGCGGTGCAGGGGAACCTCGATCCGTTGGCGGTGGTCGCAGGCGGGGCGGCGATGGCGCGGGAGACGACGTCGATCCTGGAGGCGATGCGCGGACGGCCGTTCGTCTTCAACCTGGGGCATGGGATCGTCCCACAGACTCCGCCGGAGCACGTGGCGGCGTTGCTGGAACTTGTGCGTGCCGGTTAGCGAACCGCGATCGGGCGTGGATATCGATGAGGAGCGGCGCCCGGATGCTGGGATGGCCCTGGCTGATGGCGGCCCTTCGGCAGCCGACCTTCCGGATCCGAGTGCCGACGCAAAGGCATTGGCGGGGGATTCCGAAGCACGGCGCAGGATCGCGATCGTCCTGTTCAACCTGGGCGGGCCAGACCGGCCGGAGGCGATCAAGCCGTTTCTGCTGAATTTGTTCCGCGATCCGGCCATCCTGCGGGTGCCGTTCTTCGTGCGGCCGTTTCTGGCGAGGATCATCGCCCGGGCGCGCGTCGCGCCGGCCACCGCCAACTATGCCCTGCTAGGGGGCAAGTCCCCGTTGCTGGAACTGACGCGGGAACAAGCAGCCGCGTTGGAAATGGCGTTGCCGGAGGTTGAGGCAAAATGCTTTATCGCCATGCGCTACTGGCATCCATTCAGCCTGGAGGCGGCGCGGGCGGTGAGAGCATGGGAGCCCGACGAGGTCGTTCTGCTGCCACTGTATCCTCAGTTCTCGACCACCACGACGGGCAGTTCGCTTGCGGCGTGGCGGCAGGCGGCGGTGCGGGTTGGCCTGGCGGCAAGCACCACGACGGTGTGCTGCTATCCGATCGACCCCGGGTTTGTCGTGGCGACGACAGCCCTGGTCAGGGCCGCCTACGATCGCGCCCGTGCCGCGCTGGATCCAGCGGTGCCACTGCGCATACTGTTCTCCGCCCACGGACTGCCGGAGGTGATCATCCGGGGCGGCGATCCGTATCAGTGGCAGGTGGAGCAGACGGTCGCCGCGGTCCTGGGAAGCTGGGGAGCGATGGTCGATTCGGTCATCTGCTACCAGTCGCGGGCCACGCCGCAGCGATGGATCGAACCCAGCACGGAGGCGGAGATCGAGCGGGCGGCGAAGGATCAGACGGCGCTGCTGGTGGTGCCGATCGCATTCGTGTCCGAACACAGCGAAACCCTGGTGGAGCTTGACGTGGAATACCGCGACCTGGCGGCGAAACTTGGGGTACGAGGATATTTCCGGGTGCCGGCGCAGAATGCCGACGCAGGCTTCGTTGCCGCCCTGGCCGGGATTGTCAGGCGGTCCGGGGACGCCGGACCGGGGTTATGCAGCGCCAGCGGGGGACGACTGTGCCGGCTGGAGCATGGCGGCTGTCCGTTCGGCTCATTCTCCGACTGATCCGCCTGCCGCAAGGTGCAGCACAGCGTCCAGCAACACCTGCGCTCCGTGGGCGACTTGTTCCTTGGTCGAGTATTCCTTCGGGTTATGGGTGATCCCGGCGACGCTGGGGACGAACAGCATGGCGCTGGGCACCAGCGGGGCCATCAGCACTGAATCGTGGCCGGCGGCGGCGACCATGTCCCGCGTGGAAAGCTGCCGTGCCTGCGGCCTTGTCGTCGCAGCAGGGCGCCCAGGCCCGGGTCGAACACGACCGGTCCGAACGTGGCGTATGGATCAATGTCGATCCGAACGCCGCGGCGGGCGGCTGATGTCGGCAAGACCGCGCGCAGCCCGGCTTCCATGGCGATCGCGGCATCCGCGTCGTTGTGGCGGACATCGCAGTGCAGGCGGGTTATGTGCGAGACGTTGCCGCGGGCATTCGGCACATTCTCGATCCAGCTCGCGCTGCCCGGCCGGCGGGTTCGGCTTCCAGACCGATGCGCTCGACCGCGAGGATGATTTCGGCGGCGGCAGCCAGGCTGTCGTGGCGGCGGTTCATTTCCGTCGGGCCGACATGGCTGGGCTCTCCGGTCACGACCAACTGGAAGTAACGCGCGTGCATGGTGCCGGTGACGATGCCGATCTGGGCGCCGGTGGCTTCCATGACCGGTCCCTGCTCGATGTGCAGTTCCAGCCAGGCGGCCCAATCGCGTGGCGCCGGAGTGAGCGGGCCTGCCTGGCCGGTTTCCGCCAGTGCCTTCTCGACCGAGATGCCGTTGTCGTCGGTGATCGCCAGGGCGGATTCCAGCGGGAATTGTCCGGCGGCGACGCGGCTGCCCATCATCGCGGGGCGGAAGCGGCTGCCTTCCTCATTCGTCCAGTTCACCAGTTCGAGCGGCGCCCTGGTGGTCACGCCCGCGTCGTGCAGTGCGCGCAACACTTCCAGGCCGGCGAGGACGCCGGCGATGCCATCGAACCGGCCCCCGGTGGGGACGGTATCGAGGTGGCTGCCGAACGCCACGGCGGGAGCGGCGGCGTCGGTGCCGGATCGGCGGAGGAACATGTTGCCGATCGCATCCTGCTCATGCCGCAGGCCGAGCGGCTGGCACCAGCGCAGGAAAAGGGCACGGGCCTCGGTGTCCTCGGCGGTCAGGGCGAGCCGGCAACTGCCGCCTTCCGGCGTCGGCGCCGATGCGAGCAATGTCGATGATGGATTGCCACAGTCGGTCGGCATTGATCGTTGGCGTCATGCGGCGGCGGCGTCCTTCATCACGGTGGCGAGGATGGTATAGGCCTCGGTCCATGCGGCTTCCACCTCCGGGGTGAAAGCATCGCCGAGGCCTTGTCCCAAGGTCCAGAGCAGCGCGGCGGCGACGGTGTCGTAATGCTCCGGGCGGACGCCGTAGGTTGCGTGGCGCCGACCGAGGTCCTGGACGGCCGGGACGATGGTGTCCAGCCGATCGAGATTGGCGACGGCGGTGCCGATCATCGCCATCAGTTTGCGGCCCTGTTCGGCCATGTCGCCAGTGAACAGGGGCCTTAGCGGATGGATCGAGCGCGAACAGGCGGCCGTAGAACAGCGCCGCGGCCTGCGGGCGCGATGGGCACGACCTTGGCGAAGGAGTTGCGAACGAGAGCCTGGTCCTTAGGTGTCATGGTCGCCTCGCTCTGGTTAATTCCTGGCCGGTGTCGACGTGGCAACTCCTGGCGCAACGTACCGGCGCTGGCATGCGCAGGTCATCGACGGGGCGTTATGCGCGGGGAAGCTGACGCCGGAATGCTTGCCAGGACGGCGCGGTCGGGTCCAATCCTGCGCCAAACGCACTGCCAGGAACCATCCATGCCTGTCGAAGCCGTTATTGCCGCCGCGCGGGAGTTCCTCGGCGATCGCATCACCACCAACGCGGCGCTGCGCGAACAGCATTCGCATGGCGAGGACGCGCAGCCGCCGGTGCTGCCGGACGCGGTGGCGTTCATCGAAACCACCGAGGAAGCAAGCCGGCTGATGGCGCTATGCCACGCCGAGCACGTGCCGGTCGTGCCGTGGGGCGCGGGCACGTCGCTGGAGGGGCATGTGACGCCGGTGCGTGGCGGGATCACGCTGGACCTGTCGCGGATGAACCGGGTGCTGGATGTCAGCCAGCCGGACATGGATTGCCGGGTGGAGGCGGGGGTGACGCGGGAGCAGTTGAACACGCATCTGCGCGATCTGGGCCTGTTCTTTCCGGTCGATCCCGGCACCTCCGCCTGCACCATCGGCGGGATGTCCGCCACCCGCGCTTCCGGCACGAACGCGGTGCGCTACGGCACGATGCGGGACAACGTGATGGGCCTGACGGTGGTGATGCCGGACGGGCGGCTGATCCGCACCGGCGGGCGGGTGCGCAAATCGGCGTCGGGCTACGATCTGACGCGGCTGTTCGTCGGGTCGGAGGGCACGCTGGGCGTCATCACCGAAATCCAGCTCCGGCTGCACGGCATCCCGGAGGCGGTGTCGTCGGCCACCTGCCAGTTCCAGACGCTGCGCGACGCGGTGGAAACAGTGATCGCCATCCTGCAGGTCGGGATCCCGGTGGCGCGGATGGAACTGCTGGACGAGGTGCAGATGGCCGCCTGCATCGCCTACTCGAAACTGGAGGGGCTTGCGGCGCTGCCGACGCTGTTCTTCGAGTTCCATGGCACTTCGGCGGGTGTCGCCGAACAGGCGGGGCAGGCGGAGGAGATCGCGTTGGCGAACGAGGGGCTGGGCTTTCGCCTGGGCGGCCGAAGCGGCGGCGCGCGCCAAGCTGTGGCAGGCGCGGCATGACGCCTATTGGGCGGCGCTGGCGTTGAAGCCGGGGCACAAGGGGATCGCCACCGACGCGATCGTGCCGATCTGCCGGTTGAACGAGGCGATCCTGGGCGCGAAGGAGGACATTGCGGCGTCCGGCCTGACGGCGCCGATCGTCGGGCATGTTGGGGACGGCAACTTCCATACCGTCATCATGGTGCCGCCGGAGCCGGACGGGCTGGCGCGGGCGTGGGAGCTGGACAAGAAGATCGTCGCGCGGGCGCTGGCCCTGGGCGGGTCCTGCAGCGGCGAACATGGCGTCGGCATCGGCAAGCGGGAGTTCCTGGAGCAGGAGCACGGCGCCGAGGCGCTGACGGTGATGCGGGCGGTGAAGCAGGCGCTCGATCCGCGCGGCGTGATGAACCCAGGGAAGATTTTCCTGAATTAGCCTGGCTTGCCGGGCGCGCCGGTCCGGTGCATTCCATAGGTCGGAGGAACCGAACATGGCACAGCCAAACCGCGACCCGGCGGCATGAGTGCAGTGATATGAGCCCGGTGGCATGAGCAAAGAAATCCGGCTGCTGTCGACCAGCGCGATCCTTGGGTATGGCTTTCCGGAGGCCTCGCTGAAGGCCGGTCTGGAACGGCGGCCGCATGTTATCGGCGTTGATGGCGGCAGTGTTGATCCGGGGCCGCATTACCTGGGGTCGGGCAAGCCGTTCTGCTCGCCGATCGCGATCCGCCGCGATCTTCGGCTGATGCTGAACGCGGCGGTGCGGGAGGGCATCCCGCTGGTGATCGGCACCAGTGGTGGCGCGGGTGGCGCGCCGCATCTGGAGCTGGTCGCGACGATGGCGCGGGAAATCGCCCGTGAAGACGGGCTGCACTTCAAGATGGCGCTGATCCAGGCCGAACAGGACAAGGAAAGCGTCAAGCGGCGTGTCGCGGCGGGGCGGGTGAAGCCGCTGGCCGGACAGGGCGCGCTGAGCGATGCGGTGATCGACCGGTCGGCGCGGATCGTCGGAATGATGGGGCCGGAGCCTTTCATCGCGGCGCTGGATGCCGGTGCGCAAGTGGTGCTGGCTGGGCGGGCGAGCGATCCCGCATCGTGGGCGGCGGCGGCAACGCGGGCGCAGTTGCCGCCGGCTCCGTCCTGGTATGCCGGCAAGATGCTGGAATGTGGCGCGACACCGTCGATCCCCAAAGGGCACGACTGCCTGTTCGTGACGGTCCGTGAAGACCATGTCGAATGCGAGCCAACCAATCCCGCGCGCCGCTGCACGCCGCTGTCGATCGCAAATCACTCGCTGCACGAAAACAGCAGCCCCATTCATCACATCGAGCCAGGCGGGATGCTGGATACCTCTGAATGCCGGTTTGACGCCGTCAGCGATCGGGCGGTGCGGATTTCCGGGATGCGCTGGAACCCGGCGGAGCGGTATACGGTCAAACTGGAAGGCGTTGAGTTGGCCGGCTATCGCTCCATTTGCGTCTGCGGCACGCGTGACCCGCTGCTGATTGGGCGGCTGGACGATTTCATCGACAGCGTGCGAACCGAGGTTGCAACGAAAGCGGCGGCATTCGGTGCTTCCGCGGACAGTTACCAGCTTGGTATCCGTATCTACGGCCGTGATGGCGTGATGGGCGTTCGGGAGCCATTGACGGCTGCGCTGCCGCATGAGCTTGGGTTCGTGCTGGAAGTCGTCTCCCGGCAAAGCCAGGAGATGGCCAGCGCGGTCCTGGGCATGGCGCGCACCAATATGCTGCACACGGATTTTCCTGGCCGGTTATGCCGTGAGGGGAACATGGCATTCCCGTTCTCACCGTCGGATATTGAAGTTGGGCCGGTCTATCGTTTCAGCGTTTACCACGTGGCGGAACTGGACGATCCCACGGAGCCGTTTGGCATCCACTACGAGGTGCTGTGACATGGCACTGATCAAGGATGTGGCGAAGGTCTGCAAGAGCAAGAATGCCGGGCCATTCGAATTGACTGTTGACGTGGTATTCGAAGACGCCGCGACATTCCAGCGGGTGAAAGCGACGGGGGTGCTGTGCGCCGGCCTGTTTGCCCGGCTTTATAATGTCCCCGAACGGCAGGTCCTGTTTACCCCGTACGACGCGGCTTTCGCGTTCAAGGCGACGTTTCCCCGGCTGGTTCCCGCCGGGGATTTTGGTGACACTGATGTTTATGGCTGTCAGCAGCATGCTCCGCTGCTGGATGTCGATTTGCCGATCTGAAAGCGAGACGGTGCAATGAACCGCATGATGACCCTGGTCGCATTTTTGCAGGCGCAGAACTGCTCCAACCTTCCAGGATCGTGGCGCCATCCCTCCACGATGATGGATTTCCTGACACCGGAATATTATCAGCGGATTGCCCGTACATTGGAAGACGGCAAGATCCAGCTTGCGTTTTTCGATGACAGGCTGGCTTTGCCGGATCTGTACACGGGTCACCACGCCGACGCGGTGGCGTCCGGTGTGCGGGCAGTGAAGATGGACCCGTCGACGATTCTGATGGCGATGGGGATGGCGACATCGAAGCTTGGCCTGGGCACGACGTATTCCACGACGTATTACGAGCCGTATCACGTCGCGCGCGTGTTCGCCACGATGGACCTGATGCTGAAGGGGCGGGTCGCCTGGAACATCGTTACGTCATTGAACAGTGCCGAAGCGTTGAATTTCGGGGTCGCCGAACACATGGAACACGACGCGCGCTATGACCGCGCTGACGAGTTCATGGACGTGGTGATGGGGCACTGGAACACGTGGGAAGATGACTCGCTGATCCTGGACCAGGCGGAAAATCGTTTCGCTGATCCGGCGAAAGTGCATCGGCTGGATCACGCGGGCAAGTATTTCAAGTCACGCGGGCCGTTCAGCGTGCCGCGTTCGCCGCAGGGCCATCCGGTGCTGATTTCAGGCGGGACAATCCGGACGCGGCCAGTCGTTCGCCGCGCAGTGGGCGGAACTGGTGTTTGTGATTTATCACAACCTTGAGGCCGGCAAGCAGCAATATGCCGCCTTCAAGAATGCCGTTGCCGCCGCCGGGCGCGATCCGTCGCAGGTCCATGTCGCGCCAGCGTGCTACGTGATCGTGGCGGAGTCCGAGGAGGCCGCGCAAGCCAAGCGCGAGGTCATCGCGGCGTCGGCCAAGCCTGTCGATGCGCTGGTGCTGATATCCGAGGTGCTGAACTACGATTTTGGCGCCAAGGGGTATGATGAGCCGTTCAGTGATGAGGAACTGGCGGCTTTCTCCTGGCACGGATTCCGCGAACGAGTGGTTAAGTTCTCGGGCAAGAAGAACCCGACCGTGCGGGATTTCGTGGAGGTATCGGGGCGCGGGACGATCGCTGAGCACAAGGTGTTCTGCGGCACGCCGAAGTCGGTGGCGGACCAGATGGAAGAGTGGTTTACCGCGCCTGCCTGTGATGGTTTCGTCCTGGCGGCGACGCATATGCCGGGTGCGTACGAAGATGTCGTCCGCCTGCTGGTTCCGGAGTTGCAGCGTCGGGGTCTGTTCCAGAAGGATTATCGGGGAACGACGCTGCGGGACAACCTGGGGCTGCCAATTCCGCGTGCGGCGGATTGGCATGAGAGGCGGAGGGCCGCGCAATGAGAAGCCTGCTGTTCGCACCTGGGAACCACGCGCGCCGGGTTGAAAAGGCCCTGGGCCTGGCCGCCGACGGAGTCATCCTGGATTTAGAGGATGCTGTTGCCGTCAGCGAGAAATCCGCAACGCGGCGGGAGGTGGTCGAAGCCCTGGGGATGGCTCGCGCGGGCAAGCTGTATGTCCGGGTGAATGCGCTGACGACGGAGTGGTGTTTTGGCGACATCGAGGCTGTTGTTCGAATTGGATTGGATGGGATCATCCTGCCCAAGGTGGAGCATGCTCATGAACTGCGGACGGCCGATTGGTTGATCGCCAACCTGGAACGCGAGCGGGGCTTGGCGGTTGGCGCCATCGACCTGATTCCGATCATCGAGACCGCGCTGGGCATCAGCAATCTGAAGCACGTTTGCCGATCCGGAACGCGAACGAAATGCCTGGCGTTCGGTGCCGGCGACTTCACGCTGGACATGGGCATGGTGTGGACCCGTTCAGAAGCGGAACTGCTGCCGCATCGGGCGGCCTGCGTGCTGGAATCACGCGCCGCGGGCCTGCAGCCCCCGTTGGACACGGTATGGGCGGATTTGCGGGATGCGGACGGCTTTATCGCTTCCGCCCGCCACGCCGCGGCGCTGGGCTTCCAGGGCAAGATGTGCATTCATCCCGATCAGATCGCCGGTGCCAATGCCGCATTCAGTCCCGACGACGCCGCGGTCGCACAGGCGCGACGGATCGTCGAAGCGTTCGACAAAGCCGAGGCCGCCGGACTGGCTTCCATCCAACTCGATGGGCAGTTCATCGACTATCCGATCGTGCAACGTGCCCGGCGGGTCCTGGAGTCAGCGAGATGATCGACGTGCAAGCACTTGAGGGCTGCAAGGTCCTGGATGTCTCCACGTTCCTGGCCGGTCCGTTCTGTGCGACCCAACTTGGCGAATTCGGCGCCGATGTCATCAAGATCGAGTTGCCCGTGGCCGGCGATGCGACGCGGCGTTTCGGCACGATGACCGAGTGTGGTGATTCGCTGCCGTGGCTGTCGGAATCGCGCAACAAGCGCTGCATCACGCTGGACCTGCGCAAGCCGGATGGGGCGGCGCTGCTGAAGCGCCTGGTGGCGGATTCCGATGTCATGGTCGAGAATTTCCAGCCCGGCACCCTGGAGAAGTGGGGGTTGGGCTTTGATGTCCTGAGCGAGGTCAATCCGCGCCTGATCATGGTTCGTATCTCGGGTTATGGCCAGACAGGACCGTACAAGGATCGCCCCGGATTTGGCCGCATCGGCAATGCCTTCGGTGGACTGTCGTTTCTTGCCGGATATCCTGACCGGGCGCCGGTGACGCCGGGGTCGGCGACCATCCCTGACTATATGGCGGGGCTGTATGGCGCGCTGGGCACTTTGCTGGCGCTGCAGGCGCGAGAGAAGACCGGGCGGGGGCAGGTCGTCGATATCGGGCTATACGAGCCGATCTTCCGCATCCTGGACGAACTGGCGCCCGCGTTCGCGTACAAGGGATTTGTCCGGCAGCGGATGGGGCCTGGCACCGTCAATGTTGTGCCGCACAGTCATTATCCGACCAAGGATGGGCGTTGGATCGCCATTGCCTGCACCAATGACAAGATCTTCGCGCGTCTCGCGGAAGCGATGGGGCGGCCGGACCTGGCGACGACCGAAAGCTGGGGAACCCTGGTTGCGCGGGAGCGGGACCGGGCTGTTGTCGATGAAACCGTCGGCGCCTGGACGGCGACCATGGACCGAGCGGACCTGATGGCGGCGTGCGAGCGTTCGCAGGTTCCTTGCGGCCCGGTGTATTCCGTGGACGAGATTTTTGAAGATCCGCAATACGCCGCGCGGGGCAATATCCTGCGCATGACGGATCAGCGGGCAGGCGACCTTGCGGTTCCCAATGTGGTTCCCCGACTGACCGAGACCCCCGGCAAGGTGAACTGGCTGGGCAAGGAACTCGGCGCCAATAACACGGAGATCTATCAGGGGCGGCTAGGGTTGACGGTTGAGCAGATGGAGCGCCTGCGCAGCGACGGCGTGATCTGACAAGCCGCCCACTATACTCGCTCACGCGGATGTTTCTTATCGGGGATGAACGCACAAAACCGTTTGCCTGCTGGGCCGTTTAGTCCGGTGTCCGACTTAATCCGTTGGACAAACCGGTTTGAGGAGAAGTCCAGTGTTCAAACTAGCCAGTGCCTCACTATTGGCCGCTTCTATTGCGCTGCCCGTGATGGCGCAAACGCCCGCCCCACCCTCGGCGAACCATTCACCCGCCGCGACGGGAGCGCCGGCGACGCATGATACCGCAGGCCATCCGACAGCCAATGGCTATAACTCGCCTTCTGCTCGCAACACCGTGATGACCGATAATGGCGGTATGCGTGCAAGCAAAATCGTCGGCTCATCGGTCTATAATGATCACGACGAGAAGATTGGCAGTGTTGATGACCTGGTCATCGGGAGCGACAAGACGCTGAACGCTGTCGTCTCGGTGGGCGGCTTCCTGGGCATGGGGAGCAAGATGGTCGAGGTTCCGTTCGACAAGCTACAGTTCGGGAATACCAAGGGCAGCAGCGACAACCGGGTCGTCATGCCTGGCGTCACCAAGGACAGCTTGAACGGCATGCCTGATTATCACTACGCCAACCGCGGATAATCCCGCATGAAAAAGGGCCGTGACAGGTAACCGTCACGGCCCGATTTTCATTTATTTACCGCAGTCCGAAAAAGCTCAGGACCGCTATGACGACGACCACGAGACCAACGATATAGATAATGTTATTCATGCTCACTCTCCCTCGATTGGCGGGATGCCAGTCAGACGGGATAGAAACCCCTGACCTGTAATGAAGTTGCTTCAACAACAGGTGTCATTTGGTGAGCGAGCGTTTCGCAGGCGTGGGCTGCGTCAGACGTGAAAGCTTTCACCGCATCCGCAGCGGCCCTTTTCGTTGGGGTTGGTGAAGGTGAAGCCGGCGGTGAGATTTTTAACCTCGTAATCCATCACTGTGCCGATCAGGAACAGTGAGGCCTTACGGTCAACCAGTACGGTCAGGTCCTTGTCCTTTACAACCTCATCCGTAGGGGCGGGTTCTTCTGTCCACGACATGTCGTAGGACATGCCGGAGCAGCCCTTCGTCTTCACGCCGATACGGAGCAGTTTCCCTTGCTCCCCCTTGGCATACAAGCCGCGAAGCCGCTCGGCCGCGGCATCGGTCAAGGTCATCAGGGGCGGCAGGGCGCGGGTCTTGCGTGGGGCAGTGGTTGTAGTGCTCATGGTCCAGCCTATGTCGTGATCGATCAGAACATATTCAATTGTAACCGAGCTTCCTCGGTCATGCGGGACGGATCCCACGGGGGATCCCAGACTGTTTCCACATGGCAGGAAGTTACGCCCGGAACGGTCAGAACCGCGTTCTGCACCTGCTCCGGCAGTTCCTGCGCGCTGGGGCACGCGGGTGCGGTCAGCGTCATTTCGACTTTGACGCCGCCATCGTCGTTGATCTCGACGGCGTAGATCAGCCCCAGTTCGTATATGTTCACCGGAATTTCCGGATCGAACACAGTCGCGATCGCCTCGATCAGGGTATCTTCGCCGGGCAGTCCGGAAGTTGAGACGGGCGTTTCGCCATCCGGAGTCCAGACAGTGACTGGTATGGGTCACGTCATTCACTGCTAGCCTCCTTCGCGCCATCCAGCGCGGCGATCAGGGCATGCCAGGGAAGTGTCGCGCACTTGACCCTGGACGGGTATTCATGAACGCCGGCCAGCGGGGCCAGACGTTCCATCGGCTCCGACAGGGCCGCGTCGCAGGCTGGGCAGTTTCCGGTGCGCGCCATTTCACGGAATGAAGCGAACAATGCCCGTGTATCCGATTTGGCGCGTCCCTGAACGGTCTCGGCCATCAGGTCGGCCGATGCGATGCTGATGGCACAACCCCGAGCCTCGAACCCAATTTGGCTGATGGCGTCGGCGTCGAATTTGATCCAGACCTGAACACGGTCGCCGCACATGGGGTTATCACCCTTGGCGGTGGAGTTGAATTCCGGCAGACGAACCGCGTGGCGCGGCCGGCGCCCGTGGTCCAGGATCACCTCCTGGTATAAATCACGCAGGTCGTCAAAACTATCCGTCTGGTTCATGCGAAGAACTCCCGCACGCGGCTTAGCCCGTCGGCCAGCGCATCGATTTCAGCGTGCGTCGTGTATATACCGAAGCTGGCACGCGCGGTGCTGTCGAGGTTGAACCGGTGCATCAACGGCTCCGCACAATGATGGCCGGCGCGAACGGCGATGCCCTGGCGGTCGAGCAAGGTGGCCACGTCGTGGGCGTGGGCCTTGTCCATGGTGAAGGAGATGACGCCGCCGCGGTCCTGGGCCTGGCCGATGGTGCGAAGGCCTTCCACCTGGGCGAGGCGAGCGAGGGCGTGTTCGGTCAGCGATGCCTCATGCGCCGCTATCGCATCGTAGCCGATGGACTGGACATAATCTATCGCCGCCTTCAGCCCAATGCCTTCAAGGATCGCCGGGGTGCCAGCCTCAAACTTGTGGGGCACGGCCGCCCAGGTGGATTGTTCATAGGTTACGGATGAAATCATGTCACCGCCGCCCATGAACGGTGGCATCCGGTCCAGCAGGTCGCGTTTGCCCCAGAGTACGCCGATGCCGGTGGGCCCATACAGTTTGTGTCCGGTCCAGGCATAGAAGTCGCAGCCGAGCGCACGAACATCGACCTTGCGGTGCACGATGGCCTGGGAACCATCGAACAACACCTTGGCGCCGCGTGCGTGGGCGATCCGCACGATGCGTTCGGCTGGCACGACGCTGCCGAGGACATTGGACATGTGGGTGATGGCGACCAGGCCGACGTTGCCATCTTCGAGCAGCGCCTCGAACGCGGTCATGTCGAGTTCGCCGGCATCGGTAATCGGGGCGACCCGCAATTCGATCCCGTGCGCGTCACGCAGCAACTGCCAAGGCACGATGTTGGAATGGTGCTCCATCCCGGAGATCAGCACAGCCTGGCCACGCTTCAACACGCCGCGTCCATAGCTGTGGGCCATCAGGTTGATGGCTTCGGTGCTATTGCGGGTGAAGATGATTTCGGAACGGTCGTTGGCGTTCATCAGGGCCGCGACCGTATCGCGCGCGGATTCATAGGCCTCGGTCGTCCGCTCGCTCATCCAGTGCAGACCGCGGTGGATGTTCGCGTATTGCGTTTCCATGGCCAGGACCATGGCGTCGATCACGGCACGCGGTTTCTGAGCGGAGGCGGCGCTGTCCAGGAAGACCAGCGGCTTGCCGCGGATCATCTGCTTCAGGATGGGGAAATCGTCGCGGATTTTCTCGACATCGAAGGCAGCGGGTTTAGTCATCACGTTCATGCTTCCTGCCTCTCCCACCACTGCTCCACCGCGGCTTCAAGCCGGAGGCGGATCGCATCATCGGCAACGGCATCCAGGGCTTCGGCCAGAAAGGCGCGTACCAGGACGGAGCGGGCCTCGACCTCGGAGATACCGCGGCTGCGCAGGTAAAACATCTGCTCCGGGTCGAGAGCGCCGACAGTAGCGCCATGGCTGCACTTGACGTCGTCAGCGAAAATCTCAAGCTCCGGCTTGGTATCGACCTCGGCGAGCGGGGACAGCAGCAACGCCTGATTCATCTGGTAGCCATCGGTTTTCTGGGCTTGGCGCGCGACTTCGATCTTGCCCTGGAAGACGCCACGGGACCGGCCGCTCAGCACGTTCTTGACGGTCTGGCGGGATGTGCAGTTGGGCGCGACGTGCCGGACCACGGTGGTGAAATCGCTATGCTGGGAGCCGGACAGGATCTGCGCCGCATTCAGGTGGGCGATGGCTGTCTTGCCGCTTAGTTGGGCGTGCACTTCCGTGCGGGACAGGCGAGCGCCGAGGTTTAGCGTGAAGCTGTCGTAGGTGCCTCCGGCAGCCACATCGACATAGGTCGTGGAGACGTGGAACGCGGTCAGAGCCTCATGCTGGAGGCGGATATGCGTAAGATGCGCGCCATCCTCGACGTGAATCTCAGCGACCGTATTCAGGAAGTAGGAGCCCTCGCCGGCGGAGATTTCCACCATGGTCAGTCTCGCGCCCTTGGCGAGGCGGATGCTGTGACGCGGATGATAGTCCGCGTCTCCTCCGGCGATGCTGATCAGTTGTACGACACCGGCATCGAAGCCAGCCGGCACGTGCAGGGCCGCGCCGTCGGTCGCGAGCATGGTGTTCAAGGCGACCATCGGCTCTCGATCGGGCCAGGTGAGGGTGCCGAAATCCGGTTGTTCGGCGAAACGAGCGAATCCGGCCGCCGGCATGACGGACAGGTCGGCGCGGAGCGTCCCGTCGACGAACACGACTCTCGGCGCATCCAATACCGGCAGCTTGGACAGAAGCGTTTCGGCTTCATGCCGCGGCGCCAAGGACTGAAAGCTGGTTTCCGCGAGCTGGCGCAGGCTGGTGTATTTCCATGCCTCGATCCGCCGTCCCTGGGTTCCGCCCGGCAATCCGGCTGCCTTGAAGGCGGAAGCGGCTGCCGCGCGCAATGCGGAATCCCCTGGCAGACGCCCGATCGATGCCTCGTAACGTTCCAGGAAGCCGTCTGCGCCGGTGCTCACGCGGCCTCCGCAATCAGGCCGGCGTAGCCATTCTTTTCCAGTTCCTTCGCCAGTTCCGGGCCGCCGCTGCGGACGATCCGCCCGTGCGCCAGGACATGCACCCGGTTCGGCACCAGATGATCGAGCAACCGCTGATGGTGGGTGATGACAAGGGCGGAGAAATCAGGGCTGCGCAGCGCGTTCACGCCGTCGGCCACGATCTTCAACGCGTCGATGTCGAGTTCGCTATCGGTTTCATCCAAAATCGCCAGCTTCGGGCGCAGTATCGCCATCTGCAGCACTTCGTTGCGCTTCTTCTCACCGCCCGAAAAGCCGACGTTGACGTTGCGCTTCAACATGTCGTCCGGCATTGCCAGTTGTTTGGCCGCGGCGCGCGCCAGCTTGAGGAATTGCACGGCATCGAGTTCGGGTTCGCCATGGGCGCGGCGAACGGCATTGAGCGCGGTGCGGAGGAAGTTGGCGTTGTTGACGCCTGGAAGCTCAATCGGTGCCTGGAACGCGAGGAACAGGCCGGAAGCGGCCCGTTGTTCCGGTTCCATGCCGAGCAGGTCGATGCCGTTGAAGGTAGCGGTTCCGCCGGTGACTTCGTAGTCTTCGCGGCCGGACAGCACGTAACCCAAGGTCGATTTACCTGACCCATTCGGGCCCATGATGGCGTGCACCTCGCCCGCCGGCACCGTGAGATCGATACCTTTCAGGATCGGCTTGTCGCCGATCGAGGCGTTCAGTCCTAGAATTTCAAGCATCAGCCTACTGATCCCTCAAGCGATACCGCCAGGAGTTTCTGCGCCTCGACGGCGAACTCCATCGGCAGTTCCTTCAATACGTCCTTGCAGAAGCCGTTGACTATCAGGCCGACGGCGTCTTCCTCCGACAGCCCGCGTTGCCGGCAATAGAACAACTGGTCGTCGGCGATCTTCGAGGTCGTGGCCTCGTGTTCCACCTTTGCGGTCAGATTGCGGCTTTCGATGTAGGGCACGGTATGAGCGCCCGACTGGTCGCCGATCAGCAGGCTGTCGCACTGGGTAAAGTTCCGCGCGTTGGTGGCGCTGGGCAGCATCCGGACCAACCCGCGATAGGTGTTGTTGGAATGCCCGGCGCTGATCCCCTTGGAGATGATGGTGCTGCGCGAGCCCTTGCCGATGTGGATCATCTTGGTTCCGGTATCGGCCTGCTGGTGGTTGTTGGTCACCGCGACCGAGTAGAACTCGCCCACGCTGTCTTCGCCGTGCAGCACGCAGGAAGGGTATTTCCAGGTAATCGCCGACCCGGTTTCCACCTGGGTCCATGATATTTTCGAACGGGCGCCGCGGCACGCTCCGCGCTTGGTGACGAAGTTGTAGATGCCACCTTTGCCGTTGGAATCGCCGGGATACCAGTTCTGCACGGTCGAGTATTTGATCCGCGCATCGTCCATGGCCACGAGTTCCACAACCGCGGCGTGCAGTTGGTTTTCGTCGCGTTGCGGTGCCGTGCAGCCTTCCAGGTAGCTGACGTGGCTGCCCTCCTCCGCGATGATCAGGGTGCGCTCGAACTGACCGGTGTTGCGGGCATTGATGCGGAAATAGGTCGACAACTCCATAGGGCAGCGGACGCCTTTCGGAATGTAGACGAAGCTGCCATCGGTAAAGACCGCGCTGTTGAGGGCGGCGAAGAAGTTGTCCCCGGTCGGGGACAACCGTCCCGAGATATTGCTTCACCAGATCGGGGTGCTGACGCACTGCCTCGCTGATCGGGCAGAAGATGACGCCGGCCTTGCGCAAGGTCGCCTGAAAGGTTGTAGCGACGGACACGCTGTCGAACACCGCGTCGACGGCGATTTGGGAGTTCTCCACGGTGTCGGGATCGACACCGGCCAGGATCGCGCGTTCCTTCAGGGGAATACCGAGCTTCTCATACATTTTGAGCAGTTCGGGATCGACCTCATCGAGGCTTTTCGGGCCCGCCTTCTTCTTGGGCGCGGCGTAGTAGTGCAGGTCCTGATAGTCGATCGGCGGGTGATCAACGCGGGCCCAATGCGGCTCCTGCATTTTCAACCAGGCTGCGTAGGCCTTCAGGCGCCATTCCAGCATCCATTCCGGTTCCTCCTTACGGGCGGAAATCAGCCGGATGATGTCTTCATTGAGGCCTTTGGGGGCAAAATCCATCTCAATGGTTGTCTCGAAACCCCACTTGTAGCCGGACTGGGTGACGGACTGGACGGTATCAAGCGTTTCGGTAACGGCGGGCATGAAAAATCCTATTCAGCAGCCGATTGAAGGGGGGAGCCTGATCGAAATGCCGTCTGCTTCGCGGTCGTGCGAAACGCCGGCAACGGCGCCACCTGCATGTCAGCCAGGGTAATACTGGACAACGCCGAATGAATAGCGTCGTTCACCGGGTCCCATCGCCCGCGCATTGGGCAAAGCCCGAGGGATTCGCATCCTGACGACCCATCCACGCAGGCGGTCAGTGCGATGGGCCCATCGACGGCGGCGATGACATCCGCGATCGGAATGGCGGCCAGGGAGCGGTTCAGCCGATAGCCGCCGCGCGCGCCCCGCTGGGAGGAGACCAGGTCGGCCGTGGCCAGGGTCTTGAGCACCTTGGCGACGGTCGGTTCGGGTATGCCGGTAGCGGCGGCGATTCCGGGAGATGTCTGCACACCCTCCATCCCGGCGAGACGCACGAGGACGACCACCGCATAGTCCGTCAGCTTCGACAGCCTTAGCATGGCGTGCGAACCCTCGCTTTCTGCATCTTCTGGTATCCGGACCGGTATAGTCCTGATTGACGGGAGATGGCGTATCCGAAGAGCAGCGTCAAGGGGGATTTGGTGACACTTGACATGGACAGCGGGGACCCGGTTAGCAAGCTGGCACACAAATAGGGGAAACCGCCAAAATGTCAGCCGTCACCACTGAACAGCGAGGTGCCACTTCGATCATCCGTATCAACCGGCCCGGAACGGCTGAACGCCATCGGGCAGGCGGTCGCGGTGGAACTGCAGCAGGCGTTCAAGGCGTTCGACGCCGATCCCGAACAGCGGGTTGCCATCCTGTCGGCCGCCGGAACCAGGGCGTTCTCGTCCGGCGCCGACGTCAATGATCTGCCGGAACTCTGGCGCGCGATACCGAATGTCGGCTTCCACACCGACAAGCCGATCATCGCCGCAACCTCCGGTTGGGTGGTCGGCGGCGGCATTGTCATGGTCATGATGTGCGACCTGCTGGTTTCGACACAGGATACCCAATTCTATTACCCGGAGGCGAAGCTGGGCACCACGGCCGGGGGTATTAGTTCGCTGGCTGCGCGCATGCCGCACCATCTGGCCATGGAGATCATGCTGCTGGGGTCAAAGATCCCGGCGCAGCGGGCGTACGACGTCGGGTTCGTAAACCGTGTGGTGGCGAACGGCGAGCACGAGACGGAGGCGCTGGCGATGGCGGCGGAACTGCTTGAGTTCCGCGCCGCTGGTGATCAGTGCACTGAAACGGCTGGTGAATGAAGTCATGCCCGTCGGCCCAATAGAGCGTATGGTGGCGGTCAGCCAGACGATAGCAAGGGTGCGTCAATCCGATGACCTGCAGGAGGGTATTCGTGCCTACAAGGAAAAGCGTAAGCCGCGTTTTGCCGGGAAGTAGGCGGCGCAACGCTGGACCTGGGCGATGATCCTGCCGGACAGCTTGCAGTGTCCTGATTGCAGTGGGCGCCTGACCGCTGACTTCGACCAGGAACTGCGTTGTTCCCGGTGCGAGCGGACCATCCGCCTGGTGGATGGGGTGATTGATTTCGCAGGCGACAGGCATAAGCCGCCGGCGGGATCGGATCGCTACCACGGTGTGACGGAGGAAAATGGGCTGCTCGGGTCTCGTCTGCCAAGCCGCATCAAGCACGCGGCGGGCGGCAGGTGGCCGGCGACGCTTGGCGATGTAATCGAACTGGGTTGCGGGCTTGGAGCGATGACCGAGACCGTTGTGATGGACGAGAATGTCCGTCATGTGCTGGCGGTTGATTCGGACCTGGCCGTGGCAGGGGCTTGCCGGGCGCGGATCGCTGGCCTCGATCCCGCGGCGGACAGAAGCGGCAAGCTGACTTTCGCGGCGTTCGACGGGGGCTTGTCGGCCATTCGTGATGCGGTTGCCGATACGGTCATAGCTACAGCCGCGCTATCGTCGATCGGTGACACGCGCGGTTTCCTTACTTCGGTGCATCGAACGTTGAGGATAGGCGGCCGCGCAGTGTTCGTGGTGCCGAACCGGCGGTATCAGCAAGTGGTTTGCCTGGCCATCGCGGAGGCGCTGACGCAGCGCTTCGCGCGCGACGGCGTGTGGCCGGCGGATTGCTGGCCGGCGATGGCCCGCGTGGCTGAACTTCGGAAGTTGCTGGTTCACCGCGATGACGCGGGGTTTCTGGGAACGCTCGAGGAAAAACACCTGTTCGACAGCGATGCGCTGGAGAATCTTGCGAAGGAAATCGGCTTTGCGACCGCCGAATTGATCCCGCTGGACCCCGATCCCGCCGGCGGGGAGACCATCACCCAATTATGCCGCGACGCGGGGGCGACGGATGATTTCGCGCTGGCGTTCGGGCCGCTTGCCGCCACTGTTGGGCGCGCGTTCCTGGATCTGCTCCGTCCCCAGGACTTATCCGCTTTTGGTCTGCTGTGGCTGACGAAGGCGCCGGGCCCGGCCGTGCATATCTACGCCGGGCGTGCGGCGGGGCCACCCATCGCGCATGCTGGACCGGAATCGGTGGTGGGCGGCATGGTGCCGCGATGGTCGGTGGAATTGCTGGCGCGCGATACGCCCGATGGTGTCGCGGTGACGGTTGGCGGCTGGTGCCTCAGCAATGTCGACATCCTGTGGCTCAGGCTCAGCCTTGACGACGTTGGCCGCAACACGCCGGTCTGGCGGCACCGTCCTGATGTGCACGAGGTGCTGAACCGGGCGCGGGGCTGGAGTTCCCTGAACGCGCTTTGCAGTGGCCTGGGGGAAGATCTGTTGTTCGAGGGCGTTCACCCGGAGGACGGGAGTTGTCCGCTGAAGCTGGAGATTCTGCTGGCTGGCGGATTGGTCGTGACCGGGCAGGCGCCGGAACGGCTCCTCATGGACCAGCCGACGGTGATCGCCCATTAGCGGCAGGCTGACAGTGGCGGTGGTCTTGCTGGCGGCGGGCCTGATGCCGGTCCAGGGATTCGGCGCATCGCCGCGGGAGGCGGAAACTCAACGTGCATTGCGGGATGCCGAACGCACCAGCAGCGAGCAATCGGCCGCGCGCAAGGACGCCGTGGATAGGGCTGCCAAGGCTGCGGCGGAGGGGCTGCGGCTGGCGCGGGAGCGGGTTGAAGCGGCTGCCAAGCTGCGGTGGGCGGAGGCCGCCACGGCCGATATCGCGAGCCAGATCGATGCATTGGCTCAACGCCGCCGGGAGGCCGAGCAGCGGGTGCAGGTGCGGGCGAAGGCGATGCAGCCATTGTTGCCATTGATCGAACGGTTGTCGCTGTATCCGGCGGAGACTCTGCTGGCTGTACCGGCGCCGCCGGATCAAGCGCTGCGGGGGGTGCTGGTGCTGCAGGGTCTGTCGCGGCGGATCGCGATCGAGACCGAGGCGCTGCGGCATGACCAGGCGGAGGTGGACGAGGCGGTGGCCGCCCTGGCGGTTGAGGCTCCACGCCTGGCGGCGGCGGCGGCGGCGCAGAAGCGGCAGGCTGATGCCCTGGATCAGGCGATCGAGGCGGCGCACGAGAAGGAGGCAGCGGCTGAGGCAGAGGCGAACGAGGCGGCAGAACAGGCCGCGGCCGCTGCCAGCCGGATGGAATCGTTGAAGTCCGCCTTGGCGGCGATCGAAGCGCAGCGGCGTGCTGATGAGGCAAAGGCCCAGGAGGAGGCGCTGCGGGCGGAACGGCACAAGCATGTGGCGGAGGCACAAGCGGCGCGTCAGCGGGAGGCCGTGGCGGCGCGGCCGACCGGTTCAGGGACGATCGCACCTGGTGCCGCGCCGCGTGGCCAATTGCAGCCACCAGTCATCGGGGTGGTGGTGAAGGGTTGGGGGGAGCAGACGGACGGCGGGCCGGCGACCGGATTGTCCTATCACGCGCCTCCGGGTGCGCATGTCATTTCACCGTGCGGCGGACGGGTGGTCTTCGCGCAGAATTTCAGAAGCTACGGGCTGCTGCTGATCGTCGATTGCGGCGGTGGCTATCACGTGGTGCTGGCGGGTTTTGAGCGATTGGATGTGAAGCTGGGGCAGAGCCTGCTGGCGGGGGAACCGGTGGGTATCATGCCAGCCTGGGAGCCCGGGGCGGCCGCCAAGCGCCCGGCCCTGTATGTGGAACTGCGGCACGATGGGACGCCGGTCAATCCGGCGCCATGGCTGCGATCCAGCAGTTGAACCGGCTTTGGGCGAAGCGAGGTTGTTTGTCTCGCTGATCGGCGTAGCGTTACATGGGAGGGACAAACCCATGAAAATCGCAAAGATCGAAGATTTGCACTGCGACGCCGGCTGGCGGACGTTTTCGTTCCTAAAGGTCACCACGGACGATGGCCTTGTCGGGCTGGTCGGAATATACCGAGGCGGACGGCAGCCGCGGGCTGACCTCGGTCATTCACGGCATGGGCGAGGCGCTGGTCGGCACCGACCCCCGCCCGGTCCAGGCGATCGAACTCGCTGCTGTATGTGAAGCAGGTCCAGGCGCCGAACGGCGTCAACCAGCGGGCGATCGCCGCCATCGGGAACGCCTTGCTCGACATCAAGGGCAAGGCGCTTGGGGTCCCGGTGTACGAACTGTTCGGCGGACCGGTGCGCCGGCGTATACCGGTTTACTGGTCGCATTGCGGCACCTACCGCGTGCGCAACGCGGAGGCGCTCGGCGTGCCGCCGCTGCGCACCTATGATGACGTAGCCGCGCTGGGGGCCGAGGTCAGGCGTCGCGGGTTCAAGGCGCTGAAGACCAACATTCTACCGTTCGACGGCGAGAAACTCGTCGGGTTCGGGCCGGGTTTCGGCCGCACGCCGGGGCACCCGGAACTGAACGCCGACCGGGCGACGTTGCGCGCGGTGCACGACACGCTGAGCGCGTTCAGGGAAGGGGCGGGACCGGAGATGGGCCTCCATCTGGATGTCAACTACCACTTCAAGACCGAGGGCAATCTGAAGGTCGCCAAGGCAGTGGAGCCGTTCGACCTGACATGGCTCGAGATCGATACCTGGGACCCGGCATCGCTGGCCCTGATCAGGCGGCAGGCGCCGTGTCCGATAGCCTCATTGGAGTCTGTCTGCGGACGACGCGCGTTCCGGCCGTTCCTGGATGCATATTCGGCCGACGTGGCCATTATCGACGTGATCTGGAACGGCTTCCTGGAGTTGATCAAGATCGCGGCGATGGCCGAGGCGTACGAGGTCAACGTTGCACCGCACAATTATTATGGCCATCTGTGCTCGGCCGTCAGCGCGCATTTCTGCGCTGTGGTGCCGAATTTCCGGATAATGGAGATCGACATCGACAGCGTTGCCTGGCGGGATGAGCTTTTCATCAACGCCCCGTTGGTGGAGAACGGCGAGCTTATCGTCCCGGATGGCCCCGGCTGGGGCGTCGAAGTCAACGAAGCGGCGGTCAGGGCGCACCCGCCAAAAGGACGATCATGACACTACCCACCTACGATATCCTGGGCATCGGCAATGCCATCGTCGATGTTGTCGCCCGAGCGGACGACGCATTTTTGTCGCGGCACGACATGCACAAGGGGGCGATGATCCTGATCGACACGGCGGCGGCCGATGCGCTGTACGCCGCGATGCCGCCGGGACTGGAGAGCAGCGGGGGGTCGGCGGCCAACACCTGCGCGGTGGCGGCTTCCCTCGGCGCCCGCGTGGCGTATATCGGCAAGGTCGCGGACGACCAGCTTGGGCGAGGTATTCCGCCACGACATCAACGCGGTCGGGCGTGCATTTCCCGACCTCGCCTCTGACCGGCGGGCGCGCCGACCGCCCGATGCCTGATCCTGGTCACGCCTGACGGGCAGCGGACGATGAACACCTTCCTCGGCGCCTGCGTCACGTTGGCCGAGGCGGATGTCGATGCGGAGCTGGTGGCGGCCTCGGCGGTGACCTACCTGGAGGGCTATCTGTTCGATCCGCCGGCGGCGCAGGCCGCGTTCCGCAAGGCGGCCGACGCGGCCCATGCGGCCGGCCGCCAGGTCGCGCTGTCACTGTCCGACGCGTTCTGCGTGAACCGCCACCGGGCGGCGTTCCTCGATCTGGTGGCCAATCATGTGGACATCCTGTTCGCCAACGAGACCGAGATCACCGCGCTTTACGAACGCAACAGCTTCGAGGAGGCGGCCGAGGCGGCGCGGGAGAACGTCGCGCTTGGCGGCGCTGACCCGCAGCGAGGCGGGCAGCGTGATCCTGCATGGCGACGAAACCGTGACGGTCGAGGCTGAGCCGGCCGTGGTGGTGGACACCACAGGTGCGGGCGATGCTTACGCCGCCGGCTTCCTGGCGGGGCTGACGTCAGGGCAAGCCTGACCTGTGCGGCCGCATGGGCAGCATCGCCGCCGCCGAGATCATCAGCCACTACGGCGCCCGTCCCGAGGCGGACCTGCGGGCGCTGATGCCTGCAGGATGAATGCGTGGCGCCCAGGCTGACGCGGTATCCCAGGCGGACGATGCGGTTGCGCCTGGGGCGGCCAGCCTGCGCCAGGAGCTTGCCGACCACCTTGCCGGCTGGCCGCTTGCGCCACCTCTCGCGTTAGCCGATCGGGGTGTTCTCGACCTCCGGGAGGATTTTCAGCGCTACGAACACGGGGCGTGGTGGCCGCCCATCGCCGGGTCGCCGAGCGGAACGTCCCAGGGCGGTGTCGCTGATCTGGAGCCAATGATGGCCACCCCGGCCTGAGATGACGATCGCATCGCGGCGGTGTTCGGGAATACCTTCAGGACTTCCGCTGCATGCATCATGATTCGGACCTATTGATCGAGCAGCCGTTACCGGTTGAAGCCATGGCACTCGTCGCCTACCGGAACGACGAGGGGTTGAAGGGTTGTCTCCGCGAGGTGCCAGGCAACCGGACGACGTCAGTGACGCCGTTCTGCTTCATCTGCCGCATGACCGTTTCGGGACTCAGTGCTGCCGTGGCCGCGTCATTTAACCTGGTTTCCCCCGCCGCGTTTGTCGGGTCGGTGGTTCGTAGCTAACATCCGATCAGAGGATTGAACCAGGGGAGCAGGCGCATGGCGACGACCACGTTCAAATTGGGCGACATGATCGTCCATCGGATCATCGAGATGGAGGTGGGCTTCACGCCCGCCCTGGAATTCCTGCCGAAATTGACTCCGCAGATGCTGGACGAAAGCCGTTCATGGATGAAGACGCCGCTGGCGCTGGACGATCAGGACCGGCTGGTGCTGTGCTTCCAGGCCTATATCGTGCGCACCGGCAAGCACATCATCCTGGTGGATAGTTGCGTCGGCAACGACAAGGACCGTCCCGGCGCGTCCGCTGTGGCACATGAAGACGGACAACGTGTTCATGAAGGGCCTCGCCGAGGTCGGCTTGTCGGTGAACGACATCGATTTCGTCCTTTGCACCCATCTTCACGTTGACCATGTGGGCTGGAACACGCGTCTGGAAAACGGCCGCTGGGTCCCGACCTTTCCGAAGGCGCGGTATCTGTTCTCGAAGACCGAACTGGATTTCTGGCTGGCGGAGAACGACAAGGAGACGGTGCCGCCGATCGCCGACAGCGTGATTCCGATCGTTGAGGCCAAACGGCACGATCTGATCACCAGTGACCACTCCCTGAGCGATCTGGTCACGCTTATCCCGACCCCGGGCCATACCATCGATCATTACGCGGTGACGCTTGGCAAGGGCGGCAAGGACGCGATCATCACCGGCGATTTCATCCATACGCCGCTGCAGGCGAAGTGGCCTGACCTGGCGATGCGGATCGATTACGATCGGCTGCAGAGTTCCGCCACGCGGTGGAAGATCCTGGAGTCGCTGTGCGACACCAACACGCAGTGCTGCTTCGCCCATTTCCCGTCGCCGTCCCGCGGTTACATCAAGCGGTGGGGCGACGGGTTCAAATGCGAGTATATTACCGCGTAACTAGACCCCCTCGACCAGCCTGATGTCGCGTTCGGCACCGTCGCCGAGCGCGTCCAGGGCGGCCTGGTAGGCGGGGAAGTCGTGGGTGGCGGTGGCTTGGGCGAGGCTGTCGAACTCGATCACGACGGTGCGCTGGTTAAGCCCGGCTTCGTAGGTCTTGGCCGGCGTGCCGCGCACGATGAACTTGCCGCCGCCGGCGGTGATGGCGGGGCCGGCGAGCTTGGCATAGGCGGCGAGTTTGTCCGGGTTGGAGATGGAGCGGTAGGTGCCGATCCAGTATGTCTTGGCCATTGGTTCCTCCTGATTGGAGGATGAGGCTTTAGCATCGTGGGATGACCGGCGACAATTGGCGGCGGTTGTGCTAGGGTATGAACATGAGTGTTGCCTTGCGTCAGCCGATGTCGGTCGCCGAGTTCCTGGCCTGGGAGGAGAAGCAGGAGCTTCGGTGGGAATTTGACGGGCTGCAGCCGGTGGCGATGACCGGCGGCACGGTGGCGCACGAGACGATTGGCGGGAACATCCTCGTGTCTGTGCAGGCGCGGCTGGCGGGCCGGCGCTGTCGCGCGTTCGGGGCGAACTTAAAGATCGAGGTCGCGGGCCGAATCCGATACCCCGAAGCCTTCGAGGTTTGCTCGCCGGTGCAGCCGCGTTCCACCGTCATCCGCGATCCCGTCGTGGTATTCGACGCCCTCAGCGAAAGCACGTCCCGCATCGACCGGATCGAGAAGCTGCGTGAATACGGCGCGACGCCCTCGATCCAGCGCTACGTCATCCCGGAACAGGACGCCATCGCGGCCATGGTGTTCGTCCGCAAGGGCGCCGACCTTATGGCGGAAACACTGACTGGCGCCGACACGCTGCGCATGCCGGAAATCGACATCGAGGGGCCGATGGCGGAATTGTATGCTGGACTGGACGTGAGTGACGAAGCGACCGCCCAAATGGGGACGACCACGGCGGGATAAGCACGATGCCGATCGAGACAGGCGTTGCGGCCATCGAGGCTGCTCTGGAAACGATGTCCGCAAGTCCGGGCGTCTATCGCATGCTGGATGCGAAAGGCGATGCGCTGTATGTGGGCAAGGCACGCAGCCTGAAGCGCCGTGTCGTCTCCTACACACAAATCAGCCGACTGCCTGAACGTCTGCGTCGCATGGTTTCGGAGACCGTGACGATGGAGACGGTCACGACTCATACCGAAGCCGAAGCGCTTCTGCTTGAGTCGAACCTGATCAAGCGGCTCAAGCCGCGCTTCAACATCGTTCTGCGCGATGACAAATCCTATCCGTGGCTGATGCTGACGGAAGACCATCCGTATCCACAGATCGTGAAGCACCGCGGCGCCCAGGTCCGGAAGGGAACCTACTGGGGGCCCTTCGCATCGGCTTGGGCGGTCAATCAGACTGTCACCGCGATGCAGCGGGTCTTTCTGCTCCGTTCGTGCGCGGATACTGTGTTCTCGACGCGCTCCAGGCCCTGTCTGCTGTTCCAGATCAAGCGTTGCTCGGCACCGTGCGTGGGCCGCATCGGGCCTGAGGATTACGCGAAACTGGTGGGCCAGGCGAAAGCCTTCCTGGAGGGCAAGGCCGGCACGGTGCAGAAGGAACTGGCCGCGGAGATGGAGCAGGCAGCGGAGACGCTGGAGTTTGAGCGTGCCGCGGCGGTGCGGGACCGGTTGCGCGGCCTGACGTTCGTGCAAGGCAGCAGCGTGGTAAATCCGGCCAGCCTGACGGACGCCGACGTGATCGCGGCGTGGCAGATCGCCGGCCAGACCTGCGTGCAGGTGTTCTTCGTCCGTGGCGGTAGAAACAATGGCAACCGAGCATTTTTTCCGTCGCACACCAAGGCGGAAGAAGGGCCGGAAGTATTGGCGGCCTTCATCGGGCAATTTTATGATGACAAGCCTCCGCCGCCACTGCTGCTGGTCAACCAGGAATTACCGGAAAGGATCTAATCGCGGAGGCGCTGTCGCTGAAGGCGGGCCGGAAGGTGGAGATCAGCCTGCCCCAGCGGGGCGAGAAGCGGGCCGTCATCCTGCATGCCGAGACCAATGCCCGCGAGGCGTTGGAACGGAAGCTGGCGGAGACAGCGGGTCAGGCCAAATTGCTGCAGGGCCTGGCGGAACTGTTCAAGCTGCCCTCGATGCCGGAGCGCATCGAGGTGTATGACAACTCCCACATCATGGGCACCAACCCTTATGGCGTGATGATCGTGGCCGGCGCGGAAGGCTTCATCAAAGGGGCCTACCGCAAGTTCGGCATTCGTGGCCCGATGACGCCGGGAGACGATTTCGGGATGATGCGGGAGGTGCTGCAGCGACGGTTCTCCCGAGCGTTGAAGGAGCAGGCGGAGGGCGAGCCGCCGCGCGACTGGCCTGATCTGTTGCTGATCGATGGCGGTGCCGGGCAGCTTTCCGCGGTGCGGGACACGCTGGCCGACCTTGGAGTGTTCGACGTCAAGGTGGTGGCGATTGCGAAGGGGCTGGATCGTAACGCCGGCCGTGAATGGCTTCATATGGACGGCATGGAGCCGTTTCAGCTTCCGCCGCAGGATCCGGTGCTGTATTTCCTGCAACGCCTGCGGGATGAGGCCCACCGCTTTGCGATCACGACCCATCGTGCGGGACGGTCGAAGGCGATCAGCCGGAGCGAGCTTGACGAGATCGAGGGTATCGGTCCGGCGAGAAAGCGGGCTTTGCTCAATCATTTCGGTTCGGCCCGCGGGGTGAAGATGGCTGGCCTACGCGATCTTGAGGCGGCGCCCGGTATCAGCCGGGAGACGGCCGGACGAGTTTACGCCCATTTCCATCCAGGGGCGCGGATAGGCGGTTCGTAGCGCTGTGCTGCACTCGCCGCCGATGGTCACCCCGCCAGTGCCGCCAGCGCGGCCGCGGGAAGGCTTGTGGAGGTCAGGCGCTCATCCACGGCTGCTGCATCCGCCTGGCCGTAGATGTCGCGCAGAACCGGATCGGTAAGCGCTTCGGGTGCACCGTCGAAGACAATTCGTCCGGAGGACATGCCGATAATTCGACGGCAATAGGTGCGGGCGGTATCCAAGGTGTGGAGGTTGGTGAGCACGGTGATGCCGTCGCGGCGGTTGATGTCGGCCAGCGCGTCCATCACCAGTTTGGCGTTCAACGGATCGAGCGAGGCGATCGGCTCATCGGCGAGCAGGATGCGGGGCTGCTGCATCAGGGCGCGGGCGATGGCGACCCTTTGCTGTTGTCCGCCCGACAGCGCGTCGGCCCGGTTCATGGCGACATCGGCCATCCCCAGGCGGTCGAGGGCACGGACAGCGAGTGCCCGTTCAGTCGGCGTGAAGTATTTTACCAATACCCGTGGCGCCGATATCTTGAATAACCCTCCACACATGACGTTTGTCAGCACGTCGAGGCGGTTGACCAGGTTGAACTGCTGAAAGATCATCGCGGTCCTGGCGCGCCATGCGCGTAGTTCCTTGCCGCGGAGTGCCGTGACTTCGATGCCGTCGCAGATGATCTTGCCGTCCGTCGGATCGATCAGGCGGTTGATCAAGCGCAGGAGGGTTGACTTGCCGGCGCCGGAGCGGCCGATGATTCCCCACCATCTCACCATCGGCGATATTCACGCTGGCTCGGTCCACGGCGCGTTTATCGCCGAATTTCCGTGTTAGATCGACGAGTTCCAGCAATAGGTGCCCTGTCCTTCGATTAGCCCGCGGATCATCGCCGATCGCGAGACGTTTGTCATTTAACAGTGTGCTGGGACCACTGGTGTGACGCTTTAATGACTGAGCCCATGGCTTTTCGGTTGTTCAGCGAATTCCGCCGAGGGTTCGCGGCATGGATGATCGCGGACGACGCCGGAGCGCTTGCGCGGCATTCGCGCTGTTCCGGTGGAGGAAATCACACTTGCGTTAATCCGCCTCGCTTGCGCGGCGGCGGCCGGCTTGAAGACGGCGGGGAGCGCCACGGGAAATTTCTTGATTGGGACAGACTTGATTAGGACGGACTTGATTAGGACAGACTTGATTAGGACAGACTCTGGGCGAAGCGTGAGATTGTCGATCGAGAAGCATCGGTAGATTCCGGGCGCGATGGCCGCGACCATCGACGTCCGACTCCACCACATCAACGGGTCCGCCGGCGAGCGCGGTCACCTTCCGGATGGCTTCGAGTTCGCCGCTGGGCCAAGCGCGGCCGGAGCACCACCGGTAGGGGCAGATTTGTGCTTCCCCACTACACCTAGCGGTCGATGCGCAGGGTTATCCACATTATTTTGTGCGGGTCCCCCTGATTCTCGTTGACCACCTGTCCTTCAACGGATAGGTCGGGACTGTGACAATATCCGACACAAAACCCCTGATCCGGCTGCGAGGCCGCTCCATCATGGCCCTCGTCCTGGCACCGGAAGTGCCGCTGGACAACTGGCTAAAATCACTTGATGCGCAGATGGAGCGGTCGCCAAATTTCTTCGATGCGCGCCCGGTCGTGGTCGACCTGGGGGCAGTGCCGCGCGAGCAGCCTGGGGTGGCGCAATTCCTGCAGCTTCTTGAACAACGAGGCATCCGGATCATTGGCACCGAAGGCGCTCATCCGTCCTGGGACGGGATCGAGGCCTGGGGCCGCTCGCTGCCCGCGTCCAGCAAACCCGGCCGGGAAATCGAGGCGCCGGGGGCAAAAGCGCCCACCGGGGCTGCACCTGTCGAAGCCGCGCCATCGGGTGCTGAACCGAACACGTTGCTGATCGACCAGCCGGTCCGGTCCGGTCAGTCGATCGTTTTTGAACGCGGCGATATCACCGTGCTGGGGTCGGTGGCTTCGGGCGCGGAGATCATGGCGGGTGGTTCCGTGCACGTTTACGGGACGTTACGGGGAAGAGCCATTGCCGGGCTCTCGGGACATCCCGGAGCAAGGATATTCTGCAGCAAGTTGCAGGCGGAACTACTGGCTATCGATGGCGTCTACCAGACAGCGGATGACATGCCGGCCAAAGTGCTGGGCAAGTCGGTGCATGCCTGGCTGGACGGCGAACAGATGAAAATCTCAGTCCTGGATTAAGGGGAACGCAGATGGGCAAGGTGCTGGTAGTGACCTCCGGCAAGGGAGGCGTCGGCAAGACAACCTCTACCGCCGCGCTTGGCGCCGCGCTTGCGCGCGGTGGCGAGAACGTCGTGGTAATTGACTTCGATGTGGGATTGCGCAACCTGGATCTGGTGATGGGGGCAGAACGCCGCGTGGTGTTTGACCTGATCAACGTGGTGCAGGGCGATGCCAAGTTGGCGCAGGCGCTGATCCGCGACAAGCGGATCGATACGCTGTCCTTGCTGCCGGCGTCGCAGACACGCGACAAGGACGCGCTGACGATCGAAGGCGTGGACAAGGTTGTCGCCGAACTCAAGGAAAAATTCGACTGGGTGATCTGTGACAGCCCCGCGGGTATCGAGCGTGGTGCGCTGCTGGCGATGCGCAATGCCGACGTGGCTGTTGTCGTCACCAATCCGGAAGTATCCTCGGTTCGTGACTCGGACCGCATCATCGGCATGCTCGATTCAAAGACGCTGCGCGCCGAACGGGGCGAGCGGATTGACAAGCATCTGCTAGTCACGCGTTACGATGCGGGCCGGGCAGCGCGTAACGAAATGCTGAAGGTTGAAGATGTATTGGAGATCCTTTCGATTCCGCTGCTGGGGATCATTCCGGAAAGCGAGGAGGTTCTCAAGGCCTCTAACATCGGCTCACCAGTAACGTTGAACAATCCCATGAGCGCGCCGTCGCGAGCCTACTTTGAAGCGGCGAAGCGGCTGAAGGGGGAGGCAGGGGATGTGGTGGTGCCGATGCAGCGGCCCGGCTTCATCAGCCGGCTGTTCGGGCGGAGGGTGGCATGAACCTATTCGAACTGTTTCGCAAGAAGACGACCGCTCCGGTCGCGCGGGACCGCCTGCAGGTGCTGCTGGCGCATGAGCGGAGCGTTATAGGCAAGTCTGACCTGCTGGCGACGTTGCAGGAGGAAATCCTGGCTGTGATCGCCAAGCACATCACGGTTGATCGTGACGCGGTCCAGATAAAGCTGGATCGTGGGGCTTCGTTCTCGACGCTGGAGATCGACGTGGAGGTGCCGCTCAATGCCGCCAAGATCGGGCGGGCAGCGGAAGGGGTTGCCGCGTCGGCCTAGTACCGGTTTTCGTTACGGGCGGACTTCGGCGAATTCCCTTGAAGTAGCCGCTTATCGTGGCGCCGGTGGGGGCGTTAGCATTAGCCGCGCTTGATCCCGCGAGATGGACAGCGATCGCTATCCGGATGCACTTTGGTCCAGCCAATAGCGAGGATCAAACGATGCCCGACGGGACCGGCAACGACCGCATCCACATGACTGTCGACGAAGCCCGCGCACTGGGGGAGGCCGCGATGCGCGGCGCCGGGTTCGACGACGAAGACGCGCGCATCCTGACCGATCATGTACTGGATGCGGCTTTGTGCGGTTACG
This sequence comes from uncultured Alphaproteobacteria bacterium, assembly GCA_963792345.1. Taxonomy (GTDB): domain Bacteria; phylum Pseudomonadota; class Alphaproteobacteria; order Acetobacterales; family Acetobacteraceae; genus Rhodopila. Next base: position 132,042 of record CAWBVV010000010.1, read on the forward strand.
AATACTCCGGCCTGCCGAAACTTGCTGAATGTCGTCGACTATCCGGATTTCCGCCAGCCCCGGCGCCCCATCAGCGTGGTGCGGGAGACCGGTGCCACCGCGCTGCTGGATGGCGGCAACACGACGGGCATGATCGCGGCCTATCGTGCGTCCGAGGCGACCATCCGGCGGGCACAGGCGCACGGGCTTGCTGTCGTTTGCCTTGGCAACACCTGGATGACCGGACGCAGCGCCTATTATTGCGAAATGATCGCGCGCGCCGGCCTGGTCGTGATTCACACGGTGGCGTCTCCGCCCGCGGTGGCCCCGTTCGGCGGCACGCGGCCGGCGCTCGGCACCAACCCGATCGCCTTCGGTTTTCCGACCGACAGTGATCCGCTTGTCATCGACATGGGGACGTCGGCGTTCATGGGCAACCGATCTGCAATTCCGGGCCCGTCTCGGAACACCGATCCCCGCTGGCGTTGCGCTTGGGCCGGATGGACAGCCGACCACGGACGCCGTGACCGCCCACCAGGGGGCGCTGCTGCCGTTCGGTGGCAAGGACGCTGGTTACAAGGGCTTCGGACTTGCGTTGGCGATGGATGCTCTGGGCGCCCTGACGGCCGGGATACGGCCGGAAGACGCGGTCAGCGGCTATATGTTCTTCGCGTTCAAGCCGGATCTGTTCGTGCCGCTGGATGCCTATCGGCACGAAGTCAGCCGGCGGATCGCCTCGATCAAAGCGACGCCGCCGCAGACGGGGATCACGGAGATCCGTATTCCGGGGGAGCGTAGCTACACGACACGTGTTCGGCTTCTGAGTGAGGGGATCGAGATCGATCGGAAGATCCACGACGCGCTGAAACGCCTTGCGGAGGGCAACCTCGATCACGGCGGCTGAAGGTAAAACCGTCCGTGGCTGTCCAGCCACCGCAGTGAAGGGTCAGTTGCTGCAAAACAATGAAAGCCGATCGTCATGATCATTACAGATGCGCAGATACATCTCTGGGCCAAGGGCACACCATCCGCTCATCACCGCCAAACCCCCTTTTTGAAAGAGGAAGCGCTGTCGGCCATGGACGAAGCCGGCGTTGACCGCGCGGTGATCCACCCGGTGATGTGGGATCCGGATTCGAATGAGCTGGCTGTCGAAGCAGCGCGCGCCCATCCTGATCGTTTCGCCATCATGGGCTGGTTCTACCTGGATCAGGCCGATCAGCGGGCGGCGGCGATTTTTAACTGGAAAAGCCGGCCTGGGATGAAAGGATTGCGGTTCTACTTCTCTGATCCGCGATCGCAGTCGTGGCCGGACGACGGCACCCTGGACTGGCTGTGGCCAGTGGCGGAACGCCTCAACATTCCGGTTTCTCTTCAGGCCTCGGCGTTCCTGCCGCGGATTGGGGAGATCGCGGAGCGTCACCCTGGCCTGAAGATAAGTATCGATCACATGGGGGTGCCGCGCGCGACGGCAGGGGCGGACGCCGCCTATCGCAACCTGGGGCAGCTGCTGGCGTTGGCGAGGCATCCGAACGTAGCGGTGAAGGCGACCGGCCAAGCGGGCTACGCACTCGACCTGTATCCATTCCCCAGCATACACGAAGCTTTGCACCGGGTATTCGACGCGTTCGGCCCTCATCGCATGTTCTGGGGCACCGACATCACCCGCATGCACTGTACTTGGCGCCAATGCGTGACGCTGTTTACTGAGGAATTACCATGGCTGCATGGGGCTGACCTGGACCTGGTGATGGGCCAAGCGTTCTGCGACTGGATCGACTGGCCGACCTCGGGCCCGTAAGGGCGGCAAGAGCTTCATCTTTCATGATGATGAGGGTCCCTCTGGACACACATGCTGTTATCGCCAAGCTTAGGTGCCAAAGAGGAGTGTCCCAATGACAATCATAAATTCGCAGGTCCATGCCTACGAGGCGAACACGGCGAAGCGCCCATGGCACACCGTGCCGAACTGGCCGGAGCACGTTACCGGCGATGAGATGGTGGCGGCGATGGATAAGGTCGGCGTCGATGGCGCGATCTTCATCTCCGCCTTCGGGTTGTACCGCTACGACGCCAGTTATGCAGTGGAGGTGCAACGAGCCCATCCCGACCGGTTCGCGATCGTCAAGCCGGTGGACCCTGACGATCAGGACGTGGCTGACGTCATCGCTGACTGGAAGAAGACACCGGGTGCGGTCGGAATCCGCATCATGCTCCCGAAGGAGACTGGACGCGAGGCGAATGACCCGGGGCTCGACCGCATCCTGCGGGCGGCGGTTCGATACGACATTCCCGTCAACATCCTGTTCTGGGACAACCTGGACGTAGGCACCGCGCTGATTGATCGGCATCCGGACACAAGATTTATCATCGACCATCTGGGCATCCTGCAGCCGCGCGTGCCGCCCGCGCCGCCGCAGCCGTGGGCTGACCTTCCGAAGGTGCTGGAACTCGCCAAGCGCCCGAACGCGGTGATCAAGGTAAGCGGCGCCTGCACGCTGTCCCAGAAGCCGTATCCTTTTCCGGACATCTGGGACCCACTGGCCCGCGTGTTCGATGCCTGGGGTTTCGATCGCTGCCTATGGGGCACCGACTGGACGCGCGCATTTGCGGTGGTCAACTATGAGCAGGCGGTCGAGCCCTTTCTTCGCACCGATCGCCTGAGCGATGCCGAGCGGGCGATGCTGATGGGCGGGGCTTGCGCCAAGGCGTACGGCTGGTCGCCGCGAAAGATCCAGGTCTAGAAGGCACGACAGGAGGTCGCCTTTGGAGCGGATCCAAGCGGGACCTCCGGTCTTCCGGCGAATTGCACCGTCAGTGCCCTTGCATGACAATTCAGCAATCCAGAGCGATTAATCTGGCGGTGTGGCATATATGACACGAGTTTAATCGCTCCGCCTAGGGAACAGTCATATCAGAGAGTGCATCTTCGCATGGTCGTCGTTGCGGCCGGGCCAAGTCATAGCCGCATCAATTCCGCAATTCGGACCATAGATCGGATCAGGAGATGCCAATATGAACACGCAACCACAACGCCAACCCCATCGCATCCGCCGCGCCGCGCTTGTCGCCGCGCTGTTGGCCAGCACCAGCCTGGGTGGGTTCGCCCTGGGCCACAATGCATGGGCGGACGATGCCGCCCCGGTCAATCCGCCGGGTGCCCAGGTCCAGCCGCATGTGCTGCCGGACTTCTCCAATCTGGTGACGCAGGTAAAACCGGCCGTGGTCTCGATCACCAACAAGTTGCGGCCCACGCCGGCTGCGCTCGAGGGTGATCAGCAGACCCAGATGCAGCAACTGCCGTTTCCGTTCAACCAGATGATTCCGAACATGCCGCAGCAGCGTGAGCGGGCGGCCGAGGCACGCGGATCGGGCTTCATCATCAGCGCTGATGGGATCGTCGTCACCAACAACCATGTGGTTAAGGGCGCCAAGACGTTGAGCGTTACCCTCGACGACGGCACGGTGCTGCCCGCCAAGGTGATCGGCGTCGATCCGCGCACCGACATCGCTGTTCTCAAAGTCAGCGCCGGGCATCCGCTGCCCTTCATTCAGCTTGGCAACTCGCGTGATGTGAAGCCGGGCGAATGGGTCGTCGCCATGGGTAATCCGTTCGGCCTGAGCAGTTCGGTCACCGCCGGCATCGTCTCGGCGGTCAGCCGTGACATAGGCGCCGGACCGTACGATCAGTTCATCCAGGTCGATGCGCCGATCAACCAGGGCAACTCCGGCGGTCCGTTGTTCACCCAGGATGGCAAGGTCATCGGCATGAACACCGCCATCCTGTCGCCGACCGGTGGCTCTGTCGGGATCGGCTTTGCTATCCCGTCCGACATGATCCGCACGGTTTCGGCGGAACTGCAGAAGGACGGCAAGGTGGTCCGCGGCTATGTCGGCGTAGAAGCTCAGCAGATCACGCCCAGCACGGCTCAGGCCCTGCATCTCAAGGAGAACGGCGGTGCGTTGCTGGCCGGGGTTCAGCCCGACAGCCCAGCGGCCGCGGCGGGGCTGCAACCCGGTGACGTGATCCAGGCGGTCAATGGAACCACGATCGCCAATCCGCGTGAACTGGCATTGAACGTTGCCAACATTCAACCCGGTGACAAGGCTCATCTCAGCGTACTGCGTGATGGACAGGCGAAGGATGTGACCGTGAAGGTTGGCGCCCTGCCAAACGAGCAGACCGCGAGCAACGAGACCAAAGGGTCGGAGGCGGGCCGCGCGCAGATTGGGCTGGCGCTTGGGCCACTATCACCTGACATGCGCGATCAGCTTGACGTGCCGGAAGGGACGCAGGGAGCCGTAGTGCAGCGCGTGCAACCTGGATCACCGGCGGAAGCGGCAGGGCTGCAGCCGGGTGACGTAATCGTCGGTGTCGGAACCCGCTCCGTCAACTCACCGTCGGAGGCGGCCCGGGCCATGCGGACGGCGTTGAACGGCAGTGACCACTCGCTCGCTCTGCGCGTAATCCGCAACGGCCAGCCGGTGTTCGTCGGCGTGACAATTGGGGACCAGAACCAGGGTTAAGACGCCATCTCGGGCCTGGGGAACCGGAGTCCGGGCTTAAGTGATGATGTGGCGGCCTCGATCGGAGGCCGCCACATTGACGTACGATAGGTGGGTCGCCGGGGTAGCGGTGAGGCCGGGCGTTACCGCCGTTCCGGAAACAGTCCCAGCAGGCCGGCTTCTGACGCTTCGCAGCGTCCCCGTTCGGTGATCAACCCGGTGACCAACCGGGACGGGGTCACGTCGAAGGCCGGATTTGCGGCGGGACTGTCCGCGGCCACCACGCGCATCGTGGCAATCGTCCCGTCTTCCAGCCGTCCGGTCATGTCGGTGACCTCGGACGCAGAGCGCTCCTCGATCGGGATGTCGGCGACCCCATCTGACAGCGTCCAATCGATTGTGGTCGATGGCATCGCGACCCAGAACGGCACGCCGTTGTCATGTGCGGCAAGCGCCTTCAGATACGTCCCGATCTTGTTGGCCGCATCGCCGGTGCGAGACACGCGGTCTGCTCCGACGATCACCAGATCGACCATGCCGTGCTGCATGAAGTGCCCGCCGGCATTGTCGGCCACAACGGTGTGCGGCACGCCGTGCTTGCCAAGTTCCCAGGCCGTGAGCGCCGCGCCCTGATTGCGCGGGCGCGTTTCATCGACCCAAACATGCAGGTCGATGCCTGCATTGAACGCGGTGTAGATCGGGGCCAGGGCCGTACCCCAGTCAACTGTGGCGAGCCATCCGGCGTTGCAATGGGTCAGAACATTGACCGGACGGCCAGGCCGCACCGCCGCTTCGATCAGCGGCGACCCGTGGCGGCCGATGGCTTCGTTCTGCGCGACGTCCTCATCGGCGATCAGCCGAGCTTCGGCATAGGCGACCGCCACGCGTTCGGCCACTGAGGTATTGCGCAGTCGCGTCAACATCCGGTCGAGCGCCCAGCGCAGATTGACGGCTGTCGGCCGGGTCGCGTTCAACAGCGCCGCGTCGCGCTCCATCGCGTCGGTGGACGCGTCCGCGCGGACGGCCAGACACAGACCGTATGCGGCGAGGGCGCCGATCAAGGGCGCGCCCCGGGTCTGCATCGACTTGATTGCGTGCGCGGCCTCATCGCGGGTGGTCAGCCGCAAGACCTCCAGCGCCCAGGGCAGCTTCGTCTGGTCAAGAATATGGACCGACCAGCCATCCGCCGGATCGACCCAGACGCTGCGGTAGGCAATACCGTCTATTTTCATCGCCCGATCTTCACGCTTCGATTTTCATCGTCCCAACCTGGGGTCTCCGCCGCCCGCCAACCGGCACGCATCCGGTCGCGGGGAGCGCCCGGGATTACCATTATCGCGAGGAGACACGCTGGTGCAGCACGCAGACCAGTGTGAACAGCCGGCGGGCGGTGTCGAAATCTATCTCGATCTTGCCGGCCAGACGCTGCGTCATCAACTCTGCGCCTTCGTTGTGCAGCCCGCGCCGACCCATGTCGATTGCCTGGATCTTTTGCTCGCGGCCTTCCTCGACGGCTTTGATGTGGCTATCGACCAACATCTCATAGTCTTTCATCAGCCGCCGGAACGGACCGAGCGCGAGGCCGATGGCGGTCAACGGTTCGCCGGTGACGCCGCGGATATCGAAGATCAGGCGACCTTCCTGAATGGACAAATGCAGCGCGTATGGGCCGGGCTTATCGGTTCCGACGAGTGGAGAAAACTGGTTGGCCGCTGCCAGGTCCGCGACAGCCTGCTCCCGATCCGCTTCAATATAGGGGGACAGGTTGTTCGGAGATTCGCCCTCCAGAATCACGCGATCCAGGCGAGAGGCGGTGACGGCGGTAGCGGTGACGGCAGGACCGGTCATGTCTCGTCAGGGTCACTTTTCAGCATGTTCAGATTGAGCATCAGCCCGACGGTGCCGCCCTTGATCGGACGCAGCAGACCGAGCGCCATCAAGACGGTCAGCGGAAGGAAGATGGCGGACATGACCCATAGGGGCGGCTCGCCCATGCGATCAACCACGACCATCAGCGGCACCACGATGTGACCGGTGACGAGGATGGTGAAATACGGTGGGGCGTCATCAGCCCGGGCCAGCCCGAGAGGGGCTCCACAACTACGGCACTCGGGCACGACGCGGAGGAAGCCGTTGAACAGATGAGACTTGCCGCAGGCGGGACAGCGGCCAAGCAGGCCACGGCCGATCGCGGTGGACATTGGTGGATGCGGCCAAGGGTTCGATGCGACAGTCCGGTCCGGCTGCCACGGGGCGGGGTTCATGTTCAGATCCTTCCGCTCGGTCGCCAAGACCGCCTGCGGCGCACGAACGACGACAAGGCTCCAGGATAAGCCTTGCCGCGCTGCAACACCATATTGGTTTTCACCAATCCGAGGGCAACCCGCGCCGGTTGCACCGCCCGGCCCGGATGCAAATCAGTTTCGGGCCACCCCCGGGGCCTGCCGCTTATCCTGGCTGCTTGATCTCCGCGCCCAGGAGCGGAAGAGTGACGGCATGAGCCGCATCCTGGTCATCAACCCGAATTCCTCCGAAGCCTGCTCCGCCGGCATCGCCGAGGCGATTGCACCGTTCCGCTTCGCGGGAGGCCCCGCGGTGGACGTGGTTACGCTGCGACAGGGGCCGCCGGCGATCTACTCCTGGCGCGACTGGCACTTTGTCGTCGACCCGCTGTGCCGGCTGGTGGAGCACGAGAGTGCCGATGTTTATATCATTGCGTGTGCCTCCGATCCGGGGATCGACGCGATGCGAGCCGCCACTGATCGTCCGGTGCTGGGTATCTTCCGGTCGGCGGTCGCGACGGCGGTGGCGCGGGCTGAACGGTTTGGGGTGATCGGCATCGTGGAGTCGTCCAAGGCTCGTCATCGTGCGGCCTTGCGCGCGATGGGACTGGAAGCCCGGCTGGCCGGGGAGGTCGCGTTGAACGTGTCCATGGACAGCCTGCTCGATCCGGGCGCCGCCCGCTCCGCGCTGATCACCGCCGGCAAGGAACTGGCGGCGATGGGTGCGGAGACGATCATCCTGGGCTGTACCGGGATGGCCCATCATCGGGTGGCGTTGCGGGAGGCTGTTGGATTGCCTGTGATCGAGCCGTCCCAGGCCGCTGTCGCCCTGGCGGTCGGGTTGATCGTATCGCACGAGGCGCTGGATTGAAGCGGGCAAGATCCTGCTGAGGCGATGACTAGCCCAGCCGCTCGGTATTGGCGGCGACCGCGACCTTAATCGGGGTCAAAGCCGCGGCATGGGCGCCCAACGCCAGCATTCCCAAGGCCATGAAATTTGACGCGGCGCGATCAAACCAGGATTGCGCAAACTGACATTGGGCCTCCAGAACCGCCAGCGGATCGATGCAGGAGATCATCTCCATTGCAGCCCGAGCCGTTGTCATCACTTCGTCAGACGCGAACCGGGTGATCTGGGTCGTGACCTCCTCGGACTGCTGGAACATTGCAATGCCGGCGGCGGAGAATGCCTCGAACTTCTCCGGCACCATGCGGGCGAATTCCGCATGATCGGCGGCCATCGGATTTACCGCGGCAGCAACGCCCAGGGCCATGCGCTTGGCGATTACCTGCCCGGCGGCGACAGCGAGATCATTGCTGCTGCCCGCGGTATGGGTCGCCAAGGCGAGCATCTTGCCCATCATCGCGCGGCTTGATCCGTCAGTTTCATTCGAGGCCATCTGTCTTAATCCTGGCTGTGGAAAGGCAAGGCGCCGTTCCGATCGGAGGCGTGTATCGGGCTCATTCTGACGCACTGGCAAGAGCCGAAGTCTCGGCTTCGACAGGCGCAGCGGGTTGTTGCCCGTGTTGCCTGACACGCTTTGGCCGAAGCAGCCACAGCATATATGGCCCGATCCTCCGGGGGCATCCGGTGACGTCCCTGGGGCTATGTTGCACTGCAACATAGCCGATGCAAGAACTTTCTCCTGATCTGTCAGCCTTCGCCGGAGCGACCGGGTGATTCCTATGCTGAAATGTCCACCAGTTTACCTGCCGTCGCTGGGCTGAGCAGGGCACCGACAGTGTCATTGTCACCGTCAGGGTCTTCGGCGCCGCGCGGTTTGGGCGGAGTTTCGGATGTTGGTGCCGGAGGGGTCTTGTTCAGCAGGGTCTGGGTGATGCTGCTGCTGTTTAAGCCGCTGATCGCACTCATGCTGGAATCTCCTTAACGAAGGACGGCATCTTGCCGCCGAATGCAGGAAGGCCGGGGCATGATGCGCGCCAGACCTTAACGAGTGCTTAACGCGATCCTGGTTTCTTCCAGACTTCCGGAGCCACCGCGCCCACCTGTGCGGTGATCCGCCCATACGCCTCCGGCCGCCGATGTTTGTCGAATGCAAAGATCGTCGTGCGGCCCAGCGTGCACATGTCCAGGTCACAGTCGGCGGTGATCAATTCATCATCCCAACTGGACGCCATGGCGACGATCTCGCCCTGGGGATTGACGATGATGGAGTGCCCGAACAACTCCGCCCCATCCTCGGTTCCGGCTTTCGCCGTGGCCACTGCGAAGCAGGCGTTCTGGTAGCATCCGGCCTGTATCGACAAATGTGAGTGAAACACCCGCAGGTGGTGTGCCTCGAAACCCCCGGCTTCCATGTTCAGGCTCGGTGTGTTGTATCCGAGCGCCACGAGTTCGACGCTTTGCAGGCCCAGGACGCGCCAAGCCTCCGGCCAGCGGCGATCGTTACAGATCATCATCCCCATGTTGATCCCGTCGAGTGCGCCCATGGGCGCACGGATCACAGGAAACCCGAGGTTGCCGACTTCGAAGTATCGCTTTTCCAGATGCTGCACGACCCGTTTGGGATCGTATTCGGCGTGTCCCGGAAGGTGAACTTTCCGGTACTTCAACAGGACATCGCCTTGCGACCCCACCAGGATGGACGTGTTGAACCGCCGCTTGCGAGAGGCCCCGGTTTCGTCGGCCTCATGCGCGATCTCCGCATAGCCCAGGTGAAAACCGATCCCGTATCGCCGCGCCGCATTGAACAAGGGTGCCGTTTCATTCGACGGCATAGTCGTTTCGAACCAGGAATCGGCCTCACTGACGTCCTCGTGGTAGTGCCGGGGGAAAAACGTCGTCAGGGCCAGTTCGGGGAAGACGACCAATTCCACGCCGCGCTTGTGTGCCCGCTCCAGAAGCCGGACCATCCGTGCCACGGCAACTGAGCGCGGTTCGGCTTTCTGGATCGGCCCCAACTGGGCGGCTGCGACGGTAATGATACGGGACAAAGAAGCTCTCCTGCGATGACGCGGCCAGCATGCCACGCCGCCGCACCGTGGTCACATGCCCGTTCGGCGGTGACACCGTGGGTGGCAGCCGGCGCCGGTAAAGCCGTTGGACACGGGATGGACGCCAGCGTCCGCCCCGGCCCGGTGCGGTATTGTAAGGGACAAAGAAAAATTCGAACCAGGCAGTTACGGCAGTGAAGCCCTTGCGCCAAGGTGGCGGGCCGGCATCAGCGTGAGAGCATCGGGCCTGGTGGTTCCGGATGTTGCCTCATCCACGCAGCACAACAGTGCACCCGCGATCGCGGAAGCAAACAAGCCGACACCGTATTCACCCTAACTTGCCGTTCCAGTGCCGCGACACTACGAAGCAGGAAGATGGCCTGACCTCGCGGGCCGAGCACTCAGGGAGGTTATGGTAATGATTGATTATGACGTCAGAGTCAGCCCGTCGAAGGCGGGACTGAAGCGGGAGGATCAACTCGCGTGGAAGATCGCCGGTGTCGCTGCTGACAAGGTCGCGGTGACCAAGGATGTGGCGGCGATGATCGTCAACCGGGTCATCGACAACGCTTCGGTGGCGATTGCCTCGTCGAACCGCCATGCCATTGTGTCCGCCCGTGACATGGCCCTGGCGCGTCCAAACAAGTTGGGTGCTTCGGTCTTCGGTGTCGCGTCCAGCAAGCGGGTCAGCCCGGAGTGGGCCGCCTGGGCCAATGGTGTGGCGGTGCGCGAACTGGATATGCACGATACCTTTCTGGCCGCCGACTACTCGCACCCCGGGGACAACATCCCGCCTGTTCTTGCGGTTGCGCAGACCAGGGAGAAGTCCGGGAAGGACCTGATCCGCGGCATCGCTACCGGCTACGAGATCCAGATCAACCTTGTGCGCGCCATCTGCCTGCACGAGCACAAGATCGACCACATCGCCCATCTGTGCCCGGCGCAAGCGGCGGGCATCGGTACTTTGCTGGGTCTGAAGCAGGACGTCATTTACCAGGCGGTCCAGCAGGCGGTGCATGTAAGCTTTACGACGCGTCAGTCGCGCAAGGGCGAGATCAGTTCCTGGAAGGCCTATGCGCCGGCACACTCCGGCAAGTTGGCGATCGAGGCGGTGGATCGGGTGATGCGGGGCGAAGGCGCTCCGAGTCCGATCTATGAGGGTGAGGACAGCGTCATCGCCTGGATGCTGGACGGTCCGCAGGCACATTATGTCGTGCCGATGCCTGCTCCGGGAGAAGCCAAGCGCGCAATCCTCGACAGCTACACCAAGGAGCATAGCGCCGAGTATCAGTCTCAGGCGCTGATCGATCTCGCGTTCCGCATGCGCGAAAGCGTCGGCAACTTCAATGACGTGGAAAAGATCGTTATTCACACCAGTCATCACACGCACTACGTGATCGGAACCGGCGCCAACGACCCGCAGAAGATGGACCCGAAGGCCAGCCGGGAGACCTTGGACCATTCGATCATGTACATCTTCGCCGTCGCCTTGCAGGATGGGACGTGGCATCACGTCGACAGCTATGCGCCGAAGCGGGCGGCCCGCGCGGACACCGTAAAGCTATGGCACAAGATTGAAACGACCGAAGATCCGGAATGGACCCGCCGCTATCGCGCGACCGATCCGAACGAGCTGTCGTTTGGGGGCCGGGTGGAGATCTTCATGCGCGACGGCCGCAAGATCGAGGATGAGATGGCGGTCGCGAATGCCCACCCGCTAGGTGCCAGACCGTTCGGCCGGGACGACTATATCCGGAAGTTCCAGATCCTGACCGATGGGATCATCAGTGCGCGGGAGTCGAACCGGTTCCTGGAAGCCGCGCAGGAACTGCCACGCATGCCGGCGGGGGAGCTGCATCGTCTGAACATCGCGTTGCCCGCGGGCACGCTGGCTGCCGGCAAGCCCGGCATTCTTTAACCAGGAGGCATCCATGAGCGAGACAACAGCTCTTCCCAACCGCGCGAAGAAAGGGGTCGGCTTGTCCGGCGTTACCGCGGGCAATACCGCTTTGTGCACCGTCGGACGGTCCGGCAATGATCTGCACTATCGCGGCTACGATATCCTGGACGTCGCCGACACCTGTGAGTTCGAGGAGATTGCCTATCTGCTGGTGCACGGGACGCTGCCGACACGTGCCGAACTCGCCGGCTACAAGGCGAAGCTGAAGATGTTGCGCGGCCTGCCGATGTCCGTGAAGCAGGCCCTGGAGGCACTGCCCGCGGCGTCGCATCCGATGGATGTGATGCGCACCGGCGTGTCCGCCCTGGGCTGTGTGCTACCGGAAAAGGAGGATCAGAACCCGCCCGGCGCTCGTGACATCGCTGACCGGCTGATGGCGTGCCAGGGGTCGATGCTGCTTTACTGGTATCACTATGCCCACAACGGCAAGCGCATCGAGGTCGAGACCGATGACGATTCCATCGGCGGCCACTTCCTGCATCTGCTGCATGGCAAGCCGCCGTCCGAGATGTTTGTTCGCGCGATGCACACGTCGTTGATCCTGTACGCCGAGCATGAGTTCAACGCGTCGACCTTTACTTGCCGGGTCGTCGCGGGCACCGGCGCCGACATGTACTCGGCGATCGTCGCCGGCATCGGCGCCCTGCGTGGTCCGAAACATGGTGGCGCCAACGAGGTCTCTTTCGAGATCCAGAACCGCTATGGTTCACCTGACGAAGCCGAAGCCGATATCCGCAAGCGGATCGAGGCCAAGCAGGTCATCATCGGGTTCGGCCACGCGGTCTATACGATCTCTGACCCGCGCAACAAGGTGATCAAAGAGGTCGCGCGCAGGCTTTCCCAGCATGCTGGTTCGATGAAGATGTTCGAGATCGCCGACCGCATCGAAGCGACGATGTGGGATGCCAAGAAGATGTTCGCGAACCTCGATTGGTTCTCTGCCATCAGCTACCACATGCTCGGTGTTCCGATGTCGATGTTCACACCGCTGTTCGTCATCGCGCGCACATCGGGGTGGGCGGCGCATGTGATGGAACAGCGCGTGGACAACAAATTGATCCGTCCTACCGCCAACTATACAGGCCCCGAGAACTTGAAGTTTGTGCCCATCGACCAGCGCGGCTGAGCAGTTCCTCCGTTGGTTCGAAACCGCCGCGGCAGCGATGTCGCGGCGGTTTTGTTTTTCCATACGTCACCGAAACGCCGCGCACAGAAAGTTTTTTAACAATATTCGCCGTGCAACGGTTGCTTTTCGTTGACAGATGTGGTCGCCGCGATGAATAGCGGAATTCGTGTTCGCGAATTGATTCGCTCAATGTGGCTTGGCTGTCGATGCGCGAGGACGTTTAGCAGAAGGACGGTCAATGGACCGCGACCTTGGAACGCCGAAGAAGAGATGCAAGAAAGCACACCGACATGTCTCACTTGAGCGCATGTGTCAGCCGGTTTGCGGATGAAACAAATCTGCTTTCCGGGATCTGCCCGGTATCGAACTCGGAATACGGCTTCGTCCAAAGCGCACGACAAAGACGGCACGTTAAAAAAGGAGTTTTACAGGTGAGCACTGACGATACGACGAATGAAACGCCCCACGCGCTCAGGCAATGGCGATGAAGGCAGCGACGAAGAAAGCGGCGGTGAAGAAGCCGGCTGCCAAGAAAGCCGCTCCGGTAAAGGCTGCCGCGAAGGCCGCGCCGAAGAAGGCTGTTGCCGAAGAAGGCCGCTCCGAAAAAGGCCGCGGTGAAGAAGGCTGCACCGAAGAAGGCTGCCGCCAAGGCCGCGCCGAAGAAGGCTGTTGCCAAGAAGGCTGCTCCGAAGGCCGCTCCGAAGAAGGCAGCGGTAAAGAAGGCCGCGCCGAAGAAGGCTGCTGCCAAGAAGGCCGCTCCGAAGAAGGCCGTTGCCAAGAAGATGGCAGCGAAGATGCCTGTAGCGAAGAAGGCCGCTCCGAAGAAGGCGGTCATGAAGAAGGCTACGCGCAAGATGAAGATGATGGCGGGATCAACCCCAGCAACGGAAGCGACCCCTATCGCTGCGAGCGAGTCGAAGGATTAATCGCTCACCGTGAACTCCGGAAGGAAAGGCGCCAACGGGGCGCCTTTTCTTTTGCCGGTGCCAGACGCTTTATCGTTGAGCGGCTTGGCTCGCTGTTCAAAGTCTTGCTTCGCCCAGAAGGCCGCTTCGCTTGCAGCGGCGTCCGCCGGGCACCTGACAAACCCGCTATCCGAAAGTGGCAAGAAGATCGTCAACCTGGGTATCGCTCAGAAGACGGGCGACTGTCCCCGTAACATCAGGAACAGCTTGGCGGCCTCTTCCAGTTCCTCCGCCGCATAGACCGCGTCGGTCAGTGACTTGCCCGAAACCACCGGGCCATGGTTGGCCAGCAACACCGCGCGCGCATCCTTGGCCGCGGCGTTTATCGCCGGCTCCATGGCTGGATCGCCGGGCCGGTAATACGGGATGATCGGCATGCGCCTTCCGACGCGCATGACGAAATACGGTGTCAGCGGCGGGATCGGATTTGACTGGTCAACATCGGGCAAACACGACACCGCCGTTGCCTGGGTTGAATGCAGATGCACCACGGCGCCGGCGTCCTCTCGTGCCTGATAGAACGCACGATGCATGAACACTTCCTTGGATGGCTTGTCGCCGCTGACATGGCTGGAAGTTCCGGTCCAGTTTCGACAAGCGTTCGTGGATCGAGTCTGCCCAAGACTCGAATTTGTCGGCGTCATCAGATAGCCGTCGGCCAACCGCATGCTGATGTTGCCGGCACTGCCCACGGAGAACCCACGGGCGAACAGGCTGGCCCCGAACTCGCTCAACAGGATACGGGAGTCGTGTTCGTCGATGATCGATGTCGGCATCGCTCAGCCTTCCAGCACGCGGAACGCTTTCAGGAAGAAATCGGTTGCACCGAAGTTCCCTGATTTGAGCGCCAGCATCAGTTCAGGGCCGCTGCCCGATGCAACTGTCCACGGCACGCCGGGGTCGATCTCTCCACCGATCCGCAAGGACCGCACGCCAAGCCGTCCGACGACCGCGCCGGACGTTTCCCCGCCCGCCACCACCATCCTTCGGACACCGCGTGCCACAAGTCCTTCGGCGATGCGGGCAACGGCGTCCTCGATCAAGGCGCCAGCCTGCTCGCGGCCCAGGCGGGATTGCAACGCAGCCACCTGTTCGGGCGGTGCGGAGGCGGCGATGACCACCGGTTTTTCGCCGACCTTGTCAGCCGCCCAGGCAAGTGCGGCTTCGCTTAGCGAAGCCGCATCAGCGTTCGCCAGTGCATCGAGTTCAAACACCGGGAGATGCGCGCGCGCAAAGCCAAGCTGCGCCAGCGTTGCCCGAGAGCACGAACCCGCAACCACCGCGCAAGCGCCATCGACTTTTGGCAGCGCGCCCGGATCTATCGCGTCCGACAGGAACCCCGCGCGCCGGAAGTTCGCCGGCAATCCCATCGCTACACCCGACCCACCGGTGATCAGCGCATGGTTGGCGGCGGCTTCCCCGATTGAAAGCAGGTGCGCGTCGGTGATCGCATCAACGATCGCATAGCGGCGGCCGCGCTCCTTCAACTGCGTCATCGCGTCGCGGATCGCATGCGGGCCTTGATCGACAGTAACAAACGGAACCAGCCCAACCGTGCCCTCTGTCTGGCGTGACAGCACGCGGACAAGGTTGGCATCGGTCATGGGTGTCAGCGGATGATTCTCCATGCCGCTCTCGTTCAAGAGCGTGCCGCCCGCGAACAGGTAGCCAAGGTAGACAGTGCGTGCATTGGTCGGGAACGCCGGGCAAGCCAGCGCGAAACCGCAACCCAGCGCGGCTATGAGTGCATCGGCCACCGGACCGATATTACCTTGGTCGGTGCTATCGAAGGTCGAGCAGTATTTGAAGAAGAACTGCCGGGCACCGGCTTGCTGCAGCCACTTCAAGGCCGCGAGTGACTCCTCGACCGCCTGTCGCGCCGGCGCGGTCCGCGACTTCAGCGCCACCACCACGGCGTCGGCATCGGGTGGCGGCTGATCGGCGGATGGGACGCCGATGAGTTGCACGGTCCGCATGCCGCCGCGCACCAGCATTGAGCATAAATCTGTGGCGCCCGTGAAATCGTCGGCGATCGCACCCAGCAGCATGGTCCGGTCCTCCGTTTTATTTGACCCGCACCGAGCCCAGCGGCACGGCGCGCCGCACGAGAGCAGGCGGTGTAAAAGTGTAGTATCCGATCGTGGTGAAGCGCGAGCATGAAGCATCCCGCGACCGCCGCATCAAGAAAACCGGATGGTCGCACGAGGTTTCGTGCGTCGGTGGTGGAGGGTTTGATTTGAAGCCGGCAACGGGCCGCGTGCGGCGGCGCTATCCGGCGAGCACCGCGGCCAGGCGCTGGGACTGTTCGCTCCATGACGGGAGTAGCTGGCCGGTTTGCCAGGCGACCTCGGCCATGTCGCCGAGCAGTGCGCGGTCGAAGATCAGCCGGCGTATGCGCCTTCGAGAATTGCTCCACGTCGCCGGCGGCGCAGACCACACCCGCTTCCGGTCCGACCAGTGTCGGGACGGCGCCGACACTGGTGACCGCCACCGCGAGACCGCGACGCATCGCCTCGGCGATCGCCACGCCATAGCCCTCGAAGTTCGAGGTCAGCGCGAACAGGTCCGCGTTCGCCCATAATGCCTCGGTCACTGTCATCGATGAAGCGGACGCGCGATGCCGATGTTCAGTTCCTCCGCCAGCGCGCGCAGCCCATTCGCATGCACCGCGTCGCGGTCGCGCCGATCCAGCGATGGTCAATGCCCATTCCAGGTCAAACAACCGGCCGAGGGCGCGCAACAGCACGTCGTGACCCTTGCGTGGGATCAAGCGCGCCAACCGACAAGATCTGACACGCCGGCCCGGCGGAACCGGGGCAGCGCGGCAGGTCGTCGATCCCGGGAATGATCACGCTGATCCGCTCCGGCGCCACGCCGAAATCGAGACCAGGCGTTCCGCGGTCTGATCGCTGGTCACGACCAGTCGCGGCACCTCACGGAACATCGCGGCGTCAGTTGCCTGCAGACGCTGACTGGCTTCCTCCGCCATTCCGGTTTCCAGCGAAGCCGGGTGGTGAACCAGCGCGGTCACCTGGTGCAGCGGCAGGCCGGCGAAGGCGGGCAAGGCGAGCCCGTCGATCAGTTTCACGCTGTCGGCGGGAAGTGCCGCCCAGGCTGTCCTGGCGGCATAGATCGCGGCCTGATCGGGATCGGGAAGCCGTCCGTCCAGTTCCACGACCTGCACTTCATGCCCCAGCTGCACGCAGCCCGCCGGCGATGCGGCGGTCATAGGTATGACCTCCTGATACGGTCGCCAGCGGCCCGGGGACGATCAGACAAACTTGCATGCAAGGCTCTTAGCAGATTTCACCGCTCAGTCACGCAGACCGAGATCTTTCTACTGGATGGGCCTGAAGTATCGCCTTGCGTCAGCCCGGCGGCTGGGTGACGCATTCCAGGCGATGCTTTACTCATGCTGGCCCCAACACGGAGACCGTAATGCCGGCACCAACCCAATCGGCCACCACCCGTTCAATTCCTGGCCAGTCCACGATAGAGGCGGTCCTGGATTACGCCGATGCCAATCTGGCGGCATCCCGCGCCAACCTGTTCGACCTGCTGCGCATCAAGTCGATCAGCGCCCAGCCGGCGCATGCGGCGGACTGCGTGCAAGGCGGCCGAGTGGTGGCGCGCTCAGTTGAGCGGCCTGGGTTTCGAGGCCGCTGTCCGTCCGACCGCCGGCCATCCGGTAGTCGTCGGCCATTTCGCCGGGCCGGCGGCTACGCCGGTCCGCACATCCTGTTCTATGGCCACTACGACGTGCAGCCGGTCGATCCGGTGTCGCTGTGGCACAGCGACCCGTTCGACCCGCAATACGTCGACGGCCCCCGTGGCAAGCGCTACGTCGCCCGCGGCGCGGTGGACGACAAGGGCCAGACGATGATGTTCCTGGAAGCCCTGCGCGCCTGGCACGACCGCCGGCGGCGGCATTCCCGCCCGCATCACCGTGCTGATCGAGGGCGAGGAAGAGGTCGGTTCGGTCAACCTCGACCCGTTCCTGCGCGACAACAAAGCCGAACTTGCCGCCGACATCGCGCTGATCAGCGACACCGGCATGTGGGACGTCGACACCCCGGCCATCACCACCCGCCTGCGCGGCATGACCTATGCCGAGGTGACGCTGAAAGCCGCCAACCGCGACCTGCATTCCGGCCTGTATGGCGGGTCGGCGCTGAATCCGATCAACGCGCTGACGAAGATCCTGGGCGAGTTGCAGGACGAGAACGGCCGCATCCAGTTGCCTGGCTTCTACGACAAGGTGTCGCCGGTCAGTAACTCGCAGCGGGCGCAATGGGATGCGCTGGGCTTCGACGAGGCAGCGTTCCTGGGCGGCATCGGCCTGACCACCCCGGCGGGCGAGCGCGGCTACGCGGCGCTGGAGCGGCTTTGGGCGCGCCCCACCGCCGACATCAACGGCATCTGGGGCGGCTACACCGGCGCCGGGCAGCAAGACGGTCATCGCCTCGGAGGCTTCCGCCAAGGTCTCCTTCCGCCTGGTTCCGAACCAGGACCCGAACGAGGTGATGGAGCAGTTCAAGCGCTTCGTCACCGACCGCCTGCCGCCGGGCGCAACCGCCACTTTCGCCGATTTCGCCCGCGCGCCGGGCGTCGAGGTCAACGTAGACAGCCCGCATGTCCGCTGTGCCCTGGCGGCATTGGGCGACGAATACGGCAAGCCGGCGCTGTTGATGGGCAGCGGCGGATCGATCCCGGTCGTGACCTCGCTGCGCTCCGTGCTGGGGGTGGATTCGCTGCTGATGGGCTTCGGGTTAGAAGACGACCAGGTCCACAGCCCGAATGAGAAGTTCGAGGAGGCGTGTTTCCACCACGGCATACGCTCGCATGTCCGGTTGCTGGCGAAGTTCGCGTCGGCGGCCTGATCGTCCGGGATCGATCCCTGCGTGGTTCGTGTGGGGCCACCACGCAGTTGCACAAAACCCTTGCAATCGCGGAACCCCCGGCCGATATACCGGGTGTCTTTCCGTGATTGCGTGATTAACGGGCGGTTTGATTCGTCCGTAGTTCCGGAAATTTTCATCTGAAATCCGTTCGTCCCCATTTAATCGCGCGGGGCGACGAACTCACAAGCGCTCATCATCCCGTATAGGGAGGGCGCTGGAGCATCCCTACGTCTTGACCCAAACTACTTTTTCGGCCCTCGGCTTGTCCGAGCCGTTGTTGCGCGCCCTCGATACGCGCAAGTTCGAAGTTCCCACCCCGATCCAGGCCGATTCTGTCCCCGCCTCTGCTGGCAGGCAAGGATCTGCTTGGCATCGCCCAAACCGGCAGCGGCAAGACCGCCGCCTTCACCCTGCCCATCCTGCAGCATCTCGCGGCGCAGCAGATCCGCCCGGCGCCGTTCGTGGCCCGCGCGCTGATCCTCGCCCCCACCCGCGAACTGGCCCTGCAGATCGACGAAACCGTCCGGGCACTGTCCGCCCATCTGCCGCGGCTGCGCACCGTGGTCATCATCGGCGGCGCCAGCCGCTTCAAGCAGGTGGAGGCGATGCGCCGCGGCGCCGACATCGTCATCGGCACCCCGGGCCGCGTATGCGACCTGATGCAGACGCGCGAGCTGCAACTCGGCGCCGTCACCCAGTTCGTGCTGGATGAGGCCGACCGGATGCTCGACCTTGGCTTCATCAAGGACATCCGCCGCATCGTCGCCGCCCTGCCGCCGCAGCGCCAGTCCTGCCTGTTCTCGGCCACCATGCCGGCCGAGGTCGCCAGCCTGGCGAACAGCCTGCTGCGCGACCCGATCCGCGTGGAAATCGCCCGCAAGGAAGAAACCGCGCCGAAGATCGAGCAGTTCGTCCACCACCTGCCGCAGAGCGGCAAGCAGTCGCTGCTGCTGTCCATGCTGCAGGACGACGCGCTGTACCCGCGTCATCGTCTTCACCCGCACCAAGCACGGCGCCAACAAGGTGGCCGGGGTGCTGGAGAACGCCGGCATCCAGGTCAACGCGATCCACGGCAACAAAAGCCAGCCGCAGCGCGAGAAGGCCCTGCGCGAGTTCCGCACCGGCCGGGCCCGGGTACTGGTCGCCACCGACATCGCCGCCCGCGGCATCGACGTGACCGGGATCTCCCACGTCATCAACTTCGACCTGCCGGCTGAAGCCGGAAAGCTACGTCCACCGCATCGGCCGCACCGCGCGCGCCGGCGCCGCGGGCATCGCGATCTCGTTCTGCGACCCGTCGGAGCGTGGCGTGCTGCGCCAGATCGAGCGTCAGATGAACTCAGCCGATCGCGGTGGTTGGCGATGCCCCGGCGCCGATGACGCACCAGCCGAAGCGCCCCGGCGCGCCCGGCCAGGCGCAGCGCCGCCGCTACAACGATCGTGGCAACCGGGGCATGCGCTCCGCCGCGTAGCCCATGCGCGTGCACGCCAGACGTGGCTGTCCCGTCGACTGGCGCATCGCGCCGTCCCCAGAGGCGGTGCGATCGGCCCCGATATGACCACGCTCTACATCGACGGCGACGCCTGCCCGGTCCGCGACGAAGTCTATCGTGTCGCGGACCGGCTGGGCTTGCCGGTTTTCGTCGTGGCCAACGGCTCGCGGCCGATCCGCCCGACCGGGCGGCCGAACGTGACCATGATCACCGTCGAGGCCGGCGCCGACGTCGCCGACGACTGGATCGCCGAACGCGTCGACGCAAGCGGATGTCTGCATCACCAGCGACATTCCCCTGGCGTCCCGCTGCCTCGCCAAGGGCGGCCGCGCGCTGTCGCCGAACGGCAAGATCTGGACCCCGGACAACATCGGCAACGCCCTCGCCGGCCGGGAAGTCGGCCGATACCTGCGTGAGATGGGGCTGAACACCGGCGGCCCGGCGCCGCTGACCAAGCAGGACCGCTCGCGCTTCCTCAGCGCATTGGATACGCTGGTGCGGGCGGCACAGCGGGAGCGATCCGCATGAGGGACAAGATACTTGGCGTCCTGGGCGGCATGGGTCCGCTGGCGAGCGCCCATTTCATGCTGCGCCTGACCCTGCTGACGCCAGCGGCTCGCGACCAGGATCACATTCCGGCCGTCCTGTGGTCCGACCCGCGGGTTCCGGACCGCAACGCCGCGCGGCCTGGGCACCGGCCCCGATCCGTTGCCCTGGTTGCTGCGCGGCATCAAGGGCCTGCGACCGCCGGGTGCGGCGCCATCGCCATCCCCTGCAACACCGCGCATGGCTGGTTCGAGCCCATGGCACGAGCCGCCGGCGTGCCGATCCTGCACATCGTCGATGCCGCCGCCGACGATCTGCGGCGCATCGGGATCAGGCGCGGCACGCATCGGCCTGATGGGCACCGCTGCCACCCTGGCGATGCGGCTCTACCAGGATCGGCTCGGCGCCCAGGGCTGGGACATCATCGAACCCGACACCGAGCAGATGGAACGTCTGGTCACTCCGGCGATCGCATCGGTGAAGGCGAACCGCGTCGCCGAGGCCTATGAGCCACTGGCTGAGGTGGTGAACAGCCTCGCGGCCCGCGGCGCCACCGCGGTCGTGCTGGGCTGCACCGAGATTCCGCTGGGCATCCAGGCCGGACCGCAAACGGCCTTGCAGGTTCCGGTGGTGGACACCATCGACGCGCTGGCCCGCGCCGCGATTGGCTGGGCGCGGAACTGAGCTCCGCTGATCCCCTGTCCGGATCATGTGTCGTTACCTGTGACGTTGTCCCCTCCGATGGCGGAGTGTGCTTGCGTCGGCTTGCCCGCCATCAAGCCCTGGCCCCCTTCGGCGGTCGCTGCGCGAGGCTTGGCCCCGGCCAAGCGGGCTCGCCATCGGATGTGTCGCCAGGTTTGGTCGTCAGCCTCGGTGTGCCCTGTCCGGAAGGCCAATTTTCATGGCCGGGACATTCTAGTTCTGCTTGATCCGGTCAGCGCACGGATCGCCGACCGGCAGAGCGATGGTGTTGATGCCGCTTGTCCAGGTCCGATATCCGGAGGCAGCCAACATCTCGCCGAGCGCCTCCTTGTTGGTCTTGATGTGTTCGATCAACAGGTATGGGTGGTGTTTTGACACCAGTTCCTGCGCGCCCCGCAGTGACGGGAAGTTCCATACCCTCCACATCTATCTTGAGAAAGTCGACCCGCGGCAGCGCGAGGTCGTCCAAACGGAGCGCGCGCACCGGCTCCAGCGCTGTGTAGTCGATGGTCTGGCCGATATTCTCCGCGCCCTCCCTGAAGATCAGTTCCAGGCTGCCGAAACTGCCGGGGCGGTTGTAGTTGGGGGCGGGAACTGAGAGAACGCCGTCTTGATCGCCGACCGCAGCATGGATTGCCCGAGCATTGAAACAGTTGTTCAGGCAGATGTTGCCAGCGAGCGCGTAAAAGATCCGTTCCTGTGCCTCGAACGCGATCACCTTGCCCCACTGGGTCATTTCGCGCGCCCAGGATATCGTGTGGACCCCGACATTGGCGCCGCAATCGAGTGCGATCACTCCATCGCCGCGGGTTTCGCGTAACCACTTCAGCAGCATGATCGCCAATGCTACCTCGCTGGGGTCGAATGATGCACCCTGCAGTATCTGGTGGCCGACGCCATAGGCGGCGGTGGGCGACACGACATGCCGGTCCAGGTGATTGACGATCAGAGTTCCCTGATCGGACGCAGCCAGGACGAAAGACAACGGACGGGCGGAAGGCATTCGCTGATTTTCCGGGGCTTGGAGGCTGTGCTGCACAGGCCGAATCGGCCGACGGCCAGGTTATCTATCACACAAGCGCCGGAAGAGGCTTGTTTTCACGCTTTATCTCGCCAGAAGCTGCGCCAGCGATGCCTGAAATTCGTCCATCATCATGAAGCCTGGATCGGCCCGGCACGCAGCCTCGGTCTCCCGCAGGATTTCCGCGTCCGGCTTGGCCAGGTCAAGTGGCTCTCCATGCGGCTGAGGCACATGAAACGGCGTATCCAGATAGGCCTCCACCGTATTGCCCTCGGGGTCCTTGAAATAGCATGACCAGGCATTGCCGTGCGACGTGACCCGCATGTCGGTGGCGCCGTTGTCCAGGGCCCGCCGGTGTACTTCGCGCAGGTCGCCCAGGGAATCGACCATGAAGGAGATCTGCTGGATTGGATTAAACCCCTTCGTGTCAGGGCGGCCGCTTACCAGCACAAGCTGGTGATGGTTTCCGGGGTTGCCGCTCATGAACGTCAGTTCCATCCCGCTGCGGGCCGCGCCGCTATCGGTTACCATCAGGCCAAGGACTGTTGTGTAGAACCGCTCCAGCAGCGGTTTATCGTGCGCGTAGATGCCGACATGCGCGAGGCGGGCGTGGATGGTTCCCATGTTCGTTCCCCTGAATATACATTATCTCTTTGCTTGACCGTATTCATACATTGCGCCGGTTCTGCAGCGCGGCGTGATCATGTTCAGGACCATTCAAGAGCGCTGTCGCCGGTTGTGCAAGCGCCGCTTTCGGCCGACATCTCGCGCTGTCGTCGTATGGAAGCCCAAACGTTGCTGCCTGTCCTGTCAATAGCCTTGCCGGTCTTCGGCCTTATCCTGATCGGCGGCCTTGCCGGGCGAGCCGGTTTCCTCGGCCGCGATGCCACCGGCGCGTTGAACATGTTCGTGGTCTATCTGTCGTTGCCGGCGGTGATGTTCCAGGCCATGGCACACATCCCGCCCTCGCAACTAGCCAACGGCGGACTGATCGCCGCTTTTTGCGCCGGCATCGCCGTTCCCGGCCTGATCGCGCTTGGTCTTGCCCGCCGGCGGGGAACTCCGTTGGGCGATGCCGCGATGCAGGCCTTAGCGCCACTTTCTGCAACACCGGCTATATGGGCATTCCACTGTGCCGGATGGCGTTCGGCGATGAGAGCCTGGTGCCCGGCGTAATCTGCATGGTCATCACCGCCTGCCCGCAGTTCGCCATCGCCATCGCATTGATCGAGAGCGATCGTCCGGGACAGGCGCCGCTGCGCATAGCCGCCAGGGTCGGCATCGCGCTGGTGCGCAATCCACTGCTGATCTCTCCGGTCGCGGGCCTTCTGGTCGCCGCGGTGGGTCTGCCGTTGCCGCTAGTGCTGGAACGTTTCCTGACGATCCTTGGCGGTGCGGCGACACCTTGCGCGCTCGTCGCCACCGGCATGATGGTGGCGGAGACGACCGAACGATTCCGTCCATTGCTGGTCGGCCGGCTGGTGCTGTTGAAACTGCTGGTGCAACCCGCGGTAGCCTGGGTCGTGGCCTACCGGTTGGTTGACCTGCAGCCGGCCTGGGCTGGAACCGCCGTCCTTATGAGCGCGCTGCCTACCGGGGCGAGCGCCTTTATCCTGGCGAAGCTTTACGGACGGCAGGTCGGCGCGACCTCGGGGACCGTGCTGGTGTCGACGATCGGTTCCTTCGCCACGCTGTCGATCCTGCTGGCATGGTTCGGATAGCGTGCGGCCGTCGTCGTTCGCCAGGGGCCGAATTGGCCGCTCGGGACCATCCGGTGCGTGAAGGGTGTGATCGGATCAGCGGTCTTAGTCCGCTTGGATCGTTATCATGACGCGCCGGTGCCGGGGAAACAGCCTTACCGATAGATCCAGAAGCTGTTTCCATGGCCGGTATTTGCGGTTGAGCAGCGCCATGCCCCGATCAAACTCGACCCCGCCAACAATTGTGGCGTGGGCAGGGACCCAGGCACCGGTGATTGTTCCCCGCGCATTGCACGGCGCTATCCTGACCAGCCCGGTCCGGCGGATGCGCTTGGCCTTGCCGGAATCCTCGGTAGTGTAGACGTAGAGTTGCGCTGCCCCGCTGTCGAGCGTCGCAGCCGCGAACCAGACGGGGGTGCGGACACCCGCGCCGCTTCTGCGATAGGTTTCGAGGTTCAGATACCTCGCTGCGCGGAGTGCACCCAGATCAGCCATGCTGCCCACCACGTACCTCCGGTCCGGCTTTAACTTAGCTTGACACCCCTGCAACCGGACGGTAAGGCTGACGTCATGATCACCCTGCTGCAAGAAGTTTACGAAAGCAAAAAAGTTCCCCTGTAAGGGAGTTGAGGACTTTCGTGATTTAGGCTTTAGCGTCCCAGGATCGATCAGAACCCCGCCATTTGACGGGGTTTTTTTCTGTCCAAAGGCGGGCTCGGTTCGCTCATGGAATTGGCAGGCGGCGGGGAGGATCAAGGCGGTGGACCGACGGCACGGTCTTCGGCGACTCCGCTGGTGCCAAGCTGAGCCGAAAGCCGCGAGCGGGGCCTTGGTGGCTTTTTGCGTCGTTCGCCGATGTGCATGGCTGGCCCCTTGCGGATTTTTCGCAAAGACAAATGCCGGCTGCCGCGCAAAAGCTTTTTTGCTTGATTCAGCGTTCAGGTGATTCCACCCGCTCGGATCACGCTCCAGTGGCTCACGGGGCGGAATGGTGGATTCGGGCTATCTGACGAGGACCATCCGCTTAATCTCACCAACCACGATCAGATAGCTTATCGCAGCGAGCAGCCCGTTGGCGGCAACAAAGACCAGCGCCCCGTTGAACGAGCCCGTTGTCTGGATGATGTATCCGATAACGATTGGTGTGGTGATCGACGACACGTTGCCGCACATGTTGAAAACGCCGCCCGCGAGGCCGGTGATCTGCTTCGGTGCGGCATCGGACATCACCGCCCAGCCCAGCGCGCCGATCCCTTTTCCGAAGAACGCGAACGCCATCAGCCCGACCACGACCCACTGCAGGTCCGTGTAGTTGCAGGCGATCATCGCCATTGACAGCAGCATCCCGGCCACGATTGGTGTCTTGCGCGCGACGGTCAGAGACCAGCCACGGCGCAGCATCCAGTCGGAGATCACCCCGCCAAGAATGCCCCCCAGAAAGCCGCAGATCGCGGGCAAGGAAGCGACGAACCCAGCTTTTAGAATCGACATGCCGCGCGCCTGCACGAGGTAGACCGGGAACCAGGTTATGAAGAAGTAGGTAATGGCATTGATGCAGTACTGACCGATGAAGATGCCGACCATCATCCGGTTGGTGAACAACTGGCGTACGTAGTTCCACTTGGCGCCGCCGTCGGCGTCCTTGACCGCAGGCTCATCCATGTTCACCAGCCCGCCGCCGGCGGCGATGTACTCGACCTCCGCTCGGTTAGCCATCGGGTGCTCGCTGGGATTGTAGACCAACTTGACCCATGTAGCGGTGAGCAGAATGCCAATGCCGCCCATGACGCCGAACACCCAGGGCCAGCCGAAGAACGTGGTGATCCAACCCATCAGCGGCGCGAAGATCACGGTGGCGAAATACTGGGCCGAATTGAAGATCGCGGAGGCGGTGGCCCTCTCCTGCTTTGGAAACCAGGCCGCCACCACGCGGCTGTTCCCAGGGAAGGATGGTGATTCGGCAATTCCGAGCATGAAACGCAGCGCGAAGAGTGCGAGCACTGCCGCGCCGCCGGTAAAGAATCCGACGAAGCCCTGGGCGATTGTGAAGCCCGACCACAGCAGCAGGCTACCGGCATAGACGAGCTTTGAGCCAAAACGGTCGAGCAGCCAGCCGCCAGGTAACTGGCCAATGACGTACGCCCAGCCGAACGCCGAGAAAATGAAGCCCATCTGCTGGGCATTCAGTCCGAGGTCCTTCGTAATCACCGGTCCTGCAATGGCCAGTGTGGCGCGATCCGCATAGTTGACGGCGGTCACCGCGAACAGCATGCCCACGATAAGCCACCGGACGCGTGTCGCCCTTATTGATTGAAGTGCTATCTGGTCAGCCATCCGCACGTCCTCGGGCATGCTGGTTACTTCCTTCAATCCTGGCACTCACGAACACCGTTCTCCGCTGTTGCCACGCCGTCCGCATAGCACGGTCCGCCCAGCATACTGGTTGATTAGGATCAAGCGGCTTGCACGCGTCCCATCGCGCGATCGCAGAAGCCGACGAGCGTCAGCCGCGTCTGAAATCTGTCGCCTGGTTTAGTCCGCGGCTGTCAGTGACAGGCTGACGGTCGCGCCGGACCCGGGCGCGTTGCGGGCGATGACCCGCCCGTTCATCGTTCGGGCCAGTCTGCTGCTTAAGGCCAAGCCCGCACCACCTGTAGCGTGCAAGGCACTACCGTCGTTGGCGGGGGCGTCCTCGTGGAAATCCCGCGTCAGTTCCGGTGGCAGACCCTTGCCGGTATCGCTGACGGACGCGGTCACCAACTTGTCGCTGCGAGTGATGGATACCGACACCGTCCCGCCAATGGGCGTCAGCCGGACCGCGTTTGCCAGGAAATTATCAAGGATGCGCCTTACCGCCCAGGGGTCGCCGACCGCCGCCGTTTGGTCCGGGTCACCAACCGGGGTCATCGCAACCGTGATCTGCCGTTCCATCGCCGCCGTCCCGGCGGCTTCGACGGCATCGCGCGCGACCGTCGCGACGTCCACATTCTGGCGCTGCAACGTGTGCGCCTCGACCTGGGAAAGATCAATCAGATTGTCGAGCGTTGCCAGCAACTGCTTGCCGTCACTCTGCACGCGACGCAGCGCCTCCCGCTGATCGGGTCGGCTTCCCGCCATGGTCAGTGTCAGGACGCCGAGCAGTGTGCGCAAAGGTGTCCGAATTTCCTCACTCAGGTCGTTCAGGACGTCCGTCTTCATTCGTTCCGCCGCCTCGGCACGCCGTGTCTGGGCTGCGAGTCGATCCTGGGTTTCGCGCGAATGATAGACGAAAGCGGCAGTTGATATGATCGCCATGACCGACAGAAGACGGTTCCCGATCATGTCCGGCAGGTCTGGATCGATCATCGGAACGAACGCGCCAAGCACGACCATCAGGCAGGCGACACCGGTCAGATACCACAGGCCAACCCGGTGCTTATGAAATACAGCGGTGACGATAAGCGGTGTGTAGATGATACCGTAAGCCAACGTGTTGTCACGTGCCAGATCGGAGATGAACGCTAGCGCGCTCACCACGTAGATCATGGGCACCAGTTTGCGCGCGAACCGATCCGTCGCGACCTCGAACCACGACCTGCCTGTTGATCCGAAAGGATCGGTATTTGGCATGAACAAATCCGGAGGATCTAGCACGGTTCGGGACGCACTGCGTTGATCAGCCATTGTAGTAACACGGCCGTGCCGTCAAGAAAATCGCTGATGCACATTGCCTCGTGGGGATTGTGGCTGCCATTCTCGTTGCGTACAAAAATCATTCCCATCTTCACGCCCGCGGCGCCGAAGGCAGCCGCGTCATGGGAAGCCGGGCTACCAATCCTCAGCACATCGATGTGCTGTTCACGTGAAGCTGCTTCGAGGCCGGCCTTGATGCCAGGATCAACCAGTCCGACGGCGGCGGCGGCGCGTTTGCCCAGATGGAACCGCACCCCGCGGTGTTTCTCGACATCCTCGATGATGCCGGCGACCTTGGCTTCCAACTCCGACAGGACGGTCTGCGTCGTAGGCGCGGACATCTAGGCTGAAATGGAACGCACCGGGCACGATCGTCAGTCCGTGCACCGCCGTGTCGGTATGGAAACGGCCGAACGTGCAGGCCATCGGTATTCCTCGCCGGTCATAATCGGCCCACAGCGCGTCGAGTGCCATAGCGAATTCCGCGCCCGCCATCGCGGCATCATGACGGAAGCGGCGTGGCAGCCCGACATGGTCGTGACGGCCTTCGATCCATGCGTTCGGGTAGCGAAAATTGCCGGGAATGCCGGTGCAGACCGCGACCGATCTTCCGGCCTCGACGAGGCTCGGAGCCTGTTCGATATGCAATTCCAGATAGGCGCGGATCCGCGGCTGGGTCGGTGAAATGCCGGGCGCCCGCGCGCAGGGCGTCGGGGTCGCCGCCGCAGGTTGCGATGTGGTCGGCGAGCGTGCGGCCGGTATCTACCCTGCAGTACATCCAGCGCGCCGTCGGGCAAGGTGCCCAGGCTGCCGCGGCTGCCGATATAGGACACCGGAAACCAGACGCTTTCCTCGGCACGGATGCCCATCACGACGATATCGCACTCCAGCGCCAGCCCCATGTCACGCAGCGCGGCGACCGCGGCCAGCCCTGCCAGCACGCCGGCGGCGCCGTCGAAATTTCCGCCGTGCGGCACGG
Source organism: uncultured Alphaproteobacteria bacterium (assembly GCA_963792345.1). Classification (GTDB taxonomy): domain Bacteria; phylum Pseudomonadota; class Alphaproteobacteria; order Acetobacterales; family Acetobacteraceae; genus Rhodopila. The sequence continues at coordinate 160,829 of CAWBVV010000010.1, forward strand.
AATCAAGATGGGAGCCGATAACAACCATTGGTGCCGTCCGGTCACGCCCGGCCAGCGTCATATAAAGGTTGGCGGCGGCGTCGTGCGATAATCCGCAGCCCGAGCGTTTCGGCGGCCTTGGTCACCGAGGCATGTGCCCGCTGCTCGCCCGCTCCATAGGGGTCGCGTGTGACGCCCGGCTCATCCAGCCCATCCCGCCGGAGTTGATCAAATAGCGCCGTGATGCTTGTGCGCTGCGCCTGGACGGCGGCCTTGATTGCCTCCGGACCAGGGGTGGCCGCCTGCATGGTCTTCTCCACGTTTGCGCGCGTATTATTGGCTTCGAAGCCGGCAGCGGCTAGTGTCAAAACTTGAAAAGCCTGGCACATCGCGCGGCAACCGGCCAAACGCTGGGTAGTGGAGCCGGATCCAAAGATGAACCCGCCGGCTGAAGCGCCGCCAGGCAGGAACCTGAAGACATAATCGCGCCTGCTGAAGGCGCTTGATCCGGGGGAAAACCAGATGTCCTTTTGCCTGTGCTGTGGACCTGCCCTGCTTGGCCGGCGCGGTTTGCTGGCCACCGCCGTATCGGCCAGCGCGTTTTCGGCATGGGCCCAGCCCCAGGCCCAGCCCCAGGCCCAGGCTCAGCCCCAGGCCCAGGCCCAGCCCCAGCCCGGCTCGGCGGGCCCCGCCGCGCCGGCCCTGCTGGACGATCTGGTTGCCGCCAACCGCATTCTATACGATCAAGGTGTTGTCGATGGCTTCGGTCATGTCAGCGTCCGGCACGACAAGGACCCGCACCGGTATCTGCTGTCGCGCAGCATGGCGCCCGCCCTGGTGACGGTTGACGACATCCTGGAATATGACCTGGACAGCAATCCCGTCGATCCCAAAGGCCGTGCGTCCTACCTGGAGCGATTTATTCACGGCGAGCTCTACAAGGTTCGGCCAGACATCATCGCGGTTGTGCACAGCCACTCGCCGGCGGTGATCCCGTTCGCCGACACCGAGGTTCCGCTGCGGCCAATGAACCACATCGCCGGCTTCCTCGGCGCCGGAGCCCCGGTGTTCGAAATCCGCGCCACCGCCGGACCCGCCAGCGACATGCTTATCCGTAATGCCTCGTTGGGCCACGCGCTCGCCGCGACGCTGGGCACCCACTCCGTTGCCCTTATGCGCGGGCATGGATCGATCGCCGGGGCGCAGTCCGTCCGCCACGTGGTCTTCCGCGCCATCTACACCGAGGTCAATGCCCGCATGCAGGCCGATGCGATGAGACTTGGCACTCCAAAATTCCTCAATCCTCAGGAGGCCGCCGCGGCCGCCAAGACCAACGACGGGCTGGTTGACCGGCCGTGGGCACTATGGAAGCAGCGGGCGATGGGAAAGACATGATGAGCAGGACCAGGACCACTCGGTGGGCGAGATGCTGCGCGAGACGGCGGATAGGCTGTTCCAGATGCATTGCGACACCGTGACGCGCCGTATGGCTGATCAGGGCACATGGCCGGCCGCGCTGTGGGCGGCGGTCGAGGAAGCCGGGCTGCACCGCGCCCTGGTGCCGGAGGAAGCCGGCGGCTTCGGGGTGGCGGTTGCGGACGCGCTGTCGTTGCTGAAAGGTTGCCGGTGCCCACGCCGTGCCCTTGCCACTGGCAGAGACGATGCTGGCAAGCTGGCTGCTGGCCGGCGCCGGACTGGAGATTCCCGGCGGGCCGCTGACCGCCGGGCCAGTGCGTGACGATGAACAGGTTACGCTGGACGGGCGGATGATGGGGCAGGTGGCGGCTGGCTGGTGTCCGGAACAATCTCGAGAATTCCGTGGGCGCGCGACGCGCAGCCACCTGGTGGTGTCGGCGCGGAACGACGGCGCGCCCTGGGTTGCATTGATCGCCAGGACTGCCTGGTCAATCGAACCAGGCGAAAACGTTGCCCGGGAGCCTCGTGACACCGTGCGGCTACACGGCGACGTAATTGCTGCCGCCCCGAGCCGGACCACGCCGACCGGCGTGACCGCGCTTGGTGCCGCGATGCGGACGCAGCAGATTGCCGGCGCGCTGACCCGGCTGACGGAGATGACGCGTGCAGTACGCCCAGGACCGCGTGCAGTTCGGCCGGCCGCTAGGAAAATTTCAGGCCGTGCAGCAGAACCTGGCTGTGTCTGGCGGGGCAGACCGCGGCCGCGGTCGCCGCCGCCGACCTTGCAGCCGAAGCGTGCGGATGGATCTGAGGTCCTGCCGATCGCCGCCGGCAAAGCCAGGGCGGGGGAGGCTGCCGGAATAGCCGCTGCGATCGCTCACCAGGTGCACGGCGCGATAGGCTTCACCCTGGAGCACAACCTGCATTTCCTGACTCGCCGGCTGTGGTCCTGGCGCGACGAGTTCGGCAAGGACGCGGCCTGGCAACGCCTGCTTGGCCGGCATATGGCTCAAGCCGGGGCGGACAATCTATGGGCGGAAATCACCGCTGCCTGACCCGAGACTTGATCAGGAAGGCTCGGCTCTAAGCCGAACGCCTCATCCGGTTCGGAGTAAGCCGAAGGCGCGCGATATCGTGCAGGATGACCCGCGCGCCGTGTGTCTCCACGCCGAAACCACGCAGCGCGGCGAAGGCCCGGGACAGATTTTCCTGCCGGCAGCCGAGCCGCGCGGCCAGCAGGCGCTTGTCGAACGGCAGCCGCATCGCCGTGGTGTTGGCCCGTTCTCTCCGTGGACAGCGACAGCAGGTAGCAGCCCAGGCGCTGCGCCGTCGTGCGCAGCTTCAGGTCGCACACCTGGCGGACCAGGGCGTGGAACTCGTTGGCCTCGGCCCGCAAGCAGAGCGGTCACCAGCGAGGGCTCCTGCTCGACCAGGGCCAGCAGCCCATTCGCGTCGATCGACAGCAGGCGGCTCGGCGTGACCGTGCGCACGCCCATCAGCCGCGGCAACCGAGCCAGCAAGGTCGCCAGGCCCAGCGTTTCGCCGGCCCGGATCACCTCCACGACCGCCGTCGTGCCATTGGCCGCGGTGCTGAAACCCGCAAGCTGGCCATTCAACAACGATCAGCAATTCGTCCGCCGGCGTCGCCCTGGCGGCAAATCTCGGTATCTTCCGGCGCCTCCACGATCTTGCTGATTGCCGCCAGCCGGGCCATGACGGGATCCGCAAGATCGCGCAGCAGCGGCGTGTCCGCAATGCCTGGACGAATATCGGCGGCGGCACCGTGGTTGGCCGGATCGGACCTGAAGCCGGATCGACATGGCTGTCAGAATTGGACATCTGGCGACGCCTCGCCAATCGTACAGATTGGTTAATCAGGACAGATATGACAGGCGGTCATTTTACCGGAGGATTTGATCTCGATCAAGCGTGTCGGAGGCGGCAAATGTGTCTCAGGCGATTGCCTGATACAATTTGTTATCAAATGAAGGGAAGGTGGCTTCATGAAAGCAATGGTATGCGAACGATTCGGCGGCCCCGAGGTGCTTGGCGGAGCGTGATGTTCCCGATCCGCCGCCGCCCGGGCGCGGGCGAAATCCAGGTTCGGATCGAGCGCGCGCGGCGTCCAGTATGTCGATGTCCTGATGCTGGCGGGAAAATACCAGTTTCGTCCGGAACCGCCGTTCATCCCCGGCGGCGAGGCCGCCGGCCATGTCGTCGCCGTCGGGCCGGAGCGTGACCGGATTTCGCGGTTGGCGACGCGGTGATGTCGCGCCACACGCTGGGCGCGCTCGCCGAGATGGGCAACGCCAAGGCGGTGCTGTGCGACAAGGTGCCGGCGGGTCTGACCATGGCGCAGGCCGGCGTGTTCCGCGGCGCCTACACCACCGCCTACCACGCCTTGCTGCAACGCGGCCGGATGCAGGCGAGCGAGTGGGTGCTGGTCCACGGCGCGGCCGGCGGCATCGGCATCGCCGCGATCCAGGTGGCCAAGGCGTTCGGCGCCAAGGTCATCGCCACCGCCGGCAGCGAGGCGAAAGCGTCAGGCCTGCCTGGAGGAAGGCGCCGACCATGCGATCGACTACCGCGTCCGGCTTCGTCGACCAGGTGAAGGCAGCTGACCGGCGGCCGCGGCGTCGACATCGTCTACGACCCGATCGGCGACAAGGTGGCGGAAGAGTCGCTGCGCTGCCTGGCCTGGTGCGGCCGGCTGCTGATCCTGGGCTTCCTCGGCGGCGGGCCGACCAACATCAAGAGCAATTACCTGCTGATCAAGGGCATCGATGCGATCGGCGTGCGCATCGGCGGCCTGAACGAGGCCAATCCGGACGCTTGCCATCGCCAACATGAAGGCGCTGGTTGGGTTGGCGGAACAGGGCAAGCTGCGGCCGCGGATTTCGCATACGTTCCGGCTGGATCAGGCGGCCGAGGCGTTGCAAGTCGGTCATCGACCGCGCCGTGATCGGAAAAGCCGTGCTGCTGAGCTGAAACAACGGGAGTGCCGCGCCATGAGCGATCGAGCCGATCCGCCGCCATTGCCCGCGCCGCTCGTCGTCGGCGAGCGCACCGGGCAGGAGCCGCCCAGCCCGCTGCACACCGCCTCGCCGGAAACCCGCCGCGAGCACGACCTGCTGGGCGAGGCCGATGTGCCGGTGTCCGCCTACTGGGGCATCCACAGCCAGCGCGCGGTGGCGAATTTCCCCATCACCGGCGTGCCGGTCGGGCATTTTCCCGACCTGGTCCGCGCCCTGGCGCTGGTGAAGCTGGCGGCGGCGCGGGCCAACAAGCGGCTGGGGCACCTGGATCCGGTCAAGGCCGCGGCGATCGAGAAAGCCTGCCTGCTGATCGCCGACGAGGGCCGCTTCCACGATCAGTTCGTGGTCGATGCGATCCAGGGCGGCGCCGGCACCTCCACCAACATGAACGCCAACGAGGTGATCGCCAACGTCGCACTGGAGATCGATGGGGCGCAGCCGCGTGGCGACTATCACGCGCTGCATCCGAACGACGACGTCAACATGGCGCAGTCGACCAACGACGCTTATCCGACCGCGCTGCGCCTGTCGGTGATCTTCGCCGCGCTGCCGCTGGCGCAGGCGCTGGATGACCTGGCGTTCGCCTTCAAGACCAAATCCGTCGAGTTCGCCGACGTGCTGAAAATGGGCCGCACCCAGCTGCAGGACGCGGTGCCGATGACGGTGGGGCAGGAATTCGACGGCTTCCACGCCACACTGAAGGAAGACGTCGCCCGCCTGGGGGAAATCGCCGGCCTGTTCCGCGAAATCAGCCTGGGCGCGACCGCGATCGGCACCGGCATCAACGCCGATCCCCGCTACGCCAGCCTGGCGGTGGAGGAACTGGCCCGCGCCGCGCGCCAGCCGCTGGTGCCGGCGACGAACCTGATCGAGGCGACCTCCGACATGGGCGCGTTCGTGCTGTTCTCCGGGCTGCTGAAACGCGTCGCGGTGAAGCTGTCGAAAATCTGCAACGATCTGCGCCTGCTCTCCAGCGGCCCGCGCACCGGCATCGGTGAATTGCGGCTGCCGGCGGTGCAGGCGGGGTCCTCGATCATGCCCGGCAAGGTCAACCCGGTGATCCCGGAGGTGGTCAACCAGGTCGCGTTCCTGGTCATCGGGCACGACCTGACGGTGACGATGTGCGCCGAGGGCGGCCAGTTGCAGTTGAACGCGTTCGAGCCGACGATCGGCTACTGCGTGCTGAACTCGCTGCGCATGCTGACGGCGGCGGTGGAAACGCTGCGCACGCGCTGCGTCGAGGGCATCGAGGTGGATCGCGAACGCTGCGAAAGCCTCGTGCGCGGCAGCATCGGCCTGGTCACCGCCCTGGTTCCGGCGCTGGGTTACGAAGCGTCGTCACGCGTCGCCAAGCGGGCGTTGGCGGAACGCCGGTCGGTGGCGGAAGTGGTGCTGGACGAGGGGCTGCTGACCGAAGTGCAGTTGAACGAACTGCTGCAGCTGGAGGCGATGACACGGCCGTCCCGAGCGAAGGTCGTGGTGGCCCGGACCTGAGGTTCGCCCCCGGGCGGCGGGGACGTTGCCGCTCGTGACGCGGTAGCCTAACGTTCGCTCCATCAGACCGGAGGAAAACGGACACATGGCGACACCCGGACGCGCATTGCCGCAGCCGACACCCGAAACGCAGCATTTCTGGGACGGCACCAAAGCCAACGAGTTGCTGCTGCAGCGCTGCGACGAGTGCAGCAAGAGTGTACTTTCCGCCGCGGCCGTTCTGCCCGGTCTGCGCGTCCCGCAAGGTCTCGGTGACCAAGGCCAGCGGCAAGGGCATCCTGTACAGCTACGTCATCCACCACCGTCCGGTGCCCGGCTTCACCCCGCCCTATGCGATCGCCGTGGTGGAACTGGCCGAAGGTCCGCGGATGATGACCAACATCGTCGAGTGCGAACAGACCCCAGAGGCGCTGGTGCTGGATATGCCGGTCGAGGTGGTGTTCGAGCCGCAGACCGATACCATCACGCTTCCCTTGTTCCGTCCGGCGAAAGGCTGATCCGATGCCACACAACACAGTCGCCGTCGTCGGCGCCGCCGAAACGACCAAGCTGGGCGTCATCACCGATCTGTCCCAGCTCGGTCTGCACGCCGATGCCGCGATCAACGCGATGGCCGATTGCGGCCTGAAGCCGAAGGACATCGACGGCATCGCCTGCGCCGCCAACGAAACGCCGGTGCAGCTTGCGCATTACCTGGGCATCACGCCGACCTGGATCGACGGCACCGCGGTCGGCGGCTGCAGCTTCATGATCCATGTCCGCCACGCGGCGGCGGCGATCGAGGCGGGGCTGGCGAAAACCATCCTGATCACGCACGGCGAGTCCGGGAAATCCCGCATCGGCGCGCCACCGCGTCCGGTGCATCCGCAGTCGCTGAACGGCCAGTTCGAGCAGCCATTCGGGCCGATGGGGCCGCCGAGCGATGTTCACCATTCCGGTGCTGCGCTACATGAAGACCTACGGCGTGACCGAGGAGCAGATTGCCCAGGTTGCTGTCGTGCAGCGCGAGTGGGCGTCGAAGAATCCGCGCGCCACATTCCGCAATCTGATCACCACGGATGACGTGCTGAACAGCCGGATGATCGCCTATCCGTTCCGGTTGCTGATGTGCTGCCTGGTCACCGACGGCGGCGGTGCGCTGATTCTGACTTCCGCCGACCGCGCCAAGGATTTCCCGACCAAGCCGGTCTATATCCTGGGCACCGGCGAGAGCGCGGAAACCCCGATGGTCAGCCAGATGGAGGATTTCACCAGTTCGCGCGCCTTCCGTGTCGCCGGCCCGACGGCGTTCAAGGAGGCGGGGATTACGCACAAGGACGTCGATCACCTGATGATCTACGACGCCTTCGCCCATCTGCCGATCTACGGTCTGGAGGATCTGGGGTTCCTGCCGAAGGGTGAGGCTGCATCCTTCATCGCCGGCCGCAATACCGCGCCCGGCGGATCATTGCCGTTGAACACCAATGGCGGCGGACTGTCGTACATGCACTCCGGCATGTACGGGATGTATGCCTTGCAGGAGAGCGTCCGGCAGATGCGCGGCACCGCGGCGGCTCAGATCCAGGGGGCGAAGATTTCGGTTTGCCATGGCGTCGGCGGCATGTTCGCCGCTTCCGGCACGATCATCTTCAGCAACCAGGCGCCATGACGACCGGTTGAACTGTCCGTTGTCCAAGGGGCAAACATAAGGAGATGCCTGCATGACCGAAAGCCTGTTCACCGGCCTGAAAGTCATCGATTGCGCAAGCTGGATCGCCGGGCCGGCGGCAGCGACGATGCTGTCCGACTTTGGCGCCGACGTGATCAAGATCGAGCCGCCTGGCGCCGGCGATCCATGGCGGGCCTCGACCCCAATCCCGGGGAAGCAGGTCGACTACTACTGGCAGCTTACCTCGCGTAACAAACGCAGCCTGGCACTCGATCTGAAGCATCCGGACGGGCAGGCGGTGCTGCACCGCCTGGTTGCCTCGGCGGATGTTTTCATCACCAACTTTCCGCTGCCGGTGCGCGACCGGTTGCGCATGGCGCCGGCGGACCTGACGCCGCTGAATCCCCGCCTGATCTACGCGTCGTTCACCGCGTATGGCGAGCAGGGCGACGAAGCCGCCAAGACCGGCTTTGATTCGACCGCATACTGGGCGCGTACCGGCCTGATGGACATGGTCCGGTCCGATGCCGGCACCGTGCCCTCGCGCTCGATGCCGGGCATGGGTGACTTTCCAAGTGCGACCGGCGTTTATGCCGCGATCGTGACGGCGCTGTATCGGCGAGAGAGGACCGGACAAGGTGGGGTGGTCCGCACATCGCTCTTGCAGAACGGGCTTTGGGCCAACGGCTGTGCTGTCCAGACCCGTTTGTTCGGGGAAGACGTGGCGTTGCGCCCGCATCGTGATGAGGCACCTAACGCATTGGCCAACCACTACCGGTCGCGCGACGGCCGCTGGTTCATCATGGCGCTGTTCAATGAGCAGCGGCAGTTGCGATCGTTTCTTGGCGCGATCGGCCGCGAGGAACTGACCGATGATCCGCGCTTTGCCACGCCAGCAGCCCGCAAGCAGCATGCCCGCGAACTGGTGCGTATCCTGGATGAGGTTTTCTCCGGGCGCGATCTGGCCGAGTGGCGCACGATCCTTGACGGGGTGGGGATCACCTTCGGAATCGTTGCCACCGTAAATGAGGCGCTGGATGATCCGCAAATGCGCCACGCCGGCGCGCTTGTGCCGTTCGGCGATGGCGAGCACCTGACGGTCATGACGCCTTTCCATATCGATGGGGTTGAGAAGGTTCCGGCGCGGCGCGCACCGTCAATCGGGCAGCACAACGAAGCCGTTCTGACCGAGGCGGGCTACACCGCCAAGCAGATCGAGCAATTGCGCGGCCTTGGCGTGGTTGCGTAAAGGCGGTTGATTTCCGCCGCTGTCTGGGTGCTGACGCTCGCGGTAACCGCTGGATCAGTCCTTGCACTATGGCATCTGCGAGTGGGGGATGATGCGCGGCGGCCACCGCTGGCCATCGGGATCGCGCACGGCTTGATCGGAACGGCTGGTCTGAGTTTGCTGCTGCTGGCCCTGCGTGGTCCGCCCAGAGGCGCTGCCGCGGGTGTGGGCTCATTCGGCGCCATTTCGGCGGTGCTGTTCGCGGCCGCGGCGGTGATGGGGACTTTATTGGTTTGGCGAAGAAACGGCTTGGTGATGGCGATCCATGGTGGAATCGCCATCACGGCCTACGTGCTGCTACTGGCCTGGAGTTCGCTGGGCTGAGCCGCGGAGGATAAGGGTCGAGCGCTATCCCACCGCGATCGAGTAGATGTCCTTTACCCCCGCCGGCAATGGCAACGATTCCCAGGTTGAGCCACCGTCGTCCGTGCCGTACACCTCACCGTCGTAGCGGGCGCCGATGTAGACCTGGTTCGGGTCCGTCTGATGAAGGGCGATGGACATAATGGTCCCATGCACCTGCACCTTGTCGAAACGTTGCCAGGTCGTGCCCTTGTCGGTACTGCGGTAAACGGCGCCATCCTTACTGGCGGCGGCTACGCTCAACGCGGCGTACATCGTGTTGCCGTCCTGCGGCGAGACCTTGATGTCCCGGCCATAGGTAGTCGGTGAGAAGCGTCCGAGTTCCATATCCTGCCAGGTCTGGCCACCATCTTCCGTCTCAAACAGTCCCATGCGCACGGCGAGAATTACTTTGTCCGGATCGGTCGGGCTGATGGCGATCGCGTGGCCGTCGAGCATGCCTTCGTTATAGGTGTCGCTGACGATCTTGCTCTTCAGGTGTGGCTGTTGGGCCAACCTGATCAGGTCGGTGCTGCAGTCGCTCCAGCTTTCGCCGCCATCCGTTGTCCGCATCACCCCATTGACCTCGAGCGCGGCGAATATCGTGCCGGGCTTTGATGGGTGCTGTGCCATCCGCATTACCCGGCAGGCGAATGGCATCACCGCCCGATCCGGCATTCCGGGGTTGGGCAGCGCGCGCCAGGTTTCGCCGCAATCCTCGCTTCGATACATGCTGATGGGTGAGCCGCCGGCATAGACGAGGTTGCGATCGTTGGCGTCCACCAGGAAAGACCAGATCTGGATGTTCTTGTCCGGGAAGTTTGTGCGTTGGAACGACTTGCCCCGATCGGTGCTGCGGTACACTCCGTCCGCCGTGCCCGCGAACACCACGTTGGGGTTGGTCGGGTGAATGTTGACGGTATAGGTTTCACGATCGGTCAGGACATGCTCCCACCGCCCGGTTTCCGCCGGCCGCGTGAACACCCCGACCACCCCCTTCTGGTCTGCTCGGCCCACATAGCCTGCCACACCGGCGTAAACGTTCGACTTGCTTGCCATGGTTCGCTCCCGCTTGCTTCGTCTGGTCTTGGTTCCGCTTGTGGTAACCACGCTACGCTGGTTTTGCCGTTCTGGCCAACAGCGCGGCCCTGGGCTAGCCTGCCGAGGACGGAAATCCGGGAGAAAATCCATGCCCAACGTGCCCGCGGAAAAACTGATCGAGATCACCAAGAGCCTGCTGGTGGCCGCCGGCGCGTCAGAGGAGGAAGCAGCGGTCGTCGCCCGCTACAACACGGGGGCCAACCTTGTTGGACACGACAGCCACGGTATCATTCTGATTCCGACCTATATTGACCGGATCAAGGCCGGCCATATTGTTCCGCAGGCTCCGTGGGTGATCACGCAGGAAACCCCGACCACGACGGTGATCGACGGACACTGGGGCTTCGGGTATGCGGTTACCGATCGGGCGATGCGGTACACGATCGAGAAGGCGAAGACGCAGAACGTCGCCGCGGCAACCGTCTTTCGCCAAAGTCATATCGGCCGGCTCGCCTCCTATCCGCTGCTGGCGGCGGAGGAGGGCATGATCGCCATGATCACCGCCGATTCCGGCCGCAGCGCCAAGGCGGTTGCACCTTTCGGCGGCGCCAAGGCCCGGCTGGGCACCAACCCGATTTCGTTCGCCATACCATCGAACCTGGATGGGCCGTTCGTGTTCGATATGGCGACATCGGCCGCCGCCGCCGGCAAGATCAACGTTGCCACTGCCCGCGGCGAGCAGGTCCCGACCGGCTGGCTGATCGATGCGGAAGGCAAGCCCTCGACTGACCCGCGGGTCCTGAAGTCCGGCGGTGCTTTGCTGCCGCTGGGCGGGGCCGAAGGCTACAAGGGCACCGGCCTGGCCGCCATCGTGGAGATCATGTCTGGCCTGCTGACGGGCCTCGGCTTTGGTGTTGAACCAAGTGGACGGCATAACGACGGCTGTTTCATCGCCGTTTTCAAAGTGTCGGCATTCCGCGAACTGGCGACATTCAAGCAGGAAGTCACGGAGTTCGCCCAGTACCTGAAGGCAACGCCGCTGGCACAGGGATTTACCGAAGTGTTCTATCCGGGGGAAGTGGAGTTCAGGAAAGAGCAGGACCGCCGCAAGAACGGGATACCGGTCGAAGATGCGACCTGGAAAAAGGTCTGCGACCTGGCACAGGGTTACGGCTTGTCCGGCAAACTCGGACTCTGAATGGCGTTCATAGGACAATCCACGCGCCGGCTGGAGGACGAACGCTTCCTGACCGGCCACGGGGTGTTCGTTGATGATGTGAACGACGCGGGGCAGGCTTGGGCATATGTGCTCCGGTCGCCCCATGCCCACGCGACGATTGACCGGATCGATGCAACGGTTGCCCAGGCGCTTCCGGGCGTTCTGGGTATTTATACGTATGAGGACATCGCCGATCTGGGGCTGCTGCCGTGCGCGACCCAGGTGGCGACCATCGCGCCGATGATCGTTCCGCCGCGACCAGCGCTCGCGCACGGCAAGGTGCGCTTTGTCGGCGATCCGGTGGCGTTCGTTGTCGCCGAAACAGCGTTGGCGGCCCGCGATGCCGCGGAACAGGTGGTTGTGGACTACACGACGCTGCCTTGCGTTGTAGACGCGGCCGCGGCGTTGCGGCCGGACGCGCCGCCGCTATGGGATACCGGCAACGAATCGTATCGTTTCCAGCGAGGTGATCAATCGGCGGTGCAAGCGGCATTCGCGAGCGCCGCACACGTGGTGGACATCGAGGTTGTCAATAACCGCCTGGTCATCGCACCGATCGAAACCCGGGCAGCGATTGGCCGCTGGCATGACGGGGTCTTTGACCTTTTTGTCTCGGCCGCGAGCGTGCACGCCATCCGCGACCAACTCGCCAACGACATATTCCACTGTCCGCGCGACACCGTCCGTGTTTCCGCGCCGGATGTCGGTGGAGGCTTCGGGATCAAGAACTGCCTGTATCCTGAATGGGTGATGCTGCTCTGGAGCGCCCGCAGGCTGCGCCGGCCCGTCAAGTGGGTCGAAGACCGCGCTGAGGATTTCGTTTCCACGGCGCAGGGCAGGGACAATTTCTCGCGCGCCCGCTTGGCTCTGGATGAAGCCGGGCGAATTCCTCGCCCTTGATGTCAATACGATCGCCGGATTGGGCGCCTACATGTCCGGTGGTGGTCCGGGCAGTTCCACCAATGCTCCGGCGGCGGCCATGGGCGGAGGCTATGTCATCCCCGCGATCTTCATGGATGTGCGGGCCGCCTTCACCAATACCGCGCCGATCGACGCCTATCGCGGCGCCGGGAAACCAGAGGCCAACTACCTGATAGAACGGCTGATCGACACCGCGGCCGCTCAATGCGGTGTTGATCCGATCGAGTTGCGCCGCCGCAATCTGGTTGCCACTTTTCCGTATCGGAAGGCGCTGGGCACGGTGATCGATTGTGGCCGTTTCGCTGATAACATAGACGACGTCTTGTTGTTGTCCGGCCATGCCGGGTTTGCCCAACGGCGTATCGCCAGCACCTCCAGGAACCTGTGTCGAGGCATCGGCGTTGCGTGCTTCCTGGAAACCGCACGCGGCGCCCCGAATGAAGGCGCCGAGATCCGCTTTGGGCAGGACGGTATAGTAACGATCCTGGTGGGGACCCAAAGCAACGGCCAAGGCCACGAAACCGCCTATCCCCAGATCGCCGCCGATCTGCTCGGTCTTCCCCTCGCGCAATTCCGGTACGTGCAGGCCGACACAGCGGAAATCCCCGAAGGCAACGGGCACGGCGGAGCGCGCTCGATGCATATGGGCGGTGCCGCGCTACATCGCGCCACGCAACGCGTCATTGAAAAGGGCAAGCCGGTGGCCGCCAGACTGCTGCAGGCCCAACCAGATGAAGTGACCTTTGCCGCCGGCCGTTATTCAGCAGGAGAACGTTCCGTGGATCTGCTTACGGTCGCGCGCGATACGTCACTCGACACCTATGTCTGGAACTTGCTCGACATCATCACCTTCCCCAACGGCTGCCATGTAGCCGAGGTGGAAATCGATCCGGAGACGGGCCAGGTCACACTGGATCGTTACACTGCCGTGGATGACTACGGGACCCTCATTAACCCGCTACTGACCATCGGCCAGGTCCAGGGTGGCGTCGCGCAAGGTATCGGGCAGGCGATGATGGAACATACCGCCTACGATCCCGAATCCGGGCAGCTTCTGAGTGGTTCATTCATGGACTACCAGATTCCGCGCGCCATGGACCTTCCCGATCTCGACATCACTCTCTTGGGTATTCCGACCAAGGCCAATCCGCTGGGGGTCAAAGGTTCGGGCCAGGCCGGAGCGATTTCTGCCCCGCAGACCATCATCAGTGCCATACTCAATGCCCTAGCGCCGCTCGGCGTCACCCATATCGACATGCCCGCTACCCCAGAGCGTGTGTGGCGCGCCATTCAGGAGGCAGGAAAAAGACCATGAACCGGCACGTGAAAGCACAGATTCGCGAATGAGCGCCACGATCTATGAAGCGCCGCGCGCGATAGCCAAACCGGGTGAGAGGATCGTCACCAGTACCTGCGGCCATAACTGCGGCGGCCGCTGCGTCGTCAACGCCCATGTCCGCGATGGTCAGATCGTCCACATCTCCACCGATGCCCGAAGCTGGAACCCCGAGCATCCGCCACTGCCGGCATGCGCCCGCGGCGTCGGACAGATCGAGCGCACCTATCATCCCGACCGCCTGAAGTACCCGATGCGCCGCACCGGCCCTCGTGGATCGGGGCAGTACGAGCGGATCAGCTGGGACGAAGCCCTGGACGCGGTCGCGAAGGAGATGCTGCGGATTCGTGAAGTATATGGCAACGCTGCAATTCTCGACGCCTCACGCACCGGCAGCCAGTCGATGCTGCACGGGCGTGTGGCCGCGCAACGATTCCTGCATATGTTTGGCGGCTGCACCGACCTGTGGTCCAACATGTCCGCCGAGGCCGAGGTGTTCTCCGTCCGGATCACCTACGGCGAGAAGGACTACAAATCCGCCGGCCGGGAACCGACCGATTTCATCAACTCCAAATTGATCCTGATGTGGGGCTGGAGTCCGGGCGACGGCACCTTTGGCACCGGCACCATGCAGTTCCTGAAACATGCCAAGAAGAACGGCACGCGCATCGTCTGTGTCGATCCCCGCGTCACGATGACCAGCAGGCAACTGGCGGACGAGCATGTCTTCATCCGTCCATCGACCGATGCCGCCGCGCTGATCGCCATGGCCTATGTCATCGTCTCGGAGAATCTGCACGACCGGGAATACTGTGACCGTTACGTCCTGGGCCTCGACGAGGGGCCTGTCCCGGCCGGCGCCTCCTACAAGTCGTATCTGCTTGGGCTCACTGACGGCCAGCCCAAAACGCCTGAATGGGCCGCGGCGATCACCGGTATCCCAGCCGAGACGATCCGCCGTCTGGCAATAGAATTCGCCACCAGTAAACCCGCTGCCATCCAGGCCGGTTATGCCGCGGGCCGCACCGTCTTTGGTGAACAATTCCACCGCGCCGCGTATGCTCTTGCCGCGATCACCGGGAACGTTGGCATCAGCGGCGGCAACTCGGGCGTCAGCAACGGCGCCACGGGGCGCGCCGGTATCAGAAGCCTGCCCATCGGCACCAATCCGGTTGATGCCAAGGTTGCCTCGCCGCTGCTGGCGGACCTGCTCGCGCGGGGTAAGCAGGGCGGGTATCCGGCCGATATCCGCATGATCTATTCTTCCGGCGGAGACTTGTTCAACCAGTGCCCGAACGCTGGAAAGATTGCCGCGTCCCTCGATAAGGTGGAGTTCATCGTCGCGCAGGATCATTTCCTGACCCCAACGGCGCGCCTTGCCGACATCGTCCTGCCCGCGACCACCTTTTGGGAACGCAACGACGTCCATACCCCGTGGGCTGGCGCCGGTCACTACGCGATCTACATGCGCCAGGCAATCGAACCGATGTACGAATGCCGAAATGACATCGACATCTTCGAGGACTTGTCCCGACGCGTCGGCGTCAACGGCTACAATGACAAGTCTGAAACGCAATGGCTGAAGGACCTGACCGCGGACGCCGTGGACGATTTCGCGAGCTTTACTGAACAAGGCGTCGCCCGCTTCGCCGCGCCCTACGACAAGGTCGCCTTTGCCGCCCAGATCCGCAACGAGAAGCCGTTCGGCACGCCGTCAGGCAAAATCGAACTCTACTCCACGGTGCTCGCCGACAACCCCAACCCGTATGGGCTCGGTATCATCCCACCTATACCGACGTGGTTTGCCCCGGACGACGACACCACCCGCTTTCCCCTCAGCCTTTGCACGCCGAAATCCCGAGCGCGCACGCATAGTATCCACGGCAACCAACCGCGTCTCGCCCGGGTCGATCCCGACACCGTCTGGATGCACTCCAGCGACGCCGCTGCCCGTGGCCTCACCGACGGTCAGTCCGTGCGGGTGTTCAATGATGTAGGTGCAACAATTCTGCCAGTTCAGATCACCGACCGGATAGCGCCGGGAGTTGTCTCGATCAAGGAGGGCGCCTGGTACACGCCAGGACTACAGGGCACCGATTCCCAAGGGTGCGCCAATGTCCTGACCACCGACCGGGCAGCACCTTGCGGGGCGACGACCTACAACACCAATCAGGTGCAGATCGAAGCAGCCTCACCGCCGGGGCTTTGAGACCCACCCATAGACCGCGCCCGCCGCCATCAGCACGGAGGTGCCCAGGAACACCGCGCGCATGCCGAAATGCCCGCCGATAAATCCGCCCATCAGCGGTCCGGTGACCTGTCCGACATACTGCGACGATGTCGAATAACCCAGGATGCTGCCGGCATTCCGCTCCGGAACGCTGTGCCGGATCACCGTTGCCACGCATGGCAGCAATCCCCCCAAGGCCAGCCCCATCAGGAAGCGCAGCACGATCAACTGCCACCCCGCGGTGACGAACGCCTGGGGCACCAGCAGTGCGCCGCAGACCGCCAGGCTGCCGATAATCACTGTCCAATGCCCGATCCGGTCCGCCAACCGGCCCAGCAGCGACGCCGACAGGATGCTGCCCAATGCCGCTGCCGACATCACGATCCCGGCGACAATGGTGATGTGTGCCGGGTCGGCGACGATCTGCGCCACATAGACGGTGATGATCGGTTCGATGGACATGTTCGCGAACATCAGCAGCAGTCCCATCACCAGCATCGCTACCACCGGCCGCTTGTCGGGCACGGAGGCCAATCCGCCCTGCTTCTTCGCCCCTGGCGACCGTCGGGGCCGAGGCTCCTCCTTGATCAGGAACACCGTTGCCAGGAAGGCCACGAAGATAATTCCGCCGGCGGCCAGGAACGTCATTCGGATACCCACCAACTGCGGCAGCACGCCGCCGATCAGAGGTCCGACGAGGTTGCCCGCCATGTTGCCCGACGCCATTACTCCGATCGCCCAGGCGGTTCGCGCACGCGGAGTCTGCGTCGCCACCAACACGGTGGAGCCCGACGAGTAGCCGCCCAGCAGCCCCGTCAACAGCCGCAGTCCCACAAGCTGATAGACGTTCTGCGACAGCCCGATCAGCGACATCGCCACCGCCATCCCCAGGCTCGCCCGGATCAGCATCAGCTTGCGGCCGTATTGATCGCCCAACCGCCCCCACAGCGGCGCGAACATCGCCGCCGTCAGAAACGTCGCGCCATAGGCGACGCCAGACCATTGCACGATCGCGGCGTGGTCCTTCACGCCCAACTGCTCCACGTACAGCGGCAGGAACGGCAGCAGCAAGGTCATGCCGATGATCGTGGTGAACGATCCGAACACGCAGACCCACAGGTTGCGCTTCCAGTATAGGGTTCCGGCGTCCTCACTCACAGCGCCGGGATCACCTTGCGCTGGAACAGGGACAGGCTTGCCGCCGTCTGCTCATAGCTCATGGGCCCAAGCCGGAACTGCATGATCAATCCGCCCACGCCGGTTGCCTTCAGCGGCGCCAGTTTCTCCGCCACCGTTGCCGGTGAACCGTAGACCAGCGCGTGCTCGACCGAGGCATGCGCCGGTGCCGCGGTTCCCGCCGGAGGCATCGGCAGGATCGACGCCTTCTGCTCGGCGTAGATGCGGTTGCGCATCGCCACCCGGTGCTCATGCATCTCGATGAAGGCGGGCACGGCGATGCGTTCCGCCTCGGCATCAGTTTCCGCGACATAAACATTGCGCCAGACCCAGCATTCATCCATCCGCGCCGCGATCGCGGCATCATCCAGGCCGATCGACCGCAGCGTGTCCTGGTAAAGCATCATCCGCTGCGCCGTAACGGCATTGCTCTGGACATTCATCATGAACGGATTGCCGCGCCGGGCGATGTCGAGCATGCCATGTTCGGTGGCCGCCGCCCTGATGACGTAAGGATGCGGCTTGGTAAAGACCCCCGGCCGCAGTTCCGGCAACCGGAGGTCGAAGAACCGGCCATGATGCTCGAACGGCTGCCCTTTCCATGCCTGGAACATGATTGCCTCGGCTTCCTCGAACCGAGCCTGAGCTTCGGTATGGTCGATGCCGTAGCCTTGGTAATCGTAGATGTTGTAGGCCGTGCCGCGACCCAGCCCGACGATCAGCCGGCCCTTGCTGATGTGGTCGATCAGCGCCACCTGTTCGGCGAGCCGGATCGGGTGGTGCAGTGCCATCTGTGCCACCGCGAAACCGATCCGTGCCCGGGTGGTTGCCACGGCGAGCGCGGCGGCGAATGAGACGGGGTCGACATACGCGACGATCCCGTCGAAATGGTGCTCCGCCAGCCAGATCGTATCGAACCCCAGCGCATCGGTCAGCCGCGCTTCCTGCAGCGTCTCATCGATGATCCGCCCGTCGTCGGCGGCCGACATGCTGCCGGGGAATAAAAAGTTGGAGAATTTCATCCGGCGCCCTTCCACATCAGCCGGTAGCATCCGATGGCGCGGCTTTGCAGGCAATGCCCCTTCTGGTACGACCGGCGCAACCGCTGATGGAGTGCTTCGCCATGAGCTACGAACCCAAGCGGGCCGATTTCTCCCTGCCCGTCCGCATCAACCTCTACTCCGACACCCAGACCCGGCCGTCCCGCGCCATGAAGGAAGCGATGATGGACGCCGAAATGGGGGACGAGCAGGGCGGGTCGGATCCCACGGTGTGGGAACTTTGCGACCGCACCGCTGCGTTGCTGGGCAAGGAGGCGGCGATGTTCATGCCCTCCGGCACGATGTGCAACCAGGTCGCGATCGCCACGCATTGCCGACCGGGCGACGAGATCCTGGCGCACGAGGATGCCCACATCCAGTCCAGCGAGGCCGGTGGCCCGGGCGCTATCAGCGGCGTCATGATCCGCGGCCTGCAAGGTCAGCGTGGCATCTTCAGCGCCGAAACGCTGCTGGCGGCTATTCGTCCGATCGACCGGTATTCCCCGCCGCAGCGACTGGTGGAGGTGGAGCAGACCGCGAACAAGGGCGGTGGCGCGTGCTGGCGGGTGGACCGAACTCAAAGCGGTGGCGAGCGTCGCGCACTCGCATGGCATGAAGGTCCACATGGACGGCGCGCGCGTGCTCAACGCCGCGGTCGCGCTTGGCGCGGCGGCGAAGGACGTTGTTGCCGACTGTGACACCGTCTGGCTGGATTTCACCAAGGGGCTGGGTGCCCCGCTGGGTGCGGTCCTCGCCGGCCCGAAGGATTTCATCGGCGAGGCCTGGCGCTGGAAGCAGCGGCTAGGTGGATCGATGCGCCAGGGTGGCATGAACGCCGCTGCCTGCGTCTATGCATTGCAGCACAACATTGATCGCCTGGCGGAGGATCACGCCAACGCCGCCGCCTTGGCACGGGGGATGGCGCAAATTCCCGGCATCACAGTCGAAACGCCTGAAACCAACCTGGTCTTCTTCGATACCACCGGCACCGGCCTGACCGCGGCTGAATTCGCCGCGCGGCTTCGTCCGCATGGCGTGACGATTTCGGTATCCGGCGCCTACCGCGGCCGCGCCTGCACCCATCTCGACATCAGCGCGGCACAGATCGAGGAAGCGTTGGCGATCATGCGGCAGGCCGTCGCGGGTTAGGGCCTGTTGCGGGTTTGGGCGGTGGTGGCTGCCCATTCCGGCCAGCGGGTAGGCCGTATAGCTGCTATTGCGAAGCGTTCTCAAATCGGCTAGGAACATCACCGTTGACCCGATGGAACCGAAGCCGTGTATATCTGCCTTTGCAACGCGTTGACCGATAAGCGAGTGAGGCAGGCGGTCGCGGCGGCCGGCAGCGGGCGGATTGTCGATGTCTACGAAGCCTGCGGTTGCCGTGCCCAATGCGGAAAGTGTGTCATGGCGGTGCTGCGTCTGGTTCGCGACCACGCGCGAGAAGCCGAGGCCCAATCGGCGACCTGATACTTTCCCTCGACGCAACGTTCGCGGACGCGCAAACTTGGGCCCTCGAACCGAAAGGACAGATCATGCTGCGCGATCCGAAGGTCATCGAACACCTTAACATCCATCTCACCAACGAATTGACCTCCATAAATCAATATTTTCTGCATGCACGCACCCTGGAGCACTGGGGCGTAACGAAACTTGGCAAGAAGGAATACGAAGAGTCCATCGAGGAGATGAAACACGCGGATCTGCTTATCAAGCGCATCCTGTTTCTTGATGGACTGCCCAATGTGCAGCGCATGAATCAGGTCGCGGTCGGGGAAACGGTCGAGGAAATCCTGCAAGCTGACATGGGCCTTGAAGAAAAGGCGCTTGGTGATCTGCGTGAGGCCATCGCGTATTGTGAATCTGTCCGCGACTATATTTCCCGAGATTTGCTCGCGGACATCCTCGAGGATGAGGAAGAGCATGTCGATTTCATCGAGCGCCAGTTCGATCTGATCAAACTCATCGGCATCGAGCGATACATCCTGCTGAACTCGGCACCGGCGTAGTCGCCCTAATCTGAAGTGTCTCGCGCTTCTCCGCGGGGGATTAAACTGGTTCGAGACGCCGTATCTGGTGATGCTCGCTGTCGCCGACCAGCACGCTGCCGTCCGGTGCGACCAGCGCCCCGTGCGGACGCGCCAGAGCCCGACGCGATCGTCGTGACGATCCAGGTCCTCGCATCGATCCGCCGGATCGCGTGGTTCTCGGTGTCGACGACATAGATGTTGCCGTCGGGATCGACCGCCATCTCCTTCGGCGCGTCGAACACCGCCAGCCGAGCATCGCCGCCATCGCCGGCATAGCCGCGCGCGCCGGTCCCGGCCACGGTTTCGATCACCCCGTCGCGGATGCGGCGGATGCAGCTTCCCTGCCGCTCCATCACATACAGCGATCCGTCCGGCGCGAACGCCACCGCCCGGGCGCCGAATACCGCGGCTTCGATGGCGGGTCCGCCATCGCCGTCGTGCGCGGCCTCCCCGGTTCCGGCAAAGTTGTCGATCGTGCCCGTTGCCAGATCGACCACGCGCACGCGGTGTCCGGCCACATCGGCGATGAACAGCCGCGACTGATCCGGGCTCAGGGCCAGCCCGTTCGGTTCCACCAGTCCAGCCGCCTCGGCCGGCCCGCCATCGCCGCTGTATACCGCTGATCCGTCGCCGGCCAAGGTGCGCACGACGCCGGTGGTATCGATAACCCGCACCCGCCGGTTCAGCCGATCGGCGAAGAACACCCGCCCGGAGCGATCGGCGACCACGCCATAGGGCTCGTTCAATTGCGCGCGCGTGGCCGGTCCGCCATCGCCGGAAAACCCCTTTTCACCGGTGCCGCAGATCGTCGAGATCATACCGGTGCCGGCATCGATCCGGCGGATGCAATGATTGAACGTATCGGAAAAAACCAAGCTGCCATCGGGGCAGAATCGCCAGATCGAACGGATTGTTCAAGCGCGCGCCTCAAGCGCTGACGATCCGTCTCCGGAATAACCTGGCTCGCCGGTTCCGGCCACGATGCTGACCGTCCACTCGGTGCTGGGTTGCGTCTTGTTCATGCCGATTTCCCCCTTCGAATCCGGCACGATGGTTGTCGCCGCCTTCATGTCAAGCGTAGGATCACGTGCAATCGACGACCAGTCGGAGGAAACCAGAATGGATACCAACGTCGCCCACAGAGCACGCACAGCAGCGTGGTCCGCGGCCTCTACGACAAGCTGGAGGACCGCTGCCTGATGCGCGACCAGAAGGGCGCCAGCGATGTCTACTACGAACTGGTCCGCGCCGGCCGGCCGCTGACCGAGATCGTCGCCGAGGGCGTCCGCATCCACGCCCCCTACACCCACGTGCCGTATCACGAGCGGATCGACGACGGTTACCCCAACTTCGTCAACAACGACCACTGCCTGCTGTCCGCCCGGGCCACCATCAACCTGAACCGGATGCTGCCGTCGCATCTGTCGATGCTGCCGATGGCGCAGACCATCTGGTACATCCCGACCGGCCTCGATATCTGGAACCAGAAGATCGACAAGGCGCCGGGCCACTACACCCGCCATCGCGGCAACCTCGGCGACGTCGAGGAAGCCCCGCCGGCGCCCGTCGTCTACTGGCCGGACCAGGAGCCGATCGCGCAGACCGGCCCGCTGAAGGAGCGCCTGAACAACTGGATGACCGCAGGTCCATCGCGGCCAGGTCATCGACGCCTACCGCATGTTCCTCGGCATGATGGAGAACACCGCCGAACGCAAGGAAGTCCTGGCCGAGATGTGCTTCGCCGGGCCTGATGGATGTGCAGGACCGCCTGCTGCACAACCGCTCCTACACGACCGGCCACAAGGCCTATCGCGCCCGCTCCACCGTCGAAATCGGCAATGCGCTGGGCTGGGACAACGCGCACAACGTGATCTACGCCGGCGCGCTGGATATCGCCGTCGGGCCGCGCTGGTATTCAACCTACGAAGTCGCCTGCAACTACATCAAGATGATGATCGAGGGCGAAACCCTGCGCGCCGTTCCCTACGGCGGCGTCAGCGAGGCTGAACTGGCGCTGCTGCGCAACAAGGAACCGGTCAACCAGCAGGAAGCCGCGGAACTCACCAACGCCGTGCTGCGCCAGGGCGAGATCGAAACGCTGGAGGCGGTGACCAAGCTGCTGAAGGCCGGCAAGGACCCGCGCCGCATCCTGGACGTGCTGCAGATCGCGGTCGGGCAGACCGTGCTGGAAACCCGCGATCCGAACGCGTTCAACATGCCGCACCACTGCTACGAGTATCACAACACGCTGGCCTGGTTCTACGACACGTTCGACCATCCGCGCCGCCTGCGGCTGCTGTATGTCGCGGCGATGTTCGCCAACCGCGTCGCTTACAACCAGCACGGCATGGGCGAGGTCCATCCGGTCGTCGCTGCAGGTCCCGTCCGGCGCCGGGTCGCTCAGCGCCGACCAGCTTCTGGACCGCGTCGATACCGCGATCCTGGCGCTGAACGGCGACGAGGCGATTGGCTGGACCCAGGCCTACTGCGACAATGTCGAGTCGACCGCGACAAGCTGGTGCAGCGCATCGCGCTGGCCGCCTGCAAGCTGGGCAACGATCCGCACAACCAGGAAATCGCCCAGTGCATGCTGATGGATTTCGGCACCAACCGGCAGCCCGACCGGGACCGCCTGCTGCTGGCCGCCGCCTACCACACCGCCATGCACCGCAAATACGGCGACCCGCAGGAGCCGTCCCGCCGCTTCGGCCAGGCCATGGGCTTTGCGGAACTGCAGCTGAACACTGATGGGCGAACTGCAAAAGGGACGCATCAATGACCCTCTCCATCCGCCCGATCGATCCCGTCTCCCGCCCGTTCTTCGCCGGCGAAGTCTCCGGCATCGACATCACCAAACGCACTGACGCCCGACAGGCCGCCTCGATCGAAAAAGGCATGGACCAGTACGGCGTGCTGGTGTTCCACGGCCAGCATTCGACGACGAAACCCAGCTGGCGTTCTCCCGCAACTTCGGCACGCTTGAGGAAGCCAGCGGCGACCTGAACTGGGGCAAGGCGCGGCGCATTGAATCGGCGCTGGTCAACGACATCTCCAACCTGGACAACGACAACCAGGTGCTGGCTCGCGACAGCCGCAGGCGGCTGTTCAGCCTGGGCAACCGGCTCTGGCACTCCGACAGTTCGTTCAAGGAAGTCCCGGCGAAGTTTTCCCTGCTGTCCGCCCGGCTCGATCCCGTCCGCCGGCGGCAACACCGAATTCGCCGATATGCGCGCCGCCTACGACACGCTGGACGACGAAACGAAGGCCGAGATCGAAGATCTCGTCTGTGAGCACAGCCAGCTGTACTCGCGCTCGCTGATCGGCTTCACCGACTTCACCGATGAAGACCGCATCCGCTTCAAGCCGGTGCTGCAACGCCTGGTCCGCAGCCATCCCTCGACCGGCCGCAAGTCGCTGTATCTGGCTTCCCACGCCGGCGCCATCGTCGGCTGGCCGGTGCCGGAAGCCCGCGCCCTGCTGCGCGACCTGATCGAGCACGCCACCCAGCGCTCAATTCGTCTACGCCCACGAATGGAAGCAGTGGGACCTGGTGATGTGGGACAACCGAGCCACCATGCACCGCGCCCGGCCGTTCGACCCGAAGGAAGTGCGCGACATGCATCGCACCACCGTTGGCTGCGAACGCTCGACGATGGCGGAGGCAGCGTAAGGAAGATCGGGCACCGCCCCAACCCCGCCAAGGAGCAACGTCTTCGGAACTCAGTCACGGGATCAAAGGGCCGCCGGCCCTTTGCGGGTTCGGGCAGAGCCCGATCTTGCTTAATCCGCGCCACGCGCTATCCATCCACCGAACGCAGACGGAGGAGACAGACATGCGCGCATGGGCCGTCGTCGAAAGCGGGCAACCCCTGAAGGAAATCGAGCTGCCAACGCCCGAACCCAAGGGCACCGAGGTCCTGCTGGAGGTCACCCATTGCGGCGTCTGCCACTCCGACCTGCACATCTGGGACGGCTACTACGACGTCGGCGGCGGCCAGAAGATGTCGCTGAAGGACCGCGGCGTGGTCCTGCCGCTTGCCATGGGCCACGAGATCGTCGGCCGCGTCGTGAAGCTTGGTCCCGACGCCACCGGCGTAAAACCCGGCGACCTCCGCATCGTCTTCCCCTGGCTCGGTTGCGGCAAGTGCGAGAAGTGCCTCGCCGAAGACGACAACATGTGCACGGTCGCCGCCGCAGCCTGGGCGTGTTCGCCAACGGCGGCTACGGCACCCATGTCATCGCCCCGCATCCGAGGCATCTGGTCGATCCCGGCAGCCTCGATCCCGCGGTCGCCGCGACCTACGCGTGCTCCGGCATCACCGTCTATTCCGCCATCAAGAAGGCAATGCCGCTGAAGCCGACGCAGCCGATCGTGCTGGTCGGGGCAGGGGGCCTCGGCCTGAATGCCATCGCCGTGCTGAAGGCCCTGAAGCACGAGAACATCATCAGCGTCGACATCAGCGCCGAAAAGCGCGACGCCGCGATGAAGGCCGGCGCCACCAAGACGGTTGACGGCAGCGGCGAGGGCGCGACGGTCACCAAGCGCATCATGGAGGCCGCCGGCGGGCCGGTTGCCGCGGTGATCGACCTGGTCAACGGCACCGCCACCGCCCGCTTCGCCTTCGGCGCGCTCGACAAGGGCGGCAAGCTGATCCAGGTCGGCCTGTTCGGCGGCGAACTGACGCTGGCGCTGCCGATCATGGCGATGCGCGCGCTGACCGTGCAGGGCAGCTACGTCGGCAATCCGAAGGAACTGCGCGAACTGGTGCAGGCTGGCGCAGGCCGGCGACCTGGAGGCGCTGCCGGTCGCCACCATCCCGCAAAACCAGGCGAACGAGGCGCTGAACCGCCTGCGCGACGGCAAGGTCACCGGCCGCCTCGTCCTGAAAGCCGAGGCCGCGTGATGGCCAACCGCCGGTCTCCGCCGCTCGGTCGTGCTGAAAAGGCGCCCGCACGGCGAGCCGACCCCGGACGATTTCGGCATCCAGGAAGATGCGATTCCCAGCTGCCGGTCCCGGACGAGGTGGTCACCCGCACCTCTGGCTGTCGATCGACCCGTACATGCGCGGCCGCCTGCGGGAGGAACAAACCTACGCCGTCGCCATCCAGATCGGCGAGGTCATGACCGGCGAGACGATCGGCGAGGTGGTCGCCTCCGCCGATCCCGACTTCGTCCCGGGCGACATCGTCGTCGGCGCACGCGGCTGGCAGACCCATTCCGTCACGCCGGGCGCGCAACTGCACAAGATCGCCAAGGGCGGCGCGCCGCTGTCCGCCTATCTCGGCATCCTCGGCATGCCCGGTGCGACCGCTTACGCCGGCGTGACCGAAATCTGCAAGCCCAAGCCCGGCGAGACCTTCGTCGTCTCCGCCGCATCCGGCGCGGTCGGGTCGGTCGCCGGGCCAGCTTGCCAAGCGGGCCGGTGCCCGCGTGGTCGGCATCGCCGGCGGCTCCGAGAAATGCCTCTGGGTCCAGGACAGCCTGGGGTTCGACGACTGCGTCGATCACCGCTCCCTGGATCTGCGGCGGGAACTGCAGGCCGCCTGCCCGAACGGCATCGACTGCTACTTCGAAAATGTCGGCGGCGCGGTTCAGGCCGCGGTGTTCGACCAGCTCAACCCGTTCGCCCGCGTCGCGATGTGCGGCATGGTCTCGCAATACAACGAGAAAACCATGCCGCCTGGCCCGAACCTCGGTTTCGTCGTCGGCAAGCGCGTGCTGATCCAGGGCTTCATCGTCTCCGACCGGCCAGCGCGCATGACCGAGTGGCGCGCGATGGCGGAGCCCTTGGTCGCCGACGGCAGCCTGGTTTACCGGGAGGACGTGATCGACGGCCTGGAGAACGCGCCCGACGCGCTGTACCGGCATCCTGAGCGGCCGGAATTTCGGCAAGCTGCTGGTCAGGGTCGCCGCCCGACCACCGCTAGTCCAGGATGCCTGCCGATCGGCATGTCACCGCGGTCGCGACTGGCCTCTACAGCCGTTCCGCATGGCCCTTGGTCCCCGCCGGCAGTGTCTTCAAGCCGCTCCAGCACCGCCGGCACGCCCTCGATCACCTCGAACAGCCGGCGGCACGCTGGATCGGCGAAACCCTGCTCGATCGCATGGTCGATCGTCGCGACCAGTGGCTCAACCGAACCCGCCACGTTGCACAGGATAATCGGCTTGTCGTGCAGCTTCAGTTGACGCCAGGTAATGATCTCGAACGCTTCATCGAAGGTGCCCAGCCCACCGGGCATGATCAGGAACGCATCCGATTCTTCATATAGCCGGCGCTTGCGCGTGTGCATGGTGTCGGTGACCACCATCTCGGTCGCCCGCTCATGCGCGACTTCCAACTGGGTCAGGAATTCAGGGATCACCCCCAGAACCGTCCCTCCGGCTTCCAAGCACGGCATCGGCCACGACGCCCATGATGCCGATCCGGCCGCCGCCGTACACCAGCCGGATGCCGGCTTGCCCCAGGCCCTGGCCCAAAGCTCGTCCGGCAGCGGCATAGGCCGGGTTCACACCGACACGGGAGCCGCAGAACACGGCGAGAGAACGTATAGCCGTCATGAAATATCCTTCTTTCAGAGTCCTTCCAGTCTGTCCGCTCCCCCGCAAATCTGCTAGCAAATCATCGTGGCGATCCTGGATCGTTAATGGGATTGTGAACCAAAACCGAATCGGGAAGGCCTCACGGATGACAAAACAAATCACTTTGTGTGCCGCAGTCGTGCTTAGCGGCGACTGGTGCTGCCGTTCCAATGGGTATCGCCAAGGCCGATGGGATCGATCCGATCGCCGTGCGCCAGGCGGTCATGTCCATGCAGGGCGGTGATTTCGCCTTCATCCGCTCCGTCGTGGCGGCCAAAGGCGACGTCAAGCCGCTTGGAGGTCCCCGCCAAGGCGATCGCCAAATGGGCTGCGGTGATCCCGACTCTGTGTTCCCGAAGGGCACCGAGAACGGCGGCGACACCAAGGCCTTGCCGGAAATCTGGTCCGATCACGGCCGGCTTCCAGAAGATCGCGGTCGCGTTGGGTGAGGCCGCGACCAAGCTGGCAGCGGACGCCAAGGCCGGCGACGCCGACGAGGTGGCCGCCGACACCAAGATTGCTGGGTGAACAATGCGGTGCCTGCCACAAAACCTATCGCGCGAAGTAAATCTGCCGGTCTGCTCAATAGCTGCCGCGCACCGTCCGTCGCCTGAACTCACCTCATGCGCAGGCCCGATGACGGAGCGGCGACCTTCGCCATCGCTGGCAGCAAGCCTGTCTACGAGGCAGTCAAGCGCCCGTAGCGACGCGGATTCGAACTCAGGCATGCCGTCGCCGCTGACTACATGTTTAAATCAATCAAAATGGCCTTTATATCGGGCCCACGCGGGGAGGAAATATGACATCGCTGTTCCGGAGCTTTGTTCAGGGGCTCATCGCCCTGTCGCTTGTCATCGCTGGTCGCCCCGCCGCGGCGCAGGATACCATCAAGATCGGCTACGTCGATCCGTTCTCCGGGCCGTTCGCATCGGGCGGCGATGAATTCCTCAAGGTATTCGCCTACATCATTGCGAAGGTAAATGCCGATGGCGGTGCGCTCGGCAAGAAGTTCGAGATCGTGCCGTTTGACGACAAGCTGCAGCCTGCCGAAGCGCTGATCGCCCTGAAGAGTATCACCGACCAGAATATCCCGTTCATCATGCAGTGCACCGGGATCCAATGTCGGGGCCGCGCTGATCGATGGCGTTTCGAAGCACAACGCCCGCAATCCCGATAACCGTGTCCTGTATCTGAACTGCGGCGCGCTGGCGACCGAACTGACCAACGAACAATGCGACTTCTGGCAGTTCCGATTCACCGGCAACGTTGAGATGCGCGCCGCTGCCCGGATCAAGGCGCTGCCGAAGGACGTCACGAAGGTCTATCTGCTGAACCAGGACTATCTGTTCGGCCAGTCCATCCAGCACGACACCCGCAAATGGCTGGCCAAACTTCGTCCGGACATCCAGGTGGTCGGCGACGAACTGATGCCGTTCGGCAAAGGTGCAGGATTTTTCGTCCTATGTCGCCAAGATCAAGGCGTCCGGCGCTCAGTCGGTCATTACCGGCAACTATAACCGCGACCTTAACCTTCTGATCAAGGCTGCGGTTGACGATGGCCTGAACGTTCGTTTCGACACCTATCTGGCGCACTTGATCGGCGGTCCCACGGCCATCGGCACGGCCGGCGAAAATCGCCTGACCAGCATCACCGAGTTCCATCCCAACGTGCCGGTCGAACTCAACAAGCCGGACGCCGAGGCGTTCTCCAACGGCTGGCGCGCGAACCATGAGACCGATTTTTCCGAAGTGCCATTCCTGACAATGTTCCAGATGCTGGCCAGGGCGATCGACAAAGCCGGCTCGACCGACGCGTTGAAAGTGGCACTCGCGCTCGAGGACATGAAGGCAACCGACCTCGTCGGAACGTCGGTGCAGATGCGCAAGCAAGACCATCAGCTGCTGATGCCGTACTACGCCGCCAGCTTCACCCACGACGTCAAGTATGATGCCGAAAAAACCGGGTTCGGCTGGAAAACCGACATTATCGCAACGACCGAGGATCTGACTCTTCCCACCGTCTGCAAGATGAAACGTCCCGCCTCCTAGCGGCGGCGGCGGCGTTATCATGGAAACCGTACTGGTCTCGGTGCTGAACGGCCTTGTCTATGGCATGCTGCTGTTCATGCTCGCGAGCGGGCTGACCCTGATCTTCAGCATGATGGGCGTGCTGAATTTCGCCCACGCCAGCATCTATATGCTGGGCGCCTACCTGGCGTTCACCGTCAGCCGGTTCGTTGGTTTCTTTCCCGCACTGATCATCGCACCCATCCTGTGCGGATTGATCGGTGCGGCGATCGAAATCTGGGGGCTGCGGCGGGTCCACCATAACGGGCACATCGCCGAACTTCTGTTCACCTTCGGCCTGGTGTTCATCATCCAGCGGCTGGTGCAGATGACCTGGGGCATGCTGCCGATGGCCTATCGGGTGCCGCCGTCGCTGGATTTCCCACTATTCGCGCTGTACGGCGTCAACTTCCCCGCCTACCGCGGCTTCATGCTGCTGGTCTCGGCGGTGATGCTGGTCGGCACCTGGATACTGCTGAAGAAAACCCGCATCGGCCTGATCATCCAGGCCGCACTGACCCATCCCAGCATGGTCAGCGCACTCGGTCATAACGTTCCCCGCGTCTTCACCACGGTCTTCGCCGGCGGCTGCCTGCTCGCCGGTCTGGCAGGCGTGATCGGCGGAAACTACCAGACCACAGAACCCGGCATGGCGGATTCGATGGGACCGATCGTGTTCGTCGTGGTGGTCTTCGGCGGCCTCGGTTCACTCGCCGGATGCTTCATTGCCTCAATCGTCATGGGAATGATCCAGACCTTTGCCGTGGTGGTGGATTATTCCATCGCCGACCTGCTGCGCCCGCTGGGCATGGCTCTGTCCGGAGACACCCTGCTGACCGAGGTGCTGACTGTGCCGGTCGCCCGCATCGGCGCCCTGCTGCCGTTCGTCATGATGGTAACGATCCTGTTCTTCCGCCCCCGGGGCCTGATGGGGACGCGCGACACATGAAATCAAGCTGGCTGATCGCTTGTCCGTCATCGCCGTCGCCATCGCCCTGCCGTGGTGCTTCTACGACTGGGCTCACCATCGCCACGCCGGCTTCCTGATTTCCATGCTCAGCCAGATGGGCATGATGGTCATCCTCGCCCTCTCCTACAACATGCTGCTCGGGCAGGCCGGCCTTTTCTCCCTGTGCCACGCTACGTTTTTCGGCATGGGCGGCTATGCGACGATCCACTTGCTGAAAGCCGCCGGCGCCGGCGACCTGAACCTGCCGATGGAGGTGATGCCGCTGCTCGCCGGGCTTAGCGGGCTTGGCTTTGGCGATCGTCTTCGGCGCCATGGCGACGAAACAACGCGCCACCGCGTTCGCCATGATCACCCTCGGCATCAGCGAACTGATGGCGACCGCCGCGCTGATGTTCCATCATTTCTTCGGCGGTGAGGGCGGCGTTACCACCAACCGCATGATCGACAGCAGCCTGTTCGGACTGACCTATGCGTCCGGCCTGCAAGTTTACTATTTGATCCTGGCCTGGACCGTCATCGCCACCGCCATGATGTACTTCCTGACCCTGACCCCGCTGGGTCGCATGGCCAACGCAACCCGCGACAATTTCGAACGGGCCCAGTTTATCGGTTATGATCCGAGAATGGTGCGATTCATCCAGTTCGCGCTGTCGGGCTTTTTCGCCGGCATCGGCGGCGGCCTGTATGCAATTACCTACGAGATCGTAACGTTTGATGCGCTGGCCGCGCCGCTTGTCGGCGAACGCCCTGCTGATGGCCTATATTGGTGGCACCACCGTCTTTGGCGGCCCAATCCTCGGCGCCATCCTGATTACCTTGCTGCAAAGCGGGGTCAGCCTGCTGTCCAACTCCTGGCTCGTCTATGTCGGCGTCATGTTCATTGCCATGGTGATCTTTGCGCCCGCCGGACTGGCTGGGATCATCAAGGCGCACGGCCCGATCAAACAGGCCGGCCGCATCGGCGGCCTGACCGTGCCCTATCTGCGCCTGGTCATCCCGTCCCTGGGCGTGCTGCTCGGGTTTGTCGGCCTCGTTGAACTGATGTCCTTCCTGACCATCGGCGCCGCCCAGGGCAAGAAACTGGTTTTGTTCGCCCACCCGATCGATGTCCACGCGACGCTGCCCTGGGCAGTCTCCATCGCCGCCCTGTCCATAGGCGCACTCTGGCTGCGGTGGGAAGCGGCAGGCTTCCACCGCGTCTGGGAAGGCCTGCGCACAGAGGTGCCGCCGATGACCGCCCTGTCCCTGCGCGACGTCCGCAAGAACTTCGGCGCGACCCAGATCATCCGCGGCGTCACCCTCGACATCGCCCCCGGCGAACGTCATTGCATCATCGGTCCGAACGGCGCCGGCAAGACCACCTGCTTCAACCTGATCAGCGGACGCTTCCCGATCACCTCAGGCGAAATCCTGCTGAACGGCGAACGCATCGACACGCTTCCGCCGCACAAGATCAACCGCCTCGGCCTGTCGCGCAGTTTCCAGATCACCTCGATCTTTCACCGCCTGTCGGTGTTCGAGAACCTGCGCTGTGCTTTGCTCTGGAGCCGCGGCTACCGCTACTCCTTCTGGTCTCCGCTCTGGCGTCAAACTGCCCTGAACGAGGCCGCCGAGACCCTGCTGGAGGACCTCAATCTCGCCAGCCGCCGCGACGTCCTCGCCGGGCTGCTGTCCTACGCCGAACAACGCGCGCTGGAAATCGGCATGACCATCGCCGGCGGCGCATCGGTCGTCCTGCTCGACGAACCGACCGCCGGCATGAGCAATACCGAAACGGATTACGCGATGGCGCTGATCCGCCGCGTCACCCAAGGCAAGACCCTGGTGATGGTCGAGCACGACATGAAGGTCGTGTTCGACCTGGCCGATACCATTACGGTCCTGGTATACGGCCAGGTCATCGCCTCCGGTCCGCCGGCGGAGGTGCGGGCAAACCGAGCGGTGCAGGAAGCCTATCTGAGCCTGATGGGGCTGTCCTGGACTCGATGATCCCGCGCCGATGATGCTGCAGGTTCGTGAACCTGCACGCCTACTACGGGCAGAGCCACATCCTGCATGGCATCGACCTCGATGTCGGTGAAGGCGAGATCGTCTCCTTACTTGGCCGCAACGGTGTCGGCCGTTCCACCACTTGCAAGGCGATCATGGGATTGGTCGAACCGCAAGGCAGCGTCACGTTCCGCGGCCGGGAACTCGCAGGCCTGCGCAGCGACCTTGTCGCTCGGGCGGGCATCGGCTACGTGCCCGAGGACCGGCAGGTGTTTCCGACTCTCAGCGTGCGCCACAATCTGGAACTCGGCTTGAAGCGGGCCGGGCGCTTCGGCCGCTGGACCTTCGACGACGTGTTCCGACTGTTCCCGAACCTCGCCGCCCGCCAGAACAATCCCGCCGGCGTGCTGTCCGGCGGCGAGCAGCAGATGCTGACGATGTGCCGCACGCTGATGGGCGATCCCGGACCTGATCCTGATCGACGAACCGACCGAGGGTCTTGCGCCGCTCCTCGTCGAACAGGTCGGCGTCCTGCTCGCCGAAATCGCCAACCGTGGCGTCTCGATCCTGCTGGTCGAGCAGAAAGCTGACAATCGCACTCAGGATTTCCCGCCGCCTCTACGTCATGGGCCACGGCCAGATCGTCTTTGAAGGCACCCCGGACGACCTCGCCAACAACCAGGGCATCCGTCAGGAGTGGCTGGAGGTCTAGACCATAATAGGGCCAGGTTGACCCCATCGTGGTCTGCAATTCTTTGTTTTCAGAGCGCGATTCATGCCTTCTGGCCTCCGGTTTCAGGCGATCGCACTCTAACCCCCCGTCGCCGCCACCGCCTCCGACTCATGGCCTTTCTGGTGGAAGTAGTTCTTCCGGTAGAACTCCAGCACCAGGTCCCGGTACACCGCCGGCGGATACCGCGCCGGGTTGTCCGCCGACACGCAACTTGGCAGGCACTCGATCACCGAAGCCGGATTGGGACTGTGGAAATACGCGATCGAATATCGATCCGTGCCCGAACTCGTTGATCACTCCGTGTGGCGTGGACAGGAACCGGTCGTTCGACCATCGCCGCATCATGTTCCCAAGGTTGATCAGGAACGTGCCCGGAATGACCGGAGGCGCGAACCACTCGCCCGGAAGGCAGTCGGATCGCCAGCCCCGGCACATCGGTCCGGCCAAGCGCGGTCATGAAGCTGTTATCGGTGTGCGGGGCGGCGCCGAACGTGTTCTCGCTCACATCCTCCTGCGGCGGATAATGCAGGAAACGCAAATTGATGTGCGCCTCATTGGCGAAGAACGGAGCGAAGAAGTCCGCCGGCATCCCCAAGGCCGTGGCAAAGCCCGGCAGCATCCGGTCGCACATGGCGGACAGGGCGTGGAAATATCCCATCATGTCCTCGCGCAGTCCGGGCAGGCCCTGCGGCCATTGGTTGCGCCCCCGCAGCGGAACGGCCCGCCACCACATCGGGATGATCGGCGCCGCGGTCGTGGCTGATGAAGAAAGCTCTCGTTCTGGTTCGGCTTCGTCGCCTTGTGCACGGTGGACGCACCCTGCACCGAGGCGTTCATCGGCAGATACCCGATATTGTTTTCATTCAGCCGCAGCTTCAGTTTTTCGTCCAGCGGCAAGGCATGGAACCGCCGGGAAGCGGCAAATCCCCGGTCGATGATCGACTGGTCCACACCATGGTTCAGCGCATATAGAAACCCGACATTCTCGCAGGCGTGACGGAGTTGCTCCGCCAGCGCATCCAGTGCGCCCGCTTCGCCGGCGAAATAGGGACCGAAATCGATCACCGGAATCAGCTCGGATACTGATTCGTATCCTTGACGGCGTGCTGCTTGAACAGGTGCATCGAAGCCTCCTGGGATGCGACCTTCGAGTATAAGCATCTTGACGACTCCTCGGGTAGGGCATTCCCTTCCACCGGAGGGAGGAACAATCAATGGTCCAGATACGACAGGCCGGTCCGCAGCATCGGGGTCGAGGTTTCCGGGGTTGATCTTGCAGAACCTTGGACGAGGATGGGATTCGCGCCGATCTATCAGGCGTGGCTCGACCACAACGTGCTTGTGGTCAAGGGGCAGGATCTGACGCTCGAAGAATTCCTCGCCTACAGCCGCCGCTTCGGGATCGTCTCGCCGCATCCCTCCAAGAGCACCCGCCACCCGGAGTGTCCGGAGATAACCGTGCTGGGAACCGGAAAATTCAATGCCGATGGCTCGTTGAACCAGGCCATCTATCGCCGCGGCGCCGAGGGCTGGCATACCGACGGCAGCGTACGACGAGGTCCCGTTCAAGGCCACCCAGCTTTACGCGCTGGCGATTCCCGACACCGGCGGAGACACTTTGTTTGCCAGTGGCTATGCCGCGTACGACGCCATGCCGCAACGCCTGAAGCAACGCCTCGAGGGCGTGCTTGGTGGCTTCACGTATGGCGGCCGCAGCAAGGCGCAGGCGCTGCTGAACCCTGAGGATCGCGATCGCCCGCCCGCCATGCACCCGATCATCCGCACCCACAGCGAAACCGGCCGCAAGTCGCTTTACTTCGACCCCGGCAAGATCATGTTCATCCAGGGCGCCGAGAAAGCCGAAAGCGATGGCCTGATCGACGAGCTCACCGCGTTGATGATTCAGCCGGAGGGGGAGTATCGCCACCAGTGGCAGGTCGGCGACGTGGTAATCTGGGACAACCGCTGCTCATACCACAAGGCTGCAGGCGACTATCCGCCGGAACAGGACCGGATCCACTGGCGCACCTCGATCAAGGAGCCACCGCGGTAAGCCGGCCGCAGGCGTTCAGCCCAAGCCGCGTTCCTCAAAAACCTCCCGCGCGATCCGGGCCGCGGTCATGGATGAGGGCCAACCGGAGTAGAATGCCAGGTGGGTAATGATCTCGCCGATCTCGCTTTGCGTAACGCCGTTATCCAGCGCTCGAGCCAGATGGCCGCGAAGCTGATCCGGTCGATGCGTCCCGATCAGCGTTGCTAAAACGACGAGGCTGCGGTCGCGCTTGCTCAGCCCCGGCCGTTCCCAGATATCGCCGTAGATGACGTTCTCGGTCACTTCGATCATCTTGGGCACTGTGGATCGCACGGCATCGCGCGAACTGACGGGTTGCTTGGACATTTCTTTCCCCGAGCTACAGAATTTCTAAAGCAATGGTTGAACGCTCCGGCGGCACGTCAGCCTGGACGCACGCGGTGTTACCGTCGATCCGCCTATCTGATCGCGCGATCCAGGCGGACTGATCGTTCCGCCGGAGGTCACGATGCTTTAGCTAGTAGCCCTTCATCCCGGGCGCTTCGGTTTCCGCGGCGTCGAAGTTGCATTCCACGGAAATACCGTCCGGGTCGAGGTAGAACAACTGTGTCATATTCAAGCGCGGCAGCACGCGCTCGTCGAATTTGATGCCGTGAGCGTTCAGGTTGGAGCGCATCTCCTTCAATCCGTTGCAGGAAAAAGCGATGTGATCCAGCCGCCCGGTCGGTGCCGGATCCGACGGCCCGTCGGTTATCACCGGGTCCTCTGCTCGGTGGCCGATCAGATGTACTGTCGGGACATCGCCGCAATACAGCCAGTACCCCGGGAACGGCAAAGGCGGGCGCTCGCCAGCCTTCAATCCGACGACGTCCTGGTAGAAGTCCTTGGTGCGTTCAAGATCACGTACTTTGATGGTATAGTGGTTCAGCGACTGTGCAGGCATATTACATTCCTTTCTAGAACTGGTTTTCGGCTTCTAGTCCGAGCATTATTTGCCCGACCAATTCGTAGTGCAGTTGCCGGCCCTGAGACTGCTGCGATACTGAATTGATGTCGCGCAGCCGCCGCTCGAAGGGTTGGTCCTCGAAGATCGCGACTGATCCGGCACAGTGATACAGGGTATGGACGACCTCGCGCGACTGTTGGATTGCCCAGGTGGAGGCAAGCCGCATCATCGCCGCCTGGCGGTCCGTCATCTCCCCATGCTTGATCACATGGTCATAGATCTCATCCAGGGTGTTGTGCAGGAACGCCCGCGCCGAATGCCATCTCGCTTCGGACTGCGCCAGTTGCGATTGGACGACATTATTCTCGCGCAGCGGCTTGGCGGCACCGCGTGAAACCTTGGTCGCCGGCAGATCGAGGAATGCATCAATCAAGCCCCGCGCCAGCCCCAGCCCAACGCCGGCAAAGCCAGCGGAGTAAAGCTGGCTGCTGCCGAAACGATACAGCGGCCCATCCTCCCGCCGATCGACGGCCTGGTCGCGCAGCATCGTGTGATCGCGCGGAACGAACAGATCCTTGGCCACATATTCGTTGCTTGCCGTGCCGCGCAGGCCGACCGTGTGCCAGATATCCACCATCTTCACGCTCGACTTCGGGAACAGCATTGTGCGGACCTCCTTGCGGCCCTTCACCTTCATATGCGCCCCGAGCCAGGTTGCATTCTGGCTGCCGCTGGCGAACCGCCACGTGCCGGAAATGCAGTACCCGCCTTCGACCGGTTCAGCCTCGAACGGTGCGCCGGGTGGTCCCCATGCCAGGATCCCATCGACCGGGCCAAACATCTCCTTCGCGATGCCTGGTTCCAGATAGGCGGCCGACATCGAGCATCCGTTGCTCTGGCAGACCACCCAGGCGGTTGACCCATCCGCAGCCGAGATCGCCTCCGTCACCCGGGCAAAATCGGATGGCTTCATCTCCATCCCGCCGATCGAGCGGGGTTGCAGCATGCGGAAGAAGTTTCCGTCTTTCAGTGCCCGGACGATTGGTTGCGTCAACTCGCGGCGCCGGTTGACCTCATCGCCTTCTTGCTTCAGCAGCGGGTACAATGCCAGCGCCCGCGCGACCTGAGGATGAACATCGGTCATTGATAAGCCTCCGCATCATGGCGTGAACGCCCTTGGGCGGAACGATGGCGCATTTCCGGCCGATTGAAAAGCAAGCCGGCTATTCGGCGACGGCCGCCGGAGCCTTGGCCTCCAGTTCCCGGTCCACCGATGACGATCGACTTCCTGCCGGTCTCGAAGCCAAAGAACAGGAAAGCGCAGCCGCACAACACCATCCAGGCGGTGAAGTATGCGAAGGTTGGACCGATTGCATCCATCGTTGCCTTTGGCGTGATCACGTCAGATGAGCCGACGATGACCGCCAGGCCGAGGGGGCCGATGATTTTACCAATGCCGCCAAACCCATAGGAAGCGCCCATGCCCGTGGTGCGTAGCCGGGTCGGCCAGACCTCCGCCAGATAAGGACCGATGATCGCGAAGCCTCCGTCATAAAAGAAGTCCGCGACGATGATCGCCAGCCAGAACAACGACACGCCGCCGATGAATGTGTCATGCAGCAGACCCGCCGCCGCGATCGCGATGGCGCCGCCGAAGCCTGCGAGCATGCCTCCGTTACGGCGGCCGATGGCGTCCGACAGCCACGCGAAGGTGATGCGGCCCGCGATCCCGGCCAGCTTCACCCACAGGAACAGATAAGCGGCATAGGCCGGAGTCACCCCAAGCTGCAGCACGAACAGCGTCGGCGCCCATAGCCCGATGCCATAGGAAGCGGTCTGTGCGCCAATGCTGGCCATAAACGAAACGGCCAGGCTCTTTGGGTAAAGCAACAGATCGCGCCATGGCGCCACCGCCTGCTTCGGCGAGTTGTCCGGAAGTTTCAAGTTCGATGGCGCGACCTTCAACGCCCACGCCAGCGATCGCCGCGCATCCTCGGCGCGTCCTTGCGCGATCAGCCAGTGTGGCGATTCAGGCACCCACGCGCGCACCAACAAAGTGAATGCGGCGGGGATCACGCCCACCAGGAACAGGCCGCGCCAACCAATGGAATCCGTGGTGAATGCCGCGAACGATGATGCGATCATAACACCAAGCGGAATGAACACGGTGACCAGGCCGCCAATAAATCCGCGCATGCGGGCCGGCACGAACTCCTGCACCAACGGAAGGTCCACGCAGTACAGGCCGCCCACGCCGAACCCGACGAAGAAACGGAATATCGACAGGAATATCCAGCCATTGTCGGGGGTGAATGCCAACACGCCGCTGGCGAGCGAGAAATTGATCACCGTGGCGATGAAGACTTTCCGGCGTCCATAGACATCCGCGAGCCGTCCCCAGATCACTGAGCCCAGGATAGCGCCGACGCCGGAGGACAGCAGGATGATCGCGGACTCGCCGAATGTCAGATGCCAGGGTTTGATGATAAACGCCAGAACGAAGCCGATCAGGTAATAATCGAAGAATTCGAGCATATCCCCGATGATCGCGGCGGAGATGATCTTGATCTGATTGCCGGTTAGCGACTTGGCCTCATCCAGGCGGTTGAACATGATGTCTGCCTCCCCTCCCGGCTTGGGCCGGGTTCTTATCGCGAACCGTGCCCGAAAAAGCCTCCGCGTCAAGTATCAGGACGGCGGCAAAGCCAAACCGGTTGCACCGTCAGGTCCGAAGCGGCGCTGTCATTTCCAGGGATGTGGCGCCAATAATGGTCCTTGCGGACCCTATCCTTCGGCAGGCAAGGGAATGCGTGCGGCGGAGCGTGCGACACGCACCACGAGCGTGCGTGCCATTTTGTCATGCAGAGCCTGCTTGCGGTGCGTCCATCCGGCCATCATGAAGCCGATGCCGAGAATCAAACCCGAGATATACTTGCCAAGATTGCGTCCGACGGACCTGCCAAAGCCTATCTGCTCACCTGCTTCATCAACGACCTTGATCGAGCATATCCATTTCCCGGGCGTGCCGCGCATTCCGGAGCATTCAAAAATCGTATAATACAGGAACGTGCCAAAAATTCCGATGATCTGCCCCAGCGAATACACCGGGTCTTGATCGTCAAGCGAAACGGACAAGCCAATCACCCCGAACAGGGAAACCGCGACCACCAGGAACCATGACACCAGGCTATCGATAAGGGCGGCCAACACGCGCCACCAGAATCCAGCGTATTTCACGTGGCCTTCGACAAGCTCGATCTTGGCCATTGGCAACCCCCGTATGCCAGGTCAGTATGATCGAGGACCGATCAAGTAACAAGATGCCGTGCCCAACCCATCCAGCGACAGCGCGACCTGTGCAGGCCGTTCAGGATGAAGCGGCCGGCGATATCGATCCGAGCGCCGCCTCCAGACGCCGCGCAACCTCCGCCGCCATGGCGACCGGCGTTGCGGCGAAACCGATCACCAGTCCACTCATCCGCGGCTCCCCGGGGTAGTAGGCGCGCAGTGGCGACACCGCCAACTCCCGAGCGCGGCATACCCGCACCGCCGCAGCCTCATCCAGACCGTCGGTCAATCGTGCGACCATGTGCAATCCCCCCGGCGCGGCCAGGGGGGTGGCGTGGCGGACGATCCGCGTCATCGCGTCCAGCAAGGCCTCCCGGCGCCGGGCATATTCGGTCCGCATCTTGCGAATATGTGGCGCCAGCAGTCCCAGTCGCATGAATTCCGCGAGCGTCGCCTGAGTGAAGGCGTCGGTGCCGCGGTCGGTCAGCGTGCGCAGCCGCACAAAGGCTGGAACCAAGGGCGCCGGCACAATCGCGAAGCCAATGCGCAGGGCGGGCGCCAGGGTCTTGCTGAATGTGCCGCAGTAGATGACCTGCCCTGCCTTATCCAGTGTCGCCAGAGGCGGCAGCGGCCTGCCTTCCCAACGGAACTCCGAGTCGCAGTCGTCCTCCAGCACCCAGGCGTTCGCCCGACGGGCCCAGTCCAGCAGAGCCAGCCGGCGTCCGATTGGCAATGCTCCACCTACTGGCGTGGCATGCGACGGCGCTACCAGCGCCAGCCTGGCCTGGGGCGCGATCCGCATACCCTGGGCGACATCCAGGCCCTCCGAATCACTCGGCACCGGCACGATCCGCGCCCCCGCCGCCAGCAGCGCTCCGCGCCCGGCGATATACCCCGGGTCCTCAACCCAAACCGCGTCGTCCGGATCGAGCAGCAGGTCGGCCGCGGTGCGCAGCGCCTGCTGTGTCCCGCCGGTAATCACGATGCATCCCGGATCGGCCACCAATCCCCGCGTAGCGGCCAGATGGGCCGCGATCTGCTCGCGCAGCACCAGCAATCCTTGCGGCGGCGGATAGCTGGACAATTCTCCGGACAGGGGCTTCAGCACACGTGTCGCGCAGCGCGCCCAGGCTTTGATCGGGAACAGGTCGGGCGCGGGCAACCCGCCGGCCAGCAAGAGACCCAGCGCCGCGTCGCGCGCGGTAGCCGTCGCGGGGACTTCGGACAGTTTGGCACCACGCGCGGACAGCTTCGCGGCCGCCGATGCAGGGGTGGCAGACGGGACCGGGGCCTGATCCGGCAAATCGGTCGCGACATAGGTGCCGCTTCCGGTGCGTCCCTGGACGTATCCCTCCGCCGCCAGCCGCTCATAGGCCAGCACCACGGTCTGCCTGGCAACGCCAAGTTCGTGCGCCAGCGACCGGCTCGGCGGCAGGCGCCCGCCACCGGGCAGCGCGCCGCTCAAAATGCTGTGACGGAGGTGATCGAACACGGCGCTCTGCCGTGTTTGGTCTGGTGCTAGCATGGGGTTCCGCCGCAATTGGTCCAATCACCGGACCCTAGACCCCGCGGCACCTATCCAGCAAGCGTACACAAGCATAGCGCGGCATGGGAGGCGTCCCCCAGCCGCGCGTCCTGACCACAACCGAAGCGGGGCGGGTTAGAAGCCCTCGCGCTCCAGCCGCTTACGCTCAAGCTTCCTGGCGCGACGTACAGGCCTCAGCCGCCTCGCGGGCTCGGCGCTCCGACGGCTTCTCGTAATGGCGCCGCAGCTTCATTTCGCGGAAAATACCCTCCCGCTGCATCTTCTTCTTGAGCGCCTTGAGCGCCTGATCGACGTTGTTGTCACGCACGAGGACTTGCACTTGGCCGCCTGCTCCTATCCATGGCGCCCCCGGACCGGGGTACGCAAATATGTCGCCACCCGGCGGGTGCACGAAAACGCCCCGACGCAGGGATTCCGACGCGGGGGCTGGCGCTATAACATGGTCGTGGGTACTTACAAGCCCATTTTCCGCCATCAGGGGCACCAAGCACATGGCCATACTGAAAATCGCCCGGATGGGGCACCCGGTTTTGCTACAGGAGGCCCAGCCGGTTCCCGACCCCGGTGCGCCGGAGATCCGTCGTCTGGTCGCCGACATGATGGAGACAATGATCGACGCCCCGGGTGTCGGTCTGGCCGCGCCGCAGGTTTATCAACCGCTGCGCCTGTTCGTGTTTCGTGTGCCTGGGGGGCGCGAATCCGGCGATCCGGACGACATCACGCTTGGAAACACCGTCATGATCAACCCGACGGTTGAGTTGATCGGCGAGGAACGGGTCCTGGGCTGGGAAGGCTGCCTTTCGATCCCCGACCTGCGCGCCGCGGTGCCCCGGGCCACCCGTATCCGGTACCGCGGGGTCGATTGCGACGGAAATATAAACGAACGGGAGGTGACCGGCTTTCATGCACGGATCGTGCAGCATGAGAACGATCATCTGGACGGCATCCTCTATACCATGCGCATGACGGATTTCCGCCATTTTGGCTT
The DNA here is from genome assembly GCA_963792345.1 of uncultured Alphaproteobacteria bacterium. Classification (GTDB taxonomy): domain Bacteria; phylum Pseudomonadota; class Alphaproteobacteria; order Acetobacterales; family Acetobacteraceae; genus Rhodopila. The sequence goes on from CAWBVV010000010.1 coordinate 202,160, forward strand.
CACCGCCGAACTCGATCGTGCCGGAGCGAACGGATGATCGCCCCGCCCGAACGCTTGCCGGAACGCGATGCAGCCATCCTGGCGATGCTGCCCAACATACCGTTTGACGGCTGGACCAAACGCGCCCTTCGGGCCGGGATAACCACGGCTGGCATGCCGGCGGATGAGGCCGACCTGTTGTTTCCTCTCGGAACTGTCGACATGATCGAAACGTTCTGTGATCTGGCCGACCGGCGGATGGAGCAAGCCGCCGCCGACCTGCCGGAGACCAAGCTGCCCGCTCGGGTTCGGGCGATCATCGCGCTACGGCTGGAGCAAAATCGGCCGCACAAGGAAGCGGTCCGCCGCGCAATGGCTGTTCTGGCCCTGCCGCGGAACGCCAGGGCTGCCGCCGCCTGCACCGCCCGCACCGTTGATGCCATCTGGCACGCGGCGGGCGACCGCTCCGCTGACTTCAGTTGGTATACCAAGCGTGCAACCCTGACCGCGATCTACAGCGCCACGGTGCTGTACTGGCTGCGTGACTTTTCCGAGGACGATGCACCGACCCTGGCGTTCCTCGACCGCAGGTTGGCGGGGCAGGCGCGCGTGCACCGGTTACGAAAGCGTGCCGACGCCTGGCTGGCCCGACTGCCGCGACCGAGAATGCCGAGGGGAGTTGGTGACACAGGCTGACGGACACTCTATCTGTGCGCCAAACCCGGCCGGTGTTCCGCCAGCCGGCCCCAGCGCAGGCCCGCAGCAGGCCCCCGTAGCAGAGGCCCATGACCGACACTCCTATCGAGCGTATCCGTAACTTCGCCATTATCGCGCACATCGACCACGGGAAATCCACCTTGGCCGATCGGCTGATCCAGTTCACCGGCGGGCTGACCGCGCGTGAGATGACCGCGCAGGTCCTGGACAGCATGGAGCTGGAGAAGGAACGAGGCATCACCATCAAGGCGCAGACGGTTCGTTTGGCATACCAGGCCAAGGACGGCCTGACCTATGAGCTGAACCTGATGGATACTCCCGGCCACGTCGATTTCGCCTACGAAGTCAGCCGTAGCCTGGCTGCGTGCGAAGGTAGCCTGCTGGTGGTCGATGCCTCCCAGGGTGTCGAAGCCCAAACGCTGGCCAATGTCTATCAGGCGATCGAGGCCAACCATGAGATTGTCCCGATCCTCAACAAGATCGACCTGCCTGCCGCCGAACCCGAACGCGTCAAGCAGCAGATCGAGGACGTGATCGGCCTGGACGCCTCGGATGCCGTGGAGATCAGTGCCAAGACCGGGCTGAACATCGAGGGTGTGCTGGAGGCTCTTGTCACCCGCCTTCCGGCGCCGAAAGGCGATGGTGATGCCCCGCTGAAGGCGCTGCTGGTTGATAGCTGGTATGACCAGTACCTGGGCGTGATCATCCTGGTTCGTATCAAGGACGGCCGCATGAAGCGCGGCCAGCGGATCCGTATGATGTCGTCCGGCGCGGTTCACTCGGTCGAGCAGGTCGGGGTGTTCACGCCCAAGATGGTGCCGACGGACGATCTGGGGCCAGGCGAGATCGGCTTCATCACCGCCGCCATCAAGACCGTGGCCGACTGCAACGTCGGTGACACCATCACCGATGACCGCATCCCGGCGACCGAGGCGCTGGCCGGGTTCAAGCCTTCCATCCCGGTTGTCTGGTGCGGCCTGTATCCTATCGACGCCGACGATTTTGAGAAACTGCGCGACAGCCTCGGCAAGCTTCGGCTCAACGACGCCAGCTTCCACTATGAGCCAGAAACCTCTGCCGCGCTGGGCTTCGGCTTCCGCTGCGGCTTCCTGGGACTGCTGCATCTGGAGATCATCCAGGAGCGGCTGACGCGCGAGTTCGATCTTGAACTGATCGCCACCGCGCCGTCGGTTGTCTACCATATCTTCCGAACCAACGGGCAGATGCAGGAGCTGCACAACCCGGTCGATATGCCCGATGGTTCAGTCGTCGACCACATCGAAGAGCCGTGGATCAAGGCCACGATCATGGTGCCGGACGAGTATCTGGGCAGCGTGCTGCAGTTGTGCACCGAGCGGCGCGGCCAACAGGTGGACCTGACATATGTCGGCAACCGCGCGATGGCGGTTTATCGGATTCCGCTGAACGAGGTTGTGTTCGACTTCTACGACCGGCTGAAATCGGTCTCGCGCGGGTATGCGAGCTTCGACTACGTCATGGACGGTTATGCCGAGAGCGATCTGGTCCGTATTTCGATCCTGGTAAATGGCGATCTGGTGGACGCGCTGTCCTTCATCGCCCATCGCGCCGCCGCTGAGAATAGAGGCCGCCAGATTTGCGCACGGCTTAAGGACCTGATCCCTAAGCAGCTGTTCAAGATCGCCATCCAGGCCGCGATTGGCAGCCGGGTGGTGGCGCGTGAGACCATCAGCGCCCTGTCGAAGGACGTGACCGCCAAATGCTACGGCGGCGACATCAGCCGAAAGCGCAAGCTGCTGGAGAAGCAAAAGGAAGGCAAGAAGCGGATGCGCCAGTTCGGCAAGGTCGACATTCCGCAGTCTGCCTTTCTAGCCGCGTTGAAGATGGAGTCCTGACGGGAGGACGGTTGTCGGCGGCCGAGGCAGTGTGGGTACGGAACGGGCCAGGTCGCTGATCGTTGCGCTGGCGGAGAGACAGGGATTCGAACCCTGGGTACGCTTTCACGCACACACGCTTTCCAAGCGTGCGCCTTAAGCCGCTCGGCCATCTCTCCCACGGCAGGGGCCGGTCAATACCAGACCAGGCGCCAGACGCAAACCCTAAACACCGGCGCGCGAACAGTTCGCTTCTGATTCAAGTACCTCAACGTGCTGTCGTGCCAAGGAGCCTGTAACCAGTGCGGGTAACCCGATGCGGGCGTCTTGTGAGGGAAGTATCACCAGCATCACGAACCCTTGGCCATGGATGGGTTGGCGGCAAAGCCGCTTAGCGCATTCGCTCCAGGAGATGCGAAACCGGGCTGTGGCCGCCCAAAGCCGCTCGCGTTGCCAGCCCTAGTTCGCGGATTGATCGTTTCCCAGGCTGCTCTGACTTGTCCACCAAGTAGATCCTGCACTTGCCTCGTGAGCGCCGCGAGCCGCTCCTGCATCTCAGCAAACACCCGATCGCGCGGGTCCGCGCTCTCGCGCATCTTGAAGATGGCGTTGGCGTGGGTAATTGGATTGGTGACGAGGTAATCGGGGGCCTCAATACGCCGCGCGGAGTTGGCAAGGCGCTCTCTCGCCTCCTCCAGGCTTTTCCAGTCGGAGATATCGACGAAGATTGCCCGGTGAGATAAGTTGTCAAATGGAAGCTTGACGTTGGTCGCCGCGATGTGGATTACCGGCTTCTCGGCAGCGTGCCTGACGCCCAGCTCCCAGAACACGTTGGGATTGAGTTCCGTGAGGTCGGCGACGACAAGGTCTGCATGGACGATGTCGGCAATCAAGTGGTCAGTGATCATACCGGGGTCCGCGTCCTCATCGGCGCGCTTCACCGTGTAGTTGAATTCTTTAGCCTCCAGCACATGGCCGATGAGGCCGTGACGCAGGAAGTCGGCGTGTTTGCGGGTCGGGCTCCCCTCATCTCCGATCGGGCCAATTATAAAGCACAGGCGCTTGGTTGGTTCCCGGGGATCGGGCGACGTAGGGGTGTTGGTGACGGCCATGCGACGCTCCCCGCTTTTCAGTTGCCCAGCGTAGCGGAGGATCGGTCAGGCGGCGAGATCAACGCACCAAATTGCTGGCAGAGGGCGGACGAGCGCCCTTAGCTTCGCAACTCCAGACCACCTCGATGCGGTTGCTCGAAGCGGCAAGCGTCCGAGAGTAAAGGTTTGCTCCTGCCTCACGGCACGCCTCCTCTGTTTCGAACTCCGCCGAGGCGACCGCGGGTGATAAGGGTGGCGGAGTGGGACTTGGCTGGGGCGCGCCCCACAGCACGATTACCAGGATGTATTTCATGCCGTTCTTGCTTCCAATGATGCCGCAGGCTGGGCCAGCTTGACTCTTCCAGCAACGCGGGGCCTGGCCCAAGGCGAGCCAGGGTAATCCAGCTTGGACAGCGCTGCCCGCTTTACCTCCAGCCGTCGTCCTGCCCGAAACAGGCCGTAGGTGATGCGATTTCTCATGTCCGACGAGCTCGGCAATAACGGTCGCTCATACGCCGGAATAGACAGGCATTTTCCTGGATCGTCACCACTGTCTTTGCGGTTGCTGTGAAGGTCAGATTGCAGACCAACGAGCGCCGGTCCGCAGGTAGCCGAAGCGCTTGCCGATGGCATCCGAACGATCGCCAAGTTGCCACCCGTTCACCTCCGATCGCCGGCGCCATGAAGCTGCCGCACCCCGTCTGCCGCCTCGAACGGTTGTCGCATCGACCGGAGGGATGCGCGCTTCGCCTGTCGTGCTACGGCCAGCGGGCGTGCCTAGCGCGTTTCCCGGCGATATCACGGCTCAAGTTGGCAACGCGAACGGATCGCGGTTAGGCTGGAGCGCGAAGGAGATCGCCTTATGATCCTCACCGCTGACAGCACAGTCGCGCATGCCACATCACGGCGGAAAACCGCCAATGGGTGGCATACCACGTTCATTGGCAAGAACCGCAACACGTTGCAGGAGGGCGAGGCAGCGCCGTCCGCCGAAGGGCTCTATCCGATGGCTTTCCTGGTGGAAAAGGAGGCCGCCGCGGTCGTGCACCCGCATTTCCACGCAGCCGACCAGTACCAGGTTATCGTTCAGGGCTCTGGCCGCCTCGGCGTACACGACATCGCCAGCGTCGCGGTGCACTACACGGATGCCTACTCCGCCTATGGTCCGATTGTCGCCGCGGACGAAGGCGTGGCGTGGTTTACGCTCCGAAATGCCTGGGACCCCGGCGCACAATACATGCCGGCACAGCGCCAGCAACTTCGAGAGGCTCGGGCCAGGTTCCAGCACCGTGAAGCCACCTGCGGGCCGCTTCCTCCGCTGTCCGATGGCGAACTGGCGAGGTTGACCGCGCCGGCCGGTGGGGCGGTGATCGCTGAAAGCCCGGATGGATTAGGCACGTGGCGCTACACGGTTCCGGCGAATGCCTCGATCACAGGTCCCGATCCATCGACTGGAGGCGGCCAATTCTGGTTGGTGTCGGCGGGTTCGGCGTCGATCGCCGGCCGAGCGGTGCTGCCAGTGCAGTCCTGCATCTTCGTAGCGCCAGAGGATGCTTCCGCGAGGCTGGTCGCGGGGCAAGGAGGCGCGGACCTGATCTGCATGCAGTTTCCCAGGCGCGCGAGGAACTAGGCTCGCGCATCGTAGAAGCGCGATAGTTCGATTTTGGTTGTTGAAGTCGCCGACTCACGCGGCGAACCGCAGACGCCTTGTGTCTCGCTTCTTGCGATCGGGTAAGTAGCAAGCGTCGCGCGCTCCTGTGCGATCTTGCAATCGTAGCGCCGCTCAGGCTGGTCCCCCCACGGCGTCACCGAGGTCGCCGATGATCTCTCCGTCAGGTGGCATCTTCTCCTTGGGATGAGGATCATGTGGCGGGGTTTTCTGCTCAGGCGGCGCCTGGATGTGGTCCTCGTCCAGCGTTTTGCTGGGCTGCCCGTGCTCGTCCATGTCGTCTCTCTAGACAAAGCGAGTCAACAGTCTGGGGCGATCCGGGTTCCGACGAATGAGCGGGTTGCTGACCGCGGCGCCAGATGGTTCAGGCCCGGCGCCCGACAGCAAACTGGCGGAACCGATGGCGGAACAACGATCAGAATGGAAATCCGAAATTGACATGATAGACGGTCAGGCCGCCGCCAAAAACGATCCCGGCGCCTATTCGTGGATTAGCCAAGCGAAGAAGCGTCATCGGGTCCGCCGATCCGATTGAGAAGCCAACTTCGTTCTGATTGCTGATATGTAGAGGATCGCGCAGGAAGCGCGAGAAACTCAGTGGTGACGGATAGTAGTATTCGGCCGCGTAAACCCCGAGGTCCGGCCGCCACGATCCGATCCTGAAGCCGACTGGCCGCCGAATTTCACCCGCTAGCTGAAGTGAGACATAGCGTTCGGTGAAGCCGGAGCCGATCGGCTGGTCCCCGGCGAACACGACGCCGTTGCCGAGGGAAAGTGTATATTCCCCGACCCGCCACTGCGCGAGAGATCGGACGCCGGCGAGATAGATCCAAGCGTTGGGGTTTCCGCCGCCCTCACCGAAGGTGCGACCCAGGCCGAATTGCGCGAAAGGCTTAACATCGAAGTTGTCGGTGATCGGGATCTGGAGTTCCGCGCCGGGAACAACCGAAAGCGATTGCTGGCTCAAGGAGATATGGCGACCTTGGAACTCGGCGTCGAAATTGTATACGCCGAACTGGACCGGCATAAGCAGCTTCAGCGACCAGCCGTCGGTCGGAAAGTCGCGCAGTGTCTTACTTAGCGGCAGTGCATAGACATTGGCTGAAAGGCCGCCCACCGAATAGCCGCCGAACCCAAGAGAGGCGGCGTATACATAGTTGACGAAGACATTAGTGTTTTGCGGCGGTTGGGCTGGCTGTCCCCGCGCCGGCGCGATGGCGAGCAGCGTCGTCAAGACGCAACTCGACTTTAACACCCAGCTATCAGACCTCCGCATGGCCTGGCTGATGCTTATTGGACCTGCAGGCGGTGCGGTCCAAGCCCTCGGCTTCCGCAGAGCCCGATTGCAGCCGAGCGCACTGCGCCGGCGATCCGCCGGTTGATCAGGTCCCTGCAGACACGTCACGAGGTATCGCCCTGGTTGATGGGCGGCACGGAACGGCGACCCCCTTGATCCGAGCAGAAGCTTAGCAAAGCTCAGCTTCATAACAAGGCATCCGGAAGTGGAATCGCATTCCGGCATTGGCGTGGCTACGTCGCACGCTCGGTCGGAAATGGCTCGACGATTGTATATACCGGCAGCCCGCGGCCATGGTTGTCATTGCCGGACACGCTGGGCAGGGGAACCGCGAGCCTGCCCCTCGGGAACCGGAGCCCATGCCGCTACGTTCAGTTGTCGAGTGAGACTCCTGGAGGTGCGATGCCCGTGGTCAGATGGTTGGCCGTGCTACCCTTTTTGGGCATCCTGGTCGGCACTCCATTTCTCAATCGTGTCGAACCGCTGGTCTTCGGCATGCCGTTGATACTGGCGTGGATCGTGATGTGGATAATTCTCACAGGCGCGATCATGGGGATCATCTACCTTGCCGATCCCGCCAACCGAGACGCGGAAGACATCGGCCCCAACCGCGGCGCCGGCACATGAACGCCGCACTGGCAATCATTTTCCTGACGATCGCCTCGGTCCTGCTGCTGGGTCTCAGGGCGCGCCAAGGCAAGGACATGGACCTGGAGCAATGGAGCGTCGGTGGGCGCGGCTTCGGCACAATCCTGGTCTTCGTGCTCATGGCCGGCGAAATCTACACCACCTTCACCTTCCTTGGTGGCAGCGGGTTCGCCTATGGGCATGGGGGCCCGGCCTTCTACATCCTGTCTTATGGATGCCTGGCGTACATCCTGTCCTACTGGCTGCTGCCGCCGATCTGGCGCTATGCCAACGAACATCGGCTGATCGCCCAGCCGGATTTTTTCGCCCGCAAATACGACAGCCCGGCACTGGGAGTCCTCGTCGCGGTGGTCGGCATCGTTGCATTGGTGCCCTACCTGGTGCTGCAACTTAAGGGGCTCGGCGTCATCGTCGATACCGCGGCGTATGGCGCGATCTCGCCGACTGTCGCGATATGGATTGGTGCCGCGGTCGTCACCTCCTATGTCATGGTCTCAGGCGTTCACGGGTCGGCGTGGACCGCGGTGGTCAAGGACACGGCGATTCTCGCTATCGTGTTGTTCCTGGGGATCTATCTGCCGCTGCATTACTACGGCGGCTACGCGGCGATGTTCGGTGCCATCCAGGCCGCCAAACCCAACTTCCTCGCATTGCCCGCACAGGGCGAAAGCGTGGCCTGGTTCGACTCTACCGTGCTGCTGACGGCGCTTGGTTTCTACATGTGGCCGCACACCTTCGGGTCATTATACACCGCGAAGGAGGAGCGCGCGTTCCGCCGCAACGCCGCGCTTATGCCGCTTTATCAGATCATCCTGCTGTTCGTGTTTTTTGTCGGCTTCGCTGCGATCCTGAAGGTGCCCGGTCTCAAGGGGGCCGATATCGACCTGTCGCTGCTGCGCCTGTCGGTCCAGACGTTCGATCCATGGTTCGTCGGCGTCATTGGCGCCGCGGGGGTGCTGACCGCGATTGTCCCCGGATCAATGATCCTGATGGCCTCGGCGACACTGCTTGCGAACAACCTCTTTCGCTGTTTCCGCTCCCAGGCCACGGACGCGACGATTTCCCGCGTGGCCAAGCTACTGGTGCCGGTCGTGGCGTTGGTGTCAGTGATCTTCACGCTGCGCGGTGGGACGACGATCGTGGCATTGCTGTTGATGGGCTACAGTTTCGTCACCCAACTCTTCCCCACCCTGGTCGCCAGCCTGCTTCCGCGTAACCCTGTTACCAAGGAGGGCGCCTTCGCCGGAATCTGCATCGGGGTTGCGACCGTTGCCGCTACCAGCCTCACGCATACGACTGTCGCGATGCTGTTCCCGGCGCTGCCTGAAGCCCTGCGCGACCTGAACATCGGCATCATCGCGCTGGTGCTGAACCTGCTGACGCTGGGGATCGTAAGCGCGGTCACCAGCCGGCGGGGGATGAAGGCCGTGGCTTGAACCGGGGGCTCGCGGCGGCGGTAAGGCTTAGGTTGAGCGCCGGGTGCGCAGGGCGGCGGCCAGTGTGCCATCGTCAAGGACATCCAGCGCACCACCCATCGGAACACCCTGACCGACGCGCGTGATAGCAGCGCCGGTCGGACGAAGCTGATCGGTCAGCCAGTGCGCGGTGGCGGCTCCATCGACGGTGGCGCCGAGAGCGAGGATGACCTCCCTCACGTCGCCTTCGGCGATTCGGCTTAGCAGGCCGCCGACGTTCAGATCTTCCGGCCCAATGCCGGACATCGCGGACAGGGTGCCACCAAGCACGTGATACAGACCGTGATGGACACGTGCCCGCTCCAGCGCCCAAAGATCGCCGACGCCCTCCACGACGCAGATGATCGAGCGGTCGCGGTGCGGGTCGGCGCAGATAGTGCAGGGGTCCTGGCTGTCCAGGTTGCCGCAATCGGCACAAGGCCGAACGGCACGGGCGGCCTGTGACAGCGCGGCGGCGAGAGGCAGCATCCGAGCCTCGGGCTGCTGCAGCATTTTGAGCGCGGCGCGCCGGGCGCTACGCGGGCCCATACCCGGCAGTTTGGCGAGCAGCCCGATCAGATGATCGATCTCTGGTCCGCCCATGATTCAGTGATCAGTGATCGCGCAAGGGTTTCGGATACCGGGTCTTCCCTGACCACTGACCGCTGACCGCTGATCATTGATCACTAGAAAGGCAGCTTCATCCCAGGCGGCAGTTGCATGCCGCCGGTGACCTTTTGCATTTCATCGGCCATTGCCGCCTCCACCTTCGCCTTGGCGTCACGGGTGGCGGCAAGAATCAGATCCTCGAGCATCTCGGTATCGGCGGGGTCTACGATCTTCGGATCGATCTTGATCTTCCGCATGTCGCTCTTGCCGTTCAGCACGACCTTGACCAAGCCGGCGCCGGCCTCTCCCGTGATCTCCAACGACTCCAGCTTGGTCTGCATCTCCTGCATCTTGGATTGCATCTGCTGCGCCTGCTTCATCATGCCGGCCAGATTCTTCATAGATCGATCTCCATCGGCTCTTCGTCGAAATACTCCGCGTCGGGCGGCGCGAAATCCGGCATATCCGGAACCGGGAGTGATGCCGGCAGCCCGTAAGCGTCCGCCGTCTTATCATGCACCGTGTCGATGCGCGCGCCCGGAAATGCCGCCATGATCGCGCGCACCAATGGGTGATCGGCGGCAGCGGTCTTGCGGGCTGTATCTGCTGCACTGCCCTGTTCGGCGATGGTCGGCTCGCCTGCCGCGGCCGACATCGCGATGGTCCACCGCGTGCCGGTCAGGTCCGACAGCAGCGCGGCCAGGCGGGACGCGAGGTCGCGCGGCGCTTCGGGCTGCGGGCGCAACTCGATCACCGGCGGCGCAAAGCGCACGAGATGTACGGAATGCAGCAGATGCGCGTGCAGCATCGCCTCCTTCCGCTCGCCGACCAGCGCGACAACCTCGCGAAAGGTACTCAACCGGGGGCCGGCCTGTGGCAGCGGTTCAGCCGAAATGGCCGGTGCGCCGTTGGCCACCGCGCGCACACCCCCACCGCCACGTGATAAGGAGGGAGTGGAGCCCGATGGGGTGGTTCCAAGGGTGGTCCCGGCGGCCGGCGCGGGCGCCGCGGCGGATGTCAGCCGGCGCATCAGGTCGCCTGGCGTCGGCATATCGGCGACATGGCAGAGCCGGATCAGTACCATCTCGGCGGCCGCACGGCGATCCGGCGCGATTTCCACCTCGCCGACGCCCTTCAGCAGCATCTGCCAGGCCCGGGCCAGAACCGGCACGGCAAGGCGATCAGCGAGTTCTGCCCCGCGGGTCCGCTCAGCTTCCGGCAGATCCTGGGTTTCGCGCAGGCTGGGGATGGACTTCAGCCGGGTCACCGTGTGCAGCAGATCCAGCAGATCCTGCAGCAGCGTCCCCAGATCCGCTCCCCGTTCATACGCTCGGTCGGTGATCGCCAGGGCGGCGGCGGGTTTGCCACCCATCACCGCGTCCATCAGGTCGAACACCGCTTCGCGGTCGGCCAGTCCCAGCATGTCGACGATCTGGGCGATGGTGATGGTGCCGCCGGAATCTGTGTCCGTCTGGGCAATCGCCTGGTCCAGCATTGACAGGCCGTCGCGGACCGAACCGTCGGCAGACCGCGCGATTTGCTCCAGCGCCGCCGGCTCGATCGTGACCGATTCCTTAACCGCGATGCGGGCGAAGAGTTGAGCCAACTCCGCGACCCGGACGCGCCGCAGATCAAAGCGCTGGCAGCGCGACAGGACGGTGATCGGAACCTTGCGGATTTCGGTGGTGGCGAAGACGAACTTTACGTGCGGCGGCGGTTCCTCGAGCGTCTTAAGCAATGCGTTGAAGGCGTTGCGGCTCAGCATGTGGACCTCGTCGATGACGAAGACCTTGGTGCGGGCCTGCATGGGGCGGAAGCGCGTGGCCTCGATCACCTCCCGCATGTCGTCAACGCCGGTGCGGCTGGCGGCGTCCATCTCGATGACGTCGGGGTGGCGGTCGGCGAGGATGCCGACGCAGTTGGAGCACACGCCGCAAGGATCAGCGGTCGGGCCGCCGGTGCCATCGGGACCGATGCAGTTCAGGGCGCGGGCGATGATGCGGGCGGTGGTGGTTTTCCCAACGCCACGGACGCCGGTGAGCATGAAGGCGTGGGCGACGCGGCCGACGGCGAAGGCGTTGCGCAGGGTGCGCACCATCGCCTCCTGCCCGATCAGATCGTCGAAGGTCGTGGGGCGGTATTTGCGCGCCAGCACGCGGTATGGGGTGGCATGGGCGGGTTCGGGCAGCGCCACCGGCAGGGCATCACCGAACAATCCGGGCCCCTCGGGCGGGGGGGGCGAGTCGTCTTGACCTTCTGGATCTTGTTCGATGGGGTCGTCCTGAAACAGGCCGGACATACGGGGCGGTCACCTAATCATCTGCGCCAGGTGGCCGGCCGGGGCTGGCGCAAGGGCCGGCGGCATCAGAATATAGTGGGAGACCGACAAACGACCCGAGCGGTGACCCGTTGCGGCTGCTTCCTTCCGGACCTGACCGGGTTGGCGAGGCGCCCGTCCACCGCCGATCTCCCGAGCGGTGCTTACCACGGTTCAGGGGGGTGGGGGCAAGAGCGGGCGACGATGGAAAGTTGGCCAAGCCAGATGCAACAATGCCCCCAGAAATCCTCGCCCTTGTCAGTGGGTCCGGACGGGAGCTTGTATCCGGCCGCCGAGATAGATGCGGCGGGCAAGACGCTGGATGTCGGCCAGCGTCGGCCAAATCGAACCATCGAGATCGTCCAGCTTCATGTCGGTGGCGATGAACCGGTAACCGGTGTCCAGGCGCACAGCGGCGCCGACGAAGGCGCCATCGATATCAATGACGTGGGACTGCAACATGGAAGTGGGTCCTTTCGGGACCGAGGTCAGGGAAGCGGATTGAGGCCGGGTTTCGTGATGATGCGCCGACAGCGCATTCGCCAGCCGCCCATGAATGTGCCCCCAGCCGTACCCATGGCCGTCTTCACCCGGTTTGCCGGGGGCGGGGTCATCGCGCTTTTCGTCATCTGACAATCTCCTGCCGGGACCTGGTTCAGCCGGAAGCGAGTCGGATAAGAGTACATTTTTCTTTCGATGCGCAACAGGACACGTGAAGAAAGATTTTCTTTCTATATCGAAGGACAAAATTGGGGATTATCCGTTGCTTGCCTTGGCCGGGCAAAGACGGAATTGCCCGCCGCTTGCCGAGCCGGCCGCCCGCTGCTCCTATCGGGAGAACAGAAACGGGAGCGAGCGGTGAATCAGGACAGCCGACACATCGTTATCGCCGGCGCCGGCCATGCGGGCGGGTCGGCTGCCGCCATGCTTCGGCAACTCGGTTGGTCAGGCGCGATCACCTTGATCGGTGAGGAACCGCTGCCACCATACCAGCGTCCGCCGTTGTCGAAGGCTTGGCTCAAGGGCGAGGCTACCGCCGAGAGCCTGTCGCTCCGGCCGGCCAAATTCTACCCAGGCGCCACGATCGACCTGCTGCTTAGCACGCGGGTTATAGCGATCGACCGAGCGGGGAAGACTGTATCGCTCTCGGACGGCGGTAAGCTGAAGTACGATATCCTCATTCTTGCCTTGGGGGCCCGGGCCCGGCGCCTGCCTTTGCCCGGGGTCGAACTCGACGGCGTGCTGGAACTGCGTTCGGCGGCGGACGCCGATCATCTGAAGGCGGCGCTGCATCCCGGGGCAAGGTTGGCGGTTATCGGTGGCGGCTACATCGGACTGGAAGCCGCGGCGTCGGCTCGGGCACTGGGAGCCGAAGCGATCATCATCGAACGGGAGAGCCGCGTGCTTGCCCGCGTTGCGTGCCCGATCCTTTCAGACTTTTTCCAGGGGTTTCATCGCGCTCAGGGTGTGGTGATCGAGGTGGATGCTCAGGTGGCGGCGCTGGAAGGCGCGAATGGCCATGTCAGCGGTGTGAGGCTCGGGGATGGACGGCTGATTCCGTGCGATGCGGCACTGGTGGGCGTCGGCGCCGTGGCGAACGACGAACTGGCGCGGGAGGCTGGACTGAGCTGCCACAACGGCATAACGGTCGATCTGGCGTCGCGGACCGACGATCAGGCGATCTTCGCCATTGGTGACTGCACCAGCCGCCCGCTGCCGCTGTATGGCCGGATGGGCCGCCTGGAGAGTGTTCCCAACGCCCTGGAACAAGCCAAACAGGCCGCGGCGATGATCTGCGGCAAGCCGCCGCCAACCCCTGAGGTGCCATGGTTTTGGTCTGATCAGTACCGATCTTCGGCTTCAGATCGCCGGCATGCCGTTCGATGCCACACAGATCGTTATCCGCGGCGATGTTCAGGCAGGGAAATTCGCCCTGTTCCACCTGACGGAAGACGGCACGGTGCAGGCGGTGGAGGCAGTCAACGCCGCGCCCGAGTTCATGGGTGGCCGCCGCATCATCGCCAAGCGGAAACGTCTTACTCGCGCGCGGATCGAAGATATGTCAGTGTCGATGCAAGAACTCGCGGCCTAGTCGCCCCTTGGGTCCCGGCCCGCGACGAACCAGGGACGCGGACAACAATGGCTCACCGGCCGGAGGAAAAGCTTGATGCCTAAGATAACGTATATCGAATACAACGGGACGGAACATCCGATCGATGTTCCGGTCGGCAAAACGGTCATGCAGGGGGCTGTGGACAACAACGTTCCCGGCATCGATGCCGACTGCGGCGGCGAATGTGCCTGCGCGACCTGCCACGTCTACATCGATGCAGCGTGGATCGGAACCGTTGGGCTGCCTCAGCCCGGCTCGCAGGAAGCCAGCATGCTGAGTTTCGCCGCGGTAACGCAGCCCGACTCGCGGCTGTCGTGCCAAATCGAGGTGACCCCGGCGCTCGATGGACTGGTCGTGCGAATGCCGGAAGGTCAGCACTAGTCACTGTCGGCTCATCTGGCCATCAGGTTTTTATGAACAGCAACGTGATGACGTTACAAAATGCGAAATGGGAGGAGGTCTAGATGAACGCACCGGTACACTTCGATCCTGCGTCAGATGCCTATGCGATGGCGCTTGACCAGATTGATGTCAGCGATCCGCGCTTGTTCCAGCAGGACGTCTATTATCCTTATTTCGAGCGCTTGCGCCGGGAGGACCCGGTACATTACCGCAAGGACGGAATATACGGTTCGTTCTGGTCGGTGACCAAGTTCAAGGACATCATGGCTGTTGAAACCCGTCCGGACATCTACTCATCGGCGGCCAAGCTGGGCGGGATCACCATAACCGACCGTCCGATGGAGTTCCGGCGCGCCAGCTTCATCTCCATGGATCCGCCGCGGCACGACGAGCAACGTAAGGTCGTCAGCCCGATCGTGGCGCCTGGCAATCTCAACAACATGTCGGGCATCATCCGGGAGCGTGTGTGCAAGGTGCTGGACGAGTTGCCGCGTGGGGAGACGTTCGACTGGGTGCAACGGGTGTCGATTGAATTGACCACGCTGATGCTGACCACGCTGTTTGATTTCCCGATCGAGGAGCGGAGCAAGCTGACCTACTGGTCGGACTGTGCGACGGCAGATGTGAACGCCGGCGGGGTCGTCAACTCGGAAGAAAAGCGGCTGGAGATCCTGACCGAGGCACTGCGGACATTCACCGCGATGTGGCATGACCGCGCTGCGCGGCCGCCGGGCTTCGACCTAATCTCGATGCTGGCGCACGGGGAGGCGACCAAGAACCTGGTGAACGATCCGCAAGAGTTCCTGGGCAACCTGGTCCTGCTGATCGTCGGCGGCAACGACACCACGCGCAATTCCATGAGCGGCGGGTTGTGGGCGCTGTGCAAGCATCCGTCGGAATACCAGAAGCTTCGGGACAATCCCGCGCTGATCACCAGCATGGTGCCGGAGATCATCCGCTGGCAGTCACCCATCGTTCATATGCGGCGCACGGCGCTCGTGGACGCGGAACTTGGCGGCAAGCAGATCAAGGCGGGCGACAAGGTCGTGATGTGGTATGTTTCCGGCAACCGCGATGAGGAGTCGATCGACAACCCTGATGCTTTCATCATCGACCGGGCCCGCCCCCGGCACCATCTTTCGTTTGGGTTTGGCGTGCATCGTTGCGTCGGAAACCGCTTGGCGGAGATGCAGTTGATCATCCTGTGGGAGGAGATCATGAAGCGGTTTCCGGTGATTGAACTGGTGGAGGAACCCAAGCGGATCTATTCCAACTTCATCCATGGGATTTCGGAACTCAAGGTCCGCATTCCTGCATGATGGCGGGCTAGCTGACTTGCCGGATGCTTTATAGGTGGCGATTCGGCCCCGTGCGGCGCGCTGTATCATCTGATTCTGGACCAGCACATGACCTGCCGGGGTGGCGGAAGCCTTTCTGCGTGTGCAACCGTTAAAATTGTAGATGGGTTAATTTTGGTAGTGATGTTACCGGCGGCTCGGCCCCGGACGCGCATGTTGTTCTGTCGAATTCGTTGCTGCTTGAGCGGTTGGTTCGCCAGGTGAGAGGCGGTTGGGGTTTAGGTCGGGCCGGCGTTCAAACGCGCTCGCATATGTACTATATTGCTGTTCAAGCCGTATCGTTCTGCTGCCGATCACCGGTCCCGCTTCCGCATCCACGGGACCGGAGCGCTGAAACACGCGGAAACAAACCAAATTTGATGCGTATTAGCTAGGAAATTGGCATTATTTTGTGGAAATGTCCGCTGATTTGCCATATTAGAACGGATGTTGGTTCTTCCTAGTGCATCGGTTGGGTTTCCTCCAAAACGTTTCTATATGACAGCGGTACACGCAAAATTTGGTTTCGAAGTTCGTTCAAGGCGCGTTAGCGTCCCTTGTATCCGGAGGACTTAAACCGGATCCTGAAGTGCGTTTGTAGACGAAGGTCAGGTGAACTTCGCGAAACACCCGATGGTAACGGCCCGCCAGACAGAAGGTGGGGCCGATGACTGGCGAGTGGGCCGCAACCGCGCCGCGATCTTCCAACAGGACAGGAACACGCTGATGCCAGGCATGGCTGAGCCCGCTATAGCCATCGACTATCTAGCCTCGGCGTCCAACGTTTCAGGTGACTGCAGCGCCTTCGCTCCCCGAGCACGGCTCGCGGGTCGGACAGCAAGATTGATTGGTCTTGACGCGGCAATTAGCGGCTTGATTGCTTTTGCGTGTTTCGCAACATTCAATCCGGCTCGGCAGTTCTCCTCGTCTCCGGTCGTGATCCCGATGGCCGTTCTCTCGGTATGTGTGATCCTGAGCTTCCTGGAGCGGGGCCTATACGCTCCCTCGGAAATCATGAGCCGCCAGTTGCCCTGGCGCACGATCATGATGGCATGGTTACAAGCGGTAGCAATCGGCTCTTTGTTTGCTTTTTGCTCGGCTGCCATTTCCGAGAGTTGGTCGCCCGGCTTCCACAAGATAGGTGCCACGATGCGGGGCCCGTGGCTACCGGCTTATCTGATCGTTGGCTACAGCGCCGTGGTCACCGCGCGCTTCCTGCGGTTGCAGTTGCACGCAGGGACGCAGGCGCTTAATCGCACCGTTATCATCGGCGAGGAAGGTCAGGTTCATGACCTTCTATCCCGTATCCGGACGAGCGCGAGACGCGGCTTCGATGTGATCGGCGTGGTCGAGCACGCGGGCTACACGATGACAAACCGAAATATTCCTGACCTTCCCTTGCTCGGCGACATCGACACGCTGGAGCGGCTGATCAGGCTCGATGCCGTAGACACCGTTCTGATCGCTCTGCCCTGGTCGGCCGCGGATCAGATGCGTGCGGTCATCGATCGTCTGTCGATGGCCCCCGTCGATGTCTATATCTATCCGGGCACGAATGGGCTGAACCTGCCACTGCGACAGGCCGACCGGATGTTCGACCTGCCATTGTTGACCGCGTGCATTAGACCGATCGAAGGCGGCCGCGCGCTTCTTAAGCGGGCTGAGGATATCGTTCTTTCTTTCGCACTGCTGATGTTCATTTCGCCGGTTTTGATCAGCATCGCAATCGCGATCAAGCTGACTTCGAGCGGGCCAGTTTTATTCCGCCAGCGCCGCCTCGGTTATAACAATCGGGTGATCGAGGTGCTGAAGTTTCGTTCCATGTTCGTCCATCTATCTGATGCCGACGCCACTCAGCAGGCGTTTCGGGGAGATAAGCGGGTGACACGCGTTGGCGCTTGGCTGCGCAAGTCGAGCCTCGATGAATTACCTCAGCTTCTGAATGTTCTCCGGGGTGATATGTCGTTGGTTGGTCCCCGGCCGCACGCGCTCGCGACGACGGCCGGCGGCCTCGCTCTGGAGGAGGCTGTTCCCATTTATGCTTCACGTCATCGTGTCAAGCCCGGGATCACTGGCTGGGCGCAGGTCAACGGCTACCGTGGCGCACTCGATAGCGTTGATAAGATCGTTCATCGCGTTAATCATGACCTTTATTACATCGAGCACTGGTCGTTGCGCTTTGACCTCAAGATTTTGTGGCGCACCGCGCGCCTGGTTTTCGCCGATGACAATGCGTTTTGATTTCGCCAAGTGCCCGGCACCAGCTAAGTTCCGGCCCTGAGCGCAGGCCAGGTCATTTCGATTGAAGCCCAAATTTGGATTTGGAGAAAGCCACGTGAACAGGCTATCGAACCCCGAACTGACGATCCTTCGCAAGTCGGCGCCGGTTGTGCAATCGTCCGAGGAGCATGCGCTAGTACCGGTGCGGATCGGCATTGGCGCGATCTCGCGGCATCATTCCTCTTTCGTTGAGCTGTACTACGCTATTGAAGCACGACGGACCAGTGCGATGCCGCTGGTGGTCCAGTTCATTTCGCCGACCCCAGGCGCGGGGGCAAGCTTCGTAGCATCGGGGTATGCTCGTGTCGCTGCGGACGATTGTGCTCAACCCGTGCTTTACATCGACTGTAATCCACCGGTTGCAGTCAAGCCTCGCCGGGGGGTGAGCGAAGCACCGACAATAACCTTGTTTGATGCATTGCGTCGCGGCTTGCCGCTTGCTGACGCTATCTCCCCGGCACGTGATTCGAAAAATCTGCTCTGGGCGCGCCTGGGACCTGGTGACCGGCCGCTGCTGGCGCTTGGTGGAGACCGGTTGCAGTCGATGCTCGACATGTTGCGCGCAACCTATCCGGTGATCGTGCTTGATACTCCCTCGACAGAGGCCCCGGAATCCGCTGCCGTTTCGCGTTACTGCGACGGGTCCGTACTTGTTGTGGCCGCCGGTCGGACGAAGCAATGGGAAATCGAGAACGCGAAGGCCTTGCTGGAGCGCCTCGGAGGGCAGACCGTTGGCGCTGTGCTTAATCGTGAGCCAAGCGTGTTGCCGCGTTGGATGGGCCGCCGCTGAAATGGAGACGTCAGCAGGCATATCCGCTACCTTGGCGGGCGTGGGCGCGTGGAATTCCATGCGCAGATCGCCTTTCGTCGTTGTGGTGGCTGGGATCGATGCCTCCAAGATCGTGAACGCGGCCCTCGCCGATACAGCGCTGACCGAGTTGGCGATGCCCCGGTTCGAACCTGCCTGCTCGCCGCCTTGCGATGCATTGCTGTGGCGGCTGGAAGCTGCATCGGGCAAAAGCCTGAACCAGACCGGACTGATCGGCCGCCACTGGCATAGGCGACCATACGCAATGACCGTCCGCCTGGTGCAGTATCAGCCGGGATCGACGGCTCCCGAGATTCTGGACGAAGGCACGCTGGGCACGCGCGGATCTTTTGCGGGCTTCAAGGCTGCCCTGGATCGTCTTGCGATGCGCTTCGTGCGTGATGCGGTTCTCGGGCGCGGGCGTGGCCCGGCAGACGCGGTTCCAGCCCGATCCGCCAGCGGTGTGCCTGGGTGGCTGGACGCCTTCGCTGCCAAATGGCGTAATCGCCTGATGGCGGAGTGGTGGAGCATCGGATCAACCGCTGCTTCGATGGATCGCGTGCTCTCGGGCGATCTTGGTGACATCGCCTGGTATCGGATCAAAGCAGGAAGCCGTTATTTGGCCGATCCGTTCCCGTGGCCCGGCACCGGCTCGATCCTGTGCGAAGAGATGCCGATGACCGACGGCGTCGGCCGCATTGTCGCCGTTACCGAAGTGCAGGGCTCGCTATCGCCGCCGACAGTGGTGTTTGAAGATGGCTATCACCATTCCTACCCGTGCACCTTCGTTGATGATGGGATGGTCTACTGTGTACCAGAATCGACGCGGCGCGGCGCCACCCGCATCAACCGGTTGCATGATGACGGTCGGCTGGAACTGATCTGCGATGTGGCGCCGCACGCAAGGCTGGCCGATCCAACCTTGTTTCGGTGGGACGAACGCTATTGGCTTGCCTGCACCGACCTCGACCTGGGAAGCCACGACAACCTTTGTCTGTTCCACGCCACCGCTCTGACGGGGCCTTGGACACCGCATGCTCGCTGGCCGGTAAAGATTGACGTGCGCAGCGCACGTCCCGCAGGCATGGTTTTTCAGTCCGGTGGCCGGTTGTTTCGTCCTGGCCAGAACTGTGCCGCGACATATGGCGCCGGTGTCGCGATCCATGAAATCCTTAAGTTGACCGAGACGGATTTTCAGGAATCCCTCGTTGCGGAGTTGCTCCCGAACCCGGCGGGACCGTTCCCTCATGGCCTGCATACGCTGGTTCACGACGGCGAGCGCTTCTGGGTGGATGGCAAGCGCTTCGTGGTTGATCTCGGCCTTTTCAAGAAGAAGTTGCTACGCCGAGCGTCAGGGATACTTTCAGACAGTGAGGGGGACTGAGCATGTCGGTTTCGGTCTCGGCGCCGGCGGCTAAGCGGCTGACGAGTGTATTGGCGCCCTCGCGCGTGAGTAGCCCTGTACTCGCCATGTCGGTTGCAATCTACCTGCACGACCTGGCGGGCGGCGGTGTGGAGCGCCAGAGCCTTATAATAGCGGAGGAATTCCGTCGGCAGGGTGCTGACGTGACGCTGGTGCTTCATCGTCTGCGCGGCCAACTGCTGGATCAGGTTCCGGCGGGGCTGCGCATTGTCAACCTGAATAGTTCCCGCACACTTTTCGACATTCCGCGTCTTGCGCGCTTCCTGCGTTCGGAGAAGCCGGACATTTTGTTGTCCAACATCGATCTGAACAATGTAGCCGCTTTGTTAGCAAAGGCGATTAGTTTCAGCACCACCAAGGTCGTGATTTGCCAGCACAATCCAATCTCCCCTAGTTTCGTGACGGGGGAAAAATGGCTATATCGTTACATAGCTCTATCATATCGGTTGCTGTCGCCCTTGATCACCCGGGCGGTCGCGGTTTCCGGTGGCGTTGCGGCGGAGTTGACCAACGTGGGCGGATTGGCGAACGAACGTGTGCTGACGATCAGCAACCCTGTTGTAGGACCTGACTTCCAGGAGCGTAGCCAGGAGTTCGCGGGTCACCCTTGGTTCCAGCAGTCCGAATGTCCGACGTTCGTGACCGCCGGTCGACTGGTGGCGCAAAAGGATCACGATACCATGATCCGGGCATTGGCGATCCACAAGCAGCGGTTCGACAGCCGTTTGATCATCCTGGGCACCGGTCCTCTTGAGGCGCCGTTGAAGCAGCTTGTAGCTCAACTTGGCTTGACGGGGTCCGTCGACTTTCTGGGCTTCCTGCCTAATGCCCTGCCATACATCCGGCAGGCTGACGCCTTCCTTCTCAGTTCCCGATGCGAAGGGTTCGGTAACGTAATAGTTGAGGCTATGGGGTGTGGGACACCGGTTATCTCCACGAACTGCGAACATGGACCGGCTGAAATCCTGGACAACGGCCGCTACGGAGTGTTGGTGGAACCGCATGATGCGGCAGGATTCGCCGGCGCGATGGATCGGGTTGCAAGTCTGCGGGAGCGGTTTCCGGAGGAGATGCTGCGTCAGCGCGCCGGAGAGTTCAGTTACGCGGCGTGTGCATCACGCTATATGGCGATGTTCAAGTCGATCACGCCGAACCGCGTCCAGGCTGCCTAGTCATGCGAAAAGCCCGGCCATTCGGCCTCAATCTTAGCACAGATTCCGCGCGTCAAATTGCCGGCGCGGCGATTCAGGACAAGCCGCGGGATGGTGTGGCTCTGGTAGTGACACCAAACATCGACCACATCGCGACGATTCGTCGATCTCCTTCGCTCGCTCGAGCATATCATAATGCTGCCCGCGTCGTCTGCGATGGATGGCCGGTGCAACTCTATGCCCGGTGGTGCGGTCTTCCTGTCCAACGTGTGACGGGCTGCGACATCACATCCGAACTCATGCGCATGACACCTTATCCGGATTGGCAACGACTGTTCTTCGTGGTGGACACCGCCGACACGGAGCTTGCCGTGCGTGCATGGGCGGCACGGAACGGCGTGGTTTGCGATGTCGCTGTTCCCCCGTTCGGTTTCGACCGCGATGCAGGGTACTGCGCGCGTCTTGCGGGAGCCATCAGGGAGTACGGCACGACCGTGCTGATCATGGCGGTTGGTGCTCCTCGGAGCGAGGTTTTCGTCGATACCCACAGAGCGATCTTGCCACAATGCTGGGCGCTGTGTGTCGGGCAAGCGGTGAAGATCGAATTGGGGCTTGTCCGTCGAGCCTCATCGGTATGGCGGTCGATTGGACTGGAGTGGCTTTGGCGGGCTTGCCAGGAACCGTCGAGGCTTACAAAGCGCTATGTAACCGCGACCATCGGATTTGGTTTCGCGATTGTGGAAGACCAGCTTCGTCTTCTTCGTGAAGGCCGGTTGTGAGGGGACTTCGTGTCCTCGCTCCGGTTCGGCTGGTCGATGCTCGCCAGAGCAGCGGCAACGAGCGCCTTCGACGGGCTGCCTTCGCCACGGGCCTGCTCGCGGTAATTGTCGAATTCGCGATTTCAGCCAATACCTTGGCAAATCTCGGCATTGATTACGCGAGCGCGGGCGGCAATCCGCTGGTGAAGCTGCATCCTGGGACCTATCTGGTTTCGCTCGCGGCGTTCATGGTCCTGATGCTCTCCCGTCCATCGGGGTCCGGCATCGTCCGGTTCTTCCGGGGCACCCCGGCGCTGGCATCGTTCATGGTGCTGATTCTATTCTGCGCATTCTACTCGATTGCCAATGTGGGGCTCAGCGGGGCAGCGACCTACATCGAAAGCTATCTGTCAGCCGGATTACTGGCGATCGCCCTGGACGGCGGGACTGACCGGCAGAAGCGGACGCTAGCCTGGTGGATCATCGGATTCTGCGTCCTGAGCATCGTCATCTCCATCGGAGAAGGGGCCACGCAAACGCACCTGATCCCGATGCACTATGGCGAGGAAAACGGCCGCGAGATAATTGACGATACCGAGGACTTCCGCGGTGCGGGCCTTTTCGCCCACCCGCTGACTGCGGCGCTGACAACGATGATGGCGACGTTCCTGCTGCTGCGTATGCGAATGAGGGCGCTGTTGAAAGCGGCGCTGTTCACGACGCTTCTGGTCGGCCTTCTGAGCTTTGGTGGCCGCGCCGCGCTTGGAACAACCTTGCTTATGCTCACACTTGCCGCCGGGGTGGTGCTGTTGCGCGGCATCGTGACGCGTAACCTGAGCATGGGCTTCGTGGGTACGGTCGCTGCCGCGGTATTGGTCCTGCCGCCGTTGATGCTGTTCCTGATAACCAGCACCGACATCGGCGGCAGGATCCTGGCACACTTGTACATCGATGACAGCGCGGAGGTTCGCAGCGTGCAGTGGCTGGTGCTGAACCACCTCAATCTGCACGATGTGCTGTTCGGCGTTTCCATGGAACGTCTTGAAGTCCTGAAGTACCAAATCGGATTGGCGGCGGCCAATACCGACATTGAAAACTTCTGGCTGAGGATGTTTCTCAATCTCGGCGCCATGGGCTTCACGGTCTTTTTGGTCGCATTTGGGTTTTTCCTCGTGCACATGGGCCGCGCTGTGGCGCATCCGTTGGGGTGGATGCTGTTGTTCAGTGCCGTTCTGGTAGATTCGAGCAGCAATTCACTCAGCGTAAAGAGCGTCGATCTATTCCTTATGGTCGCGTGCATGGTTGCCATGACTGGCTATCCGAGCATCGTCTCCACCCCGACCATTCGCCGCAGAGCCATTACAACGATGCGGCGAACATCCGAACGATTGGGCATTCGCCCACCCCATGCGACCCTGGCAGGATTTAAATCATGAACGACGGTCTCGCTCTTTCACCGCGTCTGGTCATGCGCGACCTGATGCTGACCGCATTGTCCCAGAAGGCGCGTGTTGTGCTGATCTTTTTCTGCGTGATGGCGCTAAGTGTTGCAATCGCGTTGTCGGTGCAGCCTGACTACAAGTCCAAGTCCAGCTTGCTTGTGCTGTTGGGGACGGAGCACACATTCCGTCCCGCGGCGGGCCAGCAGTTCACCAATGGCGGCGGCGTCGATGCGGAACAGGTGCTGCGGACGGAATTGAGCATTCTGGCCAGCGACGACCTGCACCGCACGGTGATCCGGGATATCGGTATCGAGAAGATGTATCCGAAGCTTTTCGAACAGCCCGGTCCGATCGAAAAGTGGATCCAGGACGCACGGCGCTATGTGACCGACACGCTGGGAATGACGGAAAAGCCAGGCGACAGCAGTCCTGTCGATCTGATGTCACGCGCCATCGAAGCCTTTACCCGCAACCTCACGATCTCCGTTGACAGGAAATCCAGTGTCATCAGCCTGGAATTCACCAGTCCGGACAAGAACGTATCGGCCGATGCGCTACGTATTCTGGAGTCGCAATACCTGGTACTTCGGGCAAAACTATACGGTGACGTCCAGGCGCCGATCGTGCAGGTCCAGCAGGAGGCTGTGGGCAAGCAACTCGCCGACGCCGATGCTGCTCTGCAAGCGTTCAAGCAGCAGCATGACATCAGCAACTTTTCCGAGCGGCGCGCCATTCTGCTGAAACAGCAGGGCGATCTGGAAGCTGCGCTGACCAGGTCGGAAGCGACGATCGCGGAACAGAACGCACGCTTGACCCAACTCAACCAACAACTCGGTGCGGTGGCCGGAAACAAGAAAGGCGTGCCGAACGCTGCTGCCGCCCTGCAAGGAATGGTTCAAGCCTATCAGCAGCGGTCTGAAGAGGCTCAAACGCGTTACCGGGGCTCTCCGGCGGTTGATGCTGCTCGCCAGCAGATGCTGGAGCGTGAGACGGACATCGCGCGGATGCAGGCCACACAGGCTTACGGAGTTCAAACGGATCGGAACAAGACCGAGGCGGACCTGCGGTCCAGTCTGGCTGGCCATGATTCGATTGCGACGCAGCTTACGGCGATGAACAAGCTTGTCAGCGCCCTGGACGCGGATGAGTTGCAACTGCACCGGCTGGAGCGCAACCGGGCGATCCTGGAAGACAATTACCGGGCCGTGACGAAGATCCTCGATGAACGGCAGACGGTTGAGACCGTTGAAGCCCATCGCGAATTTTCCGTCCGGGTTATTCAGCCACCGCGGGTGCCGGCATTGCCGCAGCCCACGCGCCGCCTGATCCTGGTTGCTGGACTGATCGTCAGCATGCTCCTGTCCATCGGCTCGATCCTCATGGCGCACTTCTTCCGCGCAATCTATCTGCGGCCCGAGGCGCTGGAGATGGACACTGGCCTTACGGTGCTGGCATCGGTTCCCGATATGCGGGCAATCGGCGGTTCCTCTTCGGTGTTGGTCGTCCCAGCCTGAGGCTGCGCCGATAGGCAGGCTTTAATCACGGAGGCGGCCATCCGAAGGGCCGCCTCCTGATTCGCGCCAACCTCCACCTGCGCTACGAACATGACGAAATCGCATCCAGTTTTGTTGATTGGGCAAAGCTGGGTGCGATCAGTATTCTCCATGTGTCGCTGGCGAATGGACCGGGCAGTTGCTTTGCCATCGACCCGGACTTACTTTAACAGGCGGAACCACGGGGCACCGTCTAGGTAATCTATGTCTGGATCTTGCTATCGTACTGAGACCGCAAGATATTCTGGCGGTTTGTACGGCCTTTCACGCTGCCAGGCCAGGTGGTCATCGCCGCCATGCGGATTGACCACACCATGATGGAGTTTGCTTTTTCATGCGAAACCGCGAAACAGTCTTTCTCGCCAGCCCGTACGGGCAGGTCGGAGGAGGCATGGGCAGCATCATGGTGTACCTGGCCTCCATGCGACCGGAATTCTGGGGCCGTTTTGACCTCAAGCTTCTGGAATCTCGCGGTGGCCGCCATATCGCTTTGTCGCCATTATACGTGTTCCTGGCGGTTTGCAGAATTTTTCTTGAAGCCGCGCGCGGGCGGCTGGCCGTTGTTCATCTAAATCTCGCCGAGCGTGGCAGCGTCTATCGAAAAGCAGCCCTGCTGGCCGCGACCAAGCTCGTGGGTGGGCGCGTGCTTTTGCACCTGCATGCTGCCCAGATCGTACAGTATCATGAAACAACTGGCAGGGCCGGAAGGACCTTGCTCGGCTGGATGTTTCGCAGCGCCGATCAGTGCGTTGTTCTTGGCGACTTCTGGCGTCGGTGGGTGATCGACACCTATGCGATCCCATCCAACAAGATTCGGGTAGTTTATAACGGTGTGCCACCAACCGCGGTGAAGGTGACGCCAGCCGCCGTCAAGGACGGACGCTTTCACCTGTTGTTCGTTGGCAACCTGCATGAACGAAAGGGTGTCAAGGACCTGCTGCGCGCGTTTGCCCGCCCCGGGCTCAAGGCCCGCAATATCGTGCTCACCATGGCCGGCGGGGGTCCGGTCGACATGTATCGTGCGATGGCCGCGGAGTTGGGTATCGGCGACCGGGTCACGTTCACCGGCTGGGTCAGCCAGAACGATGCCCGCACGCTGATGGTGAATTCAGACGCGCTGATCCTGCCGGCATATGACGAAGGATTGCCGCTCGTGATCCTGGAGGCCCTCGCCTCCCGCACGCCGGTGATCTGTACGCCTGTGGGCGCCATACCGGAGGTTCTGGAGCATCGTCGAACGGCTTTGTTCGTCACGCCGGGTGACGAAGCCGAGATCGAGGCGGCGATCCAGACGATGATCGACCACCCTGATCTGGGCAGCGAGCTTTCGACGGAAGGAGCGGCATTATACGACCGCTTGTTCACGATGGAGGCTTTCGCGCGGTCGATCGGTTCGTTGTATGCCGCGCTGGCATCGCCGAACGGGAAAGTTAGTTCCTCCGTAAGCCCGTCGTTGGAAGAAGGTGGCCGATGATCCCGATGTTGGACTATATCGTTGCTGACATGGCTGATTGAATAACATCACGTTGCTCGGGCTGTCCCTGTCATGCCGGCGGTTCGGCGCGTGGGATTGCTCAAACATTCTGTTACGGCGGGTTAAGCATGCTTGAAGCCATTCATGACCTTGAGGAAATTGCCCGGAACCATGTCTCCCGTGAGAACCTGATCGAGTTGCTGCTGCTCTGGGGGACCGTGATCTTCGCGGCCGTTGTCACCTACATTCGGGCAAATCCAGGCCGTTGGTCGTTCGGGGATTTCCTCCGTCATTTTCTTCCCGCCGATATCTTCCACCATCCGTCGGCCCGGGCAGATTTTCTTTTTTGGCTGTCTCGCCGCATTTTCATGCCGCTACTGGTAATCCCGTTGGTCATTTCGTCCGTAGCGGCCGGCCATTTCGCATACTGGATGCTCACGAATCTCATCGGCCCTCCGCGTCATCCGGCCGAACCGGCGGGACCAATCATGCTGTTCGCGTTCACCATTACGATGTTGATCGCTTACGATCTATCCTACTATCTGTATCACCGCATGCAGCACCGAATTCCGATCTTATGGGAGCTTCATAAGGTTCACCACTCCGCCCAAGTCATGATCGGCGTGACTAAAGACCGCGTGCATCCCATCGATGAGATAATGAATCGCTGGTGGGATGGCGTGATACCTGGCCTGTGTTACGGAATTTGGATGTTCTTTGCGCTTGATCCGGTAGAGCTGACCGTTTTCGGAGTTAATGTCTATCTTCTGCGAAACATCATTCTTATGATGGACTTCGTGCGCCACACACATCTGAAGTTATCCTACGGACGGCATGTGGGCGCGGTGTTGTTGAGCCCTCATTATCATCAGCTTCATCATAGCGTGGCCGAGAGACACTGGGACAAGAACTTTGGCCTCTCGCTCAGCATTTGGGACCGGATGTTCGGCACCCTCGTGATCCCTGAGCCGGATGAGGATTTCGTGTTCGGCCTGACCGACAACGAACATGATGAGTATCAGTCGCTGTATAAGCTTCATATTGTCCCGTTGAAGAAGATCGCGGGCCGGCTTCGCCTGAGGGTTCCCAAGCATTCGACTGTGCATACGAATCATCACGCCGGGGAAGTAGTGTGACTCTCGGGACGGAGATGGTTACGGAAGTTTCGCGGTTCAGAGCCATCGAGCATGCATGGCGAGACCTGTGGGAGCGTTCCGGTGGCTTTATTTTTCAGGAGCATGCCTGGATTGATGGATGGCTGTCTGGTGTGCACGCCCGCGCCGGCTTCAAGCTTCGCGTTTCTTTGGTCTGGGACGGTGACCGGTTGTGTGGAGCGATGCCTTGCGCGGTACACCGCCGGTCCGCGCTGCGGATACTGACATGGGCGGCCCAACTGTTCAGCGACTACTGTGACACCCTGGTGGACCCCGCCTATAAACAAGATGACATCATGGCATTGCTATGGGGCAATCTAAGTCGCGTCGGTGGCTTTGACTTGATCAGCATGCAGCAGGTCAGACCGGACGCAAAATGCCGGGATTACCTGGACCGCCTGGCGACCGACGGCGCAGGTCTTCGATTTGGTGAGAGGGCCGAGCGATGTATGCGAATCGAGAACCGATGGCCGGACGGTGAAGCATTCTTTCGGTCGTTGAACAAGAAGGGCCGCAACAATCACACCAGGGGTAAGCGCATCCTTGCTGAAATGGGCGGTGACGTGAATTTTCGCGTCGTAGAACCGCCCGAAGCCCTAGCGCCCGTGCTTGACGAGGTTATGCGCCTGAAGCGAGCCTGGCTTCTCGCCAACGATCCTGCCTCGCCTCTGCTAGACGCTGACGGCGCTGTATTGCGCTCGGTCCTGGATCGGGCCTGGTGCTCAGGGCTGATGAAGATCTTTCTGCTGGAGTGCGGGGGTAAGATTGCGGCCGCGTCCGTCAACTTCGTCTACGGCGAGCGGATGGAGGCCTACTTCACCGCATATGATGCCGCCTTCGACCGCGCGTCCCCCGGAACCATACTTATAGTGGAATACTCGCGCTGGTCTGTTGATCGCGGCTTCAAGCACGTTGATTTCCTGCGGGGCGAGGAAGGCTTCAAGTTTCGCATGGCCAATGCCGAAACCCAGATCAGTAGTTTCTCGGGTGCCCGGACCATCTTGGGCCGATTAGCCGTGTCCGGCCATCGCTGGCTGTCACGGCGCCGCGCTCGCCAGGAGATTGCCGCGGCTTCTCGCCCAGAGGACGAATTGGCAGAGGCCAGTTGATAATTCAGGGGCGGGAGCCGCGGCACCTTCAGATCCGTGGGTGTGGCCTGATGCTTCCCTGACGGACGAGATATGATCCGTCGATTTGATCACAAGCACCTTATCGACGCCGTAAATGCTATGCGTATCGTTTCGTTTGTGGTTTTCTGACGAAAGGGAAACATACCTCAGATTGCGAAACGGATCTCACATTGTCCAGTAATTTACTAATCAATGACGGCAAGGACATTGGTGTGACGGCTGGCGAAAGGCCGGCCAAGTTCGATCCCGATGGCTTTATGGAGAACCCCGTTGGGCCTTCGGGGGATCTGCGAACGCCGCGGCGCGTGGGCCAGGATCCGCACGTTCTGCTGGCGACAACCGGTCATCTTCCCTCGACCGCTCGGATGGCAATGGAACTGCATGACGCAGGTGCGCACGTCAGTGTGCTCGCGCCAAGTAATCATCCTTGCCGGGCATTGAATATGCTTTCGCATCGGCTGGTTTACCGCGCATTTGCGCCACGCCGGTGTCTGGAAGCGACGTTGGTTCGGTTGCGACCAGATGTGGTCATACCTTGCGATGAACGCACGGTGCGCGACCTTCACGCGGTTTGGCAAAGCACCAAAGACAGGCAGGTGAAACAGTTGATCGAACGATCGACCGCACCGTCCGAGAGCTTTTCGACCATAACATCCCGTGCCGCTTTACTTGCGCTTGCCGAGCAAATCGGGGTCCGAGTGCCGCCGTCCATGTCGCTGCCGGATGTCCGGTCTCTGGATCGCTGGACGCAGGACCACACGACCCCATTCGTAATGAAGGCCGATGGAAGCTGGGCGGGCTTTGGCGTGCGCGTCATCTCCAGCGTAAGCGCCGCCGCAGAGGCTTATGCGCAAATGACCGAACCTGTCAGCGCGCGTTTTGCAATACGCGAATCCTTATTTGCTGGTAACCACTTCAATATTGGTACCTGGCTGCGGCGTGAGCGGCCAGCAATGTCCGTACAGGGCTTTGTAGATGGCTGGCCGGCGAATGTCGGTGTCGCCTGCTCTCAAGGTGAAGTTCTGGCGGCGGTCTGCGCTGAGTCAGTCGCGACCACATCGGCGACCGGCCCATCCACCGTCGCCCGCATCATCCACAACAGCGAGATGATTGATGCGGCCAAGCGCGTGGTGAAGGCGCTTGGTCTGTCTGGGATGATCGGTTTTGATTTCATGATCGAAGCCGCGACCGGTGCTGCGTACATGATCGAGATGAATCCGCGAAACACGCCGATCTGCGCCTTACGCCTTGGCCCCGGCCGTGATCTGGCCGAGGCACTCGTTGCCCGATTAGCCCACCGGCAAGTGCGAGACCGGGTTCCGAGGACAGAGCGCGATATCGTCGTGTTCTTTCCGGACACCTGGAGCACTGATCCGGCAAGCCATCTTTTGAACAGCGGGTATCACGATGTTCCGTGGGAACAACCGGACCTGGTGCGGGAACTGATGCTCCCGGAGCGGGGGGATCGCTACTGGTTTTGGCGCATTCTTCGCCGACTCCGAATGGGCATGGATGCCCGAGGGGGTGACACGAAGCAATAAAGAATCGCCTGCCCTACAGTTGGCGGCTTCGTCCGACTCGGAATGCCGTCGGTTACGTTGCTGGCAGGCTGAGGGCACCGTCGAATTCGGTCACCAGGACACGAATCCGCGAAAATGGAATCCTCCGGCGGATCCATTCTGATCCCAAGAAGATTCGATTTCGGACCGTATTTGTTTGGCGCGGGGCACAAAGGCGGTCACAACGGCCAGAAAATTTGCGCCGCTGTGGCGAAATGGAGATTTCGCCCAGTTTACCTTGCGCAGAATGTTCTTATTTATTAGAAGCACCTCGATTAACACGCTACGCCTAGCCGAGGCCACTCTTATCAAACGCAAAAAGAACCCGATGCAAATTTTCCCGTTGTGTCACGTGACCGCGTTGACGTTCATGCGTAGCTAGCGCGGAGATCCAGCTATAGTGCAGTCCGCTTCCCTCCCCGTGGATCGCGATATGCGCCGGCCTCCCAAGTTGATGAAGACCATGACGGCGCCGGAGGCGGTGCAGGCATCGGCCGATGCGGGCGCGCCGACGAACTACCTCGATCTCTATGGCCTCTCAAAGCCTCCGTTCGAGGAGGCTTCGGAAAGTCACCGGCTTCATCCTGTTCGGATCGCATCGGCGCGGATTCGAATTGCTGGTTGAACACATGGTTAATGGCAGCGGTCTGGTCCTTCTGGCAGGGCTGGAGGGCATCGGCAAAACCCAAACTTTGCGATCCGCGGCGGCCGTAGCGGCGGAGTCGGGACTTCGTACCATTCTGTTGGCCCGCTCGCCAGAAAGCCGCATTAGCCTTGATCAGCTAGTGGAGGCGCTCGATGGGCAGCCTGAGAACTTCCACCTACCGCCTCGCAAGGCGCTCTTGGTCGACGATGTCGAGCGACTGCCGCTGGATTGCGTTCGCCTGCTGCTGTCCCTGGTTCGAGCTACGCCTGAAGACGCGACTGGCTCCGCGATAGTCCTGACCCGATCGATTGCCGATCCTGCCCGCCCCGACGTAGCGGAACTCGTTGGACTTGCCACGAATACGATTCGCCTGCCGCCTCTGGGTCCAGACGAAATCCGCCAATACATTGAGCGGTCCTTGTGGGCAGCCGGTGGCACAACTCGTCGCCTGCTCGCTCCTGATGTCATGAAGCTGATAACAATGCGTTCCGGCGGCGTCCCGGGGACGGTAAATCGCCTTATGGATGCCGTGCTGACCGCGGGGTTTGCCCGTGGCGACGCAATGATTACGGCTCGCACTGCCTCTGCCGCATTGGACCCAACGGCTACGCGATCCAGACCGCGTTATCGGCCGAGCGAACCATCCGGTCAGACCGCACTCTTGATCCAGATGTTCGCCATCGGTCTATTGGTGGCCGGAGCGGCCGTCTTCCTCTACAGGGGCTGGACCGGCATGCACGAGCATCCGGCGCCTGAGGTATCGAGTCCGGCGACGACTACGCCGACGCCGCCGGAGATCGCCCCGTCGCCACCCGATCAGGCGCAAATACCGAAAAGGGCGGATCCTCTGCCGCCTGACTTGATGGCTGCGCTGATGAAGCGTGGCAGCCAGTCGCTTGAGCAGGGGGATCTCGCAGCCGCTCGACTTCTGTTCCGGCGTGCGGCGGAGGCCGGCAACGGTGCTGCAGCGGTGGCAATCGGCAAGACCTTCGATCCGAATTTCATGACCATCCCGAATGCCCGTGATCCCAGCCAGGCTGCGGAGTGGTACCAGAAGGCCGCCGCGCTCGGTGATCCGAGCGCAGCCGACCTATTGAAGCGGCTCGGCCCGCGAAAGTAGCTTTAATCGTTACCGGGAAGCCTGAATCGGCGCTGCCCGCTGTCACGGCAGGGAGAAACGGCGTTCAGGGGTTCTTGAACTCGATGTCCTGGGCGCCCTTCCACAAGACCATCTTTCCCAGCGCCGGGAGGTTTTCATGGCCCTCGACAATGGTCAGGAAATGGTTTCCGGCCAAGCTGACCCATCTTGCTGGCGAACTGAACGCCACCATAGGCCAGCAGGATTTCGGTCTCAGAAATTCCGCCGGGATACAGCAGGAACTGTCCGGGCGCCGGATAGCTGGTGTGGTTCTCGAACGTCAGGCCGAGGTCGAGATCGCCGAGCGGAATCCAGCAGCCTTCGCCGCTCCAGCGGACGTGGATGATGCGCTCCCGGTACGGCAGCAAGGAGCGGAACTTCGCGCATGTCTTCGGGGCGTTCTCGTCTTCAAACCGAGCCTTGAAGGTGTAGCGGGCCGGCTAATGATGTCGATCAGGACCTCATGAAGCGTCCTTGGAAAGCCTCCCGTTCTGGCTCAGACCAGGAACGCGCTGGCATCGAAGCCAAACGGGACGTTGCCGGTCGGCTTGATCAGGTCATAGGGTGCGCGCGGGAGGAACTGGCCGCTGCCTGGTTCGGCCTGCACAAGCCGTCCTTCATCACCACCTCGCCACGCCGGATGGTGGACACCGGCCAGCCGGTCACCTCCAGCCCTTCGTACGGTGTATAGTCGATAATGTGCTGCATCAGGTCATTGGTGATCGTGACCCTCTTTCTCGCGTCCCACAGGACAATGTCCGCGTCCGCGCCGGGGGCGATCGTGCCCTTGCGCGGGTACAGCCCGAACAGGCGTGCCGGATTGATGGCGGTCAAGCGGACAAAGGCACATGGGTCGATACGACCTTTCGACACGCCTTCGCTGAACAGGATCGGCAGCCGCGACGCCAAGACCCGGCACCCCATTCGGGATATCGCGGAACGGGGCGTCGGTGCCATGTATTCGCTTGCCGACGGGCGTCTCGTAGCTCCAACCGCTGTGATCGGAGGATACGATATCCAGCACGCCGGCCCGGATCATCTTCCACAATCCCTCGCTGGCGGCGGCGTCGCGCGGCGCCGGGCTGCACATGAACTTCGCGCCCTCAAAGCCCGGCTGATCCATATGTTCGGCGGAAAGAACGAAATATTGCGGGCATGTTTCGCCCCAGACTTTCAATCCGCGCGCCTGAGCCCGGGCGATCTCCTCCGCGACCTCGGGGCAGGATACATGAAACACCTGGATCGGCTGATCGACCATCTCCGCCAGCGCGATCGCGCGATGGGTGGCCTCGCGCTCGATCATGCTGGGACGCGACCATGCGTGATACTTCGGTTCCTTACGGTCGTCGGCCAGCAGTGCGGCGGTGCGCCAGTTGATCGCCTCATAGTTCTCGCAATGCACCGTCACCAGGGCGCCGGTCCGCCGCGCTGCCGCCAGCACGCGGATGAACTGCCGGTCGTCAAGGTGCAGCGGGTCGTAGGTGAGGAAAACCTTCAGGCTGCGCACGCCGGAAGCGACAACCTGCGGCACCTCGTTGAAGATCACCTCATCGGTGGCGTCGGTGATGATCTGGTGGAAGCTGTAGTCCACCATTGCCTTTTCCGCGCGGCGGCGATACTCGGCCAGCGGCGCCAGAATGCCGTGGCCCTTGAACTGGGTGGAGAATGTGATGACGCTGGTGGTGCCGCCGGCCAACGCCGAGGTGCTGCCGGTGACGAAATTTTCCTCATCGGCGCCGCCGTTGGGCTGCAGTTGCTCGATATGGCAGTGCGAGTCGACCCCGCCCGGCATCACCAGCAGCCCATGCGCGTCGATTGACCGCTCGCCGCGCAAGGTGCATCCCGACGGCGGCGATACGGCCGTCCGTTACACCGACATCGGCCTGGAACATGTCGGCCGGCGTGACCACCGTGCCGCCGGCGATCACGAGATCATAGTCGGCCATATCGGGCATCCCCTGTTGCGCGTGCATTGCTTTGGCTGCCGCATTGTGCCGCCGAACTAAGGGCTGTCAATGTCCAGCCCCGGGATCGCGCCGTCTTCGACCACCCAGCGTCCAGCGACCATCACCCGGTCGGCGCGGTGGGCGCCGCATACCACCAAGGCCGCGACCGGGTCCAAGCGCGCCGGAAAAGCGCAGTTCGTCCAGCGTGAACAGCGCCAGGTCCGCCTGCATCCCAACAGCGATGCGGCCCAAGTTCCGGCCGCCCGATACAGGCGGCGGAACCTTCGGTCGCCCAGCGCAGCGCGTCACGGTGGCTGACCTGCTCGACTCCGTAGCGGCCACGCTGCAGCAGGAAGGCGGCCCGCACCTCCTGCATCATGTTGGATGCATTGTTCGACGCCGATCCATCCACGCCCAGACCGACATGCATCCCGGCCTGCTCCATCTCGCATACACGGCAGGTGCCGCTGGCAAGGATCTGGTTGCTGCACGGGCAATGCGTCACGCAGGTGCCAGCCTTGGCCAGTCGGCTGATCTCGCCGCTGTTGAAATGGATGCCGTGCGCCAGCCAGGTGCGGTCGTGCAACCAGCCGCACTGATCCAGGTAGTCCAATGGCCGGCAGCCGAATGTCGCTAGGCAGAACGCTTCCTCATCTGCGGTTTCCGCCAGGTGGGTGTGCAGGCGAACGCCGGCCTGTGCGGCCAGCGCGGCGGTCGCCGACATCAGGGAGGTCGTCACGCTGAACGGCGAGCAGGGCGCCAACGCGACCTGCACCATCGCGCCGGGGGTGCGTCGTGGTAGCGCGCGATCAGCCGCTCGCTGTCGGCCAGGATCGTGTCTTCGTCCTGCACGACGCTGTCCGGGCGGCAGTCCGCCATCGCGCTGCGACAGGTTCATCGACCCTCGGGTCAGCACGACGCGCAGGCCCAGGCGCTTGCGGCCGCGATCTCGATATCGATCGCGGCTTCCAGTCCGGCGGGAAAAACGTAGTGGTGGTCGGTGGTCGTCGTGCAGCCGGACAGCAGAAGCTCCGCCATCGCGACTGTTGCGGCGGCGTCCAGCGCGTCCGGCGTCAGTCGCGCCCAGATCGGATACAGCGCCTGCAGCCAAGGAAACAGCGTTCGGTCCAGCGCGGCGGGGCTGGCGCGTGGTCAGGGTCTGGTAGAAATGATGGTGAGTGTTGATCAGCCCCGGCAGCACCGACGTGCCGGCTGGCATCGAACACCGTCAAATGCCGGCTGTGGCCGGCTCCGCACCGCGCGGCACGCGTTCGACGATTTGCCCGCGTCTGACGACAACACCGCGTTCCGCTCCATCGGCCAGGATGCCCAGCGGATCCTTGATCCAGAGCGGCATTGTCACGGCTGCGTCGATCACGCTGACATGCGCCGCGACCACCCGCCAGCCATCCGGCGTGCGCGCCCAGGTCTGCATCTGTCGTCCGATCTTGCCGGGATCGTTTCGCGGTGGAACAGCGTGGAGGCGGTGGCGAAGTCGCGGCCGAACGTGGTGATGACGGTGCGCGAAGTGGTGCGCGCCAGCCCGGCGGGCGAACGGGCGGCGCGGAACGCGCCGATCTCGTCATAGCCGTAGAGGTTTTCGTTGATGCCGTAGCGGATGGTGTGCGGGCTGTCCCAGAACAGCGCCTGCAATGCGTCGACGTCGTTCGCCATCAGCGCTTTTTCGTACAGTGCGAAAGCGGCTTCGACCTCGGCTTTGACGTCGGGCAAATTGATGTCCATCGATCAGGCTTCCAACGCCGGCAATGGCGCCCGCGCGGCGCCCCGAGACTTCCAGCATCCGGGCGATCCGCAGCGCGATATCCTCGCGCCACGGTGCGGTAATGATCTGCACGCCGATCGGCAAGCCCGAGCGCTGTCGGCACGGGAACCGCCACGACCGGCAGGCCGATGAAGGAGATCGGCTGGGTGTAGATGCCGATATTGGGGCGCAACGGGCATCTCCTTGCCGTCCAGCACGAAGGTCTTCTGGCCGATCAGCGGCGCGACGCAGGGGGTGGCGGGGGCCAGGATGGCATCGACACGCTGGAACAGGCGCAGCATCTCCTCGCGAAACCAGCGGCGGAACTTCTGCGCCTGCACCACGGCGGCGGCGGGGACCAGCGCGCCGGCAATCAACCGGTCGCGCACATCGGCATCGAAATCGTCCGGCCTCGTGCGCAGCCGCTCCAGATGCAGCGCCGCGCCCTCGGTCGTGGTGATGACATAGGCCGCGCTGCGGGCCCGCTGCGCCTCCGGGATGGTGATCGTTTCGGTTGCACCCAAGCGCGGCGGCGACCGCATCCAGCGCCGCCAGAGCCTCGGGCGAGGCTCCGGCGCGGAAATAGCCGCCGGCGGACGGCGATCCGCAGGCCGGCGATGCCGCTGTCCAGCAAGCCGGAGACCGGGTCGGCCGGCCGATCGACGCAGACCGGATCAGCCGGGTCATATCCCTGCATCGCGTCATAGGCAGCGGCGAGGTCAGCGGTGCGAGCGGGCCAGCGGGCCGAGATGATCCAGGCTGGACACGAATGGAAAACTGCCCGCCCGGGTCAGCCGGCCGTAGGTTGGTTTCAGTCCGAACAAGCCGCAGAACGAGGCCGGCACGCGGATCGATCCGTTGGTGTCGGACCCCAGCGCCAGCGGGACCAGTCCGCCGCCCACCGCGCTGCCGGACCCGCTGGAGGAACCGCCGGACATGCGTGTCGTGTCGTGCGGGTTGCGCGACGGCCCGTCATGCACATTCTCGCCGGTGAAGTCGTAGGCGTATTCGCCCATGTTCAGCGCGCCGACCAGGATCGCGCCGGCCGCCTCCAGCCGCGTGACCAGCGGTGCGTCGGCGGTCGCGGGGGGATGGTCGCGGTTGATCTTCGACCCGGCGAGTGTCGGCAGGCCGGCAACGTCGATCAGGTTCTTCACCGCGAACGGCACGCCCGCCAAGGGACCTGGCCGCTCCCCGCCGCGATCGCCGCATCCAACGCCGCCGCCTTGGCGCGCGCCCGCTCGGCGGTGACAGCGGTGAAGGCATTCAGCACCGGGTTGAGCCGCTCGATCCGGTCAAGGCAAGCCGTTACGACATCCGTCGCACGCGTGCGGCCGGAGGCGACGGCGGCGGCGATCTCGGTTGCCGTCGCGTCATGCGCGGAACACCGGCGCGGGATCGAGATGATCGGGCAGCGGTCGCCTCCAGCACGGTGGCGGCGTGACCGAGGGAGATCGCCAGGTGCATGCGCACCGCCGTGCGCCATTCCGGCTTCATCGTTGATGCCCAGCAGTGCCGTGCCTGCATCGATCAGTGCGTCCAAAGCCGCTTCGTCCATTGTCAGTCCCCGGATTTGATCGCAGCCAGGCGCGCCAGCCGCCAAAATGGGTGATGTCGGTCGCGTCCGCGATGCCGGCCGATTTCGGCGAGAAAGCCGAGGCAGGGCCATCGTCCAGCAGCACCGTGCCGAAGCCAAGCGGCGGCGGCACCTGCGCGAGCAGTGCGCCGATGGCGGCGGTGGGCAGCGCCCAGACCTCGCCGGCGATCGCCGCCGCCGTCGCGGCGCGCGCACCATGGCCGGGACGGTTGCCGAGGGCGAACAGGCGGTAGTCGGGCTGGGTGTCGCGCTTCGCGCAGGAAGCGGCCGCCAAGGGTGGTGATCTGCTGTTCAGCGGCAGGCCGGCCATGTGGGCGCCGATGCAGAACAGCGCCGTTTCGTCGGCTGCCAGCGCATCCGGTTCGGCCGGCGGCGGCAGAGGCTGGCCGGTGGCGCCGACGGTGGTGGCGAAGTGGCGGTGCAGCGCGTCGGCCAGGGGGGCGAGCCGGCCCTCGGACCAGGCCGGGCCCAGCAGCACGCCGCCGACCGGCGTGCCGTTCGGGGCGAAGCCGATCGGCACGGCGAAGGCGGCCATGTCGCACAGGTTGGCGAAATTGGTGAACGTGCCGAGGCGGCGGTTGGGCCCGAGCGGGTCGGCCTCGACCTCGGCGAGGGTGGGGCAGAACGGGCCGGTGGGCAGCAGCAGGGCATCGTATTGGGCGAACAGCAATGCGGCCTGGCGGCGGGCCTGTTGCAACAGGTGAAAGGCGTCGAAGGCATCGACGGTCAGGCGTTGCAGGCCCAGTTCCAGGATGGCCCGGGTGGCGGGGTGCAGGATGTCCGGGCTGCGCGCGATCACGGAGCGCAGGGCGGCGGTGCGTTCGGCCACCCAGGGGCCTTCGTAGAGCAGACGGGCGACTTCCAGGAACAGCGTCGATGTCGATCGGCGCGGCGTTCAGGAACGACCCCGGCCTGCCGGAAGGCCGCCGCGACCTCGGGCTCGCACAGCGCCGCGACATCGCCCATGGCGACGCGCGCCGGACGCCGACGCGGCCCGTCGCCGCAGGTGCGGGAAGCGGCGCGCGCCGGGCATAGGGGTCCTCGGCGTCGAAGCCGGCGATCACGCGCTGCACCGCCAGCGCCTCGTCCACCGAGCGGGCGAACACCGAGATCGTGTCGATCGAGCGGCAGGCGGGGACCATGCCGCGTGCGGAGACGCTGCCAATGGTCGGCTTCAGGCCGACGATGTTGCCGAATCCGGCCGGCACGCGGCCCGATCCGGCGGTGTCGGTGCCGAGCGCGAAGCGGCACGATGCCAGCCGCGACGGCGCAGGCCGAACCGGAGGATGATCCGCCCGGCACCAGCGCCGGGTCGAACACGTTGCGCGGCACGCCATAGGGGCTGCGCGTGCCGACCAGGCCGGTGGCGAACTGGTCGAGGTTGGTCTTGCCGATCAGCAGCGCGCCGGCGTCCAGCAGGCGGCGCACCGCCGGGGCATCGGTGGTCCGGCGTGTAGGCGAAGCCAGGACAGGCGGCGGTGGTCGGCATGCCGGCGACGTCGATGTTGTCCTTGACCGCGAACGGGATGCCCCAGAGCGGGCGGCCGCGCGGCCCCTCGGCTTCCAGCGCGCGCGGCATCGGCCAGGATGGCTTCGTCGGGCCGGCGGGTGATCCAGATCGCCGGATCGGCATGGGCGCGGTCGGCGGCCAGCGCCGCCTCCGCCATCTTCACAGGCGTCAAGCGGCCTCCCGCGCGTGGTCGGCGTGCAGCAGGGACGCCAGATGGCGGCGGATGTCGTTGAACTCGGGGGATGACACGTCGCGCGGCCGCTCCAGGGTGATGCGTTGTTCCGCCACGATCCGGCCGGGGCCGGGAGACATGACGACGACCCGGTCGGCCAGGAAGATGGCTTCCTCCAGCGAATGGGTGACGAACACGACGCTGAGGCCGGTGGCGCGCCAGATGGTCAGCAGTTCGTCCTGCAGGCGTTCGCGGGTCATCGCGTCCAGCGCGCCGAACGGTTCGTCCATCAGTGCCATGCGGGCGTCGTTGGCTAGCACGCGGCCGATCGCGACGCGCTGCTTCATGCCGCCGGAAAGTTGGTGCGGATAGCTGTCGGCGAAGCGGTCGAGGCCCATCATGGCGACGAAGCGGTCGGCGGTTGCCATCGCCTCGGCTTTGGGTTTGCCGCGGGCGATCGGGCCGAAGGCGATGTTCCTGCGGATGGTCAGCCAGGGGAACAGGCCGTAGTCCTGGAACACCATGCCTCGGTCCGGGCCAGGGCCGGTGACGGCCTGCCCGCGCATGGTGATCTGGCCGGAGGTCACGGTCTCGAAGCCGGCGATCATCCGCAGCAGGGTTGATTTGCCGCAGCCGGAGGCGCCGATCAGGCAGACGAACTCACCCGGCGCGACCGTCAGGTTGGCATTGCGCAGGGCCTCGATCCCGCCCGGGATAGATCTTTGCCGGCGTTGATGGCGTGCAGGATGCAGGCTCTCAGCCATGCTGCGGGCTCCAGGCCAGCAGGCGGCGGCCCAGCATCAGGACGGCATAGTCCGACAGGAAGCCGGCGACGCCGATCACCGCCATGCCGGCGATGACGATCTCGGTCCGGGACAACTGGCGCGCGTCCATGATCATCGCGCCGAGGCCGGT
Organism: uncultured Alphaproteobacteria bacterium; assembly: GCA_963792345.1. Taxonomy (GTDB): domain Bacteria; phylum Pseudomonadota; class Alphaproteobacteria; order Acetobacterales; family Acetobacteraceae; genus Rhodopila. Next base: position 242,064 of record CAWBVV010000010.1, read on the forward strand.
CTGCACGCCGGTCATTTCGCCGACCACGATGACCACCCAGGCCAAGCCCAGGCCAAGGCGCAGGCCGGTGAACATGCCGGGCAGCGACGCCGGCAGCACGACTTTCGGGAACAGCCTGGCCGGGGAAACCCCCAGCATCTGCGCGGCCTCGAACAGCCGGGGCTCGACGCTGCGGACCGCGAAGATGGTGTTGACCAGGATCGGATAGAACGCGCCCAGCGCGACCAGGAAGAACGCCGATTTCGGGCCGATGCCGAACATGATCATCGACAGCGGCAGCCAGGCGGTGACCGGCACCGGGCGCAGCACCTGCAGGGTCGGTTCCAGCAGTTCCTTCACCAGGCGCAGGCGCCCGATCAGCATGCCCAGCGGCAGGGCCAGCGCGGCGGCCAGCAGGAACGCGCCATAGACGCGGCTGGCGGAGGCGATCAGGTCCGGCAGCAGCATCTGGCTGAACGCGTCATCGTTGATGCCGCCGAACGCCAGGTCCCACAGCGCGATGCCGACCTCCTGCGGCGAGGGGATCAGGCCGCCGGGGTTCAGCGCGGTGCCGACCCACCACAGCACCAGCAGCAGCACCGGCACGATGATCCGCAGCAGCGGCGTGACGTCGATGCGCGCCGGGCGGCGGTATCAGCGGCAGGACCGTGTCTGCTGAGCCGAGGCTTCGCTCATACGGAGAGCTGGTCGGAGATTTTCGTGTCGAAGAACGTCGCGAAGTCCGGCAGCGCGCGGATCTGCTTCAGGTCCAGCATGTGCTGGGCGTAGGTCTTGCCGGCCTCGATCATCTCCGGCGTCATCTTCCAGTTCAGCTCGACGTTCTTCACCGACAGCTCGACCGCCTCGCGCTTCATGCCGAGCTTGTCGACGGTCATGTCGACCATCTCGTCGGGGTGGGCGGCATGGCATATTCGCTGCCCTGCGTCTGCAGGTTCAGCACGATGCGGGCGAGGTCGGGCTTCTGCGCGATGGTGTCGCGGTGGGTTGCCAGGATCATGTTCAGGCTGCCCATCGGCGTGGAGTAGGGATACTCGACGATCTTGCCGACGCCGCTGAAGAGCGAGAGGCCGGGTCCGGGTTCGGCGCCGACATAGGCATCGACGTCGCCGCGGGCGAGCGCGGTGGGCATTTCGCTGAACGATACGCGGACGGATTCGACGTCGCGGATGGTCATGCCCTCCATCCGCAGGCGTTCCAGGATGAAGACCTCCTGGGTGGAGCCGGGCCAGATCGCGACACGCTTGCCCTTCAGGTCCTTCAGGGTGTTGATCGGCGCTGTCCTTGCGGGCGACGACCGCCATGCCCTTGTTGCAGGCGGACCCGAACACGACGACCGGTTCGTGGGCAGCGGCGCCCAGGATGCCGGCGGCGATGCCGAAAGTGCCGAAATCGACGGATCCGGTGACGACGGCGGATTTGCAGTCGGTCGGGCTTTCGAACGGGATGATGTCGAGCTTGTAGCCCGCGGGCAGGAAGCGTTCGTAGAACCATGGCGTGATCGAGTGGATCAGCTTGAGCGAGCCCATTTTAATGTTCACCGGTTCAGCGCTTGCCGCCCCATATCGCAGGACCATTGGGGCCGCCAGAGCGGTCGCCAACAGGGCGCGCCGCGTCGGGACGGGATTGCGAAGGCTTTCCATGGACCACTCCTGCTCGCTGTCTGCTCACGCCTGAGCAGAAAGTCGCCCATCTTCTGGGCACCGGTGCGAGCACGCATCGGCATCAGGACAGGCGTGACGGGCAAAGCAAGAATGGGGCCAAAGCTGCTATTCGCCCGCTTAAGGTGCGACCCAAGGGTTCAGTCGGCGAGGCACGGCAGCCGCTGCGAATGACGTGAAGATACGACCCTGCGCAGCACACGGCTAGCTATGGCAAACCCGACGCATGCGCGATGTAACTGGTTCGACTTGGGACAGCTTACCGCATGCTTCTACCGTTGCTTCGCAGCGCTCGTCCCTAACCTGCCGTATGAGAGCATGATTGACAGGTTCCCAACCAGCTACTTCCACAATGGAAGGGCAGTAGCGAATACCACTTGTCGCGATAGGCACCTTGCCATCCGCGCAATGCAACTCTGGTTCCGGCCGTCAACGAAGTATCAGTTCACCTGCTGCCAACGTGTAACAAGCGATGCTCGCTGCTGAAAATTTCCTTGATGATGCCAAGACTTGCCGAACTCATTGAGGCATCCGGTTTGCACTCCGGCATCGGCATTGATCTATCTGATGCAATTCGACCAGATTTCCGTTCGGGTCTCGCAGGAAGACTTGTTCGGCCCGTGGACCAGCGACACCCATGAGTGACCAATATGGAGCACCCCGCCGATCGAGTTCAGCCTTCGCTTCCGCGATATCTGCTACCGCGAGAGCGACATGCGGCACAACCGGGTCCATTTCTGACCCTTTGGACAGCGGAGACGGCTGTGGCCCGCCGATCAGGTGGATCTGCCCGGTTTCACCGACGTTTATCCAAAAGCCGGGTATGCCGGGAAGCGGTGGTCGTCCGCTATCCGGTTCAAGGCCTAGCAAGCCTTTGTAGAAGCCAAAATTTTCTGCAAGACCTGCCTCGGTTCCGTCAATGCGAACCGCATGGTGATGAATTTCCATTATCCGGATTGGCATTGGATGTCCTCCTCTTGCGTCAGTATTGGATGTTTGAACTGACCCGCGATTGCAAAAGGCTAGAGTGTTGATTGGCCCGTCGCATCACCAAATTGGGTGATGGAGCGTGATTTCACCGCCGCTGCAATGCCGCAAGACTGGTGGCAAGACGGGCCACCAGCAGCGCTTGGCTCCGGGCGTCACACTTAGTCATTGCCTGTTTTAGCTGTGTGCGGACTGTCTCAATCGATACGCCAAACTGGGCAGAAATCTCTGCCGGCGTCAGTCCTTCAGTAAGCGCGGCGGCAGTGCGGGCTTCCGCCAGAGTAAGTCCAAACTGTTGCACAATAGTCTGCGTTCATTATTGGTTGCATAGTCTCGCTGTTGTTGGCGAAGATCAGTGCGAGCTTGCCACCTGCCAGAAATGCACGCTGAACAGATGTCACCATGACGGCCACCTGCGACGCCGCGCCGCAGGGCAGGTGCAGGATCGGTGGCGCCATGCCTTCGAGTGCAACAGCCACTGTACGGCCTAAGGCATGATCACTCGCCGCCTGCGCGGCATGAAGCCTGCCGCCGCGAATTTTTAGGGCTCGTTCAGCGCGCACCAAGACGTCTGCTGCTGCATTCAGCTTGCGCACCTGAAGGCTGCCATCCACCAGAAATACTGGCATGCCAAAATGGTCAAGTGCAAGTGTTACACCGGCGGCGACCGCCTCTGCCTGGGCAAAGCGGCGACGAATACTCCAGGCACGCACAAGATGCGGGGCGATACGATCCAGCGCAGCCGCCTCCTCTGGCTGATACGCCCCCTGCTCAATGGCGCGATGCAGGCCCAAGATGCTGAGTTGCCCTGGCTGCCTGGCCGGTCCTACAGCGGACGCGTGTCCAACGCCGGCCGGGCGGTAGAACTCGTTGTACAGCCTGCTGATGGCGATATCGGCAAAGCTAAGATTTCGATCATCGATATAGACGTCTCCAGCGTCACCCGCGATGACTGCTTGCATTCGCATGTCGAGATGCTGAAAATCCCGCGTGAAGTCCTCAATTTGTTTCTGAGTATAACCAATTATCGTTCCGCCTTGCTCAAGCCGACCCGTGATCAAGTCGTCACGGTCGACAAGCACAGCAGCAGCACCGCCGAACGTCCGCGTTAGTATTTCGAGCAGGCCGCCCCACGATATGTCATTCAGGGCGGCATCATAGATGTGCTCGATCAATGCCCCGAGGTCGAGACGCGGCATGCTATCATCCTGAGAGTAAGACAGAAACCGCAGCGGGAATGTAGAATTTCCCTACCGATTTGAGCAGCCTGCAGCGGTGCTAAATTGAAGGCAAGGGCACCTTCGCGCAGCTGCGTATCCCTTCAACCGAGGATGCGGCGCCGCTCGGTGCTGCAGGTCTGCAGCAATTGCCTGAACTATCCGCGCACGCCCTCCGCCTCGCTCCACGGCTGTTCGGCGACTTCGGCTTTGGCGCCGACAGTGTGCTCAGCGCCGGCGGGATGGAAACGGGAGGCGGACCAGCCCGCCATCTCCTCATAGGTCCGGTACTTCTCCAGGATCGCTGCTTGCGCCGCATCCAACAGCCGTTCGGAAGTCCTCCGGACGGGTCTGCGCCAGTGACGTGTAGCGCATCTCATCGCCCGTGTAGTCGCGGAACGGCAGCGTCGGGCGCGGGCTGTCGAGGACGAAGGGATTGGCGCCGACCTCCCGCATCGCCGGGTTGTAGCGGAACAACGGCCAGTAGCCGCTGGCAACGGCCTTATCCTGCTGCTTCATGCCGAACCGCATGTCGATCCCGTGGGCGATGCAGTGCGAGTAGGCCAGGATCAGCGAGGGCCCCGGATAGGCCTCGGCCTCACGGAAGGCTTGCAGAGTCTGCTGCGGGTTGCCGCCCATCGCCACCTGGGCGACATAGACGTTGCCGTAGGCGATCGCCTGCAAGGCCGAGATCCTTGCGCGCCACCCGCTTGCCGGCAGCGGCGAACTTGGCGACGGCCCCCAAGCGGCGTGGCTTTCGAGGCCTGGCCGCCGGTGTTCGAGTAGACTTCGGTGTCCAGCACCAGCACGTTCACGTCGCGGCCCGGTCGCCAGCACGTGGTCGAGCCCGCCATAGCCGATGTCGTAGGCCCAGCCATCGCCGCCGACGATCCAGATGCTTCGTCGCACCAGGTGATCGACCAGCGACAGCAGGTCTTTCGCCGCCGGAATGTCCGCCGATCGCGCGCACCCGCTCCGTCAGCATCGCGACCACGCAGCCGCTGCGCCCGGATTTCGGATTCCTGGATCTGCGGTGCGTTCAGGATCGCCTGACAAGTTCGCTGCCGACCTCGGGCTCCAGCTTCAGCAGCAGCGCTCGCGCCAGCTCCAGATGCTGGTCGGCGGCCAGGCGGAAGCCCAGGCCGAACTCGGCGTTGTCCTCGAACAGCGAGTTCGACCAGGCCGGGCCGCGGCCCTCGCGGTTCTGCCGACCACGGCGTCACCGGCAGATTGCCGCCATAGATCGAGGAGCAGCCGGTCGCATTGGCGATCTGCGCGCGGTCGCCGAACAACTGGGACAGCAGCTTCAGATAGGGCGTTTCGCCGCAGCCGGCACAGGCACCGGAGAAGGTGAACAGCGGCTCGAGGAACTGCACGCCGCGGACATTGGCGAAATCTACCCGGGCGCGGTCGTTCACCGGCAGCGATTGCGCGAACGCCAAGTCTGCCTTGGCATCGTCCAGCAGTGGCAGCTTGTCGCGCATAACCAGTGACTTGGCCGGTTCGGTGGGGCAGGCTTCAACGCACAGCGAGCAGCCGGTGCAATCCTCGATCGAGAACGACAGGGTAAAACGCACGTCGGGGAAGCCACGCACGTTGATCGGCGCGGACTTGAAGCTGCCGGGCGCGGCCTCGAGCAGGCCCGCCTCGAAATAGCGTGCCTGGATCACGCCGTGGGGGCAGACAAAGCTGCATTGGCCGCACTGGACGCAAAGGTCCTGATCCCAGACCGGCACGGTTTCCGCGATGTTGCGCTTTTCCCAGGCGGCGGTGCCGGAGGGCCAGGTGCCGTCGACCGGCATCATGCTGACCGGGATTTCGTCGCCACGTCCCTCCAGCATCAGCGCGGTGACACGCTGCGGACGAACTCCGGCGCGGTCGCCGGCACCGGCGACTGGCGCTCCCAGTTCCCGGTACGGCGCCGGCCGGGACCGTCACCTCGAACAGCCGGGCCAGCGTGTCGTCTACCGCCTGGAAGTTGCGGTCCACGACCTCTCGCCGCGCCGTCCGTAGGTCTTCCTGATCGAGTTCTTGATCTCGGCGATGGCGCGCTCGCGCGGCAGCACGCCGGACAGCGCGAAGAAGCAGGTTTGCAGCACGGTATTGGTGCGTCCACGCAAGCCGACGTCCGCGGCGACCTTGGAGGCATCGATGACGAACAGCCGCAGCTTGTCGCGGATGATCCGCGTCTGCATCGCACGCGGCAGGTGGTCCCAGATCTGCTCGGCACCGTAAGGCGCGTTCAGCAGCACGGTGGCGCCCGGCGCCGCCAGCCGCAGCACATCCTGCCGATCGCGACAAACGAGAACTGGTGGATCGCGACGAACCCCGCCTGCTGGATCAGGTACGGCGCTCGGATCGGTGCCTGCGCCGAAGCGCAGATGGGAGATCGTCTGCGCGCCGGATTTGTGCGAATCGTAGACGAAATAGCCTTGCGCCTGCAGGCCGGCATCCTCGGCGATGATCTTGACCGTGTTCTTGTTGGCGCCGACGGTGCCGTCCGCGCCCAGCCCATAGAAGACGGCGCAGACCACGCCGGGCGGATCGGCCGGGAACGCCTGGTCCGGCGGCAGGCTGGTGTGCGAGACGTCGTCGTCGATGCCGAGCGTGAACCCGGTCCGCGGCAGTGGGCTTCAGCCAGTTCGTCGAACACCGCCTTCGCCAGGGCCGGCGAGAAATCCTTCGACGACAGGCCGTAGCGGCCACCCACGACGCGCGGCATGGCGGCCCGTTTGCCGGTCGCAACCGCCTGGGCCAGCGTCGCGACCATGTCCAGATACAGCGGTTCGGCGGGTGCACCGGGTTCCTTGGTCTGCTCCAGCACCGCGATCGCAGCGCACGGTCTCCGGCAGCACCGCCAGCAAGTGCTTCTGCATCGAACGGACGAAACAGGCGGACCTGCAGCACACCGACCTTCTCGCCCGTTGCCTGCAATGCTTCCGGCGGTGGTCCGGGCCGTTTCGCGCGCCGGTTCCCATCGCCACGACGACCCGCTCCGGCGTCCGGAGGGCCGTAGAAGTCGAACGGATGATATTGCCGCCCGGTCAGCGCGGCGAACCGGTCCATGTGCTTCTGCACGATCCCGGGCAGCGCCGCGTAGAACGGGTTTACCGTCTCCCGCGCCTGGAAGAACGTGTCCGGGTTGTGCGCCGTGCCGCGCACGAACGGATGTTCCGGGTTCAGCGCCCGGGCCCGATGCGCTCGCACCAGATCGTCGTCGATCATCGCGCGGATCTGCTCGTCGGTCAGCAACTCGATCGTGTTCAGCTCGTGCGAGGTGCGGAAGCCGTCGAAGAAATGCAGCACGGGCATGCGCGATTCCAGCGTCACCGCCTGGGCGATCAGCGCCATGTCATGCGCTTCCTGCACGCTGGCGGAGCACAGCAGGGCGAAGCCGGTGGAGCGCACCGCCATGACGTCGGAATGGTCGCCGAAGATCGACAGCGCCTGGGTGGCCAGCGCGCGGGCGGCGACATGGAACACCGTCGGCGTCAGCTCGCCGGCGATCTTGAACATGTTCGGCAGCATCAGCAGCAGGCCCTGCGACGCGGTGAACGTCGTGGTCAGCGCGCCGGATTGCAGCGCGCCATGCACCGCGCCGGCCGCGCCGCCTTCGCTCTGCATCTGCTGCACGACGGGGACGTTGCCCCAGATGTTCGTGATGCCCCGCGCCGCCCACTCATCGGCGAGTTCGGCCATGGTGGAGGACGGGGTGATCGGATAGATCGCGCAGACCTCGTTCACCCGGTAGGCGACATGGGCGACCGCGGTGTTGCCGTCCATCGTCGCATGGTTCTGGACATGGGCCTCCCGAGTGTCGTCGCGGCATGGTTGCCATCCCGGCTTACACTGCGACGGCAGCCAGGGCCGACCTCAGGATGCGGCTTCCGGCACCATCTGGATGGCGTGGCAGGGGCATTGCTCGAAGCAGGTCGCGCAGCCGGTGCACAGAGCTTCGTTCAGCCGGTAGCCGGGCCGGTCCAGCTTGATGATCGCCTGCTCCGGACAGGCGCGCGAAGCAGTTGTCGCACTCGAAGCAGACGCCGCAGCTCAGGCAGCGCTGCGCCTCATGCCGCGCCGACTGGTTCGGTCAGGCCGCGCGAGGACCTCGGTGAAACCCGCGAGCCGGTCTGCGTCGTTCAGTCGCTGCTGCGCCGCGGGATCGACGTCGCTGAACACCGGCAGATGCAGCATCTCGAAAGCGGACCACCGGCGGCTTGACGGCCGGCGCGTAGATCTGCCCGCGCAGCCAGGCATCGATGTTGCGCGCCGCCAGCTTGCCGTGGCCCGTCGCGACCGTAACGGTCCGCTCGCTGGGCACCATGTCGCCGCCGGCGAACAAGCCGGGATGGCCGGTCATCATCTGGCGGTCGACCACGACGGTGCCGTCCGGCCTTGCCTCCACGCCCGGGATGCCTCGGAGGAAGCCGCTGTCGGTCTGCTGGCCCAGCGCCAGAATGACGCTGTCGGCCTCCAGCGTTTCGAATTCGCCGGTGGGATGCGGGCGGCCCTTGTCGTCCAGCTCCATGCGCTCGACGGTCAGTGACGGGCCGACGATTTCCTTGATCGTGGTCAGCCAGCGGATCTTGACGCCCTCTTCCATCGCCTCATCCGCCTCGAAACCATGCGCCGGCATGTGGTCGCGGTCGCGGCGGTAGATGATCAGGGCTTCCTCGGCGCCAAGGCGGCGGGCGGTGCGGGCGGCATCCATCGCGGTGTTGCCGCCGCCGTAGACGACGACGCGGCGGCCCAGCAGGGGCTTGCCGCCGGTGCCGATGTCGCGCAGCATGGCGACCGCATCGAGCACCCTGGCCGCATCGCGGGCGGGGATATCGGCGTGACTGCGCGACATGGGCGCCGATCGCGACGAACACCGCGTCGAACCCGCCGGCACGCTGTTCGGCCTTGCACGTCGGTCACCGGATGGTTCAGCGACGATCCGCACGCCAAAGCGCTCGATCCGGGCGATCTCGCCGCCAGTTCGGCGCGGGGCAGGCGATAGGCGGGGATGCCGAACTGCAGCATGCCGCCCGCGACCGGCCCGGCCTCATGGATTTCGACCTGATGTCCCAGCCGGGTCAGATGATAGGCGGCGGACAGGCCGGAGGGGCCGGCGCCGACGACCAGCACGCGTTTGCCGGACGGCGGCGCAGCCGGCGGATAGTCCCAGCCTTCCGCCGCCGCACGATCGCCGAGGAAGCGCTCCACCGCGTGGATCGACACCGGCGCGTCCATTTCGCCGCGATTGCAGCTGGTTTCGCACGGATGATAGCAGACCCGGCCATGAGTGGCGGGCAACGGGTTGTCGGCTACCAGCAGTTCCCACGCGTTGCGGTATTCCCCGGCCTGGGCCAGCGCGAGCCAGCCCTGGATGTCCTCGCCGGCCGGGCAGGCATTGTTGCAGGGCGGCCGCAGGTCGGACCATATCGGGTGACGGGTGCGGAAAGGACCGGTGCCCCGGTCGAGCGTCAGGTCGATAACCGGAGTCAGGTCGTGCGCGGAGCCGTTTGCCATGGATAAGAGGCCTCCCGGATGTGCTTGACCGGGAGGAAGCATATCAAGCGGGCAAGCGCGTTGATGCGGATCAACCGTCGCTATGGCGCGGCAACAGCGAGCGTCCGGTTTGCGGATGCCCCGCCTGCTATGGCATTCAGCAAGCACCGACCGGTCACGGCGTTCGTCCACGCCTGGTCCACGCCTGGTTCACGCCCGCCCTGGGGGAGACCGCATTGAGCGCAAAGCATTGGCCCGGTGCCGCCGCCTGCTGCCTGGTCATCGTGCCGACACTCGTGGCGCTGACGCCAATTCCGGCACGCGCCGATTTCTTTGACGGCGCTCGGCGTACGTTCCAAACCGACATTCCGCATTTCTTTCAGGACGACATCCCGTGCGCGTTTGGTGGCCAGCCTACCAGCCACACCAAGACGTCCTGCAAGAAGTCCGACCCGCCGAAAGGCGCCGCGGTCAAGCCCGTTGATCGCGCGACCGCCCCGCCCGCAAAGCCGGCTGATTCACAGCGCTAGTCTAATCTCCAAGGGCCCGGGCCACGTGGTCAGAATACAGGCCCTATTGGCATCCGCGGCCTGGTCCTCCAACTAGCGATGCGGTGTGCCAAAGCCAGGGTCAATATGTGATCTTGTCCGGCTTGCGGTCCCATTCCTCGAACGCCGCCCAGCCTTCCGCCCGCAGCAGCGGCTGGATCGGGATCGCGCGCTGGTCCAGCGGCAAGCGGGATCTCGTGATACAGAAAATCATCCCGAAACCCGATCTTCGCCGCGTCATGGCGGTCGTTCGCATAGTAGATCCGCCCCAGCCGCGCCCAGTAGATCGCGCTGAGGCACATCGGGCAGGGCTCGCAACTGGTGTAGATCTCGCAGCCGGTCAGATCGAACGTCTCCAGCGCCTGGCAGGCGCGCCGGACCGCCACGACCTCGGCGTGCGCGGTGGGATCGTTGGTGGAGGTGACCTGGTTGAAGCCCTCGGCGATGATCTTGCCGTCCTTGACGATCACCGCGCCGAACGGCCCGCCGCGCCCGGAGCGCATCATTTCCAGCGACAGTTCGATCGCCCGCCGCATATGGCTTCCGGCGTCGGCCATCAGCCGTGCGCCCGCAGACGGTAGCCGGCGGACAGACGCAGTCGCCGCAGCTTCGCTCGCTCGTCGGCAGGGTCATGGGCATGGGAGACGCTCGCGAGTTTGTTGAGGCTGCTGAACTGTGGGCGCATCGCCTGTGATTGAAGCACCTGCGATTGAATGCCTGGATGATGGGGTTGAGTACTGTCATGCAGGATTTGCGCCGCGACCGAGACGGCGACCACGGCGGGTTCCTTGCCCTCGATCCCCGGCACCCGATCGGGCAGATCAGCTTGTCTGTCGCGATGCCCTGCCGCGCCAGCCGGCTGACGAAGCGGGCGCGCTTGGTGTCCGATCCGATCAGTCCCACCGCCGGCAGATCGGGCCGCCGCAGCGCCGCCGCGACGATCTCGAAATCCAGTTGGTGGTCGTGCGTCATCACCAGCACAAGGCTGCCCGGCGGCAACGCCGCGACCGCCTGTGCCGGCTGGGCTGCGCGCACCGGCGTCACATTGGGCGGCAGGTTGGCGGGCAGCGCCTCGGGCCGCGGATCGATCCAGCTCACCCGGCACGGCAGATCGGCCAGCAGTTTGACCAGCGCCTTGCCGACATGGCCGGCGCCGAACAGCGCGATCTGCAGCTGCGGCGGACGCAGCACCTCGAACAGCACCGTCACATGGCCGCCGCAGCACTGCCCCAGCGCCGGACCCAGCGGGAAATCGCGCGTCGATGGGCCCTCGGCGCCGGCGGCCAGCAGGTCACGCGCGGCGGCCTCGCACTGGTACTCCAGATTGCCGCCGCCGATCGTGCCGGCCAGCCGTCGGCGGAGACGACCATCTTGGCGCCCGGCCTCCCGCGGGGTGGAGCCCTTCGCGGCCAGCACGGTCACCAGCACCGCCGGCTGGTTGTCGCGTTCCGCCGCGGCCAGGGCGTCGAGCCAGGCGGCCATCAGTCGGCCGCCTGGCGCGTTCGGCGCATGCGGCACCGCCCTGCTGGCGCGCAGGGTCTCGATCGCCATCAGCACCCGTTCGGCGGTCGCCGGCGCATCCAGCCGCGGCACCGCCCAGCCATCGCCGCACGCCGCGATCGCATCGCGCAGCGCCTGGAACACCGCGATCCCCAGCATCAGCGGCGGCTCGCCTACCGCCTTCGAGCGGTAGACCACGTCCTCCTTGTTGCGCCCGGCCTTGAACAGCGAGACGTTGAACGCGGCCGGAATGTCGCCGCAGGCGGGGATCTTGTAGGTCGAGGGCGCGTGCGTGCGCAGATGCCCCTTGTCGTCCCACCACAGCTCCTCGGTGGTCAGCCAGCCCATGCCCTGGACGAAGCCGCCCTCGACCTGGCCGAGGTCGATCGCCGGGTTCAGCGACTGGCCGGCATCGTGCAGGATATCGACCCGCCGCAGCCGGTACTCGCCGGTCAGGGTGTCGACCTCGACCTCCGACAGCGCGGCGCCATAGGCGAAGTAGTAGAACGGCCGGCCTTGATGGGTCTTGGTGTCGTAGTGGATCTTCGGCGTGCTGTAGTAGCCGGTCGACGACAACTGCACCCGCGAGCGGTGCGCCAGCTTGGCGACCTCGCCGAACGTCATCGTCTTGTCCGCCGGCGCCCACCTTGCCGTCGGCGAACACGATCGACGCGGCCGGCACCTCCAGCGCCGTCGCCGCCACCTCCGCCATGCGCTGCTTGATCGCTCGCGCCGCCGCTTGCGCCGCCTTGCCGTTCAGATCGGTGCCCGAGGACGCCGCCGTCGGCGACGTGTTCGGCACCTTCGCCGTCGTCGTCGCGGTGATCTTCACCCGGTCCAGGCCGATGCCGAACTCGGCGGCGACGATCTGCGCGACCTTCAGGTACAGGCCCTGGCCCATCTCGGTGCCGCCGTGGTTCAGCTGCACGCTGCCGTCGGTATAGACATGCACCAGTGCGCCGGCCTGGTTCATGTGCGTCAGCGTGAACGAGATGCCGAACTTCACCGGCGTCAGCGCCAGCCCGCGCTTGACCCACGGGTTGGCCGCGTTGAACGCCTCGACCTCCTTGCGGCGTGCCGCGTATCCGGCCTCGCGTTCCAGCTCCGCCACCAGTTCGGCGATGACGTTGTCCTCGACCGTCATGTGGTACGGCGTGACGTTGCGGTCGCGCTTGCCGTAGAAGTTGCGCTTGCGGACGGTCAGCGGATCGATGCGCAGATGCCGGGCGATCTCGTCCACCACATGCTCGATCCCCACCATGCCCTGCGGTCCGCCAAAGCCGCGGAACGCGGTGTTGGATACGGTGTTGGTCTTGCAGCGATGCGAGACGATGTGGACGTGGTCCAGATAATAAGCATTGTCGGCGTGAAACATCGCCCGGTCGGCGATCGCGCCGGACAGGTCGGGGGAATAGCCGCAGCCGATCGCCTGCATGAACTTGATGCCCTGGATGCGGCCGTCCTTGTCGAACCCGACATCGTAGTCGATCCGGCAATGGTGCCGCTTGCCGGTCAGGATCATGTCGTCGTCGCGGTCCAGCCGGTGCTTCACCGGGCGTCCGGTCTGCTGCGCCAGCAGCGCCGCCGCCACCGCGATCAGCGACGCCTGCGACTCCTTGCCGCCGAACCCGCCGCCCATCCGCCGCGTCTCGCACACCACCGAATGATCCGACAGCTTCAGCGCGCGGGCGACCAGATGCTGCACCTCGGTCGGGATGCTGGGTGGAGCTGTGCACCAGCATGTCGCCGTCCTCACCGGGGATCGCCATGGCGACCTGCCCTTCAAGGTAGAAGTGCTCCTGCCCGCCGACATCGATCCGCCCGGACAGGCGCAGCGGCGCTTTCGCCAGCGCCGCGTCGGCATCGCCGCGCTGCATGACCTGGGTCGGCAGCACGAAGGTCTGCGCCGCCAGCGCTTCATCGATGGTCAGGATCGGCTGCAGGATCTCGTACTCGATCACCGCCTTCGCCGCCGCCTCCCGCGCCAGCGCCATGCTTGTGGCGGCGACGGCGAAGATCGACTGGCCATGATATTCGACCAGCCCGTCGGCGAAGATCGGATCGCCCATGAAAGCCGGGCCGACATCGTTGACGCCCGGCACGTCCCTGGCCGTCATCACCGCCGCCACGCCGGGCGCCGCGACACCGCGCTCAGGTCGATGGACTTGATCCGGGCATGGGCGTGCGGGCTGAGGCCCAGGAATGCATGCAGCAGCCCCGGCGGTTCCGGCATGTCGTCGATATAGATCGCCCGGCCGCTGACATGCTTGGGTGCGCTGTCATGCGGCCGAATGCGACGGCGCCCCGGGTCGCGGGTCATGGCGATTCGACGCATGTTCATGCCGGCTCCAGCCGGGTCACGGCTGCCTCCTCGCTGGTTTCCAGGAAGCACTTCATCAGCAGGTTGCGCGCGACGGTCCGGCGATAGGCGGCGCTCGCCCGCATGTCGGACAGCGGCGCGAACGCGGCGTCCATCGCCGCCTGCGCCAGTCCGGATCGTCGCCTCGGTCCAGGGCGGCCGATCAGCGCATCCTCGACCGCGCGTGCGCCGCGCCGGCGTCGCCGCCATGCCGCCAAAGCCGATGCGGATGTCGCGCACGATCGCCGTCCTCCAGCGTCAGCCGGAACGCGCCGCACACCGCCGAGATGTCCTGGTCGAACCGCTTCGACACCTTGTAGCAGCGGAACATCTCGCCCGGGCGCGGCATCGGCACGTCGATCCGTTCGATGAACTCGCCCGGCGCCAGCACGGTGCGGCGATAGCCGGTGAAGAAGTCGTCCAGCTTCACGGTGCGCCGGGTGCCGCCCGCGCGCAGCACCAGCGGATGCGTCCAGCGCCAGCAAGGCGGGCGGCAAGTCCCCGATCGGCGAGGCGTTGGCGATGTTGCCGCCGATCGTGCCCGCGGTTGCGGATCTGGCGCGATCCGATGCGGCGGATCATTGCGCCGAAGTCGGGATAATGCCGTTCCAGCGCCGGCAGCGCGTCCTGGTAGGTCGCGCCGGCGCCGATCCGGATCGTGTCGTCGGTTTCCTCGACGCGCGCAAATCTGCCGCCGCGTCCAGCGACACCGTCACCGGCAGCGACCTGTGCTGCTTGGTCACCCATAGCCCGACATCGGTCCCGCCGGCGACGATCACCGCATCGGGGTGGTCCAGCAACGTCTGCGCCAGTTCATCGCTCGTCGCGCGGCGAGAATGAGCGCTTCCCGCCGTCGCGTCAGCGTCAGCGTGCCGTCCGCCGCCGGCAGCGCGCACCGGCGGCGGGGATTCAGCTGCCGGTGCAGACGTCCATCGCCGCATCGACGATCGGGCGATAGCCGGTGCAGCGGCACAGATTGCCGGCCAGCGCCTCGTTGATCGCGGCGCGGTCCGGCTTCGCTGCCCGCGGTCCGCAAGCGCGTACATCGACATCACGAAGCCCGGCGTGCAGAAGCCGCATTGCGAGCCATGCCGATCCACCATCGCCTGCTGCACCGGATGCAGCGCCGCCGTCCGCCGCCGCCAGATGCTCCACCGTCAGCAACTGCTGCCCGTCCAGCGCCGGCAGGAACAGGATGCAGGCATTGACCGCCTGATGACGGCCCTGCCTGGTCCACCAGCACCACGGTGCAGGCGCCGCAATCACCCTCCGCGCAGCCTTCCTTCGTGCCGCACAGCCGTTCCGGCCCGCGCAGGTATTCCAGCACCGTCATGGTCGGGTCCACGTTCCGCAGCGTCCGGTCTCCGCGTCCCAGGCGGAAATGGATCGTGTCGCGCATCGCGCTGCCAGTCCTTTTGGTGTTTCGTCGTTCGATGGGTTGTCCGCTGAGCTCAGGAAGGGAGCCGGGGCAGCGGTCGCGAAGCTAAAGACAGGTCTGACGCGCCGGTCAACGACCAAACGCCGCAAAATACCTCAAAAATCAATACACCGGGCGCGAGGGGCTAAGGTTTCATCATCGAATGGGTACCAAACGTAAATCTGACTGCTTGATGGGCAATTGGTTATCCGCCCGTCATGTTGAAGCACGGAGCAACGATGCCCCGCCTTCAGTTCAACCTTGATCCTGATACGATCCACGAACCCAAAGCCGATCGCTCGGCTTCGGTGATCTCGGTGATATTTCCCAGCGGCATCGTGTGGGTCTTTACCGCCTGAGCCATGATCTGCGGCGCCTGGCGTTTGATCTGCGCAGGGGTGTCGAACATGACGCCTTTCGGCGCCTCGGCAAAGCCAGGGAATTTCGGCCTGCGCGGCGTGACAGACATGGCAGCGCTGATCGACGATCTGCTTTACGTCGGCGAAAGTCACAGGCGCCGCGCCGGCCTCGGCGAGCGGCGCCGTGGGTTGCCCCAGCATGCCAAGCACAATCGCGCAGACGACCGGGACAGCAGCCGCCGGCCACAGGCGCCAGTCCGGCTTCGCTGCACCGGTGTGCATGGTGTTGAACCAGTGCCGCACCAGGAAGCTGGCGATGAAGATGCAAGCCAGGATCAGCCAGTTCCAGCGCGGCGAAGAATAGGTGAAGGAGTAGTGGTTGCTCAGCATGGTGAACACGACGGGCAACGTCAGGTAGTTGTTGTGGACCGAGCGTTGCTTGGCCACCTGGCCCCAGATCGGGTCGGGTTCCTCGCCCCGCAGCAGCGCGGCCACTGTCTTGCGCTGGCCGGGGATGATGATGAACAGCACGTTGGCCGCCATGATCGAGCCGACCAGCGCACCCACCTGGATGAAGGCGCCGCGGCCGCTGAATACATGGGTATAGGCATAGGTCGCGGCGACCAGCAGCACGAAGCCGGAAATCGCCAGGCGGCCGGTTTCTCGGCCGAACCAGGAGCGGCAGAGCAGATCGTAAACGAACCAGCCGATCACCAGTGACGCCGCCGCCGCGGGCACCGCGTCCGCCGCGTCGATGTTCATCACCGCTGTGTCGATCAGGTAGACGCGTGGGATTGAGGTAATAGGTCAGCACCAGCAGCGCGAAGCCGAAGATCCAGGTGCCGTAGGCCTCCCATTTGAACCAGGTCAGATGGTCCGGCAGGAACTCCGGCGCGACGGTAAATTTCTGGATATTGTAGAAGCCGCCGCCATGCACCTGCCAGGCCTCGCCCTTGACCCGCGGGTCGAGCCGGGAGTTGGGCTGCAGACTGGCATCGAGCGCGATGAAATAGAACGAGGAGCCGATCCAGGCGATGCCGGCGATGACATGGGTCCAACGAACCAGCAGACTGACCCAGTCAAGCAGCGTATCGAGCATCGGCGGATTCCCGAGTTCGGCAATCAGACGGCTGAACGGTCGCGGCGGTCCTGGACCGCCGCGATGACTGGTATCAGAAGTGAGACTTCGATACCGATCATCGGGGTGATCGGCATGCGATGCCGCGGCACCTTGGTATGGTCGTTGCCAAACTTGTTCCGCCAGTATTCGAACGCGAAATAGAGATCGGGCACATGCGGCTTGCCGAACAGCAACTTGCCGACATCGAGCTGGAGCTGCGGCCGGGCGAGGATTTCCGCGGCGGTGTTGCCCCGAACCCGTCCTTGCCCTTGGGCAGGACAGGTTGGAGAAGCCGCGGAAGTCCAGCGGCAGGCCGGTGAAGGTCAGCGGAAACAGCCAGACGACTTCGAACTCAGGCGTGGGATTGAAGTCGAGGCGTTCTTGCCGACGAGACGTAAAGCCGTTGTAGTTCCACTCATGCGACAAATGGACGCCGACATCCAGGAACCCGGCTGGCACGTGCGAGATGGAAATTGGGACCGACGACCAGCAGCCGCTTCTCCGGCGCGAACTGCGTGTTCTTGGTGTTGAAATCGCCGCCGATCTCGAAGTTGATGGCCTCGATCGGTCCGATCTTTGTGTTGAGGCCGAAGATCTTGTCCGGGCTGAACTGACCTCGATAAACACCATAGACCTCGGTGGCGCCTGGTCGGTGGAGTTCGTTCGCCGGGTCGCGGCCGTCGGAAAACAGCGCATCGATGTTGATGAAGTTTGAGCCGTACTCCCAGACATCGAAATGGCCAAAGTTGAGATGAGCTTGTGAATGTCCTCGCCATGCGGCTGGCTGGCCGACGCGATGCCAGGCTCCTTGAACGCCGAGCCGTAGCGAAGCCGATGGAGTTGTCGCTGAAAGCCCCGTCGGCCGTGCGGCCTGCGCGGCATCACCGCCGGAGCCGCCGCGAATATTAAGTGTCTCAGCTTCATATCTTATCCTTTTGTCTACGCCTACGAGGGACCGTAATGGCACAGCCGGCATGACGACGCTGCGGCATGGTTGCTTCCCGCAAGCATCCTTACCGGAGCAATCGATGTGCCAGACAGGCCGGAGCACCGTCCGATCGCGTCGGGCGCTGGCGCGCAGTGATGAATCCTCGCAACAGTTCTTCGTGTCGACCATGTGGAGTTTACATCTGGTCATTCGCTACCATGGTCGTGAAATTAGAAGTGGTTCCGGATTTCCGTCCAAAGATGGGCAGCAAAATACATGAGAACGTTAACATTCGCGCCAGAATTTCGCTCATTTTCGGCCAAAATGCCAATTCCGTGACAGATCAATCGACGCAGATCCGGCTTTTGCTCATCGGCATCGTGTCGCAACGGAAATGGCATGAGCCTTGCGTAGCTCCGCATAAGATCACTCGCACGTCCGAGCCCGACCGCGCGCGTTGCCAGTGCCGCACGGCCGAATAATCGCGAACGGGGAAGAGTATGCCTGTCATCGACGCCTACATCTACAGCCGTTTCACGCCGCCGCCTGCTGCAAGGCACCGCCGGAGCAGCCGGCCTCGCCCCGCCGGCCTTCCGTGACACGAGGCACGGCCGCGAAAGACCTCGTGGTCGGGTTTATCTATGTCGGTCCGAAAGACGACTATGGATACAACCAGGCACACGCCGAAGCCGCCGCGATGCTGAAGAAAATGCCGGGCGTGAAGATCGTCGAGGAAGAGAAGGTCCCGGAAACCGACGACGTCTCCAAAACGATGGAGAGCATGATCAAGCTGGACGGCGCGACGCTGCTGTTCCCCACCAGCTTCGGCTACTTCGATCCGTACATGCTGAAAATGGCGGCGAAATACAAGAACATCCAGTTCCGCCATTGCGGCGGCCTGTGGCAGAAAGACAAGCACCCGATGAACACCGGGTCGTATTTTGGCTACATCGGCATGTGCCAGTACCTGAACGGCATCGCCGCCGCCCATGCGACGAAGACGAAGAAGATCGGCTTTATCGCCGCCAAGCCAATTCCGCAGGTGCTGATCAACGTCAACAGCTTCGCCCTTGGCGCGCGGTCGGTCGATCCGACGATAACCACCTCGGTGATCTTCACCGGCGAGTGGTCGATGCCGGTGAAGGAAGCCGAAGCGACCAACAGCCTGATCGGCCAGGGCATCGACGTCATCACCTGCCACGTCGACGGCCCCAAGGTCGTCATGGAAACCGCCGAACGCCGCGGCATCTACACCTGCGGCTACCATGCCGACCAGTCCAAGCTCGCCCCCAAAGGCTACCTGACCGGCGCCGAGTGGAACTGGATCACCGTCTATAAGCAGTTCATCGCCGACGCGCAGGCGGGCAAGCCAATTCCCGAACTTCACCCGCGGCGGTCTCGCCGAAGGCTTCGTCAAGATGTCGCCGTTCGGTCCCGCGCTGCCCGAAGCCGGCCGCAAGAACGTCACCGCGGTGAAGGCGGAGATCATGAAGGGCGGCTTTTCGGTATTCAAGGGGCCGCTGAAGGATAACAAGGGCAACATCGTCGTTGCCGCCGGCAAGGCGCTGCCGGAAACCGCGATCGAGCTCGAATCCTGCAACTATCTGGTCGAGGGCGATCACCGGCGCGATCGCCTGAGAGCAGCGCAAGAGCACCACGACGCGCCGCAGACCTCACGGCCACCGTGCCGCTGCGGTCCACGGACCAGTGGTATCCGGTTCGCCGGTCGGCGGAGGCGCTGCTCGCGCCGCTGGCGGCACTGGTCGGGGCGGCGCTGCTGTTTTCGGTCTTCCTGCTGTTCCTGGGCGCCTCGCCGCTGGATTTCCTCGACCTGGTCTGGCGCGGCGCCTTCGGAAGCTGGTTTTCCATCCAGAACACGGTGCAGCGGGCGTCGCCCTTGCTGCTGACCGCCCTGTGCGTCGCCATTCCCGGGCAACTTGGCCTGGTCATCATCGGCGGCGAGGCCGCGGTCGTGCTTGGCGGTCTTGCGGCCACCGTCGCGGCCCTGCCGTTGGTCAACACCAGTCCGGTGATCGTGTGGGCCGCCATGGCGGTCGCCGGGATCGGCCATGGGCGCGTTCTGGATCGGCCTCAGCGGCTGGCTGCGGGCAAGGCTGAACGTCAACGAGACAATCGCCAGCCTGGTCCTGGCCTATGTCGGCCTGGCGCTGTTCAACCACTTCGTCGAGGGCGTGCTGCGCGATCCGGCCAGCCTGAACAAACCGTCCACTTACGGTATCGGCGACGAGAACATGCTCGACACCGTGCCCTGGCTGGACGTGCATCCCGGGCTTGCCGGTCGGCATCATCGCCTGCGTGCTGTGCTGGGTGCTGATCTACCGCACCAGCACCGGCTTCGCCTCCCGCGTCACCGGCGGCAATATCCGCGCCGCGCAATTGCAAGGACTGCCGGTCAACAGGCTGATCCTGCTCGCCTGCGCGATCGGCGGCGGCTGCGCGGGCCTGGCCGGCGCGATCGAGGTCGCCGCCGAGTATGGCCGAGCCAACGCGTCGCTGAATGCGGGATATGGCTATACCGGGATTCTGATTGCGTTCCTGGCCCGGTTCAATCCGCTGGCGATCATGCCGATGGCAATCCTGCTGGGCGGCCTCGGCGCCGCCGGCGGGCTGCTGCAGCGGCGCATGGGCCTGCCCGATGCAACGATCCAGGTGCTGCAAGGGCTGATCTTCGTTTCGATCCTCGCAAGCGACACGCTCTATGGACGCTTCCGCTGGTTCCAGCCGCGGGGCACCGCGTGATGGACAGTCGATCGGCACCGTGCTGCTGGCAATGCTCGCGGGCAGCCTGCGGGTCAGCACGCCCTTCCTGTTCGTCAGCCTGGGCGAGTGCCTGACCGAGAAATCCGGCCGCATCAACCTCGGCAACGAGGGCGTCCTGGTGCTCGGCGCGATGGTTGCATATGCAACGTCATACCAAACCGGCAGCCCCTGGGCCGGAGTGGCCGCGGCGGCAGTCGCCGGGCTTCTGCTTGGTGGCTTGCATGGCGCGATGTGTTCGCTTGCTCGGGTAAATGACGTAGCGATGGGCATCGCCATCATGCTGGCCGGCACCGGCGTCGCGTTCTTCTTCGGCAAGCCATACGTGCAGCCCAGCGCCACCCTGCTGCCCGGCATCCCGTTCGGCTTCTGGTCGGACAACGCCCAGGTGCGCAACGCGCTGTCGGTGTGCCCGCTGTTCCTGCTAGGTATCGCCGCCGCGATCGCGCTTGGAGTGGGGCTTCAACGCGACCCGCGTCGGCTTGCGGGTCCGTATCGTCGGCGACAGCCAGGACGCCGCCTTGGCGCTGGGATTGCCGATCGACCGCACCCGCTTCCTGGCCACCGCGTGCGGCAGCGCACTGGCCGGGATCGGCGGCGCGTTCCTGTCGCTGTACTATCCCGGAAGCTGGAATGAGGGCCTGTCATCCGGCCAAGGACTGATGGCGGTCGCGCTGGTGGTGTTCTCGCGCTGGAACCCGATAAACTGCATCTATGCCTCGCTGCTGTTCGGCGCCGCCGGCGCACTGGGCCCTCGCTGCAGACCGTGGGCATTACCTGGGGCTACTACCTGTTCTACGCCGCGCCCTACATCGTCACCCTGGTCGTGCTGATCATGACCGCCCGCGGCGGCCGGTCGCTGCGCGGCATGCCCGGACAACTGTCAATCGGACGGTGAAAATGGCAACGATCTCCGCCGACCCATATCCCTGGCCCTTCGACGGCTCGCTGGGGCCACAGAACACGGCGCTCGATCGTCATCGACATGCAGACCGATTTCTGCGGCGTCGGCGGCTATGTCGACAAGATGGGCTACGACCTGTCGCTGACACGGGCACCGATCGGGCCGATCTCGCGGTGCTGGCTGCGCTGCGGCCGCGCGGCTATACGATCATCCATACGCGCGAGGGTCATCGGCCCGACCTGTCCGACCTGCCGGCCAACAAGCGCTGGCGGTCGCGGCAGATCGGCGCCGGCATCGGCGATCCCGGGCCCGTGCGGCCGCATCCTGACCCGCGGCGAGCCGGGGTGGGAGATCATTCCGGACCTCGCGCCGCTGCCGGGGGAGATCGTCATCGACAAGCCGGGCAAAGGCAGTTTCTACGCCACCGACCTGGAGCTGATCCTGCGCACCCGCGGCATCGCCAACATCATCCTGGCCGGCATCACCACCGATGTCTGCGTCCATACCACGATGCGTGACGCTAACGACCGCGGATTCGAGTGCCTGCTGCTGTCGGATTGCTGCGGCGCCACCGATCCCGCCAACCACGCCGCTGCCCTGCACATGATCAAGATGCAAGGCGGCGTGTTCGGCGCCGTCAGCGACAGCGCGACTTCCTGGCGGGATTGCCATGACGATCGCCGTTTCAACCCAGCGCCATCGGCGTCGAGGCAGTCGGCATCGGCAAGCATTTCGGCAGCTTCCATGCGCTGTCGGACGTGTCGCTTAAAGTCACTCCGGGTACCGTCCACGGACTGCTCGGAGAGAACGGTGCCGGCAAATCCACCTTGGTAAAATGCCTGCTGGGCTACTACCGCGCCGATGAAGGCGGTTTCATCGTCGATGGCCGCGAGGCATCGATCGAGCGTCCAGCCGACGCCGATGCACTGGGCCTCGGCATGGTGTACCAGCATTTCACCCTGGTCCCATCGATGACCGTGGCCGAGAACCTGGTGATGTCCCGCCAGAACGTGCCCGGTGTCATCAATTGGCGGTCGGAAATCGCCGGCCTGAAGCGGTTCATGCAGCGAATGCCGTTCAAGGTGCCGCTGGAGGTCGAGGTCGGCAGCCTCGCCGCCGGCGAGCGGCAAAAGACCGAGATCATCAAACAGCTTTATCTGGAGCGGAAATTCCTGGTCCTGGACGAACCGACATCCGTCCTGACGCCGCAGGAAGCCACCGAGATGCTGGGTCTGGTGCGCGGCCTGGCGCATTCCGGCGCGCTGACCATCGTTATTATAACGCACAAGTTGAAGGAAGTCGCCGCCTTCGTTGATGAGGTGACCGTGCTGCGGCGCGGCCGCATGGCCGGCACCGGTGCGGTGAGGGATCTCGGGCCCGCCGACCTGACCGCGATGATGATCGGCGAGCCGCATGCGCCGAAAAACCCCGAACGGAAGGGAGCACCGTCGAACGAAACCCGGCTGTCGGTGACTGCATTGCGCACTGCCGAAGACAGCGGCCGCAAGGGCCTGTCGATCGGGCAGATCACGGTCCACGCGCATGAAATCGTCGGGATCGCCGGCGTTTCCGGCAACGGCCAGAAGGACCTGGTGGAGGTGCTGGGTGGTCAGCGGCCTATGGAATCGGGCCAGGTCACGGTTGACGGCGCGCCCTATGCCGCCAGCCGAGACGCAGTCGCAGGCGCACGATGTACGCGTGCTGCCCGAGGAGCCGTTGCGCAACGGCTGCGTGCCGCCGATGACGGTGGTCGACAACCTCAATCTGCGCAGCTTCGATCTGGGACCGAAGAAGTCTCGTCGAGCGTGGCTGGACCGTGCCGGCATGGCGAGCGCGGGCGCGGGAGATGATCGCGGCGTACGGCATCCGCACGCCTTCGCCGCAGGCGCCGATCGGCGTGCTGTCGGGCGGCAACGTGCAGCGCTGTGTGCTGGCGCGAGAACTGGACGGCGAGGTCCGGCTGCTGATCGTCGCCAACCCATGCTTCGGCCTGGACGTGAAGGCCGTGGCGGAAACCCGGGCGCGAATCATGGCCGCCCGCAACGCGGGCACAGCCGTGCTGCTGATTTCCGAGGACCTGGACGAGATCCTGGAACTGGCGGACCGGATCGTCGTGATGCACGAAGGGCAGGTTGCGCACGAAATGTCGGCCGAGGGCGCCGACCCTCAGGAAATCGGCCGCCACATGCTGGGACATCACTGACAACGCCAAAGCGCGGGAGGCCGCCCAGCGTTGCTGGAACCAACATAGCAATACGACCGACTTGACCTGAACCGCCGTTGTGATCTGCTGGATCCTGGGTGCGTCGAAGGGCGCGCCAACAAGGAGGACCGCAATGGAACTCGGGTATTTCTCGATGCCGTCGCACCCGCCGGAGCGTGGCCTGAAGGCCGGCGATCGACTGGGATCTGCAGACCCTGCGCTGGCTCGATGAACTCGGCTACGCCGAAGCCTGGATCGGTGAGCACCACACCGCGCCGTGGGAGCCGAATCCAGCGCCCGACCTGCTGATCGCCCAGGCGCTGCTGCAGACGAAGCGGTTGCGCATCGGTCCGGGCGGATTCCTGCTGCCCTATCACCACCCCGCCGAACTCGCGAACCGCGTGGCGATGCTGGATCACATGTCGGATGGCCGCCTGATGTTCGGCGTCGCCGCCTCCGGCCTGCCCAGCGACTGGGCGATGTTCAATGTTGACGGCATGTCCGGGACCAACCGCGAGATGACGCGAGAGGCGCTGGACATCATCCTGCGCATGTGGAGCGACGAGCCGTCCTTTCAGCACCGCGGCAAATATCTGGAACGTCGACAAGCCCGAGCAGATGTTCGGGTTCCTGCGGCCCCACATCAAACCGCTGCAGAAGCCGCACCCTCCGATCGGCGTCGCTGGCCTGTCGAAAAACTCCGATACTCTGAAGATGGCCGGCGAGCACGGCTTCCTGCCACTGAGCCTGAACCTCAATCCGGCCTATGTCGGGACCCACTGGGCGGCGGTCGAGGAGGGTGCCAAGCGCACCGGCCGCACGCCGCATCGTCGCGACTGGCGCATGGTGCGGGAAGTCTTCGTCGCCGAGACCGATGCCGAAGCCCACCGGCTGTCCGTCGGCGGCATGATGGGCCGGATGATGCGGGAGTATTTCCTGCCGCTGCTGGGGAATTTCGGTTTCCTGGAATACCTTGAAGCACGATCCTTCGGTGCCCGACTCGGACGTCACACCGGAATATTGTGCACAGCACAACTGGTTGATCGGTTCTCCTTCAACCGTGGCGGAGAAGCTGGAGCGCGTTTACCGTGAGGTCGGCGGCTTTGGGAACCTCCTGGTTTTCGGCTTTGACTACGCTGAAAATCCTGAGGTCTGGCACAACTCCCTGCGTCTGCTCGCGCAGCAGGTTGCACCGCGGATCAAACATCTGACCCCGGCTTAACATCACCTCCAAATCCCTTGCACCGCCCCGCGAATCGCGTGCACAATCGCGGTGTCGTAGCAACAACTGAAAGGAGGTGATCCAGTGTCTCATTGTTCCGTGGCTTCCGTCGCCCTGACCTGGATCGCCGGCGTAAGCGCGTCGGCGTAATATTCTCCAGTCCGGCAACGGACGCTCACAACAATGGAAAGGCTCCGGGAGATTCGTCCCGGAGCCTTTCGTGTTTTCAAGCTCCCGGATTATCACGCCGGCGCTGCTCAGCCGGCTTGAGCCTTCGGCGGTAGGCGCACTGGCCGCGTCAGCGCTCCTACCTGTTTACCTATTCTTAACCAACCCGGGTCTAGCATCCGCGCCTGCGACACAATCATGCCGTGAGGATGCATACCCCAATGTCGATCCTGCTCTCTCGCACCTTGGTTTTGCTGTGCGTGCTGTTCAGCTTCAGTGCTTATGCCGGCGACAAGGGTACGGCGGATGAGGCTAAAGCCATGTCGCTGCGCGCCGCTGAATTCTTGCGGCAGGAGGGGCCGGATAAAGCGTTTCCCGTCTTCGACGCCAAGGATGGCCCGTTTCACGACCGGGATCTGTATGTGATGGTCTACGACCAGACCGGTAAGAATGTTGCGCATGGGGCAAATCCGGTGCTGATCGGAAAACAGCTACTTGATCTCAAGGATACCGACGGCAAGCTCCTCATCCGCGAATTCGTTGCTATCCAAGACCAGAACTTTGTTGATTACAAATGGCCCAACCCGATTACCAAGAAGATCGACCAGAAGACCACGTATGTCGTGCGGGTCGATAACTTCCTGATAGGGGTGGGCGCCTACAAGTGAGCCTTGTCACCGGGTGGGCGGAGTGGGCGGCCGTGCGTCAAGTCATGCCTGTGTTGCCCCTGGTGGAGTCCACCACTTGAGACGGTGGTTTGACAACCTGCACTTGGCGGTGAAGCTAACGATCGCGCCGGCGGTGGGGATTCTGGCGCTCGTTGGCCTTGCCACCGGCGCCTATAGCGTATTCCACGGCCTGCGTCAGGATTTCGTCTACTTGAATGACGTAGCCTTCGCCCGCTTCGGTGAGGCCGCGAAGCTACGCGCTGAAGTCGGCCAGGCGCATGCCCTGCTTTACCAGATCACCTCGCTGGCCAACGCTAACGACCTGGAGCAGGCGATCGCCCATATTCCGCCGGAACAGGTGGTCCTGGACACCGTCATCGCCGATGCGAAATCCTTGTACGGACTGGCGGCAAGCGACCGGGAGCGGGCGACACTCGGTGTCGAGACCTATGCAAAAGCCGGGAAGGAGGTGCTGGAGATGATCAGCGTCGATCCCGGCATGGCGCTTATGTTCATGAGCGGGGCTCAGGAGCAGTTTGACAGAATCAATATCCTTCTGGGCACCATCGCGGTCGCAGCGGATCGCGGCCGGGCGGCCACGTTCGCCAACGCTGTCGGGTCTATTGACAAGGCCAGTTTCGGCTTTTTGTTGTTTGCATTAGCGGCGGCCGCGGTCGCCCTTGCAGCGACCGTCATCGCGACTCGCGCGATCAGCCAGCCGATCGGAGTATTGACCGGTGTGATGGAAAAACTGGCGACCGGAACCACGGATCTGCTGATTCCTCACGTCCAGCGCCGGGACGAGCTTGGTCATATGGCGCGCGCTGTGGAGGTATTCAAACACCACGCAATCGAAACCGACCGCCTGACCAATGAGCAGGGGCAGGAGCGTGCCGCCAAGGAGCGCCGGCATGTGACAATGGAGCGGCATACACAGGACTTCGTCACTTCGATCTCTGATGTGATGGCATCATTGGCAAACGCGGCGGACGGAATGCGCCAGGCGGCCCAGACCATGTCGCGGGCGGCGGGCGCGGTGCGGACCGATGCCGGGGCTACCTCCGGCGGCGCGGCCAAATCGTCGGAGAATTTAACCGCGGTGGCTGCGGCCGTCGAGGAGCTAACCGCCAGCGTAGGTGAAATCGCCCATCAGGTCGCTGCCGCGGCCGAGGTCGCCCGCCAGGCGGTGCAACGCGCCGACGCAAGTCAAGGCACGATGCAACGCCTGACCGAAGCCACCGGCCATATTGGCAACGTTATACGCCTGATCAGCGAAATTGCCGGGAGGACCAACTTGTTGGCGCTGAACGCGACAATCGAGGCCGCGCGCGCGGGCGAGGCGGGCAAGGGTTTCGCGGTGGTAGCCGCGGAGGTCAAGGCACTGGCGGCACAGACCGCCAGGGCGACCGCCGAAATAGGCAGTCAAATCGCGACCGTGCGGACCTCGACCGATGAAGCGGTAGCGGCAATGCTTGAAATCGGCACGATCATCGGCAGGATGGACGCGGTAACGGGGGCGATTTCCGCGGCGGTTGAGCAGCAGAGTGTCACCACCAACGAGATCGCCGGCAGTATTCAGGCGGTCACCCGCGCCACAGCGGAAACCGCGCAAGCAATGGCGGAGGTCGTCACTATTGCCGACGACGCCGGCGGTGCCAGCCGCGACGTGCTGACCGGGGCAGAGGGGATTGGCACCGAGACGGCGACCTTACGCAGCAAGGTGGACTATTTCCTGGCCGCGGTCCGTGAGACCAACGAGAGGGCCGCTACCGGTCTGTAAGCCGCAGCTCGATCCGCCGATCCTTGGCGAACGCATCCGGGGTGTCCCCGGGGCCAAACGGCTGGTATTCGCCGAATGCCGTCGCCGCGAGATGATCCGGTGGCACTCCATCGGCGATCAACAGTTTGACCACCGTGATTGCCCGCTGTGCCGACAGTTCCCAGTTCGACGCGAATTGGCCCCCCTTCACGGGCTGCGGATCTGTATGCCCATCCACGCGCAGCACCCAGTTCACGTCAGGTGGGATTTCCGTCGCTATGTCCTTCACCGTAACGGCCAGAGCGGTCATCTGCGCAATTCCCGCCTGGGTCAGATCGGCGCTGCCGACCGGGAAAAGCACCTCGCTCTGGAAGACGAACCGGTCGCCGACGACGGTGATCCCGGACCGGTTCGCCAGCAGTGTCCGAAGCTTGCCGAAGAACTCGCTGCGATATTGCTGAAGCTCCTCCACCTTCGCCGCCAGCGCCATGTTCAGACGCTGACCCAGGTTGGCGATCTGGACGTCTTTATCCTTATCCTGCTGCTGCTGAAGCTCCAGGCTGGACGCGATCGCGGCAAGCTGGTTCTTCAACTGATCGATCTGCTGGTTCAGCAGCGCTATCTGCGCCCGGGCGCTGTCCCCCAGCTTCTTCTCATCTAACAACTGCGCCTGAACCGCTTCCCGCCGCTGCTGCTCGGTCATCGCCCGCGCGGCTGCGTCCTGAGCCTGCTTTTCCAGCTCATCCCGCAGCGCCTCCAGAGCGCGCGCCTGATTGCTCAGCGTCGCAAGATCAGACAGTTTCGCCTGCAAGGTGTCCTTGCCGATAGCAACAGTCTTATCAAGTTCGGCGATCTGCCGCTTCATCTCCGCTAGCTGCTTTTGCGCGTCCGCGGACTGCTTTGAGCGTCCGCCGGCTGCTGTTGCGCCGCCTTGGTCTGTTCCGTCAGTTGGGTCTGCAGCCGGGCATTCGCGGCGGTAGCCGCCTGCACCGCCAGGTTAGCGTCGGCCAGTTGCGATGCCAGCTTGTCGCGTTCCGCGGAACGTGTGGCCAGTTGTTGGCCAAGTTGCGACACCGAGAGTTGCAGGTCCGCCGATTTGCCGCGCTCCAGCGACAGCGCATCAGCCAGCGCGGTAAGCTGCTCATTCGCTTTGTCCAGGGCGTGACTCCGCCCGGACAATGTGACCGTCAGGAACGCCTGCGCCAGCACGAATACCAGCAGCACGAAGATGATCACCATCAGCAGCGTGGACAAAGCATCCACATATCCAGGCCACGCATCCAGTCCGTTGCCACCGTGGTTCCTGCGAACGCGCATCGCCATGTTCCGCTACCGCTGCGGTTCGGCGAGCGCGGCAACAGTGCGCGTCAGCAGCCGCAAATCATTGCGCAAATCCGCTGTCGCCCGAGCGCGGCCCTGCTCATTTTCGGTTACCAGCCGTTGCAGATAGCTTTCGATGGCGCGCAGATGCCCGCGGCTGCTTTCATCCGCCTGCAGTTCGCTCAGGCGGTGCAGGGCGGGCGCAAGCGCGGTCTGGCTCTCGGCAATCCGCAGCATCAAATGCTGGTTTGCCCGCATGGTATCAGCCAATGCTCCGAGCCGATCGTTGAGGGTCATGACCGCCTGATTGACCTGGGACCGATTTTCCTCGTCCCGCGTCAGCACGTTTTGCAGGCTTTCCATATTTTCCGCGGTCTGTTCCAGCAGCGCCTGGACATAGACCGGTACAGAACCCTCACCCTCCGATAGCACACCGGATGATAGCCTTGTCAGGCCGGCGAGCCATTCCTCCAATTCGTTGAAGAAACGGTTCTGCGCCTGTCCAGCAGTCAGGTCCAGGAAGCCCAGCACCAGCGCACCGGCGAGGCCGTACATGCTGGCGGAGAACGCCGTCCCCATTCCGGCCAGGGGCTTCGCCAAACCGGTTTTCAACTGCTCGAACATCAGGTTCATGTCGCCGTTGCCCATGGACATGCCGCCGATGACGTCGGAAACAGAACTGACCGTCTTCAGTAATCCCCAGAACGTTCCGAGCAGACCTAGGAAGATCAGCAGACCCGTCATGTAGCGGGACAGTTCCCGGCTTTCGTCGAGCCGCGAGGCAATCCCATCCAGCAGGCTGCGCATGGCGGTTGCCGAGAGGGTAAAGTGGCGGCCGCTGTCTCGGCCTTCACGCAACGAAAGCATGCTCGCCATCGGCGCCAGCAGCTTTGGCGAGGGCAGGGCGGCGAGGCGGCTGCGGGAGGTCTGATAGGTTTCCAGCCAGGTCACCTCTGGCCGCAACCGCACGACCTGATTAAGGTTCCAGCCGATCCCCAGCAGCAGTATCAGCAGGATCAGGCTATTCAGCACGGGGCTGTTGTCGAATGCGGTGATCAGCACCGGCGACAGCAGACTGGCGACAATCCCGCAGGCTACCAGGAACAGTAACATCCGGATCAAGTAGCCTGAGGGTCGGGTCATCGTACGGTCGCCGGGTTGGAGGGAGCAGTCCCGCCGGTAACACCGATGTCGACCCGGTCGGGGGGGCCGTCGCCATATTGCTCGCCAAGCGCTCGGACGAAGATGCGGGAGGACGGGACGCCGTCGGCGACCAGCGCACTGCGGACCGCCATGGCACGCGACAGCGAGACCCGCCTCGCGGTGGACGGATCGTCCGGCTTGGCGGGCGCGTAGGCCAGGACATTGAAGGTGGTCGTGTCGCCGGCGGGTGCCGCCGCCGCGAGTTGCTTGATGGAGGTGCTGCTCTCGGGGCTCAGGTCAGATTGCTCCGGCGCGAACGTCAGGCGCAACCCGGCCGTGGTCTGGGCGGCGGTGGTCGTCGCCTTGTCGGAAATAGGCGGAGGCGGCGGGGCAGAACCAGCCGGCGGCTCCGGCGGCGCGATTGGGTTGATCGCGGCTGTTTGCGGCTCGTTTTCAGGCATGGCCGGCTGCGTTTCAGCAGGCGCGGGCGCCGTCCGTGCGGTGGGCCCGGGGGACGCGCCTGCGGGTGCGGTGGCAGAAGGTGCCGTCGCCAACGGGGCCACCCGCGTCACCACCGTCGGCGTTCCGGAAGCCTGCGACGCGGCGCGAGGTGGACGGCTTGGGGTCGCCCGGTTCGGCAGCGCTTCCAATGCGTGCAGATCGACGGTGACCTGGGCAAACACAGGGGGTGTTGCCATGGTCAGAAACATAAGACTGAGGATCGGCATCGGGCGCATACCGCGATTGGTAGCGGAACAGGCTGTTCCGTTCAATGAACCATCCTGTGCGTAGTCAGCCACAAGCGTCTACTTCGGGTCCAAGATTGACAATTCCCACACGACGGGCCGCTAATCGCCCACTCAAGACGCAGGGAGCGGCCGCATGAACCATGTCAGTCCCGGTTGTGCCGGCATCGATCCTGTGGCCCGGGCGCGTGAGCTGGGGCCTGAAATCGCCGCGGCGGCGGACGAGATCGAGCGTACCCAGGTGATTCCCGAACCGTTGCTTACGCACATCCATGATGCCAGGCTGCCACGCATCCTGTTGCCGCGATCGGTCGGCGGCGATCAGCTCGATCCGTGGACCTATCTGCACGCGATGGAGGAGATCAGCCGCCATGACGGATCAGTGGGCTGGAACCTGTTTGTCGCCAACAGCGCCGCGCTGATCGCGCCGTTCATGCCTCTTGAGGCCGCCAAGGCAATCTTCAGCGACCCGAGGGCCTGGGTTTCCTGGGGTCCACCCAACCAACACAAAGCACGCGCCGTGCCCGGTGGCTACCAAGTCAGCGGTGAGTGGCATTTCGCCAGTGGCAGCCGTCAGGCTACATGGATGGGCGCGCATTGCCCGGTGATAGAGCCGGACGGTGCACTGCGCCTCAACCGTCTCGGCCGCCCCGTCATCCGCTCGCTGTTGTTCCGCAAGGAGCACGCCGAACCGATCCAGGACTGGAACACGATCGGTATGCGCGGCACCGCATCCGAGGGATATCGCGTCATCGACCTGTTCGTCCCCGAAGAGTTCACCGGCACGCGTGAGGACCCGGCACTCCGGCGTGATCCTGGTCCGCTGTACGCCTTTACGATGCAGGGGCTCTACGCGGTCGGGGTCGCCGCGGTGGCTTTCGGAATTGCCCGCGCAATGCTCGACGAATTCATCGCTCTGGCGACAGAGAAGACGCCGCGCGGGCTTCAGCGCCTCGCGGACAGTCCAGTTGTGCAAGCCGATGTAGCCCGCCGCGAGGCTTCCCTTGGATCGGCTCGCGCGTGGCTCGTGGAGATACTGAAGGATGTCTGGGCCGGGGCCGACGACATCGCGCCCATCAGCCTCGACGGCCGCGTCCGCGTTCGACTGGGTTGCGCTCACGGCATCGCCTCGGCGGTCGAGGTCGCTGACTACGTCTACAAGGCTGCTGGAACCTCCGCCATCTTCCGCGGGACCCCGTTCGAGCGCCGGTTTCGCGACATGCATACGCTATCGCAGCAGATCCAGTCGCGTGACTCGCATTTCGAGGCTGTCGGCCGGGTGCTGTTCAATGGCGATCCGGACGGCGTATTCTTGTAGGCGTTGACCTAGGGGAAGAACGGAATGACTCAACTGACACTGGCCAAGGCGCAGACGATCATCAGCTCCGCGCTGGCGCACTCGCGGGAAAAGTCGCTGGCGCCAATGGCCGTCGCGGTGCTGGATGCACGCGGTGTGCTGAAGGCCTTTGCCGCCGAGGAAGGAACTGCCTTGCGCCGCGCGGACATCGCGATCGGCAAGGCCTATGGCGCGTTGTCGATGGGCGTCGGCTCCCGCACGTTGGGCAAGCGGGCGGAAGAACGTCCCCATTTTATCGCGGCGGTGACCCATGTGGTCGGCGGCTCAATGATCCCGGTAGCCGGCGGCGTCCTGATCCGTGGCGACGACAAGAGCATCATTGGTGCCGTCGGCGTGACCGGCGACACTTCGGACAATGATGAGGCTGCCGCGCTGGCTGGTCTTTCCGCGGCGGGTCTGACGGCCGACCCAAGCTGATATCACGCCTGCCCGTGGCGTCCCGTCCGATCGGGCGGGAGCGCAGGTTGGGGTCACAGTAGCAGGACCGCTCGCACTCCGGCTTCAACTGCTCGCAAATCCTCGCGAGACAAATCCCCGCCTGACCGCGTCAGCCTCGATTTGTCTACCGCGCGGATTTGGTCGCAGACCGCGACCGACCCTTCGCCGGCCGAGGGTGCGGCCACGATGATCGGTGGTCGTGGCGCGGGTCCCGTTGACAGAGGTACAACGACGACGGTTCGCCGGACGCGGTTCAGGCTGTCGGCTGACAGGACGATCGCTGGCCGGCTTTTGCGGATTTCGGACCCGCGCGTGGGCTCGAGATCAACCCACCAAACCGATCCGCGTGATGCCCCAACCATAGCGGGAGCCGGAGCGCGTGCCACTCAGGTCTTCCGTTCGCCAACTCCGGCCTCGGTCAAGCCATCCACGCTGGTGGCGGCTTCCCATTCCGCCATCTCCGCGCCAAGCGCCGCATCCTGTTCCACCGCGAGCGCGGCCAGGTAGAGTGGATCATCGTCGCCGTCGGCCGACGGCAGCGCCTGCTCCAGCAACTGTTTCACAAATGCGCTGCGTTCCCGGGCCGGCACGTTGCGTTTGAATCGCCTTACCAGATCGTCTGGAAGACGCAGCAGGAGCTGTTCCGTCGGCATGATAATTCACCGCAAGCTTGATATCAATATCAATATCAGACTTGCGGTTACGAAGCAAACACTAAGCGGCTTCAGGCCTTGAAGGCGGCCACGGCCTTTTCGTCGAACTTCAGGCCGAGGCCCGGCTTGTTCGGAAGCACCAGCATCCCATTCTCGATCGCTGGGGTTTCCTCGTATAGGCACAGCATCCACGGCATGTATTCAACCGTAAGACCATTGGGGCAGGCGGCGACGAGGTGCACCAGCATCTCCGGCATGACATGGCTCACGATCGGCAGGTTGAACGCCTCGGCCATGCCGGCGACTTTCATCCATGGGTCACGCCGCCCACCCGGCAGATATCCACCATGACGATATCGACCGACCTGGCTTCGATCATGTGGCGGAACGGGACAATCCCCCAGACGTACTCGCCACCGGCGATCGGCGTCTTGAGCGACGCGGTGACCCGCGCAAGCCCGGCGAAGTCGTCCGCCGCGGTCACGTCCTCCAGCCAGAACAATCCGACATCCTCGATCCGGCTGCCGATATCGATCGCTTGTTCAGGCCGCCAGCGTTGGTTGATGTCGCACATCAGCTTGATGTCCGGCCCGATAGCCTCCCGCACCACACGGATACGCCGCACTTCCTCGGCCGGCGTCGGATTGCCGGGCAGCGCCATCTGGGTCTTCATCTCGACGAAGCCCTTCTGCACCAGGATCTGGGCCGCGCGCTGTGCCTGGCTATCGGTCAGCCCACGCCGCAGCGATCCGGAGGCATAGGTTGCGACGCGATCCCGGTGGCCGCCGAGCAACTTCCAAAGCGGCTGTTCCAGGGCTTTGCCCTTAATGTCCCATAGCGCGATATCAATCGCTGACAGTGCCAGGGTGAAGATCCCGCCCGGCCCGCAGGAATCTCCGGTGCCGTTCCGCAGTTTGCCGATGATCTTCTCAATACGAAGCGGATCCTCGCCGACCGTCAGCGCCGCAAGTTCCTCGACCGCAACGCGAAGGCTACCGGTCATCTTGCCGCCGTAAAAGGTCAGGCCAATGCCTTCGATGCCGCTGTCGGTGCGCAACCGAAAAATCACGACGGGGCGCTTGCGTCCGGCTTCCTCCGGCATGTTCGCCAGCGGATCATCTTCCGGAATGTGCAGCGTTGTCGCCTCGTAACTGGTTATTTTCATGAGGTTTCCTCCGATAGGCGGGTTGTTCGGCGATGGTCGCCGAATGACACTAGGGCATGATCCAGCGAAGCGGAACGCTCGTCACCCAAAGGAGCATCACGCCACCGCGCTCATGCTCTCGCGCGCCTCGACGGAACTACGGTGGGTGACAATTTTGGCATCGCCATGCAGCACCTCCCACACCGTCTTCCCGCCAACCCGCCGGAAGCGAATATCCAGATGTCGACGTCCGACCCGCAAATCCAGCAACGTCACGTCAGGCAGCCACGCCGGCAGGTCAGGATCGACATAAAGCCGGTTGTTTGGAGCATCCGGCTGAATGCCGAGGATCGCCTGCAGCAATGCGAAGCATGAGCCAGCCGCCCAGGCCTGGGGTACGTTGGCGCCAAGATACTGCACTGGGAAATTGGCGTGGTTACGCTGGACCCCTGCGTAAAGTTCCGGCAACTGGTTCAGCATGAAATGACTGGCGGCATCGGAGATGTCACGCGCTATGTCGGCCGCCTCCGCACTGAAGCCATATCGTTTGAAACCAAGGGCGATCAGGCTGTTGTCGTGCGGCCAGACCGAGCCGTTTTGGTAGGAATACGGGTTATAGGCTGGATGTTTGGCCGATAGTGTGCGGATTCCCCAGCCGGAGTTCATGTCCGGCGCCATCAACCGAGCCACCACCTTGGCGGCCCGGTCCGGCGGCACGATGCCCGACCACAATAGATGGCCCGGGTTGGACGCAACCGTCATCACCTTCCGCTTTTCGCCGTCCAACATGTAGGCGTAAAATTCGCTCTCCTCATCCCAGAACATTTCGTTGAACTTATCAAACAAGGCTGCCGCCTTATTGCGCAGGGCCTTAGCCCGGTCCGGCTTGCCCAGGGCGTCGAAGACCTCGGCCATGCGAACCCAGGCGTCATAGACATAACCCTGCAGTTCGCACAGCGCCTTGGGACCGCGCACCGGCGTGCCATCGGAGTAGACCATGGAGTTGCCAGCGTCTTTCCAGGCGACGTTCTCATACCCGACCGGTGACCGGGTCTGGTACTCCTGCAGCATATCACCGTCGCGATCACCATAGTTGTCGATCCAGTCAAGCGCCGCTTCCGCATTTGGAAGATACTTTT
Organism: uncultured Alphaproteobacteria bacterium; assembly: GCA_963792345.1. Lineage (GTDB taxonomy): Bacteria > Pseudomonadota > Alphaproteobacteria > Acetobacterales > Acetobacteraceae > Rhodopila. The sequence continues at coordinate 277,292 of CAWBVV010000010.1, forward strand.
CCAGCAACGTCTGGTCGCCGGTCGCCCGCCAGGCGTTGTGCAGCGTGACCAGATACAGCGGCGTTGCGTCGGCGGTGCCGTAGTACGGTGTGTGCGGGATCAGCCTGAAGTGCGCGAGTTCTCCGTAGCGCAGTTCGTGCATGATCTTGCCGGGTTCGGCATCGCGAAAATCATCCCGCTCCTTGGACTGCCAGCGGCCAAGAACATCCAACGACCCGCGCGCGAACTCCGGGTATACCAGAATGTTCTGTATCGAAACGATCAGGCTGTCGCGGCCAAAGGGCGCCATGAACCACGGCAATCCCGCGGCAGGCAGGAACACCATGTGGTCGGTGCCTTCGATCGGCAACCGCAGCGCCGCCATGTCGTCGATCGCCTGGTGAAAGAACCGATAGAATTCCTCGTTGCTGGTCTGCAGCTTCAGCACCGTCTGCCGCCAGTCACGGTGCGCCTTCGCCTGAGAGGACGCGGCGGCGTGCACCGCGCAGTCATGCGGCGCATGATAGTGCCGGTCGCCGTCGGCGAACTCATACAGCAGGCAGCAATGCCAAGTGCCGCCGGGCGGCAGGCGCACCTCGAAACTAAGTCTTCCATTGGCAAATACCGCGCGTGAGTCTGCTCGGCCAACCGAAACCGCGACGGACCGGGCGAAATCGACGTTGCGGTAGGTTGTGCGCAGTGTCTGCCGAGGCTCTGACCAATCAGAGTTGACATGGCCGCGCCGGATATCGCGTTTCGCCTTGACATCGAATACGTCGGCGAAATCCGACCGCAACGCGATCTCCAGATTGAATCGCACTGGTTTCTGGCCGTAGTTCGTGATGTCGAGATCTTCGTGCATCCCCTGGTCCATCACCCGTGACAGTCCGAATGCCAAGGTTTGTCGCGGGATCATGCCGTCTTCAGTCAGAAAACCCTGGTTGGTGAGGAATATTCGCGCCGAATCGAACGTAACCGCGCCTCCATTCAACAACTCCCACGGCGTCCCGTTCGCATACACGGACCAGGCGCTGATCAGGCGGGTGTCAAAGAAATACAACCCTTTGTCGCCGGGCGAGTTGATCTGCCCGTCCGCTTCGGTGACCAGCACCGTCATCGCCTGATGGATGGCGATTTGCGGCGGGCCGACCTGGACCTTGAACGGCATCGAGAGAACTCCGAGTTGTGATGTTCGTCCGGTGCTCTATAGCCTGATGCGATCGCCCGCATCACGTGACAGGATAGTAGGTTTGAACATCCCGGACATAGACTGGACGTTGGACCGTATTAGGCAGCATATCGAACAAGGATTGCCACTGGTTCCTCTGTTCAATATCGACGTGATAGAGGCGAGCGCTGAACGCGGCGCGGTCCGACTGCGGGAGGGTGACCACGTAACCCGTCCCGGAGGCAGCGTTGCCGGTCCCGTTCAGTTCGCCTTGGCTGACGTCGCGACCTACGCCCTGATCCTGGCCGCCAAACGTGATGAGGCTGCGGTGACGGTCGATCTGATGATAAATTTCCTCCGTCCTGCCATGACCCTGCCCCTGATCGCGGTCGCTACCACCTTGCGGGCCGGGCGGCGGCTATTCACGGCGGAAGTGCGTATCACCGAGGAGAGCAGCGGTCGGCTGATGTCGCACGCTACCACGACCTATGCCCTGACGGCGCCCGCGCCAATAATTTCCTGACGGGCTTTGCGTCCGACGCATCCCCTAGCGACGCCGACGGTGGCCGCGTCCGGCGATACGTCGGGTGGCGCATGCAAATCTGGACTATGGTACGACCTCGGGGAACCGGGTGGCGCGCCGCGCCAATGGCTCACCGCATAATCGCCTGTCTCCACTTATGTCGGCCAGCGGATATCAGCCAGCGGACCGCCTAACATCTGGCGCTCGTTCACTTGCAAGCCGTTTGCCACACCATCAGGATACGGAGTGGCCAGCGACCGGCTTCAACGAACTCAGGCCCACGAAAACGGAGGAACCCACCATGAGCGACCTGCCCAGCCATGTCGAAATCCATGAGGAGGGCCCGCGTGAGGGTTTCCAGATCGAACCCGGTCCAATTCCGACCACCGACAAGATCCGCCTGATCGAGGCGCTGGCAGAGACCGGCCTGCATCATATCCAGGCCTGCTCCTTTGTGAACACCAGGCTGGTTCCAGGCTGGGCCGACGCGGAAGCGGTGGTTGAAGGCTTCAAACCTCGCCCGGGCGTCCACTACACCGGACTGTTTTTTAACGGTAACGGCCTGGACCGCGCCTTGGCGTTCAAGGGCAAGCTGACCATCGAGGGCTCGATCTCGCTCACCGCGTCCGCCGGCTTCACCCGCAAGAACCTAAACCGCAGTCCCGCCGAAAACATAGAGGCGATGAAGAAGCATAGCGCGCTGCAGCGGTCCAAGGGCATTCCCGTGACCCGGATTGGCGTCATGGCGGCGTTCGGCTGCAATTATCAGGGCGATATCTCACCCGCCCAGGTGATCAGCACATTGGAGGATGGCCTGGAAATCGCACGCGAGACCGGCGCCACGATCACCTTGTTCTCGCTTGCCGACACCATGGGCTGGGCAACCCCGGCCCGCATCGAGCGGGTGATCGCTGAGGTCCGAAGCCGCTGGCCGGATATGACCCTGGCACTGCATCTGCACGATACGCGCGGTCTCGCGGTGGCGAATGCCCATGCCGCCCTGAAGATGGGAGTAACCCGCTATGATTCGACCGTCGGTGGGCTGGGAGGTTGCCCATTTGCCGGCCAACCGAAAGCGGCGGGGAATATCTGCACTGAGGAACTGGCCCTGCTCTGCGAGGAAATGGGGATCGAGACGGGGATTGACCTTGACGCCCTGATCGAGGTCGGGCGGATGGCTGAGGATATCGTGGGGCACCAGTTGCCAAGCGAACTGATCCATGCCGGCAGCCTGGACGCCTTCCGGCGCAAGGCGGCCTGACGATACCTCCGGACTGGCCGTGATCCGATCCTGAGACTGTACCAAGCACCGAGGTTCGGGGGCGAGCGGTCAGCCGGTCACTGGCTGCCTGAGTGATCAGCGCGAGCTGTCCGAGCCGCTGGGCGATGTGATCCCTCCGGACGCGGTTGCCAGTCCGGGCGCTCGCGGCAATGCTTCGGTGCCAAAGACCAGGAGCACCAACGTGACGCAACCCACCGGCCCGCTTTCCGGCATCCGAGTCATCGACATCACCACGGTCGTTTTAGGACCGTATTGCTCGCAGACGCTGGGCGACATGGGGGCGGACGTGATCAAGGTGGAGTCGCCACAGGGCGATAGCACGCGGGAAATAGGGCCATCGCGTACTCCCGGGATGGGCAGCTATTTCGCCAACCTCAACCGCAACAAGCGCAGCATTGCGCTGGACCTGAAGCGGCCTGAAGCGCGCAAGGCCGTCCTGCGGCTGGTCGAAACCGCCGATGTCTTCGTTCACAACATGCAAATCGGAGCAGCAAAACGCCTTGGGTTAGATTACGCAACGCTATACAAATACAACCCTAAGTTGATCTACGCGTGCGCTTCTGGATTCCGCAAGGGTAGTTCAATGCAGGAGTTCCCAGCTTATGACGACTTGATCCAGGGCGTTTCCGGTATCGCTTCGCTGAACGCAGGTCCCGATGGGGCACCGCGCTACTTTCCGACCGTGGTGGTGGACAAGCTTACGGGAGCCACGCTCGCATCAATGATCGGAATGGCTCTTTTTCACCGGGAAAGGACTGGGGAAGGCCAGGAAATCCATCTTCCGATGATGGAGACCATCCTGTCGTTCAGCCTTGTAGAGCATTTGTGGCACGGGACTCTTGGGGAGCCGGAAAAGGGCCTTGGATACCCAAGGATGCTTACGCCGCATCGGCGTCCGTATCAGACCAAAGACGGCTACATCAGCGTCATCGCTCACAGCGACGCCCAGTGGGCTAAGCTTTTTGAGGCGATGGGGGTTGCCGGTTTGATCAACGATCCTCGATTTGCTTCAGTCCAGGCGAGGTCCGCCAATATAGATGCGGTGTACGCGACGCTGACCGAAGGGATGAAGCAGCGGACCACGGAGGAATGGCTTTCGGAGCTTCGGCCGGCGGACATACCATGTGGAACTTGTAATAATATCGATGACTTGTTTACCGACCCCTATCTGACCGAGACCGAATATTTTGAGGCTTATGATCATCCCATCGAGGGAAAGGTGGTGATCCCGGCCATCCCGGCACGGTTCTCCAGATCTCCTGCCAATGTTCACCGCCACTGGCCCAAGCTAGGTGAGCACGGCAGGGACGTTCTTCTTGAGGTCGGTTATTCCGAGGCGGAAGTAGACGACATAACAGCATCTTAGCGGGATTTCGGTCCGATCTAATATCATTACGCAAGATCGCGCTGGCGGCATCGCGCAACCCGCCAGGAGTCGAGGGCGGCAGCTTCGAATTTTATTGTCGGAAGCGCTGGACAAACCCTTCTCGTTTGCTTCATTAGGTATATCACGGTCGCGTTAGCGGATCGATGTCAATCCGATGTGATTTCGAAATTCGCATCGAATCCGTCATTGTTGGCTGCACGGAGGACTTCAGCCAAACAGGTTGATCGACGTTCGTGAGTTCAGAACCGGGCTTTGGAACGGATACCTAACAATGCTTATACTCGTCGGGATGCCGATGGGTGACGCAAATCGTATTGTACAAAACCCGAACCGTTTCACACCCAGTGCAAAGGCATCCATATGACAACTTATAGTTGGACTACTCCTGTCAGCGGCGACTGGAACACCGGTACACTTTGGACGAGCACGCCGGCCAACACCGCGCCAACGAACGATATCCTTGCGGATGTTACCATCGATGCTGGCCCGACGCTCTACACCGTCACCATCGGCGCGGCTGAAAACGAGATCATCAACAGCCTGAGCATGAACGATGTCGCCGGACGGCCGGGGACGAACGATCCGGCAGCCCCCTATCATGCGGGACAGCTCGAACTCGACGGAACGCTGACCTTCGCGCCGCTTTCCACCGGCCGACTGAACGGTTCGCTCCAGACGACCATCCACACTGCCTTCGGCCAGAGCGGAACGATTGTCAACGGCGGCACCATCGACGCCTTCATTCAGTCCGAGGGCAATCTGCTTTTCACGGGCGCAAATGGCATCTACATAACCAACGAGATCCAGGCTCTGTCCGGCACCGTCACGATTGACACGCCGATCGCGGAGATGACCGGAACCACACTTTTCGACGGCATCTTCGAAGCCAAGGGCCCCGGCTCGGTCATGAACCTCGGCGGCTCAACGCACACCGTTGACATCGTCACGATGGAAGGGCCGCAGAACAACGCACCCGGCTGGACCGAACTGACTTTCGCCGATCCGACCGCCCAAATCAATGAGTGGAACGGGACCAGCTACGTTTCGGTCGAAACCACCCTTTCCCACATCAGCGGCGGCGGCACTCTCGATGTCACGTTCGGGCGAAACTACACGACGGCCAACGCGTTGACCATCGACCATGCCGGTGCCAGTGATGGCGCGGGTATGCTCAATATGCAGGGCGTTACCGTATCCACCGCGGGCATCACTCTTACGGGTGGTGTCATTCAGGGTTACGGCACGATCGCCAGTGGCGTCGTAAACAACGGCACGATCATCGCCCTCGGCGGCGCGGCTCACGGCACATTGGATGTTGCCGGTGCCTTGACCGGTACAGGCTCTGTCATATTCGACCATAACCTGCAGCAGGGCACCAACAATTCCACCACTGGAACGCTGGTCGTGCACAGCGTCTCGGCCGGTCAGACCATCGCGATGAACACCGGGGACACGCTGGAACTGGCGACACCTGGGGCTTTCCTCGGCACTATACTTGCCACGGTCGGCGACCACATAATCCTCGACGGGATCACCGCCACCAGTGCGGTCTTCAATAACGGCACGTTGGTCGTCAGCAATGGCGCCACCCAGGTCGCATCCCTGTTGCTGGGCGGCTCCTACGCCGGTGATTCCTTCACCACCAATGGATCGACGATCACGATTGGAACCGCGGGCACCGTCACGCCACCCGGAGAAGTCGTACTAGCGGGGGCATCGTCGCAGTACATCGTGGCGAATGCCGGCGGATCACTGTACATTAAAGATACCGTCGCCAACCGCGATGGGACTCAGGTTCTTGCGGGCAAGAGCTTGATGGCGTTCACCGACGGGACCGGCGTGTTTGATCCGACGGGCACGGCCGAGGACGTCGCGCGCCTTTATCAAGGCGTGTTGAACCGCGCGCCGGATGCCGCCGGATTGCAGGCATGGACTGCCGTTGCCGACGGCAGTGGCGTGCCGCTGGTTGACATTGCCAACGCTTTCACATCCTCGCCCGAATTTCTCGCCCATGGCACGCTGTCTAACTCGGCCTTCGTCAACCAAATCTACCTTAATGCCCTCGGTCGCGCCGCCGAACCGGCTGGGGTCCAAGCTTGGGACGATGCTTTAGCGGGCGGATTTACCCGAGGTGCAGTGACCGTCGCGATTGCAGAAAGCCTCGAAGCCAAAGCCGACACTCTTGCCACGGCTGGCGACAATAACAATGGCGAGGTCTATCGCCTGTATGAGACAGTATTCGCTCGTGCTCCGGACGCTCAGGGCCAGGCGGCATGGGCTTCGGCGCTGGGCGGCGGTACCTCGATAACGGATGTCGCGCAGGCTTTTATTGGTTCTGGCGAATTCCAGACCCACTACGGCTCATTGAGCACGAGCGACTTCGTCACGGCACTCTATCAGAACGCGCTTCACCGCACGCCCGCTCCCTCTGAAAACCAGGCATGGGTCAGTGCCTTGCAGGCAGGCGCGAGCGAAGCGGATGTGATCGTCGGATTCTCCGACAGCACTGAAAGTCGCGCGTTCACCGCGAATGCAACACACGCCAACTGGGTATTCATCCACTCCTAACTTCAAGAACCGCCAACGCGGGCCGGGTCGAGCAACGAGCGCCATCTCGCTGCTCGCATCCGGCTCTCGTGGTGTGTACTCAAGTCACCGCAACGCTGAGTGAGCTTCTCCGGCGAGCCAGGCCGGAAGAATCTCAGTATTTCGCAGGAATAATCAGGCCGTTGAAATCGTCACCGCGGTCGGCAATGCGGGACTGTCAGGAACGGCTGGTCGCCAAAATCTCCTTCAGGCGGGCTGAAGCTATGCGCCCGACATTCGCTCGGCCATAGACCGCCTCAATGAACGCCTTGCCAGAGGCTGCTCGGCTCTGCCGCTCACCGCTATTGAAGAACACTCGTCGCATTGCTTCGGCGGCGGAACCGTCATCCGGATCAGCCCAACTCTGGCCCGTCGAGAAAATGTAATCACCTTGTTGCACCGGCCGCATGGTATAGGCGACCGGGAATCCGGTGCGATCCGACAGGAAGTCCGTGCTCCCAGAGTAATCAGTGCCGATCACAGGCTTCCCCAGCGCCATGGCTTCCGCCATCCCCAACCCGAAGCCTTCCGAGCGGTGCAGAGAGACATAGCAGTCACTCTGCCGGATCAGCGACAGCATCTCGTCACGGGAAAAAATGCGGTCGATTATCTTCATACGTGGATCGAGCGAGGCCGCTTCGCGAATGGCCGATTTGATTTCCGGATAGTGATCGGCGGCGCTGGTGGACTTGATCATCAGGCCCACCGGTTCATCCCCCCGCGGAAAGGCGGCCTGAAAGGCTCGGACAACCCCCAGTGGATTTTTCCGCTGCGGATGCGAAAAGTAGTCGAACGAGAAGGTGAAATAGAACAGCCCATCATCCATGCCGAACTGTTCACGACCGAACTCGCGCTGCGTCTCGGTCTCCACACAGGGTGGGACAATCGTGATCGGACCATCAAAGATCTCACGGAAGGCCTGACGAACAAACTCGTTGGGCGCCCAGATTTCATGGATGCCCTTCAGTAGGCCGGCCCAAGCCGCCGGGGCTTTCGGCAACTCCCAGTAGGTCCGCAGAATGTTGTAGCTGTGCGCGGTTCTCCAGCGGCCGACCTCGCCAAACATGACCTGCACCTGATTCGCCGCAAGCTCGATGATATTGACCCGATGCCGGTTTTTGAAATCGTAACGGTCTTCCATAAAGCCGCCGATCAGCCGGGTCTCGACGCCATGATTGAAAGGATACAGGGCGAAAGGAAGCTCGGTGGCCGCGACTGATTGCACCAACCCTCGCATCAACTCACCAAGACCGAGAGCAGCCTCAAGGTAGCCGATGAACAGAACGTCCTGCCGCATGCAAAGATTTGACAGCGGCAACAATCCCACCAGGTCCTCGGGCCGGCGAAGTTGCCGCAGCGTTCGGCTCATCCGAAACGCCAACGACCGGCTTAGGCGCCTGATGAGTACACCAACGGCGGCACCATGCCCCTGCTGCCGGCGCACGGTATCAAAATTCAACCGCGCGAGCGCCATTGCGCCCAGCCCTCGTTCTGACACCTGTGTTTTGGTCACGACCACCTCAGCCACTCAAGCAATCCTACAAATCTCCACGCCTGTGCATTTTTTCAGTCGCAGGGCTCGCAGCACCACCCACCGCCTTTCTGCGCCCCCCAACAACCCCACAAGAGGTTGCCAAACAACCTCCTAACGAAGGTAAACGATCGAGGGACGGATCAACTACCCGCCAGTTCCCGCCTGACGAGCGCGGCCCCGTCCGCCAGTGCTTGCAACTTCCCGAAGGCGGCACTCGCGGCAAGGTACTTCATGCCGCAGTCGGGCGCCGGAACCAGCTTGTCGGCCGCACAAAGCGCAGCCCATCGCGGATGCGCGCCGCGACCACGGCGGCTGATCTCCACCGTTGGGTCTCCCAGATCCAGCACGCCCGAGCATGATCGTCTTGCCCGCCAGGTCCCGCAGCACGCCCAGATCCAGCCTTGGCTGCGCCGCCTCGATGGAAATCTGTTGCGCCACCGTATCCCCCAGCTCCGCCAGAAAGCCATAGCCGCTGGGCTTTTCCGAAACCACGGCGGCATAGCCGAAACAGACATGCACGACCGTCGGTCCCTCGATCCCCTCCAGCGCCCGGTTGATCGCCCGTATGCCATAGCGGATCGCCTTGTCGGGCGCGGTGCGCACCCAGGGCTCATCCAGCTGCACCACGTCGACGCCGGTTGCCTTGAGCGCGCGCAGTTCTTCGTTCACCGCGACGGCATAATCCATCGCCAGTTCTTCTTCGTCCTCGTAGAAATCGTTCTGCACCTGACGGGACAGCGTGAACGGCCCGGGCAGCGTGATCTTCGTCGCTCGCGTCGCGTTGTCCCGCAGGAACAGCGGCGTCCCGCGTTTCCACCCCGGCGACCCGGCGGATCTTGCCGACCACGCGCGGCACCTTTGTCACCCGCCCGGCCTGCGACCGCAGCTCGCCCGGCGTTTCGGCATCAACCCCCTCCAGCGCCAGGGCGAAACGATTGGAGTAGCTTTCGCGCCGGATTTCGCCGTCGGTGACGATGTCGATCCCGGCGCGTTCCATATCGCGGATCGCCAGGATGGTCGCGTCGTCCTGGGCTTGCTCCAGCAGCGTCTTCCGGCACGCGCCACATATCATGCGCATGCGCGCGCGGGACGCCATGATGCTGCAGCGTGGCGCGGTCCACCAGCCAATCGGGTTGCGGATAGCTGCCGACGACGGTGGTGGGCAGCAGATGGGTGGGATAGGGCATCGGACGGCACCTCCGCGTGCACGATTGCACTCTAAGCCGCGTCCCCGCAAACTCCGGCTGAACCGTCCAAGGAGACACGTCGCATGTGGCCCATCCGTTCCGCTCTGTTCGTGCCCGCGCATCGTCGCGACTGGGTGGCGAAGGCGATTCGCGTGTCCCCCGGCGCCGTGGTGCTGGACATCGAGGATTCCGTGCCGCCGCAGTTCAAGCCGCAGGCGATGGGCTACCTGAAGAGCGAGATCCACGAATTGCGCGAGGCCGGGGTTGGGGCGTTCGTCCGCATCCAGCCGCTGTTCGACGGCACGGCGGCCGAAATCGAAGCAGCTGTCACCGAGGGACTGACGGCGATCGTGCCGCCGAAGGTCGCGACGCCGGATGAAATTCGCCGGCTGCACGATCTGCTGAGCTACGCCGAGGGCCGCGCCGGCGTCGCTCATGGCAGCGTCGGCCTGCTGCCGCTGCCGGAGACCGCGCAGGGGATGTACGACGCCTACCACCTCGCCAAGGCCAGCCCCCGGGTGCGCGGCATCCACGGCGCCTTCAGCGGCCCGGTGTCGGGCGATTTCGCCCGCGCGTTCGGCTTCCGGGCGACCACCGGCGGCGAGGAGCAACTCTATCTGGCGTCGAAGATGGTGCTGGACAGCCGAGCGGCTGGGGCGATGCATCCGATCGCCGGCATTTTCGGTACCGCGCAGGACGATCTGGCGGCCGTCGAGCGGCTGATCCGCAAGGCGCGCGATATCGGCTACTCCGGCGTTGCGGTGATGCACCCGACCCACGTTGCGATCGCCAACGCGGTGTATCGCCCGACCGCGGAAGAAGTCGCCTACTTCAAAGGGCTGCTGGAAGCGTTCGAGGCAGCCGAAAAAGCCGGGCTGGGTGCCGTCAGTTACCAGGGCGCGATGGTCGATTACGCGATGCTGCCGTCTGGCGCCGCGAAATAGATGACGTGACGTTGGGTGGCGCGGCCAGCCTGCGGAGCCGCCAATGGTCGCTAGAAGCTCTGGCGTCTGTCTCGCGGCCGGGCCAACCGTCACCAGGGCTGCACAGCGGGTCTGAACATGGTCTAGTCTGCCGCGCCAGACGCCGGAGACGACATGCCCGCCGATGCCATCACCACCGATGCCGCACCCATGAAATCAGGCTGGCGATTACACTCCGCCCGCTTTCCTGATCGATACCGTGGACCTCGGTTTCGAACTTGGATGAAGCCGCAACGAAGGTGATCGCCCGGCTGGCGCTTCGGCGCAATCCGGCAGCGCCGGCCGGGTCGCCGTTGCATCTGGATGGCGAGGCGCTGACCCTGGTCCGCCTGGAGCGAGACGGCGTCTCCGCTGGCGCCGGGCGAGCTACCACGAAACCGGGCACGGCCTGACAATCTCGGATATGCCGGATGCAAGTGCGTGCTGGAGATCGAGACCCGGATTTCGCCAAAGGACAACACTGAATTCACCGGGCTGTATGTCTCCGGCGGCAACTATTTCACCCAGTGCGAGGCTCAGGGTTTCCGGCGGATCACGTTTTTCCCCGATCGCCCGGATGTGATGTCGCGCTATACCACGACGATCACCGGCTCCTGCCCGGTAATGCTGTCGAACGGCAATCCCGGCCCGGTCACAGATCTCGGTGACGGGCGGCGCTCGGTCACCTGGACCGATCCGCATCCCAAGCCCTGCTATCTGTTTGCCCTGGTCGCCGGTGATCTTGTTTCGGTCAAGGACAGTTTCGTCACGCGCTCCGGCCGGAAGGTCGATCTTGGGATCTACGTTCGCCGCGGCGATGAGGATCGATGTGAGCATGCGATGCGGTCGCTGAAGACCTCGATGACCTGGGACGAGGAAGTCTTCGGCCTGGAATACGATCTGGACGTGTTCAACATCGCCGCCGTGTCGGACTTCAACATGGGCGCGATGGAGAACAAGGGGCTGAACGTTTTCAACACGAAATACGTTCTGGCGCGTCCGGAGACCGCGACTGACGCCGATTACCAAGGCATCGAAACGGTCATCGCGCACGAGTATTTCCATAACTGGACCGGCAATCGCGTGACCTGCCGCGACTGGTTCCAGTTGTCGCTGAAGGAAGGGCTGACGGTCTATCGCGACCAGGAATTCTCCGCCGACCAGGGCAGCCGAGCGGTGAAGCGGATCGGCGATGTGCGGGGGTTGCGGGCGGCGCAGTTCCGCGAGGATGCAGGCCCGCTGGCGCATCCCGTGCAGCCGGCCAGCTACATGGCGATCGATAATTTCTATACCGCGACGGTCTACAACAAGGGCGCCGAGGTCATCCGCATGATGGCCACCATCATCGGCCGCACCGCGTTCCGCCGCGGCATGGACCTGTATTTTGAGCGGCATGACAATCAAGCCGTCACCATCGACGATTTCGTTCAGGCGATGGCCGGATGCGTCGGGCGTCGACCTGACCGACTTCAAGCTGTGGTATCATCAGGCCGGCACGCCGGAAATATCCATCGAAGACGCCTATGATCCGGCCACAAAACGCTATTCCCTGACCATTCGCCAGGGCACCAAGCCGACGCCCGGCCAGCCTGACAAGTATCCGCTGGTCATCCCCGTTGCCATGGGTCTGCTGGACGGCAATGGCCAGGAACTCGCGACGCGGCTGGAGGGAGAACCCGATCCGGTTGCAGGGCACCCGCGTGCTGCTGGCGACGCAAGCGGAAAACCGGTTCGAATTCGTTGATGTCGCCAGTCCGCCGGTGCCGTCCCTGCTGCGGGAATTTTCGGCGCCGGTGAAACTGTCGGGCCTGTCGCCGGAGCCGGCTGCGCTTCCTGGCGGCGCACGACACCGATCCGTTCGTGCGCTGGGAGTCCGGCCAGCAATTTGCCGCGACTGCGCTGCTGGACATGGTGGCCGTGATCCAGGCCGGCGGCGAGCCGGAGGTGGACCCGGCGCTGATCGAAGCCGCCGCCTCGGCGCTGGATCAGGAACCGGCGTTCGCCGCCGAGGCGCTGGCGCTGCCCGGCGAAGCGACGTTGGCGGACAAGATGGATGTCGTCGATGTCGATGCGATCCATACCGCCCGCGACATGGCTCGAGCCGCGATCGGGCAAGCGTTGGGTGACCGGCTGCGGGCGACCTATGACCGGCTGACGGACACGGCGGGTACACCATCGACGGCCCGGCGATCGGCCGGCGCGCCTTGCGCAATACCTGCCTGAGCTACCTGTCGTGGCCGGGGGCGCATCCATCGGCCGTGAGGCTCGCCAAGGCACAGTTCGATGCCGGCGAGAACATGACGGATGTATTGGCGGCGCTGGGCATTCTGTCCAGCGTCGACTGTCCGGAGCGGTGGATGCCCTGGCGGCGTTCTATCAGGCCTGGCGTAATGATCCCCTTGTGCTGGACAAGTGGTTTGCCATTCAGGCGCTGTCGTCGCTGCCCGATACGCCGAGTGCGGTCGAGGCCTTGAAGACCCATCCGGACTTCGACCTGCGAAATCCAAACCGGATCCGTGCGCTGGTCAGTAGTTTCGCCGGTAACCAGGTCCGCTTCCATGATGCCTCCGGCGCCGGCTACCGGCTGTACGCCGACACCATCATCCAGCTTGATCCGACCAATGGTCAGGTGGCTGCCCGGATGGTGTCGCCGCTGGGCCAATGGCGGCGGTTCGATGCCGGCCGGCAGGATCTGATGAAGCGGGAACTGCAGCGGATCCTCGATCTGCCGGGGTCTGTCGCGGAACACGTTCGAGATGGCATCGAAGAGCATCGCATGACCGGCTTTTGCGACCATGCGCTGGCAGCGCACGACCGAACTGCGGGCGGCGATCCACGACTTGCCGTTCAATCGTGAACTCGCCGCCGGCACGCTGGATCAAGCGCGGTTTCAGTTCTACATCGAACAGGATGCGCAGTATCTGGAGCAGTATTCGCGCATCCTGGCGATGGCCGGCGCGCGGGGACCCGGATGGCGCCACGCTGCGCCTGTTCGCGGAATCGCGCACTGGAAGCGGTCGCGGTGGAGCAGGCGCTGCACGCCCAGTATCTCAGCGAGTTCGGCGCGATGCGGAAGGCGGAGCCATCGCCGGATTGCCTGAGCTACACCAGCTTCCTGCTGGCGACGGCCTATCACGAGCCGTGGGAAGTATTGATGGCGGCGCGTGCTTCCCTGCTTCTGGATTTACTGGGATGTCGGCAACGCCATCGCCCGTGAGGCCGCCGCCGAGAACAAATACCAGGCCTGGATCGATACCTATTCCGACGAAGGCTTCGGCAATGCCGTCCGCGCGGTGATCGCGGCAACGGATACCGCCGCGGCAGCGGCGCATCGGACGCGATGCGGGATCGGATGATGACGGCGTTCATCCGGTCGACGCAATATGAGTATCTGTTCTGGGACGGCGCCTATCAGCTCCGGCGCTGGCCGGTCGGACACGAATCGAGTCGACGTCCTGAAGCTGTGCTTCCTTGTATCCCCAGCCTCTGGATCCCTTGTTCATTGCCGTAATATTTGTAGGGCAGGAACTTCCCGGACATGGTGATCTTGACCCGGTCGCCTTTCGGGTTCGCCTCCCGGTCAATCTGCATGTCGAAGTCGATCGCCGACATGATGCCGTCGCCGAATTCCTCCTCGATCAAAGCCTTCCAGGCCGGACCGTTCACCATCACCAACTCGTAGAACCGGTAAAGCAAAGGATCGGTCGGCGGCATTGGCGAACCGCGATAGGGCACTTCGTTCAGCATTCGCTCTTCGGCGGGCTCAGGCCGAACAAGGCGGCGGCCTTTTCGCCAGCGGTTTGACGAGCTTCATCTGGCCGAGCAGACGCGCCGACGATCAGGACTTCGGACACGCCGCCGATCTGTTCGCAGATATAGCCCAGCTCCACTCGTTCTCGCGCTTGATGTCGAGGATCTTCTCGGTCAGTTCGGCGCGCTTCCTCGTCGATGCCCGCCGGCTGCTCCGATGCCGATGCATCAAGACGTCAGGCAGCCCCTGAGACCAGGCGGCGGCACGGCAACATGGAAGCCGTCTAGCGAGCGCTACGGCAGATTCTTGTGCGATCCGTCGCAGCGCGGCTCTTATTGCGTCGCCTTGCAGCCGCAGAACGAACGACCCGGGTCTCGTCGGCGTCGAACTTCAGCGGCGCAGAATGTGGAACCTTTGTGCGAGCCGTCGCAAAACGGCTGCTTGCCGCTCTTGCCGCAAGCGCACCACCAATAGGATTTCCCGGCCTCGACCTCGATCTTGTAGGATCCCTTCTGGGCGACGAACGGCAACTGATTCGGACATGACATTTCCCTTTTTATGACTTGGCAAGTGTATTTCTCAGACAGGCTCACGTTCGACGCCGTAGATCCGGCGCGCTTCCGGCGGGTAACGTAACCGTCCAGCACGTCTTCGAAAAGAGCCACCCGGTCCCGCCCGTCGGTGGCCCATACCCCCCGACCCCGGGGCCTCCATCACGACGAGGGATCCTGCCGGAGCCAGGAACCCTCCCTTGCTGGTCAACTTTCGTGCGTTGGGTTCGGAGCGTCAAGAGATCAGCTTTGCCGCCGCCCCTGCCATACCGCCATCCAGGCCGAATGGGGGCGTCACCGTTCGCTCGCAGCATACCGCCGCCTGCGCCTGGTTCTCCAACACGCGCCATACCCTGCGCACACCCAGGCCGCCACGATATGTCCCCGCGCCGCCGCTGTCAGGAACCAGCGAATACTCCTCGACACGCAACGGAAAACTCATTTCCAGAATTTCAATCGGTGTATTGCTCATATTCGAAACCGTGCTCGCGACCGCGTTTATGCCATCCTTTACCGGCCGCGCACCAAATCCACCCTTGACCGACTCGTAACTTACGAAACGATCTCCAGTCCGATAATCAAGTCCGCCAAAGGTGATGACCGCGGACGTGCCTTGCGATCCAGCCATTACCGTTCGCGGCGAAATCGCGAACAAAGCCGCCATCACCATGTCGGCGACCCGGTGCGATATCTCGTGATTGGCATAGACCACAGGCGAGGGATGCTGGGCGTTCACCACGGAACCCGGCGGTGCCGTCACGGTCACCGGCCGCCAGCAGCCGGAGTTGGGCGGGATCAGGCTCTTTGGATCGGCGATCATTTTCAGGGCGCAGTATACGCCCGACGCCGTTACCGTCAGCGGCGCGTTCATCGGGCCGGCCACGGCGGGATCGGATCCAGCGAAGTCGGCTGTGATCGTGTCGGCGCGTTTCGCCACCTTGATCCGGACCTTGAAGGTTTGGTCCTCGGTCTCGCCTGAGGTGAGCACGCCATCGCCGTCGAAGATGTCGGTGAACTCAGCCTCGCCATCCGGCAGCGCGCGCAACGCCGCCCGCATCATCGTCTCGGAGTAGTCCAGGACCTCCTGCATGATCCCCAGCAATGTGTCGGCGCCGTATTTCGCGGCGAGTTCGGACAGCCGTTGCGCGGCGCGATAGTTCGCCGCCACCTGTGCCCGCAGGTCACCCAGGCGTTCGGCCGGGGTACGGACGTTGGCAAAGATGATCGCCTCGACGGAGGGGTCTGGTTTGCCGTCGCGGTATAGTCGAACGGGCGGCAGGCGGAGCCCCTCGCCGTAGATTTCCGTCACGGCGCCGTAACTTCCCGGCGTTGCGCTGCCGATATCGGGCCAATGCGCGCGGACGCAGCCGAACCCGAGCAACTGGCCCTGGTGAAATGCCGGGGCGACCACATTCACATCGGGCAGATGCGAACCGCCGTCATAAGGATCATTGTGGATGAAGACGTCCCCGGCCGTCACGTCGGGAAACGCGCGGACCACGGCGCGCACCGCATCCGGCATCGACCCCAGATGAATTGGCAGGTCGGGCCCCTGAGCCACCATGTTTCCGGCAACGTCGAAAATCCCACACGAGTAATCTCCGGCAACCTTCAGCAGCGGCGAGTAGGCCGTCTTTGCCAGGACGATCTTCATTTCCTCGGCAGCGGAGTACAAGGCATTCTTGACCACCTCGAAGCGGGCAGGGTCGGTTTTCAAGGCCGCCATCTTTTCTCCTTTTGGGCAGGCACTGGGCGGGAATGGGCGCGCCGGATGTATCAATGTCGCGCGTTCCTTCGCATCAGCCAAGGGGACAGGCTTCCCGCCAAGTGGTTGAGGTTCGACAGCGCGAGACTTCCCCGCGGCAACGTCCGGGATCACAGGAATTGGACAGATCGGGCAGGGGCGGCGAGGACGAAAATCAGGTATTCACACCCGCCGCCTGACGAAGCCGTCGTCTCAGCTTCGCCGATGCGACCGGTGTGTGGTCTTGCGGTTGGAAAGCGACAGCGATAGGCCGATGCAGACCAACCCAGCGGACGCAGGGAGCAGCCAGGCAGGGCGTACCAGCATCGGCTGGATCACCGCGACCCATACCCAGTTCCCAGGGTCCGGGTGGACCAGTCGGCAGTTTATCCAGCACGTCATGATCGAAAAGGTACAGCGCCTGGCCCAAGCGACATGTTTCCGGCCCAAACGTCGCGATGGCGACAGCGGCGACCAGCAAGGACGGCGGCAACCACGGCCAGGACACGTTGGGCAATCACATGAACAGCTTCTCGTTCTTGCGATCGGTATATAAGCCAGCAACCTGCTCAGCATAGCCATTAAAAATCTGCGTTGGCACCCTTTCGTCGCTGCCCAGCAGCCGCTCGGTGGCCTGGCTCCAGCGCGGATGCGGCACCGCCGGGTTCACGTTCGCCCAAAATCCGTATTCCGACGGCCCGATCGACTCCCAGAAGGTGGAGGGACGCTTGTCGGTGAAGCTGATCTTGACGATCGCCTTGGCGGACTTGAAGCCGTATTTCCAGGGCAGAGTCAGGCGGATCGGCCCGCCGTTCTGCGGCGGCAGCGGCTTGCCGTACAGGCCGGTGGAGATAAACGCCAGGTCGTTCGCGGCTTCGTCGATGGTCACGCCCTTCCATATATGGCCATGGGTAGAACGGTGCATTCAGGCCACCCATCACTTTGTCCTGTGCGGTCTCGAACACCACATATTTAGCCGAGCCCAGCGGTTCGGCGATCTTCAGCAGCTGCGATAAAGGAAAGCCGGTCCACGGCACCGTCATCGCCCAGGCCTCGACGCAACGATGCCGGTAGATCCGTTCCTCCAGCGACACCTGCTTCAGCAGATCGTCGATGTCGATCGTGCGCGGCTTGCTCATCATGCCGTCGAGCTTGATGGTCCACGGGCGCTGCTTCAGCGCCTGGGCGTCCCGCCAGATGTTCTTGCTGTCGTCGAACTCATAGTAGTTGTTATAGGTCGTCGCATATTTTTCATCGGTCACCGCTCGGCCGGGCTTGAAATCCGGATTGGTCACTCGATCCGCCGCCCGGGCCGTCAGCGGCAGGATGGCCATGGCCGCCGCGCCGGCGACAACAGCGCGCCGCTTCAACACCACGTGCTCGGGCGTCGCCTGTGTGCTCGGGGATCTCCCACCCTTCCGCCGGATGATATGCATGTCGATGGCCTCCTGCTGGTGTTCTCTTACGCGCCGTTAGCGTCAATCGATCACCTTATTCTTGCGGTGGCCGACCGGCGTTACATTGCCGGATGACACCGGATGGACGAAATTAAAGCTTCGGCCATCACGATCAAAACAATTTTCATGGAGAGACCCATGCATCTCGCCCGGTTTCCGCGGGTCCGCCTGTTTCCGGCCCCACCCCGCTGGAGCGGCTGGACAACCTGACCAAGGCCTGGGCGGGCCGGAAATATGGATCAAGCGGGATGACTGCACCGTGGTGGCGACGGGCGGCAACAAGGTGCGCAAATTGGAGTGGCTGATCGGCGAGGCGAAGGCCCAGGGTGCCACGCCACATCGTCACCCAGGGCGCGGTGCAGTCGAACCACGTCCGCCAGACCGCCGCGGTGGCGCGGAAATTCGGCATGACCTGCACCGCGCTGCTGGAGCACCGGATCGACACCAATGACCGCGACTATCTGGGCAGCGGCAACGTGTTGCTGGACAAGCTGTTTGGCTGCCGGATCGAGTACCGGCCCGGCGGCCTGGACATGAACGCCGAGGCGGAGAAGAAGGGCGCGGAACTGCGCGCCGGCGGGCGAAGTCGTCTATGTCATCCCCGGCGGCGGCTCCAACAAGGTCGGCGCCCTCGGTTATGTCTCCTGCGCCCAGGAGTTGATGCAGCAGGCCGACGAGATGGGCCTGCGGATCGACCGCATCGTCACCGCCACCGGCAGCGCCGGAACTCATGCCGGCCTGGTCGTCGGGCTGGAGGGCATGAACGCCCAGGTTCCGGTCCTGGGAATCGGCGTCCGCCTGCCGCGCGACCGGCAGGAGGAAAACGTCTACCGCTTGGCCCTGGCCACCGCCGAATACGTCGGCATGAAAACGCGCCATCGCCGCGCGAAGTCGATCGTCGCCAACTGCGACTATGTCGGCGACGGCTACGGCATCCCGACCGAAGGCGATGGGCGAAGCCGTCCGCATGCTGGCGCAGGAGGAAGGCATCCTGCTGGACCCGGTCTACTCCGGCAAAGCCATGGCCGGGATGATCGACCTGATCCGCAAGGGCGTCCTGCCGAAGCGCGAGACGATCGTCTTCCTGCACACCGGCGGCGCCGTCGGCCTATTCGGCTATACGCCGTTCTTGGAAGGAGCCGTCTGATGCTGACGCAGCCAGGACCGCATCCTGACCACCCACACCGGCAGCCTGCCGCGGCCCGCGGCGCTGACCGAGCTTTACGCCCGCCGGGCGGAGGGCGAGGCGATCGACGAGGCAGCGCTCGACGCGGCGGGCAAGGCGGCGACGCGCCATGTCGTGCGCCAGCAGATCGCCTCCGGCATCGACGTCGGCAACAACGGCGAGCAGCAGCGCGAGGCGTTCTTTCTGTATGTCCGCCGCCGCATGAGCGGCTTCGGCGGCAGCTGGAACCGCCGGCCGATGGCCGACGTGGCGAAATATCCTGGCTACCGGGCATTGGCGGCGGAACAGGACGGCGGTGCGGAAATCGGTCAGCAACCGCGGCACGCTGCCGAAGGCGATCGGCGCGGTAACCTATCTCGATCCGGCGCTGGTCAAGGCGGAATGCGACGAGTTCCTGGCCACCTTGGCGGAGGTCGAGGGTGGCTTCGCCGAGCCGTTCATGACCGCGCCGTCGCCCGGGCATCATCGCCGCCGCCCTGCTCAATGAGCACTACGATACCGAGGACGCCTATCTGCATGCGCTGGGTCAGGCGCTGCGGGTGGAATACGAGGCGATCGTCGCAGCGCCGGCTTCCTGCTGCAGATCGACGCGCCGGATCTGGCGCTGGAGCGGCATGTTTCCTTCCAGGACCGGCCGCTGGGCGACTTCCTCGATTTCGCCGAACGCGTGGTGGGAACGATCAACGACGCGCTGGAGAACATCCCGCGCGACCGGGTGCGCATCCATGCCTGCTGGGGCAACTATGAGGCGCCGCACGACTGCGACGTGGACCTGCACGACATTCTGCCGGCGATCAGCCAGAGCGAAGGTCGGCGGCTGGGTGCTGCCGTTCGCCAACCCTCGGCACGCGCACGAATACCGCTGCCTGAAGGATCTGCCGCTGGATGACGGGCAGGTGGTGGTTGCCGGCGTTATCGATCCGCTGACCAATTTCGTCGAACATCCCGAGGTGGTCGCCGACCGACTGGAGCGGGTGGTCCAGGCGGTCGGCGATCCGACCCGGGTGCTGGCCGGAACCGATTGCGGGTTCGACACCTCCGCCGGGCGGGGGCGGGTGGCGGAGGACGTGGTGTGGGCAAAGCTGCGCGCGATGGCCGATGGCGCGCTGATCGCGTCGCGGCGGTTAGGGATGCGGGTGGAGGTCGGTTGAGTACCGTCCCCGACCCGGTCCGGTTACACTGATCGAAGGGGGCCGCGTGGTGTGGGATTGAGGCTGATATTAGCCACCTAACCCGCTCTGCCCGCCAAGTTCGGCGGGGAGCATACCGCTCGGTTTACAAAGAACGGCCGCGACGAAAACCACGATCGCCTCGTTTTGCCAGTGTGCTGCTCATAGAATCGCACGTCGTCCTGTAGCAGGTCGCTTAATCGCGCCATGAGCCTGGAATCATTCATCACGTTGCCTCGCTCCTCCGAGATCGGCGTCGCGTTTTGCCATCTGTCAGGGCTCAGTGTCCTGCCGATAGCAGATGAGACCGCGCCAAAAAATTCCGCCCGTCTGTCATAGGCTCCAATTACGTCGAACCGACGCATATCATAACCCCCAAAGTACGACTTCGACATCAGCCGACGAAGCCCAGGGATCTCCGCCAGCTCCAACAGTGATAATTGCTGGCGTTTCGCATACTCGAAGACGTCGTGGCCTCGCACCGAGGTGAGAAATAAACTGCGCCAAAAATAGTATATCGAGATCAAATTTTCGACCGGCTCCCGAAGCATCACAATCCGAAAAGCTGAAGGCAGGCAATCATATTTGACAATTGGAAAGTGACCATGCACGGCGTTGAATGGTTGAATGTCGTGCGGACGGTTTCGTAAGAATCGGTCTTTGTTCACCCGCAACGGGTTGACTGGATCAAGCGGATCGCAATCATAGTCGCGATAGAGCTTATCGCTTCCGAAAGCCGCCGTCAGTTCAGATAATAATGTCGATCCGCTCCCCTTCGGGAAGTGAACGGATATCAGTGGACGAGAGGCACAGACGATCATGGTATGAAAGATCATGCACAATGCGCTTCGGCAAGTCGAGGGTCGATGTTTAAGCTGACCGGCATGTCACGATTCGTCACAAATCATGATCCAGACTAAGAGTGATCGTTACGGCACACCTTTCCTCGTTGCTGTTGACGATCGAACAAGACATCGAGCGGGTTCCTTGTGCCCGCGTTTGACAATGGCCTGGCCCGCGGCAAATTGGGCGATCTTTGCATTTCCTCCGCTGGCATTCTTCGCTTGGTCGAGGCAAAACCGTGCCAGGAGGGACGCACCAAATGACGGGACGAACATTGCGCGGAAAGGTCGTTGTCGCCGGTATAGGCGAGACGACCTACTATAAGCATGGCCAATCGCCCGACAGTGAGTTCAATCTGGCGCTGCGGGCAGTGCTCGCCGCGGCAAAGGATGCGGGCATCGATCCGAAGGACATCGACGGCTTCGCTTCCTATTCCAACGACCGGAACGATCCGTCCCGGCTGGCGGCGGCGCTGGGAACCAGGCAGTTGCGCTTCTCTAATATGCAATGGGGTGGCGGTGGTGGCGGCGTTGCCGCGGCGGTCGGGAATGCGGCGGCGGCTGTGGCCTCCGGCATGGCCAATTGCGTTGTGGCATTTCGCGCCTTGGCGCAGGGACAGTTTGCCCGCTTCGGGCGAGGGACAGGAGCGCCATTGGCCTCCGGGGATGACGCATTCACCATCCCGTATGGAATCATGTCGCCGGCCCAGAAATTCGCCATGAAGGTCGTGCGCTTCATGCACGACCATGGCGTGAAGCAAGACGCGCTGAGGGCAATATCGCTGGCGTCGTATCACCATGCGCAGAACAATCCGCGGGCGGTCATGTACGGCCGGCCACTGGATGAGGCAAAATATGATGCGTCGCGGTGGATCGTCGAGCCGTTTCACTTGTTTGACTGCTGCCTGGAAAACGATGGGGCCGCCGCGGTGATCATCATGCCGGCGGACCGAGCCAAAGACCTGCCGCATAAGGCCAGTTATCTGCTGGGCGTCGCTGGGGGCTCCGATCATCGTTGTGCGGCGCCGATCCACAATGGCCCGAATTATCCCAGTTCTCATTTCGCGACGGTGGCGCCAAACCTTTACGATATGGCGCGAATGGGACCGAAAGATATCGGTGTCGTCCAGTGCTATGAGAATTTTACCGGCGGCGTGCTCATGAGCCTCGTGGAGCATGGGTTCTGCGCCCCAGAGGAGGCCAATGATCTGTTGCGCATCGAGAATCTGCTGGCGCCTTCAGGTAAGATGCCGCTGAACACGAGCGGCGGGAACCTTGCCGAGTGCTACATGCACGGACTGGAACTGGTGAACGAGGCGGTGCGCCAGATACGAGGCGTCTCGGTCAATCAGGCGCCGCGGAATGATGCGGTGATCGTGATCGGTGGCCCAATGGTAACGCCGGTAAGTTCCTTGATCCTGGGTTCGGAGGCCGTTCTGTGATGTCATACCTTCCCGAAGGCCTGCCCGCTCCTTCCGCCGGCGCCGATGGTCTCTCCACTGCCTACTGGGACGGGACCCGGCGCGAGAAGCTGATGATCCAGTTCTGTCGAGGCTGCGATCACTGGCAATGGGGACCGGAGTGGATTTGTCACCGTTGCAACAGCTTCGATCTCGATTGGCGAGAGGTCGAGGGGCGCGGAATCATCTACAGCCATCAGCGCATCTGGCATCCGGTGCATCCCGCCTTGAACGGGCACGGGCCCTATATCGCCGTATTGGTGGAACTGCCTGGTGCGGAGAACGTAAGGATGGTGGGCAATCTGCTCGGTGATCCGAAGCAGGATGTGGCAATCGGGGCTGAGGTGACGGCGGTGTTCGAGCATCACGATTCAGCCGCTCCGCCGTTCACGCTGGTGCACTGGCGGCTGACCTAGCTCCCTCAGCAACGAGCGCCGACGGGTGCCCGAGCATTCTTCCAGATCAGCGTTGCCACGTTTTGTATGTCAGCGGCACGGCCGGGACTATCGCTCCGTCCGTGCCGCTGTGGACTAACCCAGGGTGACTTCGGCCTCGATCACTTCCGGAGCGGCGGACATGACCATACCCCTGGTTTCCGGCCCCAGATACACCGCGATGATGTACACGACCAGCGAACCGATGGTGGCGTACATCATCGGCGTGGCGAAACCCATGCCTTGGTTCACCGCGAAGTAGGTCAGGATCGGTGCGACGGCGGCGCCCCAGACCGCGCCTTGGTGATAGATGAATCCCGAGGCGGTGGCTCGTATTTCCGTCGGGAAGCGTTCCGACAGCCAGGCAGGGTTCAGTGCGTCCTTGCCGCTGAAGAAACAGATGAACAGCAGGAAGAACCAAAGGAACACGGTCCGATCAACCTGCGTTATGTACAGCGGAACGATGAACAAGGCGACGGTCGTCGGAATCATCAGCGCCCAGCGGCGTCCGACCCGTTCGGATGCCGCGCCCCAGAAGCTGCATGCAAGGAACGTAAGGATGTTGCCCCAGAATACCGGCACTGCCACCTGGGCCGGCGTCCAGCCAAGTTCCTTCGTCAGGTAGGTGCCGAGCATGGCCCAGACCGCGTAGTAGACGCAGAAGTTCGCCGCCATCCACACGCAGCCAGTGACGGTGTTCCACAAATATTTGCGTTTGAAGATAGCGAACAATGGCAGCGTGACCTGCTTTTGCGTGGCGTCCTGGATTTTCTTGTTCTCAGTCCAGACCTCGGGTTCCTTCACATACATGCGGATCCAGACGCAGACCAAAGCGGGCAGCACGCCCAGGATCAGCATCCCGCGCCACCCGTAGCCCTTGTGCCATGCCTCCAACGGCCCATACAGGAAACCGTAGGCCAGGCCGGACAGTGCGAAGCCCAATCCCCATGACCCCTGCAACACTCCGGACATCAGCCCGCGAGACCGCGCCGGCCAGGATTCCATCGCCAGTGCCGCGCCAGCCGGCCATTCGGCTCCCATTCCAATTCCCAGCAGCGCTCGGATTACGAACAGGAAAGTGAAGCTGGGTGAGAAGCCCGCGAGGAAGTTACAGACGGAATACCAAAGGATGGAAATCATCAGAGGTGCCCGGCGCCCCATTCGATCGGCCAGCCAGCCGGACGCCGTCGCTCCGCCCAGGCGCATCACCAGCGTGACGGAGAAGATGGCGGTCACGTCGATCAGCGGAACCCCGAACTCCTGAGCGATCGGCGCCATGATCAGAAGGAAGACTGTAAAATCGAAGGCGTCGAGCGTCCAACCTAACCAGGCGGCGCAATAGGCGTACCACTGGTCCTTCGTTGGTTCTTTCCACCACGGATCACTTGCCGCGTTTCCGGCGTATCCAGACATTGCTTTGAACTCCCTGTTTGTAGCCGACCTGTTTCGGATGAGTCTTTAGTTGCCCATTCCGAGGGAAGACTATCAGCGAGTTCACGCGGGGCGCAATCAGGCGCAGCGAGGCGCCCCATCGGCAGGCCCATCCGACGCAGGCACGTTGCAAGCCTGCACTTGCTGGCGGTTTCTACTTGAGTAGGGGAGATCGCTTCGATTTCGCCAGTGTTGGGTGAGCACGCGAACCGAGTGTCAACCGCCAGAATTTGGCGGCGTAGCTGATCCGGGTGTAGCATCCCTACAACCAACGGCTTCACCAGAAAAGCAGGGAGGGGACTATGCAGTACAGACGGATTTCGGCCGATTGCCACCTCGATATGCCGTGGATGCCCCCAGAGTTGTTTGTCTCGGAGGCGTCCAATGAACTGCGTGACCGCATGCCGTACGTCACGGATGGGCCGGACGGTCCACAGTGGGTCACCAAAAGCGGTGCCAATTTCGGTTTGTTGAATGGCGTCGGACCGGGCGGAGCGAAGCTGGTCCCCGGCCAGAACAAGCGCGTCGACATCATGGCCGCGACAGGCATGTTCGCGGACGGCAAGAAGGGTATCCAGCGTGTCAGCGACCCTCATCTGCGGATCAAGGAAATGGACCGCGATGGCGTCGACGCCGAGGTCATCTTCGGTATCCTCGGGTCCGCATCAAAAATGCAGGACAATGAGGCCGCAACGGAGATGTTCAGGATCTACAATGACTGGCTGAAGGATTTCTGCAGTCATTATCCCGATCGTCATATCGGGTTGGCCTGCCTGCCTTACGGCAATGTGGAACATGCCGCCGCGGAGGTTTATCGCAGCGCCAAGATGGGTCTTCGCGGGCTGGAGCTGTCGTGCTCGTGGGACATGGAGCCGATGTGGCACCCGTGCTGGGAACCGCTGTGGCAGGCGGTGAGCGATGTGCAGCTACCGTTGCACTTTCACACATTCCCGACCACGCCGCCTCGGGCGCGGGAGATGGCGTCGGGGCAGGTGCGGCGGGCAGCGATGTTCACCGGTGTCTCAGCGTTCCAGATGGGCCTAATCCATATACTGGCCGCGATGATGGGTGCCGGCGTGTTCGAACGCTATCCTCGACTGAGGGTATCATTCGGTGAGAGCGGCATCGGCTGGATACCATACGCCCTTGACCGGATGGATTTCGAATTCGAGGACCGGTTCCGTGACTTGATGAAGTTGAAGCCGTCGGAGTATTGGCAGCGCCAATGCAAGGCAACCTTCCAGTTCGATCCGATCGGACCGAAGTTGTTGAATACGAACAATCTGATGACGGAGGATACTCTGATGTGGGGGTCCGATTACCCGCACACGGACGGCATCTGGCCGGAGTCGAGCAAGTATATTGAAGAGCAGTTCCGCGGGTTGACCGCCGAACAGGTCCACAAGATCACCTGCGAGAATGCGGCGAAGTTCTATAATCTTATCAACTGAAGCCTGCGCGGCCAGGCGTTGCCCCGCAAAGGGTGCAACGCCATCGGTCGCCGAGGCAGCGGTCCGTCGGCCGGATCATGGTCTCAGGCCATGACCCTGCAGGACGGTCACCATTCGAAGGACCCGCCCATCCAGACGGACCAGGGCTGGGGCCAGGACGTCGGCGGACTGGAACCAGCGGCGCGCTTGTTCCAGTGCGTGTGGCGCGGGTTCGACCGCCAGCAGCAGCACGTCATGCAGCGCGTAATGATCCGGCGGGAAGGCAAACCCGAATTGTCGTTGGTCTGGGCTTAGGCAAAGCATTGTTGCATCGGGTCCAAGAGCGTAACCGATCTTCCCGGCGTCTCGCCAGTTGAACGGGCAACGATGGCCCCCGGCGGCAGCAATCCGCGCACCTGCAGGCCATCGCGCAACGAGACCCAGTCAACGCCCTCCGCGGTAGGGTCGTTGCGCATGATCTGGCAAGGGTTCCGCCAGCCAATCGAACTGGATCTGGCCGGCGATGATCGTGGTCGTGAGCAACGCCAATGCCGCGGAACCGGCAAGCGTGCGCCGTACCCATGCTTTGTCTATCCGGAGTGCGATCGCGCTTCCGAGCAAAGGGAACAGCATGAGGTAGCCGGGCGCCGCCCAGTGGTAGAGGATTCGCTGACTTGACCAGGCAGAGATCAGGGCGAAGCCGACAATTGGCGGGGCTGCCAGACAGGCCAGCAAGCGGTGAGGCCAGATCGCGCCGCGCCGGAAGCCCTTTATGAACTCGACCATGATCGGCAGCCATAACCACGGCAGCACGAACAAGGCCTCGCCACCCAGCGTCTGGAACGGCATCAGCGGCCGGAACCGCAAGCCCATTGCCCGGTCGCCCTGAAACGCAAACGACGCCCAGCCATGTGTGGCATTCCAGATCAGCACCGGCGAGAATACCAACAAGGCAACTGCCGCCGCGAAGTACGGTTGCGGACGGCGCAACCAGCCGCGGTGCACCGGGGTGACGAGCAATACAGAAACGCCCCGCCAATTGTCAGCGCGGCGGAGTATTTCGAAAACAGCGCGAGCCCGCGCACAGGCCTGCCGCTGTCCACCAACCGGCCGCTCGGCTGCCGGAAGCGGGGAGCGCGTGCAACAGGCACAGTGCCGCCCCCAGCAGCGCTGTGTCGAGCGGCCCGTCGGGCAGAACCCAGGTCGCGGTGGTTACACCGAAGACCGGGGCAATGTTGAGCGCGACCGCGGCCCAGAATCCGGCCTCCCGGCCCGCCAGAAGGCAACCAATCCGCCAAGCCAGGAACTGCGACAGGGCGAACAGCAGAATGAACGGCAGGCGAACCGCCACCGGTGCCTCGGTGCCCAGCAGATGGGCGGCCCCCAGGAGAGCCACCAGCTTGCCGGCGGATGGTCGAAATAGCCGAAACTCAGCACGCGCCCGGCAGTCACCATATAACTCTCGTCCACCCCGAGGCCGGTGGTGGCGGCGAACGCCAGCCTGATGAGGGTGGTCAAAACGATGAGTGGGATGATGGGCGGCTGGAACATCGACAGCCGGAAGATTGGGGCGAACCTCATGGACTGCGGCTGCTTTTGTTGCCTTCAGACCTTCCCGGCTTCGGAGGTGATCGATTGGATCGATGACGGCGACACGCCGTTATGCCCTTATTGCGGCATCGCCGCCGTGCTGCCGGGGGTGACCGGCATGGTGGAATTGTTCCGTCTCCGCGAGCGCCAGATTCGGCCCGCATGCAGGCGCTCCGGTGCCGGACGAGGAGGAGTAGGCGAAGACCAAGACGCTTGCAGCGTCAGGCAGGTGATCGCCCATCAGCGACGCGCGATACATCGTGCTATCGTTGCGGCCGCCGGCCTACGTGGCGAGCCGTGCCCGCGGCACCACCTCCTCCGCTGCTCTCCCGATCCGATAGCAGGCGGCATTGGCGGTGACGCCGCGGCGCGTTCAGGCGGCGACGATCCGCTGGGTCTGGATGCCCAGGCCCTCGACGCCCAGCCGCATGACGTCGCCGACCTTCAGGAAGACCGGTTCGGGCTTGACGCCGACGCCGACGCCCGGCGGAGTGCCGGTGGCGATGACGTCGCCCGCATGCAGCGTGATGAAGTGGCTGACGTAGCTGACCAGCTTGACCACGTTGAAGATCATGGTCTGGGTGGAGCCGTCCTGGAAGCGCTTGCCGTTGACCTCGGTCCACAGCGGCAGGTCCTGCGGGTCGCTGACCTCATCCTTGGTCACCATCCACGGGCCGGTCGGGCCGAACGTGTCGCAGCCCTTGCCTTTGTCCCAGGTGCCGCCACGCTCCGTCTGGAATTCGCGCTCGCTGACGTCGTTGCAGACGCAATAACCGGCGACATAGTCCATCGCCTCGTTTTCCGGCACATAGCGCGCGGTCTTGCCGATGACCACGCCGAGCTCGACCTCCCAGTCCAGCTTCTTCGAGCCGCGCGGCATTTTCACGTCGTCATTCGGGCCGGTGAAGGCGCTGAGCGACTTCAGGAACACGATTGGCTCCTTGGGGATCGGATTGCCGGTTTCGGCCGCATGATCGGCGTAGTTGAGGCCGATACAGACGTAGTTCACCGGGCGGGCGACGCAGGGCCCGATGCGAGGATTGCCTTCGACCTTCGGGAGCTTCATCGGATCGACGTCGGCGATCATGCGCAGCGATGCGTCGGACAGAGCAAAGCCATCGATGTCGCGCACCAGGCGCTGAGATCGCGGATGGAGCCGTCGTTGGCGAACAGGCCCGGTTTTTCGGCACCCGGCCGAGCCGTAGCGCAGCAGTTTCATAGGATCTTCTTCCCCTCGTTCAGGTGTTGGACGGTTCGCTCGGCGCGGTCATGCGCTAAAGCGTCAGGCCGCCGTCTATGACGATCGCCTGGCCGGTGATGAACTGGGCGTCGTCGCCGGACAGGTAAACCGCGAGCGCGGCGATTTCCTCCGGCGTGCCAAGCCGGCCCATCGGCTGGCGTGCGACAAACGCGGCTCGCGCCGCCTCGAGGGAGCCCGCCGCGGCGGCATTTGCGGCGATGCGTTCGTCTAGGCTGGGTGTTTCCACCGTGCCGGGGCACAGGCAGTTGCAGCGAATGCCACGGGTTACATAATCGATTGCGACGGAGCGCGTCATGCCGATGACGGCGGCTTTCGAGGCGCTGTAGATGAAGCGGTTGGGAACGCCTTTCAGGCTGGACGCGACCGAGGCCATATTGAGGATGGAGCCGCGGCCGCGGGCCAGCATGCCCGGCAGGAACGCCTGCATGGTGCGGAACATCGAGCGGCAGTTCAGGTCGAAGGCAAAGCTCCAGTCGGCCTCGGTGGCTTCCATCAGAGTGCCCTGATGGACCACGCCGGCGCAGTTGAACAGGATGTCGACCGGGCCGGCATTGGCCGCGGCTTCAGCGATCGCCGCGGCGTCAAGCACGTTCAGGCCCAGCGTGCGAATAAGGTCCGACTCCAGGCCCCAAGCTTCGCCGTATCGACATCGGTGGCGATGACGCGGGCTCCCGCGGCGGCGAACGCTTGAGCGGTCGCCCGGCCAATGCCCTGGCCCGCAGCGGTGACAAAGGCTGTCTTACCGGTCAGTGATGGCATCGGATCCCTCCCCCGCCGCACCTATTCGGCGCGGCGGGGGCGGGTTTAGGCTATTTCGCTGCTCGAGGTCACCCCTAGCCACGGAAGCACTGCGGAGCCAATCCTCCAACGTAAAGCCGACCTTCATGGTCACCTGGTAATGGCGGATTTTGCCGTCCTCGATCTCGCCGCGCATCTGCGTCACTTCGAACCAGCGCAGGTTACGGGTGGTTTTGGAAGCGCGCGCGATGGCGTTTTCGATCGCATCGGCGTGGCTGGTTTCCGATGATCCGGCGAGTTCGATCACGCGATAGGTATGGTCGGTCATATTCCTGGTTCTCCGTTGTTTCAGGCGCGACCATAACCAGCGAGCCGGGGTTCGGTCGCATCGCATGCGGCATTTTATGGCTCGCGCGCCCCCGCCGTCCGCCCCGATGCCGTGGCGCCGAACCCGGACAGGCAGCACGATTTGCCTCCGGGCGGAGGCCGCGCTTCACTGTGTCAACGAAGCAATAATGTTCTCCGGAGAGGCGCATGCTGGCTTGGTTCAAGGAGCTGACGACCACCGAACGCCGCACCATGGCGGCTTGTTTCGGCGGCTGGTCGCTCGATGCGCTGGATGTGCAGATCTTCAGCTTCGTGATCCCGTCGCTGCTGACACTCTGGGGCATCACCACCGCCGAGGCGGGCGTGCTGGCGACAGTGACGCTGGTGGTCTCGTCATTCGGCGGCTGGATGGCCGGTGCCGCGTCGGACCGGTTTGGCCGGGTTCGGGTGCTGCAGGTGACCATCCTGTGGTACGCGTTCTTCACCTTCCTCTGCGGCTTTGCGCAGGATTTCAATCAGCTGTTCGTGCTGAAAGCGCTGCAGGGACTGGGCTTCGGAGGCGAATGGGCGGCAGGCGCGGTGCTGATGGGCGAGGTCATCCGCGACAAGTACCGCGGCCGGGCGGTTGGCCTGGTGCAGACCGGGTGGTCGGTCGGCTGGGGCACCGCCGCGCTGCTGTACACCATCCTGTCGGCGAACCTGCCGGACGCGCTGACGTGGAAGGTGATGTTCTGGATCGGCCTGGCGCCCGCGGGGTTGGTGTTCTGGATCCGCCGCTTTGTGCAGGAGCCGCCAATTCAGCCGCATGCGGCCAGGAACGCAGGCATGCTGCACCTGTTTTCCGCGTTGAAGCCGCCGTACCTGTCAACCACTTGGCGGGTGGCGATGATGGTGACCGGCGCGCAGGGGTCGAGCTACGCGATCACCACCTTCCTGCCGCTGTATTTGAAAACCGAGCGGCACCTGACGTCGGTGGGCACCGGCAGCTACTTGATGGTGCTGATCCTGGGGGCGTTTTTTGGATTTGTTTCGGGCGCCTACCTGTCGGACGCCATCGGACGCAAGGCGACGTTCCTGACCTCGGCGATCGGATCGGTCGTCCTGATGCTGGTGTATTTGTTTGCGCCACTCAGCAACAACGTGATCCTGCCGGTTGGCTTCCTGCTGGGCTTCATCAACCTGATGATGTTCTCGCCGATGGGGCCGTTCATGACCGAACTGTTTCCAACCGCCGTGCGCGGCGTCGGGCAAGGGTTCTGCTACAATGTCGGACGGGGCATCGGCGCGGTGTTCCCGGCGTTGGTCGGTATCCTCGCCGCCCGCCTGGGGTTGGCCGCGGCGATCGCGATCTTCAGCTTTTGTGGTTTGGCACTGATGATTGTGGCGTTGCTGCTGCTGCCGGAAACCAGGGGACGATCGCTGGCGAGCCTGGAAGAGCGACCTGCCGAATAGGCTGTCACGGCGGCTGGCAGGCTGTGCAGCGGCGGCCTCCGGTCGGACGGGGCGCTCGTCAGCCATATCCGGTTCGGCTGCACCATCCCCGTCCACGCGGCCAAACGGCAACATATCGCGCAAGCGTGCTGCCGGCGGGGTGTCGTTGGGGAACCAGACTGCTTACTTGTCGTTTCCAGACGTACTCACTTCTGAAGGAGAAAACGCATGGCCTTTGCCAATGACGCGCGCAGTAAGCTCGATGATGCGCAGGCGCAGATTGTTCGACTACGGGAACAGGTCGAGGCGCTGATGAAGGACCGGGTGACTCCGGCGATGGCTGATTACGCAGGCCGGGCCGAAAGCGCCTACAACACGGCAAGTGGTGCGGTGCGTGACCAGGCGCAGATGGTGTCCGGCCGGGTTAAGGATCAGCCGCTGATCGCGATCATGATCGCCGCTGTTGCCGGGTGGATCATCGGCCGCGTGATGCGCTGACCGATGCGACCTGTTCGGCTTGCCCGTATCGCGGCGGAAGCCGAGGGCGTTAGGCTGCGTGGCATGGCAACCCGCATGGTTACGCGGGTTGTTTTTGCCGTTGTTGCGCTGTTCTTTGTGCTGGGCGCCGTCACGTTCGGCCACGTCGCGGCGTGGTATGCGATCCGGACGGAGCTTGGCCAGTCATTCCTGATAACAGCGGGTATCCTCGGCGGGGCGGACTTGCTCGTTGGGATCATCCTGTTGGTCCTTGCCGGCCGGTCATCGCCGAGCAGGGTGGAAATCGAAGCGCGGGAGGTTCGGCGAAAAGCGATCGAGGGCATTACCAGCGCCCTGAGCCTGACGCAGTTGCTGATCCCGCTGTTGCGCCTGGGCAGCAGCTTCGGACGCCGCCGCCGCCGTGCCTAAGCAAACCTTTGCAGGTTTGCGACCAAGTAACTCCTAAGCAGGCAGGCGCGACCAGGCCGCGCAGGTCTGCATGGACCATGATTGGCTGAGGTGTTGCTCAGCCAATCATG
This sequence comes from uncultured Alphaproteobacteria bacterium, assembly GCA_963792345.1. GTDB lineage: Bacteria > Pseudomonadota > Alphaproteobacteria > Acetobacterales > Acetobacteraceae > Rhodopila. The sequence continues at coordinate 309,718 of CAWBVV010000010.1, forward strand.
GAGGACGGGAGCTTGTTCATTCCGTTGGATTAATGGTTGTTGCGGGACTCTCCACGCGTTTCGATGACGTCGAGGAACAGTGTGGCCGGTTCCAGGCATGCGCCGGTGCCGAGTTGACCGACCATCGAGCGATAGATTTCTTCCCACGGCGTCATCGTCGGCAGTTTCGGTGGGGTCCATGCGGCCTTGCGCGCGGCGAGTTCGCCCGGCGGCAGCAGGACGTCCACCTTGCGGGTGTTGAGATCGATGCGGATGCGGTCCCCGGTCTTCAGAATCGCCAACCCACCGCCGACAGCCGCCTCCGGCGACACGTTGAGGATCGAGGGCGAGCCGGAGGTGCCGGACTGGCGCCCATCACCCATCGTCGGCAACGTGTTGATGCCACGCTTCAGCAGCGAGGCCGGCGGCTGCATGTTCACCACCTCGGCGCTGCCGGGATAGCCGACCGGGCCGCAGTTGCGGATGATGAGAACGGATTGTTCCTCCACGCCGAGGTCGGGGTCTTCGATGCGGTGGTGGTAGTCTTCGGGACCCTCGAACACGATTGCCTTGCCCTCGAACACGTTCGGGCGGTCCGGGTTGGACAGGAAGCGCGCCCGAAACTCCTTGTCGATGACGCTGATCTTCATCACCGCGCTGTCGAACAGGTTGCCCGACATGACGACGTAGCCGGCCGCCTCCAGCATCGGCTTGGCGTATGAACGAATAACTTCGCGGTCGCCGTCGGGGACGTCGGCGAGGTCTTCGGCCAGGGTGCGGCCGGTAACGGTGCGGGCGTCGCCGTGCAACTTGCCGGCGGCCAGCAGTTCCTTCATCACCGCCGGGCACGCCGCCGGCGCGATGGAATTTCTCGCCCAGGAAGCGGCCGGCGGGCTGCAGGTCGACCAGCAGCGGGATCTCCGGACCCAGCCGCTGCCAGTCGTCGAGGTTGTGCTCGACGCCCATGTGGCGGGCGATGGCGACCATGTGGATCGGGCAGTTGGAGGAGGCGCCCGAGCGCGGCGGCGGCGACCACGGCGTTCTCGAATGCCTGCCTGGTCATGATGTCGGACGGGCGGAGGTTTTCCTTCACCATGCCGACGATGCGCTTGCCGGTTTCGAACGCCATCCAGCCGCGTTCGCGGTAGGGCGCGGGGATGGCGGCGCAGCCGGGCAGCGACATGCCGAGCGCCTCGGCCAGCGAGTTCATCGAGGTCGCGGTGCCCATGGTGTTGCAGTGGCCGACGCTGGGTGCCGACGAGGACACCATCTCCATGAACTCGTCGTAGCCGATCTTGCCTTCGGCGTAGAGCTTGCGGCCCTCCCAGACGATGGTGCCGGAGCCGGAGAGGCGGCCCTTCCACCAGCCGTCCAGCATCGGGCCGCCGGAGAGCACGATGGCGGGGATGTTCACCGTCGCCGCGCCCATCAGGCAGGCGGGCGTGGTCTTGTCGCAGCCGGTGGTCAGCACGACGCCGTCGATCGGGTAGCCGTGCAGGACTTCGACCAGGCCGAGATAGGCGAGGTTGCGGTCGAGCGCGGCGGTGGGGCGCTTGCCGGTTTCCTGGATCGGGTGCATCGGGAATTCGAGCGGCACGCCGCCGGCGTCGCGGATGCCGTCGCGGATGCGGCTGGCGAGTTCGATATGGTGGCGGTTGCAGGGGGACAGGTCCGAGCCGGTCTGCGCGATGCCGATGATCGGCTTGCCGCCGCGCAGTTCCTCCGGCGTGATGCCGTAGTTCATGTAGCGCTCGAGATAGAGCGCGGTCATCGCGGGGTCGCCCGGTTCGTCGAACCAGCGGCGGGAGCGCAGGCGTTTTGGTCGCTGCCGTTGTGCATGGCCATGGTGAGAATCCTCCCGAGGGATGCGTTGCGGCGAACACTGTGCGGATGGGGGATTTGGGTCAAGCGGGTCGGCGCGAACTGCGGTAAATTTTGCGGCTCCGTCACCGCCCGCCCAGGGCAGGTTGGATACGGCGGTTGGTTTCGCTCCCCGATGTCCGGCAGGCCATTGGGTAACTACACCTCGCGAGCAGGGCGTGACGCAGAGGCCCGGAGCAAAAACGCTTGCTCCCCGCGTGAGAGCAAGAAAGCGAACAACCTCCGCCAGATCCTCTTTCGGCGTTCCCCAAGCTCGGCGAGTACCAGCACGACCAGCAGGGTTCCCCCAAGTACCCCAAGCCGGGTCGCACTCGATCCCGGTGGCCGGGGAGAAAGCGCGCAGAGTAGCACCGCCACGGGCATGTGCAGGAGGTAGAAGGTGAATGTCGCTCCGGCCAGCCAGCGGACGGGCCGCGCAATTCTTGCCGCCATATTGGTAACCAGACCCGACATCAGCGAGAAGGCGACGAAGTTCAGGCAAATCAAAAACCCAAGGGCATAGTAATAGAGGTAGCCGCGCAGAACCACCGCGGTGAAGTGCAATTGATTCTGCAGACCAAATGGCTGGCCGAATGTCAGATGAACGGGCAGGTACAGCACTACCGTCATGGCGAATAGTGTCAGGCCAACCCATGGGCGCGCAACCTGCCTTGTGCCGAAACGATATGCAAGATAACCCATCAACCAAATTGGCAATGCCAATGCAATGCGCGGTCCGACCACGGCCAGCCACAGGACCAGTGCAATAATCCGCCAGGCCTTCGGCAGAAATACCAATAAGCCGAATAGAATGTAGTACCAGACCTCATAGCCTAAGGACCAGTATGGCCCGTTCGTGCCCAATTGAACATGATTGCTCCATAACTCGTTCACGAACAGGACGGTCGGCAGCAGGTTCGCCAGAGTGGCAGGCTGCCAAAAGGCCGGGCTGCCAGCATATAGGTCCGGTTGTAAATGGCGGCCAATCGTATCGGATATCAATGTAACCACAATGGCTGGCAGCGCCACGGAATACAGTCGCGCCAGCCGACTGGTCGCATAGAGTTGCGGCGAGCTTTCGCGTTCCTCGGCGACATATCCGATTACGAAGCCAGAAAGAACAAAGAACGCAGCCACCGCTTCCGCACCGAATGAGACAGCCTCCGGAACCACGAAGTCGGTCAGCCGCGAACCCGCCGTATGAGACAAGAACACCACGAGTGCGGCCAGCATCCGGAACAGGTCGAGATAGACCGACATGGCCGAACTCATCCGAGAACCTCGTGTGCGATCATTTCCTTCGGATCGGCCAACGACAGCCGGATCGTAAGGTCATTCATATGGCTGCCGCCCCGCCAGCCGATCTCGGGTCCGAATACTTTGTAAGCCAGCGAACAATATTGGAAGCAGCGTAGATTGCCAGGAATGGCATAAGGCTGAAGTGAAAGCGGGACTGGCCCGAGAATATCAACGAGATCAGACTTACGTAGGCGCACAACGTCAGCCCCACCGTTGTCCATGGCGACGCAGTGAGGCGTCTTCTCAGCGGTAGCCACGCCGAAGGAAGCGCAAGCAACAGGATAGAGAAATAATAAGCCTGGTTGAAAACTCTCACCGCCCGAAAGAGCAGCACATGGGAAATCGTAATGGGTAAAGCCACGCTGGTAAAACCACTCCGCCTCACCGTCAGGCAGCCACAGGCGCATCAGTTTCTTGGGCATCAACATCAGAAAGTTGGCGGGATTCTGCGCGATCCAGTTGATTGCCCTTGTGCGCGCGAGGCGGTCCATCGCCACTTGTTCGGCAGGATCGTGGCTGATATCGCGCGCCAGAATTGTCTCCGGCGTGTAGTCGCCGTTCGCGTCCGGGTTGTTTCCCGTCAGCAGCGTCCATCCTCCATTTGTGGAAATCGGTATGAATGTCTCGAAAACCCTGTAGTTCCGATAGGTCCATGGCAATATCACCAGCACAGCCGCGATATAGGCCACGCACATGATGGTGGCTGCTCGAAAGAAGGATTCCTTGGAAGGCTTCGTAATAAAGACGAAAAACAATACGAAGCCCGGGATGAGGAAGGCCTGCGATTTGGTCAATGTTCCAATACCAAAGGCTGCGCCCGCCAACAGAGTGGGCAAAATCCGATCCTGCATGAGCAGGTATATTCCCAGCAGCAGAAGGAATTCGAAAAATATCTCCGTTGACAGTAATGGCACGTAGCTGATCTGGTTGGGATACAGGGTGAGAATGAGCACGGCGACGCGACCGACCATTCGGTTCCGAAACAACGCGGCTCCGAGCAAGGCGGTAAGTGCGAATGTTAGTGCAGAGAAGATGATGTTTGCTATTTGAGCAACCAGCACCGATGGGCCCGTTACGTAAAAAACAGCAGCCAGGAAGCCCGGCCACCCAACGGGCCAGAACGCGGTTAATGTGCCGCGCTCGGCGTATCCGGAGCCGGACACGATCTCTTCCGCGCGCTCGTCGTACCAGAGGAAATCGGAAGACTGTTCCAAAGGGCGTATGAATAACACGCCAACGCGCGTTGCCAGGCAGAGGGCAAGGCAGACCGGCAGAAAACTTGGATGGAGCACGATATTTTGGAGCGCGCCGTATATTACGCTGGTCCGGCTGAACACGTGATGCCGGTCGCTAATTCCGAGTTGGATACAACTCCGCTCGATAACACGCATCTGGAACGAATAGATGAACCCCGAGTGAGGGGCAAGGAATTTCGTTTCGAAGATCGTCTGGCCGATTAGCTGCGTGATGCCCGATCTCGGCGCGGCCCGTAGGTTTTGAAGCGTTCCTGAGCCTCTCGCATCTGCCGCGAAGTCAACAACCGAGGCGTTCCCGCTGATAGTGCCAGCAGATACTGGCGGCACAGTGTTTCCAGCAGAACCGCCTTCGACAGCGCCTGTGCCGCTGTTGCGGCGCAGACGATCATGCCGTGGTTGGCAAGCAGACACCCGGTGCGTCCGCTTATCGCCTCCGCGGCCACCTCCGCCAGCGCAGCAGTGCCAAACGTCGCATAGGGCGCGCAGCGGACATCCTCGCCGCCGAACTGCAGGACCATGTAATGGAAGGCTGGAAGCGCCAAACCCAGGCATGCCAGCGCGGTGCAGGCGTCGGCATGCGTGTGGACGATGAAGCCTGCATCCGGACAGGCGTGGTAAACCGCCGCATGCATGGCCCATTCACTGGATGGCGTCACGCTGTGCATCGCCTCACCGGGCGTCGCATCCACGGTTCCACAAGCGGGGGCGCCGTTCCATCCGATCGCGGCCAGATCTGAAGCCGCGACAGTGGCAGGATCGCCGCCGGACGGGGTGATCACCATCCCATCCGGCGTGCGCGCGCTCACGTTGCCGGAACTGCCCACGATCAGTCCGCGCGCGCCTGCCTCCCGGTAGAGCCAGGCGACGCTCGTCATGCATCAAATCAGGAACACGCCCTTGCCGTCCGACTGCTTGTCGAACAGCTTGTAAGCTTCATCCGCCTGATCGAGCGTCCAGCGATGGGTGAACAGCTTGTCCACATCGACCTTGCGCTCGACACAGAAATCGGCGCATTCCGCCTGGATGATGTTGGAGAACGTCCAGGACGCCACCAGCGTCAACTGCCGGCGCAGCAGATGCGGGCTGACATCGATATGCACGTCGCCGCCTTCGCCCACGAAGCACATCGTGCCCCACACCTTGGTGCTGCGGATGGCGTTCAGCCGCGCCTCGGCGTTGGAGGAGGTATCCAGCGTCAGGTCGGCGTAGCGGCCGCCGGTCAGTTCCTTGATCGCCGCTACCGGATCATTCGAGCCGGGGTTGACCACCTCATCGGCGCCGAATTCCTTGGCCCGCTCCAGCCGCTGCGGGTTGATATCCAGCGCGATCACCCGGGCGCCCATCGCCTTGGCGAACTGGGTGCCGGCCAGCCCGACCGGCCCCTGGCCGAAGATCGCGATCGTGTCGCGGCCGGAGATGTTCATCCGCCGCAGCGCGCCATAGGCGGTGCCGGACCCGCAGGCGATCGCCGCGCCGGCGGTGAAGGTCAGCTCGTCGCGCAGCGGCACCAGCGTGTTCGCCGGCACCTGCAGGTATTTCGCATGGCCGCCATGGGCGTTGTTGCCATACACCTTGACCGGCACTTCCTGGCAAAGCTGCTGCCAGCCGGAGCGGCAATGCCCGCACTGGGTGCAGCCCTGGTAGTGGTGCACCATGACGCGCTGGCCGATCTTGGCCTCGGCCGGCAGCACGTCGGGGCCGATCGCGGCGACCACGCCGCAGGGCTCGTGGCCGCCGATGGTCGGGTTCGGGTTGGGCGGCAGGCCGGTGGCGTTGCGCGGCTGGGTCTTTGGACGGCGATATTGGTGCAGGTCGGACCCGCACATGCCGGAGGCCTTCATCTCGAGCGACCACCTCGCCCGGGCCGGGCGTGGGGTCCGGGAAGTTCATCAGTTCCAGACCGCGCTCGCCGGTAAACACGACGCCTTGCATGGTTTCCTCCGTTTTTGCCGCGCTCCGGTCAGTGTAGCGGATTTTCGGCGCGGGAAACCCGGCGTGGTGAGCGGCGGGCAGCAGCCTGGCGACGGGCAGACCGGTCCGCGCTTCATCCGCGAAAGGCCCGACCAGACGGTGACGGCGGCCGGTTAGCAGCTTATCCCGGCAGCGCTACCGCCAGCAGCGCCTCGATCCGGTCGGCGAGCTGGGCGGCGGTGACAGGTTTGCGCACCAGTGTGAAGGCGCCGTTCAGCGAACCGCCAACCGCCAGTTGCGCGCCATGGCCGGCATAGCCGGTCAGCAGCATCGCCGGCAGGTCGGGCCGCTGCTGCCGCGCGCCTGTCGAATGACCGCCAGCCCATCGATGCTCGGGCATCGAGAGATCGGTCACCAGCACATCGATGTTGCCGTCGGAACCCAGGATATCGCAGCGCCGCGGCACCGCCGTCGGCGGCGATCGGACGCCATAGCCGGCGTCCTCGAGCGATGCGGCCAGTGTCTCGCGCACCATCGACGTCGTCATCGACCAGAAGGATCTGCTCGCCGCGGCTGTCGTCGCGGACGACCGGGCCGCGTCGGACAGCCTTGCACTGCGTCTCCAGCCCGTGTCGTCGCGGGCAGCCACAGATGCACAGTGGTTCCGCGACCCGGCGCGCTGTGATGGACAGGGCGCCGCCGCTCTGCTCGACGAAGCCCTTCGCCATCGACAGGCCAAGGCCGGTGCCTTGGCCCGTGCGGCTTGGTCGAGAAGAACGGCTCCAGCGCTCGGGCCAGCGTTGCCTCGTCCATGCCGTCGCCGGTATCGGTGACGGACAGCCGGACATAGCGCCCGGGCTGGAGATCGACGGTGGGTGCCGCTGGTCGTCGATCACTTCGACGGCCGCGCTCAAGGTCAGCGTGCCGCCGTCCGGCATGGCATCGCGGGCATTGTTGGCCAGATTGACCAGCACCGTCTCCAACTGGCCCTTGTCGGCAAGCAGCGGCGGCAGGTCGTCTTGCAGATCGAGCTCTACGTCGATCGTGCGTGCCCAGCGTATGGCTGAGGACATCACGCAGCGCGGTGAGCAGCGGAGCCAGCATCGACCGGTTCGGCGCGTAGTTCGCCGCGGCGGGCGAAGGCGAGCAGCCGCCTGGTGATCGAGGTGCCGCGTTCGGTGGCGTCCAGCACCATGCGGGCAAACCGGCGAACGCTCTCGGGGTCGTCGGCGCGTTTGGCGATCAGGCGGCGCCGCCCTGAACCGCCTGCAGGATGTTGTTGAAGTCGTGCGCGATGCCGCCGGCCAGTTGCCCCAGCACCTGCATCCGTTCGGCGTGGGCCGCGCGCGCGCGGGCCGCGGCCAGGGCGGCTTCATTGTGTTTCCGATCAGTGATATCGGTAAAGGTGCGGACGAAGCGCGCCATCGGGCAGGCTCTGGGTGCGCACTTCAAGCACCGTCCCGTTCGGGCGGGCACGCTCATAGGTGTAGTCTCCATCGCCCCCCTGGGGAACGCGCGCATTCGCCAGCGTGGCACCGGCCACTTGTCCTCGTCGCCGAATTCGCGATTGGCGAGTTGCCACTCCCAAGAACTTTGGCCCGTCGGTCTGTTGGCAACGAGTTCGGGCGGCAGGTCAAGAAGTTCGATCGCGCGACGATTCAGCACCGGGATATTGCCGTTGGCATCGACCATGGCGATGCCCTGGGACATATTTTCGAGCGTCGTGGCGAGCGCCTGCCGCGAGGACACCAGCGAATCGGCGTTGCTGCAACATGATCAGTCCGACGATCATGCTGCCCAGCGACAGCAGCGTTCCGACGGCGACGTAAAGGAGCCTGTTACGTTCGTAGGGCAGAAGACATCCTCGGCCGCCAAGCCGACGGCGACGATCAGCGGATAGCGTTGCAGGTGGCGAGCACTGAAGATCCGTCGACATGGTCGACGATGCTGACGGTGCTGATAGCTGCCATCGGTTGTGCCTGCAGTGATCCGGCTCCTGACCGCCTCGGGCAGTTCGACGCCTAGCAGCCGCGTCGCTCCCGGCGCCCGGGCCAGGACGATGCCGCACGTGGTTACCAGCATGATCGAGCCGTTGCCGATCGAGATGGAATTCATAGAAGCGCGAGTAGGTAATCCGGATCGAGTGAAACAACCGCAACGCCTGCAAAAGACCCGTCCGGCGCGAAAAGCTTGCGGGTGAACTGGATGGTCCATTTTCCCGAGACCCGCCCCAGCACGGGGCTGCTGATGAACAGCTCATCGTCGATGCTGATTTGCTGCACCTGGAAGTGGGTCCGGTCGGCAATATTCATGTCGGGCGAGACCGGGCAAGGATTGGTCCACAGCACCTTCCGTCAGCGCCGGCCAGCCCATCTGCATGTGCAGATCGTCGAGGAAGGCGCGTCCGGACGGCCCATGATCCGCTGGGCGAACCCAGCCGGGTCGTGCTGGTAGGCGTCTCGCAGGAACAGCAGCGTCTGGTCGACTGCTTCGATGGTCCGGGTGATATTCTCTTCAAAGGCGCGGGCAAGATTTGCCGTGTCATTCGCGGCCTCCTGCTCGGCCGTCTCGTCGGTCGTGCCAGAGACTCAGGCCGATACCGGCCCACAACAGGCCGATGACCAGCCCGACCAGCGCGAGATGCCAGCATATGCCTTTACGCCCTGGCGCGACTGTTATAGTCAAAGGTGCCTCGGCGATTGTTGTGCGCCGGACGGGGGCATAGCAGCATCGCGGAGGCAATATCACCACCTCCGATGGCGAAATTTCGCGATAAAGTGATGATGGCGTCTGTAACATCCGTGGATGGCGGTCCGGCCAGAGTTGTGAAACCATGCTGACCGCAACCGCGCCGCGTGAACAGAGAGCGGCGGGCAACGGTCGGAATGGAGGGAACGAAGTGGATTCACGAAGGATTTTTTTGCAGAGAACCGCGGCCGCAGCGGCGGGCTCGTTGTTCTGTGGCTGCGGGCTGCCAGGTTCGGTCATAGTCGGGGGCGCATAACCAGGGCGCGCATAACCAGGGACTCATAACCAGGACCCCGGTGCGGCGGCCGGTCACGGTCGCCGGCAAACGGGTCAAAACGATAGACGTACACTCGCATTGCCTGTTCCGCGAGGCGACGGCGCTGATGGGTGAGGAGGCGGCAAAGGCGCTCGATGCCGCCGATCAATAACGCGTCCGAGGCCTATCTGGTGATCGAGCAGCGGCTGAAAGCGATGGACGGCCAGGCGGTCGACATGGAGGTGCTGTCGATCAATCCGTTCTGGTACGAGAAGGATCGCGACCTCGCCGAGAAGATCGTTTCGATCCAAAATGAAAAGCTGGCGGAGCTGGTGGCTGCGCATCCGGATCGTTTCGCGGCGTTCGCGTCATTGACGCATGCAGGATCCGGCGCTGGCGGCCCAGGCAGCTTGAAACCGCGATGAAGAAGCAGGGAATGAAGGGGGCGGCGATCGGCGACCGGGTGGCCGGGGACGAATTCTCCAACCCCAAGTTCGATCCGGTGTGGAAGAAGGCCGAGGAACTCGGGGCGGTGCTGTTCATTCACCCGCAGGGCGTGCCGGAGCTGAACAAGCGTTGGAAGGGCAACGGCTGGCTGGCCAACACGATCGCCAATCCGCTGGGCACGACGATCGCCTTGCAGCATCTGATTTTCGAAGGATCATTCGACAAGTTTCCCGGGCTGAAGGTTCTGGCGGCGCATGGCGGCGGCTATCTGGGATCATACGCGCCAAGAGGACGATCATGCCTGCACGGTTGCGCCTGCGATCTGCGACCCGGCGATCAAACTGAAGAAGAAACCGACCGAGTATCTGAACCAGATCTATTTCGACTCGCTGATCTTCACGCCCGAGGCGCTGCGCCATCTGGTGGCCCAGGTCGGGGCCAGCCAGGTCATGCTGGGCAGCGATTACCCGTATATCTGGGAATTGCATCCGGTGGACCACGTGCTTGCGACGAAGACGCTGAGCGACAAGGAAAAGGCTGCGATCCTTGGCGGCAACGCGGCGCGGGTGCTGGGCGTAAAAGCGTAAATGTAGCCGTCGCCATGGTTCGGTGGCTGGGCCATGCCGGACGCTGCCACCCACCGGCGGCCGATGTCCGGCGCGCTGTGGTTGCCGCGTTCAGGCCGCCAGCAGGCTCTGGCTGCGCACCAGCCGGGCGTACAGCCCGTCGCGTTCCATCAGTGCGGCATGGGTGCCGCTTTCCTGCGCCCGGCCGTCGGCCAGGGCCACGACCAGGTCGGCGTCGCGCACGGTCGACAGCCGGTGGGCGATGACGATCGTGGTGCGGCCCTTGCGCAGCGTCGCCAGCGCGGTCTGCACCGCGGCCTCGCTTTCGGTGTCGAGCGCGCTGGTGGCTTCGTCCAGCAGCAGGATGCGGGGGTTGCGCAGCAACGCCCGGGCCAGGGAGACGCGCTGCCGCTGGCCGCCGGACAGGCGCTGGCCGCCGGGCCCGACGACGGTTTCGTATCCCAGCGGCAGGGCGGCGATGAAGCCGGCGGCGGCGGCGGCCTCGGCGGCGGCCTCGATCTCGGCGCGTGAGGCGTCCGGCCGGCCCATGGCGATGTTGGCGGCAACCGTGTCGTCGAACAGCAGGGCGTCCTGGCCGACATAGGCGATGCTGTCGCGCAGGCTGGCCAGCGTGACGGTCCGCACATCGGCGCCGTCGATCCGGACCGCGCCGGACGGTGGCATCCTGCAGCCGCGGGATCAGCGCCAGCGCGGTGGACTTGCCGCCGCCGGACGGGCCGACCAGCGCGACCGTGGTGCCCGGCAGCGCCTCGAACGACAGGCCGCGCAGGCCTTCGCGGCCGTCCGGGTAGACGAAGCGGACATCGTCGAACACCACATGGCCGCGGCCGGCCGGCAGCGGCACGGCGTCGGCCGCGTCCTTGATCGTCGGCTGCTCGTCGATGATGGTGAAGACGCGGACCATCCCGGCCAGCCCCTCCTGCAGCGCCGCGTTCAGCGAACCCAGGGCGCGCAACGGCCGGGCGGCGATCAGCAGGGCGGCGACGAAGCCGGTGAAATCGCCCAGCGCGTGGTCGCTGACGGCGGCGCGCCAGCCCTCGAAGCCGATCACGCGCGGCGACCGCGGCGCCGCCCAGGACCTCCAGCACCGGTTCGACGCGGGAGCGGCTTTTGGTCATCCGCAGCAGGGATTTGTAGAGCTGGGCGAAGGCGGCCTCGGCGCGGCGGGTTTCGGCGGCCTCCAGGCGGTAGGCGCGGACGGTGCGGGCCTGGGCGAAGCTTTCGTTCAGCAGGGCGGCGGTCTCGCCCACGCGCTCCTGCATGCCGCCCGAGGCTCGGCGGACGCGCCGGCCGATGCGCTCGATCGGCAGGATCGCCAGCGGATACATCGCGGCGGCGATCAGCGACAGCAGCCAGTTCAGGTAGATCATGCTGCCGACCAGGCCGACCACGGTGATCACGTCGGCGACGCCGTTGACCGCGCGGGTCAGCGCCTCGCGGATGGTCGCGGCATCGGTGGTGAAATGGGCGGCGAGCTGGGCCGGCGCCTCGCGCTCCATGCGCGCCAGGTCGGCGCGGGTCAGGTGGGCGAACATGCGGCCCTGCAGTTCGCGGATCACCAGCAGCACGATCTGCTGGACCTGGACGTTCTGGAAATACTGCGCCAGCGCCTTGACGCCGGTGACGACCACGACCAGGGCCGGGATCTGATACAGGATGCGCCGGTCGTGGTCGGTGAACATGTCGAAGGCGTGGTTGATGACCACGGGATACAGCGCGGTCGCGCCGGCCATCAGCAGGGTCAGCGCGGTGACCAGCAGCAGCCGCGGCTTGTGGTGGATCAGGTGCTCGCGCCACAGGCGGCGCAGCAGTGCAGAGGTGCGGTCGGATGCGCTTCGTGGTCATGGCCGCGCCGTGTATCAGCAGACGCGCCGTTTCGCCATGTCGGGGGACCGGGGCAGACTTGCCTGACCGATGGGCGGGGCGGAGCGTCCGCAAGCGACATCGGGCAGGCAGAACGGGAGGACACCGCATGGCGCAACGGATCAACCGAGCCATCGAACTGCTGGAGCAGGGCCAGGCGATCTACTACGACGGTCCGCATAGCGGCCACGTGCTGACCTACGAGCAGGGGCGCCAGGACGCCGGCACCTGGGCCGACTACATGAATGTCGGGATGGAGCACGGCGCGTTCGATATGACCGGCCTCGCCGAATACATGCGCGGCCTGGTCGATGGCGGCCCGACCCGATCGGGCCACCGGACGCCGGCGGTGATCGTGGAGGCTCCGGTCAATGGCACCGACGAGGCGAATGTCCGCTTCAACGCCTGGCAGTTCCGGCAGATCCTGGGGCGCGGCGTGCACGGGATCCTGCTGTGCCAGGCGGAGACGGCCGATGCGGTGCGGGCGTTCGTGGAGGCCTGCCGCTATCCGCATCACCTGGCTGGCGTCGATCCCGGCTGCCGTCGCCGGAGGCTCGGCTGGACGGCGCGGTCCGGCCGCGCGCGGCGGACGGCTCGCCTGGGGATCGGCACGCGCGGGCGCGGGTCGGAGAACACCGCGGCTCCGGTCTGGGGCGTGTCGGGCGAGGAATACATGGACCGCTGCGATCCATGGCCGCTGAACCCGCGCGGCGAGTTGCTGCTGGGGGTGAAGCTGGAAAGCCCGGAGGGCATCGCCAACGCCGACGCGATTTGCGCCGTGCCCGGGCTTGGGTTTTGCCGAGATGGGGCCGGGCGATCTGAGCCTGTCGCTGGGGTCGGTGAAGCTGCTGCGCGATCCCGTATCCGCCGGTGATGCAGGCGGCGCGGGACAAGGTGTTCGCCGCGTGCCGGCGCAACGGCATCGCGTTCCTGGAGGGCTGCACGCCCGGCCAATATCGTCGCGCGGCTGGACGAGGGCGTGCGGGTGATCTCCGGCCACAGCGAGGAGATGGCGCGGATCGGCCGGGCGCATCAGAAGCGGGAGATGGCGGTTTAAGGCTCACAACATTCGGCGTCCTTCAGCCACTGGCGGTTACGGGGTCCGGGGCCGCGCCTGGAAAAAGTCGAGAATTTTGGTCGAGCTTGTCCGCCACCACCGCGTCCGTTTGTCCCGGCGCAACGAATTGTATCAACCTGCCGAGGCTTAAGATTCTACTTGCTGTTTTGCTGCGTGTTGTGTCAGCATTCGACAGGTTCACTTGCGCCGAGGGAGACGTTGGATGACGATTACGCGGACGTTTCCTTTGCTCGTGGAGCCTCGGGTGCTGACCGAGGCCGGGCACCGGCCGAGGCTCCGGGCTTCGTCGCTGTACGATCGGACCGCCGATCGTAACGTGAAGCCTCCGGCGCCCTAGGCGCCTTCTCTCCAGATTTTCATAACGCCACCCCACGGGCGCGCCCAGAGGATCGGTTTGCCGGCAACGGCGACTGCCCATATCGTGACAAACACATCCGGAAGGTCCTTCCAGGCCGTTCTTGGCTATACCGCCATTCTGTGGCGACGCCAGCCCGCCATGGTCGCCGCCACCATCGGTGCCATCTTGCTCGCCACCGCGGCTGACCTCGCTATACCGGTCTTCGCTGGCCGCTTGATCGACGCTGTCGGCGATCCGGTTCGTGATACCGGCCTGCGCGCCGGCATGGCGGCGATCGTGGCGATGGCGGCGCTTGGCGCCCTGCAGATCGTCGGCCGCCATCTGTCGTTTCTTGGCATTATCCACGTCACCACACGGATGATGCGGGAAGCGGCGCAGGAGGCATTCTGGCGGGTGCAGCGCTTCGCCACCGACTGGCATGCCAACAGCTTCGCCGGTTCCATCGTGCGGCGCGTAACGCGCGGCATGTGGGCGATCGACCTGCTGAACGACACGGTCGTGCTGGCATTCATCCCGGCTTTACTGGTGCTGTTCGGGTCAGCCTTCATGCTGGGTGTCCGCTGGCCGGCGATGGGCGTGATTGTTCTTGGTGGGGCGCTCGTCTACCTTGCACTCTCCGCCGGCCTGACGTTACGGTATGTTGCCCCCGCCGCGCGACTCTCCAACCGGTGGGACACGCGCATCGGTGGCGCCCTGGCTGACGCGATCGGAAGCAATGCGGTGGTCAAGGGTTTCGCGGCCGAGAACCGTGAAGACGAGATGCTCGATGATGTTCTCGCCAAATGGCAGCGGCGTGTCCGCCGCACCTGGACGCGCGGCACCAACGGCGGCACCGTGCAGTTCGGCGCCTTGCTCATCCTGCGCACGACGGTCATCGCCACCGCGCTGATGTTCTGGTGGCAGGGACGCGCGACGCCCGGCGACGTAACCTATGTATTGACGGCCTACTTCGTGGTGCATGGGTACCTGCGCGACCTGGGCCATCACATCGCCAACCTGCAGCGATGCGTGAATGACATGGAGGAAATGGTCGAGTTGCATGCGGAACCGCTAGGGATCGCTGACCGGCGACCGGTTCGTGACCTTGTGGTCGACGCCGGGCGGATCAGCTTCGAGGACGTTACCTTCCGCTACGGCGGACATTCCACGCCGCTGTATGACCGCCTGGCGCTCACGATCAGCGCCGGGGAGAGGGTCGGGTTGGTGGGTCACTCCGGATCGGGCAAATCCACCCTCGTCAAGCTGATCCAGCGTTTGTACGATGTCACCGACGGCCGGATCACGATCGATGGGCAGGACATCGCCTCGGTGACGCAACGCAGCCTGCGCCGGCAGATCGCGGTGGTGGCGCAGGAACCGGTGCTGTTTCATCGCAGCCTGGCGGATAACATTGCCTATGCCAATCCGTCAGCCGGCCAAGACGCCATCGAGCGCGCGGCAAAACTCGCCAACGCCCACGACTTCATCGGGCGCTTGCCCCGAGGCTATGCAACCTTGGTCGGGGAACGTGGTGTTAAACTGTCTGGCGGTGAACGCCAGCGTGTTGCCCTGGCGCGCGCTTTCCTCGCCGATGCGCCAATCCTGATCCTCGATGAGGCGACATCCAGTCTGGACAGCCATTCTGAAGGACTGATCCAGGACGCGATGCAGCGCTTGATGCAGGGCCGCACGTGCATCGTGATCGCCCACCGGTTGTCTACCGTGCGCGCGCTCGATCGGATTCTGGTCTTCGATCGAGGGCGGGTCATTGAGGAGGGCAGCCATGCGGAACTCATGCGTCGTGCCGGCTCCTACCAGGACCTGTTTACCCATCAGGCGGCAGGCCTGCTTGAGGCTTGATACGAATGTTCGGCAAGGCGCATGCCCGCGGCAACGGGAAGCCGCCCAGGAACTCCGTCTTTACCGCGTGGCGGCTGCGGCCAGTCTCGGATTCATGATACGGTCTCGGCCTTGCCTCGCCCTCCGACCTGAACGGGCTCTGATCAAGGCGTTGCCCGACCCGCCTCGGCGGTGGACACCTGCTCAGGACGAAATAGCGCGGGGATCATTGCCGAGCGGTGTCTGGCATCCTCGAACCAGGATCAGGCGGAATTTACCTCCCGGCCGCGCTTCAGGGCGGGGTGGACCGTCTTGTGAACGATCTGCAGGTCCAAGCCGATAACGTGGGCGCTTTCCCCAACAATCAGTGGATCGGGGCCGGTGACGATGCTGCGGTCCTTGCCGTCATACGGAAGGTGCGACAGGAAGTGCTGCATCGCATTCAGCCTCGCGCGTTTCTTGTCGTCCGACTTGACGATCGTCCATGGAGCGTCGGCGGTGTCGGTGTAGAAAAACATCGCCTCCTTTGCCTCGGTATACTCGTCCCATTTGTCCAGTGAAGCGCGATCGATCGGCGACAACTTCCACTGCTTCAGCGGATCGGTCTCGCGGGCGCTGAAGCGTCGGCGCTGCTCTTCGCGGCTTACCGAGAACCAGAACTTTATCAGAGTGATACCGGAACGGACCATCATGCGCTCCAGATCCGGGCACTGGCGCATGAACTCCAGATATTCGTTTGGAGTCGAAAACCCCATGACCCGCTCGACGCCGGCGCGGTTGTACCAGGAGCGGTCGAACATCACAATCTCACCGGCTGCCGGAAGCTGGGTGATGTAGCGCTGAAAATACCATTGTGTGCGCTCTCGCTCGGTCGGTTTCTGCAGCGCCACGACGCGTGCCGTGCGCGGGTTCATGTGTTCGGTGAAGCGCTTGATGGTGCCGCCCTTGCCCGCCGCGTCCCGGCCCTCGAACAGGATGACGATGCGCTGCCCGGACTCCTCGACCCAGCGCTGTGCCTTCAGCAGTTCGCGCTGGAGTTCCAGCATGTGCGCTTCATACGGCGCGGTTCGCATCGACGTCTTGTAGGGATTTTCGCCCGACTCAAAAAGGCGGCGGATGGCGGCGGGATCATGTCGCAGCGCGGCTATGGAGCGCGCTGCGGCCGCTTCCGAAGCAGTTTCAGCAGCACCCTTCGCTTCGGCTCCGCCTTTTGAAATCGGCGGCGGCGGCGGAAATGCCGTTGGCTGCCGCGGCCCCGTCATTGTCACTGTTCGGCTCTGGACGATGGTTCATGGACAGACTTCACATGGCTCTACGCGAACCGGATATGATTTCCCTCAAAAGCACATGCCGAAATGTGTTCGGCCGGGAGCGCCGGACCAGGGCGTTCGGCCGGGCGAACCATGGGGCCCGACCTTGGCCTTGTGCGCGGCTTGCGGCACATTACCCGCGAGTATCCAGGAGGAATAGAACAATGGGGATAACCGCCATTCTGTCCGAGTTCACCGCTGGCATCCGGCTGGACACCTTGCCCCCGGAAGTCGTGGATCGCGCGCGCTTCCTGGTCCTTGATCTGGTCGGCAATATTGTTCGCGCCCGGCATGACGCGGAGAGCACGGCCTCATTCCTGGCCGCCACTCGCGCGATGGGGATGGCCGCGGGTAATTCCGGGGTGTTCGGCGATGCGGCCCGGTATACGCCCGGCGGGGCGGCTTTCCTTAATGGTGCGCTGGCCCATTCCCTGGATTTTGACGACACCCACGCCGCCGGCTCGCTGCATCCTGGCGCCCCGGTCATTCCTGCGGCGCTGGCCGCCGGCGAAATGGTCGGTGCCTCGGGTGACCATGTCCTGGCCGCGATCATCGCGGGGTACGAGATGACCTGCCGCATCGCCCTCGCGCTGCCGGCCGGCGCGCATTACGACCGGGGCTATCATCCGACGGCGACCTGCGGCGCATTTGGGGCCGCGGCCGCCGCTGCACGTGTTTTCGGGTTGAACGCCGACGGTGTTGCGAACGCGTTGGGCACCGTCCTGTCGCAAACCGCCGGCAGTTTGCAGTTCCTGGCCAATGGAGCGTGGACCAAGCGGTTTCAGGTCGGTTGGGCCGCGTTGAACGGACTGATGGCAGCAACCTTGGTGCGGGAAGGATTCAAGGGCGCGTCGGAGGCGCTGGAGGGCAAGCATGGGTTCATGGCAGCGTATGCTCCAAATCCAGCGCCGGAGCGCGCGGTCCAAGACCTGGGGCAGGTCTGGGAATTGATGAACACTGCGGTCAAGCCATACCCGTCCTGCCGCTATGGCCATGCCGGCATCGACGCCGCCCTCGCGCTGCGGGCGGCCAACGACATCAAGCCGACGGAGATCACTTCGGTCCGGCTGGGGTTACCGAAGGCAGGCATGTTGTTGATCGGGGCGCCCGCGGACAAGAAGGCCAACCCGGAGAATGTGGTGGATGGCCAGTTCAGCGGGCCGTTCGTGATTTCATCGGCGTTGGCAACCGGCGCTATGGGTTGGGACAGCTACGCCCTGCTGAACGATCCCACTGTGCGGTCACTGCTGCCTAAAGTGGAATGCGTGTTCGACCCGGAGATCGAGGCCGAATTTCCCGCCAACATGTCCGCCAAGCTGACCATCGAGGCTCGGGGCCGGACATTCGAGCAGAAAGTTGTCGTGCCGAAAGGGGAGCCGGGTAATTTCCTGTCCGAGCCCGAACTGCGCGCCAAGTTTGCTGGCCTGACTGATGCGGTTCTTGGCGTCAATCGTGCCGCTTCTCTGGCCAGTGCCGTATTGGCAATCGACACGACCGCAAACGTCGCCAGCCTGATGCGCCTCGCCGCCCCACTGATGCCGGCCAGATTGGCCGGGGAATAATTCAGACCATGGCTGAGCGTATCATCAGGCGGGCAAGTTCGGAAGCACGGCAACGGAGGCTGACCACGGATCGATCGATCTGACCTGACTGGACAGGCGTGTACTCCCGCCTATGATTCCGCAAATCGGATTCGGGGAGCGAATCATGCCTTGGGAACCGGGACAGTTCCGCGCCGACGAGCAGCGTCCCCTATTGGATACCGCGGAGGACGACGACCTTTCGCGGCGTTTGGCGGCTCGGCGCTTCTACCGCGAGGCGCCTCCATACTGCATCCGGTTTGAAGACGATGGCACAGTCAGTCTGCGCCGGAAGCGCTACGAATACTGGGACGAACAAGATCCCGAACATGCGACTACATGGATTCCGATATCCACCCACGAGAATCTGGAGGAGGCCGAACGTCGGCTGCGGTTGATTTGCAGCGCCGCGATCTACTACGACGACGAAGGCAAGCCTGTACAGCCGCCGCAAGCCATTAATTCGAAGTGGTCGGTGCCGCCGGCCGATGACGAGTAGTCCATTGCTTTTCCCACTGTAGTCGGGACTTCGACATCAGCCGCGACGACGAGCCACTTCAAGCGTTCAGGCTGCCTTTCGGAAGGTCGGAGGTAATCCGGCCTTGGGCACCTGCCCATGCAGGGCCTCCGCGGGCAGGCCCGCGTGCAGCACGTTCCGGGATTCCATCAAAGCCGGGATTTCGATGCCGGTGGAGAAGCCCATGCTCTCCAGCATGAAAACCAGGTCCTCGGTCACCACGTTCCCGGACGCTCCCGGCGCATATGGGCATCCACCCAATCCAGCCAGACACGAATCAAACGCCCGGATTCCGACCTCCAGCCCAGCCACGGCATTGGCAATGCCCAGCCCGCAAGTGTCATGCAGATGCAGTCCGTACAACACCGGGCCGATCGCCTCCCGCGTCGCCAGCACGACTTCCTTCACCTGCGCCGGATAGGCGTACCCGACCGTGTCCGCGAGCATGATCTCATCCACGCCCGCGTCGGCCAGACCCTTGCACAACGCGACGGTCTTCGCCGTCGGCACGACGCCATCGATCGAGCAGCCAAAGGCCGTTGAGGCGCCTGCCACCACCGGCACCTTCCTGGGCTGCGCCTTCAGCCAGTCCATGATCTCCCGCATCATCTCGATGGACTGCGCCGGGCTGCGATTGAGGTTGGCCTGGCTGTGCCCATCGCTGACCGACACCGGAATGCTGATCTTGTGCACTCCGGCATGATACGCGTTCTGCACTCCGCGCAGATTCGGCGCCAGCGCCTGCACCGTCAGGTTGGGCAGCAGCGCCAGAACCTTCGCCACGATCTCCGGCGTGTCGGCGAGCTGCGGGATCACCCGCGGCGGCACGAAGCTGCCAACTTCGATTTCCCTGATCCCAGCGGCGGCCAGCGACACGATCCACTTCACCTTGTCGTCCGTCGTCATGCGGGTCTTGGCGATCTGCAGCCCGTCCCGCGGGCCGACTTCACAAATGGAAACGAATTCGCCTGTTGTGCCATTGGCGGTCATGCCGTTGGTGGTCATGGTGCTGGGATCTCCGCGATCAGTATGGTGCCGGTTTCAGACTCGGTTATGACAAGCCCACGCTCGTCCGGGGTCAGCGCACAATTGGTGGTCATGCGCCCGGTTGCCGACTGAATCCGATACAGCGGCAGCCCGAACGGATCGATCACCCAGACGCAGCCGTGCCCTGGGTTGGAAATATATAGCCGGTCGTTGCTGTCCATCGCCAATCCATCTGGTCCGACCAGACCGGCAGGCACGCGCGCAAAACACTGAGCCTTGGCAACCACCGCGTCGGGGCGAAGGCAGAAACCGCCAAACCTCGCAGGACCGCGTCATCGCCACATACAAATGCGTCTGGGCGGTGTTAAGCACCAGGCCATTGGGACTGGGGCCGGTGCCGATCAGTTTATCGAGCCGCCCATCCTTGTGCAGCCGCCACACCCGTCCAGTGGGATCCTGCAGCCCGGTCTGCCCCTGATCGGTGAAGAGGACCAACTCATCTGCGTGCAGGGTCAGGTCGTTCAGCCCCTTGAAGCTCTCGCTCATGACCGTCTGCAGGACGGCGGCGGTCGCGCCCGTGTGGGGATCGATGCGCACCAGGCCATGCCGGTAATCCGCGGCAAGCAACTCCCCGTCGGGCTGCACCTTCAGGCCGTTGGGCCAGCCCGGATACTCCGCGATCAGGGTCCATTCATCACTCTCGATCCGGAAAATCCGTCCATAAGGAATATCGACCACATATAGGCGGCCTTGCGCGTCGTAGCACGGCCCCTCCAGAAAGCAGTCGACCGGCTCTCCGGCTCGATTCGCATCCGCCCACTCGGTGCGCTCCAGACGGCGCAACCGATCAGGCATCCGAGTTAGGACCCGCGTCGGGATCTCTCTTGGCGGAGCGAACCACATGGCGGCGGACCATGGGACGCGAGCCGGTGGTTGGCAAGAACTTCAGGGCATGCGGACCAGCCCCGACAAATTTAGAATGGCCGCCGTCGCGGCCCCGAAGGTTACAGCTCCGCCCTCCAGTGCTCCCGCACGAACTGCCGCACCACGTCGAACGCGCCGGCTTCAATCAGATTGTTGTGGCCCGCTTCCGGCGCAAACCACAGCACTTTCGGCTCGTTTGCAGCCGCGAACACGTCACGTCCCATAACCGGTGGAACAATTGTGTCGCGGCCACCGGTCATCACCAGTACCGGCGCCGGGACCTTTCCAATCCGTCCAAGCAACTCGAACCGGTCCCGGATCAGCCAATTCACCGGGACAAAAGGAAAGCGCTTTTGTGCAACCGCGGCGATGCTGGTGTACGGTGACTCCAGCAAAACCGCACCGACCCCTACTTCAGTGGCGAGACGGACAGCGATGCCGCTGCCGAGAGACTCGCCCCATAAGATGATGCGTGAGGCCGCGATGCCGTCGGCACGCAGCTTGCGGTAAGCCGCCCCGGCATCTTCCAGCAATCCTGCTTCGGTCGGGGCCCCCGAATTGCCGCCGTAGCCGCGGTATTCCAACAGCAGGACACCCCAGCCAAACCGGCTGAGCCGGGCGAAGCGGTGCGCCCGGTTGCCGATGTTTCCGCCATTGCCGTGTAAATACAGCACGACCGGACTCGCGTCATTCGCGGGGGGATTGAACCAAGCCAGCAGGTCCAGTCCGTCCTTCGTATGCACCATCACCGCGCGCGCATCGGCGACCCCGGTCGCACCCAGGTCAGGCGGACGAATGTCGGGGACATACAGCAGCCGCCGTTGCTGCCAAGCCAGCAGTCCGACCGCAACGCAATACAGGCCCACGGCCAGCATGGCTGCAATGAGCAAGGCGGTCTTCATGGAACAGCCGATCCTGACGCAGGCGATATGGCGCCAGGTCCGCCGGTGCCGGCCCTGCACTCGCTAACGCCGGTAGACCGCGGCGAGCGGCAAATCAACACCGATTTCAGGCAGCGGCACAACAGCATCCGGCGTCACGGACACCTCCGGTTCCCTCCTATAGCCCGCCGCATAATCGGCACGTCGTAGCGTTCCGCATCCAGAATGCCGTAAATCATGATGGTCCGGACAGAGGCATAGTCCACCGGCCTCACCCGCCGATCCGTAAGGCTAGTGGACGGCCACGTTCCCGCGAGTCGGACGTTCCACGAAGTCCACGAATTCAGGCGGAGGCGCGGCGGACCGGATTATCGCGCGAACCGACAAGGTCTATAGAACCGTCAACCCGATCCACTGGAAGGAAACCCAATGCAACACCGCCCCCTCGGCACCAACGGTCCTCAGGTCTCCGCGATCGGCCTCGGCTGCATGGGCATGTCCGGCATGTATGGTCCGGCCGATCGTTCCGAGAGCATCGCCACCATTCACGCCGCGATCGACGCGGGCGTAACCTTGTTCGACACCGGTGACTTCTACGGAATGGGCCACAATGAGATGCTGCTCGGGGAGGCGCTTCGCGGCGTTGCCCGCGACCGCTGCATCGTCAGCGTCAAATTCGGCGCAATGCGCGACCCCGCCGGCGGTTGGGGCGGCTATGACGGCCGGCCGGAGGCGGTAAAGAACTTCCTTGCCTATACGCTGCGGCGTCTCGGCCTGGAATATATAGATATCTACCGCCCGGCGAGGCTGGACCCCAAAGTGCCGATCGAGGAGACCGTCGGCGCCATTGCCGACATGGTGAAGGCCGGCTTCGTCCGTCACATTGGCCTGTCGGAGGTTGGCCCTGACACAATCCGCCGGGCGGCTTCAGTGCAGCCGATCTGCGACCTGCAGATCGAGTATTCGCTGATCTCGCGCGGAATCGAGGAATCAATCCTTTCCACCTGCCGGGAGCTTGGGATCGGGATAACGGCGTATGGCGTTCTTTCCCGTGGGCTGATCAGCGGCCACTGGCGCAAGGAGGCTGTCGCGCCGGGTGATTTCCGCGCTCATAGCCCGCGCTTCCAGGGCGAGAATGTCGATACGAACCTGGCACTCGTGGACGCGTTGCGCATCATCGCCAACATCAAGAGTGCCACGGTCGCACAAGTCGCTATTGCCTGGGTGGCCGCGCAGGGGGCCGACATCATCCCACTGATCGGTTCGCGCCGTCGGGGTCAACTAGAGGAATCGCTTGGTGCGCTCGACCTGGGACTGACACCAGCGGACCTCGCCGCCATTGATCAGGCGGTGCCTAAGGGTGCCGCGGCCGGGGAGCGTTACGCAACGGCGCAGATGGCAATGCTGGACAGCGAGCGCCGCTGAGGATCACCGCGACCGCCGTCCGGCTATGTCCGGGGCATGCGGCTAGCGATCAGCAACGTTCGGCCATGCGTTGCCAGGATCAATCGTCGCGGTGCACCCGCTCCATCTTCTCATGCCGTTCCTGCGCCTCGATCGACATCGTCGCGATGGGGCGCGCCTCCAACCGCCTGATCCCGATGGGTTCGTCGGTCTCCTCGCAGTAGCCGTAGGTCCCGACCTCGATCCGCACCAGGGCCTGGTCGATTTTGGAAATCAGCTTGCGCGCCCGGTCCCGAGTACGCAATTCCAAGGCCCGATCGGTCTCGACGCTTGCGCGGTCGGTGATATCAGCTTCATGAATTCCGCCCTCCGACAGGCTGGCCAGGGTGCCGTCGGCGTCGCGCAACAGGTCGGCCCGCCAGCGCAACAGCTTCTGGCGGAAATACTCTAGCTGGATGGGGTTCATGAACTCCTCACCCTCCGTCGGGCGATAATCAGGCGGCAAAGTCACCATCATGCGCATTAAATCCTGGTTATCCTTCCGCCCCAACCCGAGCTTGACCCTGGGATTGAGGCGCCCGGCCCATTCCGGGTAGGGAACGCGCGGACGTATAGCGACCTGCCGGGCACACGCCAAGAGCGCACACGAACACGTCAAGCTTTTGCAATAAAACTGATGCAAATAGGCAATAAATGGGCCCTGTCTAGTGCCGACCGGCAGGATTTGCCCGGTTTGAGTCCACGCCAAGCCGCCGGATTTCGGGCTTGGCGTCATGGCACGGGAGTTGCTGCAACGACCGCACAAGCTGTCTTAGGATCACCTCCGTGCGCATTATGCGCTTGATCGCCGCCCTGCTGTCGGGACTGATCCTGTTGTCATGCTCCTCGGCGTGGGCGGACGTGCGCATCAAGGACATCTCAGATGTCGAAGGCGTCCGCCAGAACCAGTTGATCGGCTATGGCCTCGTGGTCGGGCTCAACGGCACCGGGGACAAGCTCAACAACAACGTGTTCACACGGGAATCACTGATCGGCATGCTGGAACGCCTGGGGGTGAACACGCGCGACCAGGTCACCGCACTGTCTACGAAGAACCTCGCCGCCGTCATGGTGACCGCGGAGCTTCCGGCCTTCGCGCGCAGCGGCAGCCGCCTGGACGTTTCGGTTTCCGCCCTCGGTGATGCCACGAACCTGACCGGAGGCACGCTGCTGGTGACGCCTCTGCTCGCCGCTGACGGGGAGGTCTATGCGGTAAGCCAAGGCACCCTTTCCACCGGCGCCATCGCCGCCCGTGGCGCCGCAGCCTCGGTCACACGCGGCGTTCCGACGTCCGCGCGGATATTGAACGGCGCGACCGTAGAGAAAGAAGTTCCCTTCAAGCTGGATAAAAGCGGCGGGCTTTGGCTCAGTTTGCGCAACCCCGACCTGACGACCGCCCGGCGCATCGCCGCGATCATCAACCTGACCGTCGGCAAGATCGCCAAGGTCACCGACCCGCGGACCGTCCTGCTCGACCTCAATGGGCGTGATTCGGTCGAGACCCTGGCGGAGATCGAGAACCTGCGGGTCGAGCCGGACAACGCCGCTATCGTGGTGATCGATGAGGCAAGCGGCACCATCGTCATGGGAGCCAACGTCCGGATCAGCACCGTGGCGATTGCGCAGGGCAATCTGACGATCCGGGTGACCGAGACGCCGGAGGTTGTCCAGCCGGACGCGTTCACGAGAGGCGCGACCGCGGTGGTGCCGCGAACCAGCATCCAGATTGACGACCAGCGCGACAAGAAGCTGGGGATCCTTTCCAGCGGCATCACGCTGCGCGACCTGGTCGCCAGCCTGAATGCATTGGGCGTGGGTCCCCGTGACATGATCAGCATCCTGCAATCCATCAAGGCGGCGGGTGCGCTGCAGGCCGATCTGGAGGTGCGTTGATGAAAGGTCTTCCGACCCTGCCGTCGACCCCAATTCCGGCCGCGAAGGCGCCGTCCGCGCCGCAAGCAACGAAATCGGGGATACGACCCACACAAATCTCCGATCCCACTAAAATAGCCAAGTCGGCACGTGATTTTGAGGCGATGGCCATCGGGCAGCTTCTCCAGCCCATGTTTGATACCGTGAATACCGCCAAGGGCGCCTTCGGCGGCGGTGCCGGCGAGGAAGCCTGGAAGCCCATGCTGGTGCAGGAGTTCGCAAAACAGATCGCCAACCACGGCGGGCTCGGGCTGGCCAAGCCGGTCTATGACGCGATGCTGCGAATGCAGGAGGCCAAGCCGAAATGAGCAACGAAGGAGCAGAGCGGGTCCAGCGCCTGGTCTATGTGCTGGCGCAGGAGAACGAGGCTTTGAAACGGGTCGATTTCCAGGCGGCGGTCGCCCTCATCGCCGAGAAAGAGGCCGCACTGGCCGATCTGGTGAAGCCACCCGTGCAACCTGTCGCGGTCAACGCGCTGTGGCGGCGCCTGGGTGAACTGGCGGAGGAAAACCAGACGCTGCTGGAGCGTTCCATCGCCGTTCAGACCAAGGTCGTTCGGATCGTCGCCCGGGCCTGTGCACCCCCGCCGGCCGGAACGCGATACAACGGTCATGGTGGCCGAGCCTCGCCGACCCGCGCAACCGCCTTCGCCCTGTCCTCCCGGGTTTGATGCGTCCCGTCCAAAACCGCTCGCGGTCTGTCCAGACGCAGCACCGCTTGCGAGCGGCTCGCCCCCTTCTGGCTTGCAAATCCAGCGGTGGCGAACAGTGAGAACCTGAGCGCCGTCTGATCCCGCCTGGCGTTTGCGTCGAGCGGCATCGGAACTTCTTCGGCACGCCGCGGCCAAACCCGGCGCGCCATACCGGTCACGTGACCATCGGCCGGTATGGCCAACAGTTCATGGCATCACGCCCCTGGTCCGGGAACGGATCGGGACGGCGAAATATACCCCCGTCTATTAACGGGTTAGTAAGCTTTATCCGCTAGCCATGTGTCTCGAACCTTTCCGTAGAACGATAACCAGGGTGGTCCAGACAGCATGGCCAAGGCCGCGCGCAGGGTGTCGGATGGCGACATATCCGGTCTTCACAAAGCATCAATTCTGATGCTCGCGCTCGGTGAAGAGCATGCCGGCAAGTTATTCGCCATGATGCATGAGGATGAGATCAAGGCGATCTCCGCCACGATGGCTCAGCTTGGCGTGGTCAACGCTGAAACCGTGGAACATCTCTGCGTCGATTTCGTGGACAACTTCGGTGCCACCGGCGGCATCATGGGCAGCTTCGAAAGCACCGAGAATCTGCTGATGAAGGCGCTGCCGAAAGACCGCGTCAATCAGATCATGGAGGAAATTCGCGGCCCGGCGGGGCGCACGATGTGGGACAAGCTAGGCAACGTCAGCGAGGCGATCCTCGCCAGTTACCTGAAGAACGAATATCCGCAGACCGTCGCCGTCGTCCTCTCGATGATAAAGCCAGACCATTCCGCGCGGGTGCTGACCTTGTTGCCCGATTCCTTCGCGATGGAGGTCGTCATGCGCATGTTGCGGATGGAATCAATTCAGAAAGACGTCCTGGAGCGCGTCGAGCGCATTCTGCGGCAAGAATTCATGTCAAACCTTGCCCGCGCATCGCGCCAGGACTCGCATCAGTTGATTGCCGAAATCTTCAACAACTTCGACCGCAAGGCTGAAACCCGCTTCCTGAGCGGCCTTGAAGAACGCAGCCGGGAGTCGGCGGAAAAGGTGAAGTCGCAGATGTTCACCTTCATGGATCTGTCGCGCCTGGCGCCCGCCGGCTTGCAGGTCCTGCTGCGCGCCATCGACAAGGAGAAGCTGCCGATCGCGCTGAAAGGAGCGACCGAGGCAATCCGCAACATGTTCTTGTCACAACTGTCCGAACGCGCGGCCAAAATGCTCCGCGAGGACATCTCCGCTCTCGGGCCGGTCAAGCTGAAAGCAGTCGAGGAGGCGCAGGCCGCCATCGCCAATACCGCGAAAGAACTCGCGGCGAGTGGCGAAATTGAGATCACCACCTCCACCGACGATCGGATGATCGAGTGAGCGCGATTGCAATGAAGCCCCGGTGTTCCGGGCGGCAGCGCCCAAAGAACGAAACAATTGATCATGTAACGACCAGGAGAGATCGGCGGCGATGACAACCGGCGCGATGTTTGCGGTGTTCGCGGACTTCAATGACCATGCGGCCGAGCCTCCACCGTCACTTATTGACGAGGAGGCAGCTCATTTCGATGAAATCGGCGGTATCCGGGAGCAAGCCTGGACAGAAGGCTATCTGACCGGGCGGCAGGAGCAGAATGGAGAAAACAGCGACGCGAACCTGACGGCGAAACTCCTGACGGCGCTATCGGACCTGGACACTAAGACTGGATCAATTGTTGACGCGGCGTCCCTGGCGGTTGCCGATTTGCTGATCAATACCGTCGTCGCCGTTATTGCCGAGGACTGGCCCGCCAAATTGCTGGGGCGCGTGCGGATGATTGCTGACCGCATCAAGCCCGCCCTGTCTGTCGCACCCGAATACGTCATGCGCGACGAGGCGGGTGCCGAACGGCGATTCGGCGACCTCTCCAGTTTGTCCCGCGCCTTGGACGACGGCATTATCGGTGAAGACGTAACGATCCGCTGGCTGCGCGGCGAGGCCACGATCAGCCGCACCACACTACTGGAAGATCTTCGGGAAGCGGTCATGCCGTTGTCCGCCGGTCTGGTAAACGAGCCAAACCCCAGGCACCTGTCATGAGCAGCACAATCACTCCGCCGCCGTCCGACCCGCGTGACACGCTGGACAGTGGGTCCGCCAAGGATCTGGAGGCGGTCTACGACATCTCGGTGACCGTCAGCGCCGTTCTCGGCAAAGCCACAATGCAGGTCTCGCAGCTTCTGAAGCTGGGACGCGGCGCCGTGGTCGAGCTTGATCGTCGCCTGGGTGAGGCGATCGACATCTACGTCAACAACCGGCTGATTGCCCGTGGTGAGGTCGTGATGGTCGATAATACCAAGCTTGGTGTCACGATGACCGAAATCGTCAAGTCTGATCGCGCCCCATGACCGGATACTCCGTTCCCGGACTGCTGGTGCCCGATGACCTGGAGAGCAGCTTCGCTCCGGCGGATGACTATCCCGCCAGGGTCGCGGCGTTTCCGTCATCCCGCCAGCACACGCAGCCCGGCGGCGGATTGATCTATCGTGACCCCGCGATGGAGGCCGTGGTGCAACGCGCCCTGCGCATCGCGCAGTCCGACGCCTCGGTCCTGGTACGCGGTGAGTCCGGCACCGGGAAGGAAGTGATCGCCCGCTACATTCACCGCAACTCACCTCGCGCCCGCGGCCCCTTTGTAGCAGTGAACTGCGCGGCGATCCCGGAGCAACTGCTGGAATCCGAGCTGTTCGGACATGAGCGAGGCGCCTTCTCCGGCGCGACCATGCAGCGCATAGGCAAGCTCGAGGCAGCGCAGAATGGCACGATCCTGCTGGATGAAATCAGCGAAATGGATCGCCGGCTGCAGGCAAAGCTGCTGCGGGCGATCCAGGAGCGTGAAATCGATCGCATTGGCGGCCGAGCACCGGTCCGCCTCAATGTACGAATTATAGCAACCACCAACCAGGACCTGGAGGTGGAAGTGGGCCGGCAGACGTTCCGCGAAGACCTGTACTTCCGCCTGAACGTCGTCGCGGTCCACGTTCCCAGCCTGCGCGAACGGCCCCTGGACATCCCGGCACTGGCCGAACACTTCATCGAGAAATACCGTTGGGAGAGTGGGCGCGCGCCCCGGCATTTATCGCCAGCCGCATTGGCCGCGCTGATGGTCCATCACTGGCCCGGCAACGTGCGCGAATTGGAAAACACCATTCACCGTGCACTGGTACTGACCACGGAGGCCGTCATCGGCGTTGGAGCCCTGGAGGTCGGGCCGCAAGCCGCGTGCCAGCCGATCGTTGAAGCAGGGGCAATCGTGCCGGGCTACATTGGCCGGCCTTTGCACCTGGTGGAGCGCGATGCCATCATCGGCACCCTGCAATTGACCGGAGGGAACCGCACCCGGACCGCGACCATGCTCGGACTCTCTATCCGGGCACTGCGGAATAAGATCGGCCTGTACACCGCGCAGGGTATCGCGGTGCCGCCAAGCACCGCTGCCAGGACGACATGAACGGACTGACGGGCGGTCCAATCCCGGACTCCCTGCTCAAGGTTTTCTCGACGCTCAGAAGATTTACCCCTGGTGGTGACATCGGCTTGGCCCTTTGTGTACTGTTCCAGCTTTCTATCCTGATCCTGCCCATCCCGACCTTCCTGTTGGATATGGCGTTGGCGCTTTCATTCATCGCCTCCATCCTGATCCTGCTGATCTCGTTGTCCCTGCAACGGCCGCTCGATTTTTCCAGCCTGCCGACGCTGCTGCTGCTGACAACCATCCTGCGTTTGTCGCTGAACGTCGCCACGGCCCGGCTGATCTTGTCGCACGGACACGAAGGTCCTGCCGCGGCCGGCCAGGTGGTAGCCGCGTTCGGCACCTTCCTGATGGGCGGCGACGTCGTGGTCGGCGCCATCATTTTCGCCATGCTGCTGATGGTGAATTTCGTCGTTATCACCAAGGGCTCCAGCCGCATCGCGGAGGTCGCGGCGCGGTTCTACCTCGATTCCATGCCGGGCAAGCAGATGGCGATCGATGCGGACCTTTCATCCGGCACCATCGATGAACCGACCGCCCGCATCCGCCGCTCTGAGTTGTCGGAGGAGAGCGGCTTCTACGGCGCGATGGATGGCGCCAGCAAGTTCGTTCGCGGCGACGCCATCAGCGCCCTGGTCATCACGCTGATCAACATCCTCGGCGGCCTTTCGATGGGTGTGCTTCGAGCGCACATGTCGATCGGAGACGCGCTGTCGACTTATACGGTGCTTACGGTTGGTGACGGGCTGGTGTCGCAAATTCCTGCCCTGCTGGTCTCCACCGCTGCCGGCATCGTAGTGTCCAAGGGCGCCATCGAGGGCAAGATGCACAGCAAGCTGGCATCACAGCTCGGAACAAGCCCAAACCCGCTGATCATCGCCTCGGCCGCGGCTGGCGTACTGGCGCTGCTGCCGGGATTGCCGACCATGCCATTTCTTGTGGTCGCCGGCCTGTCCGGCGCCGCCGCCTGGCACCGGTTCAATGTCCGCAATGCTGAAGTCGCCGAAGCGGTGCCGGATATTCAGGCCCCTGAGTCCGGTGCCCCTCAGGTGTCCCTGCTGGACATCGTGCGGGTGGAATTAGGTTATGGCCTGCTGGACCTGGCCAGCGGCGGAGCGCAGCAGCTTCCCGAACAGATCAAGCGGCTTCGGCGGGCCTTGGCGACCGATCTGGGCTTCGTCCTGCCTTCAGTGCGGATCCAGGACAACGTGGAACTGGAGCCCTATAATTACGTTTTCGCGCTCAAGGAGATCACCGCCGGGAAAGGCGAATTGCGACCGCTCATGATGCTGGCGATCAGCCCCGGCGATACCTCGCTTCCGCTTCCTGGAGAGAAGACCATCGAGCCGACCTTTGGACTTCCAGCTTGCTGGATCGTCCCGGCACTGGCGGAGCAGGCCCGCTCCCAAAACTGGACCGTGGTTGATCCCGCCACGGTATTGACGACCCATCTCGCCGAAGTGGTGAAGGAAAATATCGCCGAATTTCTGTCGTACACCGAGGCGCAGAAGATCCTTGCCGGATTACCGCAGGACCAGCAGCGTCTGGTCGCGGACCTGGTGCCTTCCACCATCACCGTGGGTGGCCTGCAGCGCGTTCTGCAGATGTTGCTGGCTGAACGGATCTCCATCCGCGACATGCCGACGATCCTGGAGGCGATCCAGGAGGCATGCGCCAACAACGCCAAATCCGTCGGCACGATCGCCGCCCATGTCCGGACGCGGCTGTCCCGCCAGATTAGTGACAACCTGATTGGGGACGCCGGCTATGTCGCGGTGATCGTATTATCACCCGATTGGGAGGAGACGTTGGGCGCATCCCTTGTCGGGCCGATGGACGATCGTCAACTTGCCCTGGGACAGGAAAAGCTGCGCGAATTGCTCGACCGAATACGGGTGGTCGTGGATTCCGCCGTGCAGAATGGCGAACGGCCGGCGCTGCTCACCAGCATGCAGATCAGGGTGCATGTGCACTCTATCGTTGACCGTATCAGGCTGAACGTGCCGGTTATCGCGCAGGCGGAAATCCATCGCCGGGCACAGGTTAAAGTTGTCGGCGTGATCTGACGCCGGCCGCCGCTCGTGCCATGAGGCGACCTCCCGCCCGGGGGCGAGCGTTGCCTGCGGCGGTCACTCCGCCAGCACCGCGGCCTCCACCCCCTCGCGCCGGTCCAGGATCGCCCGCGCCTTGGCGATATCCAGCGTCCCCTCCCACCAGGCGACGAAGATCGTGGCCACCGTGTTGCCAAACAGGTTGGTGATCGCGCGCGCCTCACTCATGAACCGGTCAATGCCCAGGACCAGGACTATGCCGGCGACCGGCACCTTGCCGTTCATCGTCGCCAGCGTCGCCGCCAACGTGATGAACCCGCCGCCGGTCACCGCGGCGGCGCCCTTTGACGTCAGCAGAAGCACGGCCAGCACCAACAGGTAGTCGCCCCAGGTCAGCGGGATATTCAATGCCTGGGCGATGAACGCGATTGCCATGGTGAAGTAGATCGACGAGCCGTCGAGGTTGAACGCATAGCCCAGCGGCACTGTCAGGCCGACCAGCGACTTGCCGCAGCCCAGCAATTCCAGCTTTTCCATCAGCGTCGGCATCGCCGCCTCGGATGAGGAGGTGCCAAGAACGATAAGGAACTCCTCCTTTACGAACCGGATGATCTTCAGGATGTTCAGTCCCATGATGGCGGAGACGGCACCCATGCCGGCCAGCACGAAGATCACGCAGGTCAGGTAGAAGCACAGCATCAGGAACCCGAGTTGGGCCAGCGCGCCGATCCCGTAGCGGCCAATAGTGAATGCCATCGCACCGAACGCACCGAGCGGAGCAAAGCGCATGATGATGGCTATCACGCCGAACAGGGCGCCGCCGGCCTCGTCAAGAAAATGCACCACATTCTTGCCGTGCTCGCCCATGCGCGACAGACCCAGGCCGAACATTACGGCGAACAGCAGAACCTGCAGGATTTCGCCTTTGGAAAATGCATCCACGACGGTGTTGGGAATGATGTTCAGCAGGAAGGTAACCACATCCTGATGCGGCGCATTGACGTAGGTCGCCACGGCTTTGCTGTCCAACGTGCCGGGGTCCACGTTCAGGCCGGTCCCGGGTTGCAGCACGTGTCCGACAATCAGGCCGATGAACATGGCGACGGTTGTCATTACTTCGAAGTAGACGATCGCCTTGACGCCGATCCGTCCCACCTCCTTGGCGTTCGACAATTTGGCGATGCCGACGACCACGGTCACGAAAATGATCGGGGCGATAATCATCCGCACGAGCTTGATAAAGGCATCTCCGAATGGCTGCATCTGCACGGCGAGCGCCGGCCAGAAATGGCCCAGAGCCGCACCGATGATCACGCCGGCTAAAACCTGAAGGTACAGCCCCTTCGCGGAGCCCGTGCTCATGCCTGCCATTGCCTGACGCCCCTCTTTCCCTTATGTGCGGCCAACCTAATCCCAACCAGATCGACCTGAATTCATCCATAACAAGGTGTACCGAATGGCTGATTACGTCATCGCCCCTCCGGCGATAACCTCTGTGCCCGTAGCAGGTGGCGGTAGTTTTCCCGTTAGGCGTGTCTTTTGTGTTGGACGTAATTACGCTGAACACGCCAGGGAGATGGGCAGCGATCCGGACCGGGAGCCTCCGTTCTTCTTCATGAAGCCAGCCGACGCGCTGCTGTTGAACGACGGCGACATGCCATATCCGCCGCAGAGCACGCAGTTGCACCACGAGATGGAGTTGGTGGTCGCGATCGGTGAGGGCGGCGCCAACATCAGCGAAGCTGACGCACTGGCGCATGTCTGGGGCTACGCCGCTGGGCTCGATATGACCCGCCGCGACCTGCAGAACGCAGCCAAGAAGGAAGGCAAGCCCTGGGACATGGGCAAGGGCTTCGACTATTCGGCACCCATCGGACTGATGGTCCCGGCATCCAGGATCGGCCATCCCGCCGCCGGACTGATCGAGTTGAAGGTCAACGGCAAGGTCCGCCAGACTTCCGATCTGTCGAAGATGATCTGGAACGTGCCGGAAACGATTGCCTACCTGTCTGGCTTGGTAAAGCTGGCACCTGGCGACCTGATCTACACCGGAACGCCGGAAAATGTGGCGGCCGTGCAGCGAGGCGATCTGCTGGAAGGCGTTGTCGAGGGGGTTGGTACGGTGAAAACCCGCATTGTCTGATGCGTGATCGGAGCAGCGGGTCGCTGGAACGGTGAGGCAAACCCAAAGTTTGCGCGGCGGCCGTGAGCCTGGGCGACCGCGCTGATGCCAAGGCTTCGGGTGGCCACCTGGAACATCAATTCTCTGCGTCTGCGGGTGGGGTTGCTCGACCGCCTGGTCGAGGCGCTCCGCCCGGACGTCATCTGCCTGCAGGAAACCAAGGTCCCCGATTCGCTATTTCCAGCCGAGGCCTTGGTGCCTCTGGCGTACCCGCATACCGTGTTCTGCGGCATGAAAGGCTACAACGGCGTCGCCATCCTGTCCCGGATTCCTCTGGAAACGCATGATATCGCCCCGGATTGGTGCGGCAAGGGCGATTGCCGCCATATCGCCGCCGCCGTACAAACTCCCGGCGGCCCGATCGAACTGCATAATTTCTATGTCCCCGCCGGCGGCGATGTGCCCGATCGCGCGGCGAACCCGAAATACCGCCACAAGCTGGACTTCATCACCGAAGCCAGGTTGTGGTTCGCCGCGCGTCCCGGACTGCGGCGCGGCGTGCTGGTAGGCGACCTCAACATCGCACCGATGGAGCACGATGTCTGGAGCCACCGGCAATTGCGCGATGTGGTTAGCCACACTCCGCCGGAACGCGAGGGTCTTGACGCCTGGATGAACGCCGGCTTCATCGATGCCGTCAGGCATTTCGTGCCGCCCGACCAGAAGCTGTATTCGTGGTGGTCATACCGGAACCAGGATTGGCGCGCGTCGGACCGAGGCCGCCGGCTTGACCATATCTGGGTGACGCCGGATCTGGAATCGGGACTGCGCAGCCAGACGATCCTGCGCGACGCGCGCGATTGGCCACGCGGCTCCGATCACGTGCCGGTCTGCGTGGATTTCGAGGTCTAGCCTGTCACCCCGGGCAGAACGCGAGACCCAACGATTACAACACCGCGGCGGCGGACGCCGCACTGCATGTTGCCTGGAAGAAACAGCATTGAACCATTTGACGTGCAACGCTCTTTCTGATTGAAGCGCAAGGTCGAGGGGCGGTTACCCTCACGTCGGACCACGAGGAAAGGAAGCAGCGTCCATGGCCATGCAGCCCGGTCCTGAACCGAAACGGCACTGGCTCCGTATTCTTTTCGTGCTGCCCTTTGTCGCGATGCTGTGGGTCTCGTCCTACAACCGGGTGACACCGGAACTGTTCGGCTTCCCCTTCTACTACTGGTACCAACTCGCGTGGGTCGTCATCGCGGCCGCAATCGCCGGCATCGTCTACAAAGCCGAACATTGAGGACCTCGCCATGAACTGGCCCGCGCTAACCGTCTTCATCGTACTATTTCTCTTTGTCACCGGATTAGGCTTCTGGGCGGCAAGGTGGCGCGCCGGTGACCTGACGCAGTTGCACGAATGGGGCCTCGGCGGCCGACGCTTCGGCACCTTCGTCACCTGGTTTCTACTCGGCGGCGACCTCTACACAGCCTATACGTTCGTCGCGGTCCCCGCTCTCGTTTACGGCGCCGGAGCACTTGGTTTCTTCGCTGTGCCCTACACGGTGCTGATCTATCCGCTGCTGTACCTGATCTTTCCGCGCCTGTGGTCGCTGGCGCACAAGCACGGCTATGTCACCTCGTCCGACGTCGTGCTGGGACGCTATGGCAACAAGTGGCTTGCCCTGGCTGTCGGCGTGACCGGGATCGTCGCGACAATGCCATACATTGCCCTGCAACTGGTAGGCATGCAGGTGGTCATCGGCGCAATGGGGGTTTCGGGCGAAGGCCTCATCGGTGATCTGCCGCTGATCATCGCCTTCATCATTCTCGCCGCCTTCACCTACACCTCCGGCCTGCGCGCCCCGGCGATGATTGCGGTGGTCAAGGACCTGCTGATCTACCTGGTTGTGATCGCGGTCGCGATCTATGTGCCGATGAAATTGGGTGGTTTCGGGCCGATTTTCGCAGCGGTGCCGGCAGCAAAGCTGACCCTGGCCGCACCGGTCGGCGATACCTATGGTTCCTATAGCATCTACGCGACCCTGGCCCTTGGATCAGCATTGGCGCTGTTTCTCTATCCGCATTCGCTGACCGCGATCCTCAGCAGCTCCAGTCCCGGCGCGATCCGCCGTAACGCTGCGCTGCTGCCGGCTTACTCATTGGTGCTGGGCCTGCTGGCACTGCTCGGCTTCATGGCGGTCGCACTGCACGTCGGCACCGCGCCTGAGTTCGCCGATGGGTTCAAGCGGTATGGCAACAACTTCGCCGTGCCGGCACTGGTTCTCGCCGTTTTCCCCGGATGGTTCGCCGGCGTGGCGTTCGCCGCGATAGCGATCGGCGCCCTGGTGCCTTCGGCGATCATGTCCATTGCCTGTGCCAACATCGTCAGCCGCACGATCTATCGGGGCTTCCTGCGGCCACAGGCCACCAATGCACAGGAATCCACGGTCGCGAAGCTGGCCTCGCTAATGGTCAAGGTAGGTGCACTGGTCTTCATCGTGTTCGTGCCGGTGCCGTACGCGCTTCAGTTCCAGTTGCTGGGAGGGCTGTGGATCATCCAGGTTCTGCCGTCGGTGATCCTGGGCCTTTACCTGCGAATGCTCAGCGGCTGGGCGCTGCTGGCCGGTTGGGCGGTTGGAAGCGGCGTTGGCACGTGGATGGCATCCACTACCGCCTTCAAGGCGGCCGTTTACACTGTGACCCTGAGCGGCGTCAGCTTCCCCGGATACATCGCGCTGTGGTCGCTGATCGCCAACATCATTGTCTCGGTCGTGCTATCCCTGCTGCTGAAGCCATTCGTCGCTCCAGCGCCCATACTGGCCGAGTAGAGCCTGACGCCCAAGGTCTGGGGCCGCCCCAAGCGGCGCCTCAAACAACGAGGTTCGCGCTGCCCGCTAGCGCGCAGCCCGATCAAGCGACCTAATGCCGCCCAGGTGCCCGAACAGGTGCCGGCCGCACCGCCGGGAGGTCTTCCTCCAGCACGGTGAGATGGATCGAGTAGGAGGTCTCGCCATCATCGACGTCTTTGTGGACGGTACCGATGGTCTCATCGTTGACCGACAACTCGATCGACAGTCCGCGCCGCGGTGGCGGCACGATCTTGATCCGCTCGCTGCCAAACAGCTTGCGCAGGTAACTTTGAAGACGATCAATGTCCGATGGTGTCATGTGAGTCTCATTCGGAAGGAGCAGTGCCCTTTACCGGCCGGAAAGGGCTTTGGCCAGGGGCTTTGGCCAGTCTGTTAAGCATTCCTCGTGATCGGCATCGGTCGCTTCCAACGACGATCGTCGAGATAACGTGCTCAATCCAGCATATGACCAAAACGAGCAGCCTTGGTCGCGAGGTATTCATCGTTGACGCCGTTCGGCGCGAATAAATGCGGCTCGCGCCCGGCAACCTCAATGCCGCAGGCGGCCATTGCCTCGACCTTCTCGGGGTTGTTGGTCAGCAACCGCACCCGCTTGATCCCCAGCAGGCGCAGCATCGTCGCCCCGATCAGAAAGTTGCGCTCATCCGCACCCCATCCCAGCACGCGGTTGGCGTCCATGGTGTCCAAGCCGCGGTCCTGCAGCCCATACGCACGCAACTTGTTCACCAGGCCAATCCCGCGCCCTTCCTGCGCGAGGTACAGCACAATCCCGGCCCCATCCTGCGCCATGCGTCGAATCGCCCCGCGCAGCTGCTCCCCGCAGTCGCAGCGCATGCTGCCCAGCAGGTCGCCGGTGAAACATTCCGAGTGGATCCGGACCAGCGGCGCATCCCGGGCCTCCGGCCGTCCGATCACAACCGCGAGATGCTCAATTGCCGAACCGTCGCTGCGAAAAGTCACGACGCGGCTGTCAGGGGCATCATTCAGCGGCACATCCGCCGAAACGATCTGACGCAAGCCCGCCACCTCGGTTTCCGCGTATGCCGTGATGTCCTGGGCAGGAACCTCGATCAGCCCACGCCGGCTCGCGCCATGCGGAAGGGGAGCCGCCAGCAGCGCCGGCAGCAGCCGTCCGACCTTCGCCAACGCAATGCCCGCGTCGGCAAGATCCGGTGCGGCCACAGCGCGAAGGATCTCCCGCACGGCGGGCTGTTTCGCTGTTGGATCGGCAAGCGATCCATAGTTTTCAATCCTGTAGAGCGAATTCGGGCAATTCGACGGCGACCGCTCCGGTGTCCGCCGACATCGGCATGCGAAGAATTGCCGCAGCACGCGCCGGCGCCAGTATCAGAACAGGACGGGCACCCGCCAACGTCTCGAGTTCCTCCAGCGCGTCAGCGCCCGCCGTCTCGGCTGCCAATATGACCAGCGGCGTGGCACCACCCACAACCACAGGGACGCCGCGCCGCAACTCCGAGGCTGCCCGATGCACCTGGCGCAGTCGCGACCGTGTCTCATCGGCCACTAATTCAAGATTATTCACGGTTTCCGCCTGTCGCATCGCGTTCGTGGGAACTCAGCCAACGGGTTTCTGTAAAGCTTTGGTACATAAGGAACCAAATTTCGTCACTATTGCCCCTCAAGTCGTAAATCGCCCCGTGGATGCATGACTCTCGCTCCGATAAGACCATATAGGGCTGGACGGGACGAGGTGATGATTTCTGGCCCTGTCTGATGGTTGATCCCTCGCGCGCAATTTTGTGATACACCGGCAGGCCTTCAAGCGACCGAACCGATGTCGTCCTTATTCGGGAATATATATGGTGTGTTTTTCTGCATTGTGTGAGCAAGAGCGGTATATCGGTAACCGGCTACGTCAAACACTGGCAAGAGGAAGTTGAGAATGTCGGCAGAACGCCCGGTCCTGATCGTCGATGATGACGACGCCCTGCGTGAAACCCTGGTCGATCAGTTGGCCGTGGACGGTGAATTTGTCGCAACCGAGGCAGGATCGGTTCAGGCAGCCGAGCTTTGCCTTGCCAGCAAAGATGCAAGGTTCGACGCGGTAATCCTCGATGTCAGCTTGCCCGATGGCGACGGGCGCGACCTGTGTGCTCGGCTCCGCAAGCAAGGCCATCGCATGCCCATCATCATGCTTACCGGTCTGGACAGTGAGACCGACGTGGTGAGGGGCCTGGATTGCGGGGCCAATGACTACATCGCCAAGCCGTTCAAACTCGCCGTCCTGCTCGCTCGCCTGCGCGCGCAACTCCGGATTTTCGAAAACAGCGAGGACGCTGTCTTCACCATCGGCCCCTACACGTTCCGCCCCGCCGCGAAATTGTTGCAGGAGCCCGCCAAGAACCGGCGTATCCGCCTGACCGAAAAAGAGGCGGCGATCCTCAAATTCCTGTATCGGGCAGGCACCCGCTCCGTCGCCAGGCAGGTGTTGCTGAACGAGGTGTGGGGCTACAACGCAGCCGTCACTACGCATACCTTGGAGACCCACATCTACCGACTTCGCCAAAAGATCGAACCGGATCCGGCGAATGCCAGGCTGCTGGTCACCGAAGGTGGCGGCTACCGGCTGGATCCAGAGGGTATTCCAGTTGCTCGGATGCCTGCCGCGGCACACGCCTGACCAGCAGAGGTTTGAACCGGATACCGTGTGCGCGGGAGGCCTCGCTCACCGTCGCATCGATGGCAGCGCCGGCATCGCGTTGCCCATGCGCCACCTACTCCCATCGCGCCCTGTCGGACACGGCCGACGCAAGGGCTCCCCAGCGGTATCGATCGGGACCACGTCATCGCGCCTGACTAACCCCCGACGATGAACGGCTTCGCCTGGGCGTCGTAGTCGGGGTATCCCAACGTCTTTCTCAACTCAGGCGGGGACAACGCGCTGGTGGTCTCGGCCTCGCCGGCGACCAGCGCCGCGAGGCCTGCCTTGATCCCGGCCGTGGCAGGCGAAAGCATGCCTGTCGGATAGGTCCCGATCTTGAACCCGAGTTCCTCGGCCTGCTTCGCGAAGGGGTTGCTCGCGGCGCACCGGGCGACAGCACCGCAAAGGAGGGGCGGCCAGCCGCGGCTGCCACGGCCCGGCGGATCTCCTCGTCGTCATGGGGCGAATCCAACAGCAGGATGTCGGCGCCTTCCTCAACATACATCTCGATGCGGGCGACGGCCTCGTCGATGCCCTGGGTCGGCCGGCAATCGGTGCGTGCCAGGATCAGGATGCCGGATTCCCTGGCTGCCTCGATGGCGGCGCGGATCTTCATTCGGGCTTCCTCACGCGGCAGACAGGGCTTACCGGCGGAAGTGAGAGCCCGGGGGGTGATCTTGTCCTCGATCAGAATTGCCGCGGCACCGGCACGGCCGTATGCACGGACCGTTCGTTGGACGTTCATCGCATTGCCGTAGCCATGGTCGCCATCAGCCAGCACCAGCGTTTCGGGGGCCGCACCGCGTATCATATTGAACGAATTGAACATTTCGCCGAAGGAGATCAGGTCGAGATCAGGACCCCCAAGCCGGCTTGCCGCCACGCAGGATCCGGACATGAAAGCGGTCTTGAACCCGGCAGCCGCCGACATCTTGGCGCTGAGGCCATCCCAAACGGCCGGCATCACAACGAAGCCGGGTTCGGCCAGTAAGGCGCGCAGACGGGCAGGAGGGTTCATGGTGTTTCCTTCGAAGCTGGGTTCTGACAGGGCTCGTTCTGGCCAGGCCGGTTCTGGTGACGCCTGTTCTGGACGGACGATAGGCGGGTTGGAGACGCTCTCCAAGTCGCGCCGCGGCATCAACCCACTGTCCTTGATCCACATCATTTCCCGATCCGTGGCAATTCTGCAACTATAAGGCCAGACCGCCTCATCGCGAACAATGCCACGTGACCGTGTTGATCCCGCGCCGCGATAGAAGACCTAAAAAGTCAGTGCGGTAGAGGGCGGAATGGCGGATGGGGTGGGATTCGAACCCACGGTACGCTTGCACGCACGGCGGTTTTCAAGACCGCTGCCTTCAACCGCTCGGCCACCCATCCGGTTCGGCCTCAAACTAGCTCGCGGCCCCAGGCATCTCAAGTGTTGACGAAGCAGGACATTTTCCATCATGTCTAAACCCCGTCGCGACACTCCTGCTTAAAAGCCCCCGCTAAATGAATCTTCGGATCCTGCCGGCCCTCTCCACCTTCCTCATGTTGCCGGCTGCTTCGGCACACGCGCAGCTCGCGGCGGATCCGAGGAGCATCTGGACACTGCAGGACGAGAACGCGTCGATTTCCGCCGGCAAGCCAACAGACCGGCTTTACGTCAACGGGTTGCGACTGGGCTGGACCTCGCCGACCGGCCAGGTTCCGGATTTCCTCGTCGACCTTGGCCGCACCCTATGGGGCGGCGGCCAGCAGCGTATCGGCGATAGATCTCGCGCAGCAGATGTACACTCCCGTGCGGAACCGCGGCCGTCGGTGCCGGACCCGTATGACCGCCCCTATGCCGGCGTCCTGCTGGGCAATTTCTCGCTGATGAGCGACACCGAGGATACCAGAAGCGTCCTGACCCTCAGCCTTGGCGTCGTCGGCCCGGCTTCGGGCGCGGAGAAACTGCAGAACGGCTTCCACGACCTTATCGGCCAGGACCAGACCAATGGCTGGGGCAGCCAGATCCAGAACACCCCGCGATCGAACTGCTGCATGAGCGCACCTGGCGCCTGCCTATGGGGACCGTCGGCGGGCCTGGAAACCGACGCGCTGCCCTCGCTGACGATCGGCTTGGGCGACCTGCGCGATTACATCCAGACCGGCGTGACATTCCGTTTCGGCCAGGGCCTCGACTCGGATTTCGGCGTGCCACGGGTTCGCCCGGGCCTGAGCGGCGGCGACGCCTTCATCCCCACGCGGCCCTTCGCCTGGTATGTGTTCGCCGGCGCGGACGCACAGGCGGTCGGCTACGACATGCTGCTTCAGTCCAGCCCGTTCCGCGGCGGCCCGCATGTCTCTACCGTTTGGGACGTCGCCGAGATGCAGGGCGGCTTCGCGGTCATGGCGTACGGCATGCGCCTGACCTTCGCCTATGTTGCGCAGACACAGGAATTCAAAGGCCAGACCGGCGGACTACATCAGTTCGGTTCAGCGTCGGTGTCGTTCCATTTCTAGAGCGGCTTCCGTTCGCATTGGCTTACGCATGCCGCTCTAACCTTTTAGTCGATCGCGCGATCCACCGTTCCGGTGATGTCACCTGCTCGAAACAGGCTCTACACCACGCGACGGCAGCGCACTATGGCTTGGCAAATGGTGCGAATGAGTTGGTCAGCACTTCGTAGATCGCTCGTTTGAACGGCACCGCCAACGAGGGTAGGTCCGACAGTGGCACCCAGCGCCAGGCGTCGAATTCCGGATGAGGATCGAGATCGAGGCGAATATCGCTGTCCTCGCCGGTAAACCGCATGGCGAACCAGCGCTGCCGTTGGCCGCGATACCGGCCGCGCCAGGCGATGCCCAGCAGGTCGGGCGGCAGATCGTAAGTCAGCCAGTCCGGGTGCTCGCCGATGATTTCGGCCTTGCTGGTGCCGATCTCTTCCTCCAGTTCCCGGAACACCGCCACTCTTGGGTCTTCGCCTTCGTCGATGCCACCTTGCGGCAACTGCCAGCCGCCGGCCGGCCCTTCGGCGTTGGGCATGTCGGCCCGTCGTGCGACGAAGATCAGGCCGTCGCGGTTAAATAGCACGGCCCCCACGTTCGGCCGGTAAGGCAGGTCGATCATTCTATTGTCCCTGTTTCGCCGGCGGACGCACCAGCGCGCTCACCGGCGCCAGTGCGAGCCCTTCTGATGCCAGCCTATTGGTCCAGGCCGCGACACGCTCCACCGTCACCGGTCGTGGCACCGATACAATTCCCAGCGCCGAGCCGCGATCCAATGCAAGATGCGTCAGCGTGTCGAGTCGCTGATCGAGCACCGTCGCGTCCAACGGATCGTCATCAAGCACAAGGTCCGCCGACCGGCTCCAGACGTGCGGCAGCGGCTTCTGCCCAATCCTTGCATCGACAAACAACAGGCCTCGGCCGGCAATCTCCTCCAGCATCGGGTCGAACTGTTCGCCGGCGCCTGAAAGCCGCTCCCCGCGCATTGGACCGAGCGCATTCGTCACGCCAACGTAGCCGGTGAATTGCGCCAGGAACGCCTGCAGCCGGCCCAGGTTCTCGGAAGGCGGCAAGAAGGTCATGAGTGCGGTCCGATCATCTGGATCGTTTACCGGGTAACCTTGTGGCTCCATCGGGACCGACAACAGGTACTCGTGCTCGATTCAATCGAATGAGCGCCAGCATATGGTTGATGTCACTGCCGGCACGGAGGGAGACCGCAAGCGTGACACCCCCGGCAGGTTCTTGATCGCGGCCATGCTGTCGGAGTCACTCATGCCGATGCCGGCGACAAGAAGGCCCACGCGCGGACGCAGGCTGGTGGGATCAAATCCGGCCGCGTAGGCCCCCATTGGCGTGTTTCCGGCGTCGGAGATTTTTGGAAGCATGCGGCCGGTGACAGGGTTGTATGGCTCCATCATCGTTGGGTCGGGATCGG
Organism: uncultured Alphaproteobacteria bacterium; assembly: GCA_963792345.1. GTDB lineage: Bacteria > Pseudomonadota > Alphaproteobacteria > Acetobacterales > Acetobacteraceae > Rhodopila. The sequence continues at coordinate 352,564 of CAWBVV010000010.1, forward strand.
CCACTGGGCCTGGTGTATCACGCCCCGGCCGAAGCGGCCCGGCCCGGCGTCTGGTTGCCTCGGACGGTTTCGCGCCTTTCTCTCCGGGAGGCCCTTGCAAGGAAATGTCCTTGCCAGCGGCCGAAGCGTCCGCAGGTCGGCCGGCGGAGCGGCCCGATCCGGTCGGGGCAGACCCTTTGGCTTCTCCGGGCGCGGGCATTCCGCCGGAAGTGGTTGTCGCCGGCGGTGTTCTCCCGACTGATCCTTCCGCACCCGTCCCGGCACCCGGCTGGACCGGCCCGGACGAAGGCGGTCCAGCCGGCGGCGGTAGTGAGGCGGTGACCTGTGGAGCACGCGGCGGCCCCATAATCTGAACGATGACGGCACCAACCGCCAACAGTGCCAGGACCGCGGCCCAAAAACGCGCCAGTCCCTGCCAGCCCGACAACAGGCCAGTTAATCGCTTGGAGGCTGAGGAAGTCGCCGCCACCGCGCTGGGGGTCAGTTGGCGGAGGCGCTCTTTTGCGCCGCCATGGCCTGCACCAGGGCCACCGCCTGCTGCAACTGGAAGTCCGTGTCGTCGGGCTTTGGCGGGTCGAATTTCGGGAAGCCCTCCGGCGGCTTGTCCGGGATCTGCTTGGCGATCGGCGGCAGGTCGGTGCGCGGCGGCAGCGCCTGTGCGCCGGTGCCGCCCTGGTTGCTCAGCACCCTGTTGTAGTCGGCCTCTCGCTCGCCGCCGAAGGTCGGACGCTCCTCCCGCGTTTCCTGCACCGGCACATCGGGCGTGATGCCCAGCGCCTGGATCGATCGGCCCGACGGCGTGTAGTAGCGCGCCGTGGTCAGTCGCATGGCGCCGTTGCCGGGCAGCGGGATGACGGTCTGCACCGACCCTTTGCCGAAGCTGCGGGTGCCCAGCAGAACGGCGCGGTGATGGTCCTGCAGCGCGCCGGAGACGATTTCCGACGCCGAGGCGGAACCGCCGTTGATCAGCACCACCAGCGGCGCGCCGTGCAGGATGTCGTCGCCCTTGGCATCCCAGCGCTGGCTTTCCTCCGGATGGCGGGCCCGGGTCGAAACGATCTCACCCTGGTTGATGAAATCGGAGGAAACCGACACCGCCTGATCCAACAGGCCGCCAGGGTTGTTACGCAGGTCGAGGATCAGGCCGCGCAACTTGCCGCCGTTCTGTTGTTTCAGGGCTTTGACCGCGGCTTGAGGCCGGCGTCAGCCTGTTCGGTGAATTGCGACAGGCGGACATAGCCGATGTCGTGCGGCTCCATCCGCGACTTCACCACCTGGATCTTGATGGTTTCGCGGATCAGCGAGACCTCCAGCGGCTTTTCCACGTCCTGCCGCTTGATGGTCAGCACGATCTTGGAGTTCGGCGGCCCGCGCATCCTGTCCACCGCATCGTTCAGCGACATGCCGATCAGCGTCTTGCCGTCCAGCGCGGTGATGATGTCGCCCGGCTTAATGCCGGCGCGCGCGGCCGGCGTGTCATCGATCGGCGAGACGACCTTGATGATGCCCTTGTCCTCGCTGACCTCGATCCCGAGGCCGCCGAACTCGCCCTTGGTCTGGATCTGCATGTCCTTGAACGCCTTGGCATTCATGTACGAACTGTGCGGATCGAGGCCGGTGAGCATGCCATTGATGGCGTTCTCGATCAGTTCCTTGTCGTCGACCGGGATCGACGTATTCGGCGCGGACGCGCTGCATCACATCGCCGAACACCTTCAGCATCTGGTACATGTCGGTATGGCTGCTGTCCTGGGCGAGCGCACTTCCGAGGCCACCGAGGGCGGGGCCGAGGGCTGCCCCTGCCACAAAGGCGGTTCCTAACAGCAAGCCGTAGCGCCATTGCCGAGCGCGGAAAGTCATGCGTTCTGTCCCTTCGGCGCCCGGACCACTCCGAGGCGCAATAATCGACCCCGAATACAACACAAAGGCCGGCACAATGCGAGCAGCTAGATTATCGTGTTGTCGCCTATGGAACGCTCAGTCGTCCAGTGTGGATTTGGTAAGGTTCCGGCAGAGTGACGGTCGCGACGGGAAACGAACGGCACTATCCGACTGGCACCATGTGACCGGCACCGCTCGGGTTCACAAGCGGTCCTGACCCGCCTAGGTTCGCCGCCATCACATCAAGGAGGAAACGATGCCAGGCATGATGGACGGCAAGGTTGCGGTGGTTACCGGCGCAGGCGGCGGAATCGGGCGCGAGATCGCGTTGATGATGGCGGCCGCCGGCGCCAAGGTGATTGTCGCCGATATCGGCGCGTCGCTGACCGGCGAGGGTGGTTCGGCAAGTCCGGCGGAGCAGACCAAGCAGTTGATCGAGCAAAAGGGCGGCGTGGCGCAAATCTGCACCGAATTTGTCGCCGCCTGGGGCTCGGCGCAGAAGATCGTGCAGGCCGCGCTGGACCATTTCGGCCGGATCGACGCCGTGGTAAATAATGCCGGCATCCTGCGGGACGTGATCTTCCACAAGATGACGGAAGACGACTGGCTTTCAGTGATCGCCGTCCACCTGAACGGCAGCTTCTTCGTCTCCCGTGCCGCAGCGGAACACTACCGCAAGCAGGAGAGCGGGACCTTCGTGCACATGAGCAGCACCTCCGGCCTGATCGGCAATTTCGGCCAGGCGAACTACTCGGCCGCCAAGCTGGGCATGACGGCGCTGTCGAAGTCGATCGCACTGGACATGCAGCGCTACAACGTCCGCTCCAACTGCATTGCACCGTTCGCCTGGAGCCGCATGACGAGTTCCATTCCCGCAACCACGCCGGAGCAGCAGGCTCGCGTGGCGAAGATCCAGCAGATGACGCCGGACAAGAACGCGCCGATGGCTGTCTACCTGTCCTCCGACGCGGCGAAGGGCGTCACCGGGCAGGTGTTCGGTTGCCGGATGAACGAGATGATCCTGTTCAGTTCGCCTCGCCCGACGCGCATCGTGCATCGGTCCGAGGGCTGGACACCGGAGACGATCGCCGAACATTGCATTCCCGCGATGAAGGCAGCCTTCATGCCGCTCGACCGTTCGGGGGACGTGTTCGGCTGGGATCCGGTCTAGGCAACTGGATGGAGGACGCGACAATCTGCCGTGGTAGCGGAAGAGATTGTCGCGTCGCCTGACACCTGTCGCTGCTTAATCCAACGCTGCGACAAACCCCGGCAAGCCGGCTAATCGTTTGGTCGAAGATCGCGCCGCATGCAGCACGGCGCGCACCGTCCTGGTAGCGGTGGGAAGGTCTTCATTCACCACCACATGGTCGAAATCCACCCAATGGCGGATTTCGTCTCGGGCGACGCGCATCCGGCGTTCGATCTCTTCGCCCTGATCCCCGGCGCGGCCAACCAGCCGTGTGCGCAGGGCCATGATGTTCGGCGGCAGGACAAAGACGCTGACCACGTCGGAGGGCAGCTTTTCACGCAACTGCCTGTGCCCCTGCCAGTCGATGTCGAACACCACGTCGCGACCCTCAGCGAGGGCTTTTTCCACCGGGGCACGCGGCGTGCCATAGGCGTGGGTGCCCTGCAGCACCCGGGCCCATTCCAGCAGGGCGTCTTCGCGCAGTGCCTGCTGGAACCGATCCTCGGTCAGGAAGTGATAGTGGACGCCGTCAATTTCCGCTGGCCGGCGCGCGCGGGTGGTGACGCTGATGGATCGCTCCAGCGCGGTTTCGGTCGCAAGCAGTGCTTCGGCGATCGCGGTCTTTCCGGCCCCGGATGGCGCCGACAGAACCAGGCAGACTCCTCGGCGCGCGATTTCGATCATTCGATGTTCTGTACCTGCTCTCGCAACTGCTCGATCGCCGCCTTCAGCTTCAGTCCGGTCGCGGTCAATCCCGGTGAGGCCGATTTGCTGCACAGCGTGTTGGCTTCGCGGTTGAACTCCTGGATCAGGAAATCAAGCTTGCGGCCAATATTGACGGCCTCGTGCATCAGGTCGTGCGCAGCCTCGATATGGCTGGACAGGCGGTCGAGTTCCTCGCGCACGTCCGAACGGCTGGCCAGCAGCGCGACTTCCTGGGCAATCCGTTCCCCGGGCAGATCAGGGGCATCTCTCAGCAGAGTCCGCAGGTTTTCGCCTATACGGAGGCGGTGTGCCTCGGGCTGGCCGGCGGCCTGGGCGGCAGCGGCCTCGCGCAAGGTGGCGATCTCCGCCAACTGCCGGCTCAGCACGGCGGTGAGCCGGTCACCCTCCGCCCGCCGCGACGTTACCAGATCGGCCAAGGCTGCGACGAAGCCGGCCTGCACGTCTCCGGCCGCGGCGGCTTTTTCCTCCTGCTGATCTGCCTGGGCCTGGCGCAGCACGCCGGGCAGCGACAGCAGCGCCTCCGGGGCGGGCGGCTTACTGCCCGGAATGCGGTGGTGCAGGTCGGTGGCGATCTTCAGCACCTGCTCCAGAGCAGCGGGGTCGAGTTCCAGGCGGGTTTCAGACTGTCGTTTGATCGTCAGGTTGGCGGTGACGTTGCCGCGCTTCAAGGACTTGCCGGCAAGGTCTCGCCAGCCTGCTTCCATGCTGTCCCAGCCGTTCGGCAGGCGAAACCGCAATTCCAGGGTGCGGCCGTTGACGCTGCGCAGTTCCCAGGCCCAACCAATGCCTTCGATGCTTCCCTCTGCACGTGCGAATCCGGTCATGGAGGCGATAGCGGTCATGGCGTCGGCTTCTACCAGCGGCGACGCCATATGCGAAGCGTGTTGTCCGGTGGGGCATGCCGCGACGCAGGATCAAGGCGGCAGCGATCGCGGCGGCGCGTTCCCGCGATGCCCTGGGCGACACTTAGGTCAGGCGACAAGCGCCCTGCACGACAACGGCCTTCCGCGACTCGGGCGCGTCTGCTACGCGGCGTTTGCAATGCCTAATCTGGACATGGAACTGGCCGCCGGTGGGCGGGTCGCCGGCGTGGATGAGGCTGGGCGGGGACCGCTGGCTGGTCCCGTGGTCGCGGCCGCGGTCGTGCTCGCCGCGGACACCTCGCCTGACCTGGCCGCGATGCTGGATGATTCCAAGAAGCTCACGGCGGAGCAGCGGCTCGCCGCGTTTGTTGCCTTGCGCGCGTCTTCGGCCGAGATCGGCATCGGCGCGGCTTCAGTCTCGGAGATCTTGCGGCTGAACATCCTGCACGCCTCCATGCTCGCCATGTGCCGGGCGGTCGCCCGGTTGCCAATCGCTCCGGATCTGGCGCTGGTGGATGGGAATTATCCGCCCAAGCTTGGCTGTGCGGTGCGCTGCGTGGTCGGCGGCGATGCGCTGTGCCTGTCGATTTCGGCGGCGTCCATCGTCGCCAAGGTGGTGCGCGACAGGGCGATGTCGCGGCTGGCGGTGCGCTTTCCGGGGTATGGCTGGGAGACCAATGCGGGCTACGCGACGACATTTCATCGGGTGGCGCTTGGTAGCCTGGGGGTGACCCGCCATCACCGGGAGGCGTTTGGCTCTGTCGCGCAACTGCGGCTGGATCTGACGATTGCTGATTGACGTGGCTTCGGCACAGCCGTCACGATACGGCAAAGGTATTTAAGGTTGGAAACAGGTCTTGGACCTCAGTCACGATTTGCCGTTAGATCAGATTTTGCGCGGCGATTGTGTGCAGTTGATGCGCATGCTGCCGGCTGGGTCAGTTGATTGCGTGTTTGCCGATCCGCCGTACAACCTGCAACTGCGGGGGGAGTTGCGGCGGCCGGATGACAGTCTGGTCGACGGCGTCGATGAGGAGTGGGACCGGTTTACCGACTTCGCTTCGTACGACTCGTTCACCCGCGAATGGCTAAGCGAGTGCCGGCGCCTGCTGCGCAAGGACGGGACGATCTGGGTGATCGGCGCCTACCATAACATCTTCCGGATCGGCTCCATTCTGCAGGACCTTGGTTTCTGGATCCTCAACGACGTGATCTGGCGCAAGTCCAACCCCATGCCCAACTTCCGCGGACGGCGGTTCACCAATGCGCATGAGACGTTGATCTGGGCGGCGCGCGGCCGCGATTCGCGCTACCGGTTCAACTATCAGGCAATGAAGTCGCTCAATGACGACATCCAGATGCGCAGCGACTGGTTCATCCCGCTGTGCACCGGGCCTGAGCGGATGCGCAACGAGCATGGATTGAAGCTGCATCCGACGCAGAAGCCCGAAGCCCTGCTGCATCGCGTGCTGCTGGCGAGCACGAACCAGGACGACATCGTGCTGGATCCGTTTGCCGGCACCGGCACCACACCGGCCGTTGCAAAGCGGCTGCGGCGGCGTTTCATCGGTATCGAGCGCCATCCCGCCTATGCCGAGGCGGCGATCGGGCGGGTGCGGCGGACGAAGGCGATTTCGGTGGAGGGGGCGACCTCGCAACCCACCAAGCGGGAGGCGCCGCGGATCCCGTTTGGCAGTCTGGTGGAGCAGGGGCTAATCGCTCCGGGTACGACCGTATTTGACCGCCAGCGCCGGGTGAGCGCAATGGTCGGACCGGATGGCTCGCTCAGCGCGGGGGATATTCGCGGGTCGATCCACAAGGTCGGCGCGCTGTTACAGAATGCACCAAGCTGCAACGGCTGGACCTTCTGGCATTTCGAGCGGGACGGGACTTTGCAGCCGCTCGATGTGCTGCGGGCGGCGATGGTTGTGGTCCCTGACTCCGTGCCAGTTTGACGGCTGTCGACCAGCTGCAACAGTGGTTGCGTGGACAACAATTATCGGCCCGATCGGGGACTTAGGCCGGCGTCATTCGGGGAGAAGCTGGTACATTTTTCCATCGAACCGGGCCAGCCGCATGCTTTTCATCGGCCGATAATCGGTAGGGCTGCTGCTGATCTTGATTCCCGGCAGCACCATCGGCAGCGTCGTGGTGTCTGGCAGGGATGTAGCCGCCTTCATGATGTTTTCCCGTGACAGGTCATTGCCAGCCTGCTTCAGGACGACGACAAGTGCCTGGGCCATCGTGTACCCATACGCCCACACCGGATTGGCCGGATCGCTTTCCGGGGCATACTTGGCGCGCCACGCCTGGAACTCCTTCATTCCGGCGTCATCCTTCCACCCAGGATCTGTCGGATCCTTTAAATACTGCGCGGTTACTATTCCAACGGCTTTTTCAAGTCCGGCGGACTCAAGCGCCGGCCTCACGCCCGAACCATTGGAATCAATGATGTGCAGTGGATGCCAGTTGAGGTCGGCGACCTTTCGAACCGACATGGCGGCGAATTTCGGTGTGCTTGCCTCATAGAACAGATCAGCGCCCGCCGCCTGCAACTGCAGGATCTGCGAGTTGATCGTCGGGTCCGTCACCTCGTACGACAATGACTTGACCACCATCTTGTCGAACTTTTCCCCTAATCCTTCCTTCAGTCCATTAAGGTAGTCGCGGCCCAGATCGTCGTTTTGATACAGGATGCCGATCTTGGCGTTCGGATGCATTGAAAGAATATATTTGGCGTACATCTGTCCCTCCAGCCGATAACTTGGCTGAAATGGGATGCTCCACGGGAATTCCTTAGGATCAGTCACGAACATCGAAGCGCCAGAACCGAGCCAGATGTCGGGGACTTTCTTTTGGTTGACGTATTTCCGGATTGCGGCGTTGGGCGCGGTGCCGATGGTTTGGAACAGGATGGCGACTTGTTCTTCTTCAATAAGGCGACGTATTACCTCAATTGACTTGGGTGGGCTGTAGCCGTCATCGATCGCGATCAGGTTGATCTTGCGACCATTGATACCACCCTGTTCATTGATCATCTTGAAGTAGTCGGATTCTGCTGTGGAAATCTGGCCGTAGACGCTGGCCGGTCCGCTGAATGGCGCACTTTGACCAACCTTGATCTCGGTGTCGGTCACTCCGACCAGCGTCTTCTGCGCGAGCGCCGGTGGAATCCCCAGCACCAGGAACAGCGCCACTCCGCTCAGCCATGGTGTATTCATGACGTTAGCTCCCCTTTTTTCGCCACTGTGGGAGACGTGCCGGACAGGCGCAAGTGGCCTTGCGGGCAGCACGAATGCGTGAAGCCAATACCAAAGCGCCAAGCGAAGTGCGATTGTTCAATGATCGACACGGAGTTGGTGTTTTGAGCGGCCTGATCAAACGTAGCTTTTCGCTGGCCGGGCACCGCACCAGCGTCGCGTTGGAGCAGGAGTTCTGGGAGGCTTTGCTGCGAATGGCAAAGGCGCGGGGGCAGAGCCTGTCCGCGCTGGTGGCGGCGGCGGACGCGGTTCGCGCCCCGGATCGTCCGCTCGCCTCGGCGCTGCGGGTGATGGCCCTGGTGGAGCACATGGCGCGTGAGGCGGCCGGGCCGGATCAGTGATGCCCCGCCGGTGCCGCGGGATGATGGCTGCGGGGACTACCTAATGGGCCGCCGCCCAGGTCTTTCCCACACCAGTCTCGGCCACCAACGGCACGGACAGTGTCGCGGCGCTCTCCATCACGCGGCGCACGACAGCGGCCAATGCTTCCGCTTCGTCCTCCGGCGCCTCGAACAGCAGTTCATCGTGCACCTGCAGCAATAACCGCGACCGAAATCCCTCCGACTTCAGTACGCCCGGAAGCCGAACCATCGCCCGTTTGATGATGTCCGCGGCGCCTCCTTGCAGCGGCGCGTTGATCGCCTGCCTCTCGGCGTAGGCACGCTTGGCGCCGTTCTTGTCGGCGATGCCGGGAACCCAGCAGCGCCGCCCGAACGGAGACACGACGTAGCCCTTGATCCGGGCCTCCTCCTTGGTTCGCTCCATGTAGATGCGAATGCCAGGATAGCGCTCGAAGTAACGATCGATGTAGCCCTTCGCTTCACCGGGAGTAATACCAAGCTGCCGCGCCAGGCCAAATCCCGATATTCCATAGATAATACCGAAGTTGATCGCTTTCGCCCGGCGCCGCGTCATCGCGTCCATGCCCGCCATTGGCACCCCGAAGACTTCGCTGGCGGTGCGGGCGTGGATGTCCTCACCGTTGATGAAGCTTGCCCGCAGCACCTCCAGGTCGGCGACGTGCGCCAGCAGCCGCAATTCGATCTGCGAGTAGTCCGCGCTGACCAGAACGTGCCCTGGCTCCGCGATGAATGCGTGCCGGATACGGCTGCCTTCTTCGGTCCGGATCGGAATGTTCTGCAGATTGGGATCGTTCGACGACAGCCGTCCGGTGGAGGCCACCGCCATCGCGAACGACGTATGCACCCGCCCGGTTTCGGGGTTGATGTCGGTCACCAGCGAGTTCGGCATAGGTGCTTTTCAGCTTCGCTAGTTGCCGCCACTCCAGGATCCGGTTCGGCAGTTCATGGCCCTGCTCGGCCAGCGTCTGCAGCACCGAGGAGTTGGTTCCCCAGGCGCCCGTCTTCATCCGTTTGCCGCCGGGCAGTTTCTGCTCGTCGAACAGCACCTCACCCAGTTGCTTGGGACTTCCTACATTGAACGGGTGACCGGCGAGGCGGTGGCAATCCTGCTCCATCACCGCCATCCGAGCCTCGAAATCGACCGACATTCGCCGGAGATCGTCTTCGTCGACCTTTACGCCGACGCGCTCCATTTCCAGCAGGACCGGCACCAGCCGCCGCTCCACCTGCTCATATAAGGCCAAGCCGCCGTTCAATCGCAGCCTTGGCCGCAGCGTGTCCCACAGGCGCAACACGATGTCAGCGCTTTCCGCTGCATGGGCGGTGGCGCGTTCGATTTGCACCTGTGGAAATGCCACCCGGTTGCGGCCGGTGCCGGTGACCTCATCCAGGGCGATCGGCGTATGCCCCAGGTGAAGCTGCGAGATTTCCTCCAAGGCGTGCCCGTGCATGCCGGCCTCCTGAGAATAGGAGATCAGCATGGTGTCATCGACCGGCGCCGGCATTGGAAACCCGGCGCGGGCGAGCACGATCATGTCGAATTTCGCATCATGAAATATCTTCAGCACCGACCTATCGGTCAGTAGCGGCGCGAGCACTTCGATCGCCTCGGCGCTTTTCATTTGCTCGCCGAGGACTTCGTGTCCCAACGGCACATAGCACGCCCGTCCAACCCCAGTGGCCAGCGAGAAACCGACGAGACGAGCCCGCATCGGGTCAGGGCTGTCGGTCTCGATGTCCATGGCGAACCGGCCGGCGGTGGCCGCCTCGATCGCCCAGGCACGGAGGGCGTCGGCGGTGGTGACGCTTTGATAGGGTCCAAAACCGGCCTCGGTCGGCGGCGGCGTCAGCCCAAGATCGGGCTCCAGATCGCCGACTGGCCTCGCGCCAGGCTCAGACTTCGCCGGCGCGCCTGCGTCGAGGCCAAGGCGGGCGATCGTGCTGCGGAAGCCTTGCTTGGCCAGCCATGCAACCAGTCTTGGCCGGTCTGCGTCGCGCTGACCCAGTGTGTCCACCGGCACCGGCAGGGGCGTGTCCTCGCGCAGCTTGACCAACTCGCGGGAAATTCTGGCCTTCTCCGCATGCTCGATCAGCATGTCCCGGCGTTTAGAGGGTTTCATCGCCGGAGCGGCTGCGAGCACTGTCTCAAGGTCGCCGAACTCATTGATAAGTTGGGCGGCGCCCTTGGGGCCGATGCCGGGCACACCGGGGACATTGTCGGTCGGGTCGCCGATCAGGGCTTGCACCTCGATCATCTTGTCCGGCGTGACGCCGAACTTCTCCATGACCTCGGCGGGCCCGATCGGCTTTTGCTTGATCGGGTCCAGCATGTCCACGCCGGGCCGGATCAACTGCATCAGGTCCTTGTCGGACGACACGATTGTCACTTGGCCGCCGGCCTGGGTCGTCGCGAGGCAGTACGCCGCGATCAGGTCATCGGCCTCCCAGTCCGGCAGTTCGATCGCCGGAACACCAAAAGCCTCCGTGGCTTCGCGAACCAGGGCAAACTGCGGGATAAGTTCATCCGGTGGTGGCGGACGCTGGGCCTTGTAAGCGTCGTACAGTCGGTTGCGGAACGTCACCCTGCCGGCGTCGAAGATCACGGCGATGTGGGTGCCGACGTGCTCCTTCAACAGCTTGGCCAGCATGTTGGTGAAGCCGAACACGGCGTTGACCGGCGTCCCGTCCGGCCGCGTCATCGGCGGCAGGGCGTGGAAGGCGCGGAAAATGAACCCCGACCCGTCGATCAGGATCAGGTGCAGCTTCTCCAGCGGAATTTCGCTCGGAGGCGGGATGTCCCCCCTGATGTCGACAGGGGTTTCCCCCTGGATGTCAATGTCCGCTGGCGTGGTCCGCTCCCGGGTTCAGGACGTAAAGGCGCGAGCAATACGGGCACATGACCTGCTCGCCCGGAATGCGCAGGAAGACCCGCGGGTGACCCAAGGCACCGTCACCACCATCGCAAGCGACGGTGCGCGTGTCCACATGGATGATCTCGGTCGGTGTCACGGTCGAGGGTGTCGTTGAGGCGGTGCCGTCCGGCATTTTGGTCCTCGATCTGATCTGGGAAGCGGCGTAATGATAGCGATGCGGCGAATGCTTTCAACCATGGTCCTGTGAACCGGCGTTTGATATACGTCCTTCTGGCGCTGATTCCACTAGCGGGCTGTGTCGCCCAGCTTGCGCCCCCGGGGCCGGTCGTGACCAAACCCACGGAAACCACCGACTCCTTCATCATGCCGGACGGCACCGCTCTGCCATATCGGGAGTGGCTGCCGTTCGGGCCCCCTACCACGGTCGTGCTGGCGCTGCACGGCATGAACGACAGCCGCGACGCCTGGGAGTATCCGGCACCAGAATTTGCCACCGCGGGCATGGTTGTATTCGCGCCCGATTTGCGCGGGTTCGGCGCGACCAGCACGCGCGGCCTCTGGCCCGGGACCGAAGGGTTCACTTCCGACATCCGCGTCATGATCAGGCTGTTGCGGGCCCGTTATCCGCATACACGGCTGGTGCTGATGGCCGAGAGCATGGGCGCCGCCGCGCTGATGGTCATGGCAACCGAACCGAACCCGCCCCAGGTGGACGGCTATGTGCTGATTGCGCCTGCCGTATGGGGCCGCGCAAAGATGAACGTGTTCATGCGGGCGTCGCTGTGGCTGGCGAGCCATACCGTACCCGGTATGACGTTGACCGGCGGGGGCCTGGTCAAGGTCAGGGCGAGTGACAACCGTGAGGCACTCGTCCGGCTATCAACCGATCCGCTGACGATCCATGCGACACGCGTTGATGCGATAAAGGGGCTGGTGGACCTGATGGACGGGGCGCTGGCCGCCGCGCCGCGGTTCCATGCCCCCGCGCTGTTCCTCTACGGCGGTCACGACGATCTGGTTCCAGCGCGAGCGACGGCGGCAACATGGCGGGCGTTGCCCGCCGGCCCGGTGCGCGCGTTTTACCCAGACGGTTATCATCTGCTGCTGCGAGATAAGAATCGCGCCGCGCCGATTGGGGATATACTGGCCTGGATCCGGGATCCCGAGGCGGCGCTGCCTTCCGGTGCGGAGCAGGCGGCGGATTCATGGTTGCGCGAACAGAAAATCGACACCCCGTGAACTGCCCCGATGCCACGGTGACCGCCGGCCGGGCGGTAAACACCGGCCGGCGGATCGGATACTATGATCAGTAGCCCAACGGCTCGGCTTCCACCGCTTGCCAGTGGCCGTCCTTGACGATGCACAGGAACGACTGGTTGGAACCCTGATGCTTCGTCTGGCTGAATGAAATTACCGGTGAGCCGAAGATGTCGTGGTAGTTCTTGACCAACTCCATACCGGCCACAAAGCTGTCGGGGGTCAGATCCTTGCCCGCGTTCTTCAATGCCTGGACCACCACCAACGCGCCAGTGTAGCCGATCTGCGCGGCGAAGTTCGGAGCCTTGCCGTACTCCTTCTGATAAGCGGCGGAGAACGCCTTGATCTCCGGCGAGGTAGCGCCGTCCGTGGCGAACAGCATTGGGGTCATGGAATAAAAACCCTCCGTCGTTCCGCCCGGAACCGTGGCGACGACATCGTCGTAACTTGCCGCCTGGCCCATCATGTCAACTTTCCAGCCGGTCTTTCGAACGGCGGAGATGATCTGCACGGCGTCACGCACGATGGTGCCTAGGACGATCATGTCGCAATTGGCATCGCGCATCCGGGCGACCGAGGCGCTGAAATCGGTATCGGTCGGCTTGTGCAGGGTTTCACCGGCCAGTGTCATGTTCTCGGCCTTGAGCTGATCCTTCACCCCGTCAGTGATGTCGCGGCCGAAATCGGTGTCCTGCGCCATGGCGCAGACCTGCTTCTTGCCCCGTTGTTCCACGAAATATTTCAGGCCGGCACGGACCTGGTCGTAATAAGATGACCCGAGGCCGAACTTCAGATGGTGCAACGGCTCGTACATCGAGCGGGCCGAGGTCAGCGGGAACACGTTTGCGACGCCCTTGGCAAGCTGATCGGGCATCACCGCATTGTTCATCGGCGTGCCACCATTGGCGACCATGATGAAGACGCCGTCGCGATTGATCAGCTTGTTTGCTGCCTGCACCGAGCGCGGAACCTGATACTGATTGTCTTCGAGGATGTATTTGATTTTGCGGCCGTTGATGCCGCCCGCCGCGTTGACCTGATCGAACACCAACCGCCAGGAATTGGAGTTATTGACGCCCCACATCGCTGTCACACCGGACAGGTCGGTATAGGTGCCGATGATGATCTCCTGTTCGGTCACTCCCCGGACAGGTTCGGCGGCGATCGCGGGAGCCGCCATGGCGACCACTGCCGCGGCGAGGAAGGCTTTGATCATGACATTTCCCCTGATTCGTTGCATTCGCAACTGTTATGCGTAGGCATTCTGCAGCAACGCCTGATAGCGTTCATCGACCTGGCCCAACTCCATGGTGGGCTCATTGACCCGCCGGATCGTGACCCCGAGGGAGCGCGCCCAGTCGAGGGAGGCGGGCGGCACCGCTGTCCCGCCGACGTAAGCCAGGCGCAACCGGTTCAGGCCGAACTCGCGACGGATCGCGTGCAATACAAGAAGATCGGCCAGACGGCGTTGGGGGCCGCCTGCACGGCCGGCTTTCAGTGCCCAGTCATAGGCCATGCGCTGGGTGGCGGTTGCCGTCTTTGCCCTTGCGGTGGCAAGGGCGTGCAGATGCCCCCAAACGGCTGCGTCGGCGCCCAGCACAGTTGGCTGCAGTTCCTGCAGGTTTTCGATCACCGTGTCGGGCCCTTCAGGGTAGTTGCTGATGCAGCCAGTCTCCAGCGCCAGATACAGGCCCCAAATCCGTTCCGTGATGTCCGACAACCGTGATACGACCAGCCGTTCATCATTTTTCTGGATCGGCAGGCTGGCTCGGGCGGCGCTGACCATGTGCACCAGATCGCCATGCGTCAGCGTCCGCCCTATGCTCTCGCCGCGCGGAAACTGGATGACCGCGGGCTGATCCGGCTCGATCTTCTGGATCGCGGCCTGCCAGTCGGCGGTGCCACCGGTCTTGACGAAGTCGCCGAGGCTGACGCAACCCGCGTCGGTGAAATCACGCAGGCCTTTCATATCGAACACGACGATCAGCGATAGTGCCGGACAATGGCTGCGCAGTGACAGAACCTTGTCGAGTTGTTCCTCGTTCTCGACGAAGGCCAGTCGAGCGCCGCTGCACGACAACAGATGGCGGACGCGCTCCGGCTCTTCATCCGGATCTATCGCTGTGCTCGCCGCACCACTACCGAGGATCGCGAGGTCCGCATAGACTGCCTCCGGCCGGGTTTCCGACAGGATCGCCACGATATCACCGCGGGCGAAGTCGGCCGCCAACAAGGCAGCCCCGATCTCGCGCACCTTGGTGTCGAGTTGAGACCAGGTGACGGCTTTCCAGATCCCGCGGTCCTTGGTCCGCAGAATAGTTTCGTCGCCCTGTGCGGCGGCACGTTGCGCGATGAGCGTGGGAACAGGCGCGAGCGGCTGGTTCATGTCAGTTCCACAACCGTTTCTTTTTCCAGCGCCGCGTGCCGCGTGCACCGGCTTCCTTCTGGCCCAGATAGAACTCCTGGATGTCGGCACGCTGCATCAGCTTGGCGCAATCATCGGCGGCGACGATCCGCCCGACCTCCAGCACATAGCCGAAATTGGCTGTCTGCAACGCTATATGGGCGTTCTGCTCCACCAGCAGGATAGCGACCTTCTGGTCCTGGTTGATCCGCCGGATGATGCCGAAGATCTGCTGCACCAGCAGCGGCGACAATCCCAGCGAAGGCTCATCCAGCAGCAGCAGCTTCGGCCGTCCCATCAATGCCCGGCTGATCGCCAGCATCTGCTGCTCACCGCCCGAAAGCAGTCCGGCCCGCTGGGCCTCACGCTCCTTCAGGCGCGGGAAATATTCGAAACACAGCTCGATGTCGCTGGCGACGCCGGCGGAGTCATGCCGCGTATAGGCGCCCATCTTCAGATTTTCCCGGACCGTCAGGAACGGAAAGATCTCGCGGCCTTCCGGAACATGACAGATGCCCTGACGCATGACCTGATCGGGAGGCATGCGTGCGATGTCGCGGCCCTGGAACATCACCTGGCCACGCTCCGGATCCAAAACACCGGAGATCGTGCGTAGAACGCTGGTCTTTCCCGCGCCGTTGGCACCCAGCACAGTAACGATCTGGCCGTGGTCGACATCCAGCGACACGCCTCGTATCGCCTGGATCGGGCCGTAGAACGTTTCTATCGAATTCACCCGCAACAGAGGTTCGGTCATGCCGCCACCTCCCCGCCGAGATAGGCCTTGATCACCTCCGGGTGAGACTGCACCTGCTGTGGCGTACCCATCGCAATGACCTTGCCGTAATTCAGCGCCATCACCCGATCCGACACCTGGTTAACCAGCGACATGTCATGCTCGACCATGATGACCGTGATGCCGAGGTCTTTCTTGATGTCCTCGATCCAAAATCCCATGCCCTCGGTCTCTTCGACATTCAGCCCGGATGACGGTTCATCGAGCAGCAACAGCTTGGGCTCGATGCACAACGCCCGGCCCAGTTCAACGACTTTGCGCACACCGTAGGGCAGGTTGGCGATCAGCGAATCGCGGTAGCGCTGCAAACCGAGAAAGGCGATCACATCCTCGACCTTTTCCCGATGCCGCAGTTCCGCTTTGCGGACCGACGGCAGGAACGCCAGTTCGGAGATGAAGCCGACCCTCGCGTGGCAATGCCTTCCGATCAGCAGGTTCTGCAACAGCGTGGCATTGGGAAATAGCTCGATATTCTGGAACGTGCGCGCAATGCCCAGACCGGCGATTTGCCACGCCGGCGTGCGGGTGAACTCCTTGCCCTCGAACACCAGCTTGCCGGATGTGGAGTTGTAGATCCGGCTGATCAGATTGAAGATCGTGGTCTTGCCCGCGCCGTTCGGACCGATGATCGAAAAGACCTCGCCTTCTTCAACGTCGAAGCTGACCGAATCCACCGCTCGGATTCCGCCAAACCGCACCGAAAGATCGTCGGCCTGGAACAGGATCATCTCAGCCGCTCCGACTTCGCATAGGATTTCTGCCGCCGGTAGCTGGTCTGCCGCTTGAATGGATAGGCCTGAAACCAGGTTTTGGCTTTCAGCCACATACCGTTCAGGCCGCCCGGTTGGAACAGGATGACGAACACCAGGACAAGCCCGAACAATGATGGCTCGAGGCCTGGAAGCCGGCCGATCCCGAACGGCAGGTCGTCTCGTACCACGGCGATGAACTGCGGCAACAACCGGACGAACATCGCGCCGAGGACCGCGCCTCGCAGCGACCCCAACCCGCCGACAAATACGATGGTCACGAACTGCACCGACAGCAGCACATCGAAAGCGTCCGGCGCGAGGTAGCGTACGTAATGGGCGAACAGCGCCCCGGCCAGCCCGGTCATCCCGGCGCTGACGGCGAACGCCATTGTCTTGTACCGCGCCAGGTGGATGCCCATGCTCTGCGCGGATACCTCACTGTCGCGGATTGCGACCATTGCACGGCCGGTGGGTGAGCGCAGTAGATTGGCTGAAACCCACAGCACGAATGCCAGCACCACCAACGAGACATAGTAGATGCCCGTGGCCCCCTCGATCGGGATGCCGAAGACGTAAGGTGTTGGCACCGCGAACCCGTCGAACCCGCCGGTGACCGCGGTCCATTTCTGGAACACCGTGCCGACGATGCTGCCGAAGGCCAAGGTTGCGATCGCCAGGTACAGCCCGCTCATGCGCAGCGTCGGCCGGCCGATTGCCGCGCCGCACAATGCGGTGAACAATCCGGCCACCGGCAAAGTGACAAGGAACGGGACGCCCTGTGCGAGAAGCACGGCGTTCACGTAGGCGCCGATGCCGAGGAACGCGGCATGGCCCAGGCTGATAAGGCCGGTGTAGCCCACCAAGAGCATCAGCCCGACGCCGGCGACGGCGAAGATATACACCGCGCCAAGCTCGCCAATGTAGAACTCCCCCAATACCAGGGGGGCGATCAGCACCAGCACGGCCAGCAAGCCATACCAGAACCGGTCGCCATGATGCTTCCACAGCGCGATGTCCTGACGGTACTGCGTTCTGAACAAATATCGCATCGATCAGACCCGCTTTCCCATGCGTTCGGCGAACAGACCCTGTGGCCGGACGAACAGCATCAGCAGCAGCACCACGTTGGAGGTGACCTCCTGGAAGCCGGCGGGTAGCTTGTAGCCGGCGAACTGCTCGACGATGCCGACGATGACGCCTCCGATCAGTGATCCAGGGATGCTGCCGAAACCGCCGATGACGGCCGCGGCGAACGCCTTGATGCCGAGGAAGCCCATGTTCACGTCGATCATCGACACCGGTGACAACAGGACACCGGCCAGGCACGCCACCCCGGCGCTGATCGCCCAGATCAGTGAGAAGATCGTGCGCACCGGAATGCCCATGTAGTACGCGGCAAGCTGGTTCTGCGACGCGGCCTGCATGGCGACGCCGACACGTGTCTTGCTGAAAAATAGATACAGGACGCCACACAGCAGCACCGTGCCGACGATGATCGACAGATTGTCCTCGCCTAGCACGAGGCCGCCGATATTGACGGTCTTGTTGGTGAACGGGGTGTTGAAGCCGACCGAATCATAGCCCCAGGTAATGCCGGCCGCTGCCCTGAAAATGAAGCCAAGTCCAAGCGTCAGCATCACTACAGCGAATTGCGGCTGGCCGATTACGCGTCGCAGGACTACCGCGTCCAGGACATAGCCGAACGCCGCGGTAATAATGATCGCGAGAAGGCCGCCGACCCAATATGGCAGATGGAAATGGGCGATAAGGCTGAACGCGACGAAGCCCCCGAGCATCATGACGTCGCCCTGGGCGAAGTTCACCATCTCGGTTGCTTTGTAGATCAGAACGAATCCGAGCGCTATTAGTCCGTAGATACAGCCGGATGCTGCTCCATTGACGATAAGCTGCAATATTCGCGCAGCATCTTCCACGCCGTCGGCCTCCCTGCCCGTGGGCCAGTCGGGCCCTCATTTCTCGATCGGCCGGGAAGATAAGGTGGGGTTCAGAGTGGCGTCAATCGCCGCTGTGGCGCCAGGGGTCGCCGGCGATCAGAATAGCGACATCTGGCTGGATGCAGCCTCTTTCACTTCGGCGGGCACGGCAAAGCGGCCGCTGTCAAGTTGGGTTCGGGCTTCGCCAAAGCCGAACTGGCGCGCCGCCCTGGCAAACCGCCGCATCAGCAGGTCGGCATATACACCTTGTCCGGAGAAGCGGTGGTGGAACCGTGAGTCATTCAGTTCGCCGCCCCTGGTCTGCCGGATCAGGCTGAGAACGTGGCGCGCGCGGTCCGGAAAATGCGTGTGTAGCCACTCCTCGAACATCTGCCGCAACTCCAGCGGCAGTCGCAGCAGGACATAACCCGCATGCCGCGCGCCCGCTCGAGCGGAGGCCTCCAGGATCTTTTCCATCTCCGCGTCGTTGAGCGCGGGGATCATCGGAGCCGCCAGCACTCCGGTCGGCACCCCCGCTCTGGTCAACTCCGCGATGGCGTGTAGACGGCGTGCTGGCGTCGCGGCGCGGGGCTCCATAACGCGGGCCAGGCGCGCATCCAGCGTGGTGATCGACATGTGAACCCGAGCCAGGTTCCGCTTCGCCATCGACGACAGGATGTCGAGATCGCGCAGCACGCCGGACGACTTGGTTACAATCCCGACCGGGTGGTTGTAGCGATCCAGCACTTCCAGCACCGAGCGCGTCAGCTTCAGGGTCCGTTCAACCGGCTGATAGGGATCGGTATTGGACCCGAGTGCCAGTGTCTTTGGAACATAGCCGGGCTTGCGCAGCTCCTTTTCCAGTAGTTCGGCGACCTCTGGCTTGAAAACCAGCTTCGTCTCGAAATCCAGGCCGGGCGAATAACCCAGATAGGCATGCGTCGGCCGGGCGTAGCAGTAGATGCAGCCGTGCTCGCAACCCCGATACGGATTGACTGCTCGATCAAATCCGATGTCCGGGGACGTGTTCCAACTGATTGCCGATCGGGTGGTGTCGCGGGCCAGAGTGGTGTCAAGCCGCGGGAGATCGCCGACGTCCTGCGTCAGTGTGTCCCAGCCGTCATCGAAGGGAGCGCGCCATGGGCGTCGAAGCGGACCTTGGGGTTGCTGACCGCGCCGCGGCCGGCGGCCCGGCGCGATGGGAATTGTTGAGCCGGTGCATCGTCGGCCATCCCGGCCATGTTCATAGCGGCGATGGCGTCTCTCGATCGATCTGCGCTCCGATCGTGTCCCGGCACTCCCGCTGCCTCCCGATGTTCTCGTATGTTCCGCACTAGTGTTCGACGGTCGTTCGATCGCATGGCGCCGCTGTAGCTGTCAAGAACATTCGAACAAGGCAACATAATGTAGTCGGTATTTCGGCGGCTGGCACGGAAGGTGCGATCCATAAACGCTTGACAACATCGCGCGCGCATCCTTTCTACCGCCTTCGCCGCGTCCGGTCCCATGGGATCATCGTCCTTGGTTCAAGCGCCGGCCCGCTGTAGGGGTGTAGCTCAATTGGCTAGAGCGCCGGTCTCCAAAACCGGAGGCTGGGGGTTCGAGACCCTCCACCCCTGCCAGTTTCTCGGGCCGTTTCCTGCGGGGATCAGGGCCGGCGATCAGCGAAGGATTTGACGAACGTGGCTTTCCAACCGGCAAAATTCGTACGTGAAGTGAGAACGGAAGTGTCCAGGGTAACCTGGCCCAGCCGCAAGGAGACAATGGTCACGACCGGCCTGGTGTTCGCCATGGCCGCGGCCGCTGCTATATTCTTCTTCGTCGTCGATCAGGTGATCGGCCTTGGGGTGCGCGCTTTGTTCAACGTGGGCATCTAAATTGATCGCATGGACGGCGCGCCGCGAGCATCCGCTGCGCCCGATTGTGCTCTGAGAGGTTTCCGTAATGGCCAAGAACTGGTACGTCGTCCACGTTTACTCGGGTTTTGAGAAGAAGATCGCGCAGCAGATCACCGAGCAGGCTGCGCAAAAGGGCTTGGCGGACCAGTTTGAGGCTGTGTTGGTGCCGTCCGAGAACGTCGTCGAGGTCAAGCGCGGCCGCAAGATCAACAGCGAGCACAAGTTCTTCCCTGGTTACGTGCTGGTGAAGATGGATCTCACGGACGACGCCTGGCATCTGGTGAAGAATACGCCGAAGGTGACGGGTTTCCTCGGCAGTAAGACGAAGCCCAGCCCGATCAGCGACGCCGAGGCCGACCGGATCCTGAAGCAGAGCCAGGAAGGCGTGGATCGGCCGCGGCCCGCGGTGCTTTTCGAGGTCGGCGAGCAGGTGCGGGTGGCCGACGGTCCGTTCACCAGCTTCAACGGCACGGTCGAGGAAGTGGACGAGGAGAAGGGCCGCCTGAAGGTGAGCGTCTCGATCTTCGGACGTTCCACGCCCGTTGAGCTTGAATATTCCCAGGTGGAGAAGCTCTGAAGGCTTGTCCCGGACCGCTGGCCGGTCTCGGGGCGGCATCGGTATCGGATCCCTCGGCCAAAACCGAAGCCGAGAGACTGGCGGGAGTGTCAGCGAAAACAATGGGATGGTTGTCTCGGGGTAGCTGAGGGCAGGTTGCGGTTAGCTGTCCTCTCGATAATCCAGTTGACGAAGACCCACTTCATCCGAACATAGGGGGTGATCGTCCTATGCCGGACGGCCAGAACAGCGGGAAATCCCAAATGCGCCCGAGCCCGTGCCATCTGATGCTCGTTCACCCCGACGAAGCAGCCGCCGGTCACTGACGCGCTGTGGGCCCGGTTGCGCCAGGAAGCCGAGGATGCGTACCAGCG
Source organism: uncultured Alphaproteobacteria bacterium (assembly GCA_963792345.1). Lineage (GTDB taxonomy): Bacteria > Pseudomonadota > Alphaproteobacteria > Acetobacterales > Acetobacteraceae > Rhodopila. The sequence continues at coordinate 373,692 of CAWBVV010000010.1, forward strand.
TGAGCCGAAGCTGGCGTCGCTGTTCTTCGATTTCAATCCTGAACCAGCCGAGCTTCGAAGCCGCGGTCTTCCATCGCGTTGCCGCGAGGCTGAAAAACGACACCATCTCGCTGCCGCTGATCGTGCAGGCCTTCGGCAAGGCTGCCGAGGATGACGGGTGCCTCGTGGAGGCGGCAAAAGCGGACATCGCGGCGGTCCTGGATCGTGATCCGGCCTGCACGAGGCTGATCGAGCCGTTCCTGTATTTCAAGGGCTTCCACGCCATTCAGGCACAGCGGCTGAACCACTGGCTGTGGCACCATGGCGAAAGCGGACTTCGCGCTGTACCTGCAAAGCCGGTCGTCCGAGGTGTTCCAGACCGATATCCATCCGGCGGCGAAGTTCGGTCACGGCATCTTCCTGGACCATGCCACCGGCCTCGTGGTCGGTGAAACAGCGGAGGTCGGCGACGACGTGTCCATGTTGCACCACGTCACGCTGGGCGGCAGCGGCAAGGAGTCCGGCGACCGCCATCCGAAGATTCGCAAGGGCGTTGTCATCGGTGCCGGCGCGGCGATTCTGGGCAACATCATGGTAGGCGAGCATGCGAGGGTCGCGGCTGGATCGGTGGTGCTGAAATCGGTGCCTCCGCATGCGACCGTAGCCGGGGTTCCGGCCAAGGTGGTGCGGATCGTGGAAACGGATGAGCCGTCACGGTCGATGGACCAGACCCTGACCGAGCAGGCCTACGCGTCATTCAACTACACGATCTGACTTCTATCGATCCGAGCCAAGCCGATCGTTGGAACCGCCGGGAGACGCACGGATCAGGGCGCAACCGAAAGACCCTGGCAGCTTTTGGGTCACGCGTTCTGGCGCTGCCGCCCTACGCGGCCCTGACTCAAGGGTTAGCGAGTGATGAAGCGGGCCCGCTCGCTTAATGAACCGCCGCTGGCCCCGTGGTCCGGCGAACGGGATCGGCTAAGTGGCTTACGCCACTCCGCGGGTCGTGTGTAGCATGAGCGACTTTACGCGCGCCCCGAACGTGGGCGGGCGACGCCACCGCGTGGATGGATGATGGATAGCGAATTGAACGAAGCCCTACTCCCACATAGCTCCCACTGGGGTGCCTTTTCCGTCCTTCGCCGCCCGGGCGGTGGCATCGAGATCACGCCGCATCCGGGAGATCCCGATCCGTCGTCGCTGCTGGGCAACCTGCCCGCCGCGCTGACGCATCGCGCGCGCATCGCCACGCCGATGGTCCGAAAGGGTTGGCTGGATCGCGGTCCGGGTCCGGACCGCCAGCGCGGGCCGGGAGGATTTCGTCGCCGTCTCCTGGCCGGAAGCGCTCGACCTTGCGGCGGCCGAGTTGCGTCGTGTCTATACGGCGCATGGCGGCAAGTCGGTGTTCGGCGGGTTCCTACGGCTGGTCCAGTGCCGGGCGGTTCCACCATGCGCAGAGCCAGGTTCACCGCTTCCTCAACACCCTCGGCGGCTATGTGAAGTCGGTGAACACCTATAGCTCGGCGGCCGCGGCGGTGATCCTGCCGCACGTCATCGGCTCCCAGGAGTCGGCCGGGCGGGAGAATGTCAGTTGGGATGAGCTTGCGACCCAGACCGAGATGGTGCTGGCGTTCGGCGGCCTGCCGCTGAAGAACACCAGCGTCAGCAGCGGCGGGACCAGCCAGCACATCGCCCGCGATCACCTGCTGGCGGCACATCGGCGGGGAACGCGGTTTCACCTCATCAGCCCGTTGCGCGACGATTTGCCGCCGGACGTCCAGGCTACCTGGCACCCGATCCGGCCTGGCACCGACGTTGCGATGATGCTGGGGATCGCGCACACGCTGATGACCGAGGATCTGCACGATCGCGCCTTCCTTGAGCGTTACTGCGTCGGCTATGCCGAGTTCGAGGGCTACCTGTGTGGGCGCGCCGACGGTCAGCCGAAGGACGCCGCCTGGGCCGCCGGCATTTGCGACATGCCGGCCGAGACAATCCAGGCGCATCGCCCGGCAGGCCGCGGGCCGGCGCACACTGATTACCTGCGCGCAGTCGCTGCAGCGCGCCGAACACGGCGAACAGCCGGTTTGGATGGGCGTCGTGCTCGCCGCCATGCTGGGGCAGATCGGCCTGCCGGGCGGCGGTTTCGTCTACGCGATGGGATCAGCTGGCCAATGTGGGGAAGCCGTCGTTGGCCGTCCCGCTGCCAACCCTGCCGCAGGGCCAAAACGCGGTCCCCGACCTGATCCCGGTCGCCCGCATCGCCGACCTGCTGCTGAACCCCGGCCAGGCGTACGATTTCAACGGCAGGCGCCTGACCTATCCCGACATCAGGCTGGTCTACTGGGCCGGGGGAAACCCGTTCCACCACCATCAGGACCTCAATCGCCTGCGGGCAGGCGTTCTCCCACCCGGACACCGTGATCGTGCAGGACTCCGGCGTGGACCGCATCCGCCCGACACGCAGACATCGTCTTTCCGGCGACTGTGACGATGGAGCGTTCTGATATGGGGGCTTCCGCCAATGACCCGCTGCTGGTGGCGATGCACCCGGCGGCCGCTCCCTACGGTCAGGCGCGCGACGACTACACCGTCTTCTCCGACCTCGCCGCCAGGCTCGGTGTCGCGGAAGGCTTCACCGAGGGACGCACGGCGGACGAATGGTTGCGGCACCTTTACGAGCCCACAAGATCGGCCATGCTGAGGCTCGGCCATGACGCGCCTGACTTCGACGGTTTCTGGGCCGCAGGTGAGCTGACGCTTCCAACGCTGCCATGGGACGGTGGCGTTGTCCGCGCCTTCCGGGCAGATCCGGACCGGCGCAAGCTGCCGACGCCAACCGGGATGGTCGAGGTTTCCTCATCCACCGTCGCCGGCTTCGGCTACGACGACTGCCCGGGCCATCCTGCCTGGATGCCCCCGCAAGAGGGCGCCGGCAGTCCCGATAATGCAGGAGTTCCCGCTGCATCTGGTGGCGAACCAGCCGGCGACGCGCCTTCATAGTCAGCTGGATTTTGGCGCCACGAGCATGGCGTCGAAGATCCATGGGCGCGAGCCGGTGCGCATCAACCCGTCGGACGCCGCCGAACGGGGGATCGTCGGCGGCGACATTGTCCGCCTGTTCAACCACCGCGGTGCGTGCCTTGCGGGCGCCGTGCTTAGCGATGCCGTTCGCCCTGGCGTGGTGCAGCTTGCAACCGGGGCCTGGTACGATCCTCTGGACCCGGAAGCCGACGGCTCGCTTTGTATCCACGGCAATCCGAATGTGCTGACCCGGGATGCCGGAACATCCAAACTGGCGCAGGCCTGCACCGGCCAACTGACTGTCGTGCAGATCGAGCGCTATTACGGCGCGCCGCCGCCGATCAGGGCCTTCGAGCCACCTCCCCGCCGCGGTTCGCCCATCAAGCCCGGCGGCGAGGCTTGATAAGCAGGTCGACCTAGCCCGCTACATCGGCGGCACCAGGCCATCCTTTCCAACACTCACCGAGGCCGTGGTCAGGACCTCATCCGGGCCATGGGTCGCCGCTGTGAACACATGAGCACCTGGCTTTAAATCCGTGAGGCTGCCCTGCTCGTAGGTGACGACCGGTGCGCTCTCGGGAACGAACACCTTTTGCTCACCGCCTTTGTAGGTGAGCGTCAGCAAGCGCCCGCTGGACACCTTCACCTCGCCGACGGTGCCGTTCGTCATCGTACTGCCGGTGCCCCGGTCCCATGGCCGATGGCCTTCGCCAGCGCCGCGCATCGCTTCCGGAAAGACATGGACTTCGAGCGCCTTCAGCGTTCCGTCCGGTTGGCTTACCGCGGCCGTGCCGATAAACGAGCCCGGCTTGATCGCGTCGAGTGAGATCGGGACGACCATCGACACGCGTGGATTTTCCGCCAGTTTAAGCGCCACCTTCTCGCCGGTCCGGGTGGTGACGTGCAACTCCCGACCATCAAAGCTCTCGATCACGCCCCGGACGAAGGGACGCGCGGGTGCCTGAGCGGAGGCAGTTCCCCCTGCACCCGAAACCCAAGCCACCGCACAGGTCCCGGCGAGCAGTGCACGTTTGGACAGCAACATACTTCTTCCCCTCTGGAGCCGTCCCGCGATCACGACACGTGGCCCAGAAAAAGCAAATTAACAATTGGCATTGTTCCACTGGGTCCCGAATCACCCGCTCAAGAATGCCGCCCGCGCGTCGGGGCGACCTTGTCCGCCACATCCTTGGGCTGACGGCTGAACTGATCGCCCTTCTTCGTGTCGGTCCGCTTCTTTGCCGTCGTGCGCTTATATTCGGGGTCGCTTAGTTTTTCCCGAGCCGCCTTGGGCAGATAGCGTTCGTGGGTCTTGCCGCTGGGCTTTCCCGATTTTGTCCCCCATTCCTCACGCGTCCATTGCGTCAGATGGTTGTCTTCACTTTTTGGCCCAAGATATCGGCCTCCGCGCTTCTTATACTCCGCAACGGCGAGCTGCGCTTTTCGTGCCGACCACTGATCCGGTTTGCCGCCCTTGGCGCCTGCGGTAATCTCGGTCTTCACTTGCTCCCAAAGTTTCGGGTCCGCTCGTTGGGCCGTTCCCGCCATCTGAATCTCCCGCTGAAGTGCCGAACGGCAACGCGGGTCGGCGGCGCCTGGTTCATCGGCCCCGCCGTAGATGGGGGGTCTGCCCTATGCTGCTTGTCGAATGTCACATCGCGCCCCAAATTCGGCGGCAACCAGAAAGGATTCCCCTTACGATGATCCAGCTTCGTCCATTCAACTCCCTGGGTGCGTTCCGCAATGAGTGGCTGAACGCTCACCATCACTTCAGCTTCGGCGGCTACCACGACCCCGCGCGCATGGGCCTTGGTGGCCTTCGCGTGTGGAACGACGATGAGGTCGCACCCGGCACCGGCTTCGACCCTCATCCGCACCGCGACATGGAGATCGTGACCTACATCCGCGAAGGCGCGATCACCCACCGCGACAACCTCGGCAACGAAGGCCGCACCGAGGCAGGCGACGTGCAGGTGATGCATGCCGGCACTGGGATTACCCATGCCGAATACAACAAGGAGAAGGTCGCGACACGCTTGTTCCAGATTTGGATCATGCCGGACAAGCGCGGGGTTGCTCCCGGTTGGGCCACGCGCAGCTTTCCGCGCGGCAACAAGGGGCTTTCCGTGCTCGCCAGCGGGCGGGAAGCCGACGCGTCCTCGGACGCACTCAAGCTGAACGCCGACGCGGCGGTGCTGGCAGGCACGCTGGCCGAGGGGCAGGCCACTGAGCTGGTGCTTGCTCCGGGGCGGGCGGCTTATCTCGTGCCGGTGAATGGGGCCGTGACGGTGAACGGTGTAACCGCGCAGGCCCGCGACGGGGTGGCGATCTCTGATGAGCGATCAGTCACTATCACCGCCACGCAGGCCACCGAGATCGTAGTGGTTGACGTCGCCGGGTAGGGGATTGCCGATGGGGTGGAGGGGAAATGCCTCCATCCCTACCGGCTTTGAGGGCCTCTAGGCTGAAGCCGCCTGAACGCGAGCAGCCCGTCTTCAACAACGGCCTGGGACAGGTCGCGGGTGATGAACACCAGGCGACTGGTGCGCGGGTCGCCCTCAGGCCACGCGGTCAACTTGACCGGCGGATGCATCAGATGCCGCACCGCATGGATCGCCACCGGTCGATCGTAGCCTTTCAAATTCAGGATGCCCTTGACCCGGAGCAACTGTTCACCCCTCTGCGCCACCAGCATTTCCAGCCACATGGCCAGCCCCTGCCAGTCGAGCGGGGCATCCAGCGTCAAACAAAATGCGGCGATCCTGGTGTCATGGCGATTGGGATCGTGGGGGGCGTGTGCATGCTGGCCACCGGCCTGATGATGGTGGCCATGCTGATCGTCGGGCTGATCGGCATGACCTTCGAATGAAGCCGCATTCAGCCATCCCGCCACATTCGGAGTCTTAGTCGAGGAGTCGAACAGGCCCGCGTGCAGAACAAAGCCGGGGTCAACCGCACCATGCGCGGCCTCCAGAACAGGCGCGGCGGGATTCAATGCCCTCAGCCGCCCGCGCAGCGGCGTGGTGTCGGCCAAATCAGCCTTGCTGACGATGATCCGGTCAGCGACCGCCACCTGCCGGACGGCTTCCTCCTGCTCATCCAGATGCGCCGCCCCATTCACCGCATCGACGACGGTCACGATGCCGTCGAGCCGGTAAGCCGAGGCAGCCACCGGATCGGTCATCAAGGTCGCCAGGATCGGAACCGGATCGGCAAGTCCGGTCGTCTCGATGACGATCCGGCTGATATCGCCTCGGCGTGCGCGCGGCAGCATTTCCCGCAGCACACGGGCCAGATCACCGCGAACTGTACAGCACAGGCAGCCGGCATTCAGCAGGACAGTGTTGTCGTCGAGCTTTTCCACCAGCAGATGGTCCAGGCCGATCTCGCCGAATTCGTTGACCAGCACAGCCGTTCCAGCCAATTCGGGCTGACGCAGAAGATGGTTCAGCAGCGTTGTCTTGCCGGCACCCAGGAACCCGGTCAGCACCGTGACCGGCGTTGTCTCAGCCATGAGCGTGGCCGTATAGCGCGTCCGGCGAGACCTCAGGCGCGGCGATCTCCACCAGTTCTCCATCCCGAGCGGCACGAAAGAAGCAGTTGTGGCGGCCGGTGTGGCAGGCGACGCCATCCTGCTGGACCAGCAACAGCAAAGTGTCGCCGTCGCAATCGACCCGAAGCTCGCGCAGATGCTGGGTCTGGCCGGAACTCTCGCCCTTGCGCCACAGTCTGCTCCGGCTGCGGCTGTAGTAGCAGACCCGATTGGTCGCCAGCGTCTCGCGGATCGCGTCGGCGTTCATCCAGGCCATCATCAACACCTCCCCGGTGTCATGCTGCTGGGCGATGGCTGGAACCAGCCCGTTGGCGTCAAAACAGACAGCGGCGAGCACGGCGTCAGCCTGTGCTCCGGCCCGCTCGGGCGCTGGTGTGGCATTTTCGTTCATGAATGTTATCTAGGCATCGGGCGGGTTCGCCGCCAAGGAGTGCCTGATGGGGTTTTCTCCCCAAACCGAGACATTGCTGACCCGCGCCAATGCGATCTGCGAAGGCCGCGGCGTTCGTCTGACCGACCTTCGCCGCCAGGTGCTAGGACTGATCCTGGACCGCGACGCCCCGACCGGTGCCTATGATTTGCTCGACCAGTTGCGCAGCACGCGGCACGGCGCCGCGCCGCCGACTGTCTACCGCGCCCTGGAGTTCCTGCAGGAACAGGGTCTGGTTCATAAACTGGAGCGACTATCTGCTTTCGTTGGCTGCATCGCTGATGAGGATCACGATCACGCCGCCCAGTTCCTGATCTGCCGCACCTGCGGCAAGGTCACCGAACTGGAAGACCACGAACTCGCCCACGCCCTGGAGGATGCCGCCAAACGCTTGGGATTCACGGTAGGCAAGGCCACGATCGAAGCCGAAGGCCAGTGCGCCACCTGCGCCGGAATCTGAATCCGGTCCCCGACCCAATGCAGTTGAAGCGGCGGCCGTGCCGAAACTTCCATCACTGCCTGAGAGCGGCAGATCCCAATGTTGCCGAGGGACTGGAGCCTAGTTCGTCCGCCGTCCAATCGTTCCGGCGCTCAAAAAGCGCGATCAGGGCGGCGGTGTCCTTGTCGCGGTCCAGGCCGGCAGCGGCAACGACCTTGCCATCCTTGACGTAGTAGGCGAGCAATTCGGGCTTTTCCAGGTCGCCGTGGACTACAATTTCGTCCCACTCGCTCGCATGCCCGATGTAGTCCAGGCGCTTCAGATACTGGATGGTCCAGAATACCGGGACCGCGTCGAAGCGAACATCCCGCCCCATCATATTCAAGGCGGCGGTCCGCCCATGTTGTTCGGCGACACGCCAGTGTTCGACGCGGATGCTCCGGCCCTGATGCGGAAAGCGGGCAATGTCGCCGGCGGCGTACAGACCATCGGCAGCCCTTAGTCTGTCATCGACCGTGATGCTGCCATCCTTGTTCAGTTGCAGGCCTTTCACATAGCCGGTGACAGGTTTAACGCCGAAGCCAATGACGACCATGTCGGCCGGCACGTGTTCACCATTTCCCAGGGCTACCGACCGGACGGTTGTTTCACCGTCGATGGCCAAGATTTCCTGACCTAAACGAAGGGCGACACCCTTTTTCTGGTGCAGGCCGGCAAGTGCGTTGCCGATGCTCGCCCCGAGTTGCTTCTCGAACGGTGCGGTTTCCTTGCCGATAACCGTGACGTCCAGGCCGCGCTCGCGCAGGCTTGCGGCAACCTCCATCCCGATGAAACTGGCGCCCAGGACAACCACGCGCCGGCTGCGTTCGGCTTGGGCGAGGATGGCGTCCGCGTCCTGCCTCGAACGCAGCAAGAAGACGTTGCCGAGATGCGCGCCAGGTAGATGGGGCAGGTTGGGCGCACCGCCGGTGGCAAGCAGGGCGGCATCATACCGCAAGGTCGTTCCGTCCGCGCACATGATGGTCTTGCTAGCCACATCAAGGCTTTCGACCGTGGCGGTGCGGCGCTCTATGGCCTGCTCCTGATAGAATGACTGCGATTGCAGCGGCGACTTCTCCGCGCCAGGCTCACCGGAAAGATGGTACTTGCTCAGCAGGGTCCGGTCGTAAGGCACACGGTTTTGGCGGTCCAGCATGACGATACGGCCGCCAAATCCGGATTGACGCAGGGTCTGCGCGGCCAGCGCGCCCGCCGCACCGGCGCCGATGATGACGAACAGACGCTGATCGGCCGATGGCCGCGGTCGGGTTGGCTTCTCAGCGGGCAGGGTGACAAAGATGCGCTCACCCTCGCGGTGGACGGCATACCGCGGCAATTCGTCCACCGCCGGCGGCTCCAGCACCGCGCCGCTGCGTGCGCAGAACGTGGCTTTGTGCCACGGGCAGATAATTCGGTCGCCGTGCAGGATGCCCTCGGCGAGCGGGCCGCCGGCGTGAGTGCAGGTGGCGCCGATGGCATGAACCGTGTCGCCGGCCCGGATCAGGAGGATTTTCGTGTCCTCGATCTCGATCGCGTGCATCCCGCCGTCCGGCAGATCATTCAGCGAGGCGACCTCGTATCGCGGCATGGCGGCTCCCGTTGGTTCGTCACCAACAATGACGAGCAGGGAGGACCGGCGTTTGCCGATGCGCGGTGTTGTGACCGGCGGGATTAACTCAGCATTTCCCCCACGCTGGCGAGATCCAGACGCTTCCCGCCGAGTAGCGCCGCGGCGGCCGGCATTTCCCAGGCGGCTTCCTCCGGGGCAAGCGGATCAACCGGGGACAACCGGTGTGCCAGCACGAACCTGGACAGCAAAACGCGCCGCGCGTCCGCGCCCGGGCGAGAACCTTCCCAGGCCAGGAGGATGGCGCTGGAGACGTCATAGAGTGCCGTCGCGGCCTGACGCGCCAAGGTTTCCTGCTCACTTGCCGCGACCTTTTCAGCGAGTGAAATGGCACGTTCCAACGCCAGGCCCAGGGCGTTGCGGAGCGGTGCCGGCAGGATCGATGATTCGGCAAGCCTGCCGCGCAGCATCGCCTGCAGTGCCAGGTGTGCCCCCGACTTCCCCACTGCTCGGGATATCACGTCCAGCGCGTTGATGTTGCTGGTGCCCTCCCACAATAGCCCGACCTGGGCGTCGCGGATCAGGCGCGGGTTGACCCAGTCCTCGATGTAGCCGTTGCCGCCTCGCGCCTCCATCGCCGCGGTCGCGACCACGGCATTGTCGCGGCAGGCGCGCAATTTCAGCAGGCCGGTCAGGATGCGAAGTTCACCGGTAGCGCCCCGGCCCATGGCATCGGCGGTGCACAGCGCCATCGACAGAGCCTGCTCCGCCGGTACCAGCATCTTCATCAGTTGCCGGCGCATCAGGGGGAAATCGACGACTGTCCGGCCAAAGGCGGTTCGCCCGCGCGCGGCAACCAGTGCCTCATTGAAGCAACGGCGCATCATCGCAGCCGCGCGGACGCCGTGCGACAGACGTGACAGGTTCACCTGCTCCATCATTTGCTTAAGGCCTTGGTCCTGCTGCCCGACCAGGTAGGCTTCGGCGCCCTCCAACCGGATTTCGCCACTTGCCATGGATTTGGTGCCAAGCTTGTCCTTCAGGCGCACGATCCGATAGGCGTTGCGGGCGCCATCCCGCGTGTGGCGCGGAAGCGCGAACAGTGCGAGCCCCTTGGTCCCGGAGGGAGCGCCCTCGGGCCGCGCCAGCATCAGCGCAACGTCAGCGTCGGTGTGCGAGCAAAACCACTTCTCACCATACAGGCGCCAGACGCCGCCTTCGTCGCGGGCGATGGTTTCGATCGCTCCGACGTCCGATCCGCCAGCCTTCTCGGTCATGAACTGGGTGCCTTTCCATAGTGTGGAAAGGTCGGCCGAAAGCATTCGGGGCAGCAGGTAGTCCTGCAGGGAGTTGCTGCCGAACTTGCGGATCAGGTGGATGGACGTATCGGTGACGCTGATCGGGCACATCAGCCCGAACTCGCCCTGCACGAACAAATACTGGAACGCGTACTTCGCGACCGGCGGCAGCGGACGATCCATTCCCATCACGCCGCCCCGGTGCGACATGGCGTGAAACTGGAATGTTCCGAACGCTATCTGCTCCATCTCGCGATAGGCAGGGTGGTATTCGATCCAGTCCTGATCCCGGCCAAAGCGGTCCCTTGGATGCAACACCGGAGGATGGCGGTCGGCGATGCGGGCAAGTTCGTCCAGGCGGCCGCCGGCAAGCTGTCCGAGATGCTGGTAATGCGGGGTCAGCCGTTCGAGCGTTTCGGCCGGCAGATAGATCGCCAAAAGGTCGCGCAGCCCCTGGTCGGCGGTATAGAAATCCATCCCGGAGCAGTCGGGAGCGATCCAGTCGGAGCCGGTTCGCTTGCTGTCGAGCGGCATTGCGTTTCCCCTGATGTCCTGCGCCAGAAGTCCGTCGCCTTATGCCGCGAGCTTCCAGAATCGGCAGGCCACTGAACCTGAACGGCGTTGCAGATACCAGCGCAGGATCAAGCTGCACAGACAGCGGCGATTCAGTTGCGTGTCGGGCTGAGCCGCGCGGGCATCTTGAAGGCGACGATTAGCGTCAGCAACGCGAACCCGGTCGCCAGCAGATACGCGTTCTGCAGCGCCGCTGCCATCACACCGGTTAAATGAGCCAGGTCCGGCGCTGCCATCGCCAGCCGCGTCGGTGGGTCGAGCAATCGCTCCACCGTGTGCACGGCGCCGGGGTCGAGATGTAGCATCGTCGCATTCAGCACCGCCCCACACCCCGCGGCGCCGGTTGACTGACCGACGAATCGCATGAACATCGAGGATGATGTCGCGGCACCGCGCTGACCCCACGACACCGACGCCTGGATCGATACGATGAACACGGTGCTGCAGAACCCCATGCCGATGCCGATGACGAACGACCCGGCCGAGGCCCAGACGGGTCCGTCCGCCGGCGTCAGTGCCGCCAGCATCGCGCAGCCGATCGTCAGCGCGACGGCGCCGGAAATCGCGACCACGCGGTAGGTTGTGCGTACCATGATGCGGCCGGCGAATAAGCTTGCCAGCGCCCAGGTCACGGACATCGCGCCGAGCACGAGGCCGCCCTCGACAGCGGGACGCCCCATGGCCCCTTGTATGTAGGTCGGCAGGAAGGCGGCAACGCCCATCATCATCGCCCCGGACGTGAAGTTTCCCACGCTGCCAACGACGATCACGCGGTTGCGCCATAGTTCGAGCGGCAACATCGGCTCCGCCGCGCTGCGCTCCTGGAAATACAGACCGATCAGCGCAACCACGCCGATTGCGGTCAGGACCGTCAGGGCGGTGACTGTCAGGGTGCCGCTCTGCACCAGGGCGAGCATCAGGCTGACGAACGCGACCAGCAGCAACAAGGAACCTGCCCAGTCGATGCGATGCGCCCGCCGGCGCACCTGCTCCCGCAGGAACAGGGCGATCATCGCGATGGAGCCAATGCCGATGGGGACATTGACCCAGAACACCGCCCGCCAGCCGGTGTGTTCAACCAGGAACGCGCCCATCGACGGGCCGATTACCGCCGACACCCCGAAGACCGAGGACACCAGGCCTTGGATGCGCCCGCGTTCCGCCGGCGTGTAGATGTCGCCCAGGATCGTTGCCGCGACTGGCTGGATCGCTCCCGCGCCACAGCCCTGCACGGCGCGAAAACACACGAGTGACGGCATGTCCCAGGCCAGGCCACACAGGATGGTGCCGATCAGGAACAGCGTGGTGCCGAAATAGAATACCGGCTTGCGGCCGTACAGATCGGCCAGCCGGCCATACACTGGAATGGTGACAGCCTGGGTCAACAGATAAACGGTGAAGACCCAGGTGAACAGATTGAAGCCTCCGAGGTCGGAGACAATCGTTGGAATGATGGTGGCGACGATGGTGCTCTCGACGGCTGCCATGAAGGTGGCGATCAGGCAAGCCGCCAACACCAGCCGGCGCCGGCCATCGCTCGGGCGTTCGGCCAAATGGGCGGATGCACTGCCCGGGCTGTTGCCCGCAGTGTCCTGCATCGATTGTTTCCTCCCGCGCGTCGGCGTCGGCTCGTTATTGTCATCAACCGGTCGGACGTGGCAACCGGAACAGGCGCTCCGTCCGGCGATGGCAGAGTTGCAGTCACATAATGCCGGATCAGACGCGGCGGCGGTGGGTGGCCGCGGTCAGCGTGTTTTCAAGCAGGCAGGCGACGGTCATGGGACCCACTCCCCCCGGAACAGGTGTGATTGCACCCGCGACCGCGGCGCAAGCTTCGAATGCGACGTCGCCAACCAGCCGGCCATCAGGCAGACGATTGATGCCGACGTCGATGACGGTGGCGCCCGGCCTGATCCAATGGGCCTGCACCATTTCCGGTTTGCCGATGGCGGCGACCAGGATATCGGCGCGGCGGCACTCGGCCTGCAGGTCGCGGGTGCGCGAATGCGTGACCGTCACCGTTGCATCGGCAGCGAGCAGAAGGCGCGCCATCGGCCGGCCGACGATGGCGGAGCGACCCAGCACCACGGCCCGCGCCCCGGCGATTTCAATTCCCGTGGCACGGAGCATCTTCATGACGCCGAGCGGCGTGCACGGCACCAACAGGGGGCGGCCGTCGGCGAGGTGACCGACATTGGTGGGGTGGAAGCCATCAACGTCTTTCGCCGGATCGATTGTCTCGATCACCGCCTGCTGGCTGATCCCCGCTGGCAGGGGCAGTTGCACGAGGATGCCATCGACGTCGGGGTCCTGGTTCAACGCCCGGATCGTCTGCAGAAGCTGCTCCTGTCCCGTTGCGGCCTCCAGGGGGATGGTGCGGGTTTGAATGCCGGCTTCGCGGGCGGCGCGGTCCTTGGTGCGGACATAGACCTGGCTGGCGGGATCCTCGCCGACCAGGATGACCGCCAGGCAAGGGGTGAAGCCGGCGGCCTTCACCTTGGCGGCAATCTCGGCGCGCAGGGTGGCGGCAATAGCCTTGCCGTCGATCAGGCGAGCGGTCACAGGGATTCCAGTATGATCGTCAGAACGCGGGCATCGCCCGCCACATGGATTGTCTTGTCACGGCTGGTCTGGCCGAGGGTGACGGCGATGGCTGACGACGGCACGTCCAGCGCCCGAGCCAGTTCGGCGCAGGCGGCGCGGTTTGCGCGTCCGTCCTCGGTGGCCTCCTTCACTCCGATCCGCAGGCACGGCCCATGGGCGGATATCGAACGACCCTGGATGCCGGGGCGGCGGGATTTCGGCTGGACCTTCACGCTGACGCTGACGCCGTCAGGGAGCACACGCCAGTAAGATGTCAAAGCAGATACTGCATCGACCCGGTAATGATCGCGATGCCGATCCTGGCCAGCAGCATGCGTGCCGCCTGCAGCAGCAGCAGTAGTACCAGCGGGCTCAGGTCGATGTTGCCAAAGCTGGGCAGAAAGTTCCGGATCGGCCGCAATCCCGGCTCCGTCACCCGATACAGGAAGTCGCCAATCGTCCAGACAATGCGATTGCGGGTGTCGAGCACGCCGAACGACGCGAGCATACTGAAGATCGCCGCCAGGATGACGGCCCAGATATAAAGACCCAGCAGCGCATCCAAGAGCCAAAAAAGCGTGCTGATCATTTGGCGAACACTCCAGATTCGGGCGCCGGAACCTAGCGACGGCGCCGCCGGTAAGCAACCTCGGTAACGGAGCGGTCATAGCAAGTGTGGCCTAAATCACAGAGCGATAACGGTAGATGGGTCATAGTTCGCTCATCGGACGGTTGGTTCCCCAACACCGGCTGCTCGATGGGATCATGTTTGATCCATTAGCGACCCGGACCTGACCTTGCCCGGCTGCCCTTCGGTAGCCGGGCACTTTTTTGCCCAGCTTTGGGATCCGGCCTTCTGAGATCCAGTCCTCCCAGGTCCCGTATTTTTGTGCCCTGTCATGCGGCGCGGCATGCTGGATCGCGACGCTCAGTCATGTAAAAGACCGTTACATGAGTAAGGCCCATCCTTGAACGCGTCCGGCACATGAGTTGGTCGGGACCCTCCGACGGCGGTCCGGGGCGCCGCGGCTATCACCATGGTAACCTTCGCGAGGCGCTGATCGAGGCCGCGCTGGAATTGATCGGCGCGAAGGGGCCGGCCGGATTCACCATCGCCGAAGCAGCCCGATTGGCCGGCGTCAGCCCGGCGGCGCCATACCGACACTTCCGTGATGCCGATGCACTGCTGGCCGAGGTTGCCGTGCGCGGGTACGACCGGTTCGCCGAACGGTTGGCCAAGGCGTGGAATGGTGGCCGCCCCGAACCGGTGCGGGCGTTCGAGGATCTCGGCCGGGCCTATTTGGCGTTCGCCCGGGGGGAGCCGGCGTATTACGCGGCAATGTTCGACTCGCGCCTCGCCCTGGAGGCACATCCTGGGCTGCAGTCAGCCTCGGACCGCGCGTTCGCGGTGCTGCGGGAGGCCGCGGATTCGGTGGCCGCCACGTTGCCGAAGGAGCGGAGGCCGCCGTCGCTGATGATGGCGCTGCACATCTGGTCCATGGCGCACGGGGTTGCCTCGCTGTTCGTGCGCGAGGGTCCGGCGCGGCGGAAGCTACCGATGGCCGCGGAGGACCTGCTGGAGGCAGGGGTGCTGCTGTATCTTCAAAGCCTCGGCTTGGCGGGCGGCGACTAGCCAGGGGCGCGGCGGGTGTACCTCGTGGGCCAGATCTCGGGCGCTGCGTCTTATAAGTGCACATCTCCGGGTGGGCGGTGCTACGAAGGCACGTCACGCGGCGAAGGCATAAGGATGTGAAGCAATTCATTCGCCGGACCTTGAACTGGTGCGGGTACGACATTCGCCGGTTGCGGTTCCACCGCGATCTGATGGACTTCATCAGGGACCGCGAAATCACCGTGGTGCTGGATGTAGGTGCGAACGTCGGACAGTTTGGTGCATCGCTGCGCGCCTTGGGCTACCGCGGCAAGATCATTTCCTATGAACCGCTTTCGTCGGTGTTCGGCATTCTCGCCAAGACCGCGGCTACTGATGGAAATTGGGAGGTCAACCACTTCGCGCTCGGGGCAAGGAACGAGCGCAAGTCGATCAACGTTGCCGCGGCTTCCGAATTCAGCTCGTTATTGCCGTTTTCGGAGGCGGCGATCCGGCATGATGACAATGCCGCCGCTGTCAGCAGCGAAACGATCGAGGTCAGAACATTGGACGATGCCTGTCCGCATCTGCCGGGCAAGGCCTTACTTAAAATTGACACCCAAGGTTTTGAGCGGCAGGTGCTCGACGGCGGACGGTCCGTGCTGCCGATGATGAAGGGCGTCCAGATGGAGTTGCCCATCGTTCATCTCTATGAGGGAACCTGGCGATTTCATGAGGCCCTTGAATACATGGCTGATGCCGGATTTGTTCCGGCACAGATCCATCCGGTCAACTACCATTCGGCTGACAGCCTGTCGCTGATCGAAGTCGATTGCCTGTTCCGCCCCCGCGATCAGCGCCTCGATTAGGCGCGCGGCGCGCGGATCCTGGTTCGCCCGAAAATCGGAGTTCCTGCCGCTTGACGTCAAGCCTCCTCAACCCTAATGTAAATGTGTCTTACATTCACATGAGGCCTCCATGACGAGCGCTGCCAATCAAGACGCCTACGGCTCGCCTGGCTGGAACCAAGGGCCCTGGGGCAATACCCAAGGTCCTCAATGGCAACAGCCCAACCCCGGGCAGACCGGGGGACAAGCCTGGGGACCGGCCTGGGGCAATCGACCCTGGGCGGGGCCGCCCTTCTGGCATCCGGCCGGCATGAGCCGTCCGATGGCCATCGCCTTCACCGTCCTCGGCTTCATGTTCTGGTGGCCGGTCGGTCTGGCTTTACTCATATATATGGTAGGGAGTGGTCGCATGGGGTGCTTTGGCCGTCGCAGACGGGCCTTTCAGCAGTACGGGCAGGACACAGGTCCCTGGAGCAACTGGAAAGCCTGGACCTGTGGACCCTCGGGCGGTTCAGCCACGACCTCCGGCAACCGCGCGTTCGACGAATACAAGGCGGAGACGCTGCGCCGCATGGAGGAAGAGCAGAAGGACTTCGGCGCGTTCCTCGAGCGCCTGCGGTTCGCCAAGGACAAGTCGGAGTTCGATCAGTTCATGGCTGAACGACGCACCCGTCCGCCGGCCCCGCCCACAGATGAGCAGCCAAGCGCCTAAGCCGCTACTTCCTATACGCCTTTAGGCCGGGTTAAGGTTGCATCAACCTCGGACGGCCACCAACTACCCGATGCGCCAGGTGCCCCAGGTACCTGGCGCATCGCTCGTGTTCGGCATCGTTTGCGCCACATCATGTGCACTGGCTGCCGGTGCATCTAAGGCTGCTTACGGCCGGTTTCCGTCGTTTGTCCGTGATCAACACACCCGGACATGCGGCGAAAGCAACCCAGCGAATTTTGAAACAGCCTTCCCGCGGGGGTTCTGCTCCTTTAATACGCGCGGCACGGACAGATAGAGGACCGTAACAAATGGCGGGTATGGACATTCTGGCATCGGCCTTCAGCGGGGCCAACGCGGCGTTCCTCGCCGATCTTTATGCGCGTTGGGCTGTAGACCCGTCCTCCGTCGACCCCAGCTTTGCCGATCTGTTCGCCGCGATGAACGACGAAGCCCGCGCCGTCCTGGAGGATGCCAGCGGGGCATCATGGGCGCCCCGTCCAAGCTTCAACGAGCCGGAGCCGGCGCCAAAAGCGGTACAGGGCGGGCTCGCGCCGGATCAGGTCCGCGCCGCTACCATCATGTCGCTCCGCGCGCTGATGCTGATCCGCTCCTATCGAGTGCGTGGCCACCTGGAGGCCCGGCTCGATCCGCTCGGTCTGACCGTTCCGGCTCGAACACGCTGAACTGGACCCGAAGACCTATGGCTTCACCGAGGCCGACTGGGACAAACCGATCTTCATCGACAAGGTGCTCGGGCGGGAAACCGCGACACTGCGGGAGATTATGCAGATCCTGCGGCAGACCTATTGCGGCCCGATCGGCGTCGAATTCATGCACATCCAGGATCCGGAGCAAAAATCCTGGATCCAGCGCCGGGTCGAGGGCGCGCCCTGGCTGACGTTCCTGACCGCTGACGAAAAGCGCACCATCCTGCAACGCCTGACCGAGGCCGAGGGGTTCGAGGCGTTCTGCCAGAAGCGCTACGTCACCACCAAGCGCTTTGGCCTGGAAGGCGGCGAGGTAACCATTCCCGCGCTGCACGCGATGATCGAGACGGCGGCGGCCGCCGGCGTGGTTGAGGTCGCCATCGGCATGCCGCATCGCGGCCGGCTGAATACGCTGGTCAACATCGTCAAGAAGCCGCTGACCGCATTGTTCTCCGAATTCGGCGGCGAGAGCTTCAAGCCCGACGACGTGCAGGGATCCGGCGACGTGAAGTACCACCTCGGCACCTCCACCGACGTGGAGATCGCCGGGCACAACGTGCACCTGTCGCTGCAGCCGAATCCCTCGCATCTGGAGGCGGTGGATCCGGTCGTGGTCGGCAAGGTCCGCGCCCGGCAGGATCGGCGCGGGCGATACCAAGCGGCGCGGATCCGTCATGGCGATCCTGATGCACGGCGACGCCGCTTTCGCCGGCCAGGGCCTGGTGTACGAGACGCTGGCGATGAGCCAGTTGATCGGCTACCGCACCGGCGGCACGATTCATCTGATCGTCAACAACCAGATCGGCTTCACCACGGTACCGGCGCACGCTTACTCGGGCCTGTATTGCACCGATGTGGCGAAATCGATCCAGGCGCCGATCCTGCACGTCAACGGCGACGATCCTGAAGCGGTGATCTTCTGCTCCCGCATGGCGGCCGAGTACCGGATGCAGTTCAGCAGCGACATCGTGCTCGACATCGTCTGCTATCGCCGCCACGGCCATAACGAAACCGACGAGCCGGCCTTCACCCAGCCGGTCATGTACAAGGCGATCAACGCGACGAAGACCACGCGCACCCTGTATGCCGAAAAGCTGGCCGCCGAGGGTACCGTTCCCGCCGCCGAGTCCAAGGCGATGCTGGACGAGTTCACCAAGACGCTGGAGGACGCCAACGCCGCCGCCAAGTCGTACAAGCCGAACAAGGCGGACTGGCTGGAAGGCCACTGGTCCGGCTTCACCCCGGTGGATCAGCAGGAAGTCGAACTCACCGAGGAGCCGACCGCCGTTCCGACGGAGACTCTGAAGCAGATCGGCGCCGCGCTGTCCCACGTTCCGGCGGGCTTCAATCTCAATCCGAAGATCGCCCGGCAGCTGGAGGCCAAGAAGCAGGCGATCGAAACGGGCGAGGGCATCGATTGGGCAACCGGCGAGGCGCTGGCCTTCGGCAGCCTGTTGCTGGAAGGCAGCCGCGTCCGCCTGTCCGGCGAGGACACGCAGCGCGGCACATTCAGCCAGCGCCATGCGGTGCTGATCGATCAGACCAACCAGAACGAATACGTGCCGCTGAACAACATCGCACCCGACCAGGCGAAGATCGAAATCTACAACTCCCTGCTGTCGGAAGCCGGCGTGCTCGGGTTTCGAATATGGCTACTCGCTGGCCGATCCGCGCACGCTGGTGCTGTGGGAGGCGCAGTTCGGCGATTTCGCCAACGGTGCGCAGGTGATCATCGACCAGTTCCTGGCGAGCGGCGAGACGAAGTGGCTGCGCATGTCCGGCCTGGTGTTGCTGCTGCCGCATGGCTATGAGGGGCAGGGGCCGGAGCACTCCTCGGCGCGCATCGAGCGGTATCTGCAGCTTTGCGCCGAGCGGAACATGTATGTCTGCAACCTGACGACGCCGGCGAATTACTTCCACGCGCTGCGCCGCCAGTTGCACCGCAACTTCCGCAAGCCGCTGATCGTGTTCGAGCCGAAGTCGCTGCTGCGGCACAAGCTGGCGGTCTCGCCGCTGGCCGACATGGCCGAAGGCACCCGCTTCCAGTACGTCATCCCGGAGATCGATGAGATCGCCCCGCCCGAGGAGGTGCGCCGCGTGGCGATCTGTTCCGGCAAGGTCTATTACGATCTGCTGCAGGAGCGGCGGGCGAAGGACATCAAGGACATCGCGATCATCCGGCTGGAGCAGATGTATCCGTTCCCGGAAAACACCCTGGGCCGCGTGCTAGCCCCGTACACCAACGCCGACGTCGTCTGGTGCCAGGAGGAGCCCGAGAACATGGGCGCCTGGAACTTCGTCGACCGGCGGATCGAGAAGGTGCTGAGCCGCCTGGACATGAAGGTCCGCCGGCCGGTCTATGTCGGGCGCGAGGCGGCGGCCAGCCCGGCGACCGGGCTCGCGCAGGACCCACATGGCGCAGCAGGCGCGCCTGGTGGCCACGGTGCTCGGTATCGGCTAGACCGCGCCCGGCGCTGCTGCAATTCCCGCCTGGAGACATATCGCTGTGGCGACCGAAATCGTAGTGCCCGCACTGGGCGAGAGCGTCACAACCGCCACGGTTGCCCGCTGGATGAAGCAGCAAGGCGAGACCGTGGCGGCCGACGAGCCGCTGGTCGAACTGGAAACCGACAAGGTGACGGTGGAGGTCAACGCGCCCTCCGCCGGCGTGCTGTCGTCGATCGACGTGCCGGAAGGCACCGAGGTCGAGGTCGGCGCGGTGCTCGGCCTGGTGGATGGCGCCGGCGGCGGCCGCTGCTCCGAAGCCCGCCGCCCAGCCGGCACGGCCACAGCGGCCGCGGCACCCAAGCCCGCCGCCGCCGCCGGAGCCTCGCCCTGCCGCCAACCCGCCGGCCGGGATCAATCCGCCGCCGCGTCCGCCTGGGCCCGGTGTCCCGCCCGGCGGCGCTCATGAGCCTGCGCGCCACGCGCCGCTTTCCCGCCGCGGCGAAGATGATCGCGGAGAACAAGGTCTCGCGCCGGCGACATCGGCACCGGCACCGGCAAGGACGGCCGCATCACCAAGGGCGACGTGCTGGACTTCCTGAACCGACCGCGCCCGGCGCCGGCCGCCGCGCCTGCCGCCAGCGCGCCGCGCCAGGATGAGCCGCGCGAACAGCGGGTCAAGATGACCCGCCTGCGCCGCACCATCGCCGCTGCGGCTGAAGGAGGCGCAGAACAACGCCGCGATGCTGACCACCTTCAACGAGGTGGACATGTCCGCGATCATGGCGCTGCGCAGCCGAATACCGCGACGCGTTCGAGAAGAAGCACAAGGGCGTCCGCCTCGGCTTCATGAGCGTCTTCGTGCGCGCCTGCTGCGTCGCGCTGAAGGAGTTCCCGGCGGTCAACGCCGAGATCGACGGCGACGACATCGTCTACAAGAACTTCGTCAACATGGGCATCGCGGTCGGCGGCCCGTCCGGGCTTGGTGGTGCCGGTGATCCGCGACGCCGACCAACTGGGCTTCGCCGGGATCGAGGCGCGCCATCGCCGATTTCGGCAAGCGCGCCCGCGACGGCGCACTGAAGCTGGACGAGCTGACCGGCGGCACGTTCAGCATCACCAACGGCGGCATCTACGGCTCGCTGATGTCCACGCCGATCCTGAACCCGCCGCAATCGGCGATCCTGGGCATGCACAAGATCCAGGAGCGGCCGATGGTGGTCGGCGGCAAGATCGAGATCCGGCCGATGATGTATCTCGCGGTGTCGTACGACCACCGGATCGTCGACGGCAAGGAGGCGGTGTCGTTCCTGGTGCGCGTCAAGGAAGGCGTCGAGGATCCGCGCCGGCTGTTGCTGGATCTTTGACATCTCGGCCCAGCGCCGGTTTAGTTGATCCACAAACGCGCCGAATCATACTGCGCTTCACGTCGTCATCGGGCGGCCTGATGCGGAAGGACGCCTCGGCGTCGATCACTACTGGCTTCCGGCGGCTGAGCTCGATCCTGAGGTTAACTCGATGCGGTCTGCCACAATCCTGAGGACTGAATGAGCGATTCCTTCGACGTCATCGTCATCGGCTCCGGCCCAGGCGGCTATGTCTGCGCCATCCGCGCCGCGCAGCTGGGCCTGAAGGCTGCCTGCGTCGAGAAGCGCGCGACGCTGGGCGGCACCTGCCTGAACATCGGCTGCATCCCGTCCAAGGCGTTGCTGCAATCGTCGGAGGAGTTCGAAAAGACCAAGCACGCGCTGGAGGACCACGGCGTGCTGGTCGACGGCGTGAAGCTCGATCTGGCGCGGATGCAGGCGCGCAAGGCCGAGGTCGTCACCGCCAACACCAAGGGCGTCGAGTTCCTGTTCCGCAAGAACAAGGTCACCTGGCTGAAGGGCACCGGCCGGATCACCGCGCCGGGCACGGTCGATGTCGACGGCACCAGCTACACCGACCAAGAACATCGTCATCGCCACCGGCAGCGAGAGCGTTCCGCTGCCGGGCGTGACGGTGGATGAGAAGCAGATCGTCACCTCCACCGGCGCGCTGGAACTGGAGAAAGTGCCCGGTCATCTGGTGGTGATCGGCGGCGGCGTCATCGGCCTGGAACTCGGCAGCGTCTGGCGGCGGCTGGGCGCCGAGGTCACGGTGGTCGAGTTCCTCGACCGCATCGTGCCGGGCATGGACACCGAGATCGCCACCGCGTTCCAGCGCATCCTGCAGAAGCAGGGCCTCAAGTTCCGGCTGGGCACCAAGGTCACCGGCGCGCGACAGCGGCGCCGACGGCGTCAGCCTGACCGTGGAGCCGGCCAAGGGCGGCGCGGCCGAGACGATCGAAGGCCGACATCGTGCTGCTCGTCGATCGGCCGCCGTCCCTACACCGAGGGCCTGGGGCTGGAAGACGTCGGCGTCGCACTGGACGATCGCAAGCGCGTCAAGGTCGATCGCGCATTACGCCACCAACGTGCCGGGCATCTATGCCATCGGCGACGTCATCGCCGGCCCGATGCTGGCGCACAAGGGCGAGGACGAGGGCGTCGCCGTGGCCGAACGCCTCGCCGGCCAGGCCGGGCACGTGAACTACGACGCCATCCCCGGCGTGGTCTACACCTGGCCCGAGGTCGCCTCCGTCGGCAAGACCGAGGAAGAACTGAAGGCCGGCGGCATCGCCTATACCGTCGGCAAATTCCCGTTCACCGCCAACGGCCGCGCCCGCGCCATGGGCGACACCGACGGGTTCGTGAAGATCCTGGCGGACAAGGCCACCGACCGGCTGCTGGGCGCGCATGTCCTCGGGCCCGGACGCCGGCACGCTGATCGCGGAACTGACCACGGCGATCGAGTTCGGCGCCTCGGCCGAGGACGTGGCGCGCATCTGCCACGCCCATCCCACGCTTGAGCGAGGCGGTGAAGGAAGCGGCCCTGGCGGTCGAGGGCCGAGCGCTGCATATCTGACCGATGAAACCGCTCGCCTCATGAAACCGCTGGCGCTGACGATGGGCGATCCCGCCGGGATCGGCGGCGAGCTTACGCTCCGGGCCTGGCTGGCCTTGCGCGAAACCGGCCGGTGTTCGTCGCGCTGGACGATCCGGACCGGCTGCGGCGTCTGGCGCGAGACTGGGCCTGACGGTGCCGGTGCGGCTGGTCGCCGAATGCCGCGGCGGCGGCCGAAGTCGTTCCGGACGGCGCTGCCGGTGCTGCCGGTGCAGTTGGCGCCGACGCCGGTGCCCGGCCAGCCCGATCCGGCCAACGCGCCGGCGGTCGTCGCGTCGATCGAGCAGGCGACGAAGCTGGCGCTGGCCGGCGAGGCGGGCGGCGTCGTCACCAATCCGATCAACAAGGCGGCGCTGTACCAGGCGGGGTTTGCCTATCCGGGCCATACCGAGTTCCTGGCCGAGCTGACCGGGGCGACGCGGGCAGCAGATCATGATGCTGGCCAGCCCGATGCTGCGGGTCGTGCCGGTGACGGTGCACGCCTCGCTGCGCGATTCCATCGCCATGCTGACGACCGAGATGATCGTCGCGGCCTCCCGCACCACGGCCGCCGCGCTGCGGCGCGATTTCGGCATCGCCGTCGCCACGGCTGGCGATCGCCGGGCTCAATCCGCATGCCGGCGAGCAGGGCGCGCTGGGCGCCGAGGAGACCACGCTGGTGCAGCCGGCGATCGACATGCTGCGCGCCGAGGGGATCGACGTCTCCGGCCCGTGGCCGCCGGACACCATGTTCACCGCCGCCGCGCGCACGCGCTACGATGTGGCGATCTGCATGTACCACGATCAGGCGCTGATCCCGCTGAAGACGCTGGACATGGACCACGGCGTGAACGTCACGCTGGGGCTGCCGATCGTGCGGACCTCGCCCGACCACGGCACCGCGTTCGACATTGCCGGCAAGGGCGTCGCCGATCCGACCAGCCTGATCGCCGCGATCCAATTGGCCGCGTCGCTCGCCGCCCGCCGAGCGGGATAACTCTCGAACCGCCTGCAGGCTCCGTGGCTGAGAATGGCGCGCATGTTCGACGCCGACCGTCATGGCGCGAATGAAGGTCTGGCATTGTTCATGCTTTCCGCTGATGGCAGGCTGCAAACAGCGAGGCAGGAGGGTTCACAACCATGTTGAGCGCGAGCACGATCCGCAGGTATCATGATGATGGGTTCGTGTTTCCCTTCCGCGCATTCACTTCGGACGTGGCGGCGGCCTATCGGGCAGAGGTGGAGCGCACATGCGCAACCACCGCGGCTCCGGCGGCGGCGTTGTCGGGAACAGTGTCATATCGGGTCAAGCCGTATCTGTTGTTCACCTGGGCCGCGAACATGGTGCGTGAGCCGGCGATACTGGATGCGGTGGAGGATCTGATCGGCCCAAATATCCTGGTGTTCCATACGACCATGTGGTGGAAGACCAAGGGGTCGGCGAGCCGCGTGCCATGGCATCAGGATGGCACCTATTTTGGTCTCTCGCCATTCGAACATGTTACCGCCTGGGTGGCGCTGAGTCCCAGCAACACGAAAACCGGCTGTGTTCGAATCATTCCGGGATCACACCGCGTGGGTCAGATCGCGCATGCCGATCATCGTGACGATGACCTGATGCTGTCGCGCGGGCAGACGGTCATTGCCGATATCGACGGGTCCGCCGCATCGCCGATCGTGTTGTCACCCGGGGAGTTTTCGCTGCACCACACCATGGCCATACACGCGTCCGATCCCAACAGCGGCGATGACGACCGCATCGGCATCGGCATCAGCTACATTCCAACGCGCGTGCGGCATGTTGGACCGACCCGGCTGTCCGCTACCCTGGTGCGCGGGCAGGATACCTATGATCATTTCGATCTGGAACCACGCCCGGCCGCTGATCTTGATGCTGCCGCGATTGCTGCCCATCAGGACAGCGATGCGCGGTTCTGGATGGCCAGCCGATCGATTCCGGAGATGGCTGGGATCCACTGACACGGCGCATCCGGAACGCCCTGAACCGCGAACAACGAACGCCAGGAACCTGGCGTTGTTAACGCAAAAAGGCCTTCTCCAGCCCGCGCATATGTCCATCACCTTGCAATGCGAACACCTCCGCGACGGAGGCGATGTCGCCTTCCACCCCTGCGATGCCGCCCTCGGCCAGGATGCGGCGGAACGTGGTTTGCATCGCTCTGACGGCGGCGCGAATGGCGTGGTTGCCACAGATGATAAGCCCGACTTTACCCAGCGCCGCCACATCCGCGAACGAAAGTTGCGGATAGCTGGTGGGCACCAGGACCAGAGGAACACGCCCAGGCCAGGCGTGGCAAAACTCCATGATTTCGTCTGGTGTCTTCTGCTTGCTATGGATCAGCACCGCGTCCGCGCCAGCCTCCGCATAGGCCTCGCCGCGCCGCAGCGCCTCATCCTGCCCCAGGCCGGCAATCAATGCCTCGGTGCGCGCTATGACCAGCACGGTGCCGTCGGATTTGGCCGCCGCGAGTTTGCCCTGGAATTCTATTGTGGGCACAAGTTCCTGCCGGCCGCCGGCTCGCAGGCTGCTGTCTTTCGGAAAGGTCTTGTCTTCAATGACGACGGCCGCCACACCCGCCGCGGCATAGCGCGGCGTGACGTAGGCAACGTTCACCGCATTGCCGAAGCCCGTGTCGATGTCGGCAATAACCGGGGTATCCTGCACCTCACAGATGGCGCGCATCATGTCCAGATGGGTGCCCATCGACAGGATATTGGCGTCCGGCACCGCATAGGACGCCGAGAGCTCGAACCCGCTGCCCCAGATTGCGTCGAAACCAGCATCGGCGGCGAGTTTGGCGGCGAGCGGGCTGTGCGCTGCCATCGCCACTATCGGTCTGTTGACATCGAGCCTGGAGCGCAAGAAAGCCGCCTTTGAACTGTCCTGGTTCATGAAATCAATCCTTGGCTGCGCGCGATGGATGCCGGCGTGTGCCGGTTTCACATCAAGCGTGTCCATTGTCAGCGACATGAGGCGCAAGAGCAAAGGCAAGTGGAAAGATGGCCAGCGCGACAATAGCGGTTGCCGCGACTGCCCAACTGGCGCCCGCCACGTCACCCAGGACGCCGTAGACCACCGGGGAGATTGCGCCGGACCCGATAGTCCCGGTGTAGAACAGGGCGAACGCCCGCTCCGCGCGATCCGGTGGCGTAAGCTCGGGCACTGTTCCATAGAGCACCGACGACGTGCCGTTGAGCATGAGGCCCAGCATGGGCAGCAGAAGCAAAACGGGCATCAACGGCAATAACAGGACGGCGAAAATACCCAAGGCGGTCGCACCCTCGGTGACCAGCACCGTGCGCAACACGCCAACGCGCGCTCCGAGCCAGCCGCAGATGAACTTTCCGGCGGCGCCTCCGAGAAACACCAACGCCAACGCGACACCGACCAGCGGAAAGGAAGCCCCCTTGGATTTCAAGAGGAACGGCAGGAAGGTCAGCAGCCCCATCCGTACCCCGGTGTCCAGGACGCCGATCGCGAGCAGGAGGGGAAAACCACCGCGGCCCCGCCCTGTCGCCTTTGCACGTTTGTCCTTGACCCGCGGCTGACCAATGGGAGGCATGAGCAAGGTAATAGCCAGCGCCGCTACGATCCCGATCAGAGCGAGAAGCCAAAGCGCATGCCGCCAGGGCATGAGGGTCAGAAGCAGCGATGTCAGCGCAGGGATCGCCGCCTTACCCAGATCACCGGCAAAATTATAGCTGCCTAATGGGCCACGCGAGGCGTCCTCATAGGCTCGCGACACAGCGGCTGACGCGATCGGGTGCTGCGTGCTGGAACCGGCCCCGGACACGATCAAGGCCACGCACAGGCCGAACAGCCCTGCTGTGTAACCGGCGAGCAGATAACCCATGGCGGCCAACGCGGTGCCGAGAGCAAGAACGATGCGGCCGTCCAGTTTCTCCGCGAGCAAGCCGGATGGCATCTGAAGCGCCGCCATCGCTCCGGCGTAAAGTCCGCGCAACAGCGCCACCATCGCGTAGCTCAAGGCGAATTCCGCCTGCCAAACCGGCAGCAGCACATAGATCAGGTCAGTATAGCCGTCGTGCAGGGCATGCGCGGTCCCCGCAACGATCAGCGTTCGCCTCGCACGGGACGGAACGAAAAAACCTGACGCGAATTGCTGCACCTCATGATCCCTTCGAGATTAGACCTCTGTAAACACGCAGGTCCCCGTTTATCGGAACTTTCCAGGATGTCTGCAAACGAGTAATGCTCGCCTTTCAGGTCAGGAAAACTCACTCAAACCGTTTCATGCCGCAACCCCGTCGCTCGCTGCCTCCCTTGAATTCCGTCCGCGCCTTCGAGGCGGCTGCCAGGCATGGCAGCTTCAAGGAGGCGGCGGCCGAACTCGGCGTCACACATGGTGCCGTAAGCCGTCAGGTGCGCCTGCTGGAGGATTGGCTGGGGCCACCGGCGCTGTTCGTCCGGCTCAATCGGCGCGTCATCTTGACCTCAACCGGCGCGGCCTTCCTCGCTGAGAGCGGCCCGGCCCTGGATCGCCTGTCAGCGGCCGCCGAACGCCACCGAATACGGGAGGGGACGGCCGCGCCGGCGGTGTTGCGGGTGAACGCGCTGGCTACGTTCAGCCTGCGCTGGCTGTTGCCGCGCCTCGGGCAGTTTCGTGATCGCCACCCGGAGATCGAGGTGCGTCTCTCAACCTCGAATGATCCCGTGGACGCACTGCGCGATCCATATGATGTCGTCATCCGCGGCGGCCCGGATACGTTCTATGGGTTTGTTTCCCGCCTGTTTCTCACCGAACGCCGCCTGCCGGTATGCAGCCCTGCCTTGCTCGCCCGCTTGCCGCTGCAGGAAATTAGCGATCTGCGGCAGCATACACTTCTACATACGTCCGCGCTTCCCCGAGTGTGGTCCGACTGGTTTGCCATAACGGGCAGCCACAGCATTGAACCTGCCGCTTCGTTGACCCTCGACCATTTCTTTCTGACCATCCAAGCCGCCATCGATGGCCTCGGGGTTGCAATGGGACCGACAGCTTTGGTGGCCGGCGACCTTGAGGCAGGCCGGCTTATCACCCGGTTCCCGGAGATCAGCCTGCCGACGCGAAACTACCATGTCTATCTGCCTGACCGTCGCATCGACGATCCCGCTGTCGATGCGTTCTGCACATGGCTGAAAAGCGCAGGACAGCAGGGCGTCAGTCCGGACTTTGCCGATCCCGGAGGTCCGGCGTAGACGGCTCAGGCAGGGACCGCTTTCTCCCGCCGCCGCTGAACGGAATTGGGAATCCGCAAGGCCTCGCGGTACTTCGCCACGGTCCGGCGAGCTATGTCGACCCCCTCCCGGCGCAATACCGCAACAATGGCATCGTCTGACAAGATGTCCACCGGAGCCTCCATGTCGATCAGCCCGCGAATGCGGTGGCGCACCGCTTCAGCACTGTGCGAATTGCCGCCATTGGTGCCGTGGATGGCCGTCGTAAAAAAGTATTTCAACTCAAAAGTACCGCGCGGAGAAGCAATATACTTGTTCGCTGTCACGCGGCTGACGGTACTTTCATGTAGTTCCACCGCCTCGGCGATGTCGCGCAGGATCAGCGGACGCAGATGCGCGACGCCCAGCCGAAGAAAAGCCTCCTGCTGACGGATGATTTCAGCGGCGACTTTCAGAATGGTCTGTGCGCGCTGCTGTAACGACCGCACCAGCCAGTTGGCATTGGCGAGCCGCTCCGTCAGGAATACTTTCTCCTCCTTCTTTGCTTTCGGTGCAATTCTGGCATAGAAACGTTCGTTGACGAGCACGCGCGGCATCGTCTCCGGATTGAGCTCGATGATCCAGGTCCCGTCCGGCAGGCTTCGCATCAGCAGGTCCGGCACCACGACCTGCGCCGGCGTCGTGTCCCACGTCGCCCCCGGCTTTGGGTCCAGTGCCTTGATCTCGGCGATCATCTCCGTCAGGTCTTCGGCGTCGACGCCGCACACCGCCATCAGCCGGCGGTTGTCGCGCTTGGCCAGCAGTTCCAGATTATCCAGCAACGACTGCATGGCCGGATCGAGCCGGTTACGTTCCGCCAACTGCGCGCCCAGGCATTCACGCAGGTCGCGAGCAAACAGACCCACCGGATCAAACCGCATCATCCGAGCCCGGACAGACTCGATTCGCTCGAGCGGCAGCACCATCGCCGTGGCGATGGCGGCGGGATCAGCAATCAGCCGCCCGGCAGGGCAGAGCAGGGCGATCAGGTGGGCGCCGATCATGCGGTCAACGGGATCGGTAAAGTTCAGCCGCAATTGTTCACCAAGATGCTCTCGGAGCGATCTTTCGCCGCCGGCGAAATCGTCAATCCCGCGGTCATCGCCTTCGAACGCATGGCTGCCGCCGGGACCATCCATCCGTCCAACCAGCGGGTTGCCATCACTGGCACCGCCGGGATCGTATGATTCCGCATGCTCGACATCCAGTGGAGCGGCGGCTTCGGCAGGCAGCGTGTCGGAGCCGGCGGCATCGGCCGCATCCAGCGCCACAACACCGCGTGGTTCGAGCTGATCCAGGGCGGCGCGCTCGCCCACCGGCGGTTCGGGAGCCTCATCACGCTCAAGGAGTGGATTTCGCTCCAGTTCCTCCTCGACGAACGAATTCACCTCGATGTTGGAAAACTGGAGAAGCTTGATCGCCTGACGCAGCTGCGGCGTCATGACCAGTGTCTGGCTCTGACGTAAGTCGAGACGGGGGGCGATCGCCATGATGAGGGCGATTATCTAGCCATTCCGCCCCGGGTCAATCGGTTTCAGCAATCTGCATGCAAAAACCGTGCAAGATCACGGTCTGAGCGAGTTCAAACCCGTACAAATCTCATAGGCTGAACTTTTCCCCTAGATAAACCCGCCGTACATCTTCGTGAGCAACCACCTCGCTGGGCTTCCCCTCCATCAGAACCCGGCCTTCATGCATGATGTAGGCGCGGTCGATGATATCGAGCGTTTCCCGGACGTTGTGGTCAGTGATCAGCACGCCGATGCCGCGGTCCTTGAGATGTTTCACCAGATCACGGATTTCGGCGACCGCGATTGGATCAATCCCCGCGAGTGGCTCGTCCAGCAGGATGTAGGACGGTTGCGTTGCCAAGGCGCGGGCAATTTCCACCCGGCGGCGTTCACCTCCGGACAGTGCCAGGGCGGGGGTACGACGCAGATGGCTGATGCCGAACTCCGCGAGCAGTTCATCCAGCATCATGTCGCGGGTAGCGGCATCGGGCTCGATCACCTCGAGCGCTGACATCACGTTCTGCTCAACATTCAGGCCACGGAACACGCTGGCCTCCTGCGGCAGGTACCCAATGCCCAACCGCGCTCGGCGGTACATCGGCAACCTGGTGATATCGGCGCCGTCCAGGCTGATAGCGCCGGTGTCTGGCTTCACCAGGCCGACGATCATGTAGAACGTGGTGGTCTTGCCCGCCCCGTTCGGTCCCAGCAGGCCGACCGCCTCGCCCCGATGCAGCGTCACGGTGACGTTGCGTACCACCGGCCGCCCCTTATACGTCTTGCCGACCGCGCGGGCTGTCAGTCCGCCACTGCCGGGCAGGACCTTGAGCCCGCTTGCTGGTCGCATCTCACGCACCATGTTCATGGTTTCTGCCCCGGAGCCGCCGGTCCGGGCTTCGTGGCCACACCACCCGCGGCCTTGGCGGCGGGATCGTTGCCAAGGGACTTGCTGCTTTCGTCATTCGGCACGACAAGACCATGCACCCGGCTGGAATTTTGCCCGGCTCCGGGTCGTTGCCCGATCAGCGTCGCTATGCCGGTCTTCATGTTCACGTCAGCCTCGGCCCCGTTCAGCTGGTTCTGCCCCCTGGTAATGCGCACGTTGCCTCCGAGTCTGGCCATGCCGCTATCCGGCACATAGACGCCGCGGTCGCCGGTCACGGTGTCGGTAGGGGTCCGGACCGAGACGTTGCCGAACGCCTCCACCCGCTGCAGTTTGCCGGAGGCGACCAGCGGATCACTGGGTCCTTTGGCCGCGGGGTTGCCTGAAGCGGGTGTCGCGGCGGCCGCGAGCGTATCCGCCGTATAGGCCACCAGCGTATCGGCCGCAATTCGCTTTGAATCTGTGGTCGTCACGATCGCGTTGCCCCGAGCGACCGCCATATGCTTCTGGGGCCGGTACTCCAGGTCGTCCTTGGCGGTGATGACGTTGTTTGGCGTGGTGAGCTTCAGGTTGTGTCCGGTCATCACCAGAACTGACTGGTCCAGGTCGTAAGTCGCCTTGTCGCCTTGCGCCTGGTCGGTCGCCGTATAAATGAGCACGTGGCCGTCGGCTTGCAGGCGGTAGATCTCGTTGCCCTCGGTCGAGGCATCCCCCGTCAGCCCGGAAGCCGGTGTGGATTGTGCCGGCTGCGACGCGCCGCCTTTCTTGCGATACCAGGCGGTCAGCCGATCGGCGGTCACCGTGACGTTGCCGCGGACAGCCTTGGCGTCGCCGCGTGCGATCACCTGTTGCTCCACTTGCCGCCACTCGATCCCGTCGCGCGCCGTGATATCGACCGGGCCGCCATGCGACAAATCGAGTTGCTGTGCCCTTGCCGGCACGAGCGGCAGCCAAAGACCGAGGCAGACCAGCGCTGCCGCGCCTCCCGATTTGCAAAGGCACGAACGCAGTATGCGCAGGGCCGCACGGGCGGATCGCATACGTCTCAATGGCCCGCCCCGTTCAGGACGACATGCGCCGGTCCTGAGAAGTCGATTGCGTTGCCCTTGTCCATCACCGTGAAACCCTGTGCATCCAGGACCCCGAATGGGCCCTCGACGTGCACCGGTTCGGACCCGGCGGCTGCGCCGGCCTTCACGTCGATGGAGGCGCTTTCGGTGTGCAGCGTGGTTCCGTCGTCCCGATACAAGGTGACGTCCTTGACCAGATCCAGCTGGTTCTTGCGTTGGATGAACGTGCCCTGCTTCGAGGTCAGCATCAGCCAGGTGCCGTTCTCCAGCGTGATGTCGCCCTTCGGCGAGGTCAGCCCAATCTTGTCGGGCTCTATTTGCCAGGCTGTAGCGGCGGTGACCGTATAAGGCCGGCCTTTCTGATCCAGGCCATTGTAGCGGGCATCGATCAGCTTGCCGCCCTCGACTTCGCCCGAGACGCGACCGATCGCCAAGCGCGCCCGACTGGTGGCCGCATCGATCTCGGGCCACAGCGCGATCAGGGAGAGCAGGCCCATCGCGGCCAGCGGCAGGACCCATTTGGTCAGATTGATGAAAAGCCGCCGGCGGGCGATCCGGCGAGGCGCCGGTGGTGCGCGGTCCCGCGTGCTGGCACCACCCAGGAGGTAGCCGCCGGTCCGATGCTCGTCGTTGCCGTGGGCCGGAAGGGGGCGGACGCTCATGTCTGCTCCTTCAACACTGGATGAAGGGAGCCACTTTCGGTCATCGCCACCAAGCTAAGGTCCATTGAGGTAATGTGGGCGCGGCTGAACCCGTCCGACAGGCCCCGGACCGGTTTGGCGGGGTAGGCGCAGAAACGAGCGGGCGTCCCGCGCGCCCCGAGGACCACCGTTCCGGACCGCGAAATCACCACCCGGGCGGGATCAACCAAGGAGCCGGAGGGCTCGCACGCGTAAATCAGGCCGATGGATTCGCTCACGAGGTCTTCCAGGCATTTCTGGTTTTCTATGGGCTACCGGGCGGAGTTGGGTCAACCGCACCAATCATTAACAGGTTATTGCCGGCTGATGCTCGACGCATACCCAAGGAGGGAATCGCGCGCTCAGGCAGGACGCGGCACGAAGCGCGCCTGTCGGGATGCGGCCATATCAATCCCGGAGGTCTATGGCATGATCAATGGGCTTTGAACACCCCGCACAGCGCGTGGCTGTGCGGGCACTTTCGCCGTTGTATTGTGACAGATCAACGTCCACCGCGTCGCGTTTACCGCAGGTAAAGCGGTGCCGGCGGCCATACCGGCCGCCGGGATGGCGTTATAGCGCGGCGAGGATCGCTTCGGCCTTGCTCAACTCGAACCCGCCTGGTGCCTCGACCCCGAGATGCGTCACTTTGCCATCCTCGGCAACCAGGGCGTAGCGCTGGCTGCGCCAACCCATGCCGCGCGCATTCAGGTCGAGTTCCAATCCAAGCGCCTTGGCGAACGCGGCAGCCCCATCGGCCAGCATGGTGACCTTATCACCGGTACCCTGGTCCTTGCCCCAGGCGCCCATTACGAAGGCGTCGTTGACCGAGATGCAGGCGACCGTGTCCACACCCTTGGCCTTCAGCGCATCCGCATTCTGCACGAAGCCCGGCAGGTGCTTGGCACTGCATGTGGGTGTGAAGGCACCCGGCACCGCGAACAGAACGACTTTCTTGCCCTTGAAGATCTCGTCCGTGGAGGTCTCCTTCGGGCCCTCTGGTGTCGCGACCATCAGCTTCATGGACGGAATCGTGTCGCCGACCTTGATCGTCATGGATCTTTGCTCCCGCAAGGGTTTCTGGGATGCCGCATACAAACGCGACAGAGTTGGACTCCTAGCCGGACCCGATGGGGAAGTCACCCCCAAGCAGGCTGGCTTTCGCACCATGGACGCCGCCTGAAATTCCCCAAACGCGGCCACCGGCCTTCGGCAAAACCGAGCTTGCTAGCGGATGGGCCGCAAGGTTGGTCAGCCGTTCAGATGGCAGGCGCTTTGATGACCGGGTGCGATTTCCCGCAGCTTGGGGACCTCGGCCGAACAGCGGGGCATCGCGTGCGGACAGCGCGGGTGGAAGTGACAGCCGGGCGGCGGAGCCAGCGGACTTGGAATTTCTCCCTTTACCGCGGTGAACCGCCGTTTGCGCGAATCAATCCGCGGCACCTCGCTCAACAGCGCCTGGGTATACGGATGGTTGGCACGGAGGAAGATTTCATCGGTCGAAGCCGATTCGACGATGCGGCCCAGATACATGATCGCCACACGATCCGACAGGTGTTCCACCACGCCCAGGTCGTGGCTGATGAACAGATAGGTAAGGTTCAGCCTGGAACGCAGGTCCATGAACAGGTTCAGGATCTGGGCCTGGATAGACACATCCAAGGCAGCCACCGCTTCATCGCAGACCAGTAGCTCCGGCTGGACAGCGAGCGCGCGGGCGATACCGACGCGCTGTCTCTGCCCGCCGGAAAACTGGTGCGGAAAGCGGCGCTTGTATGCCGGGTCCAGGCCGGCCTGACGCAGTTGTGCATCAAGGTATGCGTCATACCCGGCGCGAGAGACCATCCCGTGGACCAGCGGTGCCTCGCCGACGATATCCGCGACGCGCAGCCGAGGGTTCAATGAAGCGTATGGGTCCTGAAAGATCATCTGGACCTTTAGTGCTGTCGCCTTCGCTTTGTCCGCCGGCAGCTTGGCGATGTCCTGGCCGCTGAACAGCACCTGTCCGCCTGTGGGCGGCGTGATGCCCGCCGCCATGCGGCCGATCGTGGACTTTCCGCATCCGGATTCCCCGACCAGACCAAGCACCTCGCCTTTGCTGATGGTCAGGCTGACCCGATCGACCGCCCGCACGGTCTGGTTGGGACGGGCACTGCCAAAGCGAGAGGCAACCGCGCGCGCGAATGAGGCGGCAGCGTCGGGCGTCGGACCAAAATGCTTGGCGACATCGCGCAACTCCAGGATCGGCCCGGTCATTTTGTGGATTCCGTTATGGTTGACCACGCCGCGTCGAACGTTCGTCGCCCGGATGACGCGCGGTTCGCATGCCGCGCATGCATCATGCGTTCAAACCACACTCGCGCCGCGGCTCGGTCATCGGATGGAAGCAGCGCGCTGTGTGCCTGGAACCACTTTCCGGCGGTTGCTGTTGGCAGAGGGCGTCAGCCCGGTCACACCGCGACTGGAAGGCGCAGCCCGCGGGAAGCGACAGCAGGCTCGGGGTCATGCCGGGGATCTGGCGCAGGGCCTGGCCTCGGCGGTTGCGGCTGGGAACGCTGCCGATCAGGCCGGCGGTATAAGGATGTAGCGGCCGATCCAGAACATCCGCGGCGTCACCCGACTCGACGATGCGGCCGGCGTACATCACCGCGATGCGGTCAGCGAGGCCGGCGATCACCGACAGGTCATGCGTGATCCATATCAGCGCGGTGCCGTGCTCCGCCGCAAGCCTCTGCACCTCGGACAGAATCTGCGCCTGGATCGTGACATCCAGCGCGGTCGTCGGTTCGTCCGCGATCAGCAGGTCGGGGTTGTGCAGCAGCGCGATGGCGATCGCCACGCGTTGGCGCATGCCGCCGGAGAATTGGTGGGGGTACGCCTCCAGGCGTTCCTCCGGGCTGGGGATTCCAACCATTCCAAGCGCATCACGCGCTCTGGCTCGGGCCTCGGTCCGCGATAGGCTGGTATGGGCCTGGACTGCTTCGATCATCTGGGTATCGATGCGCAGGACCGGGTTCAGCGTCATCATCGGGTCCTGAAATATCATCGCGATGCGGTTGCCGCGCAGCGCCCGCATCTGATGTTCGGAAAGTTTCGCGAGATCCTGGCCCTGGTAGAGGATCGATCCGCCGGTGATGCGGCCCGGTGGATCGACCAGACCGATAATGGAAAAGCCGGTCACTGTCTTCCCCGATCCGGATTCGCCGACAATCCCCAGAACCTCACCACGGCCGACAGTGAAGGACACATCATCCACCGCCTTGACCATGCCGGCCCGGGTCGGGAAGTGGGTGCGGAGGTTTCGCACCTCGATGGTCATCCGGTCGCCGCTCATCGGCTCAGGCGGGGGTTCAGCACGTCGCGCAACTGGTCGCCGACGAGGTTGATGGACACGATGGTAACCAGCAGCGCAATGCCCGGATAGAAGCTGATCCAGTACTTGCCCGACAGCATGTACTGGTAGCCGTTGGCGATCAGCAGCCCCAGCGAGGGTTCAGTGATCGGCACCCCGAGCCCGAGAAACGACAGCGTCGCCTCCAACGCGATGGCCCGGGCGATCTGTTGTGTTCCGATGACGATCAGGGGGGGCAGGCAGTTCGGCAGCAGATGGCGGAACATGATACGGCGCCAAGGCAGGGCAAGGCACATCGCCGCCTCGATATACTCGCGCCGGCGTTCGACCATCGCGGTCGCCCGGACGGTGCGGGCGTAGTAGGCCCACTCCACGATGACCAGGGCGAGGACAACGTTCATCACTCCCTTGCCGAGGATGGCGAGGATCATCAGCGCGACCAGAATGGACGGGAACGACAGTTGAAGATCCACCAGGCGCATGACCGCGGCGTCGGTGCGGCGTCCGAAGAAAGCCGCCACCAGGCCTAGCGTCGTGCCAACGACAGCAGCGAACAGTGCCGAACCGACGCCCACGCCCAAGCTGATGCGCAAGCCATAGAGCATGCCGGAAAACATGTCGCGGCCCTGGTCATCCGTGCCGAGCAGATAGGTGTATCCAGCGCCTGAAACGGAGCCGGGTGGCAGACGTCCGTCCATGATGTCGAGTTGAGCGAGATCATAAGGGTTCTGCGGAGTGATCAGCGGCGCCAGGATCGCCGCGGCAGCAATCAAGATGAAAACCACGAGGCCACAGACGGCAAGCTTCGACTGCGCGAATTCGGCGGCGAAGCGGTGAAAGGGTGTTTCCTCCGCGATGATCGTCGGGCGCTGGGTGGTGGTCTGGCTGTTCACATAATCGGTCCGCTGAGGTGGGACCGGATCATGCACGATCGCAAGCCTGTGCTAAACCCCTGGCGATCCGAAGCTGACCCCAAGCAGGAACGGTCCCCTGCGGCGCAAAACCTGGAATGCCTCCTCCTGAAGGGCGATCGGGCTCAGCCTATGCCGGCAGGCGAAGTTCCGTGCCGGCGCACCCTGCCGGGACTTGAACACCTCATCCGCCCGCTTAGGTAATGGTGGCTAACCGATCCGGGCCCCTCTGGCGGACCGCCGAATTGTTCGGCGCATCCGCGATGTCGGATCACCGCATACGATTGCGGCGATTCAAACAGGGCCCTACTTCCCGTTCGACATCGCTCTCGTAGGCGGCGACGCCATGAACGGAGCAAGAAATGTCGACGCACACTACGTCCCCTCGGTTTACCGTTACCGTGCAGCCAGGCCTGGCGACCGTCCAGGCGATGGTGATGGCTGCCGCCATGATGGCCTGCGCCGACGGTCATGTGGCGAAAGAGGAGCGCCGCAGCCTGATTCGCTTCCTGCGTCATCACGGTGTCCTGGAACGTTATGGGCGAGCCGAGTGCCTGGCCAGCTTCGATCGCGCCGTTCGAGACACCGGGCGATTCAATCTGGAGGAAGCGTGCGATGCCGCCGATCGTCTGCATTCGATCGCAGGCACGGCCAGTGCGTGGCTGGTAGCTCATGCCGCGGCTCACGTAGCCTTGGCCGATGGCATAACCTGGCCGCAGGAGATGGCCCTGCTGCAGGTCATACGCGATCGGGTCGGGGTCAGCGCCCCAGATCCGAACCGATCTTTGTAGCGCTACGGCTGGCTTGTGTAGTGATGAATGTGGTTTAGCCGAACACCCGCTCGAAGATCCGGTCCACCGACCGCAGGTGCAGTGCCGGGTCCATCGCAGCGTCCAGTTCCGCCGGCCTGACCATCCTCGCCACGTCGGGGTCAGCTTCCAAATTCTGCCGAAACGACCGGCCCTCCTTGGTGCCAAGTCGTGTCCACGTCGCCATGGCGCAGCTTTGCACGATTCTATAGGCATCCTCCCGCAGGATGCCTGCTCGTGTCAGCGCCAGCAGCACCTCACCCGAATGTACCACCCCGCCCAGACTTTCCAGGTTGGCCAACATGCGCTGCGGATACACCAGCAGCTTTTCCATCATGCCGGCCAGCCGCATCAGCGCGAAATCCAGCGTCACCGTCGCGTCCGGTCCTATCGCGCGCTCCACGGCCGAATGACTGATGTCTCGTTCGTGCCACAAGCGTCACGTTTTCCAACGCCGGCACGACGGCCGAGCGGACAATCCGGGCCAATCCGCACAGGTTCTCGCTCAGCACCGGGTTCCGCTTGTGCGGCATCGCCGAGGAGCCCTTCTGGCCGGGATGGAAGAACTCCTCGGCCTCCCGCACCTCCGAGCGCTGCAGATGCCGCACTTCGGTGGCCAGCCTCTCAACCGCACTGGCGATTACCCCCAGGGTGCAGAAGAAAGCGGCGTGCCGGTCGCGCGGAATGATCTGGGTGGAGACCGGTTCAGCCCTCAATCCCAGCCGCTCCGCCACGTACTCCTCAACGCTTGGATCCAGATGTGCGAACGTGCCGACCGCGCCGCTGACCGCGGTGACCGCAATTTCGGCGCGTGCGGCCAGCAATCGCTCGCGGTTGCGGGCGAATTCCGCGTAGTGCCCTGCCAGCTTCAGTCCAAAGGTCGTGGGTTCTGCATGGATGCCATGGCTGCGGCCGATGGTGACGGTGTATTTATGCTCGATCGCCCGCGCCTTCAGCGCAGCCATCACCGCGTCAATATCAGCCAGCAGGATGTCCGCGGCCTGGGTCAGTTGCACCGACAGCGTCGTATCCAGAACATCGGAACTGGTCATGCCTTGATGGACGAACCGGCTAGTCAGGACCGACTGCTTCGGCCAGCCAGGTGAGGAAGGCGATGACGTCGTGGCGGGTTTCCCGCTCGATCTCGTCGATCCTTTCGACATCCGCCGCGTTCATTGCGGCAAGCTTCGGACCGCCTTTTTCGCGGATGGCGCGGGCGGCTTCCTCGGGGATCGCCCCGATGCGGGCCATGCCCTCCGCCGCGAGTGCCTCAACCTCGAACCAAATCCGATAACGGTTCACCGGGGCCCAGATGGCGGCCATTTCGGGCCTGGAGTATCGCGGAATCATCTTGACTTGTCCGATACAGGGGAAAGGGCCAGCTAGACCGAGGCATCCAGGAACGCAAGCATGGATTGGACGCAGGACCTGGTGGCGCTGGCCCAGGTGGTACTGATCGACGTGGCACTCGCCGGCGACAACGCCGTCGTCGTGGGACTGGCCGTGGCCGGGCTGCCGGCGCGCCAGAAGCGTCCGGCGATCCTGCTGGGCATCGGCGGCGCCACCGTGATCCGTATCGCCATGGGCGCGGTGGCTCTGAAATTGCTGGCGATCATCGGGCTGCTGCTGGCCGGCGGGGTCCTGCTGCTGTGGGTCTGCTGGAAGATGTTCCGCGAATTGCGGCGGTCGCACCGCGCCCATGGCGGTGGCGATCGGCAACGCAAAACCCTGCGCCAGGCGATGGTGCAGATCATCCTGGCCGATGTGTCCATGAGCCTGGACAACGTCCTGGCGGTTGCCGGCGCGGCGCATGACCGGTTGTGGGTGTTGGTCGACCGGCCTGCTGTTGTCGGTCGGGCTGATGGGTCTTGCCGCCGGATTGATTGCCCGGCTGCTGGAGCGGTACCGCTGGATCGCGTGGGTCGGCTTGCTGATCGTGCTGTATGTCGCGCTCACCATGATCTGGCATGGCGGGCACGAGGTCGCTGGCGCGATGTAGCCAGCGTGCGATGCAATCGGTGCGATGTGGTCGGCGCGATGAAATTCCGCGCAGTAAGGTTGCCGCGTCGCTACCGAAGTTGCGGCGCGAACTGCAGGCCGCCCTTGGTCCACAGCGCATTGCGCCCGCGGTCGAGGCCCAGCGGCGTGATATCGCGCTCCCACATCTCGCCGTAGTTGCCGACCTGGCGGATGATCTTCGCCGCCCAGGCATCGTCCAGCCCAAGCGACCGCCCCAGATTGCTCTCGGTTCCCAGCAGCCGCCGGATATCGGGGATCTTGGTATCCTTGAACGTATCGACGTTCTTGCTGGTCACCCCCAGCGACTCGCCCACCAGCGTCGCGAAATGCGTCCAGCGCACGATGTCGAACCACTTGTCGTCGCCCTTGCGCACCATCGCGCCGCTGGGGCCCACGCCGATCGGCTCCGGCAGGATCGTCAGTTCGCTCGCCTTCGCGCCCTGCATGTAGCGGAACCCGGCGATCTGCGAGCTGTCGGTGGTATAGCCGTCGCAGCGTCCGGCCAGGAACGCCTGGCGGATCTCGCTCAGGCTGCCGATCAACACCGGCGTATAGACGATCTCCTCCGCCCGCGCCCAATCCGCCAGGTCGAGTTCGGTCGTCGTTCCCGGCAGCACGCAGATCGTCGCGCCGCCCAGCTGCTTGACCGAATTCACCCCCGACGCGGTCTTGACGATGATGCTGGTGCCGTCCCAGAAATTCACCCCGGCGAACAGCAGCCCCAGGCTCGATTCCCGTGTCAGCGACCAGCCGGTGTTGCGCACCAGGATGATCGATCTCGCCCGACTGCAGCGCGGTGAAGCGGGTCTGCGCCGTGACCGAAACCCACTTCACCTTCTTGGCGTCGCCCAGCGCCGCCGCGGCCACTGCCCGGCAGTAATCGGCATCCAGCCCGCGCATGACCCCACTGCTGTCCAGCATCGAGAATCCCGGGATTTCGCCGCCGGTGCCGCATAGCAACTCCCCCCGCGCGCGGACCGCATCCAATGTCGATGAGCCGCTGCCCTGGGCGAACGCCGGACGCTGCCCCCGCAAACAGGAAACAGCCAATCAAGCCGCAGACGCGTGCGATACGACCACCCATCGGTATTTTCCCTTTGTCTTCCCCGCCATACTATTCCGCCGGCGCGTCACGGCAACCAGCGGCGCCCAATCTCGGATGCCCGCCCTTGGGCGCCCAGTCATAAAGGATAGCCGCATGGCCCCAGAGCTTATCGCGGTCGAAACGGACGACGTCCTGCCGACGCGTGCCGATGTTGTCATCATTGGCGGTGGGATCGCGGGCGTCAGCACGCTGCTCGCGCTGGCCGAGAAAGGTGTTTCAGCGGTCCTGGTGGAAAAAGGCCGGTTGGCCGGTGAGCAATCATCCCGCAACTGGGGCTTTTGCCGCACCCAGGGGCGTGACCAGGCGGAGGTTCCACTCGCGCTTGAAAGTCTTCGGCAGTGGGACCGAATGGACCAGCGCGTCGGCGCCGAGGTCGGGTTCACCCGTGCGGGCGCCTGCTATCTGTGCGAAACGCCGGCAGAGATTGCCGCCTACGAGACCTGGCTCGAGAACGCCCGTCAGTGGCAGGTGCAGAGCTGCATCCTGTCGCCAGACGAGGTCGATGCCGTCGTGCCTGGATCGAGCCGCCGTTGGGCCGGTGCGCTTTACACGCCGAACGACGGCCGCGCGGAACCGCAGCGCGCGGTGCCGCTGATGGCACAGGCGGCGCGCCGGCTGGGTGCGATGATCGTTACCAACTGCGCCGCTCGTGGGCTGGAGACGAAAGCCGGTCGTGTCAGCGCCGTGATCACCGAGCGCGGGGCGATTTCCTGTGATGCAGCGGTATTGGCCGGGGGCGCCTGGTCGCGCTTGTTTTGCGGCAACATGAGCGTGGATTTTCCGCAGTTAAAAATCCTCGGTTCGGTGATGCGGACCGAGCCGCTTGACGGGCCGCCGGAGGTTGCCGTGGCCGGCCCTGATTTCGCCTTTCGAAAGCGCTCTGACGGGGGCTACACAGTCGCCCGCCGCAACAAGTACGAGGCTCATATCGTCCCGGACAGTTTTCGCCTGCTGCCGCGGTTTTTCTCCGCGATGATCGCCACCAAGCGCGAATACCGCATCCGTCCGTTTGGGCGCTTTCGCGAAGAACTGCGTATTCCGCGTCGCTGGGCGCTGGACCAGGCCAGCCCGTTCGAGGCGACCCGGGTGCTGGACCCCGCACCCAATCCGGCCATTGTGGAAGAGAGCCGCCGCAACCTGATCCGGGCGTTCCCCGCGTTCGCGCCGGTGCGGATCGCCGAAAGCTGGGGCGGGTTGATCGACACGACGCCGGACGCGGTGCCGGTGATCGCGCCGGTGCAGACCGTGCCGGGGTTTTTCCTGATGAGCGGCTTCTCTGGCCACGGCTTCGGAATCGGTCCGGGGGCAGGGCGGTTGATGTCGGAACTGGTGACCGGCGCGACACCCGTGGTCGACCCATCGCCGTTCCGCTTCGAACGTTTCAGCGCCCGGGGCTTAGCGACAGCAGCATGACCGGAGGCGGCCCCGTCAGGTTTGGACGTGCGCATTGACCGCTATCGAACTGTCTCAAGGCAACATTTCTCAAATTTGGTTCCGCTGCCGCATGGGCATGGATCGTTGCGGCCAACGTTGCTGTACCGGATTGCGGACGGGGCTGGCTTGAACGGAGTAGTCCACAACATCATCCAGGGCCGCCGTCCAAGGTGTGCTCGTCAACGGCAGCGTTTGGTTCATCGGCACGCAGCGTGGCCTGCAGGTCTGCATGGAAATCCGCAACGTCAAGCCAAACCGGCTCAATCCAGCCGCGTTCGAAGACGTCCTCGACCAGCGGCACGAGATCATCGAGGCCGAGATTGGCAATCGCTCGCTGCCAGCCCATCCAGACATAGCTTGTGTCCTGTGGCTGGAGCGTCGTTCGTAGCTCACGCAGATAAGCCTGGGTTTCGTCCCTGCCGATCCGTCCGGCCGCGGTTAACTGAGCCAGCGCGTCCAGGGCGACATCGCGATTGAATTCGTCGGCGCCGGCGTCCTCGATCAGCGCTTTCAGCGGCGCCGGATCGCCGTCATAGATTCGAGTGAGGATCATTCGCAGGTCCTCGGTCACGCCATCCCCGATCAGGTCTGACAGAACGTCGCCATCGGCGGCGAGCCTGCAAAGCGGCCGGTAAGCGCGCGTCTCGTGAGCCTGTGCCATCAAGTAGATGCCGAACGACAGTATTGTTTCCGTCCGTTCGGAGCGGTCGGTGCCGTCGATTACCGCATCCAGCTTTTCCAGCAGTTCGGGCCCGATCTCTGACCATCGATCCGCCACCTGACGAAGCGCCGCGCTGGATGGCGCCCGGTCAGCCATGGCGAGCGTATCAAGGATTGGTTCGACGGCGACGGGAGCGTCTGGTTCCATGGCGCGAATCGAGTCCGAGTTGACGTCTCAGTCCTGCTCCACCTTCGGCCCAAGGTCCAGACGGGTCCGGTCGCCCGACGCCCGTTCCGATGACGATTACGCTTTTTGAGCTCCCCAGAACACTGGTGCCGATCCCTTCACCAAGCCGGTCACATTCGAGCGCCAGGCCGCGTGCGGCAAGTATTGTCCCATCGGGATGCTCGGCACCGACTTGAACGCCGCCGCCTGGAACGCGATCTCCTGCTTGTGCCGTTCGGTATCATCCACCGCGTCAATCCAGGCGTCATAAGCTGCTTCGAGCGCCGGGTCGTCCGGCCATCCGAACCACGCCTTGGAGCCATTGCTGCGCAACGTATTGGCCAGCAGCGGATCAACGAACTCCGGTCCGGGCGCGCCGGCTGGGAACATCGACCACCCGCCTTTGTCCAAAGGCTCTTTTGACGGACGGCGCTGCACTACCGTGCCCCAGTCGGTCATCTGCTCATCGACGTTCAACCCGACCTTGCGGAATGCGTCGACCACCACGGTGCTGAAAGCGTTGTAGGCGACCTGGTCGGTTGGATGCAGGAAGACGATCTTCTCGCCGCCGTATTTCGCCTCATCCAGCATGCGCCTGACCTCATCCACGCTGTGCCGCTTGCGCACGAAATCCATGCCCGCATCGTTGGCTGCCTTGGAGGTCGGCAGGAAATACCCCATCGGCGCCCGCCAGGTTGTCGGATCCTCACCCATCGCCGCCAACATGATTTCCTTCTGGTCGATAGCGGCGAACATCGCGCGGCGAACGCCGACGTTGCTGGTTGGGGTATTGAGATGGTTCGGCCGCAGAACGCCGACGGTGCCGTACAGGTCGAGTAGCCCGGTCCTGACGCCGGCCGCATGCTTCAGCATAGGCAACAGGTCGGGCTGCGGCAGT
The DNA here is from genome assembly GCA_963792345.1 of uncultured Alphaproteobacteria bacterium. Taxonomy (GTDB): domain Bacteria; phylum Pseudomonadota; class Alphaproteobacteria; order Acetobacterales; family Acetobacteraceae; genus Rhodopila. The sequence goes on from CAWBVV010000010.1 coordinate 417,244, forward strand.
TCCAGCCAGTCCACCTCCCCCGCGGTGAGCGCGTTTGCAGCCGTTGCGCTGTCCGGAATGACCTTCCATTCGACCCGGTCCAGCAGCACATGATGACCGCCCGCGGTGTAGGACGCGGGTTCGTTCCTCGGGTTGTAGCGATCGAATTTTTCGAACGCCGCGAAGGCGCCGGAGACATATTCCTTCTCCAGGAAACGGAACGGGCCACTGCCCACGATTTCCGTTACTTGCTTGAACGGATCAACCGCGGAGGCAATGCGCTCGGGCATCATCACCGGCTGGGGCTGCACTTTCGACAGGAAATGCGGCAACAGCGGGAAGGGCTTGCGTAACCGCCAGACCAGGGTCCGGTCATCCGGAGCCTCGATCGCATCGACCCGCAGGTTGATCGTGACGCCAACCGCATCCCGCTTCATCCAGCGTTGCAGACTGGCGAGGCAATCGCGTGCAAGAACTGGAGTGCCGTCGTGCCAAAGCATTCCCTGGCGCAGTTTCATTGTCCAGCGCTTGCCGTCGTCATCGATGACGTGGCCCTCGACCATCTGCGGGCGCGGGACGAAGGCCTCATCCCGGCCGTACAGCATGTCGTAGACCATGAAAGCAAAATTGCGGGTGACCGTGGCCGTGGTCCAGACCGGGTCAAGGCTGGTCAGGTTGGCTTGCGGCACGAAGATCAATGGCTTGGTATTGCTGGCGATCGCCGGCCGCGCCATGGTCACGGCCCCGGTGGTCACGGCCGCAGCGGTGGCAAGAAATGAGCGTCTTTTCATTGTTCCCTCCGAAGTTTTTCGAAGAGTTAGCCTGCGCCGAGTTCAAAAGTCGAGAGTAGGATCCCACGCGAACGCTCCGGGTGCCGAGCCACCGGGATCCGCCGCCTTTAGTGCCCGCGTGGGACCGCGGATGCCGGCCTTTGGTTACTCCGCGGCCTTGGCCAGATCCGTGGTCCGTGTCCGGGTGCGCAAGGTCACGAATTCCTCGGCGGCGGTGGGATGAATGCCGATGGTGCGGTCGAAATCGGCCTTGGTCGCGCCCATGACAACGGCGATCGCGAGGCCCTGGATGATCTCCGCCGCATCCTCGCCAAGCATGTGGGCTCCGACCACTTTCTGGGTCGCCTTGTCCACCACCAGTTTCATCGTGGTTTTCCGCCCTCGCCCGGAAAGGGCGTGCCGCATTGGGGTGAAGCGGGTCAGGTAGATGTCGACGGGTCCCATTGCCGCGGCCTGTTCCTCCGAAAGCCCGACCGTGGCGATCGGTGGGGTCGTGAAAACGGCGGACGGAACGTTCCACAGCGCGATGGTGCGTGGGTTATTGCCGAACAGCGAATCGGCCAGCGCGTGCCCCTCGGCGGTCGCAACCGGTGTAAGGTTCACCCGGTCCGTGACGTCACCCATGGCATAGATATGCGGCTGCGTAGTCCGCAACTGATCGTCCACCTTGATCGCGTCCTTGGCGTTCAATTCAATGCCGACCTTGTCCAGTCCGAGCCCTTTCACGTTGGCCCGTCGTCCGGTGGCGAAGAACACGAGGTCGCTGGTCAGCGTTGAACCGTCGCCCAGGCTGAGGATGCGGCGGTCGCCGTCCGCCGCGACATTGGTTGGAATACTGTTGGGGTGCAGGATGATGCCCTGCGCCTCCAGTGCTTCCTGCATAGCCTCCCTTATATCGTGATCGAAGCCGCGCAGGGGCAGCGGCTGGCGATACACGAGATGCACCTCGGCGCCCAAAGCGCGGAAAATACCGGCGAACTCCACCGCGATATAGCCCGATCCGACCATGACGACATGCCTTGGCATGGCCTTCAGGTAAAAAGCGTCATCCGATATGATACCAAGCTCCGCACCTGGAATATCCGGACGCTCCGGATGACCGCCAGTGGCGATAACGATATTCTCTGCGGTGACCCGTTTGCCCGCGACCTCAATGGTGTGCTGATCAATCAGCACCGCGCGGCCGTCGAACACGGTTGCCCCCGCACTTGCCAGCAACTTGCGATAGATGCCCTCCAGCCGGGTAATCTCGCGATCCTTGGCCGCGATCAACTTGCTCCAGTCGTGCGGACCTTTCTGTATGGTCCAGCCAAAACCGGCTGCATCGTCGGCCCAGCCACCATATTCCCCCGCCTGCACCAGCAGTTTCTTCGGCACACAGCCGATGTTGACGCACGTGCCGCCCCAGAACCGTTCCTCGGCGATGCCGACGCGGGCCCCGTGGCCGGCGGATATGCGGGCGCACCGGACGCCGGCCGAACCGCCGCCGATCACAAACAGGTCGAAGTCCATCCGGGTAATCCCCCTATGTGCCGCCGGAGCATGAGCGTACCGCCCCAAACGATCAAGCACGCCGGATCACGGATCAAATAGAGAGCTAGATGCGCGTTCTGACCCATGGAGCGCGGACCGGCGGGGCAAGGCCGGGAACCGCGTGGCTCGAGTTCACCATTTGACGGGTCGCACCGTTCGGGCAAACCTCCGCCCAGGAGACGGGGACAACCTGTCCCGGTAAGTCGTTCTTAGCGGGGCTTGCCCGCGGCCGTCATGCCAGCGGGCGCGGTTGGGACCGCCAGTCGGGGAAACGAACAAAATGCTGAACCGGCGTCATCTGGGACTGTCGCTTCTCGCTAGCCCGTTCATTAGTCAGCGCGTGCGGGCGGAGGACTCGGTCGTCCGTATCTCCAAGCAGTATGGCCTCGGCTATATGTCCATGATGGTCATGGAGCATGAGCATCTGGTCGAACGCCATGCCGCGAAGCAGGGGCTTCCTGGGGTGACGACCGAATGGTCCGTGCTGGGTGGTCCGGCACCGCAGATTGATGCCTTGCTGGCAGGCCAGATCGGGTTCATCGGCCCGGGATCGACCACGTTGGCGACGCTTTGGGACAAGACCGCCGGGACCGGGCGCGATATCAAGGCGCTGTCCGCGCTGCAGTCGATGCCGTTCGTGCTGATGACACGCAAGCCCGCGATCCGGACCATCGCCGACTTGACCGCGACGGACAAGATCGCACTGCCTGGGGTGAAGATCACCGGCCATGCCTTGACGCTTGAGATGGCCGCCGCGAAGGAGTGGGGCTTCGCGGCCTACGACCGGCTGGATAGCCTGACGATCACGCTGGCCCATCCGGACGCCATGGCCGCCGTCCTCGGAGGACAATCCGAAGTGAACTGCCATCTGGCGAGTTCCCCGTTCTACTACTATGAGCGGGCGGCGCCGGGCGTGCACAAGGTCTTCAAGTCCTATGAGGTCACCGGCGGCATGCACACCAACGGCGTCATGCTGACCTCAAAAATCTATCACGACAGCAATCCAAAGATTTGCGCAGCCGTGCTGGCGGCACAGCAGGAAGCCAATGATTTCATCCGTGCCAATCCTCGGCAGGCCGCGGAGATCTACCTGGCGATGACAGGGGACAAGAAAGGAACACTCGACCAGATGGCCGGCTGGGTGGCCGATCCGGACGTTGTCTATACAACCGTCCCAATGAAGGTCATGGATTTTGCTGCCTTCATGCACAAGGTCGGGCGGTTGAAGCGGCAGCCGAACAGTTGGAAGGACATGTTCTTTCCGGAGAGCCAGGATGTGGCGGGAAGCTGAGATATGAAAATCAGCCAGATCGAAGCGTTCCAGGTGCGTTGGTCGCCGACTGACAAGCCAAGCCAGCACAGCGCTTTCGTCCGGATTCACACCGACGCCGGCCTGATCGGCCTCGGCGAGGCCTCTCCCATGCAGGGGGGCCGCGCATCACTCGGGATGATTGTGCATGATATAGCGCCGATGCTGCTGGGATGTGATCCGCTGGACCATGCGGTGCTGCTGGACCAGGCGATGCACACTCTGGTGAAGCTGGGACCGGAGGGCGCGCTGACCGGTGCACTGGCAGCGTTGGACATCGCCCTGTGGGATTTAAAGGGCAACCTGACCGGACTGCCGATTTACAAATTGATCGGTGGCGCGTGGAAGACCGAATTGCCCTTCTATGCCTCGATCGGCGGCAACGGCGACCGTGATGTCGATAGCGTGGTGCGCGCGGTCGAGACACGGCTGCACGACAAGCCGGCGGCGGTGAAAATTCGTTTTGATAACAACCGAACCAGGCTGGACGCCGACATTCCGGGCGATATCGCCAAGGCGCGCGCGGTGCGCAAGTTGGTCGGTGACGGCTTCCCGTTGGCGTTCGATGCGAATAATTGTTACACAACCGGCGGTGCGATCCGGATGGGTCGCGCGCTGGAGGATCTAGGCTACTGGTGGTTCGAGGAGCCGGTGCAGCACTATCATGTGCGGGCGTTGGGCGAAGTCGCTCGGGCGCTGGACATCACGGTCTCGGCCGGTGAGCAAACCTATACACTGGCGGCCCTCGCTGATCTGATCGAGGCGGGGGTGCGGATGGTGCAACCCGATATCGGCAAGATGGGCGGCATCACCGGCTTGCTGCGCTGTGCCGCCCTGGCCCATGCGCACGGTGTCGAACTGGTGCCGCACCAGACGCAGCCGACGGTGGGGCACATGGCGAACCTTCACGTGGTCGCCTCGTTACTGCAGGGAACCAAGCCAGCCGAATGGAACGACCCATCAACCCGCACCCACGCCGTTTTCGACAATCCGCCGAAGCCGGTGAACGGTCTGTTTCAACTGCCCGCCGGACCTGGGCTGGGATTGACGGTCAATGAAGCGGAACTGGCCGCTAGACGACTGGAGGTTTAGTGCCGGGGCTTGGACAGCCCCGGTCCCCGGCCTCGTTGTCAGCAAGTCAGGGTTCAACCCACCTCATGTACCACCGAGCCCAATACATTCAGGTTCCGATCCCACCAATCGCCAGGTACTTGATTTCCAGGTAGTCCTCGATCCCATATTTTGAGCCCTCGCGGCCAAGGCCTGAAGACTTCATCCCGCCGAACGGCGCTTCCGCGGTCGAGATGATCCCCTCGTTGATGCCGATGATCCCGTACTCCAGCGCCTCGCCGACACGGAAGATCCGGCCAATGTCGCGGGCATAGAAGTAGGCGGCGAGACCGAATTCGGTATCGTTGGCCAGCCGGATCGCTTCCTCTTCGGTCTTGAAGCGGAACAACGGCGCCACCGGGCCGAAGGTTTCCTCGCGGAAGATCAGTGCCTCATGGGGCACATTGGCCAGCACGGTCGGTTCATAGAAATTGCCGCCGAGGCGATGCTTTTTCCCGCCGGTCACAACGGAGGCGCCCAGTGACAGGGCGTTCGCGACATGCTCCTCGACCTTGGCCACCGCGCTGGCGTTGATCAGAGGGCCCTGGCTGACACCGGGCTCCATCCCGTTGCCGACCTTCATCGCCTCCACCGCGGCTTTCAGCTTTTCCGAGAACGCCTGATAGACACCGTCCTGCACCAAGATCCGGTTTGCACAGACGCAGGTTTGTCCGGTATTGCGGAACTTGCTGCCCATCGCGCCGACCACCGCGGCATCGAGATCCGCGTCATCGAACACGATGAACGGTGCATTGCCGCCAAGTTCCATGCTGGTCTTCTTGATTGTCGGCGCACACTGCGCCAGCAGCTTGGCCCCAACTTCGGTCGACCCGGTAAACGACAGCTTCCGCACCAGCGGGTTCGACGTCAGTTCCGCGCCCATCGCCGACGACCCACCCGTCAGCACATTGCACACCCCTGCCGGCATCCCGGCGCGCTCTGCCAGCACCGCCAGCGCCAGCGCTGAAAATGGGGTCTGGGACGCCGGCCGGATCACGCCGGTGCACCCGGCGGCCCAGCCTGGCCCAGCCTTCCGGGTGATCATCGCCGCCGGGAAGTTCCACGGCGTGATCGCGGCGAACACCCCGATCGGTTCCTTCAGCACCAGAATGCGGCGGCCCTTGGCGTTCTGTGGGATGGTGTCGCCGTAGATGCGCTTTGCCTCGTCGGCGAACCAGTCGATGAAGCTCGCGGCATAGACGATCTCGCCCTTGCTCTCCGCCAGCGGCTTGCCCTGTTCAGCGGTCATGATCATCGCGAGGTCGTCGGCATTCGCCAGCATCAGGTCCGACAATTTGCGCAGGATCGCCCCGCGCTCCTTGGCCAGCATCGCGCGCCAGCCCGGATAGGCGGCATTCGCTGCTTCGATGGCGCGCCGCGTTTCGGCCGTGCCCATGTTGGGAACTTCGCCAATCGCTTCACCGGTCGCAGGGTTCTTCACCACGATGGTCTGGCCGCCATCGGCTTCGACCCACTTGCCATTGAGGTAATTGGCCTGACGGAACAGCGTCGGGTCCTTGAGCGGCAACGGCGCAACTGGGTTCAGCATGATGGGTCCTCCTCTCCCTGGGTTGGCCAGAACATAGGCGGTGCCGGGCTTCCTGTCAGGGGTCCCGACCCATTCTTAGGCTCCACCTGCCGTAGAAGAGGATCATGGGGCGGCGGCGATCCGGGCTGGCCCTCGCTCGCCCCGAACCTGGTTACTCCGCCGCTGTATCAACCGCCGCTGGTGTGTCGGTCGTCGCGCCCGGCGTCGTCGAGCGGGCGCGCTCAGCGATACGCGCCGATTTACCGCTGCGGCCGCGCAGATAGTACAGCTTCGCGCGGCGCACATCACCGCGGCGCACCACCATGATCTCGGCGATCGTGGGCGCGTACAGCGGGAACACGCGTTCCACGCCCTCACCGTAGCTGATCTTGCGCACGGTGAAGTTGCTGTTCAGACCCTTGTTCGACCGAGCGATACAGACGCCCTCGAACGCCTGGGTGCGGGTGCGCTCGCCTTCGACGACCTTGACGGAGACCCGCAACGTGTCACCGGGGATAAAGTCCGGCACCGCGCGCGCGCTGGTCAGGCGAGCCATCTGCTCGGCCTCGAACTGCTGGATAATGTTCATCGATTTGTCCTCATGCTTATGTGGTCATGGTTGGGGACGCGAAGCTCAGGAGCCCGCAGGTCGGGCCGGCGTTCGCGGGTAATTCGTTCCAACTCCGCCAGTCGCCAGGCAGCAACGGCGCCGTGGTGGCCGGAAAGCAGAACGTCCGGCACACGGCGGCCCTGCCATTCGGCGGGACGGGTGTAGTGCGGATACTCCAGCAGTCCGGAGGAGAAGCTTTCCTCGGTAGCACTTTCGGCGGCGCCCATCACGCCAGGCAGCAGCCGGACGATGCTGTCCAGCAGGACCAGTGCCGCCAGTTCGCCACCCGACAGCACGTAGTCGCCGATGCTTATTTCTTCCATCGCTCGGGCTTCGATGACGCGCTGGTCGACGCCCTCATAGCGGCCACACAACAGAATGACGCCCGGTTGGGCGGCGAAGCGCTGAGCGTCCGCCTGGGAGAAACGCCGGCCACGTGGGGTAAGGCAGACCATCGGCCGGTCATCGGCGACCGAGGCCAGGGCGGCATCGACGATATCGGGCCGCAATACCATACCGGCACCGCCCCCGAACGGCGTGTCGTCCACCGTCCGGTGCCGGTCCTGCGCGAAGTCACGGATGTTCGTGACGTCCAGCGACCATATGCCGGTTTCCAGTGCTCGCCCGGCCAGCGATTGGCCCAGGGCACCCGGAAACATCCCTGGGAACAGAGTCAGGACGGAGGCGCGCCAGGTCATGCCGCTGCCTCCGCTTCCGGCGGCACGACAATCTCATTGGGCGGAACAACGACGACATGGCCGGCGGCGATGTCGACCGTCGGCACGCAGGCTGCCGTGAAGGGGATAATGAGCGGCGAGCCATTGCCGGTGATCTCGAAGCTTACGCCGGCTCCATAGTCGTGCACGACGGAAACCACTCCGAGCGCGTGGCCCTCGGGATCAACCGCGCTCAGACCGATCAGGTCGGCGAGGTAGTACTCGTCCTCGTCCGCCGGGGGCAGGGCGGAGCGGTCAACGAACAGCTTGGTGTTGGTCAGTTTTTCCGCCGCGGCGCGGTCAGTCACTTTGACCGGCACGCCATCGACGATCCGGGAAATCTCCGCGACGCCATCGGCCTTCCAGTGCAGCGCATAAAGCCGCCCGGCCGCGTCGGACAGGGGTCCATACGCGGTCAGATCGGCTGGATCGGCCGTATGGCTGGTGATCTTCACCAACCCGCGCACCCCATGCGCCCGTCCGACCACAGCCAACTGGATTCGGCTTTCAAGCACCGCTCAACCTCAGGCGGCGGCAGTCGCGGCGGCCTTGGCACGCTCCTGCGCCTTCTTTTTCGGCGCCGACTGCTGGGGCTGCTCGGTCCACACCGGCATCGGGGCCAGACCGGCCTTGCCCAGGAACTTCGCCACCCGTTCGGTCGCCACGGCGCCGTTGCCGAGCCAATGGGTCACCCGCTCCGCCTGGATACGGACGCGGTCCGCATGTTCAGCCGGAAGCATCGGATTATAGCTGCCGACGCGCTCGATGAAACGGCCGTCGCGCGGGCTGCGGCTGTCGGCGATAACGATGTGATAGTAGGGACGCTTCTTGGCACCGGCGCGAGCGAGGCGGATTTTCAGGCCCATGTAACTGTTACTCCTAGTGAATTTCGATTGGTGTTTGGTCAAAAAGGGCGGCGGTTCTGGGGCGACATGCCCTTAGGCATCAGGGCGCCCAGGCCGTGACGCATCAGGCCCTTCTGTCCCAGCTTGCCCATTTTCTTCATCATGTCGGACATCTGGTCGAACTGTTTCAGCAACCGGTTGACCTCCTGAACCGATGTCCCGGACCCGGCCGCGATGCGCTTCTTGCGGTTGGCCTTGATGATGTCCGGTGTACGGCGTTCCTTGATCGTCATCGACGAGATGATCGCGGCCTGCCGCTTGAGGATTTTGGTGTCGAGATCGGCGCCCTCAAGCTGCTGCTTGATCTTGCCGACGCCCGGCAGCATCCCGAGGATGCCGGACAGGCTGCCCATCTTGCTGATCTGGCGAAGCTGGCTGGCGTAATCCTCCAGATCGAACTTCCCCTTCATCATCTTGGCGGCGAGCTTTTCAGCCTCCGCCTGGTCGATGGTTTCGGTCGCGCGCTCCACCAGGCCGACGATGTCGCCCATGCCGAGGATGCGGCCGGCGACACGCTCGGGGTGGAAATCCTCCAGCGCGTCCTGCTTCTCGCCGACGCCGATCAGCTTGATCGGGGCGCCGGTGATGGCGCGCATCGACAGCGCAGCGCCACCGCGGGCGTCACCGTCCATGCGCGTGAGCACGATGCCGGTGATCGACAGCGCGTCATTGAAGGCCTTGGCGGTGTTGACCGCGTCCTGGCCGGTCATCGCATCGACGACCAGAAGTGTCTCCGCCGGGTTGGTCGCGGCGCGCACGCTGCGGACTTCGTCCATCAACTCCTGGTCGATGGACAGGCGGCCGGCGGTGTCGAGGATGACGACGTCGAAGCCTTCGCGCCGGGCCACATCCATCGCCCGGTTGGCGATCTGCACAGGGGTCTGGCCGGCGACGATCGTCAGGCTGGGGACGCCCGCCTGGTCGGCAAGCTGCGCCAACTGTAACTGCGCGGCGGGGCGCTGGGTATCCAGGCTGGCCAGCAGAACGCGGCGCTTCAGTCGGTCCTTCAGCCGAAGAGCGATCTTGCCGGACGTGGTGGTCTTGCCGGAACCCTGCAGGCCGACCATCAGAATAGGCACCGGCGCGGCGGCGTTCAGGTTTATCGGGACCGCGCCCTGGCCACCCAGGGCCTCGATCATCACGTCGTTGACGATCTTGACAACTTGCTGGCCGGGGGTGACCGAGGACAGAACTTCCGCGCCCACCGCGCGCTCGCGGACCTTGGCGACGAAATCGCGGACGACCGGCAGCGCGACGTCGGCATCCAGCAGCGCCAGGCGGACTTCGCGTAGTGCTTCGGTGATGTCGGCTTCGTTCAGCGATCCGCGCGTGCGTAGCCGGTCGAAGACCCCTGACAGCTTGTCCGAAAGTGCCTCGAACACGAGTGGTGTTACTCCTGACGCGGCGCGCCGCGAACTAGCGAACGTGGCACCTCGCGATGCCCCAAACGATTAAGCGCCGCTGCGCGAACCCTCGCGGAGCGGCGTAGCCCCCGCGTCAGGCGGGGACCGGGTGACACATTGGCCCGGATAGGCGGGGCTTATGGCGGGCCGGCGGCTTATTGTCAAATACTGCCGAAGATGAACCTTCCGGTTATCCCGACACCAACACCCCCGCGATTGCCAGCACCAGCGCGGGAGGCATGACCAGCATGCCGAGCTTGAGGAAACTCCAGGCGCCGACGCGCAGACCCTCCCGTCGCAGGGCTGTCAGCCACAGGATGGTCGCCAGCGATCCGGTGACCGAGAGATTGGGGCCCAGGTCGACGCCGATCAGCACCGCTGCCCGGACTTGTTCGGGAACCTGCGGCGATCTGCACGACCCGGCCGGCGAGAAGTCCGGCGGGCAGGTTGTTGACCAGGTTGCAACCCACCGCGAGAACCGCGCCGGTCACCCAGGCCGCACCGCCGCGGAATCCTGAACCAGGCCGCGCAGCAGGGTCGGCAAGTTCATCCGTTACACCGGTCTTCTGCAGTGCCTCGACCAGCACGAACAGCCCGGCAACCAGCGGCAGGACGCCCCATGAGATGCCTTTAACCACGACCATCGGGCTGCTCCTCGATTGCGTCAGCACCAGGATCGCGGTCCCTGCGCCGGAGAGGAAAGCCGGCAGGCCAAGCTGGACATCGAAGGCGGAGGACACCAGCAGCACCACAGCCGTGGCGGCGATGCCAACGGCCGCCAACTTGCCGCCGACGCTGAGCCGAGGCAACTCGATATCGGCGGCAAGCGTCTGCCGCAGTCCCGCGCGCTGGGACCAGCGCAGCACGACGATAGGTGGCCAGGATCGACAGCAGCGACGGCAACGCGTAGGTCGGCAGCCAGTGCGGCAGCGGTGGCATGTGGCTGCCGTAGATCACCAGGTTGGCGGGATTCGAAATCGGCAGCACGAAACTCGCCGCGTTGGCGATGAAGGCGCAGATGAACAGATAGGGCAGCGGCTCCTTCGCCTTCGCCGCCTTGACCACCGCGGCGACCGCCGGCGTCAGGACCACGGCGGTGGCGTCGTTCGACAGGAACACCGTCACGACCGTGCCGACGGCGAAAACCAGGGTGAACAGCCGGGTCGCGCGAGCCCCTGCGCCATCCGGGCCGCCCTGGCGGCGAGCCAGTCGAACAGACCTTCCTGCCGAGCGAGTTCGGCCAGCAGCATCATGCCGATCAGGAACAGATAGACGTCGGTCCCCTTCGCGACGCCGGCCAGCGCGTCGGCCGCCGGCAGCAGGCGCAGGGCGATCAGCAGCACCGCGCCGGTGACGGCCCAGATGAACTCGGGCCAGGCGAACGGCCGCAGGATCACGCCGGCGGTGGCCATCGCGGCGATGCCCCAGACGGACCAGGGCGAGGCAGCGAGCGCGCCCATCATGCGGCCTCCGGCTGGCGCCGATGGCGGGGTGCGGCGCTCGGCGGCGGCCTTCGGTCTCCGGCATCAGCAGCAGCGAAGAAGACCAGCGCGCAGCCGGCGATCGCGGCGAGGTAGAGAAATCCGGCCGGAGTAGCCGAACCACTGCACGACAAAGCCGGCGGTGGCGTTGCTCAGCGTGGCGCCGATGCCGACCGCGAGTGCCGTCAGGCCCTGGGCAAGGTTGAACCGGCCGGTGCCGCGCATCAGGTCGGAGGCGATCAGCACCGAGATGACTCCGAAAATGCCGGCCGCCACGCCGTCCAGCAGCTGGATGCCAACCACGGCATAGGGGCTGGAGGTGAACGAGAACAGCACGCCGCGGACCGGCAGCACCGCCAGCGCCACCAGGAAGATCGGCTTGCGGCCGATGCCTCTCGCCGAGGCTTGGCCGACGCACCAGGCAACACCGACCATCACGAACTGGGCGGCGATGATGCAGGCGGACAGTGCGATGGTGTCCTGGCCTGGATGGGTTTGGGCCAGCACCTGGCCGGCCATCGGCAGCATGGCCGCGTTGCCGAAGTGGAACAGCACGACCGAGGCGAGGAAGATCAGCAGGTCCCGGCGTTTGAGCAGGTCGCGGAACGGGATTGGCTCGCATTTGTTGGCGGGGTCCTCGCCGCCGCGGGCCTG